>NZ_GG668518.1:1154996-1176470 GCF_000160615.1 Mobiluncus mulieris ATCC 35243 | reverse complement strand
CGCGATATATACTGGTTCGAGTTCCACTACTCTAGAACCAGGATTTCAAATCATCCTAAACCTTAATCATCTTAAATCATCCAAAGAAGGGGGAATCCAGTGAGCAAAGGACGCTTCACGCTGCCCATAGAAAATGGCATTGATGCCCAAATCCAAGAAGTAGCTGACCTATGGGGTGCTGATGCGGTCAGAAACTCCGACGGAACGGATTTACCCCCTATAGCCAGCCAACTCGGAGCCAAAATTTACGAGACATACTTCGTGGGACGCGGGGATCAAGACTGGGCTAAAGCCCACCCCCAAGATCGCCCGCAATTCTTTCTTATGTCGCAGCGGTGCCCCGCGCTTGATACTCAACCGCTCGAAATCCAGGTAATGAAAGGCTACTTGGAGCTACAAGTAGAACCTGTGGCTGACTGTGACTTGGAAAAGTACTGGCAAGTAATCGACCGGAGCACTGGAAAGACGCTGGCACCTCATGAATGGGAAATAAACGGAACCGGAGCACAAACCACCGTAACCGTTACCCGACCCCAAGCCGGACACGTCTATACTGTGGACTTCCTAGCTTGGCAAAACTGGGATCCGGTACAGATGTACAACTACATCACCAACCACTGGGAGAATGTGCCCGGTAAAGTGCGCGAACAGCCCTACGACATTCGCCACGCCGAGACTTGGGAATATGTCAAGGCTGGAATGGATCAATGGCTGGCTGACAACCCGCAAGTTGACGTGGTACGCTTCACGACGTTTTTCTATCAATTCATGCTGGTGTTCAACAATCGAGAAAAAGAAAAACTCGTGGAATGGTTCGGGTATCTCGGATCCGTGTCGGAAGCCGCGTTGCAAGACTTTGAACGGCAATACGGCTATGCCTTGACACCCGAAGATTTTGTAGACGAAGGGTACTACAACAGCGCATTTCGGGTGCCGCGCAAAGAATTCCTAGACTGGATTGCGTTTATCAACGACTTTGTGACCGAAAAAGCCCGGGTTTTGGTGGAAAAAACCCACGCCGCCGGGAAAACAGCCATGATGTTTCTTGGAGACCATTGGATAGGAGTGGAACCATACGGCGAGAAATTTGCCACTATCGGACTCGATGCCGTGGTGGGCTCAGTGGGATCGGCCACTACTTGCCGCATGATATCAGATATCCCCGGCGTGAAATACACCGAAGGACGTTTCCTGCCGTACTTCTTCCCCGATGTATTCCATGAGGGGGGCACTCCCTTGGCAGAACTAGAAGCTGGTTGGTTGCAAGCTCGCCGCGCTATTGTGCGCAGTCCCCTAGACCGAATGGGATACGGCGGGTATTTGTCTCTAGTCTTGAAATTCCCGGAATTCGTGTCGCGTGTAGGGGAGATTGCGCAAGAATTCCGTTCCTTGCACGAGGAAACCGAAGGAGAGAAACCTGCTGTTGCCTCGGTGAAAGTCGCAGTGCTCAATGCCTGGGGCAAGCGCCGTTCTTGGATGGCCTCGATGGTGGCACATGCCAAGCCATATTTCCAGACCTATGCCTATGAAGGCGTATTGGAGGCCCTGGCAGGTCTGCCCTTCGAAGTGAGATTCATCAACTTCGAGGATGTACGCGCTGGAGCCTTGGCGGACGTGGACGTGGTGATTAACGCCGGAGCGGCTGGCACCGCTTTTTCTGGGGGAGCTTACTGGGCTGACTCCGAGATTTGCACCATGGTGCGAGATTTTGTGGCTCATGGCGGTGGGATTATTGGCATCGGGCATCCCAGCGCTGCTGAAGTTCCTGGTAGTGGGGCATTCTTCCAGCTATCGGATGTATTTGGGGTTGATTTGGAACGCAGTTGGTCGCTTTCCACCGACCGTTACGTCCAGGTTTTAGACCAGCACTTTATCCTGTCAGACTTAGACGACAAACCCAGCCGAGGGCGTGGCCTAAAAGAAATAAACGCACTGGAAATTGACCCGCAACCCCAGCCGGGACGCGAGGATGCTTTGATAGACATCGGGCCGGGTGCGGGTTTTGTCGTGCCGACAGGCGGCGATGTTTTACAGTTCATTAGTGGCAGCGTCGATGTGGCCGTCAATGATTACGGTTCGGGGCGGGCGGTGTATCTGGCCGGATTGCCCTATAACCATGTCAATAGTCGTGTGCTGCATCGCGCGATTTACTGGGTGGCCAGCCAGGAAGATTACGTTACGGAACACTATCTGGCAGCGGATTCCCGGGTGGAAGTCGCGCACTATCCCGGAGCACGTCGCCTGTTTGTATATAACAATAGTGCCGAGACGGTTGAAACAGCATTGCTTGGATCGCAAGATTTAGCGGTAAAACTGTCACCCCGCGATTCAAAATGGATTAAGTTGCTTTAAAAACACCCTGTAAACGCAGCTAATGTCATAGAGTGGTATCCAGTGGCGTGGACGCGTCACCTTGTAATTTTCCGAGGAAGGAAGAGAGAACATGAAATCTTCTCGAAAAATGCTAAAAATTACCGCTATGGCGGGTATCAGTGCCTTGGCTCTAGCTGGACTCAGCGCCTGTGGCGGTGGTGCCAGCGAAACAAAGACGCCGGAGGCAAAGTCGCCAGCATCTGAGAAACCCGTTACCATCAAATATCTGCACCGTTTGCCTGATGGGGACGGCATGACCAAGGTCGCGGATGTGGTAGCCGAATGGAACAAAGAACACCCCAATATCCAAGTTGAGGCCACTAAGTTTGACGGTAAGCCTCAAGAGCTGATTAAGAAACTGGAAACCGATGTCAAGGCTGGTACTGCTCCATGTTTAGCGCAAGTGGGATACGCTGACCTCGCAGAGGTATACGTCAAGCAGCTGGTCGAAGATGTCAGTGGCGAAATTGGCAAATACAAAGACAAATTTGCCGAAGCACCGCTTAATTCCATGAGTGTTGATGGTAAGTATTTCGGTCTGCCCCAAGACACCGGTCCGTTGGTGTACTACTACAACAAAGCCGCTTTCGAGGAACTCGGCCTGAAGGTACCCACCACCTCGGATGAACTAATAGAAGAGGCTAAGAAAGCTGCTGCCAAAGGCAAGTACATCGTGGACTACCAGACCGATGAGGCAGGCAATATGTTGCCCGCTCTTTCTGCCGCTGCGGGGGATCAATGGTTTAAGGTGGAAGGCGATTCCTGGAAGGTAGATACTTCCGGTACTGGATCGGCTAAAGTAGCTGACTTCTGGCAAAAACTGCTAGATGCGAAGGCTACCGCCACAGTGCAAAGGTGGAGCGAAGAAACCTGGAAATCAGCGTTAAACGACAATATCATTGGCACCATCGGTGCCGCCTGGGAGGCACCCCTGTTGGCTGGTGATATGGCAGGGACACCGAATGAAGGCAAATGGGCAGTAGCCCAGCTGCCTTCATTCGGAGGCAAAGCTGCCACTGGTCCTGACGGGGGTTCTGGAGTGGCTGTAATCAAGGGCTGCGAGGCTCCCGCTCAGGCTATGGAGTTTAACGCCTGGTTCAACACCCAGATTGAGGCTTTGGTATCCCAAGGCTTGGTGGTTGCGGCTAAGGGCAAAATGACCACCCCGGAAAAGGTTTCGAAATTTTATGGCGGCCAAGATGTGGCAGCGGAGCTGACCAAGGCCAACGAAACCATGAATCCGTTTACTTACATTCCTAGCTGGTCGTCGGTACAACAGAATGCGGAACAAGCCCAGAAGGCTGTCGACGGTGGCAAAGTCGCAGATCTCTTCAAATGGAATGCTGATACGGCGAAAGAAGCCTTGAAGAACCTTAACTTGAAGGTCTCCTAAAACCGGTGAACCTACGGAGGGTGCCCGCTGGGAATTCTACAAACCCAGTGGGCGCCAGCTGTGGGGATTGCTATCCAATACAAGATAAGACAATGAGGCGCAGAACGTGAGTGACACTAAGCAAAAGACTGCCAACTACAAAGAGGCAGATACTAGAGCGGTAAAAGGCGCAACCAACGCCAAAAAGATGTCTTGGCAAAAACGCTCTCAGGCTATTACCGGGTGGGCTTTTATGGCTCCATTCGTGATTCTGTTCACTGTTGTCTTTTTGGTGCCAATTCTGGTTTCCCTGTATTCCAGCTTCTTTCGACTCAGAACTGTAGGGGGAGGACCCTACGGCGGCGGAGAAATCCAAAATATCTTTGTCGGACTAGAAAACTACCAGTACACGGTGGCTTCCCCGGAGTTCTGGAAAGGCATCGGGCGGGTGGTGCTCTATACCTGTTTCCAAGTTCCGGTGATGATCCTGATGGCGCTGGTGCTAGCCTTGTTGCTGGATTCTTTCCTGACCCGCCATGTCACTATTTACCGACTAGGATACTTCCTACCATTCGC
The DNA here is from genome assembly GCF_000160615.1 of Mobiluncus mulieris ATCC 35243. GTDB lineage: Bacteria > Actinomycetota > Actinomycetes > Actinomycetales > Actinomycetaceae > Mobiluncus > Mobiluncus mulieris. The sequence goes on along the minus strand of NZ_GG668518.1, from coordinate 1,172,149 downwards.
CATCCCCGGGGTAGTGGCCGCCATGATTTGGCTATATCTGTACAACCCCGAGGTTTCGCCCTTGGTACAAGGACTCCACGCCATAGGTTTGCCGGTGGATTTTTTTAACAAAAACGTCATCCTGGCCTCAATGGCGAACATGACCACCTGGACATACACCGGTTATAACATGCTGATATTCCTGGCAGCACTGCAGGCCATTCCCGCTGAGCTATCCGAGGCGGCACGCATTGACGGAGCCAGCGGCTTGCAAATCATGACGCGGATTAAAGTTCCTATGCTGCGTGGAGCGGCGCTGCTGGCAGTGTTGCTTTCCATTGTGGGGACGATTCAACTTTTCAACGAGCCTCAGGTTATGTCTTCCGCCCTTCCCTGGATGGGCAAGTCCTATACCCCCATGATGATGGCGTATAACACCACCATGGGAACCCTCACTCCTTCCGGGGATGGCCCGGGCTCTGCCGTGGCGATTGTAATGGCACTGATTGCTGGGGTTTTGGCCGTAGGCTATTTCCTGGTAGACAGAAAGGTGGGCGGCAATGACTAAGATGCCCGGAAAAACCCAGACTTTAGTGAATAAGCGGCACCCCGAAGGTCTGGTGTATTGTCCCTCACAGGAAGGCTTGCCACCGCGCGCCATCGCGCCTTCTCGTCTGGCACGCGGCATTACCACATTTGTGCTGGTACTCGTTTTGATATACTTCCTGTTCCCGATTTACTGGGTGATTATTTCCGCCACCAAGAGCAACTCGGAGTTGGCCACTAGCTTTGGCTTGTGGTTTGCTGAACACGGAAAAAATTCTGAAAGTCAGAGCCTGCTTGATGCTATCGGTTTAAATTATGAAAAACTCATGAGCTGGACACGTGGCAATTTTTGGCGTTGGGTATTAAACTCACTGATTTATTCCACGGTATCCGCAGCGATTGGCACCCTGATTTCAGTAATGGCCGGATATGCCCTGGCGAAATTCGCATTTCCCGGTAAGAATATCGCCACCGGAGTGATTATGGCCGGACTGTTGATGCCCGCTGCCCTACTGACCGTGCCGCTCTATATCGTGTTCTTACACTTGGGGGTTTCCAATACTATGGCCTCAATTATAGTGCCATGCTGTGTTTCGCCTTTCGGGGTGTTTCTAGGAAGGGTATATTCTCAAACCTCGGTACCCACCGAACTGATAGAGGCCGCCAGAATAGACGGAGCTAGCGAAGCTCGAATTTTCTTTACCATGGTGCTCCGTATTTTGGCTCCGGCGATGGTCACCATATTTCTATTTATCTTTGTGGCTTGCTGGAATAACTTCCTGCTGCCGCTGATGATGCTTTCTGACGAGACATTGAAGCCGGTGACTTTAGGTCTTTACGGGATGATGAGCTACTTTAACCCCGAAAAAGGTGCGGTTATGATGGGGGCGTTGTTTGGAGTAATTCCGCTGATTATCTTGTTCCTTGGATTGCAAAAATATTGGCAATCCGGACTGGCTGCCGGTTCAGTTAAAGGGTAAAAAGCAAATGGCACCTCATGAAAATGAAAATGTAAAAAAAGGCGCACTAACTTCTCGCGGCGTAACTTTATGTGCCGGTCAAGTGGGGATTTCTTTGGGCTTCATGAGGCGCTTGCTGCAGCGTATGCAACAGCTTGGGTTTAGCGAGCTGGTCTGGGAAATGAAGATGCAATCCACGCGCTACCCGGCGGCTAATACTTGGCATTACTATACTGTGAGCGAAGTCAAACAGGTGCTGCAGTGGGCGAGTGAACTAGGAATACAAGTCATACCGGAAATAAACACGCCGGGACATATGGGGGTATGGTTGGAAAACTATCCCTACCTGGCTTTGCAGCGCAAAGATGGCAGCACTGGGGACTGCGAACGCTTAGACTTAACTAACCCGCGCGCTGTCGAATTTTATTTGAATCTAGTTGACGAGTACCTAGAAGTATTTACTCCCAAATACGCCAAGTATTGGCATATGGGAGCCGATGAATATATGATTCACGACTCCTACGACAATTACCCACAAATACTTGATTATGCCCGGCAAACCTACGGAGAAAACGCCACACCCTACGATGTATTCAACGGGTTTATTAACCAAGTCAATGCGCATGTTCGGGCGAAAGAATATAACTTGCGGATTTGGAATGATGGGATACACAATAGCCCGGTGGTGTCGGTTGATAACAATATTGTGGTGGAATACTGGAAAGATGAGGGACTGCGGGTGGCTGAACTGGCGCGACGTGGACATAAGTTAATTAACGCCACCGAGAAACTCTATTGGTCTCGCTCGCACGCTCCTTACCGGGTGGATGCGAAGGCGCTGTGGGAATCCACCTGGGATGGACGGGAGTTCATCGGCGGGCAACGCTTGAATCCCGCTTTAGCGGAGGCACAGCTAGGCTTGCGGGTTTCCATTTGGCCAGATACTTCCTACTATCAGACCGAACACGAGGTTTGGACAGCGATACAGGATTCTTTGTTGCTGGTTGCTGCCTTGGACAGTAACGGAAAGAAAGCTAGCGTGACCTGGGAGGAAGCACGTAGACGCGCCACCGTGTCCGCGTGGCCAGAACCGGGTGTGCCGGAGGGCATCTATCGAATTGCTCAGCTTGACTCGGTTGCACCTGGACCTTGGCGAGTGGACTGGACTCAAGACCGGTACGTGACCTTGACTGATTTAGCCAGCGGGCAAAATCTTGCTCTTCGTAGTGGTGGCAAGCATTTAGGGGTTGTAACCGAGAGTGGTGCCCCAGTAGAGCTTTGTGAGCCGGTCGAGGACGCGAGTTGGCCGGCAGGGTGGGATACAGCCGAGGCGCGTAACACCCAAAAATGGGTGCTGACCCCGGTTCAGACAGGACACGAATTACGAGGAGAACTGGGGAGCCGAACCGGTGATGGCCGTTGTTCTGGGGAAGAGCGCCAATCGGAAGAAATGGGCATAAAGGAGCTGGCACCTCATGAAGACGAAAAACCCAAAGCAACCAAGCTGACCTGCACCATCAGTCCCGCGCTAACCAACCAACAGTTATGTGTCCAAGGCGACATTGTGGCGCAATATCCCCCCGATGCCGCTCCAAGCGGCGCGGTATTTCAACTGGAACCGATATTTAGGTTAGATTGAGGGCGGAATAAACCGGGGAATAATGCCGGATAATAGCCTGCTGATATTCAGCGATATTACCAGCAGTAGCAGCGCGCAGTATTTCCCCATGTGCGGAGGCACTGGTCAAGAGACTTTCATGATTGGGAGGTTCCATCGAACGCAAAGCTGCCAGGTGAACCTGCCAAAACGAGGCTACAAGTTGTCGTGCCAAGTCGTTGTTAAGTAATGCCAAAATTCCATCGTGAAAAGCGAAATCTTCATCGGGAAAGGTCTGCCCCGCTTCGGCCTTCGTGCGCATGAGGCGCACCAAGGTCTCTAAACCTGGCTGGGGGTTTCCCCTTAGAGTTTGGCAAACAGTAGGAGCCAGCCCCAAATCCAGGTAGCGTCGCACCGCTATGACTTCTCGCAAGGCTTGCAAGTCATTGCCCGCCGTCAGAATCGTCTTAAAGGCCAGAGTTTCTACCAGCGCTGACATGGACAGCGGACCGACGAAAGCCCCCACGCCCCGGCGCACCTTAACAATGTCTAGAGCCTCGAGATGGCGCAGCGCCTCACGTACCGAAGAACGGGAGATACCCAGGGTAGACGTTAGCTCCGATTCTGTTGGTAGAGAATCACCGGGTTTGAGATGTTGACCCAAAATCAGGGCTTTAATCTGCTCCGCAGCAGTGGCGGCATCCCCAGAGGTACGGCGGCGAATCTTGGGAGTGACAATAGTCTCATCGGCTAGCTCGGTCATATGACAAATATACCCATAATTGTCGGACTTGTGGAGTATTTTTATAGGAACTTTACCATTCTCTTACCTGGAAAATTTTTTAGTTTTTGTTGATATGGCAGGTGAAACCCGGGATTTTTGCTTGAAAGTTTAATTTAAATCCCGAAAAAGCTTGTCAGACAAGTTGTGGGGTGGTACATTGGTGTTAATCCCGATTAGGGGGGAAACTGTACTCAACGAGGAGATTTTGTATGATTTCATTCAAAAAAACTAGACTCGCATCGCTGGCCTGCATAGCCGCTGCAGGTGCCTTGGTCTTGGCGGGCTGTGGTGGTGGCACTGCCAAGCCCGCAGACACCGGTGCTAGTGAAGCCCCAGCCAGCGGTGCTACTGGAACCCTCAACCTGGGTGTGATGTACGAAACCACGAACTATCACCCCTCCAACACCTCATCTGCCTTGGCGATGGGGACAAACTGGCACATTGTCGAGGGTTTGTACGAGTTCGATATGGCTGACTATAAGGTGTACCCGGCACTAGCGAAGGGCGAACCGAATAAAGTCAGTGATACCGAATACGAAGTGTCCTTGCGTGATGGAGCGAAGTTCTCTGATGGCACCGAAGTGAAAGCCGAGGATGTGATTAGCTCTTTCGAACGCATTGTAAAGGGTGAAACCGGAGCCGACGGTAAACCCGTGGAGAGTATCTATAAGCAGTTCTTCGACTTTATCGATTCCATGACTGCCAAGGACGACACGACTGTTTCTATCAAACTAAAGTACCCTTTCGGTGCTCTGCAACAGCGTCTGGTAGACATCAAGATTGTTCCCAAGGCAGCTAGCTTCGATGATTTGACTTCAAAGCCTATCGGTACTGGTCCTTTCAAGTACACCAATATCACCCCCACCTCGGTAGAGGCTGAGCCGAACCCGAATTACAACGGGCCTTATCCAGCAAAGGTTTCCAAGATGCACTGGGATGTGTTGAAAGACGACAACGCGCGTCTGACCGCAGCAATGGCCAACACCATTGACGTGATGGAGAGTGTACCGGCACCATTCGTGAAGCAACTGACCGGAGCGGGATGGAAAGTTGACGAGGTTCCGGGCTATAACAACCCCTTCCTTATGTTCAACACTACCAAGGCACCATTCGACAAAGCTGAAGTACGCCAGGCCTTTCACTACGCCATTGACAAGCAAACCTTGATTAACACCACCTTGGAAGGAAAAGCTAAAGTCTCGACATCCTTCTTGCCAGAGTCTAACCCTGACTACAAGAAGGCTGCTACCCAGTTCGACTACAATCCCGAAAAGGCCAAGGAGATGCTGCAAAAGGCTGGGGTAGCTGGTAAAACTGTGAACCTGCTGACCACCGACCACCCCTGGATTGCCCAGTTGGCACCGCTAGTAAAACAAAACCTCGAGGCTGCGGGGCTGAAAGTAAACGTAACTTCTAAGGCTTCTGCTGATGTTTACGCCACGACCGACTCCGAGAACCCGGACTTCGATGTGGTGATGGCACCTGGTGACCCCTCCGTATTCGGCACTGACCCCGGCATCATCGTGAACTGGTGGTACGGAGACAATGTGTGGACTCAGAAGCGCACCGGTTTCCAAAAGTCCGACGCGGAAGGCTACAAGAAGATAGCCGAAGGCATCCAGGCCGCTCAGCAGTTGAGTGGGGACGAAGCCAAAGCCAAGTGGGGCGAGGTACAAGACCTAATTGCGGAAAAGGTACCGCTCTATCCACTGTTCCATCGCACCATGCTGACTGGTTACAACCCCAACAAGGTGGTTGACTTCAAAGCCATCGGCACCACCGGTTTGGAAGCCGTGGGCGTGAGCGTGAAATAACTTGGTCTCGAGCCACACGGTTCTCGAATCGAGAACCACAATAACATAAGTAATTGCTGGGAGGGGGGCGATGCCCTCGCCTTCCTCCCAGTCCTATACTCTGCGTGTCACACGCATCCCACAGTCTTATCACAAAGGAGTGGAGCCTTGAACAATCTTCTAAGGCTGATTGGTCGCCGACTGGTAGCCCTGCCAATTATGGTAATAGGTGTCACCTTCCTGGTCTTCTTTATCATGTCGCTTTCCCCCACGGATCCCGCCTATGCGGCACTAGGGGATAACGCCGCTAACGCGGCGCAAGTTAAAGCCTTTCGCGTAGCCCACGGCTACACTTACGCTGACGGTACCCCCGTTCCGATGCTGATTCGTTATGCCAACTATCTGGCTGGAATATTGCAAGGAAATTTTGGGGTTTACGGGGTTTCCAATAACTCGGTAGGTGAGCTCATCGGCCCGGCGCTGCCGATAACTTTGCAGCTGACTTTTTTTGGATTGATAATCGCCGTGTTATTTTCCTTCCCACTGGGTGTCTTGGCCGCGCTCTACCGAGACAAATGGCCAGATCAGCTGATTCGCATCATCTCGGTGGTGTCCATTGGTACGCCCTCTTTTTGGTTAGGCGCGATGCTGGTGTTAATTGGCCTGAGTATTTTCCCGGGCATGGTGGCCGGTCCATTACCGCCACTCTTGGGTCCCGGTGCTGACTTTGGGGGATGGTTATCTCGAATGTTCCTGCCATCCCTGACCCTGGCGGTGCCAGTAATCGGTCAAATGACTCGTGTGGTGCGTACTTCGGTGGTAGAGGAACTCGACCGTGACTATGTGCGTACCGCACAGGGCGCCGGTATTCCCAAAGCCATTGTCATCGGACGTAACGTGCTAAGAAACGCCCTGATTACCCCGGTGACCGTGCTGGGGTTGCGAGTCGGCTACCTGATGGGTGGCGCAGTCGTTATCGAAATTATTTTCGGTATTCAAGGCATGGGCAAGGTTCTGGTGCAAGGTATTCAGCAAAACCAAGTCGAAGTAGTTCAAGGAGCTGCCCTGGTGGTTGCCCTGGCCTTCATTATTGTAAACATCATCGTAGACATGCTCTACCTGTTGATTAACCCGCGGATTCGCTCGGTATAGGGAGGAATAGAAATGTCAGATTCTACGATTTCAAATAGCTCTAACTTCCAGCCGATGAACACCACAGAAATGGCACCTCATGAAGCCGACACCAAGGCGAGTGGGGCGAAAACCACCGAGGCAACCCCACACAAGGAGTACTTTTATCGTTTCCGAGCCATGTCTTGGGGTGCACGGATATCCGTTTTCGTCTTGGCTATTATGGTGCTCCTGTCGATAATCGGCCCGTTCTTTGTCGGATATACTCCCGACTTTGTTTCCACCGATGCGATTTTGGCAGCACCCGACGGGAAACACTTGTTTGGAACGGATTACGCCGGCCGCGATATTTTCGCTCGCTTGCTCTATGGGGGACGCTACTCGATGGTAATTGGGCTGCTGTCATCCCTGCTAGCCTTGATTGTTGGGGCGATAATCGGATCAATCGCGGCGGTGGTACGTCGCTGGATTTCCGAAGTGATTATGCGTATCCTCGACATCATTATGGCCGTGCCGGGCATCGCCATGGCGGCAGTCACCGTGCTGGTGTTCTCGAGGCTCTTTGACCCGGGCAACAAGATTGGCCTGGTAGGCGTGATTATCGCCTCAGTCGCCTTCGTATACACCCCCCAGATTGCGCGTATCGTACGCGCCAATGTGATGGCAGCCTACGGAGAAGACTATGTGCGCGCCGTGATTGTCTGCGGGGCTCGCGCGCCGTGGATTCTAGTCAAACACGTGATGCGTAACACCGCCGCGCCCGTGCTGGTTTTCGCCACGGTTTTGGTCGCGGACGCGATTATTCTGGAAGCCTCGCTAACCTTCATCGGTTCCGGTCTGCAACCAGCCATGGTTTCAACCTGGGGCAACGTGTTGTCCGAGGCACAAAGTTCCGGCTCTATCCTGCGAGGCGCCTGGTGGACAGCACTGTTCCCCGGTCTGTTGATTATGATTACCGTGTTGTGCCTAAATATTCTTTCCGAAGGAATCACCGACGCGATGGTGGCCGCCCCGGCCTCGGCACAGGTGAAAGTGGCGCAAACCTCGGCGGAACGCGAAGCCGACAGGCTACTCATGGATCCCCGGGTTGCCTACCGTACCCAGGCCGAAAGCTTGCAAAACCGGCTCGATGCGCTGAACGCGGTGGAAACCAAACGTAAAGACCGGTTCAAAGCATCTTCCACCGCCGCCCCCCTGCTGGAAGTCAAGGACTTGTGCATCAAGTTCCCCCGCCACGGCGACACCAATGTGGTTGACCACGTGTCCTTCGCGGTGCGACCCGGGGAAACCATGGGATTGGTCGGTGAATCCGGTTGCGGTAAATCCATTACTGCCCTGTCGATTATGGGGTTGATTGATTCACGCGCGGAGCTTAGCGGGGAAATTCTCTATCAAGGCAAGAACCTCCTAGAGATGAAACCCGCTGAACGTCAGGCCTTGCTAGGGCACGAAATGGCCATGATTTATCAAGATGCGCTGTCAAGCCTCAACCCGGCCATGCTGATTAGATCCCAGATGAAACAGCTGACTTCCCGCGGCGGCACTCGCAGCGCCGAAGAACTGCTGGAATTGGTGGGACTCGACCCGAAACGTACCTTGGAATCGTACCCTCACGAACTATCTGGGGGACAACGTCAGCGAGTGTTGATAGCCATGGCGTTGACCCGCGACCCGAAACTGGTGATAGCCGACGAACCTACTACGGCACTCGACGTAACCGTACAAAAGCAAGTGGTGGCGTTGCTAAACGATTTGCGGGAAAAACTCGGTTTCGCCATGATTTTCGTGTCACACGACCTGGCTTTGGTGGCGGAAGTGGCGCACTCTATCACCGTGATGTACGCCGGTCAGGTGGTCGAGCAAGCGGGAACCTCGGAGTTGCTGACCCATCCGGTACACGAATACACCTGTGGTTTGCTGGGGGCGGTTCTGTCCATCGAATCCGGAAAAGGCCGGTTGCACCAAGTGCCCGGCACGGTGCCTTCGCCCCGGGATTTCCCCAAAGGCGACCGTTTCGCGCCGCGTTCCTCACACCCGGACTATGGCATGGATATTCGACCCGAGTTACGCCCGGTGGGACCGAACCACGTCTATGCGGCACTGCCAGCCAAACCCGGCGTTTACGAGCCCGCCCCGGAATACCATGAAACCACTGGAAAGGAGGCCTAGCCATGAGCGAAAATACCGCTAGTTCCACCTCGTCAAGCACGTCGCCAAGCACGTCGCCAAACGGAGAAACCCCCATCATCGACCTGCAAAACATCGAGGTAACCTTTAAAACTCGTACCGGTTCGATTTTCCACCCCAACCGGGTGCACGCTGTACAAGGTGTGAGCCTGCAAATAAGACCGGGTAAAACCCTGGGAATCGTGGGTGAATCAGGCTGTGGGAAATCCACTACCGCCAATGTGATGTGCGGGCTGCAACTGCCCACCAAAGGCCGGGTCTTTTTCAAAGGCCAAGAAGTCACTAAACGCTCTGCCACACATCGACGCATGATAGGTAAAGTGGTTTCGGTCGTGTTCCAAGACCCGGCCACTGCCCTGAACCCGCGCATGAGTGTGCGAGATCAGCTGAGTGACCCGTTGCGGGTACACCACCGCGGCACCCCGGAGCAACAAGAAGCCCGGGTACACGAGCTGATAAGCAAAGTGGGCTTGCCAAATTCCGCTTTGGATGCTCTGCCCGGCCAGCTTTCCGGTGGCCAGCGTCAGCGCGTGGCCATCGCTCGAGCACTCAGCCTAGAACCGGATGTGATTATCGCAGATGAACCGACCTCCGCCCTAGACGTTTCGGTGCGAGCCCAGATTCTGAATCTGTTGACCGAACTGAAAGAAGACGGGTTAGCGATGGTGTTCATCTCACATGATATTCAAACTGTGCGTTATGTTTCGGATCGTATTGCCGTGATGAACCATGGAAAAGTTGTCGAAGAAGGACCGGCCGATCAGCTGTTCTTCCAACCTAAAGACGACTACACCAAGACCTTGCTGGGGGCGGCTCCGAGTTTGCTGCATCCAGCTGGAGTAGACCTCGGCTAATTCGAGGCCAACAACTAAACAACTGCAAGACTGTAAAGAAGGATAGCAATGAAAAAGGAAATTCGGGGTGTTGTCCCCCCGGTAGTAACCCCCCTGACCGAAAACCACGACTTCGACAGGGAATCTTACGCGAAACTGATAGAACACCTGATATCCGGTGGCGTAGATGGCCTGTTCGTCTTGGGTTCATCCTCCGAGGTAGTGTTTTCCACGGATCGGCGCCGCGATGAAATCCTCAAGGCTGCCGTGGAATTCGCGAAGGGACGCGTGCCGGTTCTGGCTGGAGTTATCGACACGGAAACCAATCGCGTCAAGGAACACATCAAACGTGCCGCCGACTTGGGTGTTGATGCTGTGGTGGCCACCGCACCTTTTTACGCCCTGCAAACCATGACCGAGGTGGAACGCCACTTCCGTTTGTTGGCCGAAGCCTCTCCGGTGCCGGTGTGGGCCTATGACATTCCGGTGTGTGTCCACACGAAACTGCCGGGAGATTTGCTGCTGCGTCTCGGTAAAGAAGGGGTGCTCGCGGGGGTCAAAGATTCCTCGGGTGACGACGTGGCTTTCCGCCAGCTCTGTTTAGATAACAAGGATGCTGGACACCCGCTGTCCCTGTTGACTGGACATGAAGTGGTAGTTGATGGGGCTTACCTGTCGGGTGCGGACGGTTCTGTCCCCGGACTGGGTAACGTTGACCCGGCCGGTTACGTGCGGCAATGGCAGGCTTTCCAGGCCGGAGACTGGGCGAAAGTTCGCGAGGAACAAGACCGCCTGGCGCGCCTGATGCGCATCGTAAACGTTAAAGGTGTGGGTGGTTTTGGTGCCGGTATCGGATCGTTCAAGACCGCATTGTGGCTGTTGGGCATTTTTGCGTCTAACACGATGCCCGAGCCAGTCACCGCTTTGAGTGGGGAAAACGTGGAACACGTGCGCGGCGTGTTGCGCGAGGTCGGGTTGTTGCCTTAGAAAGGTTCGTTTTCATGAGGTGCCAGCTGATTTTGCTGGCACCTCATGAATCCCACCCCAATCCCAACCCGAAACATAACCGAGCCAAGGCGAGTGAAACAGACAAAGGAGTCAAGTAGTGACAGAAAAAGTGGCAGTCATAGACTTAGGCGGCACCAAGATTGCGGGGGCGCTTGCTGACCCTGACGGCAGGCTGCATGACCAGCAGCGAGTTTGCACGCCCTCACAGGAAGGTCCTGAGGCAGTGGTCGCTGCCGTGGCGGGGCTGGTGCAGGATTTGCAAGCCGTCGGTACGGCCGGCGGGGCAAACATCGTTGGGGTGGGCATTGGCTCAGCTGGGGTGGTAGATGCGGCAGGACGAAACATTATTGCTGCTACCGATGCCATCAAAGACTGGGCTGGCACCCCCTTGGCAGAACGGGTAGAGGCCGCAACTGGGCTGCCGGTAACTCTGGAAAACGATGTGAACGCGCATCTGCGAGGTGAGGCTTGGAAAGGCGCGGGTGTTGGCAAGATGAATCTGGCGATGATGGCGCTGGGAACCGGTATCGGGGGAGCCGTGATGATGAACGGCGAAATTATGGTCGGCCCGCGTGGTACCATCGGAGACTTCGGGCATCTGCCGACTTTTTTGGCCACTAAACGCGCCTGTACCTGTCGGAGGCAGGTTCCACACCTGGAGGCCGTGGCCTCTGGACCGGGACTGGTGGCCTGGTATCACGAAAAAGGCGGGGATAATGCGGTGACGGGCGCGAAAGCTCTGGAGAAAATGGCCGAAAGTGGGGATCCCCTGGCCTTGGAAACCTACCGGGAAGCCGGGCGGGAAACCGGACGTGCCCTGGGGACAATCGTAAACATTTTCGACCCAGAACTGGTGATTGTAGGGGGTGGACTGGGTAACAGCGGTGAACTATGGTGGGGCGCACTACGCGAGGCCTATCGGGAGCAACTGGTGGACGCGCTGCGCGAGGTTCCCGTGGTTAAGGCTCAGTTAGGGAACCAGGCGGCCTTGGTGGGGGCGGCCAAAAAGATTTGGGATTATTTGGGAAACCTGAAACAAGGATAGTTCTAGAGTTAAATCAATAACCCCGGCTTGCCCCTCATGAAAGGGGAAAGGGATAGAGGGGACACAAGACTAAGGAGAATTCGCAAAAATGAACGAAGCGCGTAAACAGTTAGTGGCAGGACTTAAAAGCAAACTGGTGGTCAGCTGCCAGGCCTATCCCGGCGAGCCGATGCGCCGGGCGGATATTACCGCAGCAGTGGCGCAGTCGGTAGTGGCGGGGGGTGCGTCCGCAGTCAGAGTACAGGGATTGGCCGATATTATCGCGGTGCGTCAAGCCGTGGAAGTCCCGATTATCGGGCTGATTAAAGCCGGACATGACGGCGTGTATATCACCCCGTCCGTTGCCCACGCCAAGGCTTGTATCGAAGCCGGGGCAGATATTGTGGCGGTAGATGCCACTTTGCGTGAACGCGGAGCGGGCGAGACCTTCGCCGACGCAGTCGCGGCCATTCATGACTGTTTCCCCCAGGCGGCAGTCATGGCTGACTGCGCATCCCTGGAAGACGCGAAAGCCGCTGAAGACGCCGGAGCGGATTTGATTGGGACAACCTTGGCAGGATACACCCCCGATAGTTATGCGTATTCGCGTCCGGCCACCGAAGGCCCAGATTTGCGTTTCATTGAAGCCTTGTGCCTGGCGGTGAATGCTCCGGTGGTGGTCGAGGGGCGGATTCACAGTCCCGAAGATTTGCAGCGCGTCTTTGAATTCCCGATTCACTTTGCCTGCGTGGGAACTGCGATTACTCACCCGCAACGGATTACCGGATGGTACACAAAAATGCTGCCTTGAGCGAGTAGTGAGGCTGTAACCGAATACCGGCAATAACCTTGTTGCAGGGGGTGCAGGCTAACTTTTAGAGCAGTGGGTTATCCTCGCCGCAGGGAATGTGTTTGATATAATTATTGCCAATAGTTGGGCAAATATTAAGGCAGCAATATTGAGATAAGTAAGCGCCACCCTTGTGGCCAAGGAATCAGCGAGGAAAAATATGAACCTGTTGAAACGAAACTGATTCTTAACCAAGCAACAGTTGGGAGCCTTCCTCACGGTAGTGTTTAGTGGGGAGTTGATTTATGCCTCCTTCGAGTCCTTCAAGATTCCTTTAACGGGGCGATTTTGGATGCGTATGAAAATAACCCCGGGGTCGGGTTTTCGATTATTTTCGTGTTCATGGCCGGGGTAGGCGTGGTCGGGGCGGTCTTGGCATTCTGGTTGCATCGATTGAACCGGTTGAGCCGGTTGAGCCGTTGTGTCGACTCGGATGGGGTCATTGCCGCCTCGGGTTCATGAGGCGGCAGCCGAAAATCCACCCGCTGCACCACCACCTTGAATCTTCTTGAGTTTTTGGTTTCCGAGCAGGGGCGGGTTTGAAAGGTGCTGTGGTAAAACACGTCAGTGTGTGACATTGCGTGTTTCGAGGCAGGTTCGCTATGTTGATTCGGATTCATCCCCATGCCTATAAGCACGGTTTGTCTAGTGACCAGATTCTTGCCGCTTACTAATCTGGCTTGCCAAACTATCCGGGTTCGGGAGCGTGACCGGGATACGGAGCCGCAACGCTATGCGTTGATTGGTTGGTCTGATACCGGGTTGCCACTTGAGCTGTGCCTGGTGCGCACTGATTTCGGGGTGCTGATTTTTCACGCTAACTATCTGACTGAATCTTTCCGGAAGGAGTTTTACCAATGAAGTATTTCGATATGAATGGGGTTCCCTTTGATGATTCTGATGTCGAGAAATGGGCGGCGGAAGCTGAGGTGGGGTTTCCTAACTCGGTCGTGGAGACAGTAGAGCCTCGTGCCTGGGAACGGGATGCCCCTATGCAGGCTAAAAGCGTGCGGATGTGCCGGTGGGGGTGTGGAATCTGGTTGCCAGCAAGGCGCAGGATGAAGGCGTGACTGTCTCGGATTATGTGCGCCGCGCGGTTTCAAAGGAACTCATCGCGGACTCGTGACACCACTAATTGGTGGCCGCCGCGCATTGTGCGCGTGTGGTTCGTTTTCCGTCGTCTTCATGAGGTGCCAGTCGGAACTGCGCGGCAAGATTTGTATGACGATTTGAAGTGGTCTGGGTTTGCTTCCTGGGCGTGTACCTTGTTTTTTATTATTTCATGCTTTCTGGTGTTTTGCCAGTATTGGTTTTCGGTTTCTTGGGGTGTTTGGTAGTTGAGGTTTTCGTGTAGCCTGGTGGTGTTCCACCATGACACCCACTCTAATGTCGCGATTTCTACTTCCAGGACAGAGCTTGGGAGCCACCCCAACAGGCAGCTCGAATCGAGACACCTTCCGACGTGACTCTGCTTTCCACCAGGCGAACCACACGGTCTTTAAACTCTTGATCAAATTTCCTTGCCATAATACCTATCTTCCTATCTAATCAATCGGAAGAAAACCTGAACCACTTCAATCCAAAGTCACAACGTCACCACTGGCCGTGCCCTTATCCGCAATCGCGGCGGGCGCGCCAACCACACTGGCAAGGGCACACGCCCCGGCGACCGCAATAATTCTCTTGGTTATTTTCATCCTAATCCTCCTTAATATAAGGCGTTAATTACTTCATATAGGCAATTCTGTACACAGGGAATTGCACTTCTCACTGCGTGTAAAACTTCAGAATGGGTAGTGGGCGTTGAGCTAAAGGTTAAATCAGATGTAACTGATACCCCGCACACCCGAACTCCCAGTTGATGCAAGGCTATAGCTTCCAACACAGTGCTCATACCCACCATGTCGATACCGTTGTTTCGCATCATTATCGATTCTGCGAGGGTTTGATATTCTGGCCCTCGCGAAATTGCATACACTCCAGAACGGGAAGCATGCTTCTTAATCGCTGCAGTCAAGTCACTATCCCAAACCTGGGATATGTCTACGAACACAGGCCCGGTAAAGGGGGATGCTCCACTGAAGTTGATGTGATCTCGGATTGCCATGACATCACCCAGTTCCCACGGCTGCAGACAGCCGCCGGCATTAGTCAAAAACGCGGCCTGGATGCCGGTCATAGCTGCAACCTGAGGCACGAAACATAGATCTGCAGGGGTGTGTCCTTCATACAGGTGGATTCTGCCGGTGCAAACCAGAATGTTAACTGTTTTAGCCTCGGTTTCAATCTGCACAGATACAATTTGAGTTCCATGTCCCTGTGCACTTGGTATTTTGGCTCCAAGCAGCTCCTTGAGTGGAAGCTCTACTGGGTTTTTTCCTAAATTACACACAGTATCGTGTAGTCCCGAACCTAGTACTACTAACACATCATGGTTTTCCCGCTGGGTACGTTCTTGAATTAACTGCACCGCAGCTTTCACCTGAGCTATACGTTGTGGAGTACGTTTCAGACAGTACTCTAACGCTTCTTGTCGGGAATCTGCCATCGTGTTCTCCTAGGCTAATTCCTGACTGCGTACCCGTTTAACGTGGGTACCGTAGTAAGCAGCGTACCCAATGATAAGAGACAATATGACACCAATATTGCCAGAGCCCCACGCTCCGTCCTTGCCGCCAACCAGCGGGAGCAAATACCCTTGCCAGTTATTGAAAGGCGCGTCCGCAAAGCCGTTGATTACCAGTCCCCAACCAATGAAACAGCAAACCGCAAGAATCACCAGGGAGATAGTGTTATAACTTCCATATTTGCCGCTTGTGGTAAAGAGCGCTTCCTCGTCGTAATCTTTTTTCCGCAAGGTGATATCCGCCATCATGATTCCAGTCCAGGCCGCCAAAGGAACGCCTAGCGTGACCAGGAAGGACTGGAACGGACCAATAAAGGTTGGGGAAAAGAAAGTGACATAAATGGTGCCACAGGTCAGTATCACACCATCAATTAGTGAAGCCAGCGGGCGTGGGATGCGGATTCCCAAGGTCAACAGTGTCAAACCTGAGGAGTAAATCCCGTTGATAGCACCCGACAAGAGGGACAGAATCGCGGTAATGAGGAAAGGCACCAGGAACCAAGTTGGTAGCAACGTCGCCAGCGCTCCCACTGGGTCACCACCGATGGCATTTGCAAGTTTCTCGTCCGACCCTGCCAGCATTAAACCGAAACTAATAAGGAAAACGGGACCCAATGATCCGCCGAATGTGTTCCAGAACACGATTTGGCTACCTGGAGTCTCGCGGCTTTGGTAGCGTGACCAGTCAGCCGCTATATTTACCCAACCTAGTCCCATTCCTGTCATCACCATGACAAAAGCGCCTAGCATGGAGGCGAGTGACCCATTCGGGTGGGTTACAATGGCAGCAAAATCGATATGCGGAAAAACCAGTAAAATGTAGATTATGGTTGTGATGCCTGTCACCCAGGTCAAAACAGCCTGCATCTTCATGATGATGTGATACCCGGCAACCGCTCCTAACACTATCAGCACAGCTACTATGGCCGCAGCTATAGCTTTTACGACAGTTGAATCATCTCCAGCCCATCCCAATCTCGCTAGGATGGTGTTTGTTGCTAGCACTGCGGTAATCGCCAAGGAAGTTTCCCACCCGATTGAGGTGAGCCAGGAAATCACACCCGGAATCTTGGCTCCGTTGACTCCAAAAGCCGCACGGGACATGACCATTGTGGGCACGGAGCCTCTTTTCCCACCCAGTGCGATAACACCGCATATAGCGAAGGACAAGATAACTCCAATGATGGAAATGATTACAGCCTGGACAAAAGAAATCCCAAAGCCAAGAATCCATGCACCATAGCTCATCCCGAAAACAGATATGTTGGAAGCGAACCACGGCAAGAACAAATTGCGGGGCTTAGCGGTTCTTTCCTTGTCCTGAACAATTTCGATGCCAGTTATCTCAATGCTATCCACGATTTTCCTCCTCGTTGAGAGCTGTTGTCCCTAGGTAAAAGTCACTTTTGGGCATTCCTTGTCTCCTTTGCTCGGATAGAATGCAAAATTAAGCAAACGTTTGCGTGGAACCTAAATTACCACAGCGCATCATGGCGCACAAGCATTTTTTAAAAAAAGTTTTAATTTTCAAAAATTGAGATAAATCTGCAGCTAGTGAACTGGTTCAGGTTTTCTTTCGGTTGATTAGATAGGAAGATAGGTATTATGGTAAGGAAATTTGATCAGGAGTTTAAAGACCGTGTGGTTCGCCTGGTGGAAAGCAGAGTCACGTCGGAAGGTGTCTCGATTCGAGCTGCCTGTTGGGGTGGCTCCCAAGCTCGGAATTTCGCATCACCGCGCAAATGTGGCATAAACAAGCACGTAGAGCCGGGGAAATCCGTAAAACCGAGGAAGACCTTATCAGCGAGCTTGCAAAGCTCCGCCGGAAAAATCAAG
>NZ_GG668518.1:1154241-1154792 GCF_000160615.1 Mobiluncus mulieris ATCC 35243 | reverse complement strand
AGCTTCGTGACATGAATGAGTTATTTAGAGCTGCTTTGGCTTTTTTCGCCTCGGATTCTCGGGGGTGTTTCTCCTAAACCGGCCAATCATGGCCGGTTTTTAACGGCTCCACGCTGCTACTGAGCGGCTCATGCGGCAAAGCCGCTGCCACTCAGTAGCAGCGGCGGAAATGATTGCGTTCATTGACCAGTATCGTAGTCGTTTCTCGGTCGAGTTCATATGTGAGACGTTGAGTGAGAACCTTGAGGGCGGGTTTATCACCTCGCGTGGTTACCGGGACGTGAAGACCCGCGTCGAGTCCACCAGGACTCAGCGTGACCGGGAACTTGTAGGCTTAATCCGCCGTATTCATGCGGAGAATTACGCGGTTTACGGGGTCCGGAAAATATGGCACGCACTGGGACGACTCGGGGTTGGTATTGGGCGGGAGCAGACCCGCCGGTTGATGCGCCTGGCTGGGGTTCAGGGCAAGTCTAAAGGCAGGATGCCCCTAACTACCCGGCCGCCTAAGACCCCTGATACGCGCCCGGATTTAGTGAACCGCGAGTTTC
>NZ_GG668518.1:1148749-1152930 GCF_000160615.1 Mobiluncus mulieris ATCC 35243 | reverse complement strand
AATCCCTAAACCCCTGCGAATAATTCCTAGGCATAAAACAACCCTCTCAAAAAAACCTAGAAACAAAACCCAGGACACTTCAGTTTGTAAACATTGAAAAATCGCACAGAAAGGCTCCGACGATGTTTGATTCTACCGTATGTACCCGTCCCTGCGCACCTGGAAGATAGCCAGGGTAATATCTGTGGAGCTCGCGTGAAACTCAGCTTGCCCCTCATGAACCCTACTCACTGATATCTGGCGTGCTAGCTCATGTCAATACTTCAAAGGGATAAGTACAGTGGGTAGCCAAAAGTATAGTCAGAAATACCAGTTTGAATCATAGACCGAGGTGACAACACTGTGATACGATTAAGCTAGGTTCTCAAAAGGGAACTGTTAAAACCGTCTCGAAGGGGAGAAAAATGAAAATAATGAAAATTCGCTTGTTTGCCAGTATGTCGAGTGCTACCATAATTGCAAGTATTGCTGGAGTAGCTTTATTCACTACGCCTACAATTGCGTATTCTGCGGATTCTCCTACCGATTTTGACCGAAAAATCATGGAAAGTTCCGGTCTGACAGCAGAAGAGATGCGCGACTATGCTGAAAGGGACACGAAACTTATGCAAGAAGTAATAGAAGAAAATAAGTCTGAGTTAGACAAATATTCCCCATTAGGAGAGGATAGAGAAAATGCTCCAACCCTTGGTGAGGTTGGAGAAATATGGGTATCAACTTTCGGCAATAGCTCAGGAAGCCTTACGATAGTAGGCCACGCAGCTATTGTGTCCAACAAACCGGAAGTGACAATCGAAGCTTATCCAGACTTTAATTCACCAATAGGAAAAGACGGAGTTCAAGAATATCCCAATACGTGGAGAAGCAGAGATGGTGGTAAGATATTGCTTGGAAATAAAGTTTCGAGCCTTAAAAAAAGACAGGGCGCTGCAGCGTGGGCCGAATCTAAAATTGGCACAAGTTACTGGATAAATGTGCATAATAAATATGACATAAGCAGGATGTATTGTTCTCAGCTAGTTTGGTATGCTTGGTTGACACAAGGAAACGACATAGACTATATTAAGTGGGATACTATTGTTACACCAGCAGAAATTGCAAAATCCTCGGCAACAACAATCTTGTGGGGCACTCTTGGCTAAGACTATAGGGAAAACTTTACGACTCAATTTGATTATTGCGCTTGCACTTTTACTATGTCTTAGCGCATGCGCTAGTACGCCAACAACAACCAAGGGAAAAGTCGATTTACCTTCCGGCCAAAACTTAATTATTCAAACCGGTATGTTTGATAAATACTCGTACATTCTTACAGGAAAAAACAATCAGATAGCAAAAAAGGTAGCAAACGTTCCCGATGCTGATTATTTTGAAGTGTCTAGTTTGGATAATCCCAATGTATACGTAATTGCTGCACGCAGTGACGGCCTATTGAAAATTTCCAAAGATGGTACGTGGGGTAAAATTTTTACGGAAGAAACCGGTGACTTTGGTGGGTATAATGCAGTACTTTCCCTAGAGGATGGCGGCGCAGTCGTAGCAAGAAATAAACTAAATTACACACTCCCTGACGGGAGCTATCCTGATAAAATATTTCGTATTGATGCTTCAGGTAATGTTATTTGGTCTACTATAGTTCCTCTTCGTGTCGATTCGATTCAGCTTGCCGATAATCTTATTGTTTTAAGTGGCGACAATAACCATGCCACAAAGAGTGCGCAGTATCAAATTCTAACTCTCGAAAATGGTTCTATTGTATCTCAAACTCCAATAGATATACCCGACCACTGGAATAGCTTCGAGAATTGTACAATAGTTAATAAAGCCGTACACTGTATTGTGCAATACACCAATACAAATGATACGGGTGAGTGGGAATCCTATCTGGTTAAATTTTCTCTTGAAACAGGAAAGCAACTAAGCTCTCCAGTCTTCATGTCAAACAATATTCATAAGTTCATATTTCTAGACAATTGTTTTTATGGGATTAGAGAACACAAGAGTGAAGAAACTAGATTAATGGTGTTTGATTTAGATGGAAATAGTAAAACTGACTACATATTAAATTCCAAACTTAAAGTTGCATCCTTTGTACACTTTATGAGCTACGGTGGTAATTTGTATCTACATTTCTGGAATCCGCTACCGAAAAAAGAAAAATATGTGGTTAGGGAGGCTGAATCCTTAATTTATTTTAATCCCAAAACTGGCAATTTTATTGAAGAAACTTTCGATATACCGCGATCAGCCTATCGCGGTGCTGGTGCAAATATTCCAACCACCTGGTTCAAAAATTAAATCTGGGTTACATACTTTAGTAACAGATAATGGGTGTTGGGGTTAACCGGCTCTTCATATTTGAGGGTGTAGTTGGTTTTTGAATTCTCCGGTTTCGAGGAGGGCGCGGATGCGGTAGTTGATGAAGTTGCGGAATCCGAGGGTGGTGCCTCTAAGGTGTTCTAGGCGGACGTTGATGGCTTCGGTTGGCTCGTTAGAACTATGGGGGTGGTCGAAGTAGGCCAGGATGTCCCCGGTGCGGCGCTTCAATGTGCGGCCTAGCCGTCTTAGTTCGGGTAGCCCAGCGGCGATGTCTTTAGGGATATTAGCCAGTTTCTCGATGACTTGTTCCATGAGGTGCTTGCCGTATTGGCGGTTTTTCTGCCGGTAGGCGTGCATCATGTCTTGGTATGATATCCAGGCTGCTTCCACATAGGCATGGAAATCATCAGCGGGGATGGCCTGGAGTTTCTCTGCTTGCTTTTCGGTAAGCAGGTTTGCCCCGGTTTTCAGGGTTCTCCTCACCCCGTAGAGCGGGTCGCCGTTACGACCGCGCCGCCCTAGAGTTTCTTGTTGGATACGCTGGCGGCACTTGTCTAGTGCGTCCCCGGCCAGGGCTTCTTTTCATGAGGTGCTATGGCGGCGACGGCACATCGGTGCCGTCGCTATTCGCCTCCGCCAGCGGCAGCGGCGAGGTGCGGGCTTCGCCCGCGCGCCGCTGTAAAACGGATCCATAACAGTGGTGACTTGCGGTAGTTCCTCGTTGACAGCGGTCTTAAACCCGGTGAACCCGTCCATTGACGCGACCTTGACGTTCTTGCAGAATTCTGGGGTTTGCTTGGCCAGCCAGGATTTGAAAGCTTTCTTAGACCTGTCTTCGACCATGTCCAACAAGCGTGTTGGGCCGGTCTTGTCCGCTACGGGAGTCAAGTCGATTATCACTGTGACGAAACGCGGCCCTTTGGAGGTGTGTGACCAAACGTGTTCATCCACCCCAATAACCCGCACCCCTTCCAGACGAGCGGGGTTGTTTATCAGCATTTCCAAGCCCAACTCGAACACCGCATCGTTAGCAGCACCCAGGAAACCCCGAGGTTACGCGCTACTGCGGAGATAGACAGGTGGTCTACTACTACGAGTTTCAAGGCATACCACGCGGCTTTCAACGTCATTTTCCCGCGTGGCTTGGCGATATGCTCGGTGTTTTGCCGCCACACCCTCCCACAGGTCTTACAGCCCCAGCGTGGAATCCTGATACGCAACACCGTGGGGTATGAGCCGCAAGGAAAATGGTTAATATCTCTACTCGCCGTGCTTCGAGCCTCGCCCTGTGCGCCACA
This sequence comes from Mobiluncus mulieris ATCC 35243, assembly GCF_000160615.1. Taxonomy (GTDB): domain Bacteria; phylum Actinomycetota; class Actinomycetes; order Actinomycetales; family Actinomycetaceae; genus Mobiluncus; species Mobiluncus mulieris. The sequence continues at coordinate 1,149,313 of NZ_GG668518.1, read as the reverse complement.
CCACTGACAGAACTCGTTTTTCCTTGCTATCTTGCAATACAGTACCGTACGCTGCTCACTGGTTTCATCCGAAACCACGCTCAAACCCGACTCAGCGATTCTGAAGATTCTTTCCACACTGGCAGGTGCGCAGGGACGGGTACATACGGTAGAATCAAACATCGCCGGAGCCTTTCTGCGCGATTTTTCGATGTTTACAAACCAATCATCACAAAGGCTCCGACACCCAACCCCCACCACCACCACCACGCCAACACCCCAAAACACCCAAAACCCCGGCCACCCCCAACCCCTAAAACACCCTCAAATGCGAAGAGCCCCCATATCGAGTTACGGAAGCGGTGAGCGATAGATAATTGAATCGATTTTTTCGACCAACCATGACCTAGCGAGCCTTAGCAAGGCCTAACGTCCCGTCAGGCTTTACAACATTGCGCCTCCCAACAGGTATCTCTCTGATTGTAATGTCGAAAAGACTCGACTCCTCGAGCCTTGTTGCACCTCGAGGGCACCAGATGCAAGACGAGAGGACAGTAAGACACCCTACGAAAGAAGACATTCTCC
>NZ_GG668518.1:1108409-1147957 GCF_000160615.1 Mobiluncus mulieris ATCC 35243 | reverse complement strand
CGACCATGCAAACCGAGGAACTTCCGCTAGAAGCCCTTGAGCAAGCAATCATGAACGCCAAAGATATCGCTGGTCTTGTTCATCATTCCGATCATGGTTCGCAATACGCTAGCATTAAGTACGGCGAGAAACTCGCTGATTACGGGATCAAGTCTTCTACCGGAACCGTGGGCGATAGTTATGATAACGCGCTAGCCGAGACCGTCAACGGGCTATACAAAACCGAGTTGATTTACTCCCAGACCTGGCTCATGTACCGAAGTCGAATGGGCGACCCTGAACTGGGTGTGCTGGTGGAATCACCAGCGTCTCCACGAATAGCTAGATTATTCCACTCCCGAGGAAGTGATAACCCAATATAATCAAACCCGTGCTAAACAACTAGCACCCACATAAGAAGCGGAACAAAACCTGGGACACTTGAGATTTCGGAGGCGGGTGGTGTCTAAAAAGTTGGTCAAATATTCATCGTGTCAGTTTCTGGTCTTTACGGCGGATGTGACAAACAGTCTCGAGGTGCGCTATGAGGATGGCACTATTTGGTTGACGCAGGCGTTGATGGCAGAGCTGTTCGATGTCGATGTGCGAACGGTCAATGAGCACTTATCCAACATCTACAACTCAGGCGAACTAACTGAGGAGGCAACTGTCCGGAATTTCCGGATAGTTCGCCAGGAGGGCTCTCGCCAGGTCACGCGGTCGATTCGGCACTACAATCTGGATGCGATTATTTCGGTTGGTTACCGGGTGAATTCGATTCGCGCCACCCAGTTTAGGCAGTGGGCTACCGGTATCCTGCGCGATTTTACTTTGCGTGGCTACTTGATAGACCGCGAGCGTATGGAGGCCGGCGAGATTCTGGGCGAAGACTATTTTGAACAGCTGCTGCAAGAAGTCCGCGAGATTAGGCTCTCGGAGAGGCGTTTCTATCAGAAGATAACCGACATCTATGCCACGGCTGTTGATTATGATGCGAAGGCACCAACCACTCGTGCTTTTTTTGCTACTGTCCAGAACAAGCTGCATTACGCCGTCCACGGGCACACCGCCGCTGAACTCATCGCCGAGCGGGCGGATGCTGGTAAGCCGCATATGGGTTTGACTTCGTGGAAGAATTCTCCTGATGGGAAGGTGCTTGCGGGTGACGTGACTGTCGGTAAAAACTACCTTACCAAGAGTGAGCTTGATGATTTGGGTCGGCTGGTTGAGGCGTATTTGAATCTTGCTGAGTCGCGAGCCAAACGGCGCATCCCTACGACCATGGAAGAGTGGGCGCAGTTTCTTGACCAAGTGCTAGCCCTTGACAGCCGTGAGCTGCTGGCTAACGCGGGCGAAATATCAAAGCAGACTGCTGATAAGCGTGCACTGGAGGAATTCTCCAAGTTCCGGGTTACGCAGGATCTGGCTTATGAATCGGATTTCGACAGATTCGCTGTCCAGGCAGGACGGCTGAGTGAAGAATCTGACCAAGCTTAGTGAATCTACGGTCGAGCAGGCGGGCATTGGTTAAGCGGGTGGCGAAGTGTCAACAGTATTGGGTGGCTAACACGGTTGTTGAGTCACAGATAACAGCCAAAACCCTTTGATGCTGCGTGATATCGCTCGCGTCCACGGTATGACCCGGTTAGCTAGGGAAACTGGCCTTAACTGTGAGTCGTTGTACAAGTCACTATCCCGGGATGGTAATCCGTCTTTCGAAACCATGATAAAAATCGTGAAAGACCTCGGCCTGAAGATGGCTGTGGCAGTCCAACCCTCCTAGAGTTTTGTTCCCGGGTGGCACTATCCTGTGCCGTTATCGCCCGGATGTATGAGGTGCCATCCAAGATTTGTGGCAAGGCTTGTATGACGATTTTGTCTTACAGTTTGCGTTACAATAGCTTCGTAGTCATCGTGCATCCGCGTGTTGGTCAAAGGCATCCAGAATTAACGCCCCAGGACGTGACATGGGCTTAGGAACACTTCCTATATGCCGCTGTGCGGATACCGGGGGAACGGGAACTTCGTACGGGATTTGACCAGCGCGGGCGCGGAATGGAGATGGTTGGGGTGTTGACAGAAAATGGATGGCTGGTTTACCACGCGATGATTCCGCCATCAAAAAAGATTCGGATGGAAATCGAGCGGGCATTAAGGAGGAAATGATGGAATACAAACTTGCCGGGGGAAGCACCCTGACTGATGAGGATATCGAGCGCGAGGCCGCCCAGTATGAAGCTGGTACTTGGGAGGGTTACCTGGAGAAGATTCGGGTGGGTCGCCCGGCGATGGCTGGTGAAAAGCTGGTTTCCGTGACAGTTAGATTCCCGGAATCGATGGTCAAAGCTATTGACAAAACCGGCTCTAACCGTTCCGATTACATCCGCCGCGCGGTAGCGAACACACTCTAAATTATTGTTTTATCCCATTGCGCGGTTGCGCTCGTCACCTCTCGCCCGGCTGCATGAGGTGCCAGCCGGAAATCCGCCCGCTTCGCTGCTGCACTTGACATCCTCCTAAGTCCAGCTATTAGAACGTCATTATTCCTGTTCGATATTCTTTACCGCGAGAAACACGCCGCCACCAAAAAATACAACAATCACAAAAGCCGACCCGATAGTGCGTTCCCCCGGGTTGGTAAGAGTCGCAAGCGCCCCGATGTGCCCCAAGACTATCAGAATGATTCCTATCCAAAAGCTGGTTTTGTGTTTCATACTTTAAACTTTGGCACAGCTGCTTGGGCTGTAAGTACGGAATGAGGAGAATTCGTAGCCCTCCCTATTAATTTGAATGCACATAGACGGGATGTGGAGTCCTAGGTGCCGGGTTATCGGGGCGTCGGTGGAGCTGGCGGCGGAGACAGGGGTGGGGGAGGTGCACCTGCCGGCCGTGGTATTGGGTTCGGCGATGTCGGTGAACTCGTTTATGGGGTTTGCGTCGATTCTGTGGGCGATGGCGATTAACGGGGCGATTTTGGATGCGTATAAAACCAATCTCGGGGTTGGGTTTTCGATTATTTTCGTGTTCATGGCCGGGGTGGGCGTGGTCGGCGCTGCTTTGGCGTTCTGGTTGCACCGGTTGAACCGTTGTGTTGGCTCGGATGGGTCAGCCGCCATTGCCTCTGTCACCCGGGTTCATGAGGTGCCAGTCGGGATTTGCGGCGTACTTCCGTGAGTCTTTTCCTGTTGGAAATCGCCGGGGCTAGAAAAGGTCGGAATGGGAGCCAGTTCGTGAGGCGGTCAGGATTAGTTCGGTTTTGTTCACCAGGTAAATCAGTAGCCAGTCGGGCTGAATGTGGCATTCTCGAAACCCAGGTAGTTCCCGGTTAGCGCATGGTCTCGGTATTTTGCTTCTAGTGTTTCTCCTCGACGCAGCCGGTCTAGCACACTTGCTAAAAGAGAAACATCGGCACCGCGCTTGTGCATCAGTTTCAGGTCTCGCTTGAATTTGGTGGTGTAGATCAGTTCGAGCATGGCGCTTATTTCTCGGCCAGGATGTCGTCTATCATCTCGGTGGCGGACTGGTAACGTTTGGCGGGAATCTTGCCCTCTGCGATGGCGCGGGCTTCGTCCATGGCGGCTTCGGTTTCGGTGTTGTACCGGGGCTGGCGTAGTTCGAATGGCAGTCCGCCTTGCAGCAGTGAGACATGGAGGAACATGTTGATGGCATCGGTTACTGAAATCCCGAACTCGCCATAAAGCTTTTCGACTTGAGCCTTGAGTTCTGGATCGACCCTCAGGTTTATATTGGCTGTTTTGGCCACGACACACCGCCTTCCCATCCAAGCTATTGTAGCGCATAAGTGAAACAATCGCGACATTTTCCGTGTTTAAAATGGGGGTACGACGTTCTTTGCTGTCGACTCACCTTTTGTCTCGAATGTCGCCATTGCCTCTGTCGCCCGGGTTCATGAGGCGCCAGTCGGGATTGCGGCTGCGCTACGCAGGTATGAAGGGTGAGCGATAGATATGCAACGCCGCACTCTGAAAGGTGCTCGTTTCGGGTTTTACCAGGAAGCGGCGGTGACATGAGGGCTAGTCGATAGCGACCTGGTCTAGCTGGAGTTTGGGGAGCTGGGTGAGGAGGGATTGGGTGCGCATGGAGACGGTGACCAGGGAGGGGATGAGGCGGGCGATATAGGTCGGGTCGTTCAGTTCGCGGCAGTAGTCATTGGGGTCATTGGTGATGCCGCTGGGCTTGTTGGTTTTGATTTGGTAGCGGTCGATAACCCATCCCAGGGGTGAGCTCCCGCCGACTTTATAGGCATTAGCCTCGCGCGGTATTCCGGTGAAAGTCAAGTAGTCGTTATAGACCAAGGTGGTGAAGTCCTTGCTGCGTTTGCCGGGTTGCTTGCCCCAATCGGGTTTCACGATGTGGTATTTCTGCCAGGGGTCAGTGGGGGCATCCAAGCTCCATTGTTCCTTGACCTCGGGATAAGGCTCGGCGGCCTCGTAGTGAATATGCAGGTCAGCGAGTTTTCGGCCAACTGCTGCGAAATCGTGGAAGCCGGGCACCCGGGGGATACGCGGTAGCATTTTCTTTAAATCCGCCTGGAAACGCTGGCGGTAGTCCGGATGATGTAACAGGGCATAGATGTAAAAGAAAATATCCTCCTTGGTTATCCCTAAATCCTGGTAGTGCTTCCGGTAGGCCTTGAGGGTCGCATCGGTGATGTTTTCGCGGCGGCGATAGCCGTCAATCACCAGGGGAATCTGCTGCTCTAGCGGGCGACTAAGATCCAGGTCGCCAGCATACTCGGCGGGCGCATCCCCCAGGGCATCTAAATCGAAGCCCCCGTCCGACTGGTTTTCAACAATTTTCTCCCAAGTATAAAGCGGACACCACTGTGCCTTAGAAATCATTTCGAGATCTGGAAGCATAGAAGTTATGAATACTGAAAATTCATGCCTTCTCTCACCATTAGGCCCTAAAGCCAGGTTGGGGTGCCGGGGTGTGGGGAAGATTCGGGGCAACTGGTAAACCATGTCATTCATGGCGCGGTCGAAATAAACCGTTTGTTTACAGAACGGGCGGTAAATCGCCGTCTGTACAGCAGTTTCTTTGAATTCGTGTAGTACACATCCATCTAAATCTTTAAAGAGCTGTCGGTTCCAAGAGATTTGTGTCGGGTCGGTATCGGCTGTTTCAGAAGTCCTTCCGAAAGTCACATTGCTGTTGTAATTATCTATCATACGGGACATATTCGCCGCTACCGCCGTACGAGAGTAGTTATAACACCATGTGTCGCGATTAGTTTTCAATCCACCGGAATAGATTTGGAAAATGGCTGGGGTGTTTTCTTTACCTTTGGTTGCTTTGTCTCCGAGCGCCTGGTATTCCAGGTATTCTTCGCTGCGGTGATTTATCCAATCGCCATATTTATTAGGGATGATGGTCTCGAAATCAGTGCCAGCGATAGAAACTTTCTCGCTCAGCGTGTCAAGCTTTTCTTGTCCCGTCTTGCGGTCAGGCATCTCGGTGTAGTGGATGCGGGCGGGACGTTTCCGGGTGAGATTATCACTGGGTTTTTTCACCAGGATAGTGATAGCCACGCCAGTCTTGATGTTGAAGACATTGCCACCTTCAATCTCGGCAGCCTCACCAGCTTTACCTGTGATTCCCCCACGCAGGTTATAGACGTAAATATCGCTAAACTCATCAGCCCAAGTGAGTCTGACACCATCAGCCGTATTGCCGTCGATGAAAGAGCTGTTGGAGACGAAAGCGATGACGCCTTCTTGCCCGATGCGGTCGGTGGCCCAGCGGAGTGCCCGATAGTACGAGTCATAAAGGCTGTTTTTGTTAGTCGCGCTGGAACGCGCCGCGTAGGTGTCGGCAATGCGGCCATCCAGCCAGGGGTATTTGAGGTTTTGGTTGTTGTCATTAGCCTTCTTTTGCCCGGCGGAATATGGTGGATTCATGACCACGACTTGAATGTCGGCGGCACGCTGAGCCTGAACACGCTTCAGGTTGGCTTGGAAATCCCTGATGCAGGGAATCTGGTTTTGCCCCTCGGCCAGCTGGAAAGTATCAGTCAGGGTGATGCCGGGGAATTCCACGTAGCCCTCGTCAATACCCTGTTCGAGGCGGATTTCGCGGTACACCTGTTCGATATTGATGCTCGCAATGTAATAGCTGAGTAACACGATTTCATTGGCAAAGATTTCGTGGCGGTACTTGTGGTCAAGCTGTGAAGGGCTAATCAGTCCGCTTTGCAGCAGTCGGGTGATGAAGGTGCCGGTTCCCAGGAAAGGCTCGATAATTGCGACACCCTCGTCACCCAGACCCTTGCCAAAATGCTTGACTAGCGCCTCATGCGCCGAATGGAGAATATAATCCACCACCGGCACCGGGGTGAACACTATCCCTAAACGGTCACCCAACTTCGGGAAAGCCTTAGAGAAGAACTTGTCATAGAGAGTGCGCATGATTTCCTGCTTGCCGGCAAGGTTATCAATAGCGCGGATTTTCTCGGTCATGGTTTGGTAGAACTTCTCCAGGGGCTCACGCTCGGTTTCGAACACCTGGTTTTCCGCCAGACGATCCAGGATACCCTGCATGGCGTGGCTGACCGGATTCTGCGAAGTAAATTCCTGGTCGGGGAACATGGCGTCAAACAAGGGCTTGGTAATCAAATGCTGCGCCAGCATAGCTATGGCCTGCTTCCGGTCAACCCCCGGGTTCAGCGTCTTTTGCAGCGCATCCACGAACTGTCCAAAGTAGTCGCTGTTCACCTCGTCTTGCAAGAGGGTCTCTATCAGGCTGATGTAGCGGCTGGCAATCTTGCCGATATCCTTTGACCAGTCGTCCCAATACAGGCGGTTGCCAACTTTCTTGACGATTTTCGAGTAAACCGCATCCTTCCACTGGGAAGCCGGGAACATGACTTGCTGGAAAGACCTGGCGGTGCCAGTGCCGCTATCGGTTCCCGTACCAACGGTTTGCGTGGTGTCACCTTCGCCACTATCACCGCCACAGCCACCCCCAGAGCCGATAACCTCGGGGCGTTGGGGCTTTTGAAAATTCAGCACGTCCACAATAATGTTTTCCGGCTGACTTTCGTTGTACTCGATAGCGTTAATTGTAGCATCGAAACGCTCGTCGTGGGCGCGAATCGCCTGGAGAACCTGCCAGACCACCTCGAAACGTTTATTGTCGTTCAAAGCCTCTTCCGGGGCTATTCCGGCGGGTATCGCCACCGGCAGGATAATGTAGCCAAACCGTTTCCCCGGGGCACGGCGCATCACCCGCCCGACAGCTTGAATCACATCCACGAAGGATTTGCGTGGATTCAGGAATAACACCGCGTCCAAGGTAGGCACATCCACGCCCTCCGAGAGGCAACGCGCGTTAGTCAGAATCCGGCACACCGGGTAGTTTTCGCCCGGGTCGGCTTTCAGCCAGTCCAAAGCTTCCCCACGCTGCACCGCGTTCATAGTGCCATCCACGTGTCGGCACTGCACCGCCAGGTTGTCACTCGGGTCAGCATTGGTGAGGTTTTGCAGGTGTTGATTGACCAGATTTTGGAACTCGGTGGCAACTAGTTTGGAAGTTTTAATATCCTTGACGAAAGCCACCGCGCGACGCATGGGATTAGTGTCATCACCATACTGGGTGTCAGTAAAACTATTTTTGCGTTTCGCCAAAGCGTTCCAGCATCCCGCCAGTTTCGCGGCCTCGGGGATAGATAACTCGCCGTACTCGTCACCCTGCTGGAAAATCGAAGTGATTTGATCCTCGGGAACCTGCAAGACCACTACCTTGTAGTCTGTGAGCAGCCCACCGGCAACCGCTTGGCCGAAACCAAGCCGGTGAAACACCGGCCCGTAAATCGCCTGGTCATCCATAGAAGACAACACCGCGTCCTTTTCCCGAGCCGCTTTCTTGGTGGCCGGGTTGAAAATCCGGGGTGTTGCCGTCATATACAAGCGTTTATCCGCGCGGATATAAGTATTGTCGTGAATCCTGGTGAAGGCGGATTCGTCCTCATTGGCTAGTTTCGCCCCGGTAGTGCGATGTGCCTCGTCACAGATAACCAGGTCGAAATCCCGCCACGCCTCGCCTGCCAAGACTTGCGCCTCATGAATCACCCCAATCGACTGGTAGGTAGCGAACACCACCTGTAGTCCCTCATTAGGGCGAGCCTGCGTGAGGGAATCCGCCAGGCTCGCCGCGTCCGTAGTTGGGGGAATCTGTAAATCCATCGTGGCGATATCCGCAATATCATCCCTATCGGCACGTTTACGGTTCACTTTCGTATCCGAACACACACTCCAAGCGGTAAACGGCACACTCACTTCGGCAGCCCACTCGTGCATGGTCTGGGACATCAACGCCAGCGACGGCACCATAAACAGTATCCGCGCTCCGGCACTATCCCCACGCTCCGCGAACTTCTGGGCGATTTGCAAGGAAGTAAAGGTTTTACCCGTCCCACAAGCCATCACCAACGTGCCCCGGTCATGAGTCTCGAAACCAGTCATGACATCGTTGATGGCCTTCGTTTGGTGCGCCAAAGTCCGCTTATGCGCCTGGAGGGTGGGGGAGAGCTCCGGGGTGGCGAAATCATAAGTCTTCCAATCAATATTCGAAGCCCTAAGATCCGTCAGTCCAATCCGGGTCACCGGCTTGGACTGACCCTGAATTGCGGCTTCGGCATTCTGGCTCCAAGCCACGCCCGTGGTTTCCACAAAAATCCGGCGTTTAAACGGCTCTTTGCCCGATTCAGACAGGAAAGAATCCAGATGCTCCTTTTGAATCTTGGTCTGGGGCGCATAGAACTTACACTGCACCGCCACCGCCGGAGTATCCGGCGTGACCTCGCCGTCCGAGGGCATATCCTGGTGTTCAATCGCCACCAGGTCAATCCCCGTATCCGGGCGACCCGCCGCCCCTGGCCAATCCCGCCAGGCATACACCCGCGCAAACTGCAAACGCATCTGGGAATCCAGACGCAAATACGCCCGTACCAACTGTTCAAACAGATTTCCCTTTTCCCGCTGTGACCGGGCAGAACCCCGATACTGCGCTAGCAGCCGGTCAAAAGCCGCCGCACTCGCGCCCTGCTCCGCGATAGCCTGGTCATTTACCGCAGGGGTTTCGGGATTTGCTTCCACAAGGACTCCTCAATGAAAGTTGATAGTTTCCACCAAACAGCTTACCTAGAACGCCGGGTGAAAGCCGGGATTCTCGAACCCAGTTTTTAGCACGGACTGCAAAATCGGCTGGGCTCCGGACGGCACCTCATGAACCCGGGGGTGAGTAGGAAGACGAACGCAAACTAAGGTGACCCAAACAGGGGAAATGACTCTCATGAATCCCAGGGGTTGATGATTTTTAGTCCGAGGTCGGTGAAATCTGGGGTGTCGAGTGGGATTTCTAGGTTAACCCCGCCCTCTTGCAGGGCGTGGTTGTATAGCTGTCCCACCCAGGAGTTATCAAAGCGATGTTCGGTGTCCAAAACCGTGGACAGGATGTCCCGAGCCTCGGCCTCCATGGATTTGCCATTAGCCGCCGCCCGCAGGCGCAGCCGCTGTTTGGTGACCTCCGGGAGCTTCCTGATGGTAAGTGTGCTCATGCTAGCAATGCTAGCAATGCTAGCAAACTAAGCATGATTCTGTAAGAGATTCCGTGTTTAAGGCTACATCGGGAATCCGGTAAGCGCCTCATGAAGGCGGGAAGTCTTGGACGAGCAGAGCCGTTGCTCTGGGGAGCGACAGCAATTCTTCGGCTAGGGCTGGTTTATTGTGATGAAATCCACGCCCAAGTGTTGGTAAGTCGAGGCGGCGCGGGCATCACGAGTCGCTAGGGTGAGTCCGTGCTTCACTGCGGCTAATCCGACCAGCCCGTCGTATACGCTGCCTCCGCTGACCCCTGCCGCTACCAACTCGGGTAGTGCTTGGGCTTGACTGGTGGAATCCAAAAACACAGCGGGCAAGAACCAAGCCTCGAACAAGCGCAACACATCCGGCGGGGATACCGCTAAATCATAAGGTAAACGAGTCAACACTGAATACGTTTCAAAAGCGGCATGCCCGCTTAGACACAAGTCCTTGTCCGTTGCCCAATTTCGTACCATCCGATGTGCCGTATGCGCTGATTGCAGCAAAGGCACCGCAACCGAAGTATCAATGGCGTAAGTTTCGCTCATTTACGCACGCTGTCCATCAAGGTGTACATCAAGTCATCGTCAAAACGAGCCTCGCTGGCAGCCACGGGTTTACCAGCAACGACTTTCAGACTAGCCTTGCGTCCGCCCGGAGTGATCTGCAGCCCGTTGCCGTACAAAGAAATGTCAACGGGAGTCCCGGAGTTAAGCCCCAATTGGTCACGGAAAACTTTGGGGATAACCAGCCGCCCCGCTTTGTCCAGTGTTGCCTCCATAACTAAATGGTATCCGGTTGGGAATCAAATGCCAATAGAGTGGCGTGCCTCACGTATATCCAGCGCGAGAATGCGGAAATCCTGCCAGCGCGGCCTGCAAAATTTCGGCCAGTTTCCCGGATGGCACCTCATGAAACCTTGGCGGCGGAAAACAAACCACAGATTTCAGCCATGTTTTACCGCCCCTTATCTGAATCACTAACGCCGAGCCAAACCGGTTAAACCCAAGATAGGCCTAAAACAAGGCGGGCTGGAAACCCGTGCTCCCAGATTCGACATCGCCAGAATTTACGCCGGAATCCGGGCTGGCACCTCGTGAAGCCAAAAACACCCCCAAACCAGGCCCCGTAACCGGCTGACGCCCCGCCTGAAAAGCAGTAGCCGCCGCCCGAGCCAAATCATCAGCCCGCTCATTCATAGGGTGACCGGCATGACCCTTCACCCACTCAAAACGCACCCGACGACCCGCCAGCAGCGCATCCAAACGTTTCATCAAATCATCATTCAGTACCGGTTTCCCATCCGCCTTGCGCCAACCGCGCCGCTTCCACCCCGGCATCCACTTGGTCACCGAATTAATCACATACTGGGAATCACACAGGAAATGCACCGCGATTTCGGGAAACACGGCGCTGGCCTCCAAAAAATCAATCACCGCCATCAACTCGCCGCGATTATTCGTCGCCTGCGGCCAGCCCCCCGCCGACCAGTTGTTTTCATCCACAAACCACGCCCAGCCCGCCGGACCGGGATTACCCAAAGCAGAACCATCCGCCGCCACCGTTATTTCCATGTACACCATCCTACTGTGGTAGCAGCGGTTGCGCTGGTGGCGTGGTTACGTGTCGGTTCATGAGGTGCCAGTCAGCGACGGGCTGTTCCAGGAATTGGTAGGATGGAATAGTCAATTTAATTGTGGGCCGAAGAAAGGGCAGCTGTGGAAGAGGAAAACCGCAAACCGTGGGACAATTTGGGGGATACACCAACGGAACAATGGCGTGAAAGAAAGGGTGCTACAGAGTCTAGCCCGAAAGAAAATTCATCTGCGGGATATGGCGAGCGGGCCAATGGAGACGAACCTCGTAACCAAGATTTCCGGGATAACAGACATCTAGACCGTGACAACTACCGTGACGGGGCGCGCCAAAATCGTGGCGGATTCAAAGGCTCCCGGGACAAAAGCGGGTTTCGTTCGGAGGGTCGTGACAATAAACGCGGCTATGGAAAGCGTGATTCTGGCGGTTTTGGCGGGCGACGCGGTGAACACGGGAATCGCGACGGCTGGGGCAGCCGAGACGGGCGCGACGAGCGTCGGGATGGGTATCGCGACGCTCGCCACGACAATCGCCGGGGCGGATACCGTAATGACCGTAATGACCGTAATGACCGGCACGATGGGAGACGTGACGACCGTCGGGATGGTCGGCGCGACCGAGGCGACTACGGGCGTTCCCGCACGACCGAATCCAAACGTGGTCAAGGCTCGCGCCGCGCGGTAAACCTGGATCTTCCCGCCTCTATCACCTGGGACATGCTGGATAAAGAGGTGTGGCGCCGACTCAGCCCCCTGCCGAAAGAAACCGCCGAACTGGTGGCTCGTCACCTGGTGATGTCGGGAGAATTAGTGGATGAAAACCCCCAGCTGGCCTATGAACACGCCAAAGCCGCCCTGAAAATGGCGTGGCGTATCGACGTAGTGCGCGAAGCCGTGGCGCTCACCGCGTACGGCTGTGGAAACTATGCCGAGGCCTTGCGCGAGGTGCGCACGGTGCGGCGCATGAGTGGCATGGACGTTTTGGTCGCGGTGGAAGCCGATTGCGAGCGAGGTTTGGGTAAACCCGAAAAAGCTCTCGAGATTATCGCCGCCGCCGATAAAACCGCCCTGGATGAATCTCAGAAAGTCGAACTGGCTATTGTAGAATCCGCCGCGCGGGCAGACTTGGGTGAACACGAAACCGGTCTGGCCATTGTCGAGGCCGCGCTCAGAGGCATTAATCCCGAAAAGCAAAGCTTTGAATACGGACGCCTGTTGAGCGTGAAAGCCGAGCGGTTGCGCAAACTTGGCCAAGAACTCGAGGCGTGTGAAGTCGAAGCCTTGATACCCCGCGAGGTAGAGGACGCTGAAATCATTGACCTTGCGGCTGAAGCCGAAGCCGAAGAACAAGCCAACCCCACCACGATGCGCGGTACGAATGTAGCGCTGGCTGTCCAGTTCCCCGTGATTATGACCGACCTGGACGGGGTGACGTGGAATGGTAACACTGCCACCCCCGGTTCCGCCGAGGGCATCACGAAGGCTCGTGAACTCGGAGCCAAGGTCTTCTTCCTGACCAATAACGCCGCGCGTCCCCCGCAAGCTGTGGTGGAAAAACTGGCTGGAGTTAGAATCACGGCCGATGTCAGCGAGGTTGTCACCTCGGCACAAGACGGTGCCGCCGCCCTGACTAAACTGATAGAACCCGGGGACAAGGTACTGTGCGTCGGGGGTGAAGGCGTGGCGACCGCCGTCACTGCCGCAGGCTTCCAACCAGTGGATGCGGCCAGCGAGGAACCCGCCGCCGTGCTGCAAGGCCTCGGATTCGACGTAGGGTGGAAGGAACTGTCCGAAGCCTGCTATGCGATTGGGAATGGCGCGAAGTGGGTAGCCACCAATATGGACATGGCCTTGCCCACCGAATCCGGCCGCGGGATTGGCAACGGGGCGTTTGTCTCGGCCGTGAAAGCCGCTACCCGTACCGAGCCAGTAGTGTGTGGGAAACCAGAAGAATCGATATACAACCTCGCTTTATCTCGCGCGGCCGAACATTTGCGTTCCATTCCGGAGGTAGCCGCCCAGGTGGAGGCCTTCGAAGAGGCCGCCAAAGCGAAACGAGAGGAAGCCTTGAAGAACAAGGCGGCGCAGCAAGACCCCGACGAGCTCCTCGTGAAACCCACCGAAGAAGAAATCGCGGCGGAAAAAGCCCTGGACGAGAAAATGGCTGCCAAGCGGGAACGCCGGGTGTTCAAACATCACGCCGTGGCGATTGGCGACCAGCTGGCCACCGATATTCTGGGAGCCAACCAGGCGGGGATTGCATCTTGTGTGGTGATGACCGGGCTGACCCAGCCGCGAGACCTGGTGTTGGCACCCCAAAACCAGCGTCCCGACTTTGTGGCCTTGAACCTGTCGGATTTAGCGTTGCCCTTTGACCGCCCGGAACTGCGTCAACGCGGCTGGTGGTACTGCGGAGACACCCGCGCGCGTGTCAACGGGGAAACGATTGAGGTACGCGGCTTGGGGACGCTAGAGGAAGGCGCCGAGTTATCGCTGGCCGAATTCCGGGCGGTGCTGGCCGCCGCTTGGTATGCCCGCGAACAAGGTACCCGGATACGTTGTCCCGAGTTTAGCGTGGTGCGCGAAGTGGCTCGGGTCTATGAACCCGAGGAAGACGGGGCAGACACGTTGGCTTCGCCCTCCGAGATGGCACCTCGTGCAGCCGAAACCACCACAGTGCCGGAAGAAAACGTTACGGCCACGCCAACCCCCGCAGTCGACGAAACAGCGCCAACAGATTCCGTACCCGCAGCGGACTGGGGCGAGTCAGCTATCCCTGAGGCGGATTCATGAGTGGCGTGCCGAGTCCCGCCGCAATGACAGGTGGCGATCTGCCTGACTATCGGGAGGCACTCGAGCAAGCCAAAGACGCGCCACTCGACGAACAGCTGGCCTTGTTGCAGCGTGTCAACGCTGCTTTACAAGATGTGTTGCGTAAAGACTAGGTAACCGGTGGTAGAGACTAGATAGCTGGGCAAAGGAGGAACATGAAACGCGCCCGCTTGGACACGGAATTGGTACGCCGACACCTGGCGGCATCCCGCACTCAAGCCGCCGCTATGATTCAAGCCGGGCGAGTGTTGGTCGACGGGCAGACAGCCATGAAACCCGCTCGTCAAGTGGAACTTGCCGCCGCGATTGTACTGCGTGACCCCGATACCGTCACCTACGCTTCACGGGGAGCACACAAACTGCTCGGTGCCCTGGATTACCTGGAACTTTACGGACCGGGCTTACCATCAATAGAAGATAAAATCTGTCTGGATGCCGGCGCATCCACTGGGGGATTCACCGATGTACTGCTGCGGCGCGGGGCAGCGAAGGTTTTCGCGGTCGACGTGGGCTACGGTCAGCTTTCTTGGCGGCTGCGTACCGATTCGCGGGTAGTTAACCTGGAACGAACCAATGTGCGCACCCTGGATGCCGCGTTGATAGACCCGCCGGCCGACCTGGTGGTGGGGGATTTATCGTTTATTTCCCTGGAACTGGTGTTGCCGGCGTTGGCAGCGGCAACCCGGGAAACAGCGTGGTACCTGGTGATGGTTAAACCCCAGTTCGAAATTGGGCGAGAACGCCTGGGACACGGGGGAGTGGTACGTGACGTGAACCAGCGCATCGAAACTGTTTTGGGGGTAGCCGGGGCGGCGCAAAAACTGGGGATGGGTATCGCCCAGGTAGCACCTTCCGGGCTGGCAGGACCGGCGGGTAATGTGGAGTATTTCTTGTACTTTGCGCGCCAAAATCTAGTGGAGCACCCCCTGGAAAGCGAAGAACTGGTGCAGGCATGTCGGAAAGCCGTGGAACGTGGGCCGAAAAGCTGACAGACAGAGAGAAGCCCGTAGAAACCCGGTAAAAATGGGGGGACAGTAGAAGGAAATTTACGCCCAGGGATGTGAGACACTGGTTATTGAAAGGAAGAGAGGCTGAGGATGGGAATAGAAAAATCTTTGGAAGATACTCCCGGCGACGATTCTATAGCACGGGTGACGGGATGCGACCCGCAAACCGCCACCCCACAGTGGGATGGCGGGGACGAAACTATGAAAGACATGGGGGGATACGCGGACTGCTGCGGAGCCAGCGAAGCTGACGAAGCCTGCCCGTATCGTCCACCCACCGCCGAAGAGGTCGCCAGGTTCAGCCGCAAACAGGAGGAGCGGGCGTGAATAAACGCACCATTATGGTGTTCAACCACCGGAAACGCCAAGAAGCCCTCGAAGCCGCGCGGACAGTGTGCGAAATCCTGGAAAAAGCCGGTATCGCCACGGTGGGACGCGGCAGCGACACCCAAGTGGAACTGATTATTGTGCTGGGCGGGGACGGCACAATTCTGGAAGCCGCCTATATCGCCCAAAGTCAGCAAGTACCGCTGGTGGGAGTGAATCTGGGTCACGTCGGGTTCTTGGCTGAAGCCGAGGAAGAAAACCTCGAAGACCTGTGCCGCCGGGTGATAAACGGCGACTACCAGGTGGAACGCCGCATGTGCATCGATGCCGAGATTCGCACCCCTGACGGCAAAATCAATACTGAATGGGCAGCTAATGATATCGCCGTGCTGTCCACCGATTCAGGACACCCCGCCCTGCTGGCCTTTGGGGTTGACGGGGGTGCAGTCAGTGAATACGGGGCGGACGGGCTGATCGTGTCGACCCCCACTGGTTCCACTGCCTATAATTTTTCGGTGGGAGGACCTGTGGTATGGCCCGATGTCCAGGCTTTGGTTTTGTCCCCGCTGGCGGCGCACGGCTTGTTCACGAGGTCACTGGTCTTGGGGCCGACCGCAGTGCTAGAAATCCAAGTGTTACCCAACCAGGTGCAAGACTGCGAGGTTTGGGCCGACGGTAACCGAGTGTTACAGGCTCCCCCGGGAACCTCGATTAGGGTGACGAAATCCGCTTCTGACATGCAACTGGCACGTCTGGTTTCCCAGCCATTCTCCGCTAGACTGGTGAAAAAATTTGACCTGCCCGTCGAAGGATGGAGACGCCGGAAATGATTGAATCCCTGCGCATCGAAAATCTGGGAACCATCAGCCACGCCGAGTTGGGGTTTTCCCCTGGGTTCACTGTGATTACCGGGGAAACCGGGGCGGGGAAAACTATGCTGTTGACTTCGCTGAACTGGTTGCTGGGAGCCCAGCCGCGCGCCTCGCTGGTGGCGGCCGGCAGTGAAAGTGCCGTGGTGGAAGGTACCTTCCTAGTCGACGCATCGGCCGCGGCCGTAGTGATGGAAGCCGGGGGGGTGGTGGAAGACGGCGTGGTAGAGGCCGCGCGAATTGTTCCGGCTCAGTCTCGTTCCAAGGCTCATCTGGGGGGACGCACGGTTCCGGCCGCTACCTTGGGTACCTTCGGGGCGGATTTGGTGTCTGTGCACGGCCAGGCCACGCAAAGCCGGTTGCGCGGGGAAAAAGCCCAGCGTGAAGCGGTGGATGAGTTCGGCGGTAAAACCCACCAGGCAGCGTTGCAGACCTACGCCAAGGCCTGGGAGGAATGGGGAGCCGCCACTAAAGACCTCGAAATCTGGGAGGAAAACTTTGAAACCCGCCAGCGTCGCCGGGAAGTCCTGGAGCACCTATCCGAAGAATTCCAGGCACTCGCTCCCGAAGATGGGGAATTCGAAGAACTCACCGCCACAATTTCACGGCTTTCCAATGTGGAAAATCTGCGGGAAAACGCCACCGCCGCCCTGGTGGCTCTGGATGAAGATTCCGAGATGCAAGTCGGGGCGAATGCCCTAGTTGACATTGCCCTGCGTGCTATGGAAAAGGTCACGCAACAAGACGGTTCGCTGGCGGATTTGGCTGATATGGTGGCCTCGGCCAGCTACTCGCTGGGGGAAGCCACCCGCGAGTTAGGGATTTACCTGCGGGACTTGAATGCCGACCCGCAAGCCCTACAAGTTGCCTTGAGCCGGCGAGCCGCATTTACGGATTTGAGCCTGAAAGTTGCCGTGGAACCCGATGCGCTTGGCAGTGCCTGGCGAGATGTGGAAACCGAACTGGGTGGAATGCAAGACAGCGAGGAACACCGCCAGCACCTCATGAACGCGGTAGAAAAAACTGGTGCCGCCCTAGAAACCGCCGGAGCAAAGCTACACGCGCAACGCGAGAAAACTGCCGCCACTTTAACGAAAGCCATTAACCGGGAGCTAAAAGGCCTTAACATGCCCGAAACCCGGGTAGAGATTATGGTTGAGCTCGGTGAACCCGCCGCCAGCGGAGCTGATACCATCGAGTTCCTGATGCAACCACACGCGAAGGCGCCGCTGTTGCCCCTGGCCGAGGCGGCTTCCGGCGGGGAACTGTCGCGAATTATGCTGGCGCTCGAGGTCAGCTTAGCGGACACCCCGGGTACGTCGGCTTCACGAGGTGCCATCCCCAATAACAACCAGAACCCCAAACGCACCTTTGTCTTCGACGAGGTAGACGCCGGCATCGGAGGACAAGCCGGAATCGAGGTGGGTAAACGCCTGGCACGACTCGCGAAAGACTACCAGGTAATTGTGGTAACTCACTTGGCACAGGTGGCGGCCTTTGCAAACCTGCAAATCCAAGTCAGTAAAAGCAAAGGTGAAAGTCAGCTTGAACCCTTGAATCCGGAGGCGCGGCGTGAAGAACTGGCGCGCATGATTTCCGGCAGCCAACTGACCGACACGGCCTTGCGCCATGCTGATGAACTGCTAGCGCAGGCAGACGTGGCACAATCGGAGGTATGAGAACCATGTTTTTCCGCAAACGCCGCGAAACCGCGCTCCCCACCGGCATGGTTCGGATTGATTCGCGCACCAAGAACCTGGTGAAACGCTTGCATCCCGGGGAAATTGCGGTGATATCACATCTGGATTTGGATTGGGTCGCCGCCGAGTCTCTAGTGGAAAAACGTCCGGCCGCAGTGTTGAATGCCCAACAATCCACGTCCGGGCGCTATCCCAATCAAGGCCCGAAGCTGTTGTTGGACGCGGGAATTCCCCTGATTGACGACCTGGGTAATGACGTGATGAGCCTCAAAGAAGGTCAACGGGTGGAAATCCGGGACAATCAGGTCTATCAAGGCGAAAAACTGATTGCCGAAGGCGTGCGGCAAACCCAAGAGACAAATGCGGCCAATATGGAAGCCGCTAAGGCCTCGCTGGGAGTACAAATCGAGGCCTTTACGGCTAACACCATGGAATATTTGCGACGGGAACGTAATTTATTGTTGGAAGCAGTGGGGGTTCCGGAGCTGAAAACCAATCTGGCGGGACGCCAAGTACTGATGGTGGTGCGCGGCTATAACTATAAAGAAGACCTGCAGATGCTGCGACCCTATATTCGCGAGTATCGCCCGGTGTTGATAGGGGTTGACGGTGGGGCAGATGCCTTGCTGGAAAACGGGTTGAAGCCAGATTTAATTGTGGGAGATATGGATTCAGTAACTGATACCGCCTTAAAAAGCGGGGCGGAAATCGTGGTGCATGCGTACACAAATGGCAAGGTGCCAGGACTGGCTCGGGTACAGGAGCTGGGAGTGGAACACGTAGTGTGGGCTGCCGTGGGCACTTCAGAGGACATTACCATGCTGCTGGCTGACGAGAAAGGCGCAGACCTGATTGTGGCCTTAGGGACACATGCGACTTTGTTGGAGTTCCTGGACAAGGGACGTGCCGGGATGTCTTCGACATTTTTGACGCGCCTGAAAGTGGGCGGGAAATTGATTGACGCTAAAGGAGTTTCCAAACTGTACCGCCCCCGCATTAATAACTCTCAGATAGGCATTATGATGGTGGCCGGGCTGGCCGCTTTGCTGGCTGCTTTGGGGGCAACGGCGGTGGGACAAGCATTTTTAGGAATCGTAGCGGCGAATCTGGATTCCTGGTGGCAAAGTTTAAGGGGCATAATCGGATAGGTTTACCGGAAGGATTACTGATGATTGATTTTAGATATCACCTTGTTTCCCTGGTGGCGGTGTTCTTGGCGCTGGCAGTCGGGATAGTTCTCGGTGCCGGTCCTTTGGCGCAACCCATCGGTGAAACCTTGACCGGTCAAGTGGACAAGCTGCGTGAAGACCGTAATGCTCTGAGTAACCAGCTGGCTGAATCTAAGGAAAAATTGACCACCAGCGAACGGGTTTCCGATGCTTTTGCGCGACGAATTTTTGACAAACTCCTGGCTGGAGTGAATGTGGCCGTGGTGGTTTTGCCAGGTGCTGACGGTGAGGATGTCAAGAAAGTCAGCGAGAAAATCGGTCAGGCCGGGGGGGCGGTTTCCGCCCAGATTAATCTGCGCGAGGAATTCTTTTCCCCCGAAAAAAAAGCCTATCGAGAAGCACTTTCTGGCCAGATTACCCAGTATCTCGAGGATACCACCCGGGTTACTACCCCGGAAGACACCTTGGCGGCGGCGGTGGGTCAACTGGCTTTTATCGGCCAAAACGAGGCATTAACCGGGATTCTGAGTGTGGCGGATACCCCTTTGCTTCAGGTGGTAACCCCCGCGAAGGCTCCGGCTCGGGTGGGGGTGATTATCGGTCCGCGCTCCGACAAAACGAAGTCACCCGCTAATGGCAAGGATAACGGTGCGACACGCGATAAAAGTGTCGACCCGGTGTACCTAGAGCTGGCGCGCACCCTGAATTCCTTTGCGGGTGGAGCCGTGGTTTTCGGGGCTGGTACCACCCCCACTGACTTGGTTTCCATCATTCGTTTCGAGTCCACCCCGGTATCAACAGTTGACAGTATCGGATCGGCCTCGGCCTTGCTGGTACTGCCTTTTGCTTTGGTATCGTCTATGAATGGCACGGTAGGAGCCTGGGGTGCCGAGTCAGGGGCAACAGCGCTGGTGCCGCCCCTAGATCAGAAAATAACCCCGGGATCCGAGCCTCCGGTAGAGCCTAGTCAGGCCGCCCCCAATTCGGGACAGCCTGGTCAGTGAAATAGTTCGCCAACCCGGCTGGCACCTCATGAAGCCCCAGCCAACCCAGCCAACCAGTCGCTTGAAGCGCGCCCAAACCCTAGAAACCACCCCGAAACGAGAGACAAAACATGAAAATCCCATGGAAACGCACCAACTTCCGCGGCCGTGAGGTCACCTTACTGGGCGGGGCACTGCTGGTCGGGCAACTGGTTACGGGGCACGCCATCAACGCGCTACGTGGAGATTGCATTAGCTGGCGAATAGCAGCGGCTTCATTAGGAGCTGGCCTGGTTGGCGGCTACGACGACATGACGGACAGCGAGACTCGGAATAAAACCACCAAAGGTCTACACGGACACCTCGGAGCCCTGGCAGAGGGGCGTCTGAGTCCCGGGGCGGTGAAAATGCTGGGGCTGATAGCCACCGGTATGCTGGCGGCCAAACCCCGCCGACAAGTCCTGGATTGGGTGGTTGAAGCCGGGGTAATCGCCGGAGGTGCGAATTTAGTGAACCTATTCGACTTGCGCCCCGGGCGCGCCCTGAAAGTAGCTAGCCTAGTGGGTTTGGCTGGGATATTTCCCCGCTGCGCCTGTGGGGGGCGCGGGCAAAGCCCCAAGATGGGGCGCCAGGACCGCGCTTTGGTGAACCTATTCGCTATCGGAGCGGCTTTCCCCATGGATGTGCGTGAATACACCATGCTGGGGGATATGGGGGCGAATTCCCTGGGGGCAGCGCTGGCTGCCACCTGGATACCGGGGCGCTCACGCGGCGCGAAACTCGCGGTTTTGGCTGGGATTACGGCGTTGACTCTGGCCAGCGAAAAAATCAGTTTTTCGGCTGTAATCGAGAACCATCCCCTCATGAAAACCCTCGATGAACTGGGGCGACATCGGGACGACCAATCGGAAAAGAATCGTAACCCTGCCCCCGCCGTGACCGACGAGATGGTGCCGTCAATCCCATTCCAGACAAACGACGCTGTCGCAGTTAAAGAAACCCCGGCTTAAACTCGCGAGGAGTGCTTTGATTCGAAACCCACGATACTTACGTAACCCCGCTGCGAGCCTGCTGGGCGCCGCCGGGCTGGTAGCGGTTTTCACCCTAATCTCGCGCGTTTTCGGATTTCTGCGTTGGCTGGCGCAGGCTTCGTGGGTGGGCGCCGCCGAAGTTGGTAATGCGTATGCTTCGGCCAACCAAATCCCCAATGTGATTTTTGAGGTTGCGGTGGGCGGGGCACTCGCCTCGATAACCGTGCCTTTGTTGGCCAAGGCGATTGCTCGCAATTCTCGGCAAGAAGTTAGCGGCATAGCTTCCGCCTTGTTGACCTGGACTTTAACGATTCTGATTCCCCTGGGGTTGGTGCTATTCCTGGCGGCCGATCCGATTGCGGCGCTGCTACCGGCCTCGCGTGGTTCGGATTGGGCGGCGCAAAACGCTTTAATGGCGCAATTTTTGCGGGCTTTTGCCATTCAGATTCCGCTTTACGGGCTGGCGGTGGTGGCGGGGGGGATTTTACAGGCTTACGACCGTTTCGCGTGGCCAGCCGCGATGCCGGCGTTGTCCTCGCTGGTGGTGATGCTGGCCTATGGACTCTATGGGTGGTGGTCGCGCGCCGATACCTTTGATGCCCGGGCGCTAAACGTGCTGGGATGGGGTACCAGTCTGGGAGTGGCGCTGTTGGGGGTGCCGTTGGTGATTCCCTTGGTGCGACTGGGGCTAAGATTGCGGCCGACTTGGGTGATGTCCCGGGCGCAGTTGCGTCAAGCTCTGGCTTTGGGGGGTTTTGGAATCGGATCGCTGTTGGCGGCGCAGGGCTACATGTTAGCGGTGTTGGTTCTGGCACGCTGGGGCGGGCAAGTCGGCACGATTAATGTCTTTCAATATGCCCAAGCGGTTTATCTGCTTCCATATGCCCTGTTTACTTATCCGGTGGCTACGGTGGTGTTTCCCCTGTTGACACGTAGTGAAGCGGCGGGGCAGCACCAAGAGTGTGCCCAGTTAGCTGCGGCATCTACCGCGTTGATTACAGCCTTGGCTGTCCTGGGAGTGGCGGGCCTGGTTGCAGTGGCTCCGGGGATGGCGGCGATTTTTGCTTGGAATCGTCCGATCCCTGGTTTGGAACTGGCGATTGTGGCGGTGAGTCCGGCTTTGTTGGGCTATGCCTTACTCTATCACCTTTCGCGGGTGGTGATTGCCTTGAATCGGGCGGTGCATTCCCTGGTAGCAGCTTTGCTGGCTTGGGGCGTGGCGGCGGTAACGGCCTGGATTCTGATTAAGGTTTTGGTTCCCGGCTTGGGGGCGGGTGCGGAGTCTTTGCTGGCTTTGGGTTGGGGACAGACAGTGGGGATGAGTCTCGCGGGGGGATATCTGGTGGTGGTGTGGCAGCGGATTCAACCTGGGGGGTGGCGTGTTGTGAGCTTGGCTCTGGTAGTTACTTTGCCGTTGGCGGTTTTGGGGGCGGCGGGGGGGCGTCTGATTTACAGGGTGATAGTAGCGTTGGATGTGCCCCTGGCGGTGTTGTGGGCGACATTAGCGGCGGGTGCAGTGGTTGTGGTGGTGAGCTTGCCGGGTTTGTACTTGGCTTCGGTTCAATTTCGCGGGGTAGTTCGCCGGGTTCGGTCGGGTGGGGTTGATAAAGTGGGGTTCATGAGGTGTCATCTTGAAAATGAAGCCGCTGAATCTTCGTGCTTTCCGAAGTCTTCGGAGGGTGACCAGTCGTGAATATCTTGATGGTTGTGGGTAAAGCCAGTCATTCTATGGGTACTTTCGTGGCTTCGCTTTCCGGGGTGCTTAGCATCCAAAACGAGGACGATATTTCCATAATTGCGGAACCTACCACGGCGAAACACTACCGTTTACAGAGGGTGTTGCCCCTGTGGGTGATACCAACGTGGAAGCCGCACTTGATTCGCTCTAATCTGAGCCGTATCAAAAAGGCTCGAGCCGCGATTGCGGCAGCCGATGTGGTACATGCGCACGGACGTAGCGCGGCAATCTATGTTATGTTATTGACGGCTTTCATGCCTTCGCGTCCACCCGTGTTGGTGTCCTTATATGAACTGGCTGATGAACGTCAGGATACCCTGGCTTCTAAACTGTTTTTCCGTTGGTTGGGTACCAAAGCCAGTCGTTTGACTGGGTCGTCGCTGAACTTGGCGGCGACTATTGACGCCCAAACTTCGACTGATGCTTCGGTTTCTTTCCTGGTTTCTCCCCGGGTCGAGAAACTACGTGCCAATCCGTTATCCAACCGCAGACAGCGCGTTGAACGCTGGGCACAGCTAGCGCAAAGTGAGAGGCTAAAAAATCGTGGCCAGTTGGTGTTGGTGGTGGGAAGTGTCGAAGCGGAGAAACGCCTGGATTTGTTTGTAAAAGCGATGGAAAAGGTGACTTACCCGGCTACTGCCGTGGTGGTGGGGGATGGGAATCCCCAGTTGTTGGCACAACTGCGTTCTCAGGGTACCGATGCTCAGGTGTCTTTCTTGGGGTGGCGCAAAAATCTTGATGTTTGGTACGAGGCTGCCAGTGTCCTGGTAGTGACCTCGCAGTGGGAATCCCTGGGGTTTGTGGCGCAAGAAGCCATGAGTCAGGGTTTGCCGGTGGTGGCGGAACCGGTGGGTAGGTTGCGTGATATTCTGATGTCCACTCGTGATGCCACCGAGTTGGCGCGCGGGGATAGCGTGAATTTACCACCTGAATCTGGGGTGGGGGGGTTGTTGGTTCACGCCGCTAATGTCGAGGAAACCGCCGCCGCTATCACCCGTTTGCTGTCCGAACCGGAACTGTGGTACGAAAAACAGGCCGAGGCGCGTCAGCGTTCCTGGGATTGGCCTACCATTGCCGATATTTCGCGCAAGTGGTTGCAATACTATCGTCAGGCGATTGCTAATACCACTAAATCCCGACGAGTCTTGGAATCCCAGCCAGCACCTCATGAACCCGACCTTTCCCCAGTCAACCCAGCAAAGGTGGGAATGTGATGCGAATTATCCAGGTACTTGGGCCTTCCGCCGGGGGACGGGGACAGTATGTTGCAGCGCTGAGTCGGGAAATGTCCGCCTTGGGGCACCAAATCTGTGTGGTGGCACCCCGGGCAACTTTAGAGCGATTTGATTTTCCGAAAACCCTGGCGATGGGTAAGCGTCGACTGGGATTTTCGCGGCGTTTTTTGAGGCTCTGCCGGGGTGCTGACGTGATTCACGCCCATGGTTATCAGGCGGCGTTGCTGGTTGCGGGGTGCTTCGAGTTATTCTGGCGTAAACATCGGCAACACCCGGTTTTTGCCATTACTTGGCACAATGATTTCTTGACCCATGGCTGGCGCCGTCGCTTGGATTTAGCGCTGGCGGGATTCCCGCTGGGCTTCGCTACGTTGGTCAGTGCTGTTAGCAATCAGCTTTGCGACCAGGCTCGCGAACTTGGTTGTGCGGAGGTTTTTTGGTCTCCGGCTCCTTCCTTGAAAGTGCCGCAGTTGTTGGCGCAGCCGCCCGTAGCGGCGGAATCGAAACTGGAGCTCCGTCGAGCTTTATTCGCTGACGCTCCTGGTTTTGATGTGAATCTGCCTTTGGTGATTAGTGCGGCGCGGTGGTCGGAACAAAAAGATTTGGAAACTTCTGGGGCGGCTTTCGTGGCTTTGCACACCCCAGTCAATTGGGTGGTGTTGGGCGATGGGGATCCGGAATATGCCCGGCGCGCGGGACTGGTGGCAGCGGGGCGTCGGGTACAGCGCGGGGAGCAGTTTTTGCTGCCCGGCGCGGTTGCCAATATGGAGGACTATTTGCGGGCGGCGGATGTGTTTGTGTTGACTTCCAAATCCGAAGGCTGGCCTTTGAGCGTGCAGGAAGCTATGGCGGCGGGTCTGCCGGTGGTGTCCACCCCGGTGGGGGGCGTGCCCGAGATTCTGGGCGGGTGCGGTTTCCTGGTGCCGGTTGGGGATGCTGCGGGTTTCGCTGCCTACATTGAGAGTGCTCTGGGGGATGCGGGTAAACGTCAGGGGTCGGCCTCACGGCAACGCGCGGCGGGCTTCGAAACCTTCGCTACCCTGGCACAGTACTGGCTGCGGCGTTATACTGCGCCCCATCACGCTGTTGAGCACACCATATAGGATAACCGTAGGTTGGTGGCTGTTGTGGCTAGGGATTGAGGTTGCGGGGTTGCGGGATGCTCGGGCTTGGGTGATGATGGAAAGATGACAAAGCAAGAAACGGAAGTTTTGACGGATGTTAAGACCGTATTTCCGGTATTGGAATCGCGGGAAGTGTGGCACGGACGCGTGTTCTCGATGCAAAGCGAGCGTGTTCAATACGGCGGGGGTGTGGCGGTGCGTGAATTCGTGAAACACCCCGGGGCGGTGGCGATAGTGCCGCTGCGCGAGGTTGCTTCGGAATACAATCCAGAAGGACTTCCAGAAGTGCTGTTGATTGACCAGTATCGGCATCCGGTAGGTGCTACCCTATGGGAGATTCCCGCCGGGTTGTTGGATATTCCTGGAGAGGATCCCCTGGTGGCCGCGAAGCGTGAGTTGGCCGAGGAAGCCGAGCTGCGTGCCGGGCGCTGGGACGTGCTGGTGGACTACTTCACCACCCCGGGTGGCTCCACCGAATCACTGCGCGTATTCCTGGCGCGAGACCTTGAGTCCATCCCGCTTGCCGAACAGACTTTCGTGAAGCAAGACGAAGAGGCGTTCATGACTCGGCGTTGGGTGGGGCTTCATGAGGCGCTAGCCGGCATTTTCGCAGGTCGGATACATAACCCTTCCGCAGTCGTGGGTCTTTTGGCAACGCAGTATGCTCTGCAAGCCCCTCATGAACTGAGAAAACCTGAGGCGCCGTGGCTAAGGTGAGTCCGGGTAAGCCCCTCGTGAAATAAAACGGCAACCTTGAGGTGCGAGCAACCCGAGCTGTCAAGCAGAAATCAGACAAGCTAGATAATTGTGACATAAGGGGTTTACGCAAGACGTGTCTTGCGAAATGTGCTAGATTTGGAGATGCTCGGTCAGATAGGATTGAGTGCCTTCAAACGATGGCAATAATGACGGCAACAAGGTAAGGGGGGCTGATGGAAGCGCAGGCGGATGACATCGGCACTCGCCAAGTCGTACTGGACTTGATTATCGAAAAAGGCCCCATTACGGCTTCTACCTTGGCAAACATCTTGAAACTCACGCCGGCAGCGGTGCGTCGGCACCTGATTTACCTAGAGAGCACCGGGAAAATTAAGAATCTGGAACCCACGAATGCGGCCGCGCGCGGCAGGGGGCGCCCGGCACGTAATTATGTGGCCACCGACGCGGGACGTGCCACCCAGCCCGACGGATACTCCCAGATGGCCACCAAAGCATTGGGATACTTACAGCAATTTGGTGGGGACGACGCAATAGAAGATTTTGCCCACCACCACTCTCGCGAAGTGGAACGCCGTTATGCTCCCGTGGTACATGCGGCGGGCGAAGACCCCGAAGCCCGAGTCACAGCTCTGGCAGATGCCCTGGCGCAAGACGGATACGCCGCCACGGTGCGTCACACCAAAAACGGGATTGCGTTGCAAATCTGCCAAGGCTCGTGTCCGGTGCAAGATGTGGCTAAAAACTTTCCTAAACTATGTGAGGCGGAAACCGAAGCATTCTCACGGCTGCTGGATACCCACGTCCAAAGACTTGCGACCCTCGCAGAGGGCGATCACGCTTGCACCACGAGTGTGCCTCTGCTGGGGCGGACACCGAACCTGGTCAGCCAGATAAAAGTGGCCGCGCGAGCTAGAGCGAGACGAAAGGAAAAAGATGAGTGAAACTCTGATGAGTTCAGAGCAAAAGAAACGTAGCGACGACGAGATTATTGAGTCAATTTCAGATAAATACGAATTCGGGTGGCACGACTCTGACACCGCCGGGCAGGCGGCCAAACGTGGTCTGAATGAAGACGTGGTGCGGTATATCTCCAAGATGAAAAACGAGCCGGAGTGGATGTTGGAAACCCGGTTGCGGGGGTTAGAGATTTTCGAGCGCAAGCCCATACCCGCCTGGGGGCCAGACCTGAGCTTTCTGGATTTCGACCAGTTTAAATATTTCGTGCGTGCCTCGGATAAAGTCGCGCAATCCTGGGATGACCTGCCCGAAGACATCAAGGAAACCTATGACCGATTGGGGATTCCCGAAGCGGAACGCAAACGCTTGGTCGATGGGGTAGCCGCCCAATACGAATCCGAGGTGGTCTATCACCAAATCCGTGAAGATCTGGAAAAACAAGGCGTGATTTTCCTTGACACTGACACGGGACTCAAGGAACACCCCGAGATTTTCCAAGAATACTTCGGTAAAGCCGTGCCCGCCGGGGACAACAAGTTCGCGGCACTCAACACCGCCGTCTGGTCAGGAGGCAGCTTCATCTATGTCCCTAAAGGGGTGCAATGTGAGATTCCGTTGCAAGCCTACTTCCGTATCAACACCGAGAGCATGGGACAGTTCGAACGTACCCTGATTATCGCCGACGAAGGAGCTTATGTTCACTATGTGGAAGGCTGTACCGCCCCGATTTACAAGTCTGATTCCTTGCACGCCGCCATCGTCGAGATATTCGTGAAAAAGAACGCGCGGGTGCGCTACACCACCATCCAGAACTGGTCAAACAACGTATTGAACCTGGTCACCCAACGCGCTATCGCCGAAGAAGGGGCAACGATGGAGTGGGTCGACGGCAATATCGGCTCGCGCATCAACATGAAGTACCCCTCGGTGTACCTGACCGGACCGCATGCCCGGGGCGAGGCACTTTCCATCGCCTTTGCCGGGAAAGGCCAGTACCAAGACACGGGTGCCAAGATGATTCACTTCGCTCCCAACACGTCTTCGCATATTGTCAGCAAGTCGATTTCCCGCCAGGGCGGACGCTCGGCCTATCGCGGGTTGGTCGCCATCGACAAGAAAGCCAGCGGGTCGAAATCCAATGTGCTGTGTGACGCGCTGCTGGTGGACACGATTTCACGCTCTGACACGTACCCATACGTGGATGTACGCAATGACGAAGTGGAAATGGGGCACGAAGCCACCGTGTCCAAGGTCTCCGAAGACCAACTGTTCTACCTTATGAGTCGGGGTTTGACCGAGACAGAAGCCATGTCTACCATTGTCCGTGGTTTCGTGGAACCCATCGCTAAAGAACTGCCGATGGAATACGCCCTGGAACTGAATCGATTGATTGAACTGCAAATGGAAGGATCGGTGGGGTAATGCCAGAAGTCTCTTTGCATAACCCCGGGGTCGCCCCGGCACCAAGCCGTTTCACCTCTACCAAACTGGCGGATTTTCCGATGCCACACGGGCGCGAGGAAGCCTGGCGGTTTACCCCGATTGACCGCCTCGAAGGTTTACTGGCCGACACTCTCGACGGCGGAGTGCCCACATATCAGTTGGCCGGAAAACCCCTGAATCTAGGTCAGTCCATCACTTTGGGGGTGGCCACGTTTGCGCTCGCACCTCATGAATCCGACACCCCATTAGTTGCCGCACCTTTCGACCGCGTCGCAGCGGTGGGCTGGAACAATATCCGCGAAACCATGCGGGTAACCATCAACGGACACGCTCCCCAACCAGTGTTCTTGGATGTACACGCCGGCGAACCAGGCAGCGCCCCCGTGGTGGGACACCTCGAGATTGTCGCCCGGGAGGGCTGCGACGCCACCTTGGTGTTGCGCCACACCGGCAGTGGGCAGCTGAACGAAACCGTGGAAATCCTGGCGGAACGCCACGCTACTCTGCGAGTGTTGAGCCTCCAAGAATGGGAAGCTGATGCTAAACACGTCGCCACCCACCAGCTGAGACTTGCGGAGGGTTCCACCATACAACACGCAGTGGTGACGCTCGGTGGAGACACCGTGCGGATATGCTCGGGCGTGACCCTGCCGGAGCCACACGCGGATATAAATATGCTCGGGTTGTACTTTACGAATGCTGGGATTCACCACGAACAGCGGCTGTTCATCGACCACGTAGCCGCCGGCTCGAAATCTCGGGTGACCTATAAGGGAGCCTTGCAAGGCCAGGATGCCCACGCCGTGTGGGTCGGGGACGTGGGAATAGGACCGGTGGCCTACGCCACAGATTCCTATGAATCAAACCGCAACCTGGTGTTGGGTAAGGGACCGCGCGTTGACTCGGTACCCAACCTCGAGATTCACAATGGCCAGATAGAAGGCGCGGGACACGCCTCGGCTACGGGACGTTTCGACGACGAACAACTGTTTTACCTGATGAGTCGCGGCATTGCCCCGGCCGAAGCAAAACGCCTGGTGGTAAAGGCATTCTATGCCGAGTTGCTGAACCAGATGGACGTGCCCGAACTCGCCGCGCACGTGCTGGAACTGGTGGACAACCGCCTGAGCGAAGGGAGTCTGCAGTGAACGCGGTGTACCCCGTTGCAATTGACGGGAAAATGGTGAAAATCGATTTGGGAGCATAAGGAGAAAACGTTGTCAGTCTTAGAAATTAAAGGCCTCGAAGCCAAAGTTGAAACCCCCGAGGGATCCAAGCAAATCCTGAAGGGCGTGAACCTAAAGATTCAATCCGGCGAAGTTCACGCGGTGATGGGGCCAAACGGGTCGGGTAAATCCACCTTGAGTTACGTCCTGGCTGGCCACCCCATGTACGAGGTCACCGGGGGAGAAGCACTGATTGACGGGCAAAACATCTTGGAGATGACTGTCGATGAGCGCGCGCGTCTGGGATTGTTCCTGGCGATGCAGTACCCCGTCGAAGTACCCGGGGTGTCGGTGTCGAACTTCTTGCGCACCGCGAAAACTGCGGTAACCGGCCAGACTCCGCCGGTGCGCACCTGGTTGAAGGAGCTTAACGCGGCTTTCCATGACTTTAAGATGGAAAAGGAATTCGCGTCGCGGGACTTGAATGCGGGGTTTTCCGGGGGGGAAAAGAAACGCCTGGAAATCCTGCAGATGCAGCTGTTACAGCCGCGTTTCGCGATTTTGGATGAAACCGATTCTGGTTTGGACATTGATGCCCTAAAGATTGTCTCGGAGGGTATCAACCGGGTGCATGATGCGAATAACACCGGAATTTTGTTGATTACGCATTATTCGCGGATTCTGCGTTATGTGCGTCCGCACTTTGTTCACGTCTTTGCCGAAGGCAAGGTTGTGGCCGAGGGCGGGCCGGAATTAGCCGATGAACTGGAGGAAACCGGCTACGACAAGTTTGTCTAGGCCGACGGTCGCGCGGTTCGTGGGGTGTCATGTTTCGTTTGCTGGTTGGTGGGACGGCTGCATGAGGTGCCAGCCCGGAATCCCGGCGAATTTCAAGGGAGGAATCCGGGATGAATTCAGTAATCCCCGGCAGAAAGGAATCAAGAGATGAGCGATTTTAGCGAGGCGGAACTGACCCGGATTCGCGCCGATTTCCCAATCCTAGAGGTGCCTGGCCGTAACGGCCAACCTCTGGCTTACCTGGATTCCGCCGCTACCTCCCAGAAACCCACGGTGGTGCTCGATGCCCTCGAGGATTTCTATCGTCAGCACAACGGGGCGGTACATCGCGGCACTCACCAGCTGGGTGATGATGCCACCGCCATGTTCGAGGATGCTCGGCACACCCTGGCGGATTTCTTTGCGGTTGCGGACTGTGAGGAATTCGTGTGGACCAGCGGCGCGACCGAGGCCTTGAACCTGGTGGCCTATGGGTTTGCGGCGGCGACCTGGGAGGGACGTGGCGGGCCGTTTGCCTTGCGCGAGGGGGATGAGATCGTCTATACCCGAGCCGAGCACCACGCCAATCTGGTACCGTGGCAACTGGTGGCTCAGCGCACCGGGGCGGTGGTGAAAACCATCGACTTGCAATCCGACGGGCGCCTGGATTTGTCGCGGTTGGGTGACATTATCACCGAGAAAACCCGGGTGGTGGCTTTTACCCATATCTCCAATGTGACCGGCGCGGTTACCGATATCGCACCCCTGGTGGCGGCGGCACGCGCCGTGGGAGCGGTGGTGGTGTTGGATACCTGTCAGTCCGGGGCGCATTTGCCGTTGGATTTGCCCGCGTTGGGGGTGGATTTCGCGTGCTTCTCGGGGCATAAAATGCTCGGTCCCACCGGGGTGGGGGCGCTGTGGGGACGCCGGGAGCTGTTGGAGCAACTGCCGGTGTTCCTGGCCGGGGGATCCATGATTGAAGATGTCACAGTCGAGGGTTCCACCTTTTTGCCGGTGCCGTATCGTTTCGAGGCTGGCACCCAGCCGGTCGCACAGATTGTAGGCTGGGCAGCGGCTTTACAGTATTTGCACGATTTGGGGATGGATCGGGTGGCAGCTCATGAAGCCGTGTTGACTGCTTATACTCTGCCGAGACTCGCGGAAATTCCGGGGGTGAAAATCCTAGGATCGCGTGACACGGCGAATCGCGCCGGGGTGTTGTCCTTCGTGATGGAGGGGATTCATCCGCATGATTTGGGACAGTTTTTGGACTCTCAAGGGGTCGCAGTGCGGGTGGGGCATCACTGTGCGATTCCTCTGCATCGGTTTTTCGGGGTCAGTGCTTCGACCCGGGCGACTTTCGCCCCCACCACCACCCGCAGTGAAGTCGACCGGTTCTTGGCGGCTTTGCCCGAGGCTCGGGAATTTTTCGGGGTCGGCTAGGATGGGTTGAGATAGGTGCGGATTCATGAGGCGCTAGCCGGGATGCCGGGATGGCACCTCATGAACCGGTCGAAAAACATTACGGGACAGTGAAAGGGAAACGATGAACGAACTTGAGAGCCTCTATCAACAACTGATATTGGAACAGTCCAAGGCGCGCTACGGTGCAGGAACCCTGCCGGGTTGGGGAGCGAGTTCGCACCAGGTGAACCCGACTTGCGGCGACGAAGTGACCCTGCAAGTCGAGATTGCGGATGGCAAGCTCAAAAACTTGGTGTGGGACGGTTCGGGATGCTCGATTTCCCAGGCTTCCTTGTCTATGATGTACCAGCTGGTGGCCGGGAAAGACCTGGATACTGTGGTGGACTTGGAAGCGGATTTTTCCACGATGATGCATTCGCGTGGACAAGAGGTTGACGATGATTTGCTGGATCGACTGGGGGATGCATCGAGCCTGCAGGGTGTGTCGCGTTATGTGAACCGGGTAAAGTGTGCGCTGTTGGGATGGATGGCTTTGAAAGAGGCGATAGCGAAGGCCGAGGCTGGTTTGGCGGGTACGGCTTCGGGGGAGTCGGCGCATTGTTGTGCGACGGATTAGTGGCTTGGTAAATAGTGAGTGGCTTAGTGGTTTCTAGGAAAGGGACTCGGTGATGAGTGAAGACAAGCTGAGTGATGAACTGTTGGCATCCTTGGATAATCCGGGTGATGACGGTAAGGTGGGCGCAAAGGTGCCGGTTACGGGGGTTGGCTCGGAGACTATTACGGTGATGAACCCGGCTTTGGCGGCGGCCTTGGGTGAAGAAGCCGGTGGAGATAGTGCCGCAGAACAACAGCTGACGGCCGAGCAACAGGCGCGCGTGGACGAGATTATGGAAGCCCTCAAGGACGTGATGGATCCAGAGTTGGGGATTAATATTGTCGATTTGGGCTTGCTTTACGGGCTGCATCTGGATGGGGATGATTTGCTGTTGGATATGACGTTGACTTCGGCGGGGTGTCCGCTGACAGATTTGATAGACCAACAGTGCCGGTTTGTGTTAAATGACTTGGTGGATGCGGTGAGCATCAACTGGGTGTGGTTACCGCCCTGGGGCCCGGATAAAATCACCGATGACGGGCGAGAGCAACTGCGCGCCCTCGGATTTAACGTGTAGCCCAGGGCGCGGACATCCCCCGCTGAGCGGTTGCCAGCTTAGACATTAGGGGAGGCACCGCCGGAAGTATCTGGGGCGGTAGCACTGCCAGTGTTGCCGGTACTGGCCGCTATCAAGGCCTGCTTCAAGTCGGCCTTCATCTGGAGCATTTTCTGGCTGGCCGCCACGCGCGAAGCCGCCGCCTGGCGGGTAATCTCGACCGAGGAATGAATCGTCTCAATCAAGTCTTGGTTCGCGGCTTCCAAGGTTTCGATATCCACCGTGGAACGCTCGGCTTCCTGGCGTACTTCCAGTGTGGTTTGCTTCAGCTGGGCGGCGTTTTGGCGAATCATTTCGTTAGTGGCATCCGACACGGCCTTTTCAACCGCCAAAGCATCGCGCTGTTTCTGCAAGCCCAGCGCAATCACGGTTTGGGAGCGCCACAGGGGCAACGTGGAGTGAATCACGTCGTTAATCTTTTCGACCAACAGCTGGTCGTTTTGCTGAATGAGTTTAATTTGGGGCGCAGTCTGCAGTGACAGGGTCTGGCTGATTTTCAGGTCGTGCACCTTTTTCTCGAAGCGCCCTACATTTGCCTCGAAATCTGCCACCGCTTGCACTGCCATCATGTCACCGGAGTTCTTGGCTTCCTCGCGCAGACGCGGCAAAGTATTTTCCCGTAGATTCTGAATCTCGCGTTCTCCGGCCTCGATATACAGCGTCAAGTTGTGATAGTAATCCAGATTCTGAGCATACATCTTGTCAAAAACCGCAATCTGGGTCGTCATTTCTTTTTGTTTACTCTCGAGCCGCGCCGCAATCGCATCCAGCTGTTGGGAAAGGGTTTCGTAACTGGCCATAAAGCGCTGTACCTCGGTTTTGCCTTTTCCGAACATCTTGGCCAGAAAACCACCGCTAGTTGGTTTGCTATTTTGTACTTGTACCAGCATATCCGTGAGCATCTGCCCAACCTCGCCGCCGTCCTTGGCTTTGACTTGGGACAGAATCGAATCCGAGAACTCCGCGATATTCTTTTGCGCCCCCGTCCCGTAAAGCGCCAAAGTGGAAGTATCCTGCAGATTGATTTCTGCGCGAATCTCGGCGATTTTCTGTTCGTCAACGGCGCTTAACTCCGGTATATCACGTTTCACCAGTTCCAGAGCTTTTTCCTCGGTGGGAACCTCCGTAGTGGCGGTGTTCACCGGTGTTTTCTTCATCAAATCGTCGAGGCTGATATCGCTCACAGTTCTCTCCTTATTATTATTTAGTAGTGGTTTATCGGTTTTAGTTCTGGTTATTTTGGTGGATTCATGAGGTGCCATCTAAAATTCAGAGCTCACCTCCGAGTTTCACGGTTTTTTCCAATAACTCAGACTGGGCTTCGAGTTCCAAGATTTGATTATTGTGATAAGCAGCAAGTTGTTTTTGAAAAATCGCTTCTAAATAATCCAAAGACTCTTTCGTGCTTTTTTCGATTAAGGCGTGTTTCTCCGGTTCTAATTCGGCCTTAGAAAGCAAAGTGTAGTTAGCCATAGTTTTAGCGAGCATCGGGAAATAATACTCCAAGAAATGCTCTGACTTCGACAGGGCGGCGGAATCAGTTTTCACGTAACTCAAAATCTGTTTACTTAACTTTGCCAGGCGGGAGGCCTCTTTACGGAATCCACGCATCCTAAAAGCATTCTTTTGGATCTCTAAAACACTGCGACGTGCGGACACTTCAATGTCCTTCAACCTTTGATTCAGGGCAGCCTCGTCCAATACGAGCTTACGGCGTTTTTTCCGCTGGCTCCTCATGAACCGTAAAACGGCAAACGCAACCACCGAAACACCCAAGGAAACCCACCAGGCGACTTTGAACCCCGCATACAGGACGGCAAACAGCACTGCCGCCAGTAGCGCGAACAGAAATGACATCAGCTAACGATCCTTCCCGTTTTACAAAGACTCCTTAGAATTCTAACCCGCGAACTAGGCACTTGCTAGATTTTATCAAGAGTGGCGCGATGCTACGTGATTCTGTGGATACAAAACGGGCGAGCCACACTAGAATCGGGTTATGGAAAATTCAAAGAAATTAATACTCATGCGCCACGGCAAGGCCGATTTTGCAGCCTCCGACTTCCTGCGTCCCCTGACCGAGTATGGGCGGGAACAAGTCCGGCATCAAGGCAAAAACCTGGTAAATATTGTGGGAGTGGTTGATTTAGCCATCGTGTCGGCAGCAGTGCGAGCCAGTCAAACCTGTGATGAACTGCGGCGCGGCGGCCTGCAGATAGCGAAACTCCAGTTTGAACAAGAACTTTACGACGAAAACTATGCCGATACGGTTTTGAAACTCATCCACGAAGTCGAGCCGCAGGTACAGACTCTGTTAGTAATTTTCCACCAACCGGCCTTGGCGGAACTGTCCCTGAAACTGAGTCTGGCATCTAGCGACAGTCAGGCCGTGATTGATGCCCGGCAAGCCCCCGCTTCCTTTGTATGGGGCACGGTTGATGGCGACTGGGCGGAGCTGGAATCGTGGAAACTGGGCGGGATTGTCGAACCGATTGACTGAGATTTCTGGATTGGGACACTTGACGGGAAGCCCCTCATGAAAAGCGTCCCACCAGCGGCACCGGATGGTAGGCGCCTCCGGCAGGGAAACTGGCGGAAAACAGCGTATAGAATCGAGGTATGGGCACCCCGGCGCGCTGTAACACGACCCAAGCGGGTCAACGCATCTACATGGCGATTGACCTGAAGTCCTTTTTTGCCTCGGTAGAGGCGCGTGAACGCGGGCTTGACCCGATGAACACGAACCTGGTGGTGGCAGACGAAACCCGCACCGAAAAGACCATCTGCCTGGCAGTTTCCCCGGCGTTGAAAACCTTTGGGGTACCAGGGCGCCCCCGCCTGTTCGAGGTCATTGCCCAGGTAAAAGCCGTGAACCGAGACCGTGCCCGCCGCGCGTCCCAGCATCGGTTGGCGGGTTCCTCATATTACCTAGACGAACTGCGGGCGAATCCCGCGCTGGCTGTGGACTACCTGGTGGCAAGGCCTCGGATGAAACTGTATATGGAAACCAGCGCCACGGTACTCTCGCGCTACCTGCACTGGGTTTCCCCGGCTGACGTGCATGTTTATTCTATCGACGAGGTGTTTATTGACGCTACCGGCTATTTGGAACGCTACCGAGCGACCCCCGTCGAGTTCGCCACGAAGCTGATACACGACGTATATGCCCACACGGGTATCACCGCTACGGCCGGGATTGGGGAAAACCTGTACCTGGCGAAAGTTGCGATGGATATTTTGGCCAAACACGCCGAGGCTGATGAACACGGGGTGCGCTTGGCAGAGCTCACCATGCGCACGTACCGGGAACAATTGTGGACGCACCGACCCTTGACGGACTTTTGGCGGGTGGGACCGGCCACTGCTCGGAAGCTGGAGGCCATGGATTTATTTACGATGGGCGACGTGGCCAGGGCCTCGCTGGGGGAGCGCTATGACCGGGCGAACGAGGAAGCGCTGTACCGCATATTTGGGGTGAATGCGGAGCTCTTGATAGACCACGCCTGGGGGTGGGAGCCGACCACCATCGCGGACATCAAGTCATACCATCCCCAGGCAAAATCCGTGAATGTCGGCCAGGTGCTGCCTAGGGCTTACGAATTTGGTGAGGCGCGGATGATTGTGCGGGAAATGGCGGACGGACTGTCGCTGGACTTGGTGGACAAGGGGCTGACCACCGACCAGGTAGTGTTGACAGTCGGCTATGACACCGAAAACCTGGCTGACCCGGCGCGGGCGGCGACCTACCGGGGAGAGGTGAAACGTGACCACTATGGGCGCCTGATACCAAAACCGGTGCACGGCAGCGAGAACCTGGGGCGAGCGACTGCTTCCACCCGGCTGTTGCTGGAGGCTGTGACGCGGTTGTTTGAACGGATTGTAGATCCGGGGCTTTTGGTGCGTCGGATGTATGTGTCGGCTAGTCATATCCGCCGTGAGGAGGCGCTGGTGCCGAGAGTCGACGTTGTCGACGTTGCCGACGGCTCCGGTGTCGTTGGTGGTACTGGGGGCTTCATGAGTGGCGAGCCGAAATCCCCGGGCGTGGGGGAACAGCTGGACTTGTTTACGGATTACGAAGCCTTGGCGGCGGTGGAAGCAGTCGAACAAGCCGCCCTAGTTGCGGAACGTCGTAATCAAGAGGCGCTGCTGCGGATAAAACGCA
Source organism: Mobiluncus mulieris ATCC 35243 (assembly GCF_000160615.1). GTDB lineage: Bacteria > Actinomycetota > Actinomycetes > Actinomycetales > Actinomycetaceae > Mobiluncus > Mobiluncus mulieris. Next base: position 1,110,905 of record NZ_GG668518.1, on the reverse strand, counting down.
AGTTTGGCAAGAACGCAGTTTTTCGGGGTGTGAACCTGTCTGCGGGGGCGACCGCCCTGGATCGCAACCGGACTGCCGGGGGGCATCGGTTATGAAATCGGTGCGTGATAGTGGTGCGTCTGGTGGGGTTTCGCGCGGGATTCATGAGGTGCCAGCCGGGGCGGCGGCAACTTCCGGGGGGTTTTCCCCGGTTTCGAATCCGGAATCTCTGGCCAGCGTGGAATGGCAGCGTTACGCCGATATTATCGCCCTGGCACCTCATGAACCCCGCAGCCACCCGCGCATGACGCGACACGACCGCGCCGCGCAATTCGCCCCCTACGCGCCACTGACCAGTTTCGGCAAGGTACTGACCGATGCGGCGCTTAACGGCACCGTGCCTGGTGGTGACACACTAGCCGAAACTTGAGTAGAATCCATAGAATGACTCGATTTTCCGCAGCGGCGGATCCCGGTGACCACTTTAATCACGTCTGTATCTAGAACATGAGGACACGGTTGAGGTAAATCTGGCGGTTTATGAGCCCCCTACTCCTCATATTTGCTCCCAAAATTTGAATCTTTTTTGACTTTTAGGAGTATAACATGAACCCCGCAGCCATCCGCGTATGACGCGACACGACCGCGCGGCGCAGTTCGCCCCCTACGCGCCCCTGACCAGCTTCTGCAAGGTGCTCACGGACGCTGCGCTAAAAGGTGATTCCAAATTTGTAGCGGGGAAAGATAAAATTGCTGAAACAGACGGTAAACCTAGGGGAGTCTCATGAAAAAGAAAAACAATGTAGTTTACGCTTTGCTCTCGACACTTGCGGTGGTGGCACTGCTGGGGGCGTGCACCGGTAGTGCGGGGGGCGGAAAAAACGGGGCACAGGCAACTGACAACGGTGACCTATCGGTGGAGAAGGTATCCGATGTGGGGGACACCGGCGGAGAATCCGTGAATGATAGGGGCGCTAAGAGCTCGGGATTGGAAACTCACAGCGCTAGGCCGCCACAGGTCAAGGTGCGCGGACAGGTTTACCAAGACACCGGTTACGTCAACAGTGCTGTTACCTGCGGAACCACCAGCGGAAAAATTGTGAGCAGTGTTGATAGCTGGAAAACCCCAGAAAAAGATGATGAATCCAACTTTGGGGTTGGTTTCGGCTACCAACGCTGGGATTCGGGGTACCTGAACGTACGCAAAGGCGACAAGTGGTTGCTGTTTCAAGATATTGCTATGAACAGTTCGACGATTCCACAGGGGGTAGCCAACTTCAGCGCCAAGGTCGTGGAGACTGACGAGGATCGCCTACTGGTGCGCGTGAGCGAGATACCCGAGGAATACAAGTGGGTTTTTGCCCAAAAATCACAGACAACCCCGCCAGATAAGAACCTGATTAAGCCCATAGCCCTGCCGATAGACAATTTGGATTACTCCAAAGACGGGAAAACCGTGACCGCCGAAGGCCTGAAAGGCAAAACCGTCAAGGTCTGGTTCGACGGCACGGTAACCAAGACTGAACCGGAAATGTCTTACCCCGCGCAGTTGGGCAAAGTTTACAAAATCGTTGTGCAATAAATCGGACGGGTTCATGAGGCACCCATTGGAATTTCAAGCGTAGCCACGCAAGGGAGACGGATGACTTTAGAGAATTTATGATATGATTTCATATCATATGGAGGAGTGCTTGTGAGCGAAATTGCGGTTCATCCACGGATATTGCGGCGGCACCCTGAGTTATCCTCTAGTGATGTGGTCGCCGCGATGCGCTCCGCGTTTCGTTACAAACAGCGCCCCAGCGGTGAATGGGTAGCAGTGGGCTTGGATGGGAACAGTCGCCTGGTCGAGATGGTGTACCTGTACAATGCGGAGAGGGATTTATTTTTTGTGTATCATGCGATGACACCTCCGAGTCGAAAGACATTGCTGGAACTGGATTTGGAAAGGAGATAGCAGTGACCAGTATTGAAGAGTTTATGAATGCGCAAGGCTTGACTGACGAGATACTGGATCAGATGGCAGCGCCTTATGAGAACGGGGATTTCGAACTCAGCGGAGGAACGGTGCATGTGGGCTCGCATATTGATGCTGTGGGCAAGAAAAGGGTTACCGTTGTGTATCCTGCCGCAGATACGCGCCGAGTTGCGGCGCTGGCACGGGCACAAGGGGTGCGTCCCTCGGATATTTACCGTACTGCGCTGTCACAGTATTTAGAGCGCAAACCGAGTGTGGTCTAGATTCTGAGTCCGGATTAACACCAGGAAACGATTAGCACCCGTTCATGAGGCACCCATTGGAATTTCAAGCGTAGCCTTCGTGACGTGGCAGTGGTAGTTATTCGCGGATGGCGCCGTTTTTGGCACTGAAAACCAGGAGTTCGGCGCGGGAGCGTACCGAGAATTTTTGCATGATAGCGCTCATGTGGGTTTTAATGGTGCTTTCCTTGCTTTGCATGACTTTGGCGATTTGCGCATTGCTTTTTCCCTTCAGGGCTTCCTGCCAGACTTGCCGCT
>NZ_GG668518.1:1009571-1106701 GCF_000160615.1 Mobiluncus mulieris ATCC 35243 | reverse complement strand
TCAGGGCTTCCTGCCAGACTTGCCGCTCGGTAGCGGTGAGAGCTTTTTCCCCGGCACGGAACCTGGGGTCGGGGGTGAAATTGGGATCCTCGTAGTTGGCTATCAGCATATTGAGGGGTTTGGTAGACATGAACCTGCCACCATGGGCGACACGTTTAATCGCAGCGGACAGGTCGGCGCGGGGCGTGTCCTTGGTCAGGAATCCGTCCGCCCCGGCATCCAGGGCTTCTTTCAGCCAAGTATCATGGCGGAAGTTTGTTAACATGATTACTCCCAGGTTAGGGTATCGGGATTTGAGCTGTCGGGTGGCGGCGATGCCGTCCACTTTGGGCATTTCTACATCCATCAGAACCACGTCGGGATGGTGGGTTTGCACTAAGTCCAGGACGTAGCTCCCATCAAAACCGATGCCGGCCACGCTGATTTCGGGATCTGTTTCGATGACTAGGCGCAAATCTTCAAGAATTTCGTGGTCATCGTCTATCAGAATGACCTGGTAGTGATGGTGGGTGTCTGTGGTCATGATTATCCTTTCAATAGTTTTTCCAAGTCTGGAATCAGGGGGATTTGGGCCTCTGTGAGCCACATTGCGCCGATGGTGCTGGTTTCGAGGTTTCCTCCGAGGTTGTCCAGCCGGTAGGCCAAGCGTTGCAGTCCGGTGCCCCCGGAGACATCGGGGGTTTTGGGGGATTGCCCGATGCGGTTGCTTTGGAAAAGCATCACCGTCTGTCCTTCCAGGTTCAGGCTCAGTTCGACTTCACTTAGTGGAGCGGCGTATTTTTCTGCATTAGCGAGCAGTTCCGCTACGGTTTCGGTTACTATCAGGGTGTTTTCCACGGGTAGATTGTAAAGCCGTGGGTCAATGTCTGTGGTGAGGCTGATATTGGCGTGAGTCAGGTGCTTGTGGGCTTGCTCTAGGGTTTCTTTCAGGGTGAGTGCTTCCTGGTCGATGCCTAGTTGTACCCCTTCGAGAACCCGAATCAGGTGTCGCAGCCGACTGAGGGACTCGGCGGCTTCTTGCTGCAGTTCTTGTTGAATAATTTGGCGGTCGCAAGTGTTGGACTCTTCCCAATGTTGTAGGCGCAGCACCAGACGGGTGAGGTCTCGGGCGGTGGTGTCGTGGATGGCAGCGGCGATGCGTTGTTCGGTTTCTTCCTGGATGCGTCGGACGTTTTCTTTTGCGGTTTCGCGTTCCTCCACAATCACGCGTGCTGCCCAAGATAAACCAACAGTTATTAGGCTCAGGATTAACTGGCTGATGAGGGACTCAACCTGGTAATCGAAATGTTGGAATGATGCAAAACTGGAGAGCACAGTGGCTATGACTAGCCAGCGTTGCCGATGCACTGTCCCCTCGGCGCATAGCACTAGCGAAGCCATGCTTTGAAGCAATATCGGGGTTTGTACTGGCAAGAAGATATAGAGGACACACACTGCTAGCAGAATCCAGCGTCCCGGCACGGAACGGAAAACCATCAAAATCCAGGCGGTAACTATAGGCAGTATCAACAGCCACAACCAAAGGGAGTGCGGTGGGGTTTTTATCCAAGTCCAGACCTGCCACAGGGCAAAAACAGCAAGGCTGGTCGACAAGAGCAGTCCACGCAGGGTCAGAGTGGTCATGAGCCATTGCAGTCCGGCTCTGGCGGCCACATCGAGGCGGAAGAGTCGGCTTAGTTGAGACCGAGGAATATCCATGCTTTTTATAATAAACCAGATTCCCTCTAAAGAATACAGTTATAAGAAAATATAGTGATTTGAAAAATTATTGTGAAAAATATTCGACTTTGGTGCTAGTTGGTGTCCTACTTTAGTCGGAGAAATTATGCGATGAAAGTAGGACAGGAATTGTTACAGATCTCCTAGAAATCGTTTCTGATGGTGGTAGAGTGAAAACATGTACGGAGCAGCAACTACTAAAAGAGTATCTCGAATTAGAAGGGAAAATGCTAGAAAGGAAAATCTAAATGGCTTTGTTTGATATTAATAATATTTCTTTTCGTTATCATTCTAAGCAGGGTGATATTTTGAAAGGGGTAAGTTATACGGTGGAGTCGGGTGATTATTTGGCGATTATGGGGCCGTCTGGGTCGGGGAAGACTACGTTGCTTAAATGTATTGCGGGAATATTGTCTCCGACGGGTGGTGAGGTTCTTTATAAGGGGAAGGATACAACACGAGTGAAGCAGTCTGTGCTTAATCGGTTGCGCCGGACGGACTGGGGATTTGTGTTTCAGGAGTATAATCTGGTGGATGCAATTAATGTGGTGGATAATGTGCGTTTGCCAGCGTATTTTAATCATCAGCGTTTGAGCAAAGACGCAGTGATGACTGCTTTGGAAAGTGTTAATCTGGGGTCTTTTGCGTCGCGTTTTCCTGATGAGCTTTCAGGCGGTCAGCAGCAGCGTGTTGCTATTGCGCGGGCGATTGCGAGTAAACGAGAGGTAGTGTTTGCTGATGAGCCGACGGGTGCTTTGGATAGTAAATCCAGTAAAGAGGTTATCTCGAATCTGACCAAGCTAAATAAAACCGGGGCTACCGTGTTGATGGTGACGCATGATCCGATGGTGGCGGCAGCGGCGGCTAAGGTGTTGTTCCTCTATGACGGCAAGATAGTACAGCAAGGAAACTATCAGTCGGCGCAAGAAATATCCAATATCCTGCTAGATATGGAGAACGCAAATGCTTGAGCTCGCAAAATTAGCCACTAGACTATTAAAAGGTCATAAATCCCTATACCTCAGCTGCGCCGTAACGATTAGCATCGTCACCATACTTTCTTCAGCACAAGTTGCCTTAGGTATGAATCTGTCAAATCCTGCACTAGTTCATGTTGATGGCGTCCCCTCGGAAGAAGTAAGCCTGGAATTGATTCCATTAAGAGGTGTATTGATCTTTTTAGGGATTATTCTTTTAGTACTGAGTTCTTTTCTCATATTCTCAGCTATAGTGCAGGTGGTACAACTTCGTGGTGAAGAAATTCAATTATTAAAGCTGTCCGGAGCATCCAAAACGCAATTAAACTCGCTGATTGCTTTTGAGGCATTCGCGCTTGGCTTGTTTGTTGGTATCCCATCCGCCGTAATTGGTAGCTTTTTCTCTATAGCGCAGTTACAATTTTTAGGTGCTATTGGATTTTTTGGAAAGAGCCTACACGTAACATATGAATTCAATTTTATGCAGGTCTTATTTGTGGTAGGGCTAGTCATATTTGAGTGTGCTGTTGCTGGATATTTTGCGACAATAAAGGTGGGGAGTGAAAAAGAAACAAAAAGCGCTATAAAGAGGATTTCTCCGGTTACGGTTGTGTGGAGGGTTTTGCTGGCATTAGCTATTGGAATTTTTCTTTTTGCAGTGAATCTGGATGCTTTTGGTGGTTTGTACATATTACTTGTACCACTGATGATAGTTATAGCTATTTTGTTAGTTGCACCATTGTTTATCCCTATTGTATCTAAACTGATAGGTAACGCTATTGGACTGTTTAGACCGGGCATTGGTTTATTAGTATCTCAAGTAAGTCAAAAGAATGTATTTAGGTTTTCACATTACGCGGCACCGCCTATTATATGTCTTGGGATTGTTGGCACTTTTATAGCCCTGGACTTTCCGGCGTCAGAGATGCTGTATCAAGATTTTTACAACAGTTCAAAGGCTTCTTCGGTATTCATTACAGAAGGGTCAGCGGATGCTAATAAAATCTATGATCTAGTATCAGCGAAATCTGCGGATGTATCACGCATACGTGAAAGGCTAATATCGGATAAGCGAGGATATTCGAGCCTTTACTATGTTGATTTTAAGGAAAACTTTAATCTTTTAAATCAAAAACTTATTCAAGGACAATTAGATAACGTTGGAAATGCAAATGTGGCCAGCAGTATATCTGGTAGTGTTATTGGGGATAAGGTTACTATATATAATGAAAATGGTGAATCTTTTGAATTAACTGTGACTGCTCTTCTCCACGACTCCGTACATGAAGGTTACTTTATAGATTGGTCGATGCTTTCTCATTTCCCGAAATTTGCGAAGTCCAAGAATACAGAAACAATGGTATTTGCCCGCGGAATTACCCCTCAGATGTCACAAGATATTGCAAAGTCTGTCAACTCTGAAGTTAAAGTACTTACTAGGTATGGCTATGCTAAGTACTTGCAAAATATGCGGCACGTACTTGCTTTTAGAGGTAATGTCGGCATGTTCGGTGTCATACTTATCATGACTTTGATAGCCTTATTGCAATTAACGATAAGCGAGGAAATCGCTCGTAGAAAGCAATGTCAACAACTACATGCCCTGGGAGTAGATAATAAGGATATCCTTAGCTTTGGATTAGCTACGGTTTTATCTACTCAACTGGTTTCTTTATTATTGACTTTGCTCAGTCTACTATTTACAGCATATCGATGCTCTTCTGTGGCGAAAACCTCAACTATAGCGGATTTTATGTATGTAATGCCGCTAATCCTTATTTGTTGGGTATCAATTTTGCTCTTTACCTTAGTGATACAAACGCTGGCAACACACCATTCACTACGTGCGGTACTAAAAAATGTTTAATAAAGCCTCAATCAGATTGTATACTAAACAAGTTACTGCCATAAAGTACTTGTTTATCGCTACGCTTGTGATTGGTATGGTTACGTCTCTAGTGAATACGATTCAACCACTACTTCAGAAATCCCTTTTTGATAACATTAACTCAATTAGTGCATATCAGATATTGGTTATTTTGGCTTTTTTGCTATTATTCACTTTCCTGTCGGCATTGGAAGGGTATCTACAGAATACCATTGGGAATAAAATTATTGCCAATGGTAGGAAGCAAATCACCAGGCAGATTCAATACATTGATCATGAAAGTTACGATAATTGCCCTAAAGGCGAGTTAATTTCCAGATTTACAGATGATGTGATTCGTATTAGTGATGCTATAAAAGATGGTATAGTTTCTCCCGTATCTTCCATCTTTACATTCTGTTTTGCTTTTATCGGAATGTTTCTAATCGATAAGGTGCTGCTTGCTTTCTCGTTAGCTTTTTCTCTGCTGGGCGTAGTATTGAGCGTAATCAGCACAAAACCAATCGATAAAAGTTCCGCCAAGGTGCAGATTGCAAATGGACAACTTACTGTAACCTTTGAAAGTTTTCTCTCCAGCCTGCCACTCCTGCGTGCCTATAATGCTATTCCTGTTGCAGCAAACAGGACTGAGGCTAAAATTACTAACCATTACAATTTAATGCAAAAACTCACCCTGCAAGAGTCAATCATCAGGCCACTTGGCGGATTCATCATGTATCTGGCATTGTTTGGCAGTGTTGGTGTCGGAGCGTATCGCGTCTCCTCAGGATTTACTACTCTCGGCAGTCTCGTCGCATTTGTCATGTATCTGATGATGATGGTAAACCCGACCAGCCAAATTCTTGGCGGTATTGCCGCTTTGCAAGCAGGGAAAGCCTCCCTCCTGCGCGTTAACGAATTACTCAATATTAAACATGACACTAGTATATCAAGCGCAATTCATGTGAAAACTGAGACAGTCAACAGGCCAGCTCCCGGCCAGCATGCCAACTTGTCCGCTATTTCGTTCCATAATGTGTCCTATCGGTATGAGTGCGCTGACAATTCGTTCAGTTTAGGAACGCTGACATTCGATATAGCCAGAGGAACGAAGACGGCGATTGTTGGACAATCAGGTTCCGGTAAATCAACTATTCTGTCCCTGATTGAAAGATTCCGTGTTCCCGCCTCTGGGGCAATCAGTCTTTTTGGCGTCCCGCAGCTGAACTATGATATTGACCAGTATCGCAATCATTTTGCTTATATTGATCAGGAAGCCGTCGCTCTGGGGGGAACCCTGCGCGAAAATTTGTTGATAGCCAACAATTCCATTTCAAAATCTATGATAAAGGACTCGCTGGCGCAAGTGGGACTAGCCTATCTCTGCGAACGGCTAGATGTGGATTTAGGTGATTCTGGATTTAAACTGTCAGGCGGTGAAAGGCAACGCATCAGTTGGGCACGATTTTTGATTAACATTAACCGAGACGTACTGCTATTGGACGAACCAACCTCAAATGTAGACTCCATCTCGAATGAGCTGCTAGTCAATATTCTCAGTAAAGCGTCCCCATCCTCCACAGTATTAATGGTAACTCACAATATCTCTCAAATTAAGAATTTTGGTAACGTGCTGGTTATGGATAAGGGTAAACTGCTCGGAGTTGGGACGCACGAGACACTCCTAGAAGAATGTGAAAAATATTATTACATGGCATTAAATCAAGGTGTTACTAATTAAAATTCACTAGAGGACTGTATCGTGAAATACTTTGAATACCAGATTTTGGATAGCGAGGATGTCGCAAATGAGACTAAGCTAATACAGGATTTCCTAGCCAAACACCCTCTTGGTAACCAAGATAGTTTACAGAAGCCAACCTCTATAAGTGCGCTAGATAACTTTAACGAGCTAATTGTCCGTAAAGGAAACTATTGGTATTACTATAAGAAATCTGGCGGTAAATTCTTATTTTGTTGCGTCGAAGCTACTGATGAAACGCAAGATAACTTCTGCATAAATAATGTAAAACATGAAGTGATCCTGCATCATAACGCGTCAGTGATAGTAAAAATAAGCATAAGCCCCAATAATAAATTTATTGCATTTTTAGAACGTAAAACAGCTGGAATTCTACAACTTAGAATTAAACACTCAGATCCGCATGCCGAAACATCAAATGATGTCATTATTCCAAATGTGGGTTCCACAATCGCCTGGTCACCAGATAGTTCCTCGATTTTTTACACCAAAAGCGATTCTACTCTGCGCCCTTCCCAGTTGTGGATAAAGAACATAGTTTATGGGGACGCGGAGATTTTGCTTTTACATGAGACTGATTTACGCTTTGGTATCATTGTTTCAAACATAGATGATAAAATTATCTCACTATCCTCAAGTCCAGATGTCAGTGAAACTAGAATCTTCAACTATAGTAATGGTTTATGGAAATCTGATATTTTAATCTCCCGAACACTAAACCTAAATCATAGAGTCTTTGGAATAAATACCTCCGAAGGGCGACGGCATTATATAGTCAGGACTACCAACAACCTTGGAGAATACAATCTCTATTCTGTTTCCAGTAATCAACTTGGTTCCAAAACAGATATATCAAGATGGGTGCCTATCTTCAGCAGTACGCGGGAACACATTCTAGGTGACGTGTTTACAACACGGGAGCTAATTATTTTGTCCATAAAGACAAATACTTTATATACCATTAAGGTTTTAGATAGGCGCACATTTTGTAATCTTCCTATTCCTCTGCCGATGAATGCGGATTCTGAACTAATAAATTTTCGGATAGTGGATACAGATTTTGAAAACTCCACCTTTCGGTTTATCAAGTCATCCTATACGCAGCCTCCTCTGCTTTATAATTATAGCTATAAGAAACGTGCATTCCTAAAAATTAATTCATCGACTAACACGGTTAGAAACCAACATATTTTGGCTCACCGTGTAACGGTATTGTCCGGTTCATGCCGAATTCCCTTGACATTGATTAGAAATAACAGGATGCTATATCCCAGTCCCTGTATTCTCATCGCCTACGGTGCTTACCAGCACTCTCTAGATCCGGACTACTTGGCCGAGTGGATACCCCTGATAGACGAGGGGATAATGGTCGCCATAGCCCATGTGAGGGGCGGGGGAGAACACGGTGGGCAATGGCATCAAGCCGGCAGGGGACTAAATAAAACCAACTCCTTTACCGATTACAACTCGTGTATAAACTATTTGCTAAGTTCACCGCTGGTTGATGCAAAGCGACTTGGCCTGTTCGCAGTCTCTGCCGGAGCCTTGCTGCCGGCATATTTCATGAATAACCGACCGGGCATAGCAAAAGCTTGCCTGGTTCGCCAACCTTTCGTCAATCCTTATGCTGCACTCTTGAATCCGGCGCTGCCGCTTACTGCCACCGATTGGAGTGAGTTCGGAAATCCTATCGAAGACTCTGCGGCAAAACATCTCATAGAATCGTATTCCCCGCTGCAAAATGTTCAGCGGCAAGAATACCCGACATTAGCGGTCATCCTCGGTGAATATGACACGCGAATCAGCAATCGCGATGCTTTAAACTGGGTACAGAAAATCCGACAAAACAACACCGCTCATACGAAATGCTTGTGCTCTGTCGTGCCAAACACGGGTCATGGCGCCACACATCCTGAATTCGAATACGTCTTCTGGCACCACCACCTGTTGTCCTAAGTCCGCCCATGGGGATATCAATGTGTAACGTAGGCGCTAATCTTATTGACTAGTTTCCCCGGGTTAGGTTGCAGATAGGAAAGGTATCTGTTAGGAGGTCTGGAATGGAACCGAAAATCACCTGAGTTGCGCAAGTTTAGTGACCCAGTTTGTTTGCAGGTTGGCTCGGGTGACGGGGCGCTTGGATGTGGCGCAGCGTGGCCAGGCGCGAGCGATTTTGGATGCCTTGAACTTGGTTCGCATTAGCTCCCAGATTTGTGACCTGGCGGGTTTGTTAGAACCGGCAGTTTTACGCAGCTTGGATGCGATTCACCTGGCTACTGCACTACAGGTAGGGGATGATTTAGAGGCGCTGGTTACCTATGACCTGCGTCTGGGCGTGGCGGCTCAAATGGGTGGTATCCCGTTGCTTTCTCCGGGGTATTCAAAATAGCCCGCCGTGCTTTCGGGTTCATGAGGGGCTTGCCGGGATGCGATGATTTGCTCGAGATGCTAGTAACCTGTGATGATTTTGTAACCGTATTCTCTAACCCGCACTTATTGCCAGCTGTGTGCCATGCTGTGACTATCAATTGTAGGGGAAGGGTTGATAGCGATGGTAAGCTGCGCCTCTGATGCCGTCGTGAAAGACCAGGTGATTGTACGTGTGCCGCGTTGAAGTCACAAATCGTACCGAAGCAGTCTGCAAAGCCAGGGACTTGCCCATGTCCAGCGCGATTACGGGGTTCTGGCGTTTCATTGAGGGCAAACAGCGCAGCCCCTTCGAATTCGCCGCGTTGCCGGAAACTCAAGAAAGCTGCCCCGCAGACCGGTGAAAAAATCATCCGGGAACTTGGAGCAATCAGTGGCACTGACCTACCTAGTGCAAATAGTTCCCTACCGCTGTCTTTCACGTTTAAAATCAACGCTACTCAAAATCCTGGGTGTAACGGGGTATTTAATCTAAATTCAGCACTGAATATTGCCTTACCCGTCAAATTTGCTGTGCTGGGATGTGAAAGGGGAGCCGATGATGCGTTTCAAACGTGGGCGTATCTGGCGAAGCTGCGCGGCCTCTAGCACGCTATCACGACGACGCGATGATTAAGCCAGTATTTTATAAAATGCCGAAGTTCTACAAAATATAACCCGTAGTAGAAAAGGTAATGTTGTAACTTACGTTTTTTGTGGTTGGCGCCTCATGAATCCGCGAGTAAACAAGCCGCGACGAACAGCGCAACAAGACCCCGCGATAGAGAATGTGTGTGGTCTGAAGCGTACTGGGTTTTGTTCCGCTTCTTATACGGGGGTCAATTCTCTGACCCGGTGTTGATTATAGTTTGTGATGAGGTGCTTGATCGTCTGCTGGATGCCACGTCTGAGCGTGGGGTGGAGTTGACTGGTCGGGGTGGGTTCCTCAACGAGTTCATTAAAGCTGTTTTGGATCGTGGGATGCGTGCTGAACTCGCTGGCCATCTCGGGGAGTTGCCCCGGACAGGGTGCATTGCAGTTAGGGCTTAGAATCTGGCAGAAATCCGGGATTTTTGGGTGAACCTTCATTGCTTGGTGAAGTGTCTGGGTTTGTTTCCTGGGCGGGTGCCCCGTTTTCTGTTATTTCGCGTTTTCTGGTGCGTTGCCAGTGTTGGTCTTCGATTTATTGTGGCGTTTGGTTGCCCAGGTTTTCGTGTATCCGGGTGGTGTTCCACCATGACACCCACTTAAAAGTCATGATTCTTGCCGCGAGGTTTTTCTCGGTTTGCTGGATTTCCTCGTCCCGAAGTGCCTGTTTATGCCACGCTTGTGCGGTGTGGTGCGAAAACCAGTGGTCGCTACGATGAAGAAATATGCGAGGCCAAGACAAATACGGTGCAGGTAAAATCAGCTTCCCGGTCAAACTATGTGAGGCACTATGAATCCCCCGCGCTCAACATATGCGAGATATGCCGGTTTGTTGTTGAAAACAGGTAGAATTCTGGCTGTCAGGAGGTCTGGACAGGAGGTCTGGAATGAAACAGAAAAGTAACGTGGTTTTTGCTTTAGCGTTGGCCTTTTCGCTGGCCGCATTGCTTGGTTCTTGCGCTAACGAAGCAGGCACTGGTGAGCCGGAACAGAACGAGACCAATGAATCTAGCCAGCCCAGTCAACCAGTCGAAACGCCGAGCATAGAACCCGCACCTCATGAAACTCCCAGTGACCCCGGAGAAACCCCTCCAGCCGAGGAAGCACCTCATGAAACCGAAACCCCCGCCCCACCGGCACCAACGGGAGATGCGCCAAGCGCTACCGTCCAAGAAGCGATGAACCAACTCGAGACGTTACCAGTCAAAGGCCGCGCCCCGAAAACCGGATACGCACGCTCCCAATTTGGGAAACGCTGGAAGGACATAGACCACAACGGCTGCGACACCAGGAACGACATCCTAAACCGGGACTTGAGTGCGAAAACTTACCGACCGGGAACACACGACTGCGTGGTTTTGACCGGGACACTGCAGGAACCCTATACCGGGACGCAGGTCAGTTTTGATAAAAAGAAAGCCGCCAGCGCGGTGCAGATTGACCACGTAGTGGCCTTATCCGACGCATGGCAAAAAGGCGCCCAACAGCTCACGGCGGAACAACGCGAACAACTAGCAAACGACCCGTTGAACCTGCTGGCAGTGGACGGGCGCGAAAACCAACGCAAATCCGATGGGGATGCGGCCACCTGGCTGCCGCCCAACAAAGCCTTCCGCTGCCGATACGTGTCGCTGCAGGTAAACGTGAAAACCAAATATCACCTGTGGGTAACCTCAGCTGAGAAAGACGCGATCACGCGGGTACTGTCAAAGTGCTCTGGTGCGGTTGGGTGGCAGAACAGCACACCGGCAACACAAGTAGGAGCAGACAACAGACTCACCAGGAACTTCTCCGGCTAGCCCTGATGCCGGTAATACAGAAGCCGTGAATCCGCAGCCTGCTGTGGATGTACAGAATCCACCAAATACCGACCCGGCTCCGGCGGTTCCAGCCAACCCGGTTGAGCCGGTAGTTCCTGCGGGGGCGACCCCCGACTATGCAAATTGCCGAGATGTGTGGGATGCCCTGCACCGACCTATCAGTGCTGGCGAACCCGGATTTAAATCCAAGTTCGACCGTGACGGAGACGGGGTCGGCTGCGAAAGTCGCCCCCGCTAGCTGGTGTTCATGAGGAGCCAACTAGTCACTGACCAGTTTGAGGCCGATGACGCAGGCCACAATCCCCAGTATGAACAGGACTTTTAGCACCGAAACTGTCTCGGCTCCGGTGGCAAAAGCCCAGATGACGGTAGTGCCAGCGCCGATGCCGACCCACACGGCATAGCCGGTGCCAACCGGGATAGTTTTCAGCGCATAGGCCAGACCACCCATTGACACGGTTGCCCCGAAAAGAAACACCAGAATGGGGATAATCTTGGTGAAGCCTTCTGATTTGGACAGTGCTGTAGCCCACACGGCTTCGAACATTCCAGAAACTACCAGTATTATCCAGGGCATACGACCCTCCTTTTGGGGCCGTCCCCTGATGAAAACACAGCCGCAGGGTCGTCCCCGAGGCGATACGAGCCTTTCATAAACTACGCGGCAATGTCAAAGCTCTGCTGTTATTGCATGTCACGGGCTTTGTTGTTGCGTACCAGATTCGGTATTAGCATCTGGAAGTGTATTTCCAAAGATTCTTGATTAATCCTAAGATTGGATTCTCGATAATATCACTGGTCAGGTACCTCCTCGCAGAAGACCCTGACATTCCCATAGACTCACAGAAATTATCTAATACCCTGCCTTTTTCCTTTTCGAGGCCCCACGATACGACTGACGCGGCCGCAGTGTAGCCTCTACACGCATACCCACAGAAACAACCCGGGTAGTGTATTTTCGCAATCAATATATATTAAGGTACGCCGGGCTATTGACAGGCTATAAGCAAGATGCTTACAATGTACATTGTATCGATAAAATCGATTGACGAGGGGGTCAATTTTATGCGAAACATCAAGTTAACGGCTTTAATGGCCGCTGTTGCTATGTCCTTATCCTTCGGCGTGGTAGGTGTATCCTCTGCGCAACCATCGCCCAACGTAGGTGAAATTATTACTCCAACAGCCAGAGTGCTGTCCACTGAGGAAGTTGAGGCGCAGATGACACCAGAGAGAGTCTGGGGCACAGAGTTTAACCTCTTTACTACTTGGCTAGAGGAAATTCATCCAGGCCAAAAAGCGTATTCTCGAGTGGATGAGGCGAATTTCACGGCAGAAATTGGTTTCAAGTCTTCCGTCCCTGCCGATGTTCAAGACAAGATTAATGCGCTTTCCCATCCGATTACAGTGGTAACAGATAAAGGGTACTCGCAGTCAGAGGTAGCTCAAGAGATGGAGAAAAGATACTACCAGATGCGCGAAGACCTTGGTAATCAAATTTCGGAAACCGCAGCAACAGTGGACTTTAAAAATGCCTCCATAGAATTTATTATCAATCCTAAAGGTTCCAGTGTGCCAAATTACGATGGGATGAGGCTGACCAAAAAGGTAGAACGGGATTTAGCCGCTTCTCCAATAGATGATAAATTCTCTTTTTCAGTACATATGGACAAAAATTTAAAGGCTACTAAAGAAGTTGTTTATGGAGGTGACAAGACCTCTAGACCTGGATATAAATACCCATATTGCACACTAGGGTTCTCCGCGAGGGGACACGGCGTGGAAAATGCGATACTAACCGCAGCGCATTGCGTCCACAACGGTGTTAAACACAGTGATGGTTCGACGCTGACACCACTAGGTACGCATTCTTCTAGGGATGTTGGGTGGTATTCCTCGACTCAAGGCACATCGAATAGGTTCTATTCTGGAAGTCATTTAGTTACAGCCTCTAATGTGGTTTCACCTGAGGTCGGGAAAACTTATTGTTTTACGGGTGCTAAATCCGGTCAAAAATGCGATGCGGTATTGGCTGTTGAACAGTGTTCCGGACAATACTGTGGATTAACTATGACTCACCACCATTACAGCCAAGGCGGTGATAGCGGGGCTCCCTGGTATGATGGAACCCATCCGGTAGGTATTCACCAGGGGACGATACCTTTGTATGGGTACAGTCGTTCTCTGTTTACCCCTGCAGCCGCAGCGCAGGTTGTACTTGACGTAAGTATTAAGTGAGTCTGTTATGGTCATACGTAGACTGCTAAGCTTGTTTTTTTGTTCATTGCTTGCAGGTTCCTTGGGTTCGTGTGGATTATCTTCAGATAATCCACACGAACCCCGGTCTAAGAACACACTGCTTGGGAAGAATTTAGACGCAGAGGCAGTCGATGACGTCTTGTCGAAACTTAATTGTAACAAGTCAGTCTATGGCCTAGACAAAAATGCTGATTTGGAAAGCCTGAAGCATGTTCCTCTGCAAGGCGCAGCAATTTGTCTGCCCGAGTCGGTCGAAGACAAGACCACGAAACCACGAAAGTTTGTCGGCGACCTAGCTAAACTTAGTGAGGCTTTACAGGCGGCGGATCCACCTCCGGCTGGATCCTGTCTAGAAATGGGTGAACCACTTTTAGGAGTTTGGGTCTTAGATGCAAAAGGTAGCCTGTTTCAGGCGCATATTCCCAATGATGGCTGTTCTGAGCATCTAGGAGATTGGAAAGAACAGAATCTGCCTCAAGAAACGCTGTCAGACTTTCAATAAAATCACAGTCCATCTGCGAACTCACTAAGGTTTTGGTGACGTGAATAAGAGAAAGCCGTTAGAATTCTCCAGTAGAAGAAACGCTGAGCTGGTAATGGAATATTAACGATGTAACCGTTCGCAAAACTGTTAGCGCGTGGCTCTCAAGACTTCGTCTTTGCTTGGTTGTTTGTGGTGCTTCGGCGCACGACAAAATCGTTGCTGTTGCTTAATCGCCTCCGCCGTTTGAGCGCGGCGCTCGTATTGCGTATTTTGTGGTGTTTCGCCTAAAACGCCACATCGGTGGCGTTTTTACGGCTCCACGCTGTTAGCGCGTGGCTCTCAAGACTTCGTCTTTGCCACGCGCCCTATAAACTCATTCATTGTGTCGAGGACGCCGAAGAACTCCACGATGGGATCCATAATCGGCACCGGCAGAGCCTGCGCCAGCTGCACCAGGCGCACAATCGGAGGATTAACCTTAAACTGGGTACCCCGGTCAATCGCGTCCAACACCTGACAGGCAATCTGCTGCGGACGGGCAATCGGCAACACCAGCGGGAACTTGGTCTGCACCCCCTCAAACATGCCGGTAGAAATGTAGTACGGGCAATACAACAGGGTGTGCACGTGCGAACCCATGTGCCGCAATTCCTCCCGCAAAGACTGAGCAAAACCCACGGCGCCGAACTTCGACCCGTTGTAATCACACTGCCGGGGCACCCCCACCAGTCCGGCCGCAGAAGCAATCGTCACCACGGAGCCCCGGTCGCGTTTAATCATTCCTGGCAGGAAATGCCGCGTAGTGCGATAGTGCGCCAGGGTGTTTACCTGGAAAGAACGCTCGATTTCAGCCTGGGTGGTTTCCAAAAACGGCTTGCCGGCCAAAATCCCGGCGTTATTAATCAGAATGTCAACCCGCCCGTACTCTTCCAGCACTGCCTTAGCGGCCGCATCGACTTGCTCATCACTGGTCACGTCCACGGGGTAGGCCGAGGCGCGTAGCGGGCGGGGGAGGGTGGCGGCTTCACGAGTTGCTAGGTCGAGGATTTCGGCGGCGGTTTGCTCGGCGGTCTCGCCGTTTAAGTCCCAAATAATCACGGCTTTCGCCCCGCGCTTGGCGGCTTCCAAAGCCATCAGCCTTCCAATCCCGGAACCCGCTCCGGTAATCAATACGACCGCGCCACGTACCGGCGCCAATTTCGGCCTAAAAAACATTCCTAATCCTCCTTGGGAATCGGGGCGACCAATCACGCCCCGTATTCTACCAACTGGCGGGGTGCCTGGCTGTGTTCAAAATGGGAGTTCGGCGCCGGCTAGGAAGTCGGCGGCATTGAGCTGTGGTATGGCTCCGGTGTCTAGGAGGAGTCTGTCCATGGTTATCAAAGCGCAGTTCGAGCCGGTGGGCAGAGCCTGAAAACTCCGCAGTTCCCGGGTCAAAGTGTCTGGTTCCAGCGCGCTTAGAGCTACTTGGATATAGCGGGTTTCCTCGCCGCGTTGGGCGTAAAAGTCAATTTCGCCTTTGGGGGTTTCCGCGCTTGAAACCTGGTATTCGCGCCGCAGCAGTTCGAGGAATACCATGTTTTCCAGGTCGTGTCCGGTGTTTGAGGCGCGGTGTCCCAGCAGCACATCCCGTAGTAGCAAATTTATGAACTATAGTTAATATTTACGTCACTCTCTACCAATTTATGAACCATAGTTCATATTTCTGCCGATTCTCTAGTGAAGTGGCAGAATCAAGCCGGGCAAGCCCTGGTTGTGTTAGCTTGTCGTCCTTGATTTTTTGCCAGTTTTTGCGGCGATGGATTTGATGGTTTGTAAATATTCTTGTTCTACTGGGGAGAGGTTATCGTTGCGGAATTTTTGGTATTCCTGTCGGGCTTTATCCATTGCCTGCTTGTGGCTGACTGTGCCGCCTCCTTCCAGTACTTGGTTCCCGTTCGCTGCTAGGATGCGGTCTAGGTGCTCTACATAGTCGCTCATGTACATGGGTCGATGGCGCGTGGCCTGTAGTTCCGCGAAGTCGAAGTACCCCGAAACCAGGTTGTTCAGTGCTTTCAGTTCTTCACTGTTTAGATAGTTTTTAGCTACACTGATGCCTTTGGCGGTGGGGAAGTCGCCTTGAAAGACGGTTAGTCCCATAAATGGTTTGGTTGCGTCAGCACGTTCATAGATTACTTCCGCAGCGGTGTGACCGTGGACGGCGTAGTGGAGTTTGTTTTGTACCATTTTGAAAAAGGTTACGGATTCGGCGCTTTTTGGGTTGTAGTCCACGCTGGTGGCGTAGAGATCCAGGACTTGGCGGTACATGACTTTTTCAGAGGAGCGGATATCGCGGATTCGGTCGAGCAGTTCTTTCCAATAGTCTCCACCGCCGAGCTGTTTGAGGCGTGCGTCGTCCATGGTGAATCCCTTGACCAGGTACTCTTTCAACCGTTGGGTTGCCCAGCGTCGAAAGTGGGTAGCAATCTTGGATTTTACCCGGTATCCCACCGAAATAATCATGTCGAGGTTGTAGTAGGGAAGTTCCCTGTTCACTAGTCGTTTGCCCTCGGTGCGAACCTGTCGGAAATTCCGACAGGTTGAGGTTTCTTCCAATTCTCCTTCTTCGTAAATGTGTCGTATGTGCTCTATAACATTGGTGCGGGAGGTCTGGAACAGATCTGCCATTTGCTGTTGGGTCAGCCAGACGGTCTCGTCCACGAAACGCACATTAATCCGAGTCGTACCGTCGTCCGTCTGGTAAATGACCAGTTCACCCTGGCCCCCTGGCTCGACCCCATTTCCGGTATTCTCCATCGGCACACCTCCTCTATCCACTAGGCTCCAGTCTAGCCCGCGTTTCAAACGCCTGTTCCAAGAAGCACGATTACGACCGCCATCAGGCATGGGAAAATGAAGCCAACCACCAACCATCGCAACCCGAACTTGAATCTAAGGTTTGTTAGTGCTGTTAGAGGAAACTGTAGAGCGCGAGGTCGGGGCGTTTTTCGGCAAGGGCAACAAGCTCGGAGGTGAAGCCTTGTTTGGCGTAGATGGCGTAATGTTTCTGGCGCTTTCTAGGCGTGGGCACGAGGGTGCTGCGGCGCTCCAGTGTTTCCAGGACATCCAGGCCGATGGGGCGGTTGACCCACTTGGCTTCCATGAACAGGGTGGTGGTTTTCGACCCGGCTACCAGGTCGATTTCTTCGGCTTGGCGAGTGTCGGGATCAGTGCCCCACCAGCGGCCTCGGGTGGGATAGGACTCTGCGAGCTCGCCCGCAGTATTGGCACGGTCGAACAGGTCGGCCACGATTTGCTCAAAACCCAAGCCCATAAAACTGTTCAGTTCCGGAGCCACTGTTGCCTGGAAGGCGGCACGTCCGGCATACATCTCAATAGGGGAGAGGTTCGGCCACACGAAGCGGTACCAGAACCGGAAACAGCCATCTTGAATTCGGTAAATCGTGTTTCGTCCGCCGCGTCCGCCACCCGGACTGGCACCTCGTGAAACCGAACTCCAGCACCCATCGCACCACGCCCACCCGGAGCCACCCACGGAGACTCGCGCGAGACAATACCCAAGTCAATCAGCGCCTCCAGATAGTTGGTTAACGCGCCGCTAGAAATCCCGGTTTTCGTGGCAATTTGATTGTTTTTCGAGGCTCCCGAGGTGATGGCAGCGAGGATAGTGCTGTAGCGTTTTGGCTCGCGCAACTCCTGTTTCAGCAGGTTATCGGGTTCCTCTACCAGCCGGCCATTGGGCTCGAAGAACAGACGTATCAGATTTTCCTCAGCGGAGGCGGAAGTGTCCACGAAATCCAAGTATTCCGCGACCCCGCCAGTAGCCGCGTAGAGCAGCGCAGCGTCCTCGGATTCCCGTGGCATGAAGCGGTGGAAGCGTCTCAGGAAGCTTTATCTTGTTGGAAACTTAGAGCCACCGAATTCATGCAATATCGGTTCCCAGTGGGGGTCTGGGGTGCGTCGGGGAAAACATGTCCCAGGTGGGAACCACAGTTGGAGCAGCGTACTTCGGTGCGAATCATGCCGTGCGTGGTGTCGGTGCGGGTTTCCGTGGCTCCGGCTTTAGCCTCAAAGAAACTCGGCCAGCCACACCCAGAGTCGAATTTGGTGTTGGAATCAAACAAATCTTGCCCACAGGCGCCGCATTTGTAAATTCCAGTGTTAGTTTCGTAGAGCAGCTCCCCACTGCCCGGTGCTTCCGTTCCAGCCTCACGTAAAACGTGAAAAGCCGCTGGCGAAAGACGTTTTTTCCATTCGGACTCGCTGAGTTGAAACTGAGTCATATAGTTTCCTTTCGTTAGGTGTTAAGGTAATTCTGCAACAGTTTGAGACGCTTGTCAGCTTTTACGTTGCGGAGCATCACTATCAGGAAAACTCGCACTGTGTTGGAATATAACAGGAATTTCGATACCAGCCAGGAAGTTGGGGGTGCCGAAGTGATAAATATAAGATATAAATGTTGAAAAAATTCATAGGTGCTGACTATAATAGTTCGTGTTGGCCGTGTGTATCCAGCGGCACTTCGTACTACAAGGAGGTAAAGTACCAATGAACCTGATGAACACCCAACTCCAAGAATTCAAAACCCAAGCCTACAAAGACGGTAAATTCCTAGAAGTCAGCCACGAAGACGTGCTGGGAAAGTGGGCAATATTCTTCTTTTATTCGGCGGATTTCTCGTTCGTTTGCCCCACGGAGCTCAGTGACCTGGCCGAGCACTACGGGGAACTGCAAAAGCTCGGCGTGGAAGTCTTCTCCGTTTCCACCGACACCCACTTCGTGCACAAGGCTTGGCACGATACCTCCGAGGCCATCGGAAAAATCCAGTACTACATGCTGGCCGACCCTTCCGGGCAGATATCCACAAACTTCCAGTGCCTGCGCAGCGGGCAAGGTCTGGCCGACCGCGCTACTTTCCTGTTAGACCCCCAAGGTATCATTCAGTTCTTCGAATGCACTTCGGAAGGAGTGGGACGCAACGCCGAAGAATTGGTGCGAAAGGTTAAAGCCGCCCAGTACATTGCCGCCCATCCCGGTGAAGTCTGTCCCGCCAAGTGGGAAGAAGGCGAAGACACCTTGGCTCCGTTCTTGGATTTGGTTGGCAAAATTTAGGCTTTAGGTTGACAATAGGGCTGGCACCTCATGAATCCGCCCCAAACCCAAACCCCGCCGAAACAATGAAGCTAACCGTCCCCAACCAAAACGAAGCGAGTGAATAATCCGATGACAATCCTAGATGACAAGCTTACCGCCCAGTTGCGCGAGTTATTGACGAAAGTGCGTGAACCCATCGAGCTGGTCGCTGCCCGGAACGACAGCGAAACCTCGACCAAGATGCTGGCTTTGCTGCACGAAATCGCAGAGCTAAATGGGCAGGTCACTGTAGACGAGGCAGACTATGAACTGCGCCCGTCCTTCGCGATTCGCCGTGCGGGAGACCCCACCGTCAAAGTGCGTTTCGCCGGAGTGCCATTGGGACACGAATTCTCTTCGCTGGTGCTGGCCTTGCTGCAGGTCGGGGGACATCCCGCCAAGATTAGCGACACGCAACGCGAAGCCATCGAAGCGTTGCCGGCTCACCAACTGCGCACCTATATGTCGCTAGGATGCGCAAAATGCCCGGATGTGGTGCAATCCCTAAATACCATCTCGATTATCAACCCCAAGGTGGAACACCTGGTTGTGGACGGCGCGGCGTTCCAAGATGAAGTCGAAGAACTGGGGATTATGAGTGTGCCGGCCGTGGTGGAAGGCGAGGAAATTATCTGGTCGGGATTGGGGGAACTGGACGACTTCATCGGTCTTTTGGGTGGGGCAGAAAAAAAATTGCCGGCCGGCGTGCCGAAACCCGCCGGAATCTCAGACGAACCGGGTCAGCCTGCCCTCCCTGCAACATCAAACGCCGTCGAGAATCCATCGGCGGTTGAACCCTACGAGGTGCTGGTGGTTGGGGGTGGCCCGGCAGCGGTTACCGCCGCGATTTACACGGCATGCAAAGGGATTCGCACTGGGCTGGTCACGGATCGGCGTGGTGGCCAAATTCTGGACACTGACGTGATTGAAAACTACGTGTCGCGGGTACAAACCACCGGCAAGGATTTGGTGCGAGATTTTTATCAACATCTGGGCAGCTACCCGGTGGATTTGTTTATTCCGCAACTGGCTGTGCAGCTGGTGGCTGGTAAAGGGGATAGCTCGGGTGGCTCCGGGTTCATGAGGGGCTTGCTGAAAATCGTGACAAACCGAGGCGCGAACTTGGAAACAAAAACGCTGATCATCGCCACCGGTTCCGGGTGGAGAACCCTGGGTGTGCCAGGCGAAGAGGAATACCGCAACCGAGGGGTGTCGTTTTGCCCGCACTGTGACGGTCCGCTGTTCAAAGGTAAGAAACTAGCGGTGGTTGGGGGCGGTAATTCCGGAGTGGAAGCTGCGATTGACCTGACCCCAATTGCGGCGCACGTCACCGTGGTGGAGTTCCGTGATGAGCTCAAGGCCGATCAAGTGCTGGTCGACGAACTGCGCCGCCGGGACAATATCGATGTAATCACCGGGGCACAAATCACCGAGATTTTTGGTGATGGCAAGCGGGTGACCGGGCTGAACTATCGGGATCACCACTCGGAAACGATGAAAACCTTGGAACTGGGCGGGGTGTTTATCCAAATTGGGATGCGTCCTAATACGCAGTGGCTGGAAGGCGTGGTGGAGTTAAACCAATGGGGACAAATCGTGACCGACAATCGGGGAGCCACCAGTGTTCCCGGGGTTTATGCGGCGGGGGATTGCACCAATCAGCCCTATAAACAGATTGTGATCACCCAGGGTTCCGGGGTGGGGGCGGCTCTGGGGGCGTTTGAATACCTGATTCGTAGCGGTGCGCTCCAGAAAGCATCCTAGGCGCGGGAATATTGACTGAGGCAAAGCATGAATCTGAAGGATTTAGCGTATTTCGTAGCGCTAGTTGAGGAAGGAAGCTTCACGAAAGCTGCCGCCCGGATGGGGGTGAGTCAACCCACGCTCTCGACCCAGGTTAAACGCTTGGAGCAAGACTTGGGTGCCAGTTTAGTGGAACGCTCCACCCAGAAGTTGATTCTCACCCCGGTGGGTAAAGAAGTGGCGAAACGAGCCGAGGACATTGTGTTAGCGGCTTCTGACTTGGAACATGCCGCTGCGGCTCAAGCCGACTCGGGAGCCAGTGAGATTACTTTGGGAATTTTCCCGACGCTGTGCCAGTATTTTCTGGCGCATTTGTTGCCGCTGCTGCGTCGGGAGCGTCCGCGTTTGCGGATGCGTTTTGTGGAATGCCGTTCCCCGGTGTTGAAAGAGAATCTGATCGGTGGAGAAGTGGATGCGATTCTTTTGGCCGAGCCCTTCGAGCATCGGGGTGTCACCCAGGTACCTTTGTTCCGCGAGGATTTCTTACTGGCGGTGCCTGCTGGTAGCGAGTTAGAGCAGCCTGGGGAAGTGCATATGGAGGATTTGAAAGAAACCACTTTGACTCTAGTGAACCAAGATCACTGTTTGCGGGGGCAAACCGAAGAGGTTTGCCGCGCGGCGGGCGCGCTGTCTTCCCAATTCGCGGCAACTTCCCTGGAAACATTGCGGTATTTGGTGGCCTTGGGTGAAGCCGTCACTCTAGTCCCGCGCCTGGCTGCTTGCCCTCCGATTGACCAACCGGAGGGAATGGTATTGCGCGAGTTCGCCGCCCCGAAACCCGGGCGCGACATCAGCCTGTTTTGGCGAACCAGCAGCGGCTTGAACCCCGTATTGGAGGATTTCGCCGCCCTGATACGCCGCGCTTTCACACCTAGTGCTACGGCTCCACTGCTGACATATCAGATGAATACAATCACTTTATCCAACTCGTGATTTGAAAGAATGTAACATTAGCTAAATGTGAAGAACTTCATTGTTAGCTGTGCTATTAATTGTATCGCGTACTATAGAAAGGAATACGGTAAACGCGGCGCAAGCAAAAAAACACAGTCCGCTTGGAATGAGTACAACTCCATCAGCTAGAACCCCAATTAAGATACATGTTATGGTATGGCCACCAGTCTTTGGTTTGATACCGGTTTTTAGCACCAGCGAGTGTGCCCGATATCGCATGATGTTCCAGGCCGTCTTTCACGCTGTATTGAACCCCCTCTATGACTATCGGAGCGGGATTGTAGTCCACAGTTTCTGCGCAATTGGCCACTTCAAGCGCCTCGCATATCGTTTCTTTTTTTGTCTCCCATTCGGAAGCGGTGGCGACTGATGACGCTGGCAGAAAAGTCAAACTTGCTGCAACAAATGTGGATAAAAGTATGGTAATATGCTTCCTTTTCATAAGATTCTCCTTATGGCTAGTCGCCACAACCACAGTCGTTATGATGCATTGTTAAAGCCCGCGCCCACTGCTGTACTACAGATAGGTGTGAATTGCAAGTTACCGGCGTACTTCATATTGTTTGTACCACGAAACTTGGGGGTAACCCCACCCGCAGACATTTAACGAAACGCATTGTAAACCTCCTCAAGCGAAATCCCAGGTCACAGGACTATGTGTGCGTTCGATCCCCGGCTCTCGCGCCGCTAAACATCCACGGACATTTAGGAATCTGTTGCGGGGGAGGGCAGCGGGTGGTTTTCCCAGATTGAGGGGTGAAACATCCCGGCGGTCAGCTCGGGGCTCAGTTCGGTTTCATCGAACACCTCGGTAAAAGCGTCGCGAGCCGCTGCCAGTATTTGCTCTATAATGTGTTGCCCGTCAGCCTTGGATAACCCGTAGCAGCAAGACGCTGCAATCAACACGTCGAGGCGCGATTCTCGTTGGCCATCTGCGCCGAAACTGATGGCCTGGTTGGAATCCCAACTTGCGCCGCGCACCGGTTCGATGTCGAAAGCTGGGGTCAGACGCATATGCGCCCCATCCCAAAATACAGCGTGGTTGCGGGCGTGGTCGTCGTTATTCCCCAGCATAATATTGGCGGCAATACGCCGGAAAATCTTTTCCCCCACTGAGTTCCCGAAATCACCAGTGTCGCTAACACCACCGGCACCGTCGCTGACCCCGCCGCCGTGTTGCACCAGTTGGAAATACAACTGTCGATACGAGGTGTAACGTGCGGTCAGCTCTGATTCCCCGGAAAGAGTCAGCAAAGACAGCACCGGAATCCGCCCGCCCGTCGCATCGCGATCAAACCGCTGCACCACCAAGGCATCCCTGCCATTCAGACTGGTCAGACGAACTTTCGCAGCCTCCACACCCATTCGCGTGGCCAGCAAAGTCGCGAACGCCTCGCGTCGAATAGACATCCCCGTATCGCTGGTAGATAGCTTGATAATCTCGCGGGCAGTAGCGATTTTCGGCTTCGCGCCCCCAATCGAAGTCCCATGCACCAACGCCAGCCCAGCCGCGCGGGAAAGCCGGCGCTGGGACAGCAGCAACTGAATATCAGCCTCCAAAGCCTGCACATCAGTATCTTCCAGGCGGGGCACATATTGGCTGAGCGAAGCTTGAAAATCCAGGTTCCCAAACCGGTTCGACCCCGATTCCAACATATAGGTTTCCAAGGATTGCGGCTGACCACCGTGCTGGTAGTCAATCACGTTTTGCCCCCATCCATCAGGCAGCGCATCCCGAAACACTCCGTGCATTTCCAAGCCCGGTGGGGCAATGAACTCCCTTTCTTCTAGCGGCAATCCCGGTTGCAAGGCATAAGCCAGCGGGTGATCCAGATAGCTTTTGCCATAAACAAAGCTGTAGCGTCCCTCTGGGCTGGGAGCGAGCCTACCTGCCACCACCGGCCGCGTGGCACCCGTAAGCCACACCCACACTGCTATCGATTGCGCCGCCATTCCCATCACCTGGCCTTAGAAGTCGTTGTCGAGTTTTGTTTTCGCATGTACCCGCGCCGGCAGCAAGGCTACGTAGCGCTCTGTGGATGCCTTTAGGCGTGCCAAGCTCACCGGGTCATCGGTGCCGAACAGCGGAATCCCCAACACCCGCATCACCTCAATGGTAGTGCCGATACTAACCGTGGGCGATCCGGTTTCCAGCGAAGCAATCGTGCGCGGCGAACATCCCGCCAAGGCCGCCAACTGGGCGCGTGACCACTGTTGGTTCGTTCGCGCGGTGCGCACCTGGCCACCCAGAATCGCCAGCGCATCCTTCGTTGCCGCTTCCGTTATCGGTTTATGTCGCCCCATAAGGCACCACCCCCGACTCCATGCAATACTCTATTATTCACACGCTTGATAATATCAAAGTATTGCATTAAAACTTGGGGTTTGTATTATAAAAGCCTGATATGTGATGTTTGTTACGGACACAAGTAAAGGAACTGTTGACTCAGCCCCGGGCACGCCGAGCTTACTTGATGTACTGGGATTCCAGGCCTTCCGCTTCCAGGAATTCGCGGAAGGGAACCAGGTATTGGGCCTCGTATTTCTCGCGGTAGGCACTGATTTCTGACTCCGAGAACAGCTTCGGATTCAGTTTCAGGGTTTCCACCGGAATCGGGCGGTCGGTGGTAATCTTGCAGTCCACAGCCACGGTATGACCGGCCTTATTAGCGGCCACGGCTTCCTGCATCACCCGGTCAATATCCTCAATCCGCGAGACCGTGAATCCCTTGGCTCCCTGGGCTTCGCTAATCTGGGCATAGTCCACATCGGTGAAGTCAGTACCAAAGAGGTTCTTGTTGGTGTTCTCGTACTTATTCTTGATGAAAGCGTATTCCAGATTCGTGAACACCACGTTTATCACCGGCAGTTTGTGATGCACATTAGTAACCACATCGGGATAGGTCATCGGAAAAGCCCCGTCACCAATGATGTTCCACACTTGCCGGTCGGGATAAGTATTCTTCGCTCCAATCCCACCTGGCAGGCCTCATCGACCAGTTTCGGCAGTTGCTCCGGATATGCCACCCGGCGGTTGTACGCGGCAATAAGGGGTAAAAATCCGCGCTCTAAGCGGGTAGCAACAGTGCGGCCGCCGCCGCCAGATTCGGAAAGGGAAGGCGCGCATCGGCGACATCAGCCAGCGCTGGCTTGGCGCAAAAAGCGATGCCCAGCCCGGCACGGGTCACCATCTTCAGGTCATTCGCCCCGTCACCCATAGCCACGCAGCGCTCAACCGGAACACCAAGCTGTCCAGCCCAATCAACCAAGGCTTGTTCTTTGGAATCGGCAGTGACAATCTCGCCTAAAGACCGCCCCGTTAGCACCCCGCCGGCCACCTCAAAACGATTCGCCAACACGTAATCCACCCCGGCCGCCCGCGCTTTTTCCTCTACCAGCTCAACAAAACCACCGCTGACCACCCCGAGCCGGGTGCCATTGCGACGAAAAGCCGCAATCATTTGGCTGGCACCTAATGAAAAATCATAAACTTCACGCACTGCCTCTAACGTGTCCACCGACAGCCCCGCCAAAGTCCCCATCCGGGCACGCAGCGAAGCCGCAAAATCCAGCTCCCCGCGCATCGCCGCCGCTGTAATCGCCGCGACCTGCTGTTGAACCCCGGCTTGAGCCGCCACCAAATCAATGCCCTCGCCAGCAAACAGGGTCGAATCCGCATCCATCACCACTAAAGCTGGACCTAACCTAGCCATTTCCCCGACTGTCACCGCCACCGCGAATCCCGAGGCGCCACCTGCAAGGCGATTCGAGCTTGTTGGGGTTCCCTCGCCGGTAGTTGTGTCGTCAATGGTCGTGTCGCCAGACCCCAGCTCGGCTTCGAGGTCTCTCGTCCAGCGGTTTCGTGCGGCGTGTTCCACTTCATGAGGCGCCATTGTAGAAACCGAGCAACGCCACACATCCCCGACCTTGCCGGGGGGGTCGACTTGCAACTCATGAAGCCCGAAACCAGTGACGCGCGAAACCAAACGCGCCCAGACCGACGGGGATAACAGAGCTGGAGAATCCGAAGACAACAACGGGGCTGACGGAGACACCCCACCCCGACTGCCGTCCCACGCACAAGTAAAACGCAGTAAGCCAGATACAGATATAGTCACGGATACTATTCTAGTTTTCCACCCGCGTTCCCTTGGGAACCACGGTGATGCCCCCGTCGCTGACTATGAAACCACGGCGACGATCCGCTTCCAGGTCAACCCCGATGGTGACGCCCTCGCCCACATAGACATTCTTGTCCAGAATCGCGCGATCCACCCGAGCACGACGCGCCAAAACCACCCCATTCATCAACACTGAATCCGACACATGCGACCAGGAATTCAGCCGCACTCCAGGGGATAGAATTGAGTGCACACAACGCGCCCCCGAAATAATCACGCCGTTAGACACAAATGAATCGATAGCGTGCCCCATGCGGGAATCATCCCCGTAAACAAACTTCGCCGGAGGCATCTGACCGCCGGTATTAGTCATAATCGGCCAGCGCGGGTTATACAGGTTGAACACGGGATGCACCGAAATCAAATCCATCGAGGCCTCAAAATAGGCATCAATCGTGCCGACATCACGCCAATAGTCCCGGTCACGGTCAGTGGCACCAGGAACCTGGTTCCTGATGAAGTCATAACAGTTAGCTTCGCCGTGTTCGACAAAAAACGGCACAATATCACCACCCATATCGTGGTTGGATTCCTCGTTTTTGGCATCCTGCGCCATGGCTTCAAGCAAGGCCTTAGTGGTGAACACGTAGTTACCCATCGAAGCTAGTACTTGGTCGGGTGCGTCCGGCAAGCCCACCGCGTCCTGGGGTTTTTCACGGAAAGCGGTAATCCTGTCCGATTCGTCGGCTTCAATCACCCCGAAAGCCGAGGCCAGTGCCAATGGCTGGCGAATCCCCGCCACCGTTGCGGGCAGCCCCGAAGCGATGTGAGCGTCGACCATCTGGGAGAAATCCATGCGGTAAATATTGTCCGCCCCGATAATAAGCACATAGTCCGGGTCATCATCCTTGATGATGTTCAGTGACTGATAGATGGCATCAGCCGACCCCATGTACCAGTGTTTTCCGGTGCGCTGCTGGGCGGGAACCGGAGCCACGTAGTTGCCAAGGATATTCGACATGTGCCACGCGGTAGCAATATGCCGATCCAGGGAGTGGGATTTGTACTGGGTCAGCACAACCACTCGGTGGTAACCCGAGTTGACCACATTAGACAGTGCGAAATCAATTAAGCGGTAGTGACCGCCAAAAGGAACCGCAGGTTTAGCGCGATCCTCAGTGAGGGGCATGAGGCGTTTGCCTTCGCCCCCGGCCAAAATAATCGAGAGTACTTTAGGATTTGCCACAAACCTAGCATATGTTAAAATTTCGGGACTTTGGGGACTTTTCCGAGCCAAATTTAAATTATTTTTAAGGTAGGTTAGGAGGGAGGGCAGCTGTGGCACTGAGCTAGGCGTTTAAAATATCTGATTGCGAGGGGTAAAAATGCGTGTTGACCTGATGACTCGAGAGTACCCGCCCCACATTTACGGCGGTGCCGGGGTACATGTGGAAGAACTGGCAAAGGTGCTGCGAAATCGCGTTGAAGTGCGTGTTCACTGTTTCGACGGGCCGCGAAATCCTGGTGAGCCCGGCGGGGAAACGGGGGTTACCGGATACGACTATCCCGGCGGCCTGGACGATGCCAATGCGGCGCTGCGCACCTTAGGGATGGATTTGCGCTTCGTCACTGAAGCTGAGGGTGCGGATTTGGTTCACTCTCACACTTGGTACACGAATATGGCGGGATTGTGGTCGAAGCTGATGTATGACATTCCCCTCGTGATTACCGCGCACTCTCTGGAGCCGCTGCGTCCCTGGAAGGCCGAACAGCTGGGTGGGGGATACCGGCTGTCCTCTTGGTGCGAGAAAACCGCTTACGAGGCTGCCGACGGAATCGTGGCTGTGTCCCGAGCGATGAAGGACGACATTTTACGGTGCTACCCAGCGGTTTCCCCCGAAAACGTGCATGTAATCCACAACGGAATCGACCTTTCCTCTTGGGATGCCACTAAAGTGACGGCCGAATATCGCCGCCAGGTGTGGGCTGAATATGGCCTGACCGAAGGCCGCCCCACCGTTGCTTTTGTCGGACGCATCACTAGGCAAAAGGGTGTACCGCATTTGCTGCGTGCCCTACGGGAAGTCCCACGCGATACTCAGGTAATCCTGTGCGCCGGGGCACCGGACACCAAAGAGATTATGACCGAAGTAGAGGGGCTGGTTCATGAGCTGCAAGCCGAGATGCCAGGCGTAGTGTGGATATCAGACAAGCTGAATCGACAGGAGCTGGTGGCGTTGCTTAGTGGCGCTACCCTGTTTGTTACGCCCTCGGTTTACGAACCCCTGGGGATAGTGAACCTCGAAGCGATGGCGGTGGGTCTGCCAGTGGTAGCCTCTGATACCGGGGGGATTCCCGATGTAGTGGTGGATGGGGAAACCGGCTATCTGGTGCCCCTGGAACAGGTCAATGACGGCACCGGCACACCAATTAACCCCGAGAAATTCCAACACGACATGGCCGAGCGCATCAATGAACTGCTGCGTAACCCTGCCCGAGCTGCCAAGTTTGGGGCGGCCGGCCAGAAACGTGCCTCCGAGTATTTTACCTGGGAAGCAATTGGGGATAAAACGGTGTCCATGTATGAAAGCATTCTCGCGGGACGCTCCTGATGCCAGAAATAGTCAAGT
The DNA here is from genome assembly GCF_000160615.1 of Mobiluncus mulieris ATCC 35243. GTDB lineage: Bacteria > Actinomycetota > Actinomycetes > Actinomycetales > Actinomycetaceae > Mobiluncus > Mobiluncus mulieris. Next base: position 1,078,118 of record NZ_GG668518.1, on the reverse strand, counting down.
GTGAAAATGTCAGTTTGTGGCGCGGGGACACCACTATACTCCAGAACATAAACTGGACGATTTCCCTGGGACAACACTGGGTGATTCTGGGGTCAAACGGGGCGGGAAAAACGACTCTGGTAGATATGCTGGCCGGGAGAATTTACCCCTCCCAGGGCTCGGTACGGATTCTTGATGAAGCCCTGGGGCGGGTGGAAGTCGCGGAAATCCGTCAGCGGGTGGGGTATTCCTCGCCAGCGTTAGCCGCCCAGATTCCCGGCACCGAAACCGTGTCCCAAGTGGTGCTTTCCGCCGTGTGGGGAGTGACCGCTTCCGGACGGGAAACCTACGAAGACATTGATCGAATCAGGGCGGACTCCCTGATGGAACTGTTCGAGGTCACCACCCTGCGCCAGCGTCGTTTCGACACCCTGTCCCAGGGTGAAAAACAACGGGTCATGGTGGCCAGGGCTCTGATGATTGACCCCGAGATGCTGATTCTAGATGAACCGGCCGCGGCTTTGGATTTGGGGGGGCGGGAATTACTGCTCGAGGGACTAGCGGAACTGGCTCGAGACCCCAAGTCTCCGGCGATGGTGATGGTGACGCATCACCTGGAAGAAATCCCGCCCGGATTTACGCATGTCTTGGCGTTGAAAGACGGGAAAATTTTTGCTGCCGGGCCAATAAACCGGGTGTTGACCAGCGCGGTGTTGAGCCAAATGTATGATTTGCAACTGGACGTAACCCAATCCCGGGGACGCTACAGTGCCAAACTAAGCTCGGCTTGAGGGCTGGCACCTCATGAAGCCGAAGAAAACTCCAGGCGAAAAACGCAACCAAGCCGGCGAAAACTCCAAACACACCTGAAAGGAAACACATGGACTCCCAACAAGAACACGTAATCCGCCAAGTTGCCCAGCGTGACGTGAGGCATGTCCGCCTGGTGTTCGTCGATATTCTAGGAATCCAGAAATCCGTGACCATCACGCCTGGCGAACTGGAGCGCGCTTTTACCGAGGGTGTGGCCTTCGACGGATCCTCGGTCGAGGGCTTCACGCGTATCAGCGAATCGGATATGCTGCTGTTTCCCGACGCGAACACCTTCCAAGTGGTGCCCCCGATTGGGGAAAATTCTGCGGATTTTGTGGGGCGCATGTTTTGCGACGTATTCAACCCCGACGGTACCCAGTCACACGCCGACCCGCGCTACATCCTGGAACGAACCATGGAACGAGCGGAACGGCTGGGCTTTGTGCCCTATATTCATCCCGAAATCGAGTTTTATCTGTTCCGACCCCCCGCCTCGGTGGAGGAAGAACTGATTCCGATAGACGACGGGAGCTATTTCGACCACGTGTCAGGCTCGGTCGGTAACGAATTCCGTCGCCGCGCCGTGCAAGTCCTAGAGGAACTGGGGATTTCCGTGGAATTCACCCACCACGAGATAGGACCTGGACAATACGAGATTGACCTGCGTTCCGTCGATGCCCTGTCATGTGCGGATAACTTCGTGACCCTGCGGGCGATTGTTGAAGAAATGGCTTTGGCCGAGGGATTGTTGGCGACTTTCATGCCCAAACCCGTGATTGAATACCCCGGAAACGGCTTGCACCTGCATTTTTCTTTGCATGAAGGCAATCGCAATGCGTTTTATGACCCGGCGGCGGACTATCACCTTTCGATTGTGGGGCGGCAATTTACAGCTGGGCTGCTGCATTATGCCAAAGAGATTTCGGCGGTGGTCAACCAACATGTGAATTCGTATAAACGCCTGTGGGGCGGCAGCGAGGCACCGGCGTTTATTTGTTGGGGACATCACAATCGCGGGGCGCTGATTCGCGTGGCGGATCACAAACCGGGGATTCACACTTCCACTCGGGTGGAATACCGCGCTCCGGATCCTTCTTTGAATCCGTATCTGGCCTTCGCCTTGATCATCGAGGCCGGGCTGCGCGGCATTGAACAGCGCCTGGAGCTGCCCGAGGAAGCCGAAGACAATGTGTGGCAAATGAGTGATGCGGAGCGCCGCGCGGCCGGGATTCCGGTGTTGCCGCGTTCCTTGGCGGATGCGCTGGATTACCTGGTGGAATCCGAGTTGGTGCCCATGGTTTTAGGCGAGGAAGCCTTCGATTTCGTGTTGCGAGCGCGTCACGCCGAATGGGAGGACTATCGCCACCAGGTAACCTTGCAGGAAAGACGTCAGTTGTTGCATCTGCAATAGGCAGGGGTGCCCATGGCGCGGGAATATTCGCTGACCACAGCGCTTTTGACGGCGGGGATTCGCGAGGTCTCCCGGGGCAAGACCCTGTTGGAAGACCTTGTGGCGCGCTGTCCGGAGCTGGATATCCCGGTTTTGGTGGAATCCTTGGGACGGGTGGCCGACCCGGATTTAGCTTTGTTGAATTTGGCGCGGGTTTTAGAGGGCACTTCAGGCACTTCAGGCGGGTCAGGCGCGGCGGATGCGTCTGCGACAGTGGGTGCCTCGGTTGCGTCAGGTTTGCCGGTTGCGGGGGATACGGTTTCACGAGGTGCCATCTCGGATTCCAGGCGTAAGGGCACCGCTGAATCGGTCGAATTTCGAGGAATAGGCACGCGGGCTTTGCGGCTGCTGGGCTACTCCGAGTTTTTCGGCACCTATTTAGCGGCTCACCCGGGGGTGATTGCCACGTTGGAAGACGAACCGCAACCTGAAACCTTCTCGCACCGGCTGCTAGAAGCGGTGGCGGCGCGCAATCTGGGAGATGCGGAAAACCCGTGTTGGGTGGCGGGGGAAACGGCGGACGTGTTAGCACTGCGCCGTGCCTATTATGCGAATCTCGCGCAAATTGCGGCCGCAGACTTAGCCCGCGACAATCTGGCCAGTGCAAAGACCCAGTTCGAACCTACCGCTACCGCGATTTCTGCTTTGGTGGACGCGGCTTTGGAGGCCACCCTGGCGCTGGTGCGCCGCGACCTCGACCCTTACGGCGAGGTCGCTTTCACCGTGATTGCGATGGGGAAGGCCGGGGCGCGAGAGCTGAACTATATCTCCGATGTGGACGTGATTTATGTTGCCGAGCCGCGTGTTTTTGGTGGAGAATCGGGGTACGGAGAGGGACAACCCTCATCCTTGGCCACCCACCAGGTTTTGAGCCGTGCCACCGACATGGCGGTGGCTTTGGGTTCGCTGTGCTCGGCCACCCTAGAGGAACCTGCCCTGTGGGTGTTGGACACGGCTCTGCGTCCCGAAGGCAAGGATGGTGCTTTGGTGCGCGGCGTGGAATCACACCGGGAGTATTACGAGCGCTGGGCGAAGGCTTGGGAATTCCAAGCCTTACTGAAGGCTCGCCCCGCCGCCGGCGACCGAGCTTTGGGGGTGGCGTATCTTGCGGCTATCCAACCCTTCGTGTGGCAGGCCGTGGAACACGAGGGCTTCGTGGAGGAAACTCGCGCGATGCGCCGTCGGGTCGAGAAACTTCTCGATCCCAAAAAGGCGGGGCGTGAAATCAAACTTGGGGTTGGGGGTTTGCGTGATGTGGAATTCACCGTGCAGCTGTTGCAACTGGTGCACGGTCGAGTGGATGAAAGCCTCCGAGTCGCCGCCACCCTGGAGGCTTTGCGCGTCTTAGTGTCTGGCGGGTATATCGGTCGTGATCAAGGCGAGGAGCTGGCCAATCACTACCGTTTTCTGCGAGTTTTGGAACACCGCGCCCAGTTGGGGCGGATGCGGCGGACGCATTTGTTTCCCACGGGGATGGAGCTGCGGCGCGTGGCGCATTCTCTTGATCCCGAACGTTTCGTCGCTGAATTGGCGCTGAAGACCGAGTGGGAAACGGTGCGCGCCCGGGTGCGCACCCTGCACGAGGAAATCTATTACCGACCCTTACTGCCGGCCTTGGCGAAACTCAGTGCTGGCGAGGCTTCTTTAGACCGCGAGGCCGCCGCTTCCCGGCTAAAGGCGATTGGTTACCGTGACCCGTTGCGCGCCTTGGGACACATCGAGGCTTTAACTCAGGGGGTGACTCGGCGCGCCGCGATTCAACGGCAACTGCTGCCCGTCTTGCTGGGCTGGTTCGCCGATGGGGTGAATCCCGATGATGGTTTGCTGGCTTTCCGTCAGGTTTCCGAGGCTTTGGGGGATACTCACTGGTATCTGCGCCTGTTGCGGGATTCCGGGACGGCTGCGAAACGCTTGACGACTTTGTTGTCGTCTTCGCCGCTGGTGGCTGGGCTTTTGCCGGAGAATCCCGAGGCGGTGGCCTGGCTGGATGATGACGTGGAACTGGCATTGCGCAGCCGCGAAGAACTCGAGACCGAGATCCTAGCGTCCTTCGAACGCCAGGCTGACCCGGGTCTTTGTGCCCAGCGTTTGCGCGATATTCGCGGGCGGGAATTGCTGCGTTGTGCCATCGTGGATGTGTTGGGGGGAATCGACCCGCTGCGGGTTTCGCTGCGGCTGGGGGCAGTGGGCGAGGCTGTGTTGGCTGGTGCCCTGGATTTGGCTTTACGTCGCCTCGGTACGGGAGCTGGTGCGGTGCCGGCATCGGGTGCGGTTTCCTCTGGGGGTGACCCCGGGGTTCATGAGGTGCCAGTCCAAGGCTTGGCTACTTGTGGTAAATATGCCCAGTACTTGATAGTAGCGATGGGACGTTTTGGCGGGGGTGAGAGCGGCTATCCCACCGATGCGGATGTGGTGTTTTACTATCAGCCCCACGATTCCAACCCTGAGGCCGTCCCGGCGGCGGCCATGGAAGCCCAGCAAATCGTGGCGATGATTCGAGAAATCCTGGGGGGAGTGGAACTCGGATCGTGGGTGGTGGACACGGATTTACGCCCCGAAGGGAAAGCCGGGCCGGCCGCCAAAGACCTCGACACTTTGGGTGATTACATGGCGCGCTGGGCTGAAATCTGGGAGCGCCAGGCTCTGTTGCGAGCCAATCCGATTGTGGGCAGCGCGGAGCTAAAAATCCGCTTTCAAGAAATCATTAATCCCTTTCGCTACGAGCAACCTCCGGATGAAAAGGAAATTAAATCCATCCGTCGGCTTAAAGCCCGGATGGAAAGCGAACGGCTCGGCACCCAGACTTTTGGTGTCACTCGCTCCCGTTCGGTCGGCTCACTGGCCTCACGTCAAGTGAAACTGGGGCCGGGGGGATTATCAGATGTGGAATGGGTGGTGCAGCTGTTGCAACTGTGTTTCGCGAAAGACCATCCCACCTTGCGCACCACCTCGACCCGGCAAGGCTTGCAAGCCGCCTGTGCTGCGGGGATAGTCGCTCCGCCGGATGCCCAGATTCTAGACGAAGCGTGGCTGTTGGCCTCGAAAATCCGGGCGGCGAATGTGCTGGGTTCGGGGCGTACCAGCGGTAAGAAACTCGACGTGGTGGCCACCGACAGGTTGCTAGTCACCACCGCTGCCCTGTTGGGTTATCCTGAAGGCTTCCAGCAAGACCTCCTGGAGGACTGGATGCGCACCGCCCGGTTGGCTCGTGCCGTGGTGGAAAAGGTGTTTTATGAATAAACCCCAAATTCCCTGTCAAGTATTTACTTATTTGAGACCAGGACAGTATCTCGGTAACGTTAGGGTAGAGACAAGCACCTCATGAAACGGAGAACAGATGCGGCTGGTACTGATACGGCACGGACAAACCAACTCGAACCTGACGGGAGCACTGGACACGGCCTATCCCGGGGCACCCCTGAACGAGACAGGCTTGGCGCAAGCCGCCGCACTGCCAGAGAAATACGAGCGTCTGGTGGGGGTGAAACCCGCGCGGATACACGCTTCCTTTATTGGACGCGCCCAGGAAACCGCTGCCCCCCTGGCCAAACACTACGGTCTTGAGGTAGTACCAGACGAGGATTTGCGTGAAGTTCTGGCCGGAGACATGGAGATGGAAACCGCCAAGGAATATACCGATGTGTACCTGCATACCGCCGTGGCCTGGGCTACGGGTCAGGACATGGAACGACGTATGCCGGGAGCGGAAAACGGTACCGAAACCCTGGCGCGTTTCGATCGGGGGATTGCGCGACTGACCGAAGGCTTAGCTGATGATGCCACGGTAGTGGCGGTAATTCACGGTGCCATTATGCGCGTGTGGGGAGTGCAGCGGCTGCGGGGCTTGACCTACGAGCTGATTGCCCAGTTCCCCTGCCAAAATGCCTCGATGACTGTGGCGGAAGGTAATCCGGAGGCCGGGTGGGACTTGAAACTGTGGTCCGACCAGACGCCCGAATCTTGGCCGGTAATCCCCGGGGATACCACCTTGCGCACCTCTAAGGAAACCCGCGAGATTCTCGAAAGTATGATTTATCACTAACAAGTTCTAACACTAGAGATGATAAAACGGTGACCTCGCATAAGCGGAGTCACCGTTACCATGTTTTGAGAGAAAGCAGTCGTTTACTGTTGGCTTTCTTTCCACTGTTCTATTTGTTTAGCGATTTCGGGATCGGAGATAGACGAGGGATCGCTGACCGCCTGTGCGAATTGCAAAATTGTCCACACCACGAATGCAGTAATCGCGACCCAGAGGATGAAACCAATCACGGACAGAACAGTGCCAACAATTGACATGGTTTTGCCGGGATATCCGGGATTCTTCGTAATTTTAGAGATGCTTATTCCGCCCAGAATGCCACCAATCAGCCCGAGCAATATCCCCAAGTAGGGAATGAGTATGCTCGTAATCCCCAGCACTAGCGAGGAGACCGCCAGACCATTTGTGGTTTTCTGGACTCCAGTCATTATCGTCGGGGTGCTGGTGCCCGGTTGTACTGGCGCGGTAGGAAAACTTTGTCCCACGGGGGTGTACTGTTGGGGTTGGGAAATATCCGAAGTGCCACCATTATCCACTGGGGCACCAGGGGTTGGGGATGCGAAAGGATTCTCATTAGACATTAACAGACCTCCAGCTCAGGCAGATTTTACTCATTTTATTACCTAAGAGTGTAACAGTAACTACCGGGAACATGCTATAGGACTTTAGAAATAAACTCTTGGGTGCGGGCTTCTCGGGGGTGATCTAGCACTTCCGTGGGGGAACCCATTTCGATAATCTGGCCGCCATCCATAAAGGCGACCTTATGTCCGACCTCCCGGGCAAAACCAATCTCGTGGGTGACCACCATCATGGTCATACCCCTGTGTGCCAAATCCTTCATTACTTGCAGTACTTCCCCTACCAGTTCCGGATCCAGCGCGGAAGTTGGTTCGTCGAAGAGCATCAGCTCAGGTTTCATTGCCAAAGCCCTGGCAATCGCCACGCGCTGCTGCTGGCCACCGGAAAGCTGGGCAGGATAGTGGTTTAGGCGGTCAGCCAAACCTACTTGCGCCAACAAATCCAGGGCTTCTTTTCGTGCTGTCGTTCGGTCAATCCCGGCTACATGAACCGGTGCCTCCATCACATTTTCTAGGGCGGTTTTGTGTGGGAACAGGTTGAAACGTTGGAACACCATGCCGATACGCTCCCGCTGGGTGGAAATCACCTTGTCAGGAAGCTGATGTAAAACCGTGTCATGCCCGGTCAAAGCCCCGGTACGCTGACACCAATACAGCTGCCAGGCCGAACTTGGCGCTGGGGTTTCCTTTAAACCTAATAGTTGCCCATCGAAGTAAATTCGACCTGCGCTGATTTCCTCCAGCTGGTTAATACAGCGCAGCACCGTGGATTTCCCCGATCCGCTCGGTCCAATCAACACGCAAACCTCGCCTTTGCGAATGTCGAGGTCAACTCCCTTAAGAACGTGTAAATGTCCAAAGTACTTGTGTACCCCCCTAAGGGAAACCATCGTGTCAGCCACATCGGGTGGTACCGGTATTGTCTTAGTATTTTTACTCATGGTGTCACATCCAAAAATGCTCCGGGATTAGCCTGGGTTCGATCTGATTCTTTCACGCGGCGTTTCACGCGAGCAGAGCCGCCGTGGTTGAATCCTTTACCGAAGTGTTTTTCGAGATAGAACTGACCGACCATCAAAATCGAGGTCACCACCAAATACCAAATCGCGGCGCTAATCAGCATCGGCACTGGCATGAAAATCTGGCGTCCCAGGGCTTGGGCAGCGAAAGTCAGCTCCATCGTGAAAGGTATTGCTGAAACCAAGGAAGTGGTTTTCAACATGGAAATTGTCTCGTTACCGGTGGGGGGCACAATCACACGCATGGCTTGGGGCAAGATAATGCGGCGCATAATCAGGCTGCGTTTCATGCCCAGGGCGGTGGCGGCTTCCCACTGCCCTGGGTCGACCGAGTTCAGCCCGGCGCGCACAATCTCGGCCAGATAGGCTCCTTCATTCAAGCCCAGCCCCAGGATGGCTGCCCACAGCACATTCCACACGACGTTTATGTCGATTTTAAACACTCCCACTCCAACGAAGGGATAGAGCGTGGGCAGCAGTCCCCAGAAAATCAGCTGGGTGTAAATCGGGGTGCCCCGGAAGAACCAGATATAGAACCAGGCCACGGATTTCAACACCGGGTTGGGGGATTGACGCATAATCGCCATGGTCACGGCCAACACCACCCCGATGAACATCGCCGCCACTGTCAGCACCAGGGTGAAGCCGATACCGCGAATTATCGTGGGATGAAACAGATATTCCCACACCTTGTCCCAGTGATAGTTTGGGTTGGTAATCAGCGAGTTGATAATCAGCACCACTAGCGCTGCTACCAGGACGACACTGATGAGGCGCCCCGGCCGGAAAACCGGGCGTGGGTGGTTGCGTTCCAGTATGTCACTCATAATCGTTTCTTTTCATGAGGTGCCAGTCTAAACAGGCGTAAAGTCTCTTGCGTCCGGGTCTTTATTTCGTGTCAGGGTTCAGCTTGACTTCGGGGTATATGTCGCCATCCGCGCCATACACGGCCATGATTTCCTTGAATTTCCCGGATTTCATCAGAGAATCCATCGCAGCCTTTACCGCCTTGGATAAATCCTGGTTCTTCTTATTCACCACTATTGCCAGGGGAGTGGTGTCAAAGATTTTCCCGACAGTTTCAAGCTGTCCTTCGGCTTTCTTGACGTTGTAGGCCGTAACCGGGTCATCGGCGATAACGGCATCGTATTGTCCTGAAATCACCTTGGGGATAACCATATTCACCAGGTCTTCTTTTTGAATCTTGATTTCGGGTTTGCCGGCCGCGAGGCATTCCTTGTTCAGCCGGGGTAAGACGTCTTCTTCTTGGTAGGAACCGGTCTGTACCCCAACGGTAGCCCCGCAGGGGTCGTTGGGGTTGAAACCGCTGGGATTGCCCTTCTTGACAGCAAACAGGGTTCCCATGTTTTTGAAAGCCAACATGTCATAGGTCTTGATACGTTCGGCGGTAACAGTAAAACCGGAGGCACCAATATCATAGGTGGAACCGACCTTCGGCAGTAGGGCGGCGAAAGTTTCGGTGGTGGTAGTACCGTCTTTGAGTCCCATTGTCAGAGCAATGGCTTTAGTTAAGTCCACTTCGGCACCGGTGGGGGTGGTGCCATCCTCTTTGAGCATTTCCAAGGGGGCGTAGTCGGTGGATGCCCCGTTGCGCAAGACATCACGTTCCTTGACATCTTTGGGAACTAGTTTGACGACTTCCGGGTCGGGTTTGATTGTCGAAAAATCGAATTCTTCGGTGGTGGCAGTCGGGCTTTGGCCAGCAGAATCCTTGGAGTCGCCGGGCTTTCCAGTGTCGCTGGCTGGCGTTCCGCAAGCGGTCAGGGCTAGGGCACAGGCAGCAATAGCGGCGGTGATGACGAGTTTTTGCATGATGTCTCCTTATATCGCTAACATTTACAAGTATAAATTTACAACGATATGAAAAATTATGCAAATTTTAAGACTGTCCCCTCATGAACCCACTGAGGCAAGAAATCTAGCCGTATAAAGCCCGACGATTGGGTCGAATCTTGGTGGGATCAATCCCCTTGGGGATAGGTAAGCCGTCCTTACGATGCAAGGCCTTCAGCCGCTTCACTACGGCCGGAACCTCATTGCGAGACAGTGCCTTGGGGAATTTATATGCAGTTTTCAACACTTTTTCTAGACGCACCTGGCCGTCATCGAAACCACATTCAATCGTGTGAATGGGCACCTGGGAAGCCACCCGAGCAGTCTTTTTCGTCTCGTCGGCAAGTAATTTAGCCACGCGGCTGTGCGGACCTTCGCTGATTAGCAAAATTCCTTGCGGACCGACAAAGCGCCACACCAGGTCTTGTTCCTTATTGAAAGCCACTGGCTCGGTTTCTGGCACCCAAGAGCGGCGAATAATCTGAGACAGTGCCCCAACCGAGCCTTTCACCCTCTCAATCTGGCGCAACATGGCCTTGGAAATCAGCAGCGACAACCAGGCCATCGGCACCAATATCAACAACATCACGATGGTGATTGCCCCCCAAATCCAAGATTTGGTCAAAATCATATAGACCACGTTGGCGCCTATCACCACCACGAGGGTTCCCAAGATTGCCCAGGTCACCCAGGGAAAGCTGCGCTTTACAATCGTGTAGGAATCCTTGAGATTCTGGATGAAATTGCGTTTTTTACCGGTCGAGGAACCTTTGGAGCTCCCCGTTGCGGGTTTCTCAGTTTTCTTAGCCATCACGCCTATCTTATGCGCAAAACGTGTCAGGTCGAAACCTTTGCGGTAACTGGCGAAAAAAGAGTTTTCCACAGGCTGTAAAAAACTACTGGTGTTAGATGCTGATTTGCGATATATATTATATTATGAATCTTGATGGTTATGTTTTATATGAACCTGTTGGTTTTGGTGCTAAGGGACCGATTTGGCGCGCGGTAGACCAACAAGGACGTAATTTCGCGCTGCAAGTCTTAGGGGCACAACTGCCGCCGGGAGTGGAAGAACGCATTGCCACCTTGCAAAAAATGGCCAGCAAATATGTTTTGCGCATTGAACAACTACGCAAGGTCACGGATGGGCGTTTCGTGGTGCTTTCTGAATTCTTAGAGGGACAAAACCTCGAGATTTTGCGCGCCGGGCGGCGTTTCACCCCCGAGCAGCTGGGCTTTATCGGGCGGTCTTTGGCGCAAGGCTTAGCGGATTTACACCAAGCCGGTTTGTTGCACGGTGATATTTCCCCCGCCAATGCCGTGGTGACTGTCCACGGCCGGGTGCTGTGGGTGGATGTTTTGGGCAGCGCCGAGGGCACCACCCTAGCTTTTCAAGAATCTCGTTCCGAATGCGGGAAAAATACCAGTGCCCGGGAGGAAGTATTTGCTTTTGCACAGATGATGCTCGCTTTGGGGATGGATCCCCAACTTTTAGGTCGAGCCTTGCACCCCGACCCTATCCAGCGTCCCTCTGTGTCGGAACTTTGCCAGGCGTGGCAGAGTTTGCCAACAGCAGGAATCGATCTGTTAACACCCAACGAGCTGACCACCGCGAAAATGCGTGCCGCCGGTAGGGATGTCGCTACGACCCTGGAGCACCCTCCCAGTTCGCTGGAACCGGACTGTAGCATGGCATCGAGTCCGCGCCGCTCCCGCCGCAGTGCGCAAACCCGTGATTATCGGGGCAACCGACGCAATCAGGGCGCGGACAACTATACTGCACACGGCCATAAGCTGTTGAAAATCGCGATTCCGGCGTTGGGAGGAGCGGCGGCAATCTTGTCGGCGGTGCTGTTGGTTTCACGTTTGCTGCCAGCAGCGGATGCTTTGCCAGAGACTAAAGAATTGACAGCAACTGGTGCATCCAACACCACAGCCTTACCACGTCCTGGGGAAATTTTGACTTCGAATTCGGGGGGAGGGGATAAAGGTGAATCCGCCCAAGAACTTGAGTCCGAAACCACGCCCGAGCCGGAACGTAATACCGAATCTGGGGCGAAGTTTGAAACGAACTCTGAAACAGAGTCCGAGGCGGAAGACAAATCCGGGAACAATCCCCCCCAAGATTCGACACCTTTACCCCAGACACCCTCGGCACCGGAAAACCTGTTGCCTCCGGCCGGACCCGAAACTTCTGCTACGGGGGATTTGTTGAAAACCGGCAAGATTACTGATAACACCGAAGCCGCTGCGGTGCTCCAAGAGTTGCTATCCCTGCGGGACAAAGCGCTAGCATCCGGGGATGCCCGAGAGCTGGCGAATCTGACGGTACCCGCTTCGGTGGTTCAAAAGGCAGATGCGGATTTATTGTCCCGTCTGAAATCCAGTCAAACAAGGATTAACGGGTTGGCCACAGTGGTTAAAAGCGCCGAAATAATCAGTGCGGATAAAACCCAAGTGCGGCTGCGGGTAACTTTGGCTCAAGGCGCTTATACTCAAACTGACCGAATTGGGAATCAACACCAGGTTGCGGCGATTCCCGATGCTCAACAAGAGATGCTCCTCATGAAGCATCCGTGGAGAATTTCTAGCGTGGTGCGACTGCGGTGAGTCGTGCCACTAAGTGGCTAAGCCAGGATGGCTAGCGGTTACCGAACATAGGCCAAAATCGCACCGACTTCCACTGTTTCGTCTTCTTTCACCAAAATCTGGCTGATTACTCCAGAGATAGGGGAGGGCACTTCCGTGTCCACCTTGTCGGTAGAGACCTCCAAGAGGGGTTCATCCACTGTCACCGCGTCGCCCACTTGTTTCAGCCAGGTGGTTACGGTGCCTTCGGTAACGGATTCACCCAAAGCTGGCATCACAATCGGATTTTCTTCCCCGTTTGGCGCGGAGACATTCGGCGGCTCTATCGGGGTGGGAGCCGCCGAGCTTGCCGGTGGGGCAAACGGGACGACTGGAGCTGCCGGGGGCGCGGTAGGTGCCAGCGGCGCGGCGGGCGGTGCCGGGGTGGTTGACACGGCCGGTGGCATTGGTGGCACGGGTGGCATTGGTGGCACGGGTGGCATTGGCGGTACTGGTGGTGCCGGCGGCACGGGAGGCATTGGTGGCACTGGTGGTGCCGGCGGAGCCGCGTGCGACACCGGCTGTGCGGAGGGGAAATCTGAGCCCGATTTGGTTGCCGCAGGAATCGGCGCTGGTACAGGAGTCTCGGTTGGTTCTACAGTGGTTTTGTTTTGGTCGAAGGCGGCCGCGACCTCCGCAAAGAGTTGTGCTAGTCGGGCGACATCAAGCTCTCCGGTGGCGGTGCGGGGTGCAGCTGTCGGAATCACTGGAACCACCGGAGTCGCCGGGGATGCCGGCAACAACGGTGTAGATGGCACCGGTGGCGTGGGTGGTGTCGAGACTGCAGGGGACATCGTTGGTACCGGAGGCGTCGGTGTCGATGGGGATGCGGCTTCATGAGATGTTGGCGGAATTGCTGGCACAGCGGGCAAAACTGGCGCTGTCATCACCGGAGGAGTCGGCAATGGTGGGGGAGTCAAGGGCGGTGTTGCTGGTCTGGTCGAATCCTGCGGGAACACGCCTGCCGCATCCAAGACATCCTGTTTACGAATCCGTCCCCCCACGCCGGTGCCGGTAACCTGGCTCAAATCCACGCCTTTTTCGGCGGCGAGTTTCCGCACAATGGGGGTGATATACCCGCCGGTGATGCTAGCATCGCGGGGCGGTTCCACGGCTGGAGCTACTGGGGGAGCCGGCGGGGTGGACGGTGCTGTCGCGTCGGTGGGGGTGGTGCTACGTTCCGGTGTAACCGGTGGTATCGGCGATAGCACCGGTTGCACCGGCTGGGAGGTGGTTTCTGGCGATACGACCGGAGATTCCGCAGCTTTGGAAGGTATCGGTGGCACACTTGGATAAGACCACTCCACCGAAGCCTTGCCTTCGGGGGTTATGGTGACAGTGGAAGGAATTTCGGGATTCGGGACGGTGGGAGCCGGGACGGGAGCCGCTGGTTCACTAGGTTCCGCTTCGAGCTCCAGGGCAGAGCCCACCACCGCCAAGGGGGTGCCCACGTCTACGGTTTCGTCTTCGGATACCAGGATTTTCAACAACACTCCGGCTACCGGCGAGGGAACCTCGGTGTCGACTTTGTCGGTGGAAACTTCCAACAAAGGCTCATCGAGGGCGACAACTTCGCCAACCTGTTTTAACCAGGTAGTAACGGTACCTTCGGTTACAGATTCACCTAAAACCGGCATTGCAACAATTTCAGACATCTAGGTTTCCCTCTTTTGGAATCGGTTTTCTAATTTCTAAGATACCTTGCCAGGCTTAGCCGTGCAGCGGTTTTCCGGCCAGAGCCATTGCAGCTTCGCCAATCATCTCGTTTTGAGTGGGGTGGGCGTGGGTCAGGAAGGCCAAATCAGTGGCCTCGGCTTCCCAGTTCACCATCAACTGTCCCTCGCCAATCTGTTCACCCATGCGCTGCCCCAAGGCGTGGAATCCCACAATCGACCCGCCCTTTACTTGCACCAGTTTCACAAAACCGGTGGCACGCAGCATTTGAGACTTCGCATTGCCGAGCATGTTAGATTTGGCGGTTTCAATATTCTCGGCTCCGTAAATTTCTTTGGCCTTTTCTTCTGTGAGCCCTACCGAGGCGATTTCTGGTTCACAGAAGGTGACCCGGGGGATATTATCAGCTGGTACAACCTGGGGGTGCAGGCCGGCGATTTCTTCGGCTACGAAAATTCCCTGCATCATGGCTCGATGCGCTAGTTGCGGGCCGGACACAATGTCTCCTACCGCATAAATGTTGCCTACTCCCGTGTGCAGCCGTTCATTAGTGGTCACGAAGCCGCGATTCAAGGAGATACCTTGAGACTCGTATCCCATATCGGCAGTGTTGGGGGCGCGTCCAATCGCCACCAGCAGGTAATCGGCTCGAAGTTGCTGGCCATCCTCGGTACTGACATTCACGCCCGAGGCATCTTCCGTGGCAGCCGCAAAACGGGTATTGGTTAAAATCTTAATCCCGCGTGATTTAAAGGCTTTTTCTAAGCCCTTGGACACATCCGTGTCTTCGTTAGGAACCAGGTGGGGGAGTGCCTCGATAATCGTGACATCTGCCCCGAAAGATTTCCATAGCGAGGCAAACTCCACCCCAATAACTCCACCGCCCAGAATAACTACGGAGCCAGGAACATAGTCGAGGAACAAGGCATGTTCCGAGCCAATAATCCGCGTCCCCAAGTGCATCCCCAGATTCTTGGTGAAAGAACCCGAAGCCAACACTATATGTTTCCCGCGCAGTACCCGATCCCCTACGGTAATGGTATCTGGACTGGTCAAGTATCCGCGCCCCGAAACCAGCTCGACATGGCGGGCTTTAACCAGGCCTTGTAAACCCCGGTACATCTTGTCGATTACCTCGGACTGAAACTCCTTAACTTTCAGCATGTCGACACCCGAAAAAGTGGCGGTTACCCCCCATGCGGTACTTTCCCGAACCGTATCGGCTACTTCCGCCGCTCGCAGCAGCGCTTTAGTGGGGATACATCCCCGGTGCAGACAGGTGCCACCGAGCTTATCGGCTTCTACCAAGGCCACGGCCATCCCCAGGTTAGCGGCGCGTAAAGCGCAAGCATATCCGCCGTTACCGCCGCCTAGAACAACAATGTCAAACAAATCTTCACTCAAAGTAAACTCCCATGTTTTTAGATGGCACCTCATGAACCCCACCGAAACGTAGCCGAGGGGATTACCTCAACAATATTATGACATAGCTGGGTGGGGTGATGCACCGAAACTCTAGGCAGAGGGCTTGCGGAAATTCTCCAACAAATCCACCAAGGTGCGAAGCCCGTAGCCGGTGCCGCCTTTCGGGGTGCATCCCCAGGCCGAACCGCTGTTGAAACCAGGACCCGCAATATCCACATGCGCCCAGTAGGCATCCTTGGTGAAATGCCGCAAGAACAAACCGGCCAAAGGCATCCCGCCTTCGCGTTTAGTCCCTGAGTTACGCATATCCGCCACCTCGGACTTCAAATCCTCGGCCAGATGCTCCGGCAAGGGGCACGGCCACGCCAACTCGCCAACACGCTTCGCGGCAGCGAAGTACTCATCCTTGGCGGAACCCATCACCCCGGCAGTTCGCGACCCTAAAGCCACTACCTGCGCTCCGGTCAAGGTCGCCATATCCACCAGCAAATCCGGTTTCTGTGCCAGTGCCATCGCGATGCCGTCGGCCATAACCAAGCGGCCTTCGGCATCAGTATTGTTAACCTCAACACTGGTGCCATCTTTCATAATGATAATGTCATCATTACGGGTCGCACCCCCGCTGACCATATTTTCCGCACAAGTCAACCAGGCCGTGACCTTCACTGGCAGCTGCAGCCGCGCTGCCGCCAAAACCGTGTTACCCATGGTGGCAGCCCCGGTCATATCCGCCTTCATAGTTACCATGGAACTGGGGGGTTTCAAAGCGTATCCACCGGAATCAAAGGTAATTCCCTTGCCCACCAAAGCAATGTGTGCCCGGTATTCGGCGGGTTCATAGGTCATTTTGACCAAAACTGGTTTGCGCTTCGAGCCGCGTCCCACCGCGACAATCCCGCCGAAACCTTCGGCTTTCAAAGCCGCATAATTCCAGATTTTCACCTTTACCGGCAGGTTTTTGGCGGCGCTTTCCATCCACTTCGCCAGTGTCTCGGGATAGAGCGCGGAGGGAGAGGTGTTGACCAAATCACGAATATCGGCCACGGTCTTGGCGATAACCTCTACCCGATTGCGAGTATAAGCATCTAGCGCGGGGGCTTCACTAGGCAGCAAAATCCGTTCCAGACGCTGGGGCTTTTTGGTCAAGTACTTATCGAAACGATATCCGCCCAACAAGGCACCCTCGGCTATCGCGGCAGTTTCTTCGCGGCTCCGGGCGGGCAGTGACAAAACAACTTCTTTGGCTTCGGCTAAGCGAGTGGCTGCCCCTGCGGCTTCGCGCAGCACCTCGGTGGCGCCGCAATCGGCGTATAAATCGCCCAGGCCAGCAAAAATCACGAAAGGAGCCTGGAAATTATGCGGGGTGGGGGTGCGCCAGGCCTCGCCAGCCTTGCCTTTCACTCCGGCAGAGCGGGCAAAATCCTGCAAGGCGGGACAGGTAGGAACAGCTATGTGGCCGTCCTTATCCACGCTAACCCCTAGAATGAGGGGGGAAGTACAGTCGGACAGGGAACCGGAATAAGTGTCAATAATGCTCATGCTCGAAGCTTACTTGGAAATCCAAGTATTTGCAGCGCCTCGCCCGGCGCTTTTTGATAGCTTGAAACGGGGTATCGGCTGATGCGCCCCGAAAACTTCCCGAAACCCGCCGAAATCCCCACCGCACCCGGGGTGTACCGCTGGCGTGATGCCCACGGGCGGGTTATCTATGTTGGCAAGGCAAAAAATCTGCGTAACCGCTTGACCTCGTATTTTGTTGACCCTGCAAAACTGCATCCGCGTACCGCAAAAATGGTCGCCACCGCCGAATCGGTTTCCTGGGTAGTGGTCGGTTCCGAAGTTGAGGCTTTGACCCTGGAATATACCTGGATTAAAGAATACGACCCCAAATTCAACGTTATGTTCAAGGACGACAAGTCCTATCCGTATTTTGCGGTTACCCTGAACCAGGAATTCCCCCGGATGGGAGTGCTACGTTCGGCGCATCAACGGGGAGTGCGGTATTTCGGCCCCTACACGGCCGTGTGGGCGATTCGCCAAACCTCGGATTTGTTGGAAACCGTGTTTCCGGTGCGTACCTGTACTGACGGAGTGTTCGCGCGGGCACGCGCGGCGGGGCGGGCGTGCCTAAAAGGCTATATTGGCCGGTGCAGCGCGCCGTGTATCGGGCGAATCAGTGCCGCCGAACACCGCGAGTTGGCTAATCGGGTTTGTGACTTTATGTCGGGTCATGAAGCAGGCTTGCTGCGTGACCTCGAAAACCAGATGTGGGCGGAATCCAAGGCATTCCGTTTCGAAGAAGCCGCCAAAAAACGCGACCAGCTCGAAGCTTTGCGCAAGGTTTTAGAGAAGAACGCGGTGGTGATGGACACGGACACGGATGCGGATTTATTCGCCCTGGCTGCCGATGAACTGCAAGTTTCGGTGCAAGTGTTCTATGTGCGAGCCGGACGGATTCGCGGTCAGCGTGGCTGGATTTCCACTATTGAAGAAGACGTGGATACCTCGGAGCTGATGAGCTTCGCTTTGGAACAAATCTATGGGCAAGTTGCAGCGAAACTGGCTCAAAGTGGGGGAGCGCAGTTGCGCGAACCGAGCTCTGCGACGGATGTGGCGCATTTCGACACGACCTATATCCCCAAACAAATCCTGGTTTCTGTTATTCCCGCCGACCCGGCCTCGCTGGAAGCGTGGTTGTCGGGTTTGCGTGGGTCTAAGGTCACGATTCGTCGCCCCCAACGTGGGATGAAACGTGAGGCCGTAGAGCGGGTGGAACTGAACGCGGTAGACGGGTTACGGCTGTACAAGACTCGACGAGCCAGTGATTTGACGCAACGTAACCTGGCTTTGAACGAGCTGGGGAGGGCTTTGGGGATTGATCCGCCCCTACGCGTGGAGTGTTATGATATTTCGCATACTCAGGGCACTTTTCAGGTTGGCTCGATGGTGGTGTTCGAAGACGGAGCCCCCCGCAAGAATGCTTACCGTAAATTCACGGTGCGAGGTTCGCAGGGTCAGGGGGCGGCCGATGACACCGAGGCCATGAACGAAGTATTGCGGCGGCGTTTTGAGCGACTTATCCAGGAAGAAACGCCAGCACCTCATGAAGTCGAACCCGCCGTAACCGATCGAGGCGACCCGGCGGCGCGGTACGTCGGGGAATCGTCTGTCGCGGGGGACGTTGGTGACGCGGCTTCACGAGGTGCCAACCCCAATCCCGGCGAGGGCTTGAGCGGCGACCCCTCCGGGGAAATCCGCGAACCCAAGCGGTTTTCCTATCGACCTGACCTGGTGGTGGTGGACGGGGCTCTGCCCCAAGTTCATGCCGCGCGTGCCGCGATGGATGCGGCGGGAGTCTGGGATATCCCGGTGGTGGGACTGGCGAAACGCCTGGAGGAAGTCTGGACAGTGGACTCCGATTTCCCGGTGATTTTCCCGCGTACCTCTACCGCCCTGTACCTGCTGCAGTATTTGCGTGATGAATCACACCGCTTCGCCATTACCGCGCATCGCAAGAAACGCGGCCAAGCCATGACTCGCTCGGTTTTGGATGGGATTCCCGGATTGGGGTCGGTCAAACAAAAAGCCTTGTTGAAACACTTTGGCTCTTTGCGTCAAATCCGTCGCGCTAGCGCCGAAGATATCAGTAAAGTCCCCGGTTTCGGCCGAATTTTAGCAACACAAGTAGTAAAATATCTGCAAGAAAACCTGGAACCTGGTAAGAATTAAATTATGTCAAACACTTCCGGAAAGCTGCGCTTAAACAACTTGCGGTTTAACCTGCTGGCCAAGAATCTTGTCAGCGGGGTTGGAGTGCTGCTCACTCCCGGATTGGTGTTCTTGGTGTCTTTAACTGTCTTGTGGAGCCTGTACTCCCGGGTCGATAGGGGAACCACCCTGGATGTCAACTGGACAGCCGTGATACTTAGCCTGGTAGCTGCGGTGGTTGTGGGTGGCGTGACATCTTGGTGGCTGATTCGCTTTATTTCCCGCTCTATCACCGCAGCGGCGGCCTCGGTAGCGCAATCGGCGCGAATGATGGCGCAAGGTGATTTCACGGTGGCGGCTCATGGAGTAACGAATGACGAACTGGCCGACCTTGCCGCTGAGATGAACCAGACCCGCCAAGCCTTGAGTGCGCTATTGACCGACACCAGCCAGGTTTACCGAGAAGTCTCGGCCAAAGAAATAAAACTGCGTGAATCCCTGGAAAAGCTCAGCGTTGCCGGGGAACAAGTCAATGCCAAAGCTACCCAGGTAAACCAACACTCCCAAGAGCTCAGCCGCGTCACGAAACGGCTTACCGAGGTCGCGGGGGATATTTCGCAATCTCGGCGTGACATTGCGGCTTATGCCAATAAGGCCTTAGAGGTTGGGCGCGGCGAAATTATGGAAGTGGAAATAATCTCGGCGATGATTACCGAATTTCAGCGCGAATCCGGGGAAATCGTCCAGGCCGTTGAAAAGATTGCGGATATCGCGGAACGTACCAGTTTGCTGGCTCTCAACGCTACTATTGAATCGGCCAAAGCGGGGGAAACTGGTGCCGGATTCGCGGTGGTGGCCGGGAAAATCAAGGAACTGGCGGTGCAAACCAGTGTCTCGGCGACTGCTGTCACCGAGGCTTCCGCCGAGATTCAGACACGATGCGACCACGCGGTGGGGGCTACCCAGACCGTCAACGAAAAGTTGTCGATTATTAACTCTTCCCAAGATGAATCCAGCCAGGCTATCACCGACCAAGCTGCGATAGTGTGCGCGATGGAACAGTCTTGTGCCCAGGCTTTTTCCGAATCAGAAACCTTGGCTGGCGAAATCACTAGTATCACAGCGGCGTCCCAATCCATTGCAGCCAGCCTGAAAAACCTCACCGACGAGGTTACGGATATGAACCAGGACATCGAAGCGGTTCACACCCTGATTGATACGCTGTGCTTGCAGTCGGGTATCATGTCGGCAACGCCGGGCATTACCGAAGACGCTACCGGATACCGGGGGATTGAGCCATGAAAAGCCTGAAACTCGGTATCACTGGACAGTTCAAGCTCACGGCCTATCTTAGCTATGGGTTTTCGGTGTTGATGATTGTCTTATTGCTGCTTGGCTTGGCAGGATTGGGATCCGTTACCGATCCCGAGGCGCAAAAACAAGCGATTGTCAACCAACTGTGGGAACAAGTGGCAGTGATGGTGGTTTTAGCTGTCGTCGGCACTGTTATCGGTTTCGTGATGCGCGCTCGCATTCAACGTGCGGTGGCGGCGGTGTCTCGGGTTCTCGAAGCCTCGGCGGCCGGGGTTTTGACTCAAAGAGCCAAGGTGTTTTCTTACGACGAAATCGGGTCGCTGTCTCAGTCCGTCAACGAGGCGATGGATGCCTTGCAATATCTGGTGGGGCAGTTGCGCGACGGGGTGGGGCACATCGAGGATTTTGCCCACCAAGCCAATCGAGAAACCACCATTATTCAGGCCGAAAACGAGAGTGTCTTTGAGTCCACTCGGACTTTGTCAGCTACGAGTGTGAACCTGAATTCAATGACGGAGTCCCTGACTGAAAACGGTACCGCTGTCGCGGGAGACATCGCGAAGCTTTCGGGAATTGCGGCGGGCAACGCCCAGTTGCGTGCGGAAGGTCTAACGGCGGCGGGGGATTTGAACACAGCGGTTGCGGAACTGAAGGACGCGGTGGACAAGATTTACAATCTGATGGAAGGCATTAGATTGATCTCTGGGGAAACTAATATGCTGGCTTTGAATGCCACGATTGAAGCCGCACGTTCCGGGTCGGCGGTTAAAGGCTTTAAAGTGGTGGCTGACCAGGCCAAAGACTTGGCTTCCCAGACGGCGGAAACCACCGAGGAAGTTCTGACTCAGGTCGCGGATTTGCAAAAACAAGCCGGTGAAAGCGTGTTAAAAATCGCCGAATTGAACACCCAGATGCAAACGTTAAGTTCGGGGCAGTCAGAGGCGAGCGCGGCATTGTCCTCCCAAGAAGAATCCTTGGGGCGCAGTGACGAGGGGATCTCGACGGTGCGGGATGTGGCGGCGGAGGTCGCGGCACAGGCCAGTGATTTATCTGCGTTGGTAGAGGAATCCCACGCGGAATCCTCGCGTTTCCAAGAGCGCATGTCCCTTTTGGCTGGGGATGTGGCGGCTTTGAACGCCCGGGTGGCACAGTTTACGGTCTGATCTCTGTCTGCCCCTTGAAGTTTCCTCCCGCTGTTATTTTCCTCGGTTGATTCCTCGCTGATTCCTCGCTGATTCCCGCTTGTCTCATATTAATCCTCGGGCTTATAGCTTTTGCCCGCGAAATCTTGGGCGCGACCCGCCTCCCGTATTTGCCTCCGGGCGGGGACAGTAATTTGCCAAACCTGGGATGAAGCCGGGTGAAAAGATTCCCGGGGCATGGGCTAAACTGGAGTGATGGAATGTAGTTTCGGGTCGGTGGATGTGTCACAGCTACGCCTGGTGGCCTTCGATTTGGATGGTACCCTGGCGCCTTCTAAGTCCCCGATAGTTCCGGCGATGGCGCGGTCTTTGGAACGTCTCTTGTCGCGTTTTTCGGTGGGGGTCATGAGTGGCGGGCTGCTGTCCCAGTTTCAAACACAGTTGTTGTCTGGCCTGAAATTGGGGGAGGTCGCCGGGAATTTGCACCTGTTGCCGACTTGTGGCACCCAGTACTATCGCCTGGATAATGATGGGCAACCTCAGGCGCTGTATGTCGAAGCCCTCAGTGATGCCCAGCGGGCGGCGGCTGTTCGCACCTTGGAGGCGGCCGCCCGGGAACTGAGGTTATGGGAAGCGAATCCTTGGGGGGAAATCATCGAAGACCGAGGAACCCAGATTACTTTCTCGGCCTTGGGTCAACGTGCCCCCTTGGAAGCAAAGACGGCTTGGGATCCGGATGGATCCAAGAAACGCGCTTTGGCGGTTTTGGTGCAGCGGCAGTTGCCGGATTTGTCGGTGCAAGTCGGAGGAACAACTTCGGTGGATGTGACTGCCCAGGGGGTTGACAAGGCCTATGGGATGCGCGCGTTACTGGCGCAGACGGGATTGCAGGCTTCCCAGGCACTGTTTGTGGGCGATCAGCTGGTACCGGAAGGCAATGACTATCCCGTGGTGTCCACCGGGGTGGCCTGCCAGGTGGTCGCGGGATGGGAAGAAACTTTGTCCTGGATTGAGAATCTGTTAATGGACACATAGTGTCAAGAACGCTTGACAAGTCGCCCTGGAGTAAGCCCGTGAACTGCGACTTTACCTGGCGCATTACCTTAAAAAGCGCTTATGTGTCCGTGGGTAGGTCGCGATAAACTCGCGCCGGGTTACCCACCGCAATTACATTGGCCGGCAGGTTGCGCGTTACCACCGAACCTGCCCCGACGACAGTGTTATCTCCAATCGTCACGCCGGGTAGCACCAGGACATTCGCGCCCAGCCGCACCTTGTTGCCAATAGTGATGGGGGTACCGCCTTCCCAGCCTTCGCGGCGGGGTGTGGCTTTCAGGGGGGCAGCACCTCGCGTATTGTAATGCGTCATGTGCTCGGCGGTGCTTCGTTGCGTCGCCTCACCGCGTTTTCATGAGGTGCCATCCGGGATGGCCACCGCTGTTCCCGGAATGTGAACTTGCCCACAATCCGCAGCGTTCTTAGCTGGCGAGCATTCCGGCAATCTGGAAGCTAAGGGGTCTGTTCGGGATAAGGGATAGTCTGGACGGTGTGGTTTCCATTGGTGTCTTGGAAGGTGAGAACCAGGGTGCGAGAGGTAGCATCGAAACGACAGGCTACGCAGTAGCCGCCGTTTGGTAGGTCAGCGACCTGTTGCCAGATTCCGTCTTGGGGGCGAGCCAGAATGTTGTGATTAGCTGGTCCGGCCTTGTCGATAACTACTACCGCATAGTTGGTGTTTTCTATGGTGCAGGCCGGTGGATAGTCCGCGACCTTTAGCTCATGGTTGGTTGCTGTCAGCAGGTTCCCGAAGGGGTCGAGCCGGTCTACGTAATAACGCAATAGCAGGCTCTCGCGGTACACCCGTACGAAGCCATCGTTGGGATCCCAGGGGCTGGTGTACTCGCAAACGTGCCCTGTCGGGCAAATATCGGCGGCCTGGGGTTCTCTAGCGTGGAAAGCGTATTCGATTAACGCCGCGAACGCGGCCAGGCACAAAAATACCAGCAGTGTCACTCCAGCCAGAACAGAAATAATTTTCAGCCATACGCGGCGAAATCTCACGGCGAGGTGAAACGCCGTTATAACTATTCCCAGCAGCGCCAGCAGTGGCAACCCCAAAATCACCAGCAGCAAGCCATCATGAACCCGCCAATTGAACCCAGCGGACTGGGGGACTATCACCTGCACCTGGGTCATGGCTAACACGGCCAGTCCCCATAGCACCCCCGCTGCTATCGGGGAAATCCAAAAAATCCCCCGAACGTTAAACCAGCCAATCCGCTTTGCTTGCCACCCGCTAGGAGCCTTTCCGGTGCCGCCTATTGTCTCAGTCTCACTGGCCTCAGTTTCACCGGATGCTGCCTTGCCTGTTGCCGTTACCGCACTCGCTGCTGCCCCGGCTTCCGCGATTGAATCGAAGGGTTGTGTCTGTTCCACTGTGCAATTCTATGTGTAGTGCGTTAGGGGTGGCTTCGTTGCGTATTGGTTTCGTCAGGTTCATGAGGTGTCATCCGGGATTTTCAGCTAAGGTTTCAGGCGGCTCGCCGTTTGAAACTCGCGCGTTCGCAGTTGTATTCCACTCTTTGATTGCGTTTGGGCAGTGGCAATGATCTGGAAGTGCCTGGAAATCTGGTGGGTGGATTTTGAGGAGTCAGCGCCTCATGAACACCAGGGATTACTGTGCAGTCGCCCAACAGGCCACCGCACACGCACCCGCAACGTTCAGGGAATCCACCCCGTGAGCCATCTCAATGCGCACCACGTAATCAGCCTTAGCCACAGTGGAACGTTTCAACCCGTCCCGTTCCGCCCCGGCCACCAACGCGACCTTTCGGGTCGAATCACCGGCCAGTTTCCGGGCATAATCACGCAGGTCAACGGCATCGTCGCGCAAGGCCAAGGCCGCAAGCTCGAATCCCGCCGCGTGAAACAAATCCGCATCCGGCCAGCGTTTCAGCCGCGTCCACGGCACTTGAAAAATCGTCCCCATAGACACCCGCACCGCCCGGCGATACAACGGATCGGCACACGAAGGCGTGACCAGAATCGCGTCGTAGTTACAGGCTGCCGCCGAACGCACTGCCGCTCCCACATTCGTGTGATCCACCAGGTCCTCTAGCACCAAGACCCGCCGCGACTGCGCCAGAATCGCTGCGGGGTCGGGCAGTGCCGGGCGCTCCATCGAAGCAATCGCCCCGCGATGCAGCTGGAACCCCACGAGTTGTTCCAACACGGCTTCCGTGGCGACAAACACCGGTATCGGCCCGCCCTCCGGGTCGCCGTGGGTGCATGAGGTGCTAGCCAAAACCGGAGCCAAGATTTCCAACCAATGCGGGGTCACTAACAGGGATCGTGGCCGGTATCCCGCGCGCAACACCCGCATAATGACCTCGTTTGATTCCGCCAAAAACAGGCCATGTTCCGCCTCGAAGCTGCGGCGCAGATTCACGTCCTTGAGGTTCGTATAGTCGCCCAGGAGTTCGGGGTATTCCGAGAGGTTTTCGAGGGGAATCAGCACGGTTAAATTGTCGTTAAAATTTCGGGATTTGCCAAGTTGTGCAAGGTCGCCCGGAGTTTTGTGGGTTTTCCACAGGGACATGAAAAGACGGCTTATTCACAGGGTAAAAATCTGTCGGGTGCCTGGTGGCGGGGTTTAGAAAACAATGGAAAGCAGTTGGGATGATTTTAGTTCAGAAAGGAAAACCGATGACCACACCAGTATTAGAGGCCTTGGAAGGCTTGAAGAAACACCGTTTCGAGGCACCTTTGCATCATGAAGTTACTTGTGATTGTGAGCGTTGCCTGATGGCGCGCACGATCGTATTGAATAACTTGGGCGAGTTGATTGGCCTGGAGCACCACGAAGACGGCATCTATGGTTCACGTGGCTGGTCGGTGCTCAGCGGCGTGGCTTCGCTGACTTTGCAGTACTCCGACTGGGGCTGGATGGATATGGTGACGGAATTCCCAGGAGTGAAACCGGAGCAAATGATTGACTATCTGCCCTATGACGGTGGCGATGCCTGGTTGGCTGCAAAACTGCTGGCACGTCTGCCGGAGACGGCCTTGGCTGACCGGCAAAACTACGGGCCGAGTCTGGACTATGTTTTGAGGCTTACGGCTGAACATTCCGGTGAAGTCCTTTTTGGTGGCTACCTGATTGGCCCGCAGCGTTTCGACGAAAGAATCAGCAGTGACGCGATTTATGTCACCCCGAAAGTCTTGGGATTGGATGGGGAAAACCCGGACGAAGCCGCTGTCTATAAGGCGTTGGATAACTTGAATCTGGATGCCCTGGAGGCTCCGGACGAGATTTCCCCGTATTACAGTGACCAGACCTACTGGCGTTTCTGGTGGGACTGATTGCGACTGGCGCTATGCGCCGGACGGGGTTGGGACGGTTCCGGGTATGCCAAAAATGAGGCTAGCACCTCATGAATGAGCCGCAGAAGCGAGCTGTCGGTTTAACCGCGCCGCCCACCCTGGTCCTTCATAGATGAAAGCGGAAAGCCCTTCGACCAGATTCGCCCCCGCGTCTAGCATCGCCTGGGCATCGGCGGCGGTAGTGATACCCCCCACCCCGATAATGGTCTTCTTTGGGGACAGGTGCTTGCGCAGCAAAGTCACGACTTCCAAGGCGCGCTCACGTAGGGGTTCCCCGGAAACTCCGCCCCGTCCCAAGTCGTGCTGGATGGTGGTGTTCGTGGCGACCACCCCCGCGAGATTGCTCTGTTCGGCGAGTTTCGCGACCGCCACGATATCGTCGTTGGCTAAATCTGGGGCGATTTTCACGAACACCGGCAACTGCGCCAGATTTTGTTCAGTCAGTTCAGTCTGCACGGCTTGGATAATCGGCTCTAGCGAGGACACGGCTTGAAGGTCACGCAACCCCGGTGTGTTCGGCGAGGACACGTTGATTACCAAGAAATCCACCAGCTTGGCCAGGCTACGGGTGACTTTGCGATAGTCGCTGGGGGCTTTCTCGGGTGGGGTGACTTTGTTTTTCCCAATGTTTGCCCCGATAATCAGGGAATCGCCGTAATGGGCACGCAACCGGCGCAGTCGTCGCGCGGCCTCGCGGGCACCTTCATTATTGAAGCCCATCGCATTGCGCAAGGCGCGCTCGGCGGGCATCCGCCACAGGCGGGGACGCTCATTGCCGGGTTGCGCCAGGGGAGTGATGGTGCCGATTTCGACGAAACCGAAACCGAGGGCATCCCACATGGGTACGGCGCGGGCTTCCTTGTCCATCCCGGCGGCCAGGCCGAGTGGCCCGAAAGTTTTCCGCCCGCTAGAGTCTAGTGGCCAGGTGAAGTGTTTTTCGGGTCGTTTCATGAGGTGCGAGACGAAACGGCGCACTGCGGGAAACTTCCCGGCTAGCTCTAAACAATCAATGGCACGCAGGTGTACCCACTCCGGATCGAGGTGCACCAGGACATGGCGGAAAAAGAACTTGTACACGCCTCTACCTTACCAACTGAAACCGTGAGATTGAGCATCAAGGTGCATCCGACCAGGGAGTTTGTGAATACCCTACTTTTGGGATACGTTTTGAAACTATTTTGACCTAGAGATTATGTTAAATTTATACGTAACGTAGCAGAACACGGTCGGGAAGCAGAACTAAATGAGTTCTCTTTTGACCTGTGATGCCGCGCGTTGAAATGCCATTAAACTCGAGGAAATATCATGGGCGACCAGGACTGTGTGATTCGCGTGATTTTCGCCGATGACGACGCTGTCTATCTGCGTGGAATGACGGATTTGTTGAATCGGCTGAAAAACATTGAAATCGTGGGACAAGCTAGCGATGGTGACGAGGCCATGCGTCTAATTGAAACCATTGACCACGATGTAGTGCTGTTGGATGTAACTATGCCGAGTATGGGGGGTATCGAGGTTACGAAGTCTGCCCTAGAGCTCAATCCGGATGAGAAAATCCTGATGCTGACAGCCTTTGAAAGACCTGACATGCTTAGACAGTCCTTGGCAGCTGGGGCTAGAGGCTTTCTGACTAAAGAAACTGATTTCCGCGAGATTGGAGCGGCCATCCAGCGGGTTTTTCGGGGTGGTAAAATATTAGACGAAAAACCGCTATCTCTAGTTATGGATTACTTTGTTTCCGCTAATCCTGAGAACGGTGACCAGGAATTGAAGGCTAAAATTGAGGCTCTCCCGGAGCATTTGCGTATTATCGTTAATTTGATAGGTGAGGCTCGCAGTAACAAAGAAATAGCCAAGGCTACTGGTCTTTCTCTTCACACCGTTACTACTTATATAAAAAGAATTTTGAAGAAACTTAATATACGTCGTGGCCAGCTCACTTTAGAGATGATTCGCCTCGGTATGAATAACACAGCATCTCAGCAAGATAGTGAAACAGGAATGAATTAAGTTGCCGATTGTATTACTAATCTGTGGTGGAATAATTATGACCGTTTATTTATTAATTCCAGTTAACGGGCTCTTCGCTTTTAAGGGTGTAGTTGGTTTCTGAAGTCACCGGCTCCTAGTAGGCGGCTACAGCTGTCGATTAGCTGTTCTTTTTGGAATAAAAGTCTGGGTTGGTTCGCATTTAAGAAAATACGAACCAACCCAATTATTGAAAGCTAAATATCCCTGCTTCTGTCCGATAACTCATCGTAGAGTCTCTTTAGCATCTGCTGACTTTCAATTAATTCAGTTGTACCGGGCTTGCCATTGTGTTCAAACCAGGATTTGAGCATGCTGAAATCTTTCAATCCCAATTCGCCACTGATTATACCCTGTTCTTTTGAAATCGACACTGTAGTTGCAAGCATCCCTACCTGGCCTATTCCCATATCTGACCCTTCAGCTGTTTCAATGATTTTAACCTCATTTGCTGTTAGCTGAGATAATCTTTGTACCTTGCGAGGATCGTCCGTTAACGTTAATATTCCATTTGGAAGTAAAACGCCGTCTCTCATTTTGTACGCTGCATTAAGAGCTAAGCCAGGCCCTTTTAAATCAGATATTTTGTCTACAATCTGATTACGATTACGAACATCTCTTTCTAGATGTTTGCGTTCTTCGGTAGAAATTAAGCCGCGTTCCTCCAGCTTCTTTAGCATGTAGGTTACATCAACCTTTTTCCCTGGGATTGCAAACTTCTTGGCAGTGTTTGTGTTGCTGTTTACACTCTCAAATCCATACTGTTGCATAGATTTTAGACTAGGCGTAATGCCCGTCGTGGTTGAGTGAAATGAGTCTACTCGTATCACATAGACCTCCTTTATTCGTAGAACACATTAATGGACTGTTTTGAAATTATGGTTACGGGAAACACCGGTTGGTTTCGACTGTCAGGAATACCCCACTTGAAGTAGAAGGAAGTTGCTGCTGGGTAGCCAGCAAAATCGTAAACGTCTCCGTTTGCGCTCGCTCCGTACACTATATTTGTTATATCGGCACAGTGGTACTCCGAATACCCAACAGGGCATAGGCCAGCCGCAAGGCCTTGTCCAACCCTAGGTGGATTAGTTATGGTTGCGCGGACATTTATTCGTGTAATTTTTCCTGTCAAGTTTGTTGTCCATGGGGTTAGCTGTTTTGAGTCGTAGTATTGCTGTGTTCGGTAAATGCTCGGGCCACCAGTTACTTCGTCCATCCAGGCACCGTCTCCCGCTGCCCAAGAGCTTGCAATCCCTCCTGAGACGAGCAGTAGTACTGCAGCAGCGGCTCCAGAGATGATTTCTGCGATTCTTTTCGTCGTTGATACCTCTTTCGGTTTAGTTCGTGGCCGCCCTGACCACAACTACAACGCTAGGCGGTACAACAGAGTGTGTAAATACCCCAAAAATTGGACGCAGCCGACATGTACCTGCTCTACACCTCCTTCTCCTATAGCATGACAATTTCAGGACTAATTACGGGTTAATAACCGAATTATGTGTCTTATTTTGGGGTTTTCGGTTGGTATCGCAACGTAAAGTCGGGGTTGGTTAGCTTTTTTAGCTTAAATCGTGACTATTCTTGACATTTCTCAGAAACGTGCTAGGTGTTGCGGTGTGCTTGGTGTATGACCCTGTCGCTTCGAAGATTTTCAGCGCTAGACCGCTATATCGGAGCGTGGCGGCAGTCTATGACTGACAAGACGGGTGAAGCCGTTGACCTGGCACACCTAGCAGCAACCAGTCTGGGCTAAAAGGATTAACCCTTGACAAGAAAAACGACGAAGGAAACTGGGAATCCGTAGGTAATAGCTGTAACCGCGATGATTTGTGCTGCGACGGAGATGCCATCTTAATCGGGCAGACACTCGAAAACGGCGCAGATAACAACCCACACCTACTCTCACAAACCCTGCGTGAATACTACAATAATTCTACCCTAATGAGTGGTAGATTCAGACGAATCGCGGAAAGCATAGGAGCAAAGAACAAGAATGATGCTGCGCAGAAATTCCATACCATCATGACTAACCTGCCAGGAGGTATTATTCGACCAGTTCTCTCTGGAAATGTGCCGGAAGAGATTATCGAAGCTGCTTGTGGAGAGTTGGCTGCTTTCATTTACTAGTAGCTGCCGCATCTTGTTCTGGTTGGGCTACGTGCTTTCGTTTTATAAACTTAAGCATGTAGCCCAACCAAAATATAGCAGCATGAATACCTAAGAATGGGTATTCAGTGAAAATATTGAATCTAAATTCTGAGAACGCAGATTCTAAAGAACCAAAAAAAATCCAAGGAGCTATAATTTGGTTGGCTGATATCACTAGATAGCAAAGTGCAGGCAGTAACGTGACTGCAAAAACGAACTGAACTGGTCGCTGTTTGCGTAATACGAAAAGAACAATCGCAGGAACGATAAGAAATAGTGGAAAAAACAGCAAGAAAGCAAAGATTCCCGCACCCCTATATATTAATAACAGCATGAACAACATGGAAATCAGCAGAACCAGACCAAAAACTCCGGCGTGTTCAAAGCTTCGTACAACACCATCAATACGTTTAATTTTGCGTTCAAGCTTGTTATCAGATTCCATGCTTCCACCCGATTCTCTCAGTATAAGCTAATTTTACTTTAGGATTATGCTTTGTCAAGTTATTCGGGTTGCGAGAGCTAGAGCGGATTTCTCGAATTGGGTTAGAGCAGGAAGCAGTTATAGTCGACGAGTGCTTCACAGTCAGTCATCGCTAAACACTTGTTGATGCCCTATTTTTGGGATATTTACAGGTTCTTCATGCCCCTCTATGATAGATACTGGTGGCTAGACAACCACTGGCAACAAAGTAGATGCAATAAGCACGGATGTAACGTGAGGAATCGGTAATAATGTGAGTTACGGAATTGCATCTTCCGAGATGTGCCAAACCAAGGTAACGAAAAGGAGCTACAATATGAGCAAGAAGAAAATATTCATTATAGCAGCTATAGAACTCTGTGTAAAATTAGTTATGCCACCAACCATAGCTAGAGAGGAGTGAGGCTATGAAGAATGTTTCGTCTTATAAGGTAGCTGGTGCCATATCCATAGCGACTTGTATAATAGGGTTATGTACGGCAGCGTATTTTAATGCATCTCCACGTGATGTGCCAACAGTTGATTCTCAGAACTTGCAAGTTCTTGCAAAGGCTGAGGAAACTTTGAATGAATCTCTTCGCAAAGCTAAGCTTCAAATGAAGCAGGAACTGGAGGAAATAAAGCGTGAATATACTCTTCCACCAGAAGGAACTTTTGAAGCAAAGCATTCGTTCAAAGAACTTCAAGATCAGCTTCAACAAGTTCAAGCCCAGAAAACAGAGCGTACTGCGAACCAGAACAAGTTTGAGGTACAAGAAGTTTGGTATGAACCTGGATACTTTAAATCCGATGCGCTGGTGCAATGGCAATGTGCCTGGCTTAAGAGCGCGGTTCAAAACCAAGAAGCAGGAAAATCTGATGAAGTGCAGAAAGCTATCCAGATACTCCTGGGATTCAAAGAAAGCAAGGACATAAAAATGTTTCCTGACTATGACCGATTCCTGGAAGATAACGTTACTCCGCTGCAAGCGGGAAACACTGCCCCCGCAAGGGAATTTCTTAACTCGGGATATTCGTGCGTTGCGCAAAATCAGCTCAAGTAAAATTACCAGCATTCCTAGTCAATGGTTGTGGGGTGCAGGAAACTTCCTGCACCCCACAACCAT
Organism: Mobiluncus mulieris ATCC 35243; assembly: GCF_000160615.1. GTDB lineage: Bacteria > Actinomycetota > Actinomycetes > Actinomycetales > Actinomycetaceae > Mobiluncus > Mobiluncus mulieris. The sequence goes on along the minus strand of NZ_GG668518.1, from coordinate 1,046,340 downwards.
TGAACCTTGCATGTTATATTAGAGCGATTAAATTCTCAGATAAATTCTTAGAATTTAATCGAAGCTAAACCTTCATTCTTTTCGCTCATATTTGGTTGCCAAATGGAAGAAGTATCATGTATTTCGTTCAAATTTAGCACCTCATATAATCGTTTAATCCTTTCCTTCATGAGCGTTGGTTCTTCTGATCCGTCTTGTGAATTTAAATTGAGAATAAATTTCATCACCGAAAAATGTTTAAGGCTTAGCTCGCCTTGAATTATGCCAGATTCCCTGCACTTAGCCAAGTGTCTGAGGTGAAAGGTTCCACACCCCGAGGAGTAGTCGCAACCAAGAATTCTTTCTACAGCGGAAACATCCTTCCTAGATAGCTTAGATAGCTTTCTAATGCCCTCCTTATCATCAGGATCTACTATAATGCCATTGCTAAGCAATACCCCTTCTGCCATATTACTAGCACTCGCAGATTCGTCACCTGGTCCGTATTTCAGGTATATCTCCTCAGCTAGTTCTTTTTTAGAACGTACTGTCTCTCTCAGCTTCTTGGTCTCTTCCTCTGTTATTATGTTACGTTCCTGCAACTTTTGGTACATGTAATCTATTGATACTTTACGCCCGAGTTGCGCCTCTTGTTTTTTATCTAAATCTACTTTGCTTGAAAACTGCTGAATTAGCTTTTCTTGGGTAAATCCCTTTGAACGTAACAGCTGGACTTCGCCTGTTTTCGCTCCAACAGAGTTAGAGAAATCTCCGATTTTTAGCATACGTGTTTCACTCATAGAAAACTACCGTCAGCTTCACTCTAGGAGATAACTAAAGCTATGAAAATGTCCCAAAAATCAGACATCTGCAAGCATGCTGGCAACAGCAAAATTAAGTTTTCTAGCGTCATCTCTGTCTCGACATATCACACAGATTTGAAGATGGCACCTCATGATTTGCGCCGGCAACGTGTCACCTGGGGGCGGGGCTGGCGCCAGCGACGCGGCATCACCAAACGTGAGAAGGCATACCAACGCAAGCCCCGGGGAATCTTTTCCTCGCCCAACTTAGCCGCCGCCAAAGTACGCGCCCGACGGGCAAGGACAATTCCCTCGCCACAACCCACAATCAAGAACGCATAGGACGCAATCATCGACCAGGTATTCACCTGGAAAGCCAGTGCCTGCATCTTGTTTTGGGTCAAAATCGACACGGCAATAATTCCACCGAACATGGCCAACAGCACCGCAAACATCATCCACTCGGAAAAGGTGTAACGCCCATCCACATAGTCGCGCACGAAACGCCTGGCGGCACCGCGGTGCATCAAGGGCAGTAAATCCTCCCGCCCGGTACGCATGCCTTCCTCTTCCAACGCCATACGGCGACGGGATTCCTCGCGGGCACGTTCCTTGGCGGCCTTTTTGTCCCCACCCACAATCGGGCGGTAATTCCTGGCCTCCTGGGCTTTACGCGACGGAGTCGGACCTTTCTTTTGGCGGGAAACTTTCGGCACCCCACCGCCCGCCGTCGACTTGGAACTGGCGGGGTCGGCTTCGCTTGCTGGCTTCTTTTTGAATAGACTCATGATAACTCGATTATTCCACAACTTGGGAGAGGCCTGAAACCCTTTCCCCAAAGGAGGCTCAGCCACATGGACGAAAAAACATTGCGAGATAAAATCAACGCTGATTTCCCGAAAATCGTGGATTTCCTAAAGGAACTGGTGACAATCCCGGCAATCTCTGCCTTGCCGCAACACGAGGCGGACATGGTGAAAAGTGCCGAATTCATCGTTGGGAGACTGGCGAAAGCCGGATTTGAAGCCAAAATCACCACGGTGCAAGACCCCAAAACCGGGCGCACTTCTCGCCCCGCGATTATTGGCGAGAAACCCGGGCCGGCGGGGGCACCAACCGTGCTGCTCTATGCCCACCACGACGTGATGCCGGCCGATGGCCAATCCGGGTGGAACACCAGTCCTTTCGTGCCAGTGGAAAAGGACGGGCGACTCTATGGGCGTGGTGCCAGCGACGATGGGGCGGGAATCGCGGTTCATCTGGCGACCTTGCGAGCTTGGGGTGAAAACCTGCCGGTGACGGTGAAATTGTTCATAGAGGGGGAAGAGGAAGTCGGTTCCCCGACCTTCCACGCTTTCCTTGAAAAGCACCGGGATTTCATGGAATCTGACGTGATTATAGTGACGGATTCTTCGAACTGGGATGCCCAGACCCCAGCCTTAACTACTGGCTTGCGGGGGGTGCTAATTGTGGATGTGACGGTGCGCACTTTGACCCACGCGGTGCATTCTGGCCAGTTCGGAGGGGTCGTCTTGGATGCTTTGACATCCTTGTGTCGCCTGATAGCGACTTTGCACACCGATACCGGGGTGGTGGCGGTGCCTGGATTGGTGCGCGACTTATCGGCTGATGTGGATTACCCCGAGGCGGATTTGCGTGAGCAACTCGGCGCGGTCGACGGGTTGAAGCTGATTGGCGAGGGCGATTTGACTGCCCGCCTGTGGACGCAACCCACGGTAACAGTAATTGGGATCGATTGTCCTGACGTGGAACATTCTGGGAATGTCTTGTTGCCCGAGGCTACCGCCAGGATTTCGATGCGGATAGCTCCGGGAGAAAATCCGCAACAAGCTGGGGCGGCGCTGACGGATTATCTCCAGGCTCACGTGCCTTTCGGGGCGGAAGTTACAGTTAACGTGCGGGAATACGGGCCGGCTTACGCCGCTGATTTGGAAGCGCCCGCGATGAAACTGATGCAAGGAGCGCTTACTGACGCTTTTGACCAGTCGGCAGTACACATCGGAGTGGGGGGCTCGATTCCGTTCATCGCCACTTTCCAGGAGCTGTTCCCTCATGCCCAGATTTTGGTTACGGGGGTGGAAGACCCGTTGTCACAGGCGCATTCTGAGAATGAGTCCCAGGATTTGGCGGCACTTCAGGCTGCAGCCTTAGCCGAGACGCTATTTTTGGGGCGGCTGGCGGCGGCGGGTTTGCGTTGATAATTCAGGTTTTCGCCGTGCCAGCGGTGGCCTCGTGGTTTGACGGGTTCATGAGGGGCTGGCTGAAATCAGCGCCTCATGACATCCTAACCATGCAAACCATAGCCGTGCCTGGCAGCGTTGCCGTACCCGGCGTACCAGTCTTACCCCCGCGACACCTGAAACTTGATTCTGGAGCTGAGCAGGTCGTGGTTTTCACTCCCGAAATTACCGGTGAACCTGGGGTGGGGGATTTGACCAGCCTAGTAGTTTCGAAAGTCTGGCGTCACGGAATTCAACCGGTGGTGGCTCTTGCCATGGACACGCCACTGTCGCGTCGGCAACTGGCTGAATCCGGATTATCTGGCGTGTATTTGTTAGCAGAACAGCCCAATCGTAGCCTCGAAGATTGGGGTAAAATTCTGGGACAAACCTGGCATCATGACTGAATGTACCCTAGTTTTGAAAGGCAGAGCGGCTTTCAACTAAACTCGGGGAACCGGTTGCTTTCGAGCCGAATTCAGCCAGTTTACAGGTTTTATTTCGGCTTTAGACTGTGCCGGCGGCGAACAAAACACTTGCGGGTAATGCAAGGCAAACCAAACCAGGCTAAACTGAAAACTGAAGTGAATCTGAATGAAGGGAAATTTATGAGCGAAACCGCAACCTTGACCCACGAAGTTAACCTGACCGAAGCGGCGGTGGCAAAAATCCGGGCACTGCTGGAACAGGAAGGCCGCGATGACCTGAACCTGCGTATTGGAGTGGCACCGGGGGGCTGTTCCGGGCTGATTTACCAGCTCGAGTTCGACGATGTCATTGAGGAAGACGATGCGGTGCGGGATTTTGATGGGGTGAAACTGGTGGTAGACCGGATGAGCGTTCCGTACCTCGCCGGAGCCTCGATTGATTTCCAGGATACTTTGGCGCAGCAGGGCTTTGTGATTGACAATCCGAATGCGGCTAATACCTGTTCTTGTGGAGGGTCTTTTCACTAAGAGCTATCTTGGAAGTAACTCAGGGAAGAAAAGCTAGGGCGAGCTGCGCCGAAATTGCGGTACTTCTTGAGAGTTACCCTGTAGAATGGAAAAGATTTTAAGAGTTGCAACAATTTAGGGAGTATCGTGTTTCGAAAAATCGCAGTTCTGTTGGCTTCCGCTACCATTGTTTTCACGCTTTCCGCTTGTGGAAAGGCAACTGGAGATGGTCTTCCTACGGTGTCTTCCCCAAACTTTGGTACCGTCCCGGAGATAAATTTCCCCAGTAACAAGCCACCTCAATCCATCTTGACCAAGGTTTTGGACGAAGGTGACGGTAAAGGTCAAACTGTTGGGGATTCTGACTTTGTCTTGGTGGATTACTATGGCAAAGTGTGGGGTGGAGCGCAGCTACCTGACTCGACTATCGCGGGTTCTGGCGAACCACGAGGTTTCTCGCTGACTGACCCACCGATTAAGGGATGGATGGCCTTGCGTGGAGCGAAAGTGGGACAGCGGCTCATGCTGATAATGCCTCCCACTGATGCCTATGGTGATCTTGGTAGTGAATCTATTGGGGTAAAGAAGGGCGACACTTTGACCTACGTGGCTGATATTCGCCTTGCAGTGTCCCCGGATGCGGGCAGTCAGTTCCAAGTTACCCCGACTAATGAAGCCTTGCCGCAAGGAGTCAGCGTGAACGCTTCAGAAAACGGCGATTTCGGGGTAGATGCCAGCGCTGCGGGGGAATACCCCACGAAACAAAATGCTACCGTCTATGCTCAAGGAAACGGTGAAAACGTCAAACCGGGACAGTCCGTGGTAGTGAAACAAATCAGCGCGGACTGGGGCAAGGCTACCGCTCCTGGGGATTGGGGCAACGCAAAGATGTACGCTATCGAGGCAGGTTCCATCAAAGCCGAAGGCTTGCCCTTGGGAAGTATGATTTTGGTCGTGTATCCGGCTACTTCTTCCAGCGAGCCGCGGGCGGCATTGCTGCAGATTTTGGCTTCATATGACACCAAACGCTAAAGATTTAGGGAGTGGATTTTATGCGAGTCTCAAAGAAATTCCTGGCAGTATTGGCGCTGATTCCTTTGATTGCAGGGGTGAGTGCGTGTTCTAAGGCCGATAAAGAATCTAATGCTCCGTTGGCAAAGCCTAAGGCTTGCGTCAAGACAATTACCCCGGCTTCATCCGGGGAAGTCCCTGAAGTCAAACCCGCCGAAAATGCTCCCGTCCCGGAGGCAACGGCCGGCAAAGATTTTGGCCAGGAACCGACCATAGCCCCGGGTAGTGGGGCACCGTCCAATGATTTTATTCGCAGTATCCTGATTAAAGGCAGTGGTTCCGAGGTATCTGCCAATGCGGATGTGGTGGTGAACTACGTGGGGCAAACTTGGGACGGGAAAGTCTTTGACAGTTCCTGGAAGCGTGGCAAAACCGCTACTTTCAACCTGCGTGAAGTGGTGCAAGGTTGGCGTTGGGGATTAGCGGGAGCGCATGTGGGCGATCGGGTCGAGCTGGTTATTCCTCCCAAGCTTGGCTACGGGGAACTCACCCCTGAGGAACAAGCCCAGAAGGCAGCGGGCAAGGGGATTGCTGGCAAGCCCAAGCTGGCCGGTGACACCTTGGTTTTTGTAGTTGATATTGTGTTCTCTCCACCAGTTTTGAACGAACCCCAGTTGGCGGCCTACACCCAGGTACTTTCGAAGTCTAAACCTACTGACGCGAAATTGCCCGATGGCCTTAAGATTTACTGCCAACCTGGTGAGGAACCTCAACCTGCATATGTCGAGGGAGCCAAGATTCCCTCCCAGCCTGTTACTGTGTGGACAATGGAAGGACAGGGGCGCACCATCGAAGCCGGTGATCAAGTAGGATACGTGCTGGTCTATGGGTCATGGGGTGATGCCCCCCAATCCACCTGGACGAATGGCAGTTCGGTGACTTGGGTAAAAGCTGAAGATGCCAAGGCTGTGGGCAAGAAAGTAGGCTCCCGTGTGGTTTTGGTTGGACCACCAAACGAAGCGGCTAAACGCGGCGTGGTTCAGATTGTTGATATTGTCGATGCAATTAGCCTCTCGGAGAAAGGCAACACGCCCGCGAAATAACCTAGGGTGGGGTTTTTGCTCCTAAGACAGGCCAGGCTAGAATGAATTTAGCAATATGAAGGAGTTGCCTATGGATGCGAAGACTAAACCCGATGCGGCCGAAATTATGCTTTTCAGCAGTGATTTGCACACGCGTGAAACTATTATGGACGCAGCCGGAATCAGTGGAGCCTTTGGCTTGCCGCCGATTAACTGGCTAGAAGTAGCCACCGCGAAGGCCGCGAAGTTGAGCTTCGAAGAAAACCGTTTCGCGGCGTTGGTCTTGGATGCGGAGACCACCCAGGAAGGCGGGGAATCTCTGTCTCGCTGGTTACATGACCATCATGATAAAGTTCCTCCGGTTATTATGCTGGTGGCGCGACCCCAAGACGAGTGGCTAGCTCGCTGGTCGGGAGCAGCGCAGTGTATTCAGGCGCCGTTCCACGCCGACACTGTAGTTGATGCCATCCAGAAAGTGCTTGCACCCGCGCACTAATGGAAGATTGTGCGAACTATTTCTTGATAATCAGGAGGTACAAGCTCCATAACAAAATCAGGAGACACACACAGGCTATGACAGCAGAAAAAGCGGGGCGTGCAAAGCCCAGTACGCACAGACCCATTAGGCTGATGACCAGCAGAACCCATCCTCTCACTGTGGAGGGACGTAAATGGGGCAGAGGGGGATCAGGCTGAACGAAACCCTCGGTATCTTCTGCCGGAGACCAGTCGCGAGGTCCCACGCCACCGAGTTCCGGGGTTGCCAAGGCTAGTTCCTCGAACCGGCGTTCAATTTCATCATCGTCGGGAACATCATCCCGGTGGCCTTTCTTAAACAAAGACATAATGCCCAAGCTATACAGAAATTACTAATCAGGCAAGCGGAGGTTCAAAATGTACAGGTTTGCAAAGTTTGTAGCGGGCCCGTTGCTGCATTTACTGTTTCAACCGTGGATTCGCGGTGGGGAAAACATCCCGGACGAGGGGCCGGCTATTCTCGCGTCCAACCATCTAGCCGTTATAGACTCCATTTTCTTGCCACTCATGACCAAACGTGAGATTACCTTCGTCGGTAAATCTGATTATTTCACCGGTACCGGCTTCAAAGGCTGGATGGTGAAACACTTCATGCAATCCGTGGGAGTGATTCCTATGGATCGTTCGGGGGGACGAGCCTCCCAGGCCGCCCTGGATAAAGGCCTGGAGGTACTTAAGCGGGGAGATTTATTTGGAATCTATCCCGAGGGAACCCGCTCCCCGGATGGACGACTCTATCGTGGTAAAACTGGGATTGCCCGGCTGGCCTTGGAATCTGGGGCACCAATTATTCCGGTGGCGATGGTGGGGACGAATAAATCTCAGCCCATTGGCAAGCGTCTGCCACGTCCGGAACGAATCGGGGTTATTGTTGGTAAACCCCTGGATTTTTCCCGCTATATTGGGATGGAGAATGATCGTTTCGCATTGCGTTCCATCACTGATGAGGTCATGTATGCGCTGATGTTGCTGTCAGGACAGGAATACGTTGATGAATACGCCGCGAACGTAAAGAAAAAGCTTGAAGAAGCCAAAAAGGCTTCCAAGGATGCCTCTTAAAAATAGGCTTGAAAACCCGAAAAACACTAGAAAGAAAGGTGACACAGTGAGTTTAAAACGAGTAGCGCTACTGACCGCAGGAGGCTTCGCGCCCTGCTTGTCTACGGCAGTGGGAATGCTAATTGAGAGATACACGGAGTCCGACCCGAATGTCGAGATTATTGCCTACGAGCACGGCTATCACGGCCTGTTGACCGGCAAGTATTTCGTAATAGATGCCGAGGCTCGCGCCCATGCCGTTCGCCTGCAGAACTACGGCGGTTCCCCGATTGGTAATTCTCGCGTAAAGCTTACCAACACCGCTGATTTAGTCAAGCGTGGCCTCATCAAGGAAGGGGAGGATGCTTTACAGGTTGCTGCCAATCGTCTGGTTAAGGACGGGGTTGATGTGCTGCACACCATTGGTGGTGATGACACGAATACTACCGCCGCCGACTTGGCTGCATACCTGGAGACCAATAACTATCACCTGACCGTGGTGGGTTTGCCTAAGACTATTGACAACGATGTGGTACCGATTCGCCAGTCGCTGGGTGCGTATACCGCAGCGGAAAACACTGCGCTTTACGCCTCGCACATTATTTCTGAGTCGCGCGTGTCGCCCCGGATGCTCATCGTTCATGAGGTGATGGGTCGAAATTGTGGCTGGCTAACCGCCTATTCCGCAAAGCTCTACCGGGAGTGGTTGGATCAACAGCAATTCGTCCCCAGCGTAGGTTTGGATCGCTCCCACTGGGAGATTCACGGGGTATATGTCCCAGAAATGAAGATGGATATCAAAGCGGAAGCCAAACGGCTCAAAGAGATTATGAATCGGGTAGGAAATGTCAATATTTTCCTGTCCGAGGGTGCGGGTGTGATGGATATTGTGGCTGAGATGGAAGCGGCTGGACAGACGGTTAACCGCGACGCTTTCGGGCATGTGCGCCTTGATGAAATCAACCCGGGTCAGTATTTCGCCAAGCATTTCGCCACGGATTTGCAAGCCGAAAAGGTTTTGGTGCAAAAATCCGGATACTTCGCACGCTCTGCTCCGTCTAATCAACAGGATTTGTTGCTGATAAAGGGCATGGTGGACTTGGCGGTACAGAGCGCTTTTGCTGGCAAATCTGGGGTTATTGGGCATGACGAAGAAAACCACGATGTTCTTAGCTGCATTGATTTCAAACGGATTAAAGGTGGCAAGCCTTTCGATGTGACCACACCATGGTTCCAAACCTTGCTGTCTGAAATCGGCCAAATCTAGAGATTGCTGATAATCTTGGTCCAGGCCACCAATGGTAGCCTGGACCAAGTTACAACTGGGGTACAAGGACAATAATCAGCGTGGAACACAGCCTAGAACAACTTCATCTGCAAGACTTCGAAGCGGCGTGGCGTGCCTGTCCCGCCGTCCAACAGCCGGCTTATCCCGATGTGGTCGAAGTCCAGCGAGTCTGCGTGGAACTCAAACGCCGTCCACCCCTGGTTTTCGCTGGGGAAGTCAATGAACTGCGCGAACTTATGGGTAAGGCTGCCAAGGGCGAGGCTTTCGTGCTGACCGGCGGGGATTGCGCGGAAACTTTCGCGGAATCCACCGCCGACCACTTGAAACTGAAGGTTCAGACGATTTTGCAAATGGCGGTGGTCTTGACTTACGGGGCAGGGTTACCGGTGGTCAAGATGGGTCGGATGGCCGGGCAATACGCCAAGCCGCGTTCGGCTGACACCGAGACTCGTAATGGCGTGACCCTGGAATCTTATCGTGGGGACGCGGTCAATGGTCACGAGTTTACCCGGGAATCTCGCACCCCAAATCCCAAGCGTCTGCTGGAAACCTACCAATATTCGGCCGCTACGCTGAACCTGATTCGAGCCTTTACTCAGGGTGGATATGCCGATATGCGCCGGGTTCACGAATGGAACAAGGGGTTTGTGAACAATCCAGCCTATGCCCGTTTCGATGCCCTGGCTCAATCCATCGATGCGGCGATGCAGTTCATGAAAGCAACTGGGGTGCCTGCCGATGCGATGCGTACAGTGGATTTCTATTCGGCTCATGAGGCGCTTCTCTTGGAATATGAAAACGCTTTGACTCGTGTCGATTCTATTTCCGAGGACTTGTACGATACTTCAGCGCACTTTGTGTGGATTGGGGAACGTACTCGGCAACTTGATGGTGCACATCTGGAAATGCTTTCGCGGGTGAAAAATCCGATTGGAGTGAAACTGGGGCCTTCTGCCACCGCAGAAGACGTAACACACCTGGCAGAGCGACTCAACCCGGAGGGTATCCCCGGACGACTCACCCTGATTTCCCGTCTGGGGAATGCTTCGGTGCGCGAGATTCTGCCCGGTTTATTGCGTGCCGGTAAAGCCACGGGCAAACCCATTGTGTGGATGTGTGACCCGATGCATGGTAACACGGTGAAAACTGCGAGTGGCTATAAGACTCGTCACTTTGAAACGGTTCTGGACGAGGTGCGCGCATTTTTCGAGGTTCACGAAGCCGAAGGGATGATTCCCGGTGGCATTCACGTAGAGTTGACCGGCGATGATGTTACCGAAATCGTGGGTGGTACTGAAACCGTGGATGAAGCCGCCTTGGCGAAACGCTACGAGACTCTGGTAGATCCGCGCCTAAATCACCAGCAATCCTTGGAGCTGGCTTTTATGGTGGCGGAAATGCTGGCGAAACTGCGTCCCGGATTGCAAAACACTGACCTGGTGGATTTCCCTGAAATGGGTTTCTAAATCATCCGTATTGTGACAGTTGACCCCACCGGGATTACCGTCCCAGCTCTGGGGTTAGTATCAGCAACAATACCCGCCACATTGAACACTCGCTCAACACGGACTTTCAGACCTAGGCCTTGTAAAATCGCGGTGGCATCCGCTTGAGATTTACGTTGCACATTGGGAACCGCCACGGTTCGCGGTCCTTTAGACACCACGAAGGAAATCTCGTCGTGCCGATAAACGGTGGAACCGCCCTTAGTATTTTGGCTGATAACTAAGCCTTTAGCTACCGTGTCGGAGTAATCCTCGCTAATATTGGAACTCAAGCCGGATTGCGCTAGTAAAGCATTGGCCTCATCCCGAGTCTTCCCGACCAGGTGTGGTACAGTAACCGGTTCACGTCCCTTCGAGATAACAGCCTTCACCACTGTGTTGTGCGGGATGGTGGTGCCTGGAGCTGGGTCTTGACTAATCACCGTGCCTTGAGGCACCGTATCCGAGTAGTCTTCGCTGATTTGCGGGGCGGTAAAACGTGCTTTGGTTACCAACTCGGTTGCTTGCGGCGCGGTTTTCCCAGACAAGTCAGGCATTCGCAGCATCTCAATGCCTTTGGACACATAAATCGTGGCTTTTTGGAAGCGTCCCAAGGGCTGGTTAGCGGCCGGTTGGGTGCGAACTACATTGCCAGCGGGTACCTCGTCATCAAAAACGTCTTGTCGCTGGAAAGCTATATCGTTGTCTTGTAGTGCCTTAGAAGCTCCCGACCACTGCTGGTTAGTCAAATCCACCATGGGGCGATACGATCCCGGTCCCCACAGGAAAAACCATGCCGCACCCAGAGCGCACAGCATTACCACTAAAACGCTTATGAGTGCTATAAGTCGGCCTCGTCTGTGGGCTTGCGTGGGGTGGTTCGTGGGGGTGGCGGGTTCATGAGGTGCCAACGGGGTTGTACCCTTAGCCTTACGACCAAACCATCTTTTTTTCTGGGTTCCTGTCATGGCTAACGGCACCTGGTTTAAAGTCGGGGTTGCCATAACCGCATCCATAGGCTCGGAATCTTCCAGCGTTGGTTTTGCCGAACCTCGCAGAGTCAGTTCCTCGGGGTTAAGCTCGGCCAGAACATCTTCTACCAAAGCCTTGCCTGCCGCCGCATCCACCGGGCGGTGTGCCGGATCCCTTTCCGTGAGCTTCGTAATCAGTTCGTCCACCGCTTCGGGAACCCACGGTTCAGTTTGGCGAATGTGAGGCAAATCGTTGTGTACATGCGCATAGGCGACCTGGATAGGGGAATCCCCAGTGAAAGGCGGTACCCCTGCCAACAGTTCATAAAGCATGATTCCGGTAGCATACACATCTACGCGTCCGTCAGCAGTCTCGCCCGAGACGGTTTCAGGAGCTAGATAGGCTACTGTTCCCAAAATAGAACCCGTAGTGGCAGCGGTAGCTTCGGAAGCTGCACGTGCTAGGCCGAAATCAGCCACTTTTACCGGACCGGACTTGGGGATAAGCACGTTTTCTGGTTTGACATCGCGGTGCACAAATCCACTACGGTGCGCGGCGGCCAGGGCATCAAAAATTTCCGTGGTGATTCTAAGGGCTTCCCCTAGGGGCAAACAGCCTTGGGAACGCAAATAGGTACGCAGATTGGGGCCTTGCACCAGTTCCATCACTAGATAGCTTGAGCCCTCGGTGGTGCCTTGATCATAGACTGCGACCACTCCCGGGTGGGTCAAACGAGCAGCAGCACGAGCTTCGCGGCGAAACCGCGCCACGAAATCCTGTGATTCAGCTAAGTGGGGGTACATGATTTTCAAAGCCACCGGACGATCGAGGCGTGTGTCTTTGGCTCGATAAACCGTGGCCATACCGCCACGCGCAATTCGCGCCTCGATAACGTAGCGGGAATCAACCGTGGTTCCCACCAGACTGTCCGGTTGGGCTTGGCCGCCAACCGGCACGACGGAACCCGGGTGAGGAACAGTCAATGGTGGTAACGCGTCGGGATCATCTTCTGCCAGGTGTTTACCGTTGCGATTTGGCCGCACAACGGGTGCTGGAATCTTCGTGGTAGCAGCATTTCCGTCCTGACTAGTGGGCTTATCGGCACTATCGCCGTTCCGGGAGGATGTTGGGAGGTCTGCAGACCTGGGTTCATGAGATTCCGTCACGCCGGTAAGTCTATGATAAAAATGCTCAGATTTCTGTGTCCCTCCCCGAGAAGTAACACTTTTCAGCGTAGTTTTGTTTCATGAATGATATTTGGACGGAATTGGAATGGCTCACACCTAAGGAAGCCGCCGCTTTCCTAGAAGTGGAACCTAAACAGATACGCACCTGGACAAAAGACGGCTCCCTGGTAGCCTTAGAAAACCCCACTGACGGTAAACACCTGATTCCCCGGGGATTCCTGGTTAAAAGGGAAGATTACGTCGGGCCACTCGAAACTTTGAAAGGCACTATTACTTTGCTTCGTGATTGCGGATTAACAGATACAGAGATAGTAGGCTGGCTGTTTTCGATCGAGGAGACACTGGGGGAGACCCCGCTACAAGCTCTGCTGACTGGGAAAAAGAAAGCGGTGAGACGAATCGCGGGCGCATTGGCGCTGTGAAGATGGCACCTCATGAACCCGACGGAAAACCCTAGTTTTCGCGATTAACCAAAGCCGAGCCAAAAGCACAGAGCTGCTGTTTAATCTCCAACGGAACATCGAGAGCATCGAGAATCAACTGGGACTGATTCAGATGCTGATTCATAAGCTTCGCTACCGCCGCCCGTGCCCCCGAACCGGTAATAATCGCTTGGATATTAGATAAAATCGGCGGGGTCAAATCCGGAGCCCCCCAGTAGCGTTGCAAGTATTCGCGACCCTCGTCATCAGTCATTTCCCAGGCTACCGCTAGTTGCACTGTGCGTTTACCGGCGCAAATATCGTCCCCACTGGGCTTGCCAGTTAACTCCTGGCTGCCGAAAATCCCCAAGTCATCGTCACGCAACTGGTAGGCAATCCCCAACGGCGTCGAAAAGTCCTCTAGTTTAGCCAGTAAATCGGGGGTGGCACCAGCCAAGGCTGCTCCAATCAGAATTGGAATCACCACGGAATAACGTGCCGTTTTGTGGCGAATCACCTCCATAGCGCTTTCCTTAGAAGGCGGAACATCAGCAGTTAAATCCCGACTTTCCGCGAAAAGATCCAGGTACTGGCCGTAGGCTACCTCAGCTTGCATTGTCACGTAGAGCTGTCCCAGTGCCTGGAGTCTTGCGGAATCCAGGCCTTTCACCGCGCTGGCGAAATAAGAGTTTGCCGCCGCGAAGAGTAAATCCCCCCACAGAATTGCTGCCGATTCCCCAAACTTCGGGCCGCCCGCCGGCGAGGAAGTCATGAAAGCAATCTGAGCTGATGGTAAACCGCGACGAATCCGGGCTTCATCAATAATGTCATCGTGGACAATGGCAGAGGCCTGGAACAGCTCCAGACAAGTCCCCAAATCCAACAGGCAACCGGGAATCTGAGGGCTGACCGTGCCGCCGGACGCAATCCATCCGATATAGGCTCCGATAGCGCGAAAACGCTTGCCGCGTAACAGTAAACCTATGGTGGAATCGGAAAAATCATCGAGCTGTTTTTCACTCAGCGCTGCGCTAGTGCAATGCTGCCAGGGGTGGTTGAGTCGGTGGCCTACGCCAGTACGAATCTCGTCGGCAAGTGGAATTTCCTCAATCATGTGGCAAATTTTACCATGTAAGATGAAAATCTGGTAGCATAAAATTATAATTGAACCTCGGACGTTGAAGATGACTTAGCGTGAGAAAGGTTCGGGGTGTCTACGACAAAGCAAAAATCTGACGAAGTTCAAAGCGAAACTACCCAGAAAAAGAGGGTCACCACAACAAGGAAAACTGCCAGCAAAACCACCGGCACCACTGCAATAACCGCGAGTGGTGAAGCCGCGAAAACCGCAGCTAAGACCGCAAGTAAAGTTGCTGCCAAGAAAACCTCTGTCGCCAAGACCACGGCGACGAAATCTGCTGCTGCGAAAGCAGTGAAAAGTAAAGCAAACGCCAAGACTACGGCACCCAAAACCGCCAGTTCCAAGACCGGTAGCACTAAAACCGCCACCGCAAAATCCGGAACTTCAGCCCAAAAAGTGGCAGCGTCCGGTAGTAAGACCACCAAAGCGGCAGGTAACAAGGCCGCTAGCGCTAAGACTGCTGGTACTAAAACCACGAAAAATTCCGGTGCTAAAACCGCCAAGGCGGCTGGCACTAAAGCTTCTGCTGCTAAGGAAACTGGCAGCAAGTCCCCCAAAACCAGTGGGGCAGCAGCTAAGAAAACCGCTGCGGGAAAGAAACAGGCTGATACCACTAAAACTGGTGCCTCATCCTCTAAAAAGGGCACTACAGCGCGAAAGACCACAGCGACGCGGCGCGGACATAAGCCTAAGGACGCGGATACCGAGATTCCTAAAGATTTGCCTCTGGACGAGGAAGAAGAATTAAACGAGGATAGCGAACCTGATGATGTCGAACTGGACGAGGAAGACATCGAAGAAGCCGACCTGGATGACTTCGAGGAAGGTGACGAAGACGACCTTGACGACGACACCGATGGCGAACAAGACCACGATATCGAGGACGACACGGCAGATTATTCAGGGGACTCTAAGCACAAGAAGGGCTCCAAAACCGCCGAATTCGTGATTTCGGAAAAAGACGAAACCGACGAACCTGCCCAGAAAGTCACGGTGGCAGGGGCGACTTCGGATCCGGTTAAGGATTATTTGAAGCAAATCGGTAAAGTCGCCCTGTTGAACGCTGAACAAGAAGTCAATCTGGCCAAGCGTATCGAGGCGGGGCTCTATGCCGAGCACCTGTTGAAAACCGAACAAGATTCGATGACCCCGAAGCACGCCCGGGAACTGCACTGGGTGGTGCAAGACGGGGTGAATGCCAAGAATCACCTGTTGGAGGCGAACCTGCGTCTGGTGGTGTCCTTGGCAAAGCGCTATACCGGGCGCGGGATGCTGTTCTTGGATTTAATCCAGGAAGGCAACCTGGGCTTGATTCGCGCGGTCGAGAAATTTGATTATTCCAAGGGATACAAGTTTTCGACCTATGCTACTTGGTGGATTCGCCAGGCCATTACCCGCGCTATGGCCGACCAGGCGCGCACCATCCGCGTGCCGGTGCACATGGTAGAGGTTATCAATAAACTGGCGCGGGTGCAGCGCCAGATGCTGCAGGATTTAGGGCGCGAACCCACCCCGGATGAACTGGCTCGCGAGCTGGATATGACCCCAGAAAAGGTCGTGGAAGTACAGAAATACGGGCGTGAACCGATTTCTCTGCACACCCCGCTGGGTGAGGACGGGGATTCCGAGTTCGGGGATTTGATTGAGGATTCCGAGGCTGTGGTTCCGGCTGACGCGGTGTCTTTCGTAATGCTTCAGGAACAGTTGCAGCGCGTATTGGATACCTTGAGTGAGCGCGAGGCGGGGGTTATCGCCATGCGCTACGGACTCAACGATGGGGTGCCGAAGACTCTGGACGATATTGGGCATCGCTACGGGGTGACCCGCGAGCGGATTCGCCAAATCGAGTCCAAGACCATGTCGAAGTTGCGCCACCCCGCGCGCTCCCAGTCCCTGCGCGACTACCTGAACTAGCCCTGTCTGGGTTCTTTAGATTCGCTATGACTACTGCCGTGGTCTGCTTGCGTTGCGGCAGGTTCATGAGGTGCTAGTCGGGAAACTTGGCGTAAGTTTCACATCGCGACAAGCGCGGTTATTCGTGGATGGCGCCGTTTTTGGCGCTGAATACTAGGAGTTCGGCGCGGGAGCGGACTTGGAATTTTTGCATGATGGAGGTCATGTGGGTTTTGATGGTGCTTTCTTGGCTGTGTAGGGTTTTGGCGATTTGGGCGTTGCCTTTGCCTTTAAGGACTTCTTGCCAGACGTCGCGTTCTGCGGGTGTCAGGGCTTGTTTCCCGGCGGAAGTTCGTCAGCATGATGACACCTAGATTGGGGAAACGTTCCTTGATTTGCCTGGTGGCTTCGATGCCGTCCATTTTCGGCATTTCTACGTCCATTAGGACTACGTCGGGATGGTGTTTCTGTACTAAATCGAGGACGTGGTGGCCGTCAAAACCGACTCCTTCCACAACCTTTTGTCAATCCCTATGAAGCACTTCAGAATCCGGAATTACCACTCACCACTACAGACTGGAGTGAATTCGGGAACCCTCTTGAAGATTCTGAGGTTAAACGCTTCATAAAGTCATATTCTCCTGTGCAAAAAGTTAAATGTCAGGAATATCCTTCTTTAGCTGTTGTGCTCGGCGAAAATGATACAAGAATTAGCAATCGCGATGCCATTGAATGGATTAATAAAATTCGGGAATATAACACCACCCAAACCGAATGTCTGTGCTCTATTGTGCAAATGTCGGTCACGGAACCACGCATCCCGAGTTTGAATACGCCTTCTGGTATCGCCACTTATTATCACCGGCACACGGCAATTGATGGTGTCGGGTAGCCGGAAATTGTTAAGGCCTAGAGATCCTCTGACCTGCGGGAACGATAGGCGGAAGCGAGCGGTTTGAAAATTTGCCTGATTTAGGTCTAGTCAGGGAGGGGTTCCCTTTGGTATAATGAGAGCTACCGCTGGGTTTCGTCGGGTCGTTAGGCTAAAGCGCAAGGTGGCGAGGTGGTGGCGAGTCTGGGAAACCCAGGATTTCATCAGACTTAAGGAAGGGAATTATCATGAATAGACTAAACGCTTTCCGTTGGTTTGTTTTTGGATTCTTGATGGGTATTTGGGCTATATGGTTGTGTCTGGTATTAATATTTCAAGACGATTCGTCAGCTCAGGCTAAACTTAATCCGCTGCTCTGGGGATGCTTAATCGGCCAGTTCATTATCATTATCCCCTTATCCCTGCTTAGCAGTAAGGCGAGGAAATACCAACAGAACCAAAAGGAAGCCTTAGAAGCTGCCTCTCTAGTATCCAGCTAGAGTGATGTTGTTCCTAGCGGGGATTTTGCAAAGGGGAACGCCATGAATACTGTGCCGCTTTCAAAACGAATTAACGCCATAATCGCAGGTAGCGCCGCATTAGTACTGGCTGCTGTGTCGCTTACAGGATGCGCCCGAGCCAAGCCGGGGCTGCGCAAAATCGACGACACCCAAACTGGCGCATCCCAGAACGCTAACAACCCCGCCACCTCGAAAGATAGCGGGATATATTCCTCGCAGAAAGCCCAGGAAATCTCCACGTACCTCATGAAACTGAGTGAAAACGGAACCGGTACCACCGAGGCGCGCCCCAACAAAATCGAATACCTGCCCGATATCTCACCAACCCGATTCCGCGCCAAAAACCTCGACACACAATATGACCCGGTCAAAACCAATCTACAGATTAGCCCAGCCGGAACTTTCGAACTCCCAAGTGACATCGAATTCCTGCCGGGAACCAGATATTCCCCAGATTACAAGGCCTATCGAATCGGCTGCGACACGGAATGTGAAAAGCATAAGGAACGCCCCTTTGCATCCGGCACCGCCATTCACCAGATAGACCTCAAAGCCAAAAAGTCACCGAAATGTATCGCAGCCTCAAAAGATGACGGGTAACTGGGCTCACCAACAGCGCGGAATGGATAGTGTGGGAAGAATCCCCCGACAAGGCCGCTGTGGGCACCGACAAAATGGTAGAGCCCTATCCGTGGCGACTCATGCGCTGTGCCAAAACCGAATTCCTACAAAAAACCTGTAAACCCACCCCGCTCGACAGCGACGAAACCGGGCAAACCAACGGGCCGGGCGACAACCTGGCCATCCACCAAGATGTGCTGCTCTACACCACCGGGAGACAACTCGGCGGATTCAACGGCGGTAAACTGGAATACCCCAGCCAAGCCCATGTTTTGAACCTGAAACACCCGGGGACACCCCGCCAGCTTTTCACCTCGCATTCCCGGATTTTCGTGGGATTCACCTCGAAAGGGGTGCCCCTGGCTTTCACCAACAATAACGAAGTCGAATGGATGTACATGGAAAAACACGGTAACCCGACCGCCTGGGGCTTCGACCCCAGCAAAAAATGGCAAGCCGTGAAGATTTTCGAAGGCCAGGCGCTAAACGGATACATCATCGACGCGGCGGTGGGCGACCGGATTATTTGGCAAGATTACATCGAATTCCCCGGGATGAAGAATTATCCCGTAGAGGCACCCAGCGACGTGGTGCGCTACGTGAACTTGACTGGGGAAAAGATTAAGCGCACCGTCGGGGAAACCGTGCTTGGCTACGGTCATTTCTTGGGGAAGATATTCGTCCGCGAGCAGGTGACCCAGGCCGATCATCAATGCCGAGCCTCGGCGGTAGATTTGCGCTCTAACGGTGCGGTGGAATTCACCGAGCCGGGGGACTGCCAATACCCGGCGAACTCCAACGCTCCCGGCGAGGCTTTCGCCAACATGCGCGATTGGGGCAGTAAGGCGCTGTCCGGCTACGGGGACGACTACTTTTTCCTCTCAACCTGGGTGCATGATGACAACACCCCGGACAGTCAGACGATTCACGTGTATGACGTGAAATAACCGCCGTCAGGGGCGGAATGTAGCGATTGGCGGTGCTAGATTTCGGACAAAGCCCGGTCAAGCAGATCACGAACTGCAGTGCTTTGAGAGACGCGATGCAGGCTCATGTAACGGTTGAGTTTCGCTTCGCGAGCCGAGTCGATTTGAACCGGAATAATCTTTATTTCGGGAACGTCGCCGACTCCAAAAGAACTTTCTCGCATCCGTTTTGCGCCTTCTTCCAGCTCCTCCAAAGAATAGCCGCGCTCCGCTTCCGTCACATCCTGGCGAATCAAGGCCGCTTCCTCCGGGGGCAGGTCACCAATCTTCCTGATAGTGTAGCCACTCATTGCGTCCTCCTTCCATCAAATTCCGGTATTTTTTACGCATTGGCATCGCATGTATAATCGCTTCGCCATAGCGCGTGGTTCGCGCAACTATGACTTCCAAGGGTTGTCCGCTCGAAGAAAAACCCAGATACAAAATTTTTCGGGGTTCTTCCCGCATTAAGAAACGCTGCTAAGGATGCTCAACCACGAACACTGAATCATCTGGCTTTATGCCGTGTTTGAGCGCCGATTCCAGTATTTCCACCAAACCAGTCTGGCATAGCAACCCACGGATGTCTAGTGTTGTCCATGTACATAGTGGCCTGAAATAGTTGCCGCAGGGGGTGACGGCGCGGCCGGTAGAGGGCGTTTCTGTGGTAGCTCGGGGTGGGGTGGCGCGCGCGGTAGGGATTTTCATTAGGATGGTAGCCGTGGTTACAACGAAAGACGTGCAAGATTACTCTGCCCATCACCTCTCGGTGCTCGAAGGGCTCGAGGCTGTGCGCAAACGCCCCGCCATGTACATCGGGTCGACCGACCAGCGCGGGCTGATGCACTGCCTGTGGGAGATTATCGACAACTCCGTCGACGAGGCGCTGGCCGGGTTTTGTGATCACATCGAGGTGTTCCTTTATCCCGATTATTCGGCGGAAGTCCGCGACAACGGGCGCGGGGTGCCAGTTGATACCGTGCCGGGCACGGGTCTTTCCGGGGTGGAGGTCGTCTATACGAAACTGCATGCCGGAGGGAAGTTCGACTCCGGACTGTACAAGGTCGCTGGCGGTCTGCACGGGGTGGGTGCCTCGGTGGTAAACGCCCTGTCGGCGCGCATGGATGTGCAAGTTGACCGTGGGGGAGACATCCACCAGCTGCAGTTTCGTCGCGGCGAACCGGGGGTGTTTACGGATCATGAGGCGCTAAGCCCAAACAACCCTTTCGCCGCTTTCGAGGACGAATCAAAACTGACAAAACTGGGCAAAGTATCCAAAAGCCGTACCGGAACCCGGGTACGTTTCTGGGCGGATTTCCAAATCTTCCCTAAATCCACCGCCTTTGATTTTGAAAGCCTGAAGGAACGCGCCCGCAAAACTTCCTTCCTGGTACCCGGGCTGCGGATTACGGTTACTGACTCGCGTGGCGAAGAACCCCAAAGCGAGACTTATCTGCACAAGGGCGGCACTGTGGACTACGTGGAGTTCCTTGCCCCTGACAAAGGGATCACTGGTACTTGGCAGCTGGTGGGTTCGGGCACTTTCCAAGAGACCGTGCAAGTGCTGAACCCGAAAACCGGGCATCTCGAACCCCAAGAACTAGAGCGAACCTGCGAGGTAGACATTGCGCTGCGTTGGGGCGTGGGCTATGACACTGTAGAGCAGTCCTATGTCAATATCATCGAAACCCCGGTGGGAGGAACACACGTACAAGGCTTTGAGACGGCTTTGGTGAAAACCCTGCGCACCGAAATCCAAGCCAATTCCCGCAAACTCAAGCTTGGCTCTAAAGACAATAAAATCGAAAAAGAAGATATTTTGGCGGGAATGACCGCAGTAATAACTGTGCGTCTGCCGGAACCTGAGTTTGAAGGTCAAACCAAGGAAGCCCTTGGTTCGGCGGCAGTGAAACCCATCGTTAGCCAGGTAGTTACCGAAAGGCTCAAAGCATTCCTGCACTCCAAGAAACGCGATGATAAAACTCAGGTTTCAGCGTTGTTGGAAAAAATCGTGGCTGAAATGCGTTCGCGGCTCTCCGCCCGGTTGTCCAAGGAAATCACCCGACGCAAAAATGCCCTGGAAACCTCGACCTTGCCCACCAAACTGGTGGATTGTCGCAGCAATGATGTCGAGAAATCCGAGTTGTTTATTGTGGAGGGCGACTCCGCCTTGGGAACCGCGAAATCTGCGCGTAACTCGGAATTTCAAGCCTTGTTCCCAATTCGTGGCAAAATCCTCAATGTCCAAAAAACCGGCACCGCCCAGATGCTGGGCAACGCAGAATGCGCGGCTATTATCCAGGTAATCGGAGCCGGCTCGGGGCGTACTTTTGACCTCGACCAGGCTCGGTATGGGAAAGTCATTATGATGACCGACGCGGATGTGGACGGAGCTCACATCCGTACCCTTTTGTTGACCCTATTCTTCCGCTATATGCGACCCTTGATTGCAGCGGGGCGGGTCTATGCGGCAGTGCCGCCCCTGCATCGGATTCAAGTCAATGCGAAGGGTAAAACCCCAGGGGAATTTCGCTATACCTATTCTGAAGACCAGCTGCATCGTGAACTGGCGTATCTGGCACGAAACGGGCGCAGCTATAAGGAACCCATCCAACGCTACAAAGGTCTAGGCGAGATGGATGCCGACCAGTTGGCGGAAACCACTATGGATCCCCAGCATCGTACGTTGCGTCGTATCCGTCTAGTCGATGAACAACCGTTGCACACCGCCGAGGATGTGTTCGAGGTACTGATGGGTTCGGCGGTGCCGCCTCGCCGGGACTTTATCGTGCAGGGAGCCGCCAGACTGGACACGGAATTGATTGATGCCTAAACTCTGTTCTAGCAAAAATTAGCGAGCTTTAGCGGATGTTGCCATAATACTTACCAGGCATCATTTTAGAGCTAGAGGAGGGAGTTTGGTCGATATTTCGTCCGTATCCATGCCACAGACACCAGACTTAGTATGGAAACCACTGACCGTGGAAAACCGTGATGAGCTGGTGGGGCTGATTGCTGAGATGGAACGTATCGACAATCCACCCTACCGTACTTCCCCCACGGAAGTAGACCAGATTCTAGCCACGGATTTTGCGGGACTGGGAGGGTGGAATCAAGACTCCCGGCTGGTGGCCTACGCTATTGTCCGAGTCGTGGAAACCACTGGCGTGCAAGCCATCTGCTCCGGTGGAGTAGCAGCGGGGTGGCGCAAACGCGGGGTGGGAACCGAAATCTTGTCGTGGCAAGTAGAAGTGGCGCGCCTGATGCTGACCGGCTTGGCTCGAACAGCTCAAATTGTGTGTCTCCTGGACAAGGTTGGCAGCAGTGCCACCACCTGGATGCGAACCTTCGGCTTCGAAAAAGCTCATTCTTTCCAGGAGTTACGCCGGAATCTACAAGTCCCGGTAGTCGAGGTCACCCCGGGAAAGTACCTCGAAATCGTTGCCTGGCAAGAGAGCTTTGACGACAAGGTTCGCCGCGCCCACAACGAGCTGATGCGCCTGACGACCGACACCCCCGCCCAGGACATGGTGTCTTGGACTTCGAATCGGCCTTTTTTTGCCCCGCAGTGGTCATTTATCGCCCTGGATAAATCCCATGATATTGCCCAGGTGGCGGGATATCTGCTTTCGGCTTGCTATAGGCAAGACTGGGAGGCACGTGGCTGGAAGGAAGGCTACATTGAAATGCTGGGGGTACTACCGGAATACGCCGAAACCCAAGTGGCTCCCGCCCTGCTTACCAACGCGTTGCGCGCTTACCAAGATGACGGCATGGATTATGCGGCGGTCGGTTTGGCCGAAGAAAACCCCACGGAAATCGCTAAACTCTATACCAAGTTCGGGTTTGAAACCACCGGCGAATCCACCATTTGGGTGGCTGAAGTCGCGCCTAACCCATCAGCCAAAAACCACAATCTGAGACTTTAAAGCACTACCGGAAGCATCGCGGCGTTCGTCTAAAGGTGGCAAAGCCACCGATTCGCTGCGGTCACCCAATGCCACCACGGGATCTTGCCCCACAAAAGCCTTACCTAGGGCGTATTCGCCCTTCAAGAAGCGCTGGGCGCGCACGCCCTGGCCACCTCGACCCTTTATGGGATAACGATCCAGCGGCGTGAGTTTCACAGAACTTTGATTCGCGCCCGGCATCGCGTCCATTACGGTGGCCACAGTTGCCACCACGGTTGATGCCACCTCTAGTTCCGGCAGAATCGCCCCGGCCAGCACTTTCGTGTTAGGACGCAGACTCATCCCGGCGACACCCCCCGCATTGCGTCCTTGGGGGCGAACCGCACTCGCCGGGGTACGCAGCAACTGGGCATCCGTAGAAACCAGTACGAACTGGGCATCATCGCCAGCTGCCCCCGCATAAACCACCTGGTCAGTATCATCAAGATTGATAATTGGGAATCGATTCTGGGTACTGGGATAATCAGGGCGCATACGCTTAATCACCCCAGATTCGGTGATGATACCCACAATTTCGTCCTCGTCCAAGGACAAAATTCCAACCACGGTTTCACCTTCTTCCAGATTCGCGGCCGCCGCCAGCGGGGGAGCGCCTTCGAAAGACCAAGTCATATCCTCGCCGTCCGCCACAGTCTTGGCAGGTGGCAAAGTCAATGTGTCGAGCCGCACCACGAAACCACTGGAAGTAACCACCCCGAACACCCCCCGGGTTCGGGTTTCACAGCTGCCTGCAATCGGTATTCCGGCGGGGCGTTCGAAAGACACGGAGGCATCTATCCGCGCTGCCTCGCCGGTGGCAGACCACACAATCCGACAGGGTTCGTCGGTAACTTCCAAAGGAACTTCGCTAGTCAAGGTCACTCCCACTGCCGGGGCGAGGTCATCCTCAGCAGCCGCCACCGCTGTGCCGTCCTCCTCCAGCAGCAATGTCCGGCGGGGGCTAGACAGTGCCGTCGCCGTGTCCTGGAGCTCGCGGCGCACCACACCGTGCAGTTTCTCGGTGGAAGCCAAAACCGCCTCTAGTTCCGCGATGGCCGCGCGCAACTCGTCAGCCTCTGCCTCCAGCTCCAGGCGGGAAAACTTGGTGAGGCGACGCAGTTTTAACTCCAAAATGTACTCGGCTTGCGGCTCAGACAGGTCAAAAACCGAAATCAGGCGCGCCCGTGCCGCCGCCGAATCATCCGAAGAACGAATTACCTCGATTACCTCGTCAAGATTCAAAACAGCTATCAGTAGCCCATCTACCAGGTGGAGCCGTTCCCGTTTTTTACGCAAACGGAATTCGCTGCGTCGCCGGGTTACCTCGATGCGATGGTCAACAAAAACCTGTAACGCAGCTCGCAACCCCAGGGTTTTGACTTCCCCATCAACCAAGGCCACCGTGTTAATCCCAAAGGATTCCTGTAGCGGAGTGTGCTTATAGAGTGAAGCCAGGACAGCCTCGGGGTGGAAACCGGTTTTAACCTCTATCACCAAGCGCAGTCCGTTTTTTCGGTCGGACAGGTCTTGCCACCCCGATACCCCCTTGATTTTCCCGGAACTCACCGCGTCCTTGAGCTTTTCGGCCACTTTTTCCGGGCCCACCATATATGGCAGTTCTGTTACCACAATGCCGCGTTTTCGGGCCGTTACCTGTTCAATAGTGGCGCGCGCCCTGGTGACAAACACTCCGCGACCCGTCTCGTAGGCTTCCCTGATGCCTGCAGTACCTACAATCACCCCGCCACCGGGCAAATCCGGTCCGGGACAAAACCGCATCAAATCTTCCAGGCTAGCATCGGGATGATCCAGCAGATGAATCGCGCCAGCAATGGTTTCCCCCACGTTATGCGGGGGAATATTAGTAGCGACCCCCACTGCGATGCCGTTCACCCCGTTCACCAGCAGATTCGGAAAAGCTGCGGGTAAAACGGCGGGTTGTTGGAACTGGTTGTCATAGTTCGGAACAAAATCCACGGTGTCTTCGTCCAGACCTTCTACCAGGTACAAGGACGCCTGCGCTAAACGCGCCTCGGTATAACGGGCGGCTGCCGGACCGTCATCGGGGGAACCAAAGTTCCCGTGCCCATCCACCAGCGGCACCCGCAGATTAAACGGTTGCGCCAAGTGAACCAGAGCATCGTAAATCGCGGCATCCCCGTGGGGGTGCAACTTACCCATCACCTCGCCCACCACGCGCGAAGACTTCACATGTCCTTTGTCTGGAGTTAACCCCATCTGTTTCATTTGGAACAAGATGCGACGCTGTACCGGTTTCAAGCCATCCTTCGCATCGGGAAGAGCTCGGGAATGGATTACCGACAGAGCGTATTCAAGGAAAGAATTTTCCATTTCCTCGATTACGTCAATGTCTTCGATGTGGTCAACAGTTGTTTCAGAGGAATTGGACATAGGTATTATCATGAAGCAAACCCGACTGATTTCGCGAATCCCGCGCCGATAGTCCTCGAAACAGTCCGCCAAGCCAGACATCAGTGACACAATAAAGGGGTGAAGCCAACAGATTCCCAGTACGCCTTTATACAACCTCCCCAGACTCCAGGCTCGGATACCAGTTTGGCGGGGATACTCGCCGAGACCTTTGACACCGATGCTTTGGACGCCACCGGAGTCTCGAAGCACCTGGTGCTGGTAGTTATCGACGGTTTGGGATGGTGGAACCTCCAAGAATATCTGGGTCACGCCCCGAACTTACGCAGCCTGATTCGGCTTGCCCCTCATGAATCCGGGAAAAAACCCAAGCCAACCGCCCAACCCGACCCAGCCATCCAGCCGCACCCCCACGCAAGCCAATCGACCCCCACCAAGTTGTTTGCCAGCAATACCGCTCGCAGTGTCTTTCCCGCCACCACTGCCGCCGCCATCACCTCGCTGTTGACCGGAGCGGCTCCCGGCGCTCACAATATGTTGTCCTACCAGGTCTTTGACCCTAAAGTAGACCAACGTTTCAACCTGATTAACTTCGAAGGCTATCCCGGCAAAGTCGAAGATTTCCAAAACCACCCCACCTGGTTTGAACAGCTCACCGCGCGGGGCGCCAAAACTTTCGCTTTGGGACCGAAACGGTTTATCGGCGGGGGACTGACCCGCGCGGCGCTGCGCGGAGCCGAATACGTGGCGGTGGATGCCCTCGAAGAACGTGCCCGCCGAGCCGCGCTGTGTGGCGCGCAGGGTACTATGACGTACCTGTACATGGCGGAGGTCGACCACGCCGGACACAGCCACGGGGTGGGAAGCGAACCATGGCTGGGAGCCGTGGAAATCATCGACCGGGCGGTGGGGGTTTTGCTCGAGGAACTGCACGCCGATACCGAAGTGCTGATTACCGCTGACCACGGAATGCTGAACACCTGCGCCGAATTGACCTATGATTTGGCGACATTCCCGCTGGCCGACTGCCTGACCCAGGTTTCCGGCGAAGGGCGTGTCCTGCATTTGCGGGTCACCCCGGGACAGATTTCGCGGGTGCAAGAGTCACTGTCCGAGATTCTGGCGCCGTATTCGCCGGATACACTCGTGTTGACCCGGGAACAGACGATGGCTTTATTCGCGCAATACAACGGGGTGGGGGTGGTGCGTCCGGAGTTGCTGGGCGACGTGGTGATAGTCTCTGGCGGGTGCTCCCAGGTGCTGGATTCGCGCTTCTTTCAGCCGCAAACCTTCGCGATGAAAGGGATTCACGGCAGCTTGACCGAGGTGGAAATGCGCATACCGCAGTTGCGCTACATATGTTAGATTATCTTGCCTCGAGCCTTGAGCCACACGCATTTGCCGGTTGTTAGGTTCTGGTGGCGTCCCGGGGGGATGTGGCTCACCGGTGCGCTAAGTCGCTAGTTATTCCCCTTTGGAGCCGAACATGATTTCATCCCAAGAAGGCATCTGGGCACGTCCTGCCCGGGATCGTTTTGGCTGGTTTGACTTGGACTCGGTCGCCGCGACCTGTTCCATTCCGGGTAAAATCGCCGCGCCTGGTGGGGTTTGTTCGGCAACTACCGGGAGGGGTGCCGGTTCGTTGGTTGTTTTGATAGCGGTTTTCGCTGGGTTTTTTTCGGGTTCATGAGTTGCGGGCTGGCTCTCGGACTTAGCCTCAGTGGCGGATTTGCTGGAATTCCGGGTTGTGCCCTGGTGGGATATGAGCGAAGTTACCGCCGCACCTGTCGGGGTTCCAGTGTTTGCGCCGGGGGCGGCAGAGTCTTCGCGGAAACCCGAGGCGATAGCGGCCTGCATCGCGGAAATATCGTCGTCTTCCTCGCCAGAGACCACCGTCAGTCGGGTACCCCGAGCGGCATTCAGTTCGTCTAAGAGGGCTTCGGCCTTGGTATCTAGGGAAGATAGCACCTGGGAATCTGGGGTGTTTTCCGGATGGCTCCTCGTGACCCCGGAACCCGCAGCACCACCCGATGCGCCGGAAGAGTCCGCATCGGCGTTACTGGGAAAAATACTATGACGCAACAGGGATTCGGAACCAGCCGGGGTGGCGGTTTCTGTCAACCAACGTGATTGTTCGTCCAGGGCAGTCAAGACTCGGTTGTCCATGTCGAATTCCCAGTTGGCTTCGTAATTCTTGGCATCTTGGACGAATTCGAGGTGTACCACCCATTCTTCTCCCGGTTGACGGGTCGCATCCCAGTGCAGCGAAGCCGGATTCACCCCACGCGTTGCCAATCTATCCACCACTAAATCGCGCAGCTCAGGGGCATCGGCGTCGGGGGAAACTCGTGTTTCGCCGGCCTGTTGCCAAGCCCAAATTCTTTCAGACAGTACCGGATCTTCGTAACGTTTCACGTGTTCCAAGTCGACCCCAGCAGCAGAGGAGACTTCTTCGGCGGTGGCTCCAGCTCGAATCATAGATTGGATTTCACGGGGGCGAATCGAACCGGGATTCTTGACCTCTAGTGCGGTAGCCACCTTGCGGCGATGCTGACGCACCACGGAACGCAACTCTTCCTCGATAGGCAGAAGATAGCGTTCCCCTGAATTAGCAACGAGAACCAGGTGTTCCCCATCCGTGTGAATTCCGAGCAGTGAAAGAGCTTCCATGTATTCCTCCTGGCTCAAGATTGCCACAAAATGCCCGATTTTCATGGGCAACCCGCCGATAAAGGCGTTCCAAATCGTTTTTTTAGAGAGTTGATGCTAATATCTCCAAGCTAGAGTAAATCAACCGTCAAAAGGATTAGTTATGGCAACTGATTACGATGCCCCTAGAAAGCGCGACGAGGAAACCCCAGAGGAGTCGCTTGAAGAGCTGAAATCTCGGCGTAAAGATCCGGGGGATGCGGCTGTCGACGAAGACGAAGGCGAAGCAGCTGATTCATTCGAACTGCCCGGAGCGGATCTTTCCAACGAGGAACTTTCGGTACGGGTGGTTCCCAAACAGGACGACGAATTCGTGTGCTCCCAATGCTTCATGGTGCATCACGCCTCGCAGCTAGCTTATGAAGAGGATGGTAAGCCGGTATGCGTGGAATGCGCAGGCTAGGGATACACTGGGAAGAGCAAGGAAAGAATTAAACCGTCAACAGGGGAAGAAGAGGCATGGGGCTGTTCTCAAGGAAAAACCAAGCAAAAGATTCAACTGATTTGACCGCGACACCAAAATCCGAAGGCGCTACAGACGCGCAAACGGAGACGGGAAAATCCGCAGCAGTGAAATCGGCTGAGTCGAGCGGTAAAGTCAAAGCGGAAACCAGCGAGGCCGCTAAACAGCCTAAAGGCTTGCCGAATGGCCCCTTGGACTTATCCCAAATCAGCGACGACAAGATGGCGGAATATGCCGATTTTGGGGCGTTTCTGGTGCCGAAGATTGCGGGATTAGCGATACAACCCGAATCTCCGTTGGATGAAAAAAGCTTCGGATCTTTGACCATGCAATTTGGCAAAGCCGCAGTGGAGCTGCTGGCCGTGGCGGCACCGAAATCCCAAAGGCTATGGGAAGACTTGCGTAAAGAAGTTCGCGGTGACACCGCCAAACAGGGCAATACCTGCGAGGAGCGCCACGGAAGTTTTGGTGAAGAATTGCTAGTGCAGCTGGCGGTACAGGCCTCTAATGGCCAGCGGGGACACGTACAGATGCGTTACTGTGGGGTAGACGGCCCAAACTGGTTTGTGCGTCTGGTTTTCAACGGAGCCGTGTCTAAGGATGATTCTGATATGCAGATGCTTGAAAAAGCCGTGAAAGCTCTGGTAGTGGTGCGTGGGGCGCGACCTATGACCCCACGCTCGATTATCCCGGTGGTACTTCCCGACGAATTGACCCAACAGTTGGCGCAAATCCAACAAGAACAGCAAGCCTAGTCGCCGGTTTAGCCAGGACAACATGCCAGCACGCAAAGTAATCACTAGAACCGGAAAAGTACTTTCCAAGACTTTCTCGCCACCGAACCGGCCGCCCGTCTACGGAGTGCGGCTGCAAGATGCGTGGGGAATCATGCAGGTGAAATGGTTGGGGCGCCAAGAAGTTCCCGGCATAGATTTGGGGGTGACCCTCAAAGTAAGTGGAATTCCTGTTCCCGGGGAAGACGGCGAAACGCTGATAAACCCGGACTATCAACTCATGAAGGGCACATCATGAACTCGCCACAACCCGACATCGACCCCGAAACCGTAGCGAAACTGACCTCGCGCCTAGGACAATACGGAGCAAAACTCGATCAAAGCGAATTCTCGTGGCAAGACTCCGTGGGGGGATGGCGCGGTATCCTGGAATCCATTGGACCAACCCTGGTGTTCCTGGTGGCCTTCCTGGCCGGACTGGAAGTTTGGATGGCAGCGGCCGTTGCCCTGGGCTTTGCCGTGGTGTTGATTATTATACGTCTGGTGCGTCGCCAAAGCTTGAGTCAGGCAATCGCCGGCTCCCTGATGGTGATTATCGGGGCGTTATGGGCCTGGAAAAGTGGCAAAGGCGAAAACTTCTTTATTATGGGGATTATCACCAATGCCGTGTACCTGGGGGTGTTCCTGGTATCACTGGTGGTGCGCTGGCCACTCATCGGTCTGGTAGTGGGGTGGTTTCGTCAGCAAGGTGTGGCGTGGCGTCGTGACCCGCAACTGCGCAGCGACCGGAAGGCCTACTATGCGGTGACTTTGCTGTGGATAGTAATGTTTGCTCTGCGCCTGGTAGTAAAAGTGCCACTGTACTTGGCCGGAAATGTGCCGGTTTTAGGCACCCTGCACTTGGTAATGGGGGTGCCGTTATTTGCCTTGGTTACCTATTTGAGTTGGCTGTTCCTGCGGCGTACCCACGGTGACTTCTTTACCCGCATCCCCGGGGAGAGTCCCGGAAATAGCGCTCTCTCCGCCAGCTCCGACACCGGTTCCGCAGTTGTGCGCGACAGCGACACCAGCCAAGACATTGCCTAGGTCTTGGCTGACGCCCTGTTGATTATCGGGAAGCAAGAACAACAGCTGGTCGCCTGGTTCCAAGTTGGCGACTAATGAAGCCGGCAAAGACTGGCCATCACGCAACACCGCTACCAGCAGCACCCCCTCCGGCCAAGAAACCCCAAGCAAAGGCAACCCCAGCACGGGGCAATCCGGCGGCAAAATCACTGAATACAGGGATGTGCGTGCGGCGTTGAAGTGGAAAATCCGCACCAAAACCCCCACGCTCACGGCCTCTTCCACCACTGAAGTCATCATTCGCGGCGTGGAAACCGGCACATCCACCCCCCAAGATTCATCAAACATCCACTCGTTTTTCGGGTTATTCACCCGCGCAATCACCCGGGGCACCCCGAACTGAGTCTTGGCCAACAGGGAAATCACCAGATTCGCCCGGTCATCACCGGTCGCGGCCACGATAACCTCGGCCTCTTTCGTACCGGCACGTTCCATCACATCCGGGGAAGCCACGTCACCTAGAATCCAATTCGCTTCCGCCACTGAAGAAACCTTCATCGCCTCGGGATTGGAGTCACACAAGGTGACCTGGTGGCCGCGCGCCAAAAGCTCCCGGGCAATCGAACGCCCCACCGAGCCAGCCCCAGCAATCACAACCTGCATCGTCAATCCTCCTTGAAGACACGCGCCAAACGTGAAGCCACGGCGGGGCGCTTGGACGCAGTGACAAAAAAGTACAGTTCATCATTTTCTTGCAATATCGTGTCCTCACCCACCAGCGCTACCCGGGAAAATCGCGACACATAGGCGGCTCGTACCCCCAACACTTGTTGAATCTCTGCCACCGTGTGCCCCACCCAGGACGTCTCTAACAGGGCACGACACAAGACTAGTTTGCCGGTATCCTCGGTGAAAACCGCCTCGGAATCCAGGGGCAGTACCCGCGACAACAGACTCTGCGCCGTGCGATCCACCGTGCCCACAGTGGGAATTCCCAGTCGTTCATAGACTTCGGCGCGACGAGGATCCGCGATTCGCGCCACAACCTTTTTCACCCCGTAAATTTCGCGGGCAATCCGCGCCGCGAGAATATTGGCATTGTCATCGTCGGCCACCGCCGCGAAGCCATAAGCATCTTCGATGCCGGCCTGACGTTGGGTGTCGCGGTCGTAGC
This sequence comes from Mobiluncus mulieris ATCC 35243, assembly GCF_000160615.1. Lineage (GTDB taxonomy): Bacteria > Actinomycetota > Actinomycetes > Actinomycetales > Actinomycetaceae > Mobiluncus > Mobiluncus mulieris. The sequence continues at coordinate 1,014,864 of NZ_GG668518.1, read as the reverse complement.
CCTCGCCGGTGACTTTTTGCCCCTCGAAATCCTTGGGGAGTTTCCGGAAAGAATCCGGGTTGTTGTCAATCATCGCCAGACTGTGTCCGTGAGCGATGACCCCCTTAGCTAAGGTAGCTCCCACACGACCGCAGCCCATAATCACAAAATGCACGCTTAAAACATAACCCGCGCGACCGGATTTTTCGGTTTTTTCACTCCGATGCCTCTCTAACTTAGGGAACCAGGTGGGACATAAACTAGGATTGCTTCATGCGAAACAACACGGGAAAGCACACGCAGTGGCGCAGCATTCTCGGCGACGTATCTTTTTTCGCCTTGAAGTTCTGGTTTCCCGCGTTGATAGCAGCCGGCGTGTTTCCCTCCTTGATTGCGTATTCGGGGGTGGTGTTTTCCGCCCTGGCCTTGTGGATTGTGGCGGGGATATTGGCCGCCGGGTTGATTATCAGCCTGGCACACGGATATCGGATGGGGTCGACCCACCGCTATCACACCTTGGCAACCTTGGTGGAATCCCAGTTGGGGCGGGTGCTGGGGGCATTCACGGCTGCGGCTTCCATCCTCAGCTTGCTGATTGCAGTGTCGGCATTGGTGTCAACGGGGGTCACCTTTGTGGTGACCTTGCTGGAACTGGGGGACTGGTGGCGCTATGTGTTGGTGATTGGTGGTTTCGGGCTGCTGCACCTGGCGATGTGGAAAGCGGATTTGGTGCGACGTTTGGTTCCGCTGGTGACTTTGCTGATTTTCCTGGCCGCTTGCGCGGTGTTGATATATGGCTACCTGAATTATTTTAGCGCCGGGGCACACCCCGGCCTGTGGCAGCTGTTAAGCGGCTCTGCTTTGGCGAAAAATGCTTTGACCAGTTCCTATTTTTCGGCCGGGTGGCAGGCAATCGCCGTGGCTGCCTTGCTGTTGGTGCCAGTCAGTCCGCCGTTGGCCATGTATCGCAATGAAACTCCCGATCGCCCGATTTCTAGCCGTTCGTTTCACTTGTTGGGTGCTTCGGGAGCGGTGTTCTTTGCTTTGATTGTCTACCTGTCTTTCACTGTGAAGGGTTTCGAATGGATGCGTCTGGAAGCGGTGGTGCAAGGGCCGGGGAACCTGGTGCTGCTGCTAGAGGTAATATTGGCGGAAAATAGTCTGTTTATATTCCCCCTGGTGGTGTTGCTGGCGGTGGGTAGCCTAGTTGCGGCCTATATCTATCTTTCCAGTGCTTCGGTGTTGCTCACGGAATTGGGGCGACGTAATCTGTGGGTACATCAGGTACCGCTGGGGTGGCGGGAGCGATGGCGTGCCGCCACTGTGGTGGTGTTCCTGTTGTCCGCTTTGATTTTGGCTGTGTTCGCCCACACCCGTATGGATTACGTGGCGCTATCTTGGGTTTTTTTCGTCGCTATCTCGACTTTCCTGGGGCAAGTGGCGCGTCTGAAAATGTGGCGGCAACGATTTTGGTCGGGTGATACTTTCCGCCAGCGACACGCCGCGCGGCGCAATATCCAGATAGCCTGGCTCAGTGTGGGCATCAGCCTGGGGATTTTGGTGGTGGTGACTTTGGGGTTCAACTCGGGGTGGCTGCTGGTGGGTCTCGGGGTGTGGCTGGGTTTGGGTATAGTCATCGTAGTTATGAACCAAAGTTACCGGGTTTCCACCAAGAAAGTAGCAGCGATTATGCGCAGTTCTGATTCTTTGCAACGTTCCACGGCGTTGGTTTTGGTGTCTGATTTCAGCGCCAGTTCTACGAAAACGATTCGATATGCTTGGGCGGCACATCATCCGCGTGTCGAGGTGGTGATGGTGGTGGATGACGCGGAATCGGCTGTCGCGTTACGCCAGGTTTGGACGGGGCTTGATTTGAGGGTGCCGCTGACCTTGCTGGAAGCCCAGGATTCGGATCATATCGGGCCAGTGGCGCGTTTTGTACAGTCTCTGTTGGATACGGACGAGGCGACTACGATTTCCGTGTATTTGCCCCGTCAAATCACAGGGTGGCGGTTGTTTGGTTTTATGTATAACTCGACCCAGCGTGCCTATGCGCATCGCCTGGGGCGTATGAATCGGGTAACTATCACTTGGGTGGGATTGCGGCCATGAACAAGAATAATATCGAGGTCATAGAGATTACATCGGTGGCGCACGGCGGGTTTTGTGTCGGGCGGTTGGCTGGTGGCAAGGTGGCTATGGTTCGCGGCGCCTTGCCGGGGGAGCGGGTTCGGGTTCGGGTTACTTCCGAGCGTTCCAAGGTGGCGTATGCCCAGGTGGTAGAGGTATTGACTGCTTCGCCGGATCGGGTGGAGCATATTTGGTCGGAAGGCGCAGCGGCTGGTCTTGGTGGGGTGGAGCTTGGTCACGTGGCGTATCCCGCTCAGTTGCGTTGGAAACGTGAAGTGCTGGCCGAGGCTTTGCGGCGCAATGGTTCGGAGGCTTTGGTGGCCGAGGTTTCGCGGGTGGCTCCCGATTGGTCGGTGGCTTCATTAGGTGCCAGTCCGGGACGCAGTCGCGTAAGTTTTGCACTTGATTCTGCCGGATTTCCGGTAATGAGCGAGGCGGGAACTCACCGCCAACACCGGATTTCTAGTTTCCCATTGCTGGTTGCGAACCTGGAGGGGCTGCGGCTTTTTGACCGTAAATTGGCCTTTGCCCCGGGTTCGCGGGTGAAAGCCGTGGCACCTTCGGCTTCCGCCCCGGTGTTCGCGGTGGGCAGCGAGGTTTTCGATGCGGATTTTGTCCCGACCACGCCTCGGGTGCGCGAGGTGGTGCGGGTGGGGGCGTGGGAGCATACGTATCGGATTTTTGCCAGTTCTTTTTGGCAAACGGACTACCGCGCCCCGGCGGTGCTGGTAGAGGCGCTGTTGGCGGGCGTGGGGGACATTAGCGGTTTCGAAGTGCTGGAGTTGTATGCGGGCTCGGGATTGTTCTCGGTGTTTCTGGCCGAGGCTATTGGTGATTCCGGCCGGTTGACGACCGTGGAAGGCGACCGAGTGGCGGTGAAATCAGCGGGGTATAACTTGCAGCACGCGGGTTTTGAGGATACGCGGTCGCGGGTGGAACGGGCGGCGGTTTCGGCGCGGTTTTTGCGGGGGTTGGATTTTGGTCAGCGGTTCATGAGGGGCACCCTGGTTGTGGCCGATCCACCTCGCTCCGGGCTGGGTAGGGATGTCGCGGGGGCGATTTGTGGGCTAGAGCCGGATTTGGTGGCTTTGATTAGTTGTGACCCGGTCAGTTGTGCCCGTGATTTAGAAGCTTTGCGTCGGGGTGGATACCGGCTGCAATCCTTCCGGGTTTTCGACCTGTTCCCCTACACCCAACATGTCGAGGTTTTGTCAGTGCTGGGACGTTAAGAATTTCCGCAACTTGTTGCCAAGCGATGAATTTTTTTTGATTTGACGGCGCGCTTTTTGTACGAGGGGCTAACCGTAAATCGTAGAAATATCCCGCCTGTGGATTTGTCCGCAAGCGGGATATTTTAACTGTAGCATCGATGGGGTGTGTTTACACCTTGGAGCCAATCGCAAGCCATGATTGCCCCAAAAGCGCTGACGTGTCGGCCATTTAGTTGGTTATCCTTTCCAGATGACGTCTTGGTGGGCGGCGATGTATGCCTCGGCTTTTTTGACGGTTTCGTCAACCTCCTTGCGCCAGGCAGTGAACTCCTTAATGTTTTTCTCGATTATCGGAGCCTGGATTTTCGCGACCTCCTGGGCGACACGGTTAACGAAGTCCACCTTGGTCTTACACTGGACATCTTTTAAGGCTAAGGTAATCTGCTGCTCATTGACTTTGGTGAAGTCGGCACCAACTATTACAGTGTATGTGTTGTTGCCGTCCTTTTTCTTCTTTTGGCGGATACCGACTTCCTGGTAGCACTGATTTAACTCTTTCAAGGCTTGCTGGTACTCTTTGGATTTGGGTAGCTTGGTTTGCTTAATTGTCCAAAAATCTAGTTCCAACGCTGCTGGAGGGCGAAGGTCATCGAGTCTCCCTTCGTCGAAGTGCTTGACTTCTGGGGTATTGTTGCACTTTTTCTCGAGGAGAGTGCTTTGCTCGTTGGTCAGTTCAGGGGGTTCAGCCTCGAATTTGAAGTCTTTGGGCTGGGGAATGGTGCCGTTGGCTACCTGGTCGGCAAGAGTGGCCGGTCCAGTATAGGCGAACCTGTTGGCCATTTCTTCTGTCCAAGGACCCAGTTCTTTGAACATGGCATATTCCGGCGCATCCCCGCCCCCGACTCCCGAGGCTAGAAAGGGAATGCCGAGTTTCTTAGCGCATACCGCTCGCGCCACCACATAAGCATCAGCGATTCGAGCACTTTCCGCGTGTGAAACATAAAAGAATTTATCGCCAGGTAACTCCACGGTGGCGGTTTCGGGATTCACTTTGGCGGTCATGTCCATCCCGGAAACCGATGATGCAGCGGTATTATCTCTCTGGGTATTTTCTGCGTTGGTGTTGGCGGGGTGACCTGCGCCACAGCCCGCCAACACCAACAACAAAGAACACGCCATAAAAGCAAGTTTTTTTCGCATCAGTTACTCAATCTACTTGCAGTCGTCAAACTTAATGGAACCAATTCGATTTTCCCAATCGCCTCGGGGGTGGCATCGTCGGTGGTTTCCTCGACGGCGGTCACCGCGAGGGAGTCATCCAGGGAATCGTCAACGGCAGTGGCGGAGGGAATCGCTAGCAGGGACATGCTCACGGCGGCAGCCAAGGTCATGGCAGCGCCTAGAATCTTCTTTTTCATGTTTTTCCTCCTTTATTAGGGGTTATATTGGTATGGTCGTCATCGGCCACACTGCGATAGTACAGGGTTAAGAGTCGAGGCACTAGAGTAAAATTACCATAATTTTTAAAATGGTATCGATGCAGGTCAGAGTGACAAAATGCATCGCACACCCAGCTATCTAGCAAAATAGAGTAAAATTACCCTAGACGCTGCGGGAGGGGTCTGATATATTGCCCTAGACCTAGCTATGATTAGCTGAAAGGGAAAATAATGAAAAAAATCTGCGCTATGTTGAGTGTAATATTGATTGCTTCTGTACCATTTTATTGGAAGAGTGATTTATTTACAGATAGAGAACAAAATGAAACGAAACCGATTGTAACTTATAGGGTGAGTGTAAAAGATATTGATTTATGTTTTGTGTTTCAGTGGTGGTGTGAGTGAAAGGTTTTAATTTATGCTACTTTTTTCTAAAAAGAACAACAATATAATAGAAGTACTTTTATTATTTTGTTTTGCCCTATTTTTATTTTTTATGAATATGCCAGATGTTATTAGTGAAGAAAAGGATTA
>NZ_GG668518.1:874009-1009521 GCF_000160615.1 Mobiluncus mulieris ATCC 35243 | reverse complement strand
TTTCTATCTGATACTAGTGTTTGAAATATTTTTCGCTACTTCGTTAGCTTTAACTGGAGTGTTCCCTGTAACTGGTGGCTTGCTTTATGCTTTATTATATGCAATATTTTCCTCTTTCTCTATACTTAATAAGCCTACAGGGATGTTGTATTTTGGAATGGTTGCAGTTATAGTATTATGGATTACGAGAGGGTGGTATTTATTCGCTGTTTTTGTATATGTAATTTCCCATATTCCAGCGTCATTTACCGCAAATACTGCTTTACAAGGCTATCTACGTTATGTTCTCTTTGAGTTTTTTTGTATTTTAGTTTTTGGTAGTATTAGTAGAGTTTTTGTTCTAAAAATAGCAAAATTTCGTGAGAGAGTAGAGAGATTGTGCAGGATGTTGGACGAACAAGAAAACCGCATCAGAATCCAGCTTGCATCTGAGCTGCATGACTACGTATCCAAGGATTTAGCGGTAATATCAACTATAGCACAAGAGAATCAGGGGACAACAATTGAAGCTGCGAGGCGGGATTCGTGGTCTGCGGTGGCTACTGCGGCGCAACGCGCCGGGGTTAAGCTGCGTATGCTAATAAGTGGCACCAAGACCAGCTTTACCCCAGCAGATATCGTGGAAGCTATTGACCAAGGGAGCTTTATACTTCGGCAACGACAGATTAGGCTTAAACAAATATACGATAAGAGGGACTTTACGTCCCTGAACGACACCCAGGCAAGACTCCTGGTGATGCTGCTGAGGGAAGGGTTGGTGAATATTTTCAAATACTCGCCGGCAAATAGTCGCGCAAAGCTGCAGATTACCAGGAATCAGCAAAACTCAATCTTCGTTCTTATGGAAAACACTATAGCGCCAGAAAGTAAGGTAGGTAAAACTAATTCTTCTGAATTTGGGCTGCGGAATTTGAATTACATTTTTGCTAAAGAGGGGGCGATACTAGTCAAAGAAGATTTTGAAACCACCTGGATGCTGGTTGCTGAGCTTCCAGCAGAAATGGCAGCTCGCTAGGATATAGGCAGGATAAATTACCTCCATGAACGAAAGTATCAAAGTAATCATTGTCGATGACGACGTTGAATACACCACATTACTGAAAAGACTTTTCGAGACACGACAAGAAATGACTGTGGTCGGTATTGCCAATTCTGGCAACCAAGCACTACATTTAATATCACAACTCCATCCGGAAATAGTACTGCTTGATATTGATATGCCAGGTATGAATGGTGTCCAAACTACCAAAACAATTGTCGAACGTTTTCCTACAACTAAGGTTGTTATACTCAGCGCCTATCCCCGCCTAGACTACGTAGAGCAGGCTTTGAGCTGCGGGGCGAGGGGTTTTCTAGTGAAAGGCTCAGATATAGATGATATGATAGGCGGCTTGCAAGCTGTGCGAAGAGGGAAAACAGTCTTAGATAACGAACCGCAAACAGTCCTGATATCTAGCGCACAACGAAAAGCTAAAGTTAAAGGTGCCCATCCAGAATTTGCTAAAGGACTCGATAACTTAGACAAAAGATTCCGGCCACTGTTACCCTACCTGGCGCGGGGACTCTCAGATAAAGAAATTGCTAGAGCACAACATCTCAGTGTGAAAACTGTTAATAATTACATTCTGGAAATACTCAGAACTACCGGATGCTCTTCCCGCACGGAATTTACTTTCAAAGCCCTAGCCACCGGCCTGGTAGAAATTCCGGATGACCTCACGCGGCGCCGCTTTAAAAAGTCATAACAAAGCCTACAATCTAACTCGCTGCTGCGACTAGTCGACTTAGTTAGACCTGACCGCAATCGCGGGCTGTATCCGGGTGGCTCGCCACGCCGGATAAGCCGAAGCCACCAGGCCGACGCTTAACCCGATGATTGGACCGGCGGCAATCCACCACAAGTTCAAAAATGCCGACCAGCCACTCATGAAAGACACCCCCACCACTACCAAGGCGGACAAAGCCGAACCCGCCAGACCACCCAGGAAACCCAGCAACAAACCTTCCACCAGGAACACCGTGGCTACCGCCGCCCGGGAACTGCCCAAGGCACGGCGAATCCCTATCTCGGTGGTGCGGGAAGTCACCGAAACCACCATCGAGTTCGCAATCAGCAGCATCGTCAGCATAATCAAGAACAAGCCAATCCACACCATTTGCCGACTCATCTGAACAGAGACAGTATCGCGCTCATTTTGTGCCGACACCACCAGGGAAGTCACCAGCGAATCCGGGGCGGCGGGCAAGACCACATGGCGCAACACCCGCGCCACGGGAGTCCCGGCACCAATCTTGGTATGAACCATAATCGTCGCCTGGGCATCGGTTCGTGCCCAGCGTAGTCCCATCTGGTAGGGCACGATAATTTCGCGGGTCAAGGACGTATCGGTGTGCAGGAACCCAGCCACCGAAAACTGGACGTGATTGAGCTCCACGCTCAGTCCCGTCAAATCGGCGGTGTGGGGAATCCCCAGGTTTGCGGCAATCTCGCTGCCTAAGAACACCACCGGCAGATTGGAGTCTAACAGGCTGACCGAGCCGGTGGTTTTCACCTCCGAGGCAGCCAGATAACCCGAGGTCACGGCGCGAACCGGGGTGTTATCGCTGCGAAAGCCCGTGGCGGGGCGGGTCACCAGTGGGTCACTGCCCGCCCCGGACATTTCCAGGCTCATCCCGACGTGTTGCACGGTATCCAAGGTAGCGATACGTGACACGGTATCAGCGGGAAAATGCTGGACGATTGGGTTTTCACCCTCAGCGGGCAGTTCGCGGTTCCGGTCTTCGGCATCGAGACGTAGCGATACTGCTTCGCTGAATTCCACTTTGATGGTGCGGTTGGTGGCGGCAGCCAAATCCGCGTCTATCTGGTGGGCAGCATTCGCGGCGATTCCCAGTGATGCCACTAAAGCCCCGATACTCAGCGCGACTGCAGACAGCAGCAAAACCGTGCGGGAAACCTGGGCTTTCAGCTCTATGGATACGTCATTGAAGTAATCCGCAAGGGTTTCAGTCCTCATGCAACACCCCACTTTCCAGGCGCAACACCCGGTCGGCCCAGTCCCGCAAGCGTTCATCATGCGAGATAACCACCACAGTCACGTCCTTTTCGGCTTGCGCGTCGAGCAACTCCAGGATTGTCGCCGCGTTTTTCTGGTCGAGGTTCCCGGTTGGTTCATCGGCCAAAATTAGCTGTGGGTCGCAAATCACCGCCCGCGCGAAGGCAAGGCGTTGTTTTTCACCCCCGGATAGCAGCCGAGTCAGCGCGTCGGCGCGCCCGCTCAGCCCCACGGTTTCCAATGCGCCAGCAATCATCGTCTCGCGCCGGGCGTGGGGGATGTGATTGATGGAGAGCTTCAGCTCGAGATTCTCCGTGACGGTGCGATGCCCCAGGACGTGGAAATCCTGGAACACGAAACCGATTTTCCGGGCGCGAATAAAATTGCGCCGCGCCTCTGGCAGGTGTTCAACGTGTTCGTCTTCAAACAAGTATTCCCCGCCGCTGGGTTCATCCAGCAGCCCCAGAATATTCAACAGCGTGGATTTCCCGGCTCCGGAGTACCCGACAATCAGGACTTTTTCCCCGGTTTCGACCTCTAGGTTCAAGCCGCGCAGCACCTCTACCGGCGGGGTTACCGCATAGGTTTTGGTCAGGTTGCGTATCGCCAGCAGACTCATGATGACACCGAGACAATAACTTCCGTGCCGACCGGCGGGGTTTTCCCGGCTAAAAGGGCGTATCCGTCGATGGTTTCGGCGACTTTCACGGGGAAATGCTGGTGGTTTTTAGCCAAGATTACATAGGTTTTTTCGCCCTCTTGGCGCAGCGCGGTGATGGGCAGGCAGATTCCCTTGACTGTTTCGGTTTCACCCACCGGTTTGAGGCTTACTTTCAGCTCATCTTTTAGCGCCGAGGTGTTTCCTTCCAAGGTGGCAACGAGGTCGCGTCCCCCGAAGGAGCCCAAGTCACTCGACGTACTGAATTCCCCGATTGCAGCGACGGTAGCTATGCCTTGTTTTGTGTTTTCCGCCAGGTCTTTGACTTCCAACCGGGTGCCGACCCCGAGTTTTTGTACCTGCGAAACCTTGGCGCGGAACCGGACGGTGGGGGTGCCGATTTTCAGGGTGACCAGGGCTTGGTCTGCGTTTAGCGGTGTGCCGACCCCGGCGATGTTCTGGACGACGGCTGCAGGGACAGGCAGTGCGACCAGTTCTGATTTCAGGGCGGGGGTGAGTGCGGGTGGTGGTGGAGGGGTGGGGTTTATTGGGGCGGGTTCATGAGGTGTCATCCCGGGTATGGTCTCGGTTTGCGGGGTGGGCTGGTCTATTTCTGGGGGGGTGGGCGGTTTGGGGGGCGGGATTGCCTCGGCGCGCTTGTACAGTAACTCCACAGCATGAGCGGTCATCGGGTTGTAGCGTCCGTGAATCGCGCCCCGATATAATCCCAGCGTGGCCAGGGCTTGTTGCAGCGCGCGAACATCGTCGCCGAAATCATCCGCGTTGATGTCCCGGTACAGGGCAAAGGGCAGTTGCAGCACGATTACTGGCCGCCCGGAGACCCGCCCTAGGACGCTGCCGGATTGCACAGTATCACCGGCTTTCACGGCAGTGTGGGTGACGATGGACGGGTTTGTGCCGCCGGGAATCTTGATGTTCTGGTTGGAACCGGTAGAGATTACACCTTCCAGGTTTTCGGTGGCTTTGTTCAGGGTGCGGTGTTCCACCTTGGCGGTGACGGTGGGCAGTTTTTGCGAGTTGCGGATGGCGGCTTCATTGGGGGAGCGCACCAGCAGGCTAATGAGCACCGCGATGGCGATGAGGGCTCCAAAGAGTATAACCAGTACGACCACCCACGCGTTTCTCGAGGCGTAGAGCTTTTGAGCCAATCGTGGCATGTGTCACCTTTCGTTGTGGTGTAGCGGGTTGCAAAGCCGGGTAGCGCTTGCTTCACGTACGTTCTTTACAAAGACCGACACAACATACCAAACAATTGTGGTTCAATGCTAGAGGTAAAATTACCCTATTTTGGTATGAGCCCTGGTGGCGGCTATTTTTGAATTTTTCAGTGTTGTTGGGGGTGGGCGGGAAAACCGGGAAAACACGCCCCTGGCCGTGTTTCGAGCTTTTGAATAAAATTGGGCGCCACCTGGGACTACGGGGTGATTTTCGAAAATAGGGTAAATTTACCTATAGCTGTCGAATTTGAGTCTGGTTTAGAATAGGGTTTAAAGAAAGTAGGCAAAAGCTGAGGTGAACATGATCCAGGCTATCACGACCATGACCAGGCGAAATGGTACGAGGTTCGAAGTCCTGCTGTTTGCACTCATTGCTCTTGTATTGCTGCTAATGAACGTACTTCGACTTATGTGGCTGGATTTCGATGGCAGAGCCCTAATCATTGGATTCGAGCTATTTTTTAGTTTAGCTCTGTTTTTGGCGGGTAAGTTTACTTTTCTTGGTGGGGTCTTGTACATAATTTTTTATGCGATATCAAATTGTGTGCCGTTTCTTAGCGTTCCGACAACTTTCTTGTATTTAGGAATGATACCGATTTTAGCCCTATGGATAGCTAATAGGTGGTATCTAGTAACTGTCGTTGCCTATGCGCTCTCTCATTTGCACATCGTTTTTATAGCCGATGAGAACATACGATTCTACTTGGAGTATTCAGTGCTAGAGCTTTCGCTTGCGCTCATCATTGGCCTCGGTATACGACTAAACGCTAAGAAGGTGGAAAGCTTGCAACTAAATCTAGTCAGCGCCCAACAGCAAATAGAAAATCAAGAAAGGGAAATTCGTCAAGAACTATCGGCGGAACTTCATGACCACATAGCCAAGAACTTGGCATTAATGTCAATTATAGCACAAGAACGTGTGCTATCAACCAGTGGATCGGAGGCTCCTCGGGACTGGTCGTCTATTGTGGTGTTGTCTCAACAAGCATCTGCTTCGCTAAGATTTCTTATTAGTGGGATGAAAGAAAAGGTCACGTCCGAAACGATTCGGAACATTATCGCGCAAAACAAGATACTCTTGAAACAAAGGCGGTTTCAAGTCCTTTTTACCTTCAATTATGATGATATCACCGTACTAGACACTGGTCAATTGAAATTGCTGGCTTTATTACTTAGAGAAGGTTTTATGAATATTTTCAAATACTCTTCACTAAAATCCAAAGTACAGTTTTCTTTACACCTAGACCAGGCTGGGTCGCTCTACGTGTTGCTTTCAAACGAAATAAACGCCAAGACTTCAGTTTCACCATCGCTTACGTCTAATTTTGGTCTAAATAACCTTTATCGGGTATTCGAAAAAGAAAAAGCTAGTATTGTCGCTACTAAGGCAGAGAATATATGGCTTTTAAGCGCGCTGATTCCAGCCTATTCCCAGATTGATAGGAGGCGAAATGGTATCGACACCAATGATTGAAATCCTTATAGTTGACGATGATGCAGAATACAGCTCTCAACTGGCTACTTTGCTTTCTCATAGTAGCGAAATCCGAATTGTTGGAATTGCCGATAGTGGCGAGTCTGCCTTGGAGTTAATTCCGCAACTTCAGCCCGATATAGTCCTCTTGGACATCGACATGCCCGGAATCGGTGGTTTGGCAACCCTTCAGTTAATTGTTCAAAATTTCGACAATGTCCAGCCTGTAATTCTCAGCGCCTTCCCGCATCCTGAAAATGTTGAACGTGCCTTAGGCGCTGGAGCCAGAGGGTTTCTGGTTAAAGGCTCTACCATGCAAGACTTAGTGACTCAGCTGCGCACCGTTGTCCAGGGCAAGATACCGATAGATAGCGAGCCGGAGCAAGTGCTGATATCCAATGTTTCAAAAAAGATACAAGTTCGGGATTCCTTCCCTGAGTTTGCTCAAGGGGTCTCCGGCTTACCCGAACGTTTCAGACCATTGCTCCCATACCTTGCTCGCGGTAAGTCCGACAAGGCTATCTCTAGGGAACTTCACCTCAGTGTTAAGACCATTCGTAACTATGTTACGGAAATTCTCGAAGTAACTGCGTGCGAGTCTCGCACTGAATTCGCTTTCAAAGCGCTATCTACTGGTCTGGTAGAGGTTTCACCGGACTTGCTATAGTCCTTGACCTGCAGTTATGTGGCTTCCAGGAAAATTGGGTAATTCTACTCTACGCTTTGGGCGGTGATTGTTTCTAACCGTCTGGTAGAATAACCTCCAGCTGTCAGTGAGGTTGCCAGGTTCGGGTACTGCACCTACTAGCGAAAGGTTTGCTATGGGAAAGAAAATGGTTTCCACGATAAAGAAATGCAGAGCTACTGTTTGTTCCATCATTTTGGTGTGGTCTAGTTGTGGAGCGGATACCACCGGAAACACTCTCGAAGATGAGGCCGAAGCGCAGGAGGTACTGTCCAAGATGGCCATTACCGCTGAGGTTGACCCGCAATCCGCAACCGTGACTTTGCCCGCTGATCGCTATGCGCACTTTTTCCCGGGGGAACTGGCTCGCTTGGAGGATGCGCAAGTCATTGCCAAGTACGGTTGTGACCGTGTGGAGTACTACTACAACGGGGATTCCGAAAATCCGTCTCCCCATGGTTTTATTGCGGACGCTAGTAAAGCCGCAGCCCGCGAGAACGGTATGTTCAACCGCTTCGGACCGTGGACGGAAGAGATGGCGCAACGTTTTGCTTACACTGACCCGACAACACTTGAAAATCAGGTCTATTTCGGTTTGATTCCACCCCCGCCTGGGTTTTTGGAAGAACAGTTCCAACGTGAAATGGCTAAACCTGGTGGCTATATTGGCCTGGAGTGTGAAAAGAAGCTAGACCCAGAGGTGTTTTCGCGGGGGAGGCTGGATTCTTTGCGACCCCCGGAAAGCAGGGAGTTGATGTTTGGCAATCTAATGCCCGAGTTGCGTAAAACAGCCGAGTTCAAGGAGGCCTTGGCTGACCTTAAGCAGTGTTACCGGGAAAATGGCTTGACTGTGAAAAAAGCTAAGGATGAGAGTCCTACCCACACCGTGATAGATGGTGCCAATCGTCTTAAAATAAACAATAAGCAGATAGATTTGGCTCGGAAGGATGTCCAGTGCAAAACCAAGGTGGACTTCGTGAACCGAGTGGCGCAAGAGGCCGCGAAAATACAGGTATCCCGATTTGCCAAACATCACCAGAAGCTGGTCGCCTGGCGTGCCGAGGTAGACAAGGCTCTGGCCAAGGCTGATGAGGTCATTGCCTCGCACCCGAATATGCTCAGGGCTCGCTAAGCCCACAAATATGGCACACAGGTTTGGGGCGGGAACCATGGTTCCCGCCCCAAACCTCGCTTGAATCATGAAAGCTGTTTCTGTGTGTCACTTGAGAACGACATCTTGGTGAGCGGCGATGTATTCCTCGGCTTTCTTGATATTTTCGTCAACTTTGGCGCGCCAAGCCGTAAACTCCTTAATATTTTTCTTGATAATCGGCGCCTGGAGTTTGGCGGCCTCCTGGGCGACACGATTTACGAAGTCTACTTTGGTTTTACACTGCACATCCTTTAAAGCTAGGGTAATCTGTTTCTCATTATTTTTCCTGTAATCGGCACCTACTATCTCGGTATAGGTGTTCTTACCATCCTTTTTTTCTTCTAAGCGGATACCAACTTCCTGATAACACTGTTTCAAATCCTCTAAGGCCTTCTTATAATTGCTGTTGTTTGCAAGTTTTTTCAGAATCGCATCAAAATCCAATTCCTGAGCGGCAGGAGACCGCAGTTTATATAGTTCTTGCTGATTAAACGGCTTAGCATCTTTGGAATTATCACATTTGGTGGTAACAGTATCTAATGTTTCTAAACTCAACTTATCGAACGGGTCAGTTTTTTTGCTAAAACCAGACGGCATGGGAATATATCCATTATACACTTGATCAGCAATTGTCCCAGGTCTTGTATACGCGAAACGATTAGCCATCTCCTCTGTCCATGGGCCGAGCTCGTTAAACATAGCGTATTCTCGAGCATCCGCGATTCCTAAGCGAGGAACTGGATAGTCTATGCCAATAGAACGTGCGCAAACGGCACGTGCAACCACGAAAGCATCCCCTATCCGGCCTTCCTCGCTATCGGTCAATCTGGAGAATCGATCTCCGGGAAGTTCAACGGTTGATTCTTTTGGATTAACCTTTGCTTTCATGTCAATTTCTGATAGTGATTGTTCAACAGCCTTGCCCGATAGGTTGCTGTTATCTACATTACTGTTGTTAGCCGGAGAGCTATCGCTACACCCCGCTAACAACAGTAATGTGCAAATTACAAGTAATGTTCTTGACTTTTGCATCGAACTCGCCAATTTCAGCACTTATCGAACAGGATGTAGCTTATACGGTTTTCCCAATTCTCGATCCAATTTTTCCCGTACCCTGCACCGTTACTTAGATTTGGGTCTTGATAGTTGCGACCGTGTTGTTGGCTGTCCAGAATAAAGAATGCTCCAGATGGGCTTGGGCTGTCATAGAATCTTGTAATTCTGCATTTACTTCCGTTAGCGGCTGCCGATGAGGCTTTGTTGTTCATGCCGTCAGGTGTAACCTGCTCATGGTTGCTCTGGAACCAATATCTTCCGTTGTAGTGTTTGTTCTGCCAGATGCAGGCGTAGCCTACTGGGCAGCCTGAGTATTGTCGAATGGCGATGCCGTCTTCGGCAGGTACGACAGTCTCATCACTTGGGTCGGTTGTTGTTGTGTCTTTGGACTGTTCTTCAACGGGGTTGAACACAGTGAGGTTGTCTTCGGTTGGTTCATCAACCGCAGTTGCTGCTGGCGCGCCCAGCAGGGATAGGCTGATGGCAGCGATAGTTGTCATCCCAAAAGAGATGACTTTGTTGTTCATTACTGTTCCTTTCTTTCGATATCTTTTGCGACTTTCTGTCGCTAAAACCCATCGTAAACGAGCCGAAAATCCCGAAACTAGAGGTAAAATTACCCAATTTTAGATATCAACCATGTAATCCCAGGTGGTGCCCTATTTATAACTTTGCGAAGCGGCGTGCGCCCGCGTTTCGCCCCTAAATTCCTGTCCTGAATAAACCAAAACGCTTTATAACCTGTTGCGTTGACCTCACTTCGTATTCAATTTGTCCCATTGGGGAAGCTAAATACTTGGGGTAAAGGCAAGATTTGTAATTGATGCGAACAGGAAGCCCCTCGGGTTATAGTCCGTACCCTGGAATTGCGCAATGGAGGGCTTGCGAATTGCCGGGGATTCCCTAACCCGAAACCGGGGGATGCGTTCAGGGAAAATGCCGGAAATGCAAATGGCACCTCATGAACCCGAAAGAACAAACAGCCAGGTCAAACCCACTTAAGCCCCCGCGACCACCGGGGCTACCCCCTGAAGACTGCGGAAACCCAAGCGTCACGGTTGCATGATGCCTCTATAAAAAGTATCTTGAAATCGAGATAAATTTGGTAAGGAACAAACCAGGAGGTCACCCCATGGCTAGCTTAAACAGCTTCAACTCCCGCAAAACCCTGCAGGTAGGCGCAAAATCTTACGAGATTTTTTCGCTAGCCGCAGTGGACGGGCTGCAGAAACTGCCCTATGCGCTGCGAATCCTGGCCGAAAACCTGTTGCGCACCGAAGACGGCGCCAATATCACCGCCGCACAAATCCAAGCCCTGGCCAACTGGGACGCCAACGCCGAACCCAGCCAGGAAATCCAGTTCACTCCCGCGCGTGTCGTGATGCAAGACTTTACCGGGGTGCCCTGCGTAGTGGATTTGGCAACCATGCGCGAAGCCGTAAAAACACTCGGCGGAGACCCCAAGAAAATCAACCCACTCGCCCCGGCCGAGATGGTTATCGACCACTCGGTACAGATTGACTATTTCGGACGCGGCGATGCCCTGCGCCTGAATACCGACAAAGAATACGAACGCAATGTGGAACGCTACAAATTCCTGCGCTGGGGGCAGGGCGCTTTCAACAACTTCCGGGTGGTGCCACCGGGAACCGGGATTATTCACCAGGTGAATATCGAATACCTGGCGCGCACCGTATTCACCAAGGAACTGCCTGACGGCACCGTCCAGGCCTATCCCGACACCTGCGTGGGCACAGATTCCCACACCACCATGGTTAACGGCCTGGGGGTACTGGGCTGGGGTGTGGGCGGTATCGAGGCCGAAGCGGCAATGCTGGGACAACCCGTATCCATGCTGATACCGCGCGTAGTCGGGTTCAAACTGAAAGGCACGATTCCCGCCGCAGCCACTGCCACCGATGTGGTACTGACGATTACCCAGATGTTGCGTGAACACGGCGTGGTCGGGAAATTCGTGGAATTCTATGGCGATGGCGTTTCTCAGGTGCCACTGGCGAACCGTGCCACTATCGGTAATATGTCGCCTGAATTCGGTTCCACCGCCGCGATTTTCCCCATCGACCAGGTTACCGTGGACTATCTGCGTTTGACCGGGCGCGACAGCGAGCGCGTGGCCTTGGTGGAAGCCTATGCCAAGGAACAGGGCTTGTGGCATGACCCTAGCTTCGAGCCGAAGTATTCCGAATACTTGGAACTTGACCTTTCCACGGTGGTTCCCTCAATCGCTGGTCCCAAACGCCCTCAAGACCGGATTCTGCTCTCAGAGGCGAAAGGTGCTTTCGAGAAAACCTTGGTACCGGCCTATGCCTCGGCGCCGCATCGTAAAGTCGAAGTGACCTTAGCCGATGGCACCCAAACCGACTTGGATAACGGGCGGGTGGTGATTGCCTCTATCACCTCTTGCACCAACACCTCCAACCCTTCGGTGATGATGGCGGCCGGCCTGTTGGCTCGCAACGCCCGCGCCAAGGGCCTGAATTCCAAGCCGTGGGTGAAAACCTCGGTGGCACCCGGCTCGCAAGTGGTGACGAACTATTTTGACAAGGCCGGACTGTGGGAGCCGCTCAATGAACTGGGATTTAATCTGGTGGGATATGGCTGTGCGACATGCATTGGGAACTCCGGGCCACTGCCGGCGGAAATCTCTAAGGCCATTAACGACAATGATTTGGCGGTGTGCGCGGTGCTCTCGGGCAACCGTAACTTCGAGGGGCGTATCAGCCCCGATGTGAAAATGAACTACTTGGCTTCCCCGCCGCTTGTGGTGGCCTACGCCTTGGCCGGTTCGATGGATTTCGATTTTGAGACGGAGCCCCTGGGGCAAGATCAAGCGGGTAAAGACGTGTTTCTGCGCGATATTTGGCCCGACCCCACCGAGGTGCAGCGCACGATTGACGACACGATTGACCGCGAGATGTATCTGCAGGATTATGCGAATGTCTTTGCTGGTGATGAACGCTGGCAAAGCCTGCCCACGCCCCAGGGGGATCGTTTCACCTGGGATGACGCTTCCACCTATGTGCGCAAAGCCCCGTTCTTTGACGGGATGAAACTGGAGCCGGAGCCCGTGACCGATATCAAAGGGGCGCGGGTGTTGTTGAAACTGGGGGATTCAGTAACCACTGACCACATTTCGCCGGCCGGGGCTTTCAAGCCGGAAACCCCCGCCGGGCAGTATCTGGGGGCGCACGGCGTGGCACACCGTGATTTCAACTCCTATGGGTCGCGCCGCGGTAATCACGAGGTAATGATGCGCGGCACTTTTGCCAATATCCGTATCAAAAACCAGTTGCTTGACGGGGTAGAAGGCGGTTTCACCCGTGATTTTACCCAGCCAGGCGCCCCGCAAGCCTATGTGTATGATGCGGCGATGCACTATCAGGCGGCAGGGATTCCGCTGGTGGTTTTGGGTGGTAAAGAATACGGTTCGGGATCTTCGCGTGACTGGGCGGCGAAGGGCACGCGCTTGTTGGGCGTAAAAGCGGTTATTGCCGAGTCTTTTGAGCGGATTCACCGTTCAAACTTGATTGGGATGGGAATTATGCCACTGCAGTTCCCGGCCGGGGAATCTGCCGACTCCCTGGGCTTGGATGGAACTGAGTCCATCGATATCACCGGGATTACCGCATTAAACCAGGGCATTACCCCGAAAACGCTGGCGGTGGTGGCCACGAAGGCTGATGGTTCGCAGGTTGCCTTTGACGCGGTGGTACGCATTGATACTCCTGGCGAAGCTGATTACTATCGCCACGATGGGATTTTGCGTTATGTGTTGCGTAATCTGGTGACGGCATAGGTGGAAGTCGCCGTGGTTTTCGCGGTGACATTGGCGGTTTTGCTCACTTTGGTTTCGGCTTCATGAGGTGCCATCCGTAATCTTTGGCGATAGTTAATTTATCCAGGCTGGCCACCCATTAGAATAGTATGGATTACTTTCTAAGGGGGAGTTTTGCCTAAGTGTAACCAGCCGAAACCGGAGAAATGCCAGTCTGACTCACAGGCTTCCGAATTTCCAGATTTGCGGATTCTGCCTACGATTACAACTCCGCATGATCTGCGGAGTCTAAACCATCAGGAGCTCAACCGGCTCGCTGGCGAGATTCGCCGTTTTTTGGTGCAATCGGTGGCGCAAACCGGGGGACACCTAGGCCCGAACCTGGGGGTGGTGGAATTGACCATTGCCCTGCACCGGATTTTCGATGTGAACCGCGATACCTTTGTTTTCGATACGGGACACCAGGCCTATGTACACAAACTGTTGACTGGACGCCAGGATTTTTCGTTGCTGCGTCAACGCGGGGGGTTGTCAGGATATCCGTCTCGGGCGGAATCCGAGACTGATGTGGTCGAGAACTCTCACGCCTCTGCCTCGCTGGCTTGGGCGGATGGAATTATGAAAGCCAATCGTTTGGCGCATCGCCCCGGTTGGGTGGTGGCGGTTATCGGTGACGGAGCCATGACTGGGGGGATGGCTTGGGAGGCTTTGAATAATATTGCGGATGAAAATGAGGGGCGGTTGTTAATTGTTTTGAATGACAATGGGCGTTCTTACGCGCCGACTATTGGGGGTTTAGCGCACCACCTGGATGCCTTGCGGGTCACTCCGTTGTACGACAAAACTCTGAGCTGGGGCAAAAAAACGCTGCGACGCGGCGGGGTTATCGGGAATTTTCTCTATTCGGGTTTACATGCGGCTAAAGCCGGGTTGCGTGATTGGTTTTCCCCCGAGAGCGGGCCGTTATTCGACGAAATTGGGATTACTTACACCGGTCCGGTTGACGGGCACGACATTGCTGCCCTCGAATTTTCCTTTACACGCCTTTTGGCTTCCCGTAAACCCGTGTTGGTGCATGTGATTACCCAAAAGGGGCGTGGTTATAGTCCAGCGGAGCAAAACATTTCGGATCATTTCCATGCTATCGGCCGTATCCACCCTGAAACTGGGCTGCCGATTGAACCTAAGCGTTTCGAGTGGACGGGTGTTTTTGCCGATGAAATTGTGCACCTGGCGAAGCGGGATGAAAAAATCGTGGCGCTTACGGCTGCGATGCTGCAACCCGTAGGTTTGTTGCCGTTTAAAAAGGCCTTTCCAAATCGGGTTTTCGATGTGGGGATTGCCGAGGCTGACGCGATGGCGACGGCCGCCGGGCTGGCCTACGGGGGATTCCACCCGGTTTTCGCGGTGTATTCGACGTTTATGAACCGAGCCTATGATCAGCTGTTGCTGGATGTGGCTTTGCACCATGCCGGAGTGACTATCGTGGAAGACCGCGCGGGTGTGACCGGTTCGGACGGGGCGAGTCACAACGGGATGTGGGATATTGCCTTGGCGGCAACCGTGCCGGGTTTGCACCTGGCGGCTCCCCGCGACGAGGCTACCTTGCGAGACGAGTTGGGCGAAGCGGTATTGGTGGACAATGCGCCGACTCTGGTGCGCTACCCGAAGGGTTCCCTGCCCGAGCCGATTCCGGCGTTGCGCCGCGAGGGCAGCCTTGATGTGCTGTGGGAGTCCCCAGATTTTGTGATTGGGGATGTGGTTTCGGGGCTGGTGGCAGGGGAGTCTGTGTCGGCTGATGCGGTGTCATGCGCAAGCGCTACTGAGATTACTGCCGGTGGTGTTGCTAATGCCACTAATACCGAGGTCATCTCCCCGCGCCAACGGATGCTGCTGGTCGCTACCGGGGCTTTCGCGCCCCTGGGGATTACGGCTGGCCAGATGCTGGCCACAGATTTCGAAACCATGGTGGTTGACCCGCGTTGGCTGCTGCCGATTAGCGCTGATTTGCGCCGGATAGCCCCGGATTTTGATTGGGTGGTTACTTTGGAAGATGGCCTGGTTGAGGGCGGTTTTGGCTCGCAACTGCGCGATAGCTTGACGGCGGCAGGTTGTTTCGTGCCGGTGCTCAGCTATGGCATCCCCAAACGCTTTTTGGAACACGCCACCCGCGCCGAGATTTTAGCCGAGCTGGGGTTGACCCCGGATTCACTAGTTGCCTCCCTGAAATCCCGCACCCACGTAGAGTCGCGTTCGCCCTTACTTTGAAATCCTGTCCTACGTGCGACGATTAAGATTTTAGAGTAGAACTCTGAGCGTGCGACTTATAGGGATTGAGTGCTAAGATACTAAAAAATTCCAGTAAATCGAGTTAAAGAACGCTGTTTCGTAGACATGACATAGTTAGAGGCGTACGATAAAGGGGAATTCAGTGTAGATTCACAAGGAGGAAAGTGACATGATTAAACACATGCTACGCAACACAGCAGTCGGAGTATCGGTCACACTATTGGCGTTGTCTTGGGTTCCGATAGCGTGTGCGACAGGGTTAGGCGCAAATGTTCCAGACACTATAGTCCAAACTAAGGCAGCAATACTTGATGATAACAGTGTGCGTGACTTCGTTAATTTTCATCGCGACTTAGATACACCAAACGATATTGTCAATAAGCTGGTTGATAAGCTCAAAAATGGAATATTACCTAAAAGTATGAATAAAGAAAAGCCTGTTGATGTATATCAGACTTTTATGGCAAATCAAACCCTGAGAGTGAGTACGTTTTCCGATGGTTCCAAATCGCTTGAAACCTATCCTTTTCAAAATCTCAGCTCTGACATCAGGACAGTGTTACCGAAACAGGTACCTATTCACAGTATGATGCTTCGTGATTCAATGAATCTTTCGTGTCAGAGTCGTCAGGGAGGAAATGGTTGGGTGGCTGGAATAGGGTGCACCGGAACTGTTAGTAACGGAATGATTTCCTTTAGGGTTACTTTTGACTATCAAGGGTTACAGGGGTACGGTTCAACTATAAGCCGTCCTGCATACCCTCACATTCAGGGAGCGATGTCCTGCACGCCTCCTACGTTGTATGGCTATAAACAAATGGAAGATTCTGACGGCCCAGCTTATTTGAACTATCAGACGCAGTGTACTTTTGCTGGATATCTTTCAGAAACTCACTATCCCCAAGTAACGAATTCTCACGGTTCTATTAGAATGCAGCTGTGACAGTGGGGAGGTGCGAAATGAGTCTGAATTCTCCGGTATCACCAGCTCCACCTTCCGATATGGGGCTGACATATGTTTTTTCTCAAATTCTAGGTTTTGGTTTTCTTTTTATTCTGGTTATCATATTACTGTGGATGATATTTTCTACATACTTCACATACAAGTTCCATAAAGAGGTCATCAGTTCCTTGACAGAAATAAAGCTCCTTTTGCGCCGGGCAAACATTGACGCGAATGGCTCTAACCTCGCGAAAGAATTGATGAAACGTGAGTCGAGTGATGTTAACTCTGAAACCGGATGATAATTTTTGCATGCCAATAATGTAGGCGAGTTGACTGAATGCTCAACTCGCCTACACTTATTTCACTGACCAGGCGTCGATGGGAGGCTGGTCGGTGTCTGGTTCGAAGCCCAGTTCCGTGGGGGTTTCCGGAATCCGGTCAGTCAAGAAATACTTATCGCGGTTATCGGCATGAGCCTTTACTACTTTGCGGAAGGCACCGAGTTCAAAGAATAGACAGTTGGTGAAAGGATTGCGACGCTTGGCAACAATAACCCACACCCACCACACGAATAACCCTAGATTAAAGAGGAAAGCAGCCCAACAACAGATAATGTTCGCCACTGGATTCATCGTCGCATAGTTAGTCATCGAAGAAGGGATAACCAACAGTTCGGGCAGAATATTGTTGGCTGCAATCCAAAACATCAGGGTAAAACAACGGAACCAAATCCACTGTCCCTTAGCCCAAGTAAAAGCCGGAACTGTACAGGCCAAGAGTAAAGCCAGCGTGCAATACCAAGTGTAGTCCGCCAGCGAGTTGTACAAGAACGCATGATTCCACAAATCATAGGCAATAATCCACGGCCAGGCCATATCCGCCCAAATTAAACCTTTTACCTTGACATCTTTCCGGGAAGTAATGAAAATCTTGCCTAATCCCGTAATTGTGATGATATTCAAGAAACCTGCTGCTGCACTCAACAGATTCCAATACCCGCCAATAGTGCGGAATCCCGTGGACGGGTCTATCCCGATGCCCTTGGCTGCGAACACCGCCGCCACATCCTGATACCACTGTGGGGAGAGCGGTTCGGAAGTAAGCCCCCGAGTCTCGGGCAAACCGTTAATCATCGACACCGCGCGAGCCGCATCAATGTCTTGCAAACACTGGGCATTAGACGCACACGCCAGATAAGAATCATTTTCAAAGAAAATCATGATGTCGCGGATATTAGCCTCGGTGATGTTCAGAGCCAATCCCACCCACAAAGCAAAACCCATCCAAAAGGCATAACGGTGGGCTTTCTCCGGGTGACGCTTCCCCCAGAACAGTAAAAACGCGGTCATGGTGGCGGTGGCAATCATAATCACGAACTTACCGAAGGGGAACCACCCCACCATGGGCACCCCGTGAATAATCACGTAGGGGGTAATCAACACCCCGCCCAGCGTCCAAATCGCGAAAGCCGTCCACACCCAACGTCGATTGATTTCCGCTATTAGCATCTGCAATCCAAATACGACTATCCAACACAGATAAACCCAGCCGGAACCGACTTCCCACATGAATCCCATGGTTATACCTCCCGAGAGCGTTCCGTCTGCTTTGACGGATATGGCGGTGCTGATGAAACACATTAGCCAAAAGTGTCACATCAGAGCTATTTCTTGGTTATTATAGACCCTGTGAAGTGGTCGTGGGGGCACTTTCTGGAACAAAGAAGTTTCCGCCTCACGCCGTACGCGAAACGGAGTGACAACAATGAAACTAGACTATCCAACACTGTTTTTCTTTGAAGTCGGCGAGTGGTGGGACTATGCCATGCTGGTCTTGGTTATCGCCGGTCTGGCGGTAACCGCGTGGCTAGCGATTCGCAGTAAATGGGTGGCGCTGGCGGTATTCATCGTGATTCCCGTGTGCCTGACGATTTTCTGGTGGCCGCACTCCACCGCTGGAACCAGTTCGGCGGGGTGGTTCCCCATCGTCAAACAGTACTCGGCGCTGATAGGTTCCCTTTCATTAGTCGCCTTGCAATATTTCCCGAAACTGCGCACCAAATACTGGTACCTGTGTATTCCGCCCCTGATTTTGTCGGTGAACATCCTGGAAGCCGTGATTCGTGATTTCCAATGCTACGGGCTGCACGGAGTTGACCCCAGTAATAACCTGATGACCGTGGGCGGACCGTGGAACATCATGAACGGTATCGCGGGCATCCTAAACCTGCTGATGATTTCCGGCTGGGCGGGGATTTATGTTTCTGCCCGCAAAAACCGCCAGATTATCTGGGGCGACCTGACGGTGGGCTGGATTATTGCCTATGATGTGTGGAATGTGGCCTATGTGTACAACTGCTTGGCGGATCGAGCCTGGTATTCGGGGGTGGCCTTGCTGCTGTCCTGCACCATCCCGGCCTTCCTATCCTTCGGGAAAGGTGCCTGGATTCAGTACCGCGCCTATACTCTGACCTTCTGGTCGGCGATAGTACTCACCTTCCCGCATTTCATGCACGATTCCATGTTTGCGCATCGCTCAGCGCATAACCCCACCGCCTTGTTCATTATTTCAGCCATGGCCTTGGCAATTAACCTGGTAGTTTTTGTAATCCACATCCATCGTATTATCAGCACCAAACGCAATCCCTTCCGGCAAGAAGTCTATGCTGACACCAGGGAAAACCTAGCCATCGCTCGTAACAATGCCAGCGAATTCGACCGTCAGCGCATCAATAAGTCCTTGGGGAAAGAACTACTCTGAGCGTAAGGCTTTGACCAACCCATCCAACAGGTGTTCAATCTGCCAAGGACGAGCCTCCGAGGCTTGCAGTACCTCCAAGACTTGCGGCTCGGGAGCATTATCCGGCAAAACCCAGGCCAAACGGCGGGTAGTGCGGGAATCCAGCATGACTTCACTGTGAACATTTAGCTCGGCGGCAATCTGGATTACCACGTCGCGTAAACGGTGCCAACGCTCGGCTTCCTGGGGGTGATTATGTGCGAAATTCCTAGCATCGGGAACCGCACCGCGAACGCGGGGGGCACGTTTTGATGGCAACTCATGAACCGGCAACTTATAGGAACGCGACAACGCGGCGTACCACGTATCCGCACGCTCCCGTCCCACCCGGTCGTTACGAAACGCCTCTATCGAATTCATGTAGCGCTTGCCGCGAGGTAAAGCCACCGCCAAAGCAATTAAGGCCGGATTGGAAAGCACCTTGGTCGGAGCAAGATTCTCGGCGGCACAGATTTTCTCGCGGGTCTGCCACAACTCGCGCAACGCCGCCAAATTACGCGGTGAATATACCTTGCCCGAACCGGGAACATGGCGCCACGGGTCGGGCTTTGGAGCGGGGGGCTCGAAGTACAGTAAATGTTCGAACTCCTGTTCCGCCCAGTCATCCTTGCCGGCTTCGCCGAGTTGCAACCACAAAGCCTGGCGTAAGTCAACCAGAAACTCGACATCCAAAGCGGCGTATTCCAACCAACTTTGCGGCAAGGGTCGCGTCGACCAGTCAGCGGCGGAATGTTCCTTTTCCAACATGATTCCCAAAACCTGCTCGGTTAAGGAACCCAGGCCAAAACGCTCGAAATTCAACAATTTTGCGGCCAACTCCGTGTCGAATAACAGTTTGGGTCGCATCCCAATCTCGGCTAGCCACGGCATATCCGTAGTGGCATCATGCAAAATCCACTCGGCCTTGCCAATCGCCGCGCCGAGAGGCTCCAAATCGGGGAAAGCCGTGGGATCAATCAGAAAAGTCCCCGTGTCTTCCCGGCGTAGCTGTACCAGATAGGCACCCTGGAAATATCGGAAAGCCCCGGCTCGTTCGGTGTCCAAAGCCACCGACCCGCTGCCCGCCGCCACCAGTTCGCAAACCCGCGCCAAAGCCGGGGGAGTGTTTACCACGCCCTCCAAGGGCTCTTGGGGGTGCTTCACCAAACGATAGGAACGGTTGGAAGCTGACTCGCGAGTCGAGGATGAATGTTCGGATTTCGATACTAAGTCTTTGGTCATAACCAGTTAATCGTATCTTGCCTGGCTGTTCAGCGGTATTTGCCGCTCTGGAAGCGGCTGGGAAGGGATACTGAATTAAAGAAGTCGGGGAATCCGAGTTGAATCCGGGAAAACGGATGGCACCTCATGAAACGGAAATCCCTTAGAGACTACGCAAGCCGACCACGTTTTCCTCTGGAGAAAAACCTGTGGACTGCAGTAAAGTGTCCACCCACGCCAGAAAATGCGCCGATAAATCATAGGAAGTCGGTGTCCACGAGGCGCGAATCTCGAGACTAGCGGAAGTGCCACGCAAAGAATCACCCGAGAAAGAACGATTAATCGTAGCGGTAGCCGTGCCTACCAGGTGAGAATAATGCGCCTCGCGCCCCGCCAAAGCATCGCGCAACCAAGACCAAGCCACCTCACCAGCCAGCGGATCTTCCCCCAAATTCAACTCGGTTTCGGATGCCACCAGGGCAACCACCCGAAACTGGCCGCCCCAACCGGGCTGTTCCTGGGGGTCAAAGAGCAATACCAGCCGACCGACAGCTGGAGTCTCTGCCGCGACATGCAGCGCTGTTTCCCCACTGATAGCGGCCGCGAAAGGAGCGATTTCCTTGGGCGCGGGAACCTCGTGAACCGAGACATGCGCTGGGATTTGGGCGTGAGCCTCGCGCAAAGACAGCAAAGCTAGCTCCCAGGCGGGGGGTAGCTTAGCATTGGTCATGAGTTCACTCTATTGAGCGCTTTGAGCTAATTCCCTTTCCCACGCCGCAAACTTGGCGGAATTGCGTGGTGCGGGCGTGGCGGCGCCGTGCAGAGTCGGGTTCATGAGGCGCGGCGGGACACAGGCGTAAACTCACAAGTCGTCGGCTTCGACGGGAGAACCCAAAACCACCATGGAACGCGACTTTACCGTGATGGATTTCGGGGAACCAATATGCAGTCGGTTATCGAAACGGGTGCAAATTGGTTGTTCATTGTCCGCTGTGTCAATTAGCTGGTACCACTCAAAAGCGTGTGCCCACTGGGGCATAGTGAAATCAATGTCAGTCTCGGAGGCATTGAACATCAGAATGAAATCATCGTCCATCACACGTTCCCCGCGAATATCCGGTTCATCAATAGAATTCCCGTTCAGACAGATTGTCAATGCTTTCGCAAAAGCTGTGGTCCATTCTTCGTCGGTCATGTGTTCGCCGGTAACACTGAACCATTCGATATCCCCACGGTCAGATTCACCCCCGCGAGCCGCGTCCCCAGCCAGGAAACGGCGGCGTCGGAACACCGGGTGTTCGCGACGTAGTCGAATCAGTTTGCGGGTGAAATCGAACATTTTCTCGTCGCGTGCCTCGCGGCTCCAATCAATCCAGGTGATTTCATTGTCTTGGCAATACCCGTTGTTATTCCCGCTCTGGGTGCGTCCCAGCTCATCTCCGTGAGAAATCATCGGCACTCCCTGGGACAGCAACAAAGTCGTCAAGAAATTGTAGCGTTGGCGGCGGCGCAGCTCATTGATATTTTCGTCCTCGGTCGATCCCTCGGCACCGTGGTTCCAGGAACGGTTGTTATTGTCGCCGTCCGCGCCGCCTTCCCCGTTCGCTTCATTGTGTTTTCCGTTGTAGCTGACCAGGTCTAGCAGCGTGAACCCGTCGTGGGCGGTGACGAAGTTGATGGAAGCCACCGGCAGGCGCCCGGTGTGAGCGTAGAGATCTGCCGAACCCGAAAAACGTGAGGCAAATTCCCCGAGTTTCGCCGGTTCTCCGCGCCAATAATCGCGAATCGTGTCGCGGTATTTCCCGTTCCATTCCGACCACAGAATCGGGAAACCGCCGACGTTATAGCCCCCTTCGCCCACGTCCCAGGGTTCGGCAATCAACTTGACGCGTGAAATTATCGGGTCTTGGTGGATGATGTCGAAAAATGCCGAAAGCTTGTCCACCGAGCTGAGTTCACGTGCCAAGGTCGAGGCTAAATCGAAACGGAAACCATCGACGTGCATCTCGGTAATCCAGTAACGTAGCGAATCCATAATTAGCTGCAGCACTTGCGGTGAGCGCATGAACAGGGAGTTTCCAGTTCCGGTGGTGTCAAAGTAATGCGCCTTGTCGCCCTCGACCAGGCGATAGTATTCCTCGTTGTCGATGCCTCTAAAGGACAGAGTGGGGCCGAGGTGGTTACCTTCGGCGGTGTGGTTGTAAACAACATCCAGAATTACTTCTATCCCCGCCGAATGTAGGTTTTTTACCATTTGTTTAAATTCTTCGACTTGATTGTCGGTTTGTGGTTCCGAGCAATACGCGTTGTGCGGGGCAAAATATCCGATAGTGTTGTATCCCCAATAGTTAGTCAGTCCTTTTTCTTGCAGTGAGGGATCGGTGACGAACTGGTGTATCGGCATCAGCTCCAGAGCGTTGATTCCCAGGTGTTGCAGATATTCGATGTTTTTGGGGTGTCCAATTCCGGCGTAAGTGCCGCGCAGTCGCTCGGGTATGGCGGGGTTTAGCATGGTCATGCCCTTGACATGGGTTTCATAAATCACCAACTCGGGGTATTCCAGGCCGGGATGACGGTCGTTTCCCCAGTCGAAGAAAGGATTAATTACCACCGAGTGCATGGTGTGCGTGGCGGAATCGTCGTTGTTGTAGCCGTCGGGATTTCCGGGTGGATAAGCGAAAATCGACATGTCTCCGTCTAGGTCGCCCGCGATGGCCTTGGCATAGGGATCCAAAAGCAGTTTGCTGGGGTTGAAACGTTTGCCATTGGCGGGGTCATAAGATCCGTAAACCCGGTAACCGTAGTGTTGTCCGGGCCGCAGATTCGGCACGTAGCCGTGCCATACGTGCCCGTCGATTTCGGTTAGCTCCAGGCGATTCATCTCCAGTCCGTCGTCGTCAACGAGACACAGCTCTACCTTTTTGGCATTCGCCGAGTAGAGCGCGAAATTGGTGCCAGATCCGTCATAAGTGGCACCGAGGGGATAGGGTTTTCCAGGCCAGATTTCCATACGTCTAGCTTCTCACACTTTCCGTCGTTGCGGGTGGTTGCGGGTGTGGCGGTATTCTCGGGTTCATGAGGGGCTTGCCAAAATCCAGGTTCTATCACCCCATCGAAAGCCTTTGAATCCACCAGAATCTGGCTTCAGTGTTGACGCCAGATTCTGGTGGATTCGCGTCGAATCAACCGCATAGGTATTTTTTGAATAGCGTGTTTCGCCCCCGGATTAGGGTCATGGATTTTTTCTAGGAGGCGTTTTACGGCCACGCGGGCGATAGTTTCTTGCGGGATTTCAAGAGTTGAGAGGGTAGGAAGAGCCAATAGGCCGTTTTGCGGTTCACCCACCCCTAAGATGGCCACGCTTTGCAATGCACTAGGATCCTTTTCACGAAGCGCTCGGATGAAGCCCACGGCGGCAAGGTTTCCGAAGACCAATACGTTACTCAACGCACGCCGTTCCCAGTGTCGCAACACCTTGTACCCCGAATTAACGCTATTGGTCACCCCGTTAATTACCTGCATGTCGAGTTTGTATTTTTTGCTCAGCTTCGACACCGTATCCATACATTCATCAGTCACCCAGCTTTGCCCTTCGGCGTGCATGACAGTGAAGCGGGAGTCGGGTTGTGACCGCAGAAACGTGATGATTTCGCTGATGCTCTGTTTGACATCGGGAATCACCACGTCGTATTTGGAAGTCTCGCGGTTTAACCACACAAGCGGATGATGTTCTACAAAGGCATTGAGTTCGACTTTCGTTTTTTCGCTGTCTATCAAGAATCCATCCACATGCTTGAGGAAGGTTTGGCAGGATGTGCCCAGTTCTCCCAACGGAGAGTTCGCATCCAAGAAAATCAGTTGATATCCAGATTCGGTCGCGCTGGCTTTGAGTGCTGAAATCAGGGCTGTGTTGCCCATGTCGATTACGACTCCGAAGCGTTTGGTCAGAGGGGCGCTGCGGTGACATCTCGCGTCATCTTCGCTGATGTATCCCATTTCGCGAGCCACTCGAAAGACATGTTCGGCAGTGAGAGGATTGGTTCTTCCGGGACGGTTCAGTGCCCGGGACACGGTTGAGGTGGCCACATGAGCCGCTTTGGCGACATCCTTCATGGTTACTCGTTTGGCTGGCGGTTTTTCTAGGGTTTCGTTATTCACACGCAATCCTTACAGTTTCCTGAATATCTTATATGAAAATCCTGTACAGTTTGTCAGAACAATCAACATTATATGTCAACTTGATGCCAAAATTTCAAGTTTCCGGAAAATTTTGCTTTGACCGGGTTGATGAGGTAATCTTATGGAGCCTTGGGCCATTAGCGCAGCGGTAGCGCGCTTCCTTCACACGGAAGAGGTCACTGGTTCGATCCCAGTATGGCCCACCCAGTTTTCCCTTGATTCTTCAAAATTCCAGATTAAATGGAGCCATC
Source organism: Mobiluncus mulieris ATCC 35243 (assembly GCF_000160615.1). Classification (GTDB taxonomy): domain Bacteria; phylum Actinomycetota; class Actinomycetes; order Actinomycetales; family Actinomycetaceae; genus Mobiluncus; species Mobiluncus mulieris. The sequence goes on along the minus strand of NZ_GG668518.1, from coordinate 984,741 downwards.
ATAACCAGCATGGTAGGTAGCACTGGCTACTAAATCAGCTTTGAAGCTGATGATAGTATTCAGCACTCTAGAGTTAACTCAACAACAGTCTTAGACTGAAGGTGTGGAACTGAACAAGAATACTCTAGAAAAAGTGCTGGAACTCATTAAAGAACTGCCGACTTCCTCGAAAGTAAGCGCTCTGGCGGCGTTGGGAACCTCGGGAACTTTGATAGCAGCGGGACATACCGCTGCTGGCATGTGGAAGGTTTACCAGGAGGTCTCGGCACATCGCTGGTTTTGGGAAGACCACGTTATCACTGGGCTGGCAAAACTCCGCGAACTCGGGATGTGGGAAAACCCAGCAGGGATGAATCCTGCCTTTGATATGTTGAGTGTTGGGGCGCTGCGACACCAAAAGCGCAGCGGATGGTATTCCAACAAGCCCCTCATGAACCCAAACCTTACCCTGGCACGACCCGCAAAAATAGAAGGAGCACCGCCATTTATCTATGTAGCCCTGGGTGATTCGGCAGCTCAGGGAGTGGGATGCGAGGATGTGCGAGATTCCTACGTGGCATTGCTGGCCTCGTATTTGCGCCGTGCCACCAGACGACGGGTGATAGTGCTGAATCTTTCCATTTCCGGTGCCATTTCTTCTACTGTAACTGGCACGGAGCTGCCTAGACTATTGACGCTGGGGGTTAAACCTGATTTGATTACCCTTGATATTGGGGGAAACGATACCTTTGCTGATGATGCTGAAATTCCCGCAGAACTTTTCGAAAAAAATCTAGAAATTATTTGCCGCTACTTGCCGGTTCCCACCCTTATCGCCGAAGTTCCTGCCGTTACACCACTGCCGCGAGACAGACGCGCCGTGGAATTAAATGAGGCCTTGAAAGCGGCCGTAGAGGGCTCGCCGCACATCGTGGTTCCCATCCGTAAACTCGGGGAAGTTCCGTTGTGGCGGATTTTGTCGATTCGTGCCGAAGATGGGTTCCATCCCAATGTGGATGGTTATCGCGGGGCGGCCTTGGAATTCGCACGCGCCTCCGAGACACTGCTCAAAGAACGCGACCTGTGGCAAGACACTGCCGACGATTTGTATTCCTAAGCGACGAAAACATAAATGAAGGCGGGCATGGCGTTGGTGGGCGATACAGGGCTCGAACCTGCGACCTCTCCCGTGTGGAAGGAAACAATGCGGCTCGCAGCAAAAGCCACGAGCCGCATTTCCTTTTCATTTCTGCCAAGAGCTGTAACAGTGATATTTAGCCACTGTTCTTAGCTGTCGTATTACGTCGACCCTAAGTCACTGCTGATGGTGCAGTTTGAACGCAAGCTCAGCCAAATGCACGCCATGAGTTAGGAACTCATGCGTACGACACACGTAATCATTGTCGCGACCAAGTTTTGCGATATAACCGTTGATGTAATCAACTTCCGTTTCACGACCACGGCTCATGTCCTGGTACATGGAAGGATAGTGCAAAGGACATGCCACACGACTCACGTAGTCGATAGCTTCCAGTTCCTGTTGGCGAGTATTAACCATCCTAATTCCAGCGCGATCGCACACGTCGTAAGCTTCGTTAATAAGCTGACGAGCCATATCCATCGCACCAGGGTAAGAAATAAACTGACCCATTTGAATCTGGTACATTGTGCACAAAGTATTAATCACAGAATTAAAAACCACTTTTGCCATGCATGTACCCTTAAAATCTTCTGTAATAGTAGGATTCAAACCGGCGGCTTTAAAATCATCTCGCATAGCAAGTTCAACCTCACTAACTTGCTCGTTCAATGCGCACATATTCATAGTGCCTACGCCAGCTTTTCCAATAAAATCAACATCACCAGGCCCATTCAAAACCGTTGCAATCAGGGCAGTTCCGCCGTAAATACGATCATCTGAAAAATACTGCTGCAACTTTTCAAAGTGACCCCATCCGTTCATGGCGGAAAACACAATCTGGTGGTTTTTAAACAAGTGCTTGCACCGCTGCAACATATCTGCAAGCTGCATCTGTTTCATAAACACAATCCAGACATCTGGATTGCCATCGTAATCCTCAGGAGTATACATGCGAATCGGCACCAAATGGCGGTTTTCATGGTCTCGGCTCACCATCACGCCACCCTGTTCACGCACCTTGTTCACGTTTTCATCCCAAGCGTCAATGAAATCAACATGAATGCCAGCCGTTTCCTGCAACAAAACGCCATAGCGATATCCCATAGCTCCCGAACCAATCATTGCATATTTCATGCCACTCATAGTGACACCTCCTTTTGAATAAAAACTGCACTCAGGCGATACTCGTATTTACGCGAATTACGTCAAAGCGATTATGGATATGGCAAAAAGCAGCAAGACAGTATGCGGTTACTAACCAAACGGCCAACTGCTTTTTGGTTTTACAGCATGTTACACATTTTTGGAAGAATATCAAAATTTAGTTATCCATGATTTGAAAATTTCGCAGCACTTGTGTAACTCTTCTTCAGGCACCGAGGGGATAACTTTCGAATGAGGAGCAATTCGCGAATCCCGCAGCATGCCTCCGATGCGCATCGTCGAGTCCTGGGTGTATTGTGAGTGCGGTACCAGTGAATTCAACTCATAGGCAGGTGCCAGATGAAAGCTGTCGAAGTGGTCTGAGGCTGTTTGCTTTTGTGGGATGCCAGTTTTTGTACAGCAATCATGAGGGTTCGAGGGGTGCTTCGGGGTGTCTGCGGGGAGTGTTTCGTGTGCGATGAAAGGGGCGTTTTCGTTGGTATAGCGGATAAAACCGTTGGTGGGCGATACAGGACTCGAACCTGCGACCTCTTCCGTGTCAAGGAAACGCGCTAACCAGCTGCGCCAACCGCCCGTCGAAGTGGGTACCGGATTCGAACCGGTGTATACGGCTTTGCAGGCCGCTGCCTAGCCACTCGGCCAACCCACCAGAAAAGAAACGCGCCGAACCAGCAGCTGCGACGCTTTTCCGGAGCGGATGACGGGACTCGAACCCGCGACATTCACCTTGGCAAGGTGACGCTCTACCAACTGAGCCACATCCGCGATGCCTGCCGTATCGAAACCGGCTTGAACATATTACACATAAAAACGCTCTGGACGCAAATAAACAGCAATTTCCGCAAAATTTAGCGCTTTGTGGCATGTCGGAACACTTTGGGCGCAAACGGGTAAGATATGTAAAGATAAAAACTCTTAGTGAAAGGCGCACAGTGAGCATCAGCGTTGTGATTGACGGCAAGGCAACAACCATTGCAGAAGACCAAACCGGGCAAGATATTTACCGTGACCGCAAGGAAGTGATTGCCTGCTTCATCAACGGTGAACCTCGGGATTTGTATCGTAATCTCCACGAAGGAGACGCCCTAGAAGCCATCACCATAGACTCGGAAATGGGACTGAATATCCTAAGACACTCTGCCACCCACGTCATGGCGCAAGCTGTGAAACAGGTACGTCCCGATGTGAAATACGGCATTGGTCCCTTCATTGAAAACGGGTTCTACTACGATTTCGGGGTTGCGCAACCCTTCACACCCGAAGATCTCAAGGAAATTGAAAAATACATGGCGCGTATCTGTAAGGAAGACCAGCGTTTTGTGCGCCGTGCCGTGACCGAGGACGAGGCTCGCCAGGAACTAGCCGACCAGCCTTACAAACTGGAACTGATTGGCTTGAAGGGAGGCTCTGATGAAGACAACGACCAAGCTGCCGCTGGCGCTTCAGTGGAAGTCGGGGGAGCCGAACTGACAATCTATGACAATGTGCGTAAAAATGGGGAAACCGCGTGGAAAGACCTGTGTCGCGGTCCGCATATTCCCTCCACCCGGTTACTTAGCGGTGCGTTCAAACTGCTGAAAGTCTCGGCAGCTTATTGGCGTGGCGACCAGAAGAACGACTCGCTCCAGCGGATTTATGGTACCGCCTGGCCTACAAAAGAAGAGCTCAAGGCCTATGTCACTCGCCTAGAGGAAGCCGAAAAACGTGACCACCGCCGCTTGGGTACGGAGCTTGATTTGTTCAGCTTCCCCGAAGAAATCGGTTCTGGACTGCCAGTATTTCACCCTAAAGGGGCATTGGTGCGCATGGAGATGGAAAATTATTCCCGCCAGCGCCATCTGGAAGAAGGTTATTCCTTCGTTTCTACGCCTCATGTAACCAAGGGACAATTGTTTGAAACTTCAGGACACCTGTCATGGTACAAGGAAGGTATGTTCCCCGCCATGCATCTTGACGAGGAACGCGATGCCCAGGGCAATGTCACCAAGGAAGGCGCGGATTACTATCTGAAGCCGATGAATTGCCCGATGCATAACTTGATTTTCAAATCCCGCACGCGATCCTATCGTGAGCTGCCACTGCGTTTGTTCGAGTTCGGTACGGTGTATCGCTACGAGAAATCCGGGGTGGTGCACGGGCTAACTCGGGCGCGCGGTTTCACCCAAGACGACTCGCACATTTACTGCACCCGCGACCAGATGAAGGACGAACTGACAAAACTGTTAACTTTCGTGTTGGATTTGTTGAAGGACTATGGATTGGACGATTTTTATCTGGAGCTATCCACCAAAAATCCCCAAAAATTCGTCGGCAGCGACGAGGTTTGGGAAGAAGCCACCCGCACCCTGCAGGAAGTTGCCGAGGCTTCCGGACTGGAACTGCGCCCCGACCCGGAAGGCGCGGCCTTTTATGGGCCAAAAATTTCGGTGCAGGCACGCGACGCGATTGGCCGCACCTGGCAGATGTCCACCATTCAGCTCGACTTTAACCTGCCGGAACGCTTCGAGTTGGAATACACGGCCGCCGATGGCTCGCGCCAACGCCCGGTGATGATTCACCGCGCTTTGTTCGGCTCTATCGAGCGTTTCTTTGGGGTATTAACCGAGCACTACGCTGGGGCGTTTCCAGCGTGGCTTGCACCCGTCCAGGTGCGTCTGGTGCCAGTGGCGGATACTTTCAACGCGTATTGCGAGGACGTAGCCAAACAGCTGCGTGCCGAAAACGTCCGGGTCGAAATCGACGAGAGCGACGACCGTTTTGGTAAGAAAATCCGTAACGCTGCCAAAGACAAGATTCCATTCACCCTGATTGTAGGTGGCGAAGATGCAGAACACGGCGCGGTTTCTTTCCGTTACCGTGGTGGTGAACAGAAAAATGGCGTGAAAATCTCTGCAGCCATCCAAGAAATCACGGAAACCATTCGCAGCCGAAAGAATCACTGAAATGCATGTCGAACCGGAAAGCAGCCGCGGTTTTGGTGATGAGCCCGACGGGTTTGACCGACTGTGGACCCCACACCGTATGGTGTACATCGATAACGGGTCGCGACGCGACCAGGAAGCCTGTCCTTTTTGCGAGGCGCCGAAAAAAACGGATGAGGAAGCCCTGATTGTTTATCGCGGCCAGACCTGCTTCGTGATTATGAACCTGTTTCCCTACAATGCCGGACACGTCTTGGTATTGCCATACCGTCACATTCCCGATTACACGGATTTGACCTTCGAGGAGCGCATCGAGTTTGGGGAAATTACCGCCCATGCCATGCAGGTTATCCGGGAGACGAAAAATCCCCACGGTTTCAATCTGGGAATGAACCAGGGCGCGGTGGCCGGTGCTGGTATTGCCGGCCACCTGCACCAACACGTAGTGCCGCGGTGGAGAGGGGACGCGAATTTCTTTCCTATCGTGGCTAAAACTAAAGCTGTGCCGGAGTTACTGGGGCAAACCCGGGAACTCTTAGCCCAGGGATTCTCCGGATACCAGGCAAAGAGTCGCTAGTTTGGCTGGCGCCTCATGAAAAGAAACTAAAATGTCAAAAACGAAAATCCACAAAACCAACGCGATGCGAGAACTGGATGAAGCCGGGGTGTCCTACGAAATGTCCTCGTATCCCACTGACGGCGAGATTGGCGCTGTTCACACCGCTCAGTTGCTGGGCGTCAGCCCGGAAGTGATTTATAAAACTCTGGTGCTAGAGGACGGCAACGGCGGGCATTTCGTAGCGGTTATCGCGGCTCAGGCCGAGCTGGATTTAAAGAAAACTGCGGCGCATTTCGGGGTGAAGCATGTCGGCCTGATTAATTGGAAAACCCTGCGTGAGGTGACGGGATACATTCGCGGGGGGTGTTCGCCCTTAGCGATGAAAAAGCTTTTCCCTACGGTGATTGACGAAAACGCGGTTCTGCAGGAACGAATTTACGTGTCCGCCGGGGTGCGCGGCACCCAGATTGTGGTGTCGCCTTCGGATTTAGCACGGGTGGTGGGTGCGGACTTTGCCGCCGTGGTGCAACAGTGATTCCGCCGTTTGCGCTTTTTGCCACGGCTTCATGAGATGATATTTACTGCCCAGTGGCTTCGCATCGCGCCGCCCAGCCAAATTCACCAAGTCAAATCGGAGAAAATTTGCCCGCAAGCCCAAAAAAGGGGCACTATGGAACCTGGAAGTGACTCGTAGAGAAAGAGAACAAATGACTGAAACAAAAGCAGAGGGTGTTGGTACTGACCTGGTGAAACGCGGTATGGCGCAAATGCTCAAGGGCGGGGTGATTATGGATGTGGTTACCGCCGAACAAGCCAAAATCGCCGAGGATGCCGGTGCGGTAGCGGTAATGGCGCTGGAGCGGGTTCCGGCCGATATTCGCGCCGAAGGCGGGGTGGCTCGCATGAGCGACCCGGATTTGATTGACAGCATTATTAATGCGGTGTCTATTCCGGTTATGGCCAAGGCTCGTATTGGTCACTTTGCAGAGGCACAGGTGTTGCAAAGCCTGGGAGTGGACTATATTGATGAATCCGAGGTTTTGACCCCGGCGGATTACGAAAACCACATCAACAAGTGGGATTTCACGGTGCCTTTCGTGTGCGGTGCCACCAACCTAGGCGAGGCGCTACGTCGCATCAGTGAAGGTGCGGCTATGATTCGTTCCAAAGGCGAGGCAGGCACTGGTGATGTGTCTAATGCGGTGACGCATATGCGTACCATGACTTCGGAAATCAATCGCCTGGCTTCGATGCGACCTGACGAGGTTTTCCACGCAGCTAAGGAACTGCAAGCGCCCTATCCGCTGGTGAAGGAAGTTGCGGAAACCGGGAAGCTGCCGGTGGTGTTGTTCACTGCTGGCGGAATCGCCACTCCGGCTGATGCGGCTCTAATGATGCAGCTGGGAGCGGAAGGCGTGTTTGTGGGATCCGGGATTTTCAAATCCGGTGATCCGGCGAAACGGGCGGCAGCGATTGTCAAAGCCACCGCGCGTTTCAACGAGCCTGAGCTGGTTGCCGAGGTCTCCCGGTCGTTGGGTGAGGCTATGGTGGGTATTAATGTTCATGACTTGCCCGCCGCCCAGCACCTTGAAAACCGGGGTTGGTAGGCTCAAATAAATCTTAAGGATACGGGCGCTGCGTTTTCAAGAACGTGGCGCTCGCATCCAGTTAACACGATTCATAAAGAAGGATGCTAATGGCTAATCAGAAGTTTCGGGTGGGAGTGCTGGGGCTGCAAGGTTCAGTAATCGAGCATATTCAGGCATTACATGAACTGGGTGCCACACCCGTAGAGGTGAAACTGTCGAAACATCTTGAAGACCTGGATGGATTGATTATTCCGGGTGGAGAATCCACTACGATGTACAAGCTAGCTCACGCTTTTGATGTGTTTGAGGCGCTGAAGACCTTTGTGCATTCCGGGCGAGCCGTGTATGGGTCATGCGCCGGGATGATTATGCTCGCTGACCATATTCTTGACGGGATTGAGGGTCAGGAGACTCTGGGCGGTTTGGACGTGACAGTGCGACGCAATGCATTCGGCCGCCAAGTGGACTCTGCCGCTAGTCATGTAAATCCTGGGGAATTCGGGGGTGACACCCCGTTGCCCGCTGTGTTTATCCGCGCCCCGTGGGTGGAGTCGGTTGGTTCCAAGGTTCAGGTGCTCGCCACTTGGCAACAGACTCCAGAGTCGTCGCCTCGCGCAGTAGCAGTGCGTCAGGGTTCGCTGCTGGCTACGTCTTTTCATCCCGAGGTTACCAGTGACCGGCGGGTACATCGGTATTTTTTGGATATGGTTGCCGACTACGTCCAGTAATTTTTTGTGGATTCATGAGGTGCCATCCCGGTAGCTGGCTAAATACCCAAAGTGGTGGGGGCGGACTTAGCAAACCACCACGTCTACGTCTAGCAGCAGTACCTGAGTGGGGTCAATTGCTTCGGAGCCTGGGAAATCCACGACCTTGCCGGTATTGGCGACATGTTTTATCAAGGCGGGAATATCGGTTTCCGAACCGATGATTGGCAAAATCTCGGAGGTATAACGCTAGGTGACACGTTCCAACTCGGCTTCAGAATAGTTACGCGGGTCAATTTCGACCCCACCTTTGGCTCCACCATAAGGCAGATTGAACAGGGCTACCTTCCAGGTCATCAACATCGTCAGAGCACGAACCTCGTCAATGTCAACGCTCGGGGCGAATCGGATTCCTCCTTTGGCTGGGTCGCGAGTCAGCGAGTGCTGTACTCGATATCCAGTCAGTAACTAGGTGGATTCATCGTCACGATGCAGCGGAATCGCTACGGTCATTTCTCTTCGTGGGGTGGTGAGATATCGGAAGTATGTCTGGTCGAAACCAATAATCTCTTGAGCCCGTCGCACCTGGGCTTTGGCATCTTCGAGCATATTACCTGGTGCCACTTTACTCTCCTGTGAGCAACTAGATTTTATATTATATATATAATAACATACACCTTAAAAGTTGTTAGCGCTAGAGCAGGGGATAATATGGAGGTAAATCCTTTCATCCGACCGAAACACCTCAAATGCCTGAACACAAGCCTCCTCAACAGTCCAATGCATCGGACGAAAACAATTTTGTGGCGGATTACTTTGCCTTAGAGTGGCCGCGCGATGCCGAAGGTTACTTTCACCGTCAGGCCGCACGGATAGTAGCGGTTAACGAACGCCAAGAGGCTTTGTTGGTGCGCGGACATGACTTCTCGGATTCCACGCATTGGTGGTGGTTTACCGTGGGGGGTGGCGTGGAACCCGGGGAAGCACCTCATGAAGCGGCCGTACGAGAATTCTTTGAGGAAACCGGACATCGGCTAGAGGCAAAAGTGCTCACCGGGCCGGTGTTGCGCCGTCACGCGACTTTCGATTTCCACCAGCTAACTTGTAAACAAGATGAAGACTTCTTTTTCGTGCGGATTTCTAGCGCGTTGCAATTTTCGCGCGCTTTTGAGACCGAAGTTGAAAAGCAGGTGATAGATGAATTGAAATGGTGGGATTTGACGGAACTCGAAGGGGCCATTGCCTGCGGTACAGTGGTGTACCCGCTGAATTTTGTACCTCTGGTACGCGGATGGCTGCGTGGGTGGAACGGGGAAACCATCGAGATTTCCGAAGGCACCGTCCTTCCAAAGAGGTAAGCGTTTTCTAAAGGCCTTGGTGCCGGGCTAGAATCCACTTATGCCTAGTGTGGTGTCTATTTTCGAAGTGATTCAAGTTGGGGTAGGGCCTTCCGCTTCGCATACGGTCGGTCCGATGCGCGCGGCACGAGATTTCGTGACGCGACTATTGGCGGCGGGAGTGGCTTTCGACCGCTTGCGGGTGGAATTGCAGGGTTCATTAGGTGCCACCGGGAAAGGACATCTCTCTGACGGGGCGGTCTTGGCCGGATTATCGGGGTATGTCCCGGACAATATGGACTCTGAGGTAATTCCTAGCCTGCTCACGGCCGTTAACCCCGGTGGGAACCTGATTCTGCCGGGGCGTAAAACCGTGGATTTCGGGTTTTCCCGCGATATGGTCTATGCCCCGAAGACTATTGCCCCGTATCATAACAATTCTTTACTGCTACAGGCTTTTTTGGGACAAGCTCCGGTGTTTTCGGGGCGGTATTATTCCACCGGAGGGGGATTCGTCACTCGTGACGACCGCTTGGAGGGACAGCCAGGTCAGCTCACTTCCTTGGACGAGACCCGCAGTGGCGGTGTTATCCCGCACCCGTATTCCGCTATGAGCGAACTGGTGGATTATGCGCAGGACAGTGGAAAAAGCCTGTATCGGATTATTGTCGAAAACGAACTGGCCACACGTACCATCGAGCAGATTGAGGGGGGACTGGATAATCTGAGCCATAAAATGGGGGCGTGTATCGACCGGGGCTGCCAGTCTATGGCAGCAATTTTGCCGGGAGGATTGGGGGTGCCGCGTCGGGCGCACGCCCTGTATTTGAAGCTTTCACAGCGTGATGGCGCTCCGGGAACCCCCGCGATATGGCGTTCTTTTGCCCAAGACCCGATGCGCGTCATGGACTGGGTGAATTTGTGGGCTTTGGCGGTTAACGAGGAAAATGCCGCCGGTGGGCAAGTAGTACGTGCCCCTACCAATGGCTCAGCCGGGATTGTGCCTGCGGTGGGCAGATATTTGACTTGGTTTTGTCCTCGCGTAGAGAACCACCAAGTGGAGGCTTTGCGGGAGTATTTGACGGTGGCGGGCGCAATCGGGGGGATTATTAAAACCAACGCCTCAGTGGCGGGAGCCGAGGTTGGTTGTCAGGGAGAAGTCGGTTCGGCAGCTTCTATGGCGGCAGGAGGACTTGCCGCCGCTTTGGGCGGTACTCCGCCTCAGATTGAAAATGCCGCCGAGATAGCCATGGAACATCATCTGGGGTTAACCTGCGATCCCATTGGTGGTCTGGTACAGGTGCCTTGTATCGAACGCAATGCGGTGGCAGCGATGCAGGCCATCAATGCAGCTCGTATCAGCCTGTGGGGTGACGGTAAACACCGCGTCAGTTTTGATGAAGTGGTACAAACCATGTTGGAAACCGGTTTGGACATGAACTCAAAGTACAAAGAAACCGCTTTGGGAGGACTGGCGGTGAATGTGGTGGAATGCTGAACAGATTCATGTCTACAGGCCTCGCCTCGACTCGCCCGGACGTGACGGTTAGGCGAATTCGGGTTAAAAACCTTAATATGGTGTAGTTATCACGTATATTTTCGTTTAACCGTTAAAGGAGAATCCATGTCGGGTCACTCAAAATGGGCCACTACCAAGCACAAGAAGGCAGCGATTGATGCCAAACGCGGCAAACTCTTTGCGCGCCTGATTAAAAACATCGAAGTCGCAGCGCGTACTGGTGGGGGAGACCCGGCAGGTAATCCGACGCTTTTCGATGCCATTCAAAAAGCCAAGAAGTCCTCGGTTCCCGCAGATAATATTGAGCGCGCCGTCAAGCGTGGTTCCGGAGCGGAAAGCGGGGGTGCCGACTGGCAGTCCATCACCTATGAAGGCTACGGGCCCAATGGGGTAGGTTTCATTGTGGAATGTCTGACGGACAACAAAAACCGTGCCGTATCTGAAGTTCGTACTATTTTTTCGCGCAATGGCGGCAATATGGCTGATACGGGTTCGGTGTCCTATCAGTTTGCGCGTCGCGGTGTTATCGAGGTCACCAAGGCGGCAGATTTGGACGAAGACAAGATTTTTGAGGCCGTGATGGAAGCTGGGGCGGATGATGTCGAGGACGCGGGCGAGATTTTCGTCATTGAAACCGATCCTTCCGACTTGGTTGGCGTGCGTACCGCCTTGCAGGAGGCCGGGATTGATTATGATTCTGCTGAATCTCAGTTCGTGCCTTCAGTAAAGGTGGATTTGGATTTGGAAGGCTACCGTAAGGTAATGCGCCTGTTTGATGCGCTGGATGATGCCGATGACGTGCAAAATGTGTACATGAATGGTGATGCCAGTGACGAGGTTATCTCAGCTTACGAGGCCGAAGCCTAAATCGTGCGCGTTCTTGGTATCGACCCCGGCATCACCAGGTGTGGTGTCGGGGTCGTTGACATTGACGTGTCGCGAGTGGCCTCTCTGGTCTATGTTGCCGTTATCCGCAGCGAACCAAATTTGGCTACCCAGTTTCGCTTGCTAAAGATTTCCGAGGGCATCGCTGCGACAATAACTCGTTTTTCGCCCGAGATTGTTGCGCTGGAGCGACCGTTTGCAAAGGAAAATCGCCAGTCTGTCACCACCACTATGCAGGCGATGGGGGTGGCGATGGCAGAGGCGGGTAGAGCGGGTTTACCGGTGGCGCTACATACTCCCTCCGAGGTGAAAGCAGCGGTCTCCGGTAACGGTGCCGCCACGAAAGCGCAGGTGGAAGCCATGATAGCGCGAATTTTGAGGCTCGATAAGCCTCCGAAACCGGCGGATGCTGCCGATGCGCTGGCTGTGGCCATTACTCACGCCTGGAGGGGTACAGGGATTTTGGGATCTGGGATTGATGGGGATGTGAGTGTGTCCTTGTCAGGTGGCGTAAAGACCCGGGTAGGTACGAAACTCACAGCCGCTCAGCAGATTTGGGCGCAGGCCGAGGCACAGTCACGGCGCTCCGGGGCGGTGCGTCGCCACTCCCGCTAGCAAAGTTTTCTGGGCTTGTAGTGGTTTCTACTTTGGTTTTTGCTGCTGATGCGGTTTCTCGGCGTGGTGGCCAGTTCATGAGGCGCCACCTGGTATAGTACAAGTGTTCGAATTGTAACCTGGAAGGAATACTCGTGATTGCGCTGTTGAAAGGACAGGTGGTTGATAAACGTATTGACCGCGCCACTATCCTTTGTGGCGGGTTGGGGCTGGAATTCTTCGCCACCCCTAACACTTTGAGCACTCTGAATCAGGGACAGGATGCTGAAATTTATACGTGTTTGGTGGTACGCGAAGATGCCCTGACTCTCTACGGCTTCGATGATTTCCAACAACGCGAAACCTTCCAGATTCTAATCCAAGTCAAGGGAATCGGTCCTAAACTCGCTTTGGCCACTCTCGCAGTCCTCAGTCCAAGCGACTTGGCTAATGCCGTGGCGAATCGAGATTTGACTACCTTGCAACGAATTCCTGGAGTGGGTAAGAAATCTGCGGAACGCATGAGTCTTGAGATTGGCGACAAACTGGGTATAGTGCCCACCTCAGTCACTACGGCAGCGACGGGTGGTGGGTTCAACGCGACAACCGTGGTGGAAGCTCTGACGAATCTGGGTTGGAACCAGGCTCAGGCCACCGAGGCAGTCAATGCCATCGAGGCCAACGATGCTGCTACCGCCCTGCGTGAGGCTTTACAATATTTGGGGAGTAACCGCTGATGGTTCCGGATAACGATGATTTTTACTCGGAACCACGGTTGGTCGACGAGGGAGCGGAGGATGCCGAGCGTGTCGCTGAAGCGGCGCTGCGTCCGAAAACTCTGATGGATTTTGTAGGACAAAATACTGTAAAGACCCAGCTGAATTTGGTTTTGCGCGCCGCCAAAGAACGTGGGGACGCGGTGGATCACGTGCTCTTGGCCGGCCCACCCGGTTTGGGTAAAACCACGCTGGCCATGATTATTGCTGCGGAAATGAACAGTTCCTTGCGTTTGACTTCCGGGCCGGCTATTAGCCACGCCGGGGATTTAGCCGCCATACTCTCCTCGCTGCAGGAAGGCGATGTCTTATTTATAGATGAAATTCACCGCCTAGCCCGCCCGGCTGAGGAAATGTTGTATTTAGCGATGGAGGACTTTCGGGTTGATGTAGTGGTGGGCAAGGGGCCGGGGGCGACCTCGATTCCTTTGTCACTACCACAGTTTACCCTGGTGGGAGCCACCACCCGAGCAGGATTGTTGCCGGCGCCGCTGCGTGATCGGTTTGGTTTCACCGCCCATATGGAGCCTTATGAAGCCGAGGACTTATCCCTGATTGTGAAACGATCCGCTGCCTTGCTGGGAGCTTGTATAACCGGAGAGGCGGCTCATGAAATCGCGAAACGCTCCCGGGGAACACCTCGGGTGGCGAACCGGCTGCTGCGGCGGGTCATAGACTTTGCCCTGGTACATGGCAACGAAGAATGTGATTTGGAAGCCGCACAAGCCACGTTGAAGCTGTTCGAAGTTGACGAGATGGGGCTCGATCGTCTGGATCGGGATGTGTTGCACGCGATTGTGGAGCGTTTCCAAGGCGGTCCAGTGGGAGCTGGCACCCTTGCGGTTTCGGTGGGAGAAGAAAAGGAAACTGTAGAGGAGGTAGTGGAGCCATTCTTGGTGCGGGTAGGTCTTTTAGCTCGAACGCAGCGGGGGCGAGTGATTACCGCCAAAGGCTACACTCACCTTGGTTTGCCGGTACCCGGCGGAATCTGTGCAGAAAACACCCTGTTTCCGTCGCCTTAGTTTTCGTTTTTTTACGTTAGGCCTTAGACTTTGTTAGTCATTATTTTTTAAGAGAAAGGGTTATTGGTGCTTCCCGCAGAAGTCCATTCTACCGGTTCGGGTTCCCTGATTACCTGGGGTATGTTGATTGCATTAGCAGTCGTCGCCATAGTTTTCATCCGTCGTTCGGGGAGCAAACAGGTGGAACGGATTCGCCAACAGCAAGAGGAACTGCGAAGTTCCCTGCGCCCCGGAACCTGGGTGCGAACCACCTCGGGGTTTTTCGGTAAAATAGTGGAGGTCACCGGAGAAGTCGTAACCCTGTCCAATCTTACGGGCGAGGAAACCCTGTGGGACATTCGAGTGGTAGCAGAGGTGAAGGAACCCAACTTTGGGGTAATCGCCGAGGAATCCTCCCCGGCGGTGGATTCTAGTCCTAAGTCTGATTCGGCGGATGCTGGTGAAGAACGCGAATCGGAAGAATCGGACGCTACCGGAATGACACCTCATGAAGCCGTTCCCGGAAGCGACGAGGAAAAAGCCGACAACGAAGACTCTAAACAAGGCTAATCTTGGAATAGCAAGCACGAAAGTAAGGATAAGTAGTGGCTGGGACAAAACCGAAGAATAAACCCTTGCGCACGTTGATATTTTTTTTGGTCATTTTGCTGGCCTTGGGGGGAACTCTGGGGGGTGCGACTATCTGGTCAAACGCGACCTGGGTACCGAAACTGGCTATTGACCTCGAGGGTGGTACACAGCTGATTTTGACCCCAAAGAAAACCACTGACAAAGGTGGGGCGATTTCAGCCGAAGACATCAACCAGGCTATCGAGGTTATCCGCCAGCGCGTGGATGCCTCCGGTGTGGCCGAAGCAGAGATTACGCGTAATGGTAACGAGAACATTGCGGTAGGCTTGCCTGGTACGCCTTCGGAGGAGACCTTGAACCTGGTCAAGACTTCGGCAGTGATGCGTTTCCGTACCGTGCTGCTCTCTGCACCGGGTGTCGTCACCACCGATGCGGATCCAGCCGAGGCTCTCGCCAAGATTGGGGGTGCTCCGGCAGCATCTGGTGCCACCCCTGCTTTACCGGCTAAGCCAGTGCCTAGTGAAACCAATAAAACGATGACGGTTTCACCAAGTCCGGTCTCTCCGGTGCCCACTGAAACGGGTTCCACTCAAGCCTTGCAGCTTACAGCAACTCCTTCGACGCCACCTAGTGCTGGCGAAAAACCAGCCGATAAGCCTGCGAGCGATAAATCCTCTGCTCCGGCCGAGGCTGGCAAACAGGGTGACAAATCGGGGGCAACACCGGCGCCTTCTCCTAGCCAGACCACAGCCGCCCCGAAACCGGCGGTGGCTCCGAATGCGCATGCAATTCCCTATGACAAGCTGATGAAGGAAGCCCAAAAGTACCCGGAGACTCCGGCGGGTAAACCCTCGGTGGTCAATGATCCGAAACAAATTACCTTGCGCGACATGTTTATTTTCAGCCATCTGGACTGTTCAGACCAGGCTTCTTTGCGGGGCGGTTCAGATGACGACCCGAAAAAGAATCTTGTTACCTGTGACAAAAATGGACAGGAAAAGTACATTCTCGGGCCAGAGGTACTATCCGGGACTAATGTGACCTCGGCAGCTTCCGCAATGGGGCGTACCCAGCAGGGTAATGCCAACGGCCAGTGGGAAGTAGATTTGAAGCTCGACGCGGAAGGTGCCCGGAAATTTGATGATGTCGCCAAGGTGCTTTACCCGAACCAGAGTAAGGGCGGGATGCGTAATCCTGACAATAACCGTTTCGCGATTGTACTCGATACCCTGGTGGTGAGCGCTCCGGGCGTGAATGCCGGGGTGTTTAACGGGTCGGCTTCGATTTCCGGATCTTTGACCCGCGAGACTGCCGCAACTTTGGCCAATCAGCTGCAGTTCGGATCCTTGCCCTTGAACTTCGATTTGCAGTCTGAACAGCGTATCTCGGCTACTTTAGGCGGGGAGCACTTAAAGGTTGGTTTATATGCCGCGATTATCGGCCTGCTGCTGGTGTGTCTCTACCTGTTGTGGCAGTACCACGCCCTGGCTGGTTTGGCGACTGCCTCGCTGATCTTGGCTGGTGTAGCCACGTATCTGGTGGTGACGATTCTTTCCTGGTCAATGGGATATCGTCTCTCGCTGGCGGGTGTAGTCGGTTTGATTGTGGCCGTGGGTGTTACTATGGACTCCTTCATTATCTACTTTGAACGTATCCGCGACGAGGTTCGTGACGGTAAAGCTCTGGCTACGGCCGTGGAAACCGGGTGGAATCGTGCTAAGCGTACCATCGTGGTCTCCGATATTGTGAACCTGGTGGCGGCAGTTGTGCTTTACGTCTTGGCTGTGGGTGGCGTGCAGGGCTTTGCCTTTACCCTGGGTTTGACCACGGTGGTAGACCTCGCGATTATCTTCCTGTTTACCCATCCGATGATGACCTTGCTGGTTAAGACTAGTTACTTTGGTGAAGGACACAAGTTCTCCGGTTTGGATCGGGTACACTTGGGGGCTTCCAATGAGCGCATCTATCTGCATACCAATGCTGTGATTACTAACGCCAAGAGCAAGAAAAATCGTGTGGCTATGGCCGCACCTGCTGTTTCGCTGGCGCGGCAAAAAGCTGGGTTGTCTCAGGAGGGCGACTTGGTAGCAGAGTCAAGCGACACCGCAGTGGATACTCTTTCGGAAACAGAAGCTGAACTGCCAGATAAAACGACAGCTACTAACTCGGAGGGCAGCGCCACAAAAGACGAAGCCACTGAGGGAGAGGAGGCCACGAAATGATGAGCTACGCTGAATGGGGTAATGCCCTGTACTCGGGCAAAAAGTCCTATCAAATCATTAAGAACCGTCGGATTTTCCTCACCACCGGGTTGGTTTTGGTACTTATTGCCATCATTGGGATTGCTATTTTTGGGGTCAACCCTTCGATTGACTTCAAAGGTGGCACCGATTTCACCGTTACTAATACACAAAATAACCCGCCGCAGCAACCTGCCTATGATGCTTTAAAAGCAGCGGGAATTACAGAAAACCCGAAGGTATTCCAGATGGGAACCAACGGGTTGCGGGTGCAAACCAGCCAGCTCGCGACGGAAAAGGAAACCCAGATTCAATCTGAGCTGGCTAAGGCATACAAAGTTAATGTCAAGAATGTTTCCAAGGGCTCCGTGGGACCTTCTTGGGGGGCTTCCGTGTCCCGTCAGGCCGCAATCGGTCTGGTGGTATTCCTGGCGATGGTTTCACTGCTGCTGATGGCGTATTTCCGCACCTGGACGATGGCTGTTTCAGCGTTATTCGCTTTGATGCACGATTTGATGATTACCATAGGAGCCTTTGCTTTTACCCAAGTAGAAGTTACTCCGGCTACGATTATCGGGTTGTTGACAATTTTGGGCTACTCCTTGTACGACACGGTGGTGGTTTTTGACAAGATTAGGGAAAACACCAAAGACATGATGAATCAGTCACGCTCTACCTATGACGAACTGGCAAATCTGTCTATCAACCAAACTATGGTGCGTTCCATCAATACCTCGATTACCGCTATTCTGCCGGTGAGTGCGATTCTGTTCCTCGGTTCGGTACTGTTGGGTGCTTCTACCCTACGTGATATATCCATGCCTCTGTTTATCGGCATGATTGTGGGGACTTTCTCTTCCATATTCATAGCTACTCCGCTGTTGACGATTATTCGTAATCACTCTCAGTCGATTAAAAATCACAACGTCAAGGTAGAAACGGCACGCCAGAAGGCGCTGGAACAAGGCAGCGCCACCTTGAATCCAGATGGCACCGTGTCCACCAAACCCGTAGTGAATGCAGCTCCAGTGCAGCCAGGTCACCATCTTGGTCAGGCCGCGCAACCCAAGAGAAAGAAGAAAAAGAATTGACAAAGGACATAGACCCGGAGCTTGGTCGTATAATCACCAGCCACCTGAAAAACTATGCAGATTTCCCGCAGGTAGGGATTTTGTTCCGGGACTTTTCCCCGCTGTTGGCATCGGGCGAACCTTTCGCTCAGCTCATCTCAGGGATAGCTGAACACTACCGGGGAAAGATAAACGCCGTGGCCGGTTTGGAGTCCCGTGGTTTTATCCTGGCGGCGCCTCTGGCGGTTGCTTTGCAGGTGCCGATGATTATGGTTCGTAAGGCCGGGAAACTGCCGGGAAACATTATCCGGGAGTCATATGATTTGGAATACGGCAGTGCCGCCCTGGAAGTCCAACCAGAGACAGTTGCAGGTTGCGACCGAATTTTGGTGATAGACGATTTACTAGCCACAGGCGGAACCGCTCGGGCATCGGTGAAATTACTCGAAAAAGCCGGGGGGCACGTGTCCGAGATTCTGGTATTGATGGAACTGCGGGGTTTGCATGGTGCCGAGGTGCTAGGGGACACCCCCTACCGGGCTTTGGTACAACTGTAGAACCGTGTCGAAATACTGTTTAGCGCTGAAAACTAATACAATCAGTTTATGACACAGCCAGTTGACGCCACTATCACCGACCTCGGTGGGAGCATTGCCAAATCCCCACTGTCCTGGCTGACCCGTAGTCCTAAAGGGGTGCATCGGGAACTGGAGCCAGTGATAAGAGCGGTTAAAGACAACCACCCAAAGGCTGACTTTAACCTGCTGGAACGGGCTTATACCACTGCCGAACATTTTCACCGGGGGCAATTTCGCAAGTCCGGTGAACCGTATATCACGCATCCGGTAGCAGTGGCCACGATTCTGGCAGAATTGGGAATGAGTGAAACCACAGTCGCGGCTGGGCTGTTGCACGACACGGTGGAAGATACTGACTATTCTCTGGACGAGTGTCGTAAAGATTTCGGGGAAGACATCGCGAATTTGGTCGATGGGGTTACCAAACTTGACAAGGTGAAATACGGTGATTCCGCCCCAGCCGAAACCATCCGCAAAATGATTGTGGCTATGGCCAAAGATATTCGGGTATTGCTGATTAAGCTTTCTGACCGCCTGCACAACGCCCGCACCTGGCGCTATGTTTCTAAGGAAAAAGCCCAGCGAAAGGCCAAAGAAACCCTGGAAATCTATGCGCCACTAGCACACCGGATGGGGCTCAATGCAATCAAGTGGGAACTCGAAGACCTCTCTTTCAAGACGCTCTATCCCCAAATTTACGAAGAAATCGACAGATTGATTGCGGAAACTGCTCCGAGTCGTGATGAACAGCTCAAAGAAATCATCTCGACAATTGAAAAAGACCTCCGCGAGTCGAAAATCAAGGGAGTTGTGACGGGGCGACCGAAGCATAACTATTCGATTTACCAGAAAATGATTGTGCGCGGCCGGGATTTCAACGATATATACGACCTGGTGGCGGTGCGCGTCTTGGTGGACACGGTGCGAGACTGCTATGCGGTTTTAGGCCTGATGCATTCTCGATGGTCCCCCATGTTAGGACGCTTCAAAGATTATATTGCGATGCCTAAGTACAACCTGTACCAATCCCTGCACACCACGGTGATTGGGCCGAAAGGTAAACCGGTAGAAATCCAGATTCGAACCTACGAGATGCATCGTCGCGCCGAGTTCGGCATTGCCGCACACTGGAAGTACAAGGAGAATCCTAATTCCAAAACCCTGCGCAAAAATGGTTCCACCAATGTTTTAGATTTAGAAAACGAGATGGGGTGGCTGCGCCAACTTGTGGATTGGCAAAAAGAGACCCAAGATTCTGGCGAGTTCCTAGATTCTTTGCGCTACGAAATCAACTCGGCTCAAGTATATGTATTCACGCCTAAAGGCCAGGTTCAAGTCTTGGCGATGGGAGCCACACCCGTGGATTTCGCGTATTCAGTCCACACTGAGGTAGGTAATCATACCGTGGGCGCTAAAGTAAACGGTAAATTGGTTCCTCTGGATTCCAAACTGGAAAACGGCGATACAGTCGAGATTTTCACCTCTAAATCCCCCGATGCCGGACCAAGCCGCGACTGGTTATCTTTTGTAGCCTCCCCTCGGGCAAAATCCAAGATTAAAGCCTGGTTCTCGAAGGAACGTCGCGAGGAATCCATCGAGAAGGGGCGTGATGCGATTATCCGTCAGCTGCGAAAGCAGAGTTTACCCATACATAAACTAGCAACTCATGAATCCCTCGAAGAAGTAGCGGAAAGCTTGGGACTGCAAACCGTCGACCAACTTTATGCCACCGTCGGTGACGGACATGTCGGCGTGCAAAGTGTGGTGGAACACCTGATGCATAACTCCGAGGATTTCGTCACCGAAGACCTCGAAGAGGAAGAAGAGATTTCCCAGATTGCCACCCACCAATCCAGGGCAGCCTCCTCTAGTTCCGGGGTGCTGGTGGGTGGATCAGATATTGACGATATGTGGGTGAAACTAGCGAAGTGTTGTACTCCTGTTCCCGGCGATGAAATCATGGGATTTGTGACGCGGGGACACGGTGTGTCGGTGCATCGTCAGGATTGTGTCAACGCCAAGCGGCTTTCGGAGGAACAATCGGAGCGAATTATCGATGTCAGATGGGCTGAACACAGCAGAGCGGCCTTTATGGTGCAAGTCCAGGTGGAAGGCCTGGATCGTGGTGGATTACTTTCAGATGTCACCCGGGCTTTGACAGATAACCACGTCAGCATTATTTCGGGCAATATGTCCACTACTCGCGACCGGGTAGCTCATGCTCGTTTCAGCTTCGAACTGGCCGAACCCAGCCATCTACAGAGTATTCTCAATGATTTGTCCGCTATCTCGGGGGTATACTCGGCGACACGAGTTACCCCGGGCAAGTAAGTATTGCCCGGGGTATGCTTCGGATTCATGAGTCGCGGTTACTATTCAGCCGCAGTTTTGCGTGCCTGTGCCAGCCACGCATTGCGGGCGCTCAAATCCTCTTCTAACTTCTTGGTGTCCTTGCCAGCAGCCTTGGCCTGAGTCAGCTTGGCTTCCAATTCAGCGATTTTTTCCTCCAGCTGCCCTACCAAGCCCTCGGCACGAGCTTTAGTTTCGGGATTGGTCTTGTTCCACAAGTCTTTTTCGGCTCTAGCTATGGCTTCTTCGACACTGCGTAATCCATTCTCGAGGCGCTGCATATCCCCACGCGGTACTCGTCCAGCCTCGTCCCATTTGTCCAACAAGTTACGGAACGCAGCCTTGGCGGAATCCAAATCCTTTATTGGCAGCAGCGCCTTGGCTTGGGTCAAGAGTTTTTCCTTAATGGCCAAGCTTTCATGTTCCTCGGAGTCAGTCTTAGCGTTGGCTTCGGTACGGGCATCAAAGAATCCTTGCTGGGCGGCACGGAAACGCTCCCATAAGGCATCGTCTTCTTTACGCGAGGCACGCCCCACAGCCTTCCACTCGTTCATTAGGTCTCGGTATGCCGCTGAAGTTCCACTCCAATCTGTAGAAGTGGACAGTTCCTGGGCACGCTGAATTAAGGCTTCCTTCTTGGCTTTTACCTCGGCGCGTCGGGTGTCGAGTTGTGAGAAAAATGCCTTACGGTGGCGATCGAAAGTGGTGCGGGCACTCGAGAAACGCTTCCACAAAGCATCCTCGGTGTTGCGATCAAGACGCGGCCCTTGGCGTTGAGCTTCTTTCCAAGATTCCAGCAGACTATGCAGCCTTTCCCCGGATTGCTTCCACTGGGTACGTTCGGGATTCTGATTCGCGATTTTTTCCGCACTTTCCACAATCTTGGTGCGCTCTGTCAAGGCCTGCACCTTGGCAGCTTCGCGTTCTTTCGTCAGTTCCTCCTTACGAGATTCACCCTGCTCGTGCAGTTTGGCTACTCGAGCGCGCAAAGTTGGCAAATCACCCACCACCATGGGGGACTGCAAGGCTTGATCCAAAGATTTTAGGGTGGCATCTATATCCGTAGCCTTCAAGGAAGGCATCCGAGCTCCCGCCAGGTCAACTTGTGCCTGCAAATCCAGGAATCGGCGAACATAAAGCGCCAGGGGATTAGGGGGAACCGCATCGGGATACTGGCCGACCTCACGTTCTGTATCCCCGTCCTTGACAAAAACTCGCCCCTCGGAATCTACTCGACCATACCTCGAAGCTTCCTGCATCGCCAGTTTTTCGGTGGGCGCTACCGGCGTAGGGGCGGTCTGCATCCCATCCAGATTAACTAAGGGGAAATGAGCCGATTTTTCTTTTTTTTGACTTGTTGCTGTCGTGTCGCTGGTCAACTTAGCAGCATCTGCGCCGATTTCCGCATTCGTATCGACACTGATGGGCTGAGATGTATCTGCAGTGGCTTCCGCCGGAGCTGCGCTGCTAGCTGCGGTGGGTGGAGTAGATACAGGATTGGCTTCACTGGTGTCGGTTCTGGATTCATTGGTGACGGCGACAGTGGCCGGGGAAGCGGCAGTTACAGCCTTGGGAGTTTCCTCTTCCGCAGTAGTCATGTAATTATTTCCTCTCGTGACGGGGTAAGCGCGTGACGCGTGCCGTTCTCTTTGGTGATTACTGATAAAAATGTACCAGATAGAGCCTAGTTTAGGGGAATTTGTTTAAAGTTGAAAAAAGTTTGAAGTTTCTTAAAACGTCTCAGAAAATCCGTTAACCTTGAGTTATGGATTTTTTGCGGATTGTTTCACCGGTCTATGGTGAAAATTGTTACGTGATTATCACTGATTCCCAAGCGCTGGTGGTGGATCCTGGTGCGAAAACGGCATCTAGAGTAGCCGAGGTGCTCGAAGCACTCGATGCCAAACTGGGCGCCATCTTAATAACCCATGGACATGCTGACCATTTGTGGAACACCGCCTCGGTATCTCGGATGGCACCTCATGCACCCGTATATCTAGCCCAACCCGACCACTTTTGGATTAGCGACCCCGGGCCGCACGTCCAACTCGGCGCCGCCGCCGACTTTGATGCCTGCGGCGAAGCCTGGGAATCTTTTACTCCCCAAGCACCACCACCCGAAATGTTGCAAGATGGCGGCACGGAAATTCTGCCCGGGTTGACACTGCGTGCCCTGCCTGCACCGGGACACAGCCCCGGAGCCACCCTGTACTTCGGCACCGCCACCAAGGCTAATGATTACGGGCAAGGACTGGGATTCGACGGGCGGGAAAACCAAATGTTCTGTCTGTCGGGAGACGTTATTTTCAGAGGCACTGTCGGACGTAGTGACTTGCCGCATTCCGACCCACAACTGATGGAAGAAACCTTGAGAACCCTGTGTTTAAGCATTGATCCAGATACCTTGATTCTGCCGGGTCATGGCGGTTTTACAACCTGGAAACAGGAATTGTCCGCTAATCCGTTTCTACCCCGAGTCCGAAAATGAAAGAATAAACCCATGATGACATCACTGTCGGGGTTCCCGGAATTCACCCCGGAAGAAAAAATTTTGGAGGACTCGCTGCTAGCCACGTTGCAGCGGGTTTTCGAGCTCCACGGGTTTTCGCACCTGGAAACCCGAGCCGTTGAACCCCTGAGCGTTCTGGAGAAAAAGGGCGAAACCTCCCAAGAGGTATACACCTTGTCGCGGTTGCAAGACAAGGACTCTCACGAACCGGTCAAGAACGGCCTGCATTTTGATTTGACAGTGCCGCTGTCGCGTTATGTGTTGGAAAATGCACACCTGCTGCAGTTCCCCTTTATGCGCTACCAAATCCAAAAAGTGTGGCGCGGGGAACGCCCTCAGGAAGGACGCTTCCGCGAATTCGTGCAAGCCGACATTGACATGATTGCCCGAGACACTCTTCCGGTGCACTTTGAGATAGAAGCCCCTCTGATTATGGCCGAAGCCCTGGAAGCCTTACCGATTCCTCAACCGGTGGTGCACGTTAACTCGCGTAAAATTTTGCAGGGAGCCTGCAATGCCCTGGGAATAAGCGAAGTGGATGCGGTGCTGCAAGTTATTGATAAACACGACAAGGTTACCCCCGAAGTGTTTTCTCAGATGCTGCTGGAACTTCAACTGGACGATGCCCAAGTCAAAACAATTTGGGACTTGGCTGTAATATCTGGCAATGAGCCTGAAGTCGCCAGTCGTGTGCGCGACTTGGGTCTCAAAGATGACCTGCTGGAAGAGGGCCTTGATGATGTCGCGCGGATGCTGGTTGCGGCGCGAGCCCGAGGACGGGAAAACGTAGTGGCCGACTTCAAGATAGCCCGTGGCCTGGATTACTATACCGGGATGGTCTATGAAACCTTTATCACCGGAGCGGAAACGTACGGCTCGATTTGCTCCGGTGGGCGTTATGACAACCTGGTCAGTGAAGGCAAACGGTGTTTCCCCGGGGTGGGAATGTCAATCGGCTTGACCCGGCTGATTTCCATAATTTTGGCCAATAACTGGGTGGAAGTAAGTCGCAGTGTTCCCACGGCTGTTTTAGTCTTGGTTGACTCTGAGGAAACGCGCGGCGAGTCCGACCAGGTGGCTGCGACCTTGCGTCAACGTGGCGTTTGCACTGAAGTCAGCCCCACAGCTGCCAAGTACGGCAAACAGATTAAATACGCAGCCAACCGGGGAATTCCCTACGTGTGGTTTGTTTCGCAAAGAGAGGTCAAGAATATTTTGACCGGAGAACAAGCCGTGGCCGACCCCCAGACTTTTGAATTCGAAACCCAACTGTTGAAACCACAAGTGAGAATGCAAGATGCCTGAGACCTTAGCAAAATCACTGCAGCAACTGGCGCAACATCTGGAAGACCTGGAGTTTCGGTTTTCCCCAACCGAGGTACCCCTGCAACGAGACCGGTTGCTGCGTCGTTTGCGCGAACATCTTATTGCTCGGGGAGAGGATTTAGATGCCCCGCTGGTGGCGGTGCTGGTAGGTTCTACGGGAGTGGGGAAATCCACGATACTCAATTCACTGGTCGGATCGGTAACCGAGACTTCAGCACAACGCCCCACGACTTTGACCCCAGTTTTAGTGCATCACCCTGATGATGAACTGTGGCTGGCTGGTGACCGGATTCTAGGTGGGTTCGAGAAACTACGGATAGAAGAAGGGGACGATTCCCCGGTGGGGCGTCACCCGGATAAGCCCCTCATGAAAATGACAACATCCACTAAGCTGCAACCTGGAATTGTCTTGATAGATACGCCGGACACGGATTCGTATCAAGAGGCAAACCAGCATATCACCTCGCATTTGGCGGAGGTAGGGGATTTGTGGATTTTCGTAACTACCGCCCAACGTTACGCTGAGCCACAGGGGTTAGCGTTGTTGCGAGCAGCCGCTAAACGTCACGCTGCGTTAGGGGTGGTGCTAAACCGGGTGGGGCGCGGCGGTTTGATTGATTCCAAACAAGGTTTGGCCGAGAAACTTGCAGAAGTGGGGCTGGGCGATACCCCGATTTTTACTATTCTCGAGGGGGACTTGGAGCAGGGAGCCATCCCGGAATCCAAGGTGGAATCCCTGCGCAACTGGTTGGATGCCATCGCCAGTGATGCTTTGATGCGTTCTGCCTTGGCGCGACAGACATTCTTTGGTTCTTTGCGAGAAGTCTTTGACTTGTCATTGCAGGTAGTCTCTGATTTCGAGTCGGAGTCTGATGCTTTTACTGCCGTTCAAAATCAATTGGCTGAGTTTAGTGAAACGCAGCAGCAACGCGCGAAAGCTGAGTGGTATCGCAGCAAGATTTTTGCCGGTGACCCGATTAATCGCTTTGCCGAATATTCCTGGTCTATTATCGAGGAAAATTTGGCCGAAAACGCTTGGGAGCGCAAACGTTTGGCCTGGAGTCGGGGTTTACTGGGGACACGTCCCGCGCCAGAATCGACTCGCGAGGTTTTGTCGCGCGTACTCGATATCGCCTTTGCTCAGTTTGAGACGCGGCTTCATGAGGCGCTATCGCATTGCGTCCAAGAACTCAAAGTGGCAAGCCTGGTTTCAGTTCAAGATACGGGAACAACCGGTGAGGGCAGCACGGATTTCCATACCCCCGTCTCGGCTCCGAAACCGGAAATCTATCAGGACTGGCTCCAGCGTTTCGCCTCGGTGTTGGAGCAAGCCCAATCCCAAGCCCTGCGCCCTTGGGATGAACGCAAGGCTTGCGTGATTTTTCAAGCCGTGTTAATCCGATGTTTCCACCCGTGGGAAACGGCCTCGCAGGAGTTTTTGCTCCATTTCTTCCGTGCCCCCGACGTGGCTCCTCTGGTAGAAGGGCTGCGCAGCATTATGGATGAGACCCTTGATTCAAGAATCTCGACAGTGGTGACGGATGTGACCAAGCGTTTGCCGAATACCAGTGGGAACATCGAGACTGGCAAAGAAATCAAGAATTATATCGCTGAGCTACAGGAGCAATGGTTTTCGTGAGAAACAACACCGAAACTCGACTTGCGCGGATGCGCCAGGCGGCCGCTGATATCGCTGCTGTATTGGAACCCGAGGACATAAGGGCGGATTTTCCCTCTGCCGCTACCTGGTATGAGACCTTGACTCGGATGCTAGCTGATTTGGATTCTCGCGAAGATTATTTGGATTGGACACTGGTGGTTTTGGCCGGCTCGTGTGGCGCGGGAAAATCAAGCCTGCTGAATTTCATGACTGGCGAGAATTCGGCTCCGGTAGGGAATATTCGTCCCACCACTACCAAAATTCGTGGATTTTCCAGCGGTTGTCCGACCCCGGAATTCTGTGATTACCTCGGTTTAGCCGAGATTACCACCGTTCCCACTGTGCCCGGTGAGCGGGGTCTTCCTCAGAACTTGGTGGTGGTAGAACTGCCCGACCGTCGTTTACTAGCCGAGGACGAGCGATTGGTTTCTGCCGTTGAAGGGCTTCTAGATGCGGCAGATTTAACAATTTGGGTAACAGATCCACAAAAGTACGCTGATGCTGATTTTCTCCACGATTTACGCCGTTGGGGTGACTCGGGCAGCTCGTTGATGGTGTTGACCCACACCGATACCCTTAGCGAGTCCGAACTAGAGGAAGTGCAAGCGGATTTGGGCCGGATTTTCAAAGCGCAAGGGCTGGATTTGCCGCTGTTGGCCACTTCCTGCTATCAAGATGCCAGCCTGGCGCAGTTCCGTCAGACCGTAAGGGAGGCTGGCGCCCCTCCGGAGGCCGTATATCGGGGGATGCAAAGCCGGATTCGCCGCGTTGCCAGGGTTGTCAGCGAAGAGGCTCAGCTGGATGTGGATATGCATTTTCCCGAAAAACGAGAGGATATCAAGTTTTGTGCTGATATCTCACAGGCTTGCGGCCTCGATACGATAGAGACGCAATTTGAAAGCGATTACTTGCGGGATTCCCGCCCGGTAGTTTTATTTGCTCCCCAAGCCTGGTTCGCAGGGGTGAAAACAGCCGCCAAAAAAATGCTGTTCAAACCGCATTTGGCTGGGGCTCAGGAGGTTCAGCAAGCCGCTGCTGCTTATGCCTCGGTTGCAGGGAAGTATCTGCCTGGAATATGGCGTGATTTTCTGGGTCGTCGCGGGACGCGTCTTGCTGAGGCTACTGTTTCAGCCTTGAACCTGGCTACCGCATCGTGGGATCCTCCCCAGGTGAAACACCAGATTTGGTGGCGGATGTGGTGGACGCTGCAGTGGATTTGTAATATTTTGGCAGTCATTGGCTTTGTGTGGTTCTTGATTTGGTTCGTGTGTCTGCTGGGTGGGGTGACCCTACCAGGTACTATCGGTACGATTCCCATGGGGCCGCTTGCTTTCCTAGGCGGAGCGCTGGTTACTATCCTGTGTGCGTTAGGCGGAATCAAGATTTCAGCGGCGCGAGCCCGTAGGTTTGGGGAAACCGGGGCGGCCAAGTTTCGCCAACTCACAGATGAAGTCTCTCGGAAGGCATTTTTGGAACCAATGCGTCAAAATTTATCCCTCTATACCCAGCTCAAAGAATTTGGCCAGCAAGTGGGTGGGATATAATCATTTGCTTGGAACTGAAAAATTGTTTTTGATAGCAGTCGTAGGCGCAGCAACTTTTAGAAAGAAGGAACCCGATGCTAAGAACACACAAATGTGGGGAACTGACCCTCAAAAATGACATGGAAACCGTAACCCTTACCGGGTGGGTGGATCGGCGCCGCGACCATGGTGGGGTGGCTTTCATGGATTTACGTGACGCCTCAGGTATCGTCCAGCTGGTTGTCAGTGAGGATGTAGTTCGTGAGGTGCGTAATGAATATGTGCTTAAGGTGACAGGCAAGGTTCGCAAGCGTCCCGATGGTAATGACAATCCCGAGATTTCTACTGGCGAAATCGAGGTGGTAGCCGAGGACGTGGAGGTTTTGAACCCTTGTGCGCCCCTGCCTTTCCAGGTTTCCGAGCACGCTGAGGAAGCCGGTAAAGTGGGAGAGGACGTGCGGTTGCGTTACCGCTTTGTAGATTTGCGGCGCCGCCAACTTCACGACAACTTGGTGTTGCGCGCCAAGATTTCTTCCGTTGCGCGTCGAGTGATGGAGAAACACGAATTTCTCGAGATTGAAACCCCAACTTTGACCCGCTCTACTCCGGAGGGAGCGCGTGACTTTGTGGTACCGGCTCGAATCAAACCGGGATCTTGGTATGCGCTACCCCAGTCTCCGCAGCTCTTCAAGCAGCTCCTCATGGTTGGGGGCATGGAACGCTACTACCAGCTGGCACGCTGCTATCGCGACGAAGATTCCCGTGCGGATCGACAGCCTGAGTTCACCCAGCTTGACTTGGAAATGAGTTTCGTTGACCAAGACGACGTGATGGCAGTTACCGAAGACCTATTAAAGGAGGTCTGGGCGGTTATCGGATATGACCTGAAAACTCCGATTCCGCGGATGCCTTTTAAAGAAGCCATGGACAAATACGGCTCGGATAAACCCGATTTGCGTTTCGGCTACGAGCTGGTGGAACTCACCGAGTACTTCTCGGATACTCCTTTTAAAATATTCCAGGCTCCCTATGTAGGCGCGGTTGTTATGCCGGGTGGTGCCGCGCAGCCACGTCGAACCTTTGACAAGTGGCAGGAATGGGCTAAAGCTCGGGGCGCGAAAGGCTTGGCATACGTGACTATAGCGGAGGACGGTACTACGGCCGGGCCGGTAGCCAAGAATATTTCTGATACTGAACGCGAGGGTCTAGCTGAAGTTACCGGAGCGAAACCGGGGGATTGCATCTTCTTTGCTGCCGGCGAACGCACTGCCTCCCAGGAACTGCTCGGTGCCGCGCGCCTCGAGATTGGTAAACGCTGTGGGCTGATTGACCCGAAAGCTTGGGCTTTTACCTGGGTGGTGGATGCACCTCTGTTCAAGCCCAGCGGACAAGCCGAAGCCGAAGGGGATGTGGCTTTGGGGCATTCTGCTTGGACTGCAGTTCATCACGCTTTTACTTCGCCCAAGCCGGAGTGCATGGATACTTTCGATACCGACCCCGGTTCGGCACTGGCCTATGCCTATGACATTGTGTGTAATGGGGTGGAGCTTGGGGGCGGTTCGATTCGTGTGCATCGGCGTGATGTGCAAGAAAGAATATTTAAGGTTATGGGGTTCTCTCCAGAAGAGGCTCAGGCCAGATTTGGTTTCCTGCTCGATGCTTTCAAGTATGGGGCACCGCCGCACGGCGGACTCGCTCTAGGTTGGGATCGCATTGCGGGGATGCTCACTGCTTCACCTTCTATTCGAGATGTGATTGCCTTTCCGAAGGCCGGCGATGGTTTCGATCCCCTTACCGGGGCACCGGCACCAATTACCGACGAGCAACGCAAGGAAACGGGAGTGGACTGGAAGCCAGATTCGGAAGACGCGGAAGAGGAATAGCACCAATGGAAGCGAAAGTATTTGAGCTACATCCTGAAAATCCCCAGGCTCGCTTGTTAAACCAAATCGTAGAGATTATCCGTGAGGGGGGAATCATGGCGTATCCCACTGACTCAGGATATGCTTTGGGGTGCGCCTTGGCTAATGCCGAAGGCTTGGAAAGGATTCGCAAGATACGCCGACTTGATGATAAGCATCACTTCACCTTGGTGTGTCATGATTTCTCTCAGCTAGGACAGCTGGTGATGATTTCAAATGCTAACTTTCGGTTGATAAAATCCCTCACTCCGGGTTCATATACCTTTATTTTGAAGGGCACCAAGGAAGTGCCCCGCGCGACTTTAAACAAGAAAAAACATTCTGTGGGGGTGCGAATTCCCAATCACAAAGTCGCACGGTCTCTGGTGGAAGCCTTAGGCGAGGCAATTTTGTCATGTACTTTGATTCTGCCCGGTGAATCGGAACCGTTGAATAATGCAACTGATGTTGTCGAGAAACTCGGGCATGTCCTGGACGTGATTGTGGATGCGCCTATCGGTAACCCTCAGGCTACCACCGTGATTAACATGGAAGATGGCCAACCGGTGGTTACCCGCGAGGGAGCAGGATCAATCGATTTCCTGGGCTAGGTTCAATTTTAAACTGGTGGCTGGGGTGGATACACCCCAGCCACCGAGGCTTTTTTTAGTTTTTCCAAATCAAAGTATTCTCGGCGGGAAGCTGATCTGGGTAAGGTGCCAGTAGCGGGGCTAACACCAATTGATTCAAAGTAGCATGTCCCAGCAGCATTAGCGCTAAAGCAAATACGGGTTGTTTCACGCCCTGAGATGTAACCGGTAGGAAAGAGAATAAAATTGCCAAGTTCACTGCCGACTTGGTCCACAGGATCCCCCGACTTGGGGTGAGTTCACGTAACAATACGGGAATCTCTTGGGTGGAGTAGTCAACCGGGCTGGATTTACTGATGACGTAAATTTGATAGTCCAAGGCAGTAGCGAAACCGTACCCTGCCAACAGTACCGCCACACTTGGTTCCACCCCCTCGGATTGATTTAGAAAGGGGATAAAAAATCCGGCACCGTCTTGGAATACTCCGGTAGTTATCCCTAAGGAAGCCAGTGAGATTGCCAGGTTCGTTGCAGTGGCAGTAGCTGCTAGCCATAGACGTCGGGTCGCGGTGGCGATAACAAGGAAAGCCGCCATCGCCATCACTAGCACTGCGGGGGGAAGGTAGCGCAGCAGTTGCTTGGCAAAGTCAATTTCATTAGCGGTTTGCCCGGTTACGAGTTTGGCAAAGTTCGCGGGCAAGGTGCGAATTTTTGTGACGATTTGCACAGCTTCTCGCTGCGTATGATTCTCTTTGAAGGTTACATCTAGCATAGCGAAGGAGCCAATGTTTTCGGGGCTGACTATGGCGTTGGCTACACCGGGAATCTTTAGCACTTGTCCTGCCCATGTTGCCATTTCTGCCGAGGTAGTTTTCCCTAAGACGATAGCATCAGGAGTGGCTCCGGTGTTTCCATATTGGTTTTGCCGCAGGGCGTGGAATTTGGCAGTGGGGGAATGCGGGTGCAGTCCAACCTCACCTGCTGTTCTCCAGGTAATGCCAAAAATCGGAATAATCATCAACACCGTAATGACGGTAACAATTGTTATTTTCAATCGGAAAGTTGGGGGCGTTTTGCGTCGAAACGAGGGAAAAATTTGGGTCTTGGCTGTGTGCACTAGCCCTGAGAGCCGATTGAACAAGTTACGGTGCCACGAGGGGCGCGGCATCTCTAGCCACCGGGCGGTTAGATATAGCAAGGCTGGAATTAGAGATAAAGTTGCCAAGGAGCAACCCCAGACGCTGGCTATTGATAC
This sequence comes from Mobiluncus mulieris ATCC 35243, assembly GCF_000160615.1. GTDB lineage: Bacteria > Actinomycetota > Actinomycetes > Actinomycetales > Actinomycetaceae > Mobiluncus > Mobiluncus mulieris. The sequence goes on along the minus strand of NZ_GG668518.1, from coordinate 952,977 downwards.
TAAAGCCACCCACTTTAAGTGTGAAGCCGGGAAAAACGCCACTGTTACCAAGCCCAAAGTGATTAAGGCCGTGGAAGTGACGACCAGGGGCAAGGCGTGGGCAAAAACTTCGTCCAAAGGGGAGCCTGTGGCGGCACGTCGGCTGCGTCGCTTCTGGTTTCGTCCCAGAACAATCTTGCGTAAATCTGGGATTTCTGCCGTGTAACGAATTACAGCCAGTTGGGCACGAGAACGTGCCAACAACAAAATCGTGTATCCCGAAATCGTCACTAGCGATATTACCGTTACCAAGGCCGGGTCTTCGGGGGTGGGGGGAGTAAAAGTAGAAACCAAGTTCGTAAACGCTCTCGAAATGGCCCAGGCGGTGACGCAAGCCGTCAAAATTAATAGGGTCATCAACATTGAGCCTGAAGTGAGGAACATTACTAGGGCTATCGCTATCACCGCTGCCACGGTAGCCAGGTGGGTATCTGTCTTGGCGGTGAGCGCGATGGCTTCGTTATTTAAATCCTTGTCATTAACCAAACCGCGCGCCTGGGGTGCAAAGGATCGCATATCTACAGCAATCTGGCGCATTTCAGTTTCCGTCATTTTCCGGATTTCTTTAGCTTTTTCGGGAAATTGAGTCAAATCGAGGAAGGTCACCACCATGAAACCGCGTTTGTTTTTAGCTATGAACCCCCGCATTTGTGCGGCGGCTTGCGGGTTGGTGGCTTGGTCTCCAGCGGCGAAGGGGTGCAACACCCCGGCGGGAATCACACCGGGAATTTCTTGCAGATTCTTGGTGGCGGTTTGTAAGACATTCAGAACTTCATGGTGTTGTTTTTCCATATCTACGCCGTCTACCAGCAGGTATACGGCGTAGTTGGTGGATTCATTAGGTGCCAAGAGCTCGGAGGCGCGGTAGGACTCAGAACCGGGAATGGATACGAGCCGGTTTTCGGTGCGATTCCAAACATTGCCGAAACCAAAACCGGTAAGAGCGAAGGTTGCTAGCACCACAACTATTAAAGCCCACAATAGCACTGCGGGTAGTGGCCCTCGGCTCAAGTTACGATAAAGGTTGGCAAACACGTTTACTATTCTCTCATAACCTTCGGCTCGGTTTTCCATTAGGGTGGGGTTATGGATTTATTTGATTCCCTTCATACGGGGCCGGGTGGGGTACCAGAGTTCCGAGCTGCGGCACCCTTGGCAGTGCGGATGCGCCCGCGAAGCCTGGATGAACTGGTGGGTCAAGAGCATCTTTTAGCCCAAAATTCTCCTTTGCGTCGCCTGTTGAGTGGGCAAACGGATATGGCTTCTTCGGTGATTCTCTTTGGTCCGCCGGGAACTGGGAAAACCACTTTGGCTTTTTTAGTTGCTCAAGCTGGAGGACGGGAATATGTCCAACTCTCGGCGATTAGCGCGGGGGTCAAAGAGGTGCGTGAGGTTATTGACAGCGCGAAACGACGCCTTAATTTGGAAGGTAAAGAAACGATTTTGTTTCTTGACGAGGTGCATCGTTTTTCAAAGTCACAGCAGGACTCTTTGTTGTCGGCCGTAGAAAACCGTTGGATTGTCCTGGTGGCTGCCACTACGGAGAATCCAACGTTCTCGGTGATTTCTCCGCTGCTGTCACGGTCTTTGCTTTTAAATTTGCGGCCTTTGGATACCGAGGCCATTAGCACGATTGTCGAACGTGCCTTGACTGATTCACGGGGTCTGGGGGGTAAATTTCAACTCACTGAGGCTGCCCGCGAGGCGATTGTGCGTTTGGCTGGTTCTGATGGGCGAAAGTCCTTGACATTGCTGGAGGCTGCTGCGGGTGGGGCGGATTCACGAGGTGCCAGCGAGATTACAGCGGAAGATGTAGCGGCGGCAGCGGATACAGCGATTGTGCGCTATAACATTGACGAACATTATGACGTGGCTTCGGCATTTATCAAATCGATGCGCGGTAGTGATCCTGATGCGGCTTTACACTACTTAGCGCGCATGATTCGAGGGGGAGAAGACCCGCGTTTTATTGCGCGGCGTGTTGTTATCGCGGCGGCTGAGGACGTAGGGCTCGCCGACCCCACCGTGTTGCCCCTGGCCGTAGCGGCTGCTCAGGCTGTGCAGCTTATCGGAATGCCAGAAGGACGAATTCCCTTGGCTGAAGCGGTAGTGGCGGTGGCCACTGCCCCGAAATCAAACCGTGCATATCTAGGGATAAACGCGGCTTTAAACGATGTGGATTGCGGCAATATTGGCCGTGTGCCCACGCCTTTACGTGACCAGCATTTTCCGGGGGCGAAAGAAGCGCGCAAGATTGAGGGAAGCTACCGGTATCCTCATGATGATCCGCGTGGGGTACTGTCCCAGCAGTATTTACCAGATGAATTGCGGGACAAGATTTACTACCAGCCTTCCTCGCATGGATACGAAGCTGCTATTGGTGAGCAATTGGCCAAGTTACGTCTTATCCAGAAAATGAGGTAGAATATCCGGGTTGCCATGTTTGGGATTTGCCAAGCGCTGGGTAACAGCCGAGAGTAAGACTCGGCTCCTGGGGTCTTAGCCGGAGTGTTGACCCCGCCCGTGGAAAGATGGTCTTTCTCGGGTGACTCTACAGAAGTGAGGATATAAATGGCTAATCGTTCACGTAAAATGGTGCGGCTGTCCCGATCCTTGGGAATGCCCCTTACACCAAAAGCAAAGCGATACTTTGAGCGTCGTCCCTACGGCCCGGGCGAGCATGGGCGGGCGCGGCGTCGTTCCGAATCCGACTACGCGGTGCGTTTGAAAGAAAAGCAGCGTTTGCGTGCTCAGTACGCGATTCGCGAGGCACAACTGGTTAAGTCTTTCCAGGAAGCATTGCGCATGGAAGGTCGTACCGGTGATAACTTGATTACTTTGTTGGAGCAGCGTCTCGATGCTCTGGTGTTGCGTGCCGGCTTTGGTCGTACCATGTTTCAAGCTCGCCAAATTGTGACCCACCGTCATATTTTGGTGGATGGCAAGATTGTGGATCGTCCTTCTTACCGGGTGCGTCCCGGACAGACTGTGCAGGTAAAGCCCAGTTCACAGGTAAAGGATCCCTTTGTAGTGGCCGCTCGGGGGTCACATCGCGATGTGCTTCCCGCGGTGCCGGATTACTTGAGTGTAGACCTCGAGAAATTGCGCTTCACCTTGAACCGTGTCCCGAAACGCGATGAGGTTCCGGTGCAGTGTGACGTACAGCTCGTGGTCGAGTACTACTCGCGCTAAATCAAGTGTTTATGGTGCCCCAGGAATGTCTCTATTATTCCTGGGGCACCCTTGTAGATACAATATGGGGTAGGGTTTTGCAGGAATACGAAACGTCTTGCTTGATAATGACAGAGGGGAGTGCTAAATGATTGGCGACATTGCGGCGATTACGGCAGCAGTGGCTTTTGCGGTGCTGGTGATTTTCCTAGCGGTTCCTTTATGGAAGTTGGGAGCGGTGTTCGCCCAGTTGGAGCGCTCCATCAAAGAGCTGTCGGACGAAGCGGTGGTAGCGGTCAAACAGGGGCAGGATTCTCTCGACCAGGTTAATAACCAGCTGGAACGGGTTGATTCCATTACCTCGGCCGCGAACCGTTCGGTTGAGGATGTCTCGGCTCTGACTACCCTTGTCACCGCCACCCTTGGCAAGCCACTCATTAAGGTGGCCGCTTTTAGCTATGCGGTGCGCAAGGCTATGGGATTAAACCAGGAAGGGCAGGAAGAAGCATGAACCGTATTGTTAAAGCCACCGGAGCCACCTTGCTGCTTGCGGCGGGAGCCGCCGTTTTGGCTTATTACACGCTCCCTGCTTTCAAGGAAACTGTAGATGAATTCACCTCTAAGTTTCGAGCCGATATGGCTGAACGTGAAAATGCTTTGATACAAGCTTTGAGTTCTACGGAAGAGGAAGTGGCTTCGGCTCGGGATACCTGGGACAAACACCAGGCACGCCGGGGGAAACACTCGGCCGAAGACACCGAAGATGACGATGATGATTTGATTTTCGACTAGTTAGAGAAAGAACATTTAATATGCGTACTGCTGAGATTCGTCAGCGTTGGCTGGATTATTTTGCTGCAAATGGGCACGAGGTGCGCCCATCAGTATCGCTGATTTCCCCCGATCCCTCGATTTTGTTTACTATCGCCGGGATGGTGCCGTTTATTCCTTATATCGTGGGAACTGAAACGGCACCCTGGCCGCGCGCCACTTCGGTACAGAAATGCATCCGCACCAATGACATTGACGAGGTCGGTAAGACCACCCGTCACGGTACCTTCTTTCAAATGTGCGGGAATTTCTCTTTCGGGGATTACTTCAAAGAAGGAGCCTCGAAGTATGCCTGGGACTTGTTGACCGGTTCGATAGCGGAAGGTAAATACGGTCTAGATGGGGACAAGATATGGGTCACCATCTGGGAAGAAGACCAGGAAGCTTGGCGGATTTGGACCAAAGAAATCGGGCTTGACCCCACTCATATCCAAAAACTACCCCGTGAAGAGATTTTCTGGGATACTGGGCAGCCTGGACCAGCTGGAGCCTGCGCTGAGATTCACTATGATCGCGGTTCGGACTACGGACCTGATGGCGGTCCGGAGGTGGACGCTCAAGGTGACCGTTTCCTGGAACTATGGAACCTGGTTTTCGACGAATTTCTGCGTGGTGAAGGTAAAGGGAAAAACTATCCACTTTTGGGTAAACTTGACCAAACTGCCATTGATACTGGGCTTGGTTTGGAACGTCTGGCCTTCTTGCTGCAAGACAAGGACAATATGTATGAAATCGACGAGGTTTTTCCAGTTATTCAGGTAGCCCAGGAGCTTTCAGGGCGCAAATACACTTCTTCTGCTGAAGCCATGGACGTGCATTTCCGAGTAGTGGCAGACCACGTGCGTTCTGCTTTGATGCTGATAGGAGATGGAGTACGACCTTCCAATGAAGGACGCGGATATGTGCTGCGTCGTCTAATGCGTCGAGCGGTTCGTTCTATGCGTCTGTTGGGGGTACAAGAAGCGGTGATGCCCCAACTGCTGCCAGCTAGTATGCAAGTAATGAAGGATTCCTACCCCGAACTGCAAAGCAACTGGGACACGATTTCCGATGTGGCCTATGCTGAGGAGGATGCTTTCCGTCGTACTCTGGATGCGGGCACCGTTATTCTCGACACTGCTGTGGCTAAAGCCAAGGCTGCTGGAGTCGCTCTGTCCGGTGAGGACGCTTTCCAGCTGCATGACACCTATGGTTTTCCTCTGTCTTTGACCCTAGAGATTGCAGCGGAAGCCAAAGTGAAAGTGGACGAGAAACGCTTCACCGAACTGATGAATGAGCAAAAGCAACGTGCACGTGCTGATGCAGTGGCGAAAAAAACCGGCCATGTCGATGCCCATGTATACAAGGAACTGGCCGAAAAACTGGGCAAGACTAAAACTGTGGAATTCTTGGGATACACTGAAACCTCGGCTCCAGCCAAGGTAATCGGGATTCTTCAAGACGGTAAACCGGTACCAGCGGCCAGCGCCCCCGCCACCATTGAAGTACTGCTGGATCGCACCCCGTTCTATGCCGAAGCTGGTGGTCAATTGGCTGATCAAGGCCGGATTACCCTCGCCGGTGGTGGAGTTTTTGACGTAGCTGATGTGCAAGCCCCTGTCAAAGGGCTGCCGATGCATCGGGGTACTTTGCACGAGGGCGGGATTACCCTCGGAGAAGATGCCCAGGCCACTATTGATATAGAGCGCCGCGGTGCTATAGCTCGGGCGCACACCTCGACCCACGTTATACACCAGTTGCTCCTTGACCGCCTCGGCGATGGAGCCACTCAGGCTGGCTCCGAAGATGCTCCGTGGCATGTGCGCTTCGATTTCCGTAATTCTAAACCACTGTCGAATGAAATGCTCCAAGATGTAGAGGCAGAGGCCAATGAACGTTTGCGTGCCAATCTGGAAGTTATCGACTATGAAATGCCAATAGAAGAAGCCCGCAAGACGGGTGCGCAAGCCATTTTCGGTGAAAAATACGGGAAAATCGTGCGTATCGTGGACATCGGCGACGGTTGGTCCAAAGAATTTTGTGGCGGTACCCACGTACCTTTGACCGGAGCGATTGGTTCATTGATGGTTTTGGGTGAGGGATCGGTAGGTTCCGGAGTGCGTCGCATCGAGGCCTTGGTGGGAGATGGCGCTGCTGGCTATCAAGCCAAGGAACACGCTTTGGTCTCACAAGTGACACAGCTTGTGGGGGCGCGACCAGAGGATTTAGTCGAGCGCATCACCTCGATGATGGAACGACTGAAAGCAGCGGAAAAGGAATTGGAAAAGACCCGTTTAGCGGCTTTACTCTCGAATCTGGATAACTACGTGGCTTTGGCTCAAAATATTTGTGGCACCAAGTTTATTTGCCAGTCGGTTTCTGCTGGTTCGGTTGATGATTTACGCCAGGCCGCCACCCAGTTGCGAGGGCGTTTCTCGAAGACCGAATCCGTAGTCGTGGCATTGGGAGCGAAAATCAAAGAAAAGCCCATGATGGTGGTGGCAACTAATGAAGCCGCGCGTGAAAAGGGAGTGAAGGCTGGAGCCTTAGTGAAAGCTGGAGCCGCAGCGATGCAAGGTGGCGGAGGCGGCAAGGATGACCTAGCGCAAGGTGGGGGTGCTCCCGGTGGCTCGCTCGAAAACGGCCTCAAAGCAGCCACTATCGAACTCCAGCAGGCGTTACGCTAAGCCATCACCGAGGAAACAGCTTTGGTTTCGGGCAGATTAATAGGCGTGGACGTGGGTAAAGTCCGAGTAGGGATAGCACAGGCGTACTTGGACACCATCTTGGCATTACCAGTAAAGACTCTGAAGGTACAGGCGGATGGGTCAGAGCTGGAGGAACTTGCGTCTTTTATCCGTGAAGAAACCACAACCGCAGTATTTGTGGGGTTACCGCGTTTACTCAATGGTAAAGAAGGTGAGGCGGCGCGTATGGCGCGCAGCTACGCTCGGCGTTTGGCTCGGAAAATTAGTCCGATTCCGGTACGGCTCATAGATGAACGTTTGAGCTCCGTGACGGCTCATGAAAAGTTACGTGCCGCTGGAGTAAGCACTCGGGAGCACAAGAAAATGGTGGACCAAGTTGCGGCGCAGCAAATCCTGGAACAAGCTATAGAAATGTCTAACATCGGAACGGATTTGACCGGCGAGTTAGTTATTATTGACTAATGAGCGAGACAAAGGGGGCTTATGCGAGACGCGGCGACAGACGAGAACGGGCAAACCGGACAACATGCACCGTTGCGCACTCATATGACTCGGCGGGAAGCCCGCGCTTTGGCTGAAGCCCAGACACGAGCCTCTGCTGCGGCTGCTGTTCAGCAATCTAACGAGTTGGCTGCTGACGTGACAAATGGGTTTTTGGCGCAAGCCCAAAATGAGGTGGGTGTTTCGCCTGCTGGCATCCCCTTCGCTCAGCCCCCAGTTCCAGTCCCGGAGCCAGTATCGGATTTCGACTATACGTCCGGTTTTCCACGGGTAAGCTCCGCTGCTGGTTCTCTTCCAGCTGTTGGTGCGAGCTCCGCGTCGTATCCCAGTGAGCCGCTTGTTACTGCCGCTGCCAAGGCTACGCCGCCAACAACGGCAGCTGCTCCAGCTAGTCCTGAAATGCCTGGCCCGGCTGTCTTGCCCGAAGTTGAACCGATTCACCACCGCCGTCGCGCCCAGCGTTCCCGAATGCGCCGTAAAAGTTCGCAGCGCCGTAGAGGAATCATTATTATCACAGTGGTTTTAGTGCTTATAATCGTCGGTGCCGGGGGCGCTACCTGGTACATTAAACGTAGCCTCGACGCTAAGGGAAAGGACTACGAAGGGCAAGGTAGCGGACAAATCGAGGTTTCGATCCCAGAAGGAGCTAATGGTACCAATATCGCTCAGATTCTGGAAGAATCCGGGGTGGTTGCCTCGACACGGGCGTTCATAAATGCCTGTACTGACCAAGAGGACGCTTGTAAGGGTATCCAACCCGGTACCTACCTAATGGCCAAACACATGTCGGCGGTTTCTGCCTTGGCACGGTTGGTGGATGACGCTAACCGGCTTGATTCTCAAATCACCCTGGGACCAGGCCTCACGAAATGGCAGATTAAAGATCAGTTGGTCAAGAAGGGCGGCTTCAGCCCCGAAGACGTTGATGCCGCTTTCGCCGCTGCCCCGGGGCTGCCGGAAGCCGCAGGTGGCAATGTGGAGGGCTGGCTAGCTCCGGGATCCTACCTAGCGATGCCAGGTCAGAGTGCGACAGAGATTGTTGGCAAAATGGTGGCCAATAATATCCAGCGTCTTAAAGCTTCCGGGCTTGCTCCCGACAAGTGGCAAGAATTCCTAACTAAAGCTTCAATCGTGCAACGTGAAGGCTCTGACCTGCAGAAACAGGACTATGCCAAGATTGCACGGGTGATTGAAAATCGTCTGGATGTCAGTAAGGAAACCATGGGGTTTATGAATATGGATTCCACGGTGCTCTATGGTTTGGGCGAAAAAGCCAAAGAACGTAAGCTCCCCAGCAAAACGGAGGTAGCGGATGCCTCGAATCCGTATAACACCTATAAACACAAGGGACTACCCCCCAGCCCTATCGGAGTGGTTGGCGAGTACGCTTTCAAAGGTACCCTTAAACCCGCCGCTGGCAACTGGCTGTATTTCACCACAGTGGATTTAAATACCGGTGAGACCCGTTTTTCGTCTACCCATGCCGAACAGGATGCTAATGTAGAACTGTTGAAACAGTTCTGTAATGCTCACTCGGATTTGTGTCAGGGCTAGGGTTCGGGTTCATGAGTGGCTTGCCCAAAAATCTAGCAATCCCCGCTGCCTGCCCCTTTGCTCTTGTAGTGGGTGACCCAGTGGAGCATTCCCGCTCTCCGGTGATTCATGGCACGGCATATCAGGAATTAGGCTTGAAATGGGATTTCGTCAAGCATCAATTATCCGCTGGTCAACTGGGGCACTTCCTGGATAAATTGCGTACACAGCCGGGTTTCGAAGACGGAACGGCTTGTCGGGGTTTGGCAGTTACCATGCCCTTAAAACCGGAAGCGCTCACGGCGGCAACCTATGTGGACGGCCTAGCGAAAGTCACCGGGGCGGTAAATACCCTGGTGCCGGCAATCGGCGAGTGGGCTGGGTTTAATACCGATGTGGCCGGTATTGTGGGAGCGTTTCGCCACGCTGGTTTTGATGATGCCCAAACCAAGAGCTTTACCGCTGTAATTCTTGGTTCGGGGGCAACAGCCGCATCCGGCCTGGCGGCGCTGCGGGAACTGGGAGCCACCCGTTTAGTAATCGTCAGTCGTCAGCCTCAAGCCACTGGCAGAGCCTTCGCGGCTGCCCAGCGGATGCGCCTGCCGGTTACCGCCGTGACTTGGCAAGATACTGCTGGCCTCGCCTCTGTTTTGGAACAGGCCACCCTAATCTTGTCCACTGTGCCAGCCGGGGCTCAAGAAAAACTGCCGTTGCCCCAGGTGACTAGTCGGGCGATAGTGCTAGACGCGGTTTACGACCCGTGGCCGTCCCCAGTAGTGACTTGGGCTAGAGGCTGTGGTGCCAGTATTGTTCCTGGTTGGGAAATGCTTATATACCAGGGGGTTGCCCAAGTGAAGCTGTTTACTGGCCGGGAAGTGAATCCCGCTGCGATTCGCCCAGCACTCCTGGACTCGATTCCTAATTCCGGGATTTAATCCAGGATTTCGTGAAAACGCTGCCTTGGATAAACTGTATTAACGGTTAATTTTCACCGTTGTTTTTTATAAAGGAGTATCCCGACTGGTGTTGGAGTATTTTTTGATTTGGTTTGCCTGCGCCCTGCTTGGGGCATGGAATGCTGCTGCGGCACGTAAATCTGTGTTGACAAGAAACTTGCCATATTCCGACCGGGGACTGTTAGGTTTCCCTACTCGCATGGCTTTGGCCAGCGCGGGTTTGGTAGCTTGCCAATCAGCCTTCGTGATACGTTTGAATCCCGAGGGGGATTTTAGGCTCCAGTGGTTTTCGTCTTTGCCGGGATACTTTTTGACTCCGGTGGCGTTAGTGCTGATAGTGATTGATGCGCGGTGGCATCTGTTACCCAACCGGGTGGTGTTGCCCGCGACGGGTGTGTTGTTGCCGCTGCTTTCGGCTATAGCCATTGATCGTGGCGACTGGGAAGCCTTGCTACGAGTGTGGGTGTGGGGTCTGGGCATGGGGATACTGTTGTTTTTGGTCTCTTGTTTCGGCCTGGGGATGGGAGATGTGAAGCTGGGGATTCCGCTCGCGGCATGGCTGGGACTTTACAGTTGGGTGGCTCCCGTAATCATGCTGTTTTTGGCTAGCCTCTTAGGGGGACTTTTTGCGTTGACTCGTCTCTTGGCACGTAAAGCTACGTTACAATCGCATCTGGCTTTCGGTCCGTGGATGATAGCGGGGGCATATTTGACTTGGTTTATGTATCTGCCTATAGTCATGCGTCTTTGAAGCGCAAAATTCCTGAAAGTAGCAAAATGTGAAAAGATGGGCGCTATGTTGCAATGTGTTACCGCCGGGGAATCGCACGGTTCGGCGCTGATTGCGGTGTGCAGTGGCCTGCCAGCCGGTATCGAGTTTGGCACGGCTGATTTAGAACATGCCTTGGCACGTCGCCGTCTGGGCTATGGTCGGGGCGCTCGACAAAAGTTCGAGCAGGATTGCACCCGGATTCTTTCGGGGTTACGCCACGGTAAAACCCTGGGATCCCCCCTCGCCATCGAGATTCAAAACAGCGAATGGTGCAAATGGACAGCGGTGATGAGCCCCGATCGGGTTCCCCCCGAGGCGCTGCTGGTGGATGCGGGAAAGGGGGATTCCCGCGAGGTGGCACGTAATAAAATCCTCACGAAACCCCGCCCGGGTCACGCGGATTTCGCGGGAATGCTGAAATACGGTTTCACGGACGCCCGTAATGTATTGGAGCGTTCTTCGGCACGGGAAACCGCTGCCCGGGTCGCTTTGGGGGCGGTGGCCGAGGCTCTGCTTGCCCAGGTGGCGGGGATACATTTGGTGTCTCATGTGGTTTCATTAGGTGATATTTCGGTTCCTGACGACGCTGCCGTGCCAAGCTATGCGGATACGGAGGCTCTGGACGAGAACCCGATGCGCTGTTTCGATGCCGCCACCAGCGACAAGATGGTGGCGCGCCTCGAGGCAGCCAAACAATCCGGGGATACGCTGGGGGGACTAGTGGAAGTGCTGGCCTACGGCGTGCCCGTAGGTCTGGGTTCCTATGTCAGTGCCGACCGGCGACTCGATGCGCGCCTGGCCGCCGCCGTGGTTTCCATCCAAGCCATCAAAGGTGTAGAAATCGGGAGAGCCTTCCGCCAGGCCGCCCTACCTGGAAGTCAAGCTCATGACCCGATATATCTTAAATCCGAGCAAGCACCTCATGAATCCGAAAAAACTAACGTCAGCTGCGGTGTGTGGCGACCCACCAACCTAGCGGGAGGAATCGAAGGCGGCATGTCCAATGGCAGTCCCATCGTGGTGCGCGCGCCCGTAAAACCAATTTCTACCGTGCCTCAAGCCTTGCCAACCGTGGACTTAGCGACTGGGCAACCCGCAGTGGGACTGCACCAGCGTTCTGACACCACCGCCGTGGTTCCCGCTGCCGTCATCACTCAAGCCGAGGTCGCAGTGGTTTTAGCCTCGGCTTTACTAGAAAAAACCGGGGGAGATTCAGTGGCAGAGGCGAAACGTAACCTAGAAGCATACCTGGGGAAGCTGCGGGAAAGGACGAGTTTTTGATGGTGCGAAAAATTATTTTGATGGGCTTGCCAACCAGTGGAAAGACAAAAACCGCTGGGATTTTATCCCAAGCCTTGAAACTGGGCTGGGTGGATACGGATTTAATGATAGAAGAGAAATTCGGGCATTCCATTCCTTGGATTTTCAAAAATCTGGGGGAGCCAGGGTTTCGCGCCTTGGAACACCAGGTCATGTCCGAGGCTATTGCCGGACCGGCAGAAATCATTTCTCTGGGCGGAGGAGCCGTGACCTATCCGCCTACCGCCGCGTTGCTGCAAGGACATACGGTGTATTACCTAAAAGCCAGCCCGGAGTTTTTGTCCAGGCGTTTACGGCACCATCAACTCGGACATCCACAACATGGACGACAGGGGACACCGGAGAGACCTCTGTTGGCGGGAGACGCGGCACAACGCCTGCAAGAACTTTACGCGGAACGCCGCGAGATTTATGACCGGCTGGCAACGGTTGTTATCGACGCCGAAAAGAAGCGCAGCGAGATGGCGGCTGATATTGTTGCCGCCGAGCAACGCGCCGCCAGCGAGATTTCGGTGGAAGGCTCCAGACCCTACCGGGTGATGTTAGGTACGGATTTGACGGCTGGGGTCATGAGTTTGCTTCCCGAGGATGTGGGCAAAATCTTGATTTTGGCAGCTCCTCCGGTGGTTGGAATAGCCGAAGAACTGGGGAGTGGTTTACGCCGAAATTCCGGCGTGGAAACCCGAATAATGACTTTGCCGGATGGTGAAGCCTGTAAACAACTGGCAGTTTTAAGCTCCGTGTGGCAGGAAGCGGCCGAGTTTGGCCTAGAACGCCGGGACGCAATTATTCCCGTCGGGGGCGGTGCTACCACGGATTTGGGTGGATTCGCGGCCGCCACTTGGTTGCGAGGCGTGAAAGTGTTGCCGGTGCCCACAACCCTGCTGGGCATGGTGGACGCGGCGGTGGGGGGTAAAACCGGGATAGACTGGAACACCGGTAAAAACCTGGTGGGGGCATTTTACCCGCCGGTGGGGGTGGCGGTGGATTTTCGACTATTGGCAACCCTGCCGCCCACCCAGGTTCGTGCGGGATTGGCAGAAGCCTTGAAATGCGGGTTTATCCGTGATTCCGAGATTTTGCGACTGGCCGACGCGGCTGGAACAACCTTGGTTGACGTGAAAAGTCCCCAGCTGCACGAGGTCATCCGCCGTGCCATCAAAGTGAAAGCCGAGGTGGTTTCTGCGGATTTATACGAAGCAGGAGCACGTGAATACTTGAATTTTGGCCATACCTTGGCTCATGCTATCGAGCTGGCTCAAGATTACCGTTTTGCCCACGGCGAGGCGGTGGCAATCGGTATGGTGTATGCAGCACATTTAGGGGTGTTGATGCGGGTAACACCCCCCGAACTTCCCGGCCAAATTGTGCGTCGCTTAGAAGCTGTAGGGCTGCCGGTTAGCTATAGCGCCCACAGGTTCGAGGAGTTATTGCCCAAGATGTTGGCTGATAAAAAGGTGCGTGGAGGCGTGCTACGTTTCGTGCTTTTGCAAGGTGTCGGTCAGCCTACAGTGGTTTCAGTGCAAGACACCTCGATTTTAGAGCAAGCCGCCTGTTTGACGGGGATTGCGACACAGTGATGATGGCTTCGCGCCTTGCTTTAGTGTCATTGCCGGGAGCACATTTGGTTGATTTGGCGCGGCTCTTGGGCGAGCGTAGCGGCTGGCCGGTAATCGAGGTTCACGAGGCCGCCGATTTGCTGGAAGCTGATTTGACCCAGCCAGGGATTTGGGTTTTGCCTTCCAATATTTTAGAGACCCCAGTCGCCAATCGCGTGGAAGAATTCCAGGTTGAGGGAGGGCGACTGATTTTCGTGTCTATGACCTGGGAAGATTCGTGGAAAGCGGCCACTGCCGGAATGGCACCTCATGAATCCGGCCTGCCGTGGCGCGCCACCTACCGACAGTTAGCGCGCGAACGCATGAGGTGCTTGCGAAAACTAGCCGACAGTGAAGTGTCCGGCAACGGAACTCTAGCGGAAGTAGCTGACAGAATTGAGTCTGAATTTGGCGGCAAACCGGTATAAACCCGGTCGGATTGGGGCTCGGCGCTTGTCGATTTCCAAGGTAACGTGTTTTTCTAGTAGACTGGGTGCGCCCAAGAGAATTTGTAAAGAAGGACTGAAAATTGGCAACGACGAATGATTTAAAAAACGGCCTGGTTATGAAGATTGATAATCAACTTTGGCAGGTTATCGAATTTCAACACGTAAAACCTGGGAAAGGACCGGCATTCGTCCGCACCAAGATTAAGAATGTGCTGTCGGGCAAGATTGTGGATCGGACATTCAATGCTGGCCTGAAAATTGAAACCGCTACGGTGGATCGTAGGGATATGACGTATTCCTACAATGATGGCACTGACTATGTGTTCATGGACGAAAAAACCTTTGAGATGGTGCCGGTATCCCCCGATATCGTGGGTGATGCAGCGCACTTCTTGCTCGAAAACCAGAAAGTGATTCTGGCTTTTCATGAAGACAAGGTACTGTTTGTGGAGTTGCCGGCTTCCGTGGTGCTAGAAATTACTCACACTGAGCCCGGGTTGCAAGGCGACCGTTCCAATGCGGGCACCAAACCCGCTACGGTAGAAACTGGCTATGAAATCCAGGTGCCTCTGTTCTTGAATATTGGAGACAAAGTTAAAGTAGATACCCGTTCTGGGGATTACATTTCTCGCGTGACCGACTGATGGGACACAAACTTCCCAGTCGTACTCGGGCACGTTCGCGAGCAGTGGATGTGCTCTACGAGGCGCATTTGAAAGATTTAGATGATTCGGCGGGGATTTATTCTTTGGCCAAGTTGCGGGAAACCGAGACCACTGCCCAGACCCCCATGCCGCCCTATGCGCGTGAGATTCTGGAGGGCGTCGCGGAGCATCTGGATCGCATCGACGCGGCTTTAGCTACGTATTCCCGCGCCTGGTCGTTGCACCGGATGCCCGAAGTGGATTTGGCGATTATGCGGGTGGCCACTTGGGAGATTTTGTTCAACCCTGATGTGGATGGACCCGTGGCGATTACCGCCGCCATGCAGCTAGCGGCGGAGCGTTCTACCGATGAATCCCCGAAGTTTATTAACGGTTTGTTGGGAACCATTAATGATATGCGTGAGGCTTTGGTTGCACAGGATACGCCCAAGACTGATTCGGATGCAGACGCAGAAATTCCGGAGCCGGCGGGAACTCCGGTTGATTTCGATGCGGTTGCCAAAGCGGTGCGGGATTATGCCCATCAGGAGGGCGGGGTGTTGTCCCAAATCGACTTAGAGAATCTGGAATAGCCGCCTTTACAGGTTAATCTTTGTGCATCATTTCGCGCAAGATATTGGCGGATTTCTGGGAATTATCCAGGGTTTCGTTTATCCTTTGGGCTTTCTGCGTGGCCTTCTGCCAGCGTTGTAGCTGTCTCGGACTTACGGTGGGGGCACTGGTCTGTCCGGGGTCGCCGTCATCGGATCCGAAGAGCAGCTTCATCAGCATTTCGCGTTTTTCATCCATAACCACATTATGACCCAAAACAGGGGATATCGGGGAAGAAAAGCGGGAAAACCGGATGGCACCTCGTGAAAACAAAACCGAAAACCAGAAAAGCCAACTCGCAGCGAACTCCACGGTACAAAATCCCCAGCAAAGTGTGTAGGATAGAGGCGCACATGGCCTTTAATTTTGCCCAGAGAGGCGGAAAGGAAAATCATGGAGAAAACTGTGCTGCGCGGCGAAGATATCGCACGTTCCTTGAAACGTCTGGCTTTCGAGATAGTCGAAAAGAACTCGGGGTCAGGCGATTTAGTTTTATTGGGCATTCCCACTCGAGGTGTGGAGTTGGCCGAAAGACTGGGAAAGCTGCTGGCGGAAGTCGGGGGAATCACCGTGCCAGTAGGAGCCCTGGACATCACCTTGTACCGTGATGATTTAGCGCGACAACCCGCACGAGTACCCCAGCCCACCGTGATACCACCTGGAGGGATAGACGGAAAAATCGTAGTGCTAGTCGATGATGTTTTGTTTTCCGGGCGAACCATTCGTGCGGCCTTAGATGCCTTGAACGACCACGGTCGGCCTGCCGCCGTGCAACTGGCGGTGCTGGTGGATCGGGGACACCGTGAATTGCCGATTCGCGCCGATTATGTGGGCAAAAATTTGCCAACTTCACGGCGGGAACAGGTTTCCGTGCGGCTGGTGGGTAATGATGGCCAAGACGCAGTAGTTATCCAAGGAGAGGTGAAATAAGATGAAACACCTGTTGAGCGCGGCTGATTTGAGCCACGAGCAAGCCCTGAAAATTCTAGACACCGCCGAAGCCATGGCAATGACCCAATCAAGACAAGTCAAAAAACTGCCGACCTTGCGCGGAAAAACTGTAGTAAACCTATTTTTTGAAGACTCCACTCGTACCCGGATTTCCTTTGAAACTGCCGCTAAGCGGCTCTCGGCTGATGTAATCAACTTTTCGGCCAAGGGCTCCTCGGTTTCCAAAGGGGAATCCCTGAAAGATACCGCCCTAACCTTGCAAGCCATGCGGGTTGACGGAATCGTAATCCGACATAGATTCTCGGGGGCAGCCTACCGACTGGCACATGCTGGATGGTCGGATGTGCCGGTTATCAATGCCGGTGACGGCAATCACCAACACCCCACGCAGGCTTTGTTAGATGCCATGACTTTGCGGCGCCACTATTGGGGAGCCAGAGGTGGGGAACTGGCTGGTAAAGATTTGAAGGGTGCCAAGGTTGTGATTGTCGGTGATATTCTGCACTCCCGGGTAGCGAGGTCAAATGTGGATTTGATGGGTACTTTGGGGGCGCAGGTGACCTTGGTAGGGCCACCGACCTTGATGCCCGTAGGAGTGGAGGACTGGAACTGCGATTTTACTTACGACTTCGATACGGCACTGAATACCGAACCCGATGCAGTGATGATGCTGCGGGTACAAAACGAAAGAATGAGTGCGGCCGGGGGTGGATTCTTCCCCTCGGTGGGCGAGTACCACCGCGCCTATGGCCTAGATCGCAGCCGATTTGAGCGTTTGCCCGAAAAAACCGTGATTATGCACCCCGGCCCCATGAATCGGGGCATGGAAATCTGTGCGGAAGCTGCTGACTCTCCTCAATCCGTCGTGGTGGAACAGGTTGGCAACGGTGTGAATATCAGGATGTCAGTCTTATATCTTTTACTTGCCCCGGAAGGAGGCCTGCTGTGAAACAGTATTTAATTACCGGTGCAACTTTACCTGACGGGAAAATCGCCGATATTGCCGTGAAAAATCGCCGTTTCGTGGGGGTTGGCACCCGCGCTGCGGCTGCGCTCGATGCCGGATACGAAACTATTGATGCTGCTGGACTGCAAGCTCTGCCTGGGCTGGTTGATATGCATACGCATTTGCGGCAACCTGGAGGGGAAGACGCGGAAACCGTAGCCAGTGGAACCCTTGCTGCTGCCTATGGGGGATACACCTGTGTCCACGCCATGCCCAACACCACCCCGGTGCAAGACAATGCTGGCATCGTCGAACAGGTGCAACACCTAGGTGCTTTAGCTGGTTGGGTCGAAGTTCGCCCCGTAGGCGCGGTATCAGCGGGGTTGGCTGGAGAACACCTGGCGGATTTGGGGGCAATGAACCGTTCGGCTGCGCGAGTCAGCGTATTCTCGGACGACGGTAAGTGCGTATCCGACCCAGTGCTGATGCGTCGTGCCTTGGAATACGTCAAAACTTTTGACGGGGTCGTTGCCCAACACGCGCAAGATCCACGCCTAACCGAAGAATCCCAGATGAATGAATCTCCACTCTCGGCCGAAATTGGACTGACGGGTTGGCCGCATGTAGCCGAAGAAGCCATTATTTTGCGTGACATTCAACTGGCCGCGCACCTGGGTTCCCGTCTCCATGTGTGTCACCTATCCACGGCGGGGTCAGTGGATATAGTGCGTTGGGCGAAAACTCGAGGGATTCAAGTCACAGCGGAAGCCACCCCACACCACATTGCGCTCACTGAAGAATTGGCACGCAGCTATGACCCCCGCTATAAGGTGAATCCACCGCTGCGCACCAGCGAGGATGTCGCCGCTGTGGTGGAAGGCCTGGTGGATGGCACTATCGACTGCATCGGAACTGACCACGCTCCGCATCCCTTGGAAGCCAAGGACTGTGAGTGGCAAGCCGGAGCCTTTGGAATGATTGGCCTGGAAACCGCCCTGCCGGTGGTACAAAAAGTTCTGGTGGACACGAATCGGATGAGCTGGCAGGACGTGGCGCGCATTATGTCTACCACTCCGGCCGTGATTGGCCGTGTGCCCAGCCAAGGACAGGGCATCGTAGAGGGTAAACCTGCGAACCTGACGCTTTACGACCCCACAGTACGCCGTACCATCACCTTGGACACGCAACATTCCGCAGCCACCAATACACCTTTCTTGGGTATGGAACTGCCCGGACAGGTGCGTTACACCATGTGGAGGGGGAGCCTTACTATCCGTGACTCTGTCGCTGTGCCCTTAGAACAAAGACCCGAGGGCGACACTGCTTGCAATAGTGAAAATAGGGGCACCAGGGAGGAAAACTGATGATTGAAAAAGAAATGTTAGGGCAGGATGTCACAAGCGGAGCCCCGGCGAAACGGAGTTTGAGCCTCGACCGCCCCGAGGCGGTGCTAGTACTCGAAGATGGCTTCGTCTTGACCGGTAAAGCCTTTGGCGCCGTGGGACGCACTTTGGGAGAGGTAGTCTTTACCACCGGGATGACCGGATACCAAGAATCCCTGACCGACCCGAGCTATCACAAGCAAATCCTGGTAATGACCGCTCCGCATATCGGCAATACCGGCATGAACACTACCGATCCAGAATCCTCGCGAATCTGGGTGGCGGGTTTCGTAGTACGCGACCCCGCCCGCCAAGCCTCCAATTGGCGGGCGGAAGGTGAACTGGAAGACGAACTGGCCGAGCAAGGTATTGTGGGAATCTGTGATTTGGACACCCGCGCGCTTACCTTGCACTTGCGGGAACGCGGATCTTTACGCGGGGGGATTTTCTCTGGCAACGCCTTGCCCGTGGGGGCTGTCACCTTAGAGCCCCATGCCATCGCAACTCTGCAAGGCATAGTTTTAGACTCGCCACTCATGACCGGAGCGGCGCTAACCAACGAAGTCACTACCAAAACCCAATATGTACTAGAACCCAGCGGGGAACACGCCGATAAGCCACCCGTGGCTGTGCTGGCAGCGGTCGACTTGGGTGTGAAATCCCGCACCCCAGAGATTCTCGCGAGTCTGGGGGTGCAGGTGCATATATTCCCCGCCAGTTCTAGCCTTGAAGACCTGCAATCGATACACCCAGACGGGGTGTTCTTTTCGAACGGACCGGGTGATCCCGGAGTGGCAACTCATGAAATCGACCTTTTACGAGCCGTATTGGACACAGGAATACCTTATTTCGGGATTTGCTTCGGCAACCAACTGCTGGGACGTGCGCTGGGATACGGCACCTATAAACTGACCTATGGGCATCGCGGTGTGAACCAGCCGGTGCTTGACCGGGCGACTGGAAAAGTTGAGATAACCGCTCACAATCACGGTTTCGCGGTGGACATGCCCCTGGACGGGGCGTCAGTCACGCCCTATCACGAAGGGCAATACGGCCGGGCGGAGGTCACCCACCTCGCTTTGAACGATTCAGTGGTCGAAGGACTGCGATGCCTGGACATTCCGGCTTTTTCAGTGCAATATCACCCTGAAGCGGCTGCCGGGCCGCATGATGCGGGGCATTTATTCACGGATTTTTTGAATTTGATGTTGGCACACCGTGCCGCGTGTCAGGGGGATAACAAGTAATGGGGAAACGACAAGATATCAACACAGTTTTAGTCATCGGCTCGGGGCCAATAGTGATTGGTCAGGCGGCCGAATTTGATTATTCTGGCACCCAGGCTTGTCGGGTGCTGCGTGCCGAGGGTATCAAAGTAGTTTTGGTGAACTCTAATCCTGCCACCATCATGACTGACCCGGAGGTCGCCGACCGAACTTATATCGAGCCGATTACCACGGAAGTTTTGGAAGCTATCATCGCGGCGGAACGTCCCGACGCATTGCTGCCCACCTTAGGGGGGCAAACCGCGCTGAACGCGGCGATTCAGTTGCACGAAGCTGGAATTCTAGAACGCTACGGAGTAGAGCTGATTGGAGCGAATGCGGCGGCCATTAACGCGGGAGAAGACCGTGAAGAATTCAAACGGGTGGTGGAACGCTGTGGTGCCGAAGTCGCGCGCTCTTGGATTGCGCATTCATTAGATGATTGCTTTGAAGCGGCCAATCAGCTGGGATACCCCCTGGTGGTACGGCCATCTTTTACTATGGGTGGTTTAGGCTCTGGGATTGCATATAATGCAGTTGATTTAGAACGTATTGCCGGGGCGGGCTTGTCCGATTCGCTCAACACCGAAGTCTTGCTGGAAGAAGCAATTATTGGGTGGAAGGAATACGAACTCGAGCTGATGCGCGACCAGGCGGACAACGTGGTGGTGGTGTGCTCGATAGAAAATATTGACCCCGTAGGGGTACACACCGGTGATTCCGTGACGGTGGCACCTGCATTAACCCTGACTGACCGTGAGCTGCAAAACCTGCGCGATATTGGCATCGCGGTAATTCGTGAAGTCGGCGTGGACACGGGAGGATGTAACATCCAGTTCGCGGTACACCCCGAAACCGGGCGGGTTATCGTTATCGAGATGAACCCCCGAGTATCTCGTTCTTCGGCCTTGGCCTCGAAAGCCACAGGCTTCCCGATTGCAAAAATCGCGGCGCGTCTGGCGGTGGGCTACACTTTGGATGAAATTCCCAATGATATTACCGGTTCCACCCCGGCTTCTTTTGAGCCCACCTTGGATTACGTGGTGGTGAAGGCTCCGCGCTTCGCCTTCGAGAAATTCCCCGCCGCTGATCCCACTTTAACCACCACCATGAAATCTGTGGGCGAGGCCATGGCAATTGGTCGCAATTTTACCGAAGCCCTGCAAAAAGCCTTGCGATCACTTGATAAAAAAGGAACCACATTCGATTTTTCCCTTCCAGACCCCAACGCGGCACAAACCCGGGAACTTTTGGAACGCATCAAGACTCCCACTGAATATCGCCTGGCAGAGACAATGCAGGCGATTCGCGGGGGAGCTAATCGCGAAGAAATCCACCGAGCCACCAAGATAGATCCATGGTTTATCGACCAGCTGTATCTATTGGCCGAGATGGCCGAGAGAATACGCAGCGCCGAGGCTTTGCGCCCCGAAATTCTACAGGCCGCCAAGAAGCACGGCTTTTCTGATGCCCAGATTGCTGGCATTCGGGAAATCAGCGAGTCTACCGTGCGTGAGGTACGCCACGCTTTCGGGTTGCACCCGGTGTATAAGGAAGTTGATACCTGCGCCGGGGAATTCGCAGCCAACACGCCCTACCACTATTCGAGCTACGATTTGAGCACCGAAGTGAAGCCCCGAGAGAAACCGGCGGTGATAATTCTCGGTTCTGGTCCCAACCGGATTGGTCAAGGCATCGAATTCGACTATTCCTGTGTACATGCCGCCTTGGCATTGCAAGACAAATACGACACAGTTATGGTCAACTGTAATCCAGAGACAGTGTCAACCGACTACGATGTGGCCTCGAGGCTGTATTTCGAGCCATTGACCTTTGAAGATGTCTACGAGGTTTACCTAGCGGAACTGGCGTGTGGGCCGGTGGCTGGTATGATTGTGCAGCTCGGGGGACAGACCCCGCTTTCACTGGCGAGCCGGCTCACTGCGGCCGGGGTACCGATTCTGGGTACCCAAGCGCGGGCTATTGACCTGGCCGAAGACCGCCAGGAATTCGAACGAGTTTACACTGCGGCCGGGGTGGCCGCTCCCGCCCATGGTACGGCTACTAGCAATGCGGGAGCCCGCGAGATTGCTCAAAAGATTGGGTTTCCGATTCTGGCGCGGCCTTCCTATGTGCTGGGGGGACGAGGGATGGAGATTATCTTCAATCCCGAGCACCTCGAGGACTATCTGGATCGCAACGGACCGGACACGGCCGGGATTGGTTCCGGCCCACTTTTGATAGACCATTTTTTGGACGATGCCATCGAAATTGACGTTGACGCGCTTTATGACGGGCAGGAACTGTACTTGGCGGGGGTGATGGAGCACATTGAAGAGGCGGGAATACACTCTGGAGATTCTGCCTGTGTGCTGCCGCCGCCAACCTTGTCTTCGGCTATTATCAATCAAATTCGACGCGCCACTGAGGCCATAGCGGCCGGGGTTGGCACCGTGGGATTGATTAATATCCAGTTCGCTATGACTGCTGGGACGCTCTATATTATCGAAGCGAATCCTAGGGCTTCCCGCACAGTGCCCTTTGTAGCCAAGGCTACCGGAGTGACGCTGGCTAAGGCTGCCTCTCTGGTTATGTGTGGACAAAGCATCGCGCAGCTACGGGAACAGGGAATCTTGCCTCCTGGAGATTTTGCGGATTGGCGCACCTATCCTGATATTGCGGTGAAAGAAGTTGTGCTGCCTTTCAAACGTTTCCGCACGTTTTCCGGCAATATGGTAGACACGGTTTTGGGACCGGAAATGCGTTCTACCGGCGAAGCTATGGGCATCGGCTCGAATTTACCGGTGGCTTTTGCCAAAGCCCAACAGGCTACCGTCGGGGCTATTCCCCGCAGCGGAACCATCGTGGTCACGGTGGCGGACAGCGACAAACGCATGATTATTATGCCGTGTTCCAGGTTGCATCAACTGGGTTATAAGTTAGTGGCCACCGAAGGTACCGCTAGTGTCTTGGAGCGAAACGGGATTCCGGTAACCGCTATTTCCAAAGACTTCGGGGAAAACACGCATTTCACGACGTTCGTAAAATCAGATGAGGTCGCGATGGTGGTAAATACTCCGGAGCGCAGCAAGGGTATCCGCGAAGCTGGCTATCGAATTCGGACAGCTGCGGCCACTGCCAACAAACAAATCATCACTACTGTTCAAGCCCTGCAAGTTGCGGTGCAAGAACTAGATTTCTTGCAGCAAAACCAGGAAATTGCTGTGAAGTGTCTGCAGGATCGTCAAGTTGAGATTGAAAATGCGCGTAAAGCGGATTTTAGTGGGAAAATAGCATAGTAAGCCGAGCCAAAGGAGATAGCCCATGGTTACAAACACTCAAATCCAAACCTTCGGGACACGATTTCAACAGATGCGCCTCACTCGCGGGCCGCTTTGCGTGGGGATAGACCCACATCCAGAAC
Organism: Mobiluncus mulieris ATCC 35243; assembly: GCF_000160615.1. Lineage (GTDB taxonomy): Bacteria > Actinomycetota > Actinomycetes > Actinomycetales > Actinomycetaceae > Mobiluncus > Mobiluncus mulieris. The sequence goes on along the minus strand of NZ_GG668518.1, from coordinate 929,896 downwards.
TGCTAGAAGCTTGGGACTTGCCGGTTACCGGTGCCGGGGTGTGGGATTTTTCGATGCGAGTCATCGACGCCCTGGGGGACACCTGCGGGTTTTTTAAACCCCAGTCAGCCCTCTATGAAGAATATGGGTCTTCGGGAATCTCGGCTTTAACAGCTACCTTGAGAGCCATCAAAGATGTGGGTGCGTTGAGTATCATCGACGTGAAACGTGGCGACATCGGCTCTACCATGAGCGCTTATGCTCGTGCCTACTTGGGGGATGGGCCGCTGGGAGCCGATGCGATGACAGTATCTCCTTTCTTGGGATTTGAATCCCTGCGTCCCGCCTTCGACATGGCAAAAAACAACGGTAGAGGAGTCTTTGTATTAACATTGACCTCTAATCCCGAGTCCGCTGCCTTGCAGTCTGCCATCATCCAAGACAAAACTGTCTCACCTGAAGGCTGCACGGTAGCCGCTGGAATTATGTCCCGGGTAGGTAGAGAGAACGCGGCTGATGGGGAGCACGCCAAATTGGGGAATATTGGGATGGTTATTGGGGCCACCGTTTCTGAACGACTCGAAGGCCTCGAAGGTCTGCTAGAAACCTCTAACGGCCCGATACTTGTGCCTGGTTTTGGTGTCCAAGGGGGCACGTCAAGCGACATTTCACAGCTATTTGGGACATCGGTGGATCGGGTGGTGGTTTCCAGCTCGAGGGGTATTTTGCGTGCCGGACCTGACCAGCGCAGCCTCCAAAATTCGTTTAAAAATAATCTTGAGGCGTTGAAACTTATACTTATGAAGCAAAACTCAGTGTAGGATATTCCAGAGGCTACACGGGGTAGCCTCCATTGTAAAACGGTTTACACAGGAGTTATGATTTATGGCACTTCCTCCACTTACCGCTGAACAACGAGCAGAGGCTCTAAAGAAAGCGGCCGCTGCGCGTAAACACCGTGCGGAAATCAAGGCAGATTTGAAAACCCGCAAAAGAACCCTTTCACAGATTCTAGCGGCAGCTAGTCAAGATGAGGCACTGTCCAAAATGAAGGTGGTTTCTCTGCTGGAGGCTCTCCCGAGAGTGGGGACCAAAACCGCAGCTGCAGCCATGGAAGAAATTGGCATTTCGCCCGCACGACGTATCCGTGGTTTGGGACCAAACCAAACCGAGGAACTGATTAAACGTTTTGGATAATGGATGATATGAATAACAGGGCTGCGGCTCGATTGTTCATCCTCTGCGGACCCACTGCTGTTGGCAAAGGAACGGTAGTGGGTTCTCTGTGTGAACGCTATCCGAGCCAATTTTATCTTTCGGTTTCCGCTACCACCCGCCAGCCACGTCCCGGCGAGGTGGAGGGCAAATCATATTTTTTTGTTTCCCGCGAGGAATTCCAGGGGCTTATAGATTCAGGAGGCATGCTGGAGTGGGCTGAAGTTCACCAACAAAATCTCTATGGAACCCCAGCCAAGCCGGTGGACGAAGCCTTGGAGCGGGGTTTACCGGTGCTGTTAGAAATCGATTTAGATGGTTTCCGTCAGGTCAAGGCAGTTAGACCAGAAGCGCATTCAATTTTCTTACTGCCACCTTCTTGGGAAGAACTCAAGCGGCGTTTGATTGGACGTGGTACGGAATCCACAGAGGAACAACACCGTCGCTTGGAAACAGCACGGGTTGAACTGGCTGCACAAAACGAGTTCGACGAGCTGATTGTCAACGATAACCTAGCTGATGCCGTGTCTGCCTTGGCTAAATCCATGGGACTGGCGTAGAATAAGATGCCTTGAGAATGCAATGAAAGAAGAGGATTTTAATGACGGGAACTGTGGCTAAACCAGAAGGAATCACCAATCCACCCATTGATGAACTCCTGGAACACGTTGACTCGAAGTACGCCTTAGTGGCGTTTTCGGCTGCTAGAGCCAGGCAAATAAACGCATACAACCAGCAGCTTGAAGCCGGACTGTTGGATACGATTGGGCCTTTGGTGGATCATACCCCTCACGAAAAAGCCCTGTCCATCGCGATGCACGAGATTTCCCAAGGGATGCTGGATATGAAATTGCAAGAGGGCACCCCTACCCAGCATTCTGACCTCGATGACGGTGAATCATAACGCTGCCCTCCACACGGTAGTTCTGGGGGTGGGAGCCTCGGTTTCCGCTTATAAAGCCGTTGAAGTTTTGCGACTTTTAACTAAGTTGGGTATCGACGTGTGGGTGTGTCCCACCCCGGATTCGCTCCGTTTTGTAGGGGCTGCTACCTGGGAATCCTTATCGGGGCACCCGGTGCATGTCGATACTTTCGATAATGCCGCCGCAATTTCGCATGTCGAAATCGCCAACCGCGCCGAGGCCTTCATCGTGGTGGCTGCCAGTGCTGATTTAATTGCTCGATTCCGCCTTGGTTTGGGTGATGTTTTCCTGACTCTCGCCGCTTTGACTGTCGATTGTCCGTGCTTCATTGCTCCGGCGATGCACCCCACCATGTGGGACAATTCTGCCACCCAGGATAATGTCTCTATTTTGCGGGAACGCGGCTGGCACTTCATCGGGCCGGTTTCTGGAAGACTAGCGGACGACACCACCGGTATCGGACGACTCAGCGAACCCGAAATCATTGTCTCTACAGTACAATCTGCCCTTAATTGGCAACCCCAGGGGGCATAGTGACCTTTACTAAAGTACTGGTTTCCGCCGGGGGGACTCGGGAACCCTGGGATGAAGTCCGTTTCCTGGGTAACCGGTCTACGGGGCGTCAAGGCTGTGAGATTGCGCGTGCCGCCGTCCAGGCTGGATTCGAGGTTACCCTGGTTGCAGCCAATGTGGAAGCGGCATTGCTGCCCCCGGACGTAACGGTGAAATCAGTCGAGACAGCTGTGGAAATGCTCGAAGTCATGCAAGAAATGGCGCCTCATGCCGACGTAATAATCATGTGTGCCGCCGTAGCTGACTTCCGCCCCAAACCTGTGGCGGGAAAACTTTCACGACACGACAACCAGATACCCACTCTGGAACTCGAACGCACCCCCGACATTTTGCAACACCTCCTGGCGGAGCGCCGACCCGGACAAGTAATTATCGGATTCGGCGCGCTCACCGGCACGGAAGCGGAAGTCCGAGCCAAAGGTGCGGCGAAAGCTAGACACAAACAAGCCGACCTGCTGGCCGTTAACCAAGTAGGTGCTGGTAAAGGCTTCGCCACCCCCACCAACACGCTGTTTTTTTTCGACCGTGACGGCCAAGAAATCGCGGTGACAAGCGGCACCAAATTCGCGGTGGGACAGTATCTGCTACAGCTAGCAGACAAAATCAGCCAAAACTGACTAGACTGGGGAGCTATGAGTAAAACCCGAATTTTCACCTCTGAATCTGTAACTGAAGGCCATCCCGACAAGGTTTGCGACCGTATCTCTGACTCCATCCTGGATGCCATTTTGGAACAAGACCCGAAGGCGCGCGTTGCGGTGGAAACCTTTATCACCACCGGATTGGTACATGTGATGGGCGAGGTCACTACCGAGGCCTACGTGGAAATCCCACATATTGTTCGTCACGAAATCTCGCAAATTGGCTATACTTCCTCTGATATCGGTTTTGACGGACGCAGCTGCGGGGTGATGGTGTCCCTCGACCAGCAGTCTCCCGATATTTCCGCTGGGGTGTCCCATTCGCTGGAAACGCGAGACGGGCAGACAGTTGACCCTCTCGAAGCACAAGGTGCAGGCGACCAGGGGCTCATGTTCGGCTATGCCAGTGATGAGACCCCAGATTTGATGCCCATGCCGATTTGGGTGGCACATAAACTCGCGGCGCGCTTGGCGAAGGTACGCAAGGAAGGCATAGTGTCCGGACTACGTCCCGACGGGAAAACCCAGGTCAGCGTTGTCTACGAAGGTAATGTACCCCGAGCTTTGTCCACGGTGGTGGTTTCGACCCAGCATAATCCCGACCGCACCCAAGCCGAGCTGCGAGCCATGGTCGAAGCGGAGGTTATCAAACCGGTGTTTGACAACCTGGGGGTGGATGTTGATACTTCCGGGGTCGAGATTCTGGTTAATCCTTCGGGAAACTTCGTGGTTGGCGGTCCGGCAGCGGATTCCGGCTTGACGGGACGCAAGTTGATTGTGGATACCTACGGGGGGATGGCGCGTCACGGTGGCGGAGCTTTTTCAGGCAAGGATCCCTCTAAGGTGGATCGTTCGGCATCCTATGCTTTGCGCTGGATTGCCAAAAATATCGTGGCGGCCGGGTTGGCAAAACGCTGCGAGATTCAGATTTCCTACGCGATTGGACGGGCGCATCCCGTGTCGCTTTCGGTAGAGACTTTCGGCACCGGGGTGGTGGCGGATGATCGGCTCGAGGAGGCTATAAACGCGGTCTTTGATTTGCGTCCCGCCGCTATTATTCGCGACTTGGATTTGGTGCGTCCAATTTTCCGTTTTACCACTAATTATGGGCATTTTGGTCGCGAGGAGTTTACGTGGGAAAAGACCGACCGGGTGGAGCAGCTGCAGGGTTTCTTGAAGTAGTTTTTGCGCGGTTACCTTTTCGTGGGTGGCTCTCCGTGCCCTTCGGGTGCATGAGGAGCCACCCGGTTTAGTAAGCAAAATTTTAGGGGGCGGGGTGGGTTTAAATTACACATATGGATGCTATGCTGCCGTTGACAGGACTGGAAACCCCCGGTTCGCGCCGAGTCGCACTCGAGGGGGTGGTGAATCCGGTTGCGGCCGTGTTGATTAATACTTTTACCCCCCAACTTTCCCAGCCCTTGGATTTTTTAGTGCCCCGCAAACTTTCGGAAACAGCCCAAGTGGGATGCTTGGTAAAGGTAAAGGTTGGTGGCAAAGAATACTTGGGGGTTATCACTGCGCGCAAGGATCAAACCGAATGGATGAAACCCTTGTCAGAGATACGCCGGGTACTCACTCCTTGGCCGCTGCTCGACGGTGCGACTTTGGAATTATTGGAATCCGTGTCGTTGCACTACGGGGTGGGACCGGCGGCGTTACTGCGCTATGTGCTGCCGACACGCCGCGTCAAGATTGAAGCCAAGTTTGACACGTCCCCTTTGGATTTAGCCGCTTTCGCGCCTTGGCCGGGAATGGCGGGCAGCTCCTGGGATGGCTATGGTGGGGGCAACCAGTTTCTGGCGGAAATCAGGGCGGGCGAAAGTCCGCGTGCCGTGGTGGCGGCCTTGCCCCAGATAACCGGCTGTGTGAATGGAGTTTTGCCCGAAAAACTTGCGGATAGTGGCTTGTCGGCGCGTTTTTTATCGGTGGCTGAACTGGCCAGTACAATGTGGCAATCTGGACGACAATCTCTATTAGTTTTCCCCTCTGCGGCCGAGGCTGCAGAAGCATACTTGTTCTTGCGTCATTTCTTTGACCAAGCCGAACAACAAGTTGTGCTTTATACCTCTCAGATTCCTCCCGCTGCCGCCTATGAAGCCTTTCTGAAAGCGCGTTTCGGCCACGCCGCTGTGATTGTCTCTACCCGTGGAGGCGTGTTTTTGCCGCTGGCTCGACCGGGATTGTGCTATTGCTGGGATGACACCGCCCTGTCTTTAAGCTCCGACATGTTCCCGAATTTTTCGGCTCGCCAAGTACTGTTGCAGCGGGTGACGCAAACGGATATGGCTCTGGTTTTGGCGCATTACTCGGTGAGCGCCGGGGACTTACAGCTGGTGGAGCGCGGTTTTGCCCGTAAGCTGGCTCCGAATCGGGAAACCTTACGTGAGAACACCTCACGATTTTATTTCTTGGACTGGGAATCGCAAATGACTGAGGGACCCACCGCCCAGATGCTGTTGCCATCCCGAGCTTTACGGGTGGCGCGCCGGGCGCTGGACAGCGGTCCGGTATTGATTTCGGTACCACCGGATGGAAAGTACTCCGTGGTGAGTTGCGTGAATTGTGGGGAAAACGCGTCTTGCCCGCACTGCAGTGGGCCATTGCGTTTCCAGGCTTCCCAACTGATGTGTTCGCGTTGCGGACTGGTTGTGGGGGGCTTTACCTGCTCACGTTGTGGCAGTGCTAAGGTGCGGGGGAGGCTTTTACAGTCGCGTACCTTGGTGGAAGATATTGGTCGAATGTTCCCAGAGGTATCAATCTTGGTGTCGAAACCCGGTGACGGCCACCTGACCCGGATAGGCAGCGAGTCGCGTCTGGTTGTGGCCGGCCACGGGGGAGAACCCGAGGCCGAAGGCGGCTATCAAGCAGCCTTGATTTTACGGGCACACATGTTGGCTTCGCGCACTGCGCTGTGGACTAGCCAAGAGGTGATGCGTCGGTTTTTGAATGTGGCGGCACTGGTTGCCCCCGGGAAAACCGTGTTCGTCACGGAGCCCCTGGGAACCTTGTGGGAACAGAGTCTGATTCGTTGGGATCCATGGCAGGCGGCGGCGGCTGATTTGCGCGAGCGCCAAATCGGGCATTTTGCCCCGGCTTGGCGTACGGTTTTGTTGCAAGCCCCGCAGTTGGGCGAGGCGCTGGACTACTTGCACCAATCCTTGGATCAGCCGCTGATTCTTGGCCCGGTGCCCTCGGCGACACGCCCGGGAATAGAAGCGGCTTTCGTGTCGGCGCCTTTAAGGGAGGGCACACAACTGGGCAAAGCCTTGCGGGTTTTGGGGGCGAGATTCGGGATAGCTACCGATAAAGGCGGCCTGTCCATAGAAGTCGACCCCGCTGATCCCGGGGGACAAATCGTCTAAATCCCCAAATAGTGCTTGGGGACATTAGACTGGTTCTATGCGAATTATTTTTGCGGGCTCCCCAGCTCCCGCTCTGCCGACTTTGGAATATTTAGTGGATTCTTCCCACGAAGTAGTGGGGGTGCTGTCTCGTCCTGACGCGCCCCGGGGACGGGGGCGGAAACTGCAAGCCTCTGCCGTGGCTCAGTATGCCCAAGAACACCATCTGCCCCTGTATCAGCCCCGCAGTCTGAAGAATGATTCCACTATTGCCACCATCTTGCGGAACTTATCCCCAGATTTGGGGGTAGTGGTGGCCTACGGGGCAATCCTACCTCTCGAAATCCTGAAGATTCCGCGTTACGGATGGATTAACCTCCATTTTTCTCTGCTGCCACGATGGCGCGGAGCTGCCCCGGTACAACGTGCCGTGCAAGCGGGCGACACCGAAACAGGTGTAACCGTGTTCAACTTGGAGCCAACCCTAGATACCGGTTCCATCTACGCCAAGCTTCGCTACAATATTCCCCCCAACGCCTCGGCGGGGGAAGTACTGGAAGACCTATCCGAACTAGCCATTAGCCCCCTCGAGATTTCTTTGGATAAAATCGTGGCTGGCACCCCCCCAGATCCCCAGGCACAAATCGGAATCAGCTATGCCCCGCAACTGAGTGTTGCGGAAGGACAGATTGACTGGACTCAAAATTCCGAGGCCATCTCTGCGCATATTCGCGGCTTTACCCCCAACCCGGGGGCGTGGACCATCTTGAGTGGTTTACGGTTTAAAATCGGGGTACTGGCCAGTGGAGCGGAGTTCCCGCGACAGGCTATGGAACTGGCTCCTGGACAAATCTTTCCTACCCGACAAGGGGTTTGGGTCGGAACCGGTTCCACTCCGGTATGTCTAGGTACTATAGCGCCGGCGGGTAAGAAACATATGCCAGCCGTTGACTGGGCACGCGGGGCACGCTTGGAATTCGGAATGAACTTTGATTTAGGGGTGGCACCTCATGAAGCCGACACCACCAAACCGGTAAACCCCCAACCCGAACGGAGATGAAGCGTGAACCAGCGATCCTTTCGCAACCCCCACACTGGATATCAGTATCGCGCTAAAACGCGTCGTGACCAGCCTCGAGACACCGCATTTTGGACTTTGCATCGCGTGGCACAAGACGATGCTTTTGCCAATCTGGTATTGCCCAACGAGATTGAACGCCACCATTTGAACCGGCGCGACGCTGCTTTCGCCACGGAATTGGCCTATGGTACCCTACGTTTACAGGGACGCTACGACGCGATTATCGCACGGCTGGTAGACCGAGATTTGGGGGAACTCGACGCGGATGTGCTTACGGTGTTGCGCTTGGGGTGTCACGAGTTGCTGGGGATGCGAGTTGAAAGCTACGCGGCTGTGGATTCGGCGGTGGACTTGGCGCGCGACCGAATCAGCACCGGGCCGGCGGGGATGGTCAATGCAGTTTTGCGTCGGGTGTCGGAAAAATCGCTGTCGGAATGGCTGGACATTATTACCGAAAACCTGAGTGAGGAAAAAGCCTTGGCCGTGGCGTTTTCTTATCCCGAATGGATGATTTGGGCGTTGCGCGATTCCCTGGTGGCGGCCGGGCGAGCGGCAGAGGAACTGCCGGGACTGCTAAACGCTCAAAACACACCGCCTTATGTGGCTCTTTGCGCCCGCCCGAGCTTGTGCACAGCCGACGAATTGGCGACAGCAGCGGAAACCTATCTTGATGTGGACACCCGTTTGGGACGGCTCTCGCCGCACGCGGTGGTGCTTTCGGGTGGTGATCCGCGTCGGTTACGCCTGGTCACGAGGGGCTATGCTGGGGTAGAGGACGAGGGTTCCCAATTCCTGGTTGAGGTGTTGACGGCGGTAGAAGTGCCTGGAGTAGAGCGCACCTGGGTGGATTTATGTGCCGGTCCGGGCGGGAAAACCGCTTTGTTGGCGGCTTTGGCTAAGCCGAAGGACGTGGCAGTGGTGGCCAATGAAATCGCGGAACACCGAGTCGAGTTGGTGCGTGATTCGGTCAAAGCCTTGGCGGGTAATGTCACGGTTATCCGTGGGGATGGGCGTGAATTCGGATCCCGGCATCCCGGCAAGGCCGACCGGGTGCTGGTGGATGCGCCGTGTTCCGGGCTGGGGGCTCTGCGGCGACGTCCCGAAGCTAGGTGGCGCAAAAACCCGGCAGATTTCAGCGAATTATCGCCTTTGCAGGCCGATTTACTGATTTCGGGAATCGAGGCTGCCAAAGCCGGTGGGGTAGTGGCGTATGCGACGTGTTCCCCGCATTTGGCCGAAACCCGCGCCCTGGTGAACTCGGTGTTACAAAAGCGTGATGATTTGGAAGTGCTCGATGCCGTAGAGATAGCGAAGCAGGTGGCGCTCGACGCCAATCATGATTTTGGATCGGGGCCTTACCTGCAGCTTTGGCCCGACAGAGATCACACGGATGCCATGTTTTTAGCCCTACTACGAAAGAAAGAAACTGATGAAAATTAAAATTTACCCCTCTGTTTTGAACTGTGACCAGATGCATTTTGCCAATCAGCTTAATGCTATTGACAGTGCCGATGGGGTGCATTTAGATATTATGGACAACCACTTTGTGCCAAATTTGACTTGGGGGTTACCTACGGCACAGGCAGTGGTGAAATCCACTACCTTACCAGTGGATGCACACCTGATGATTGACAATCCCGACCGGTGGGCTCCGGAATATGCCAAAGCCGGGTGTTCTATCGTAAGTTTCCACTTCGAAGCGGCGAAGGCACCGCTGCGCACCGCCGAAGCTATCCGTGAACTGGGCGCTAAACCGGGGATAGCTTTGAACCCGGCCACCCCGGTTAGCGTCTTAGCGGATATTTTGCCACGTTTCGACCAGGTGCTGTTGATGAGCGTGGAACCGGGATTCGGGGGGCAGGGTTTCATCCCCGAGGTCTACCCCAAAATTAAGCGGTTACGCAAGATGATAGAGGAAGCCCGGCTGAGCACCGATATCGAGGTAGATGGCGGTATCAGCGACAAGAATATCGCCAAGGTGGTTGAAGCAGGGGCGAATGTCATCGTCGCTGGTTCTTTCGTGTTTAAACGCGAACCTGCTAGGGCTATCGCGAAACTGCGCGAAATTGCCGTTGGGGTACGCTAGGGTACCCCAACGGTTGGATTTGCTCTACAGGGTCGCGTTTTCCAACAATTTATCGCTTAGTTTCACTCCACCGAGTTTCAAAATCTTGCCATTGGCAATGTACAGCGGTGTCCCCGCGCTGTTTTCGCCAAGCTTAGCCATGCGCTGTTTTGCATAGATATCGATAGATATCTGCCCCGATTCCGGGGATGCCGCAGGCACCTGAGAATAATCAATTCCATTTTCCTCGGCAATTCGTTTAACCACGGGTTCAGGGTTCGTGGCTTCGTTAATCCATTTGGAATTGTTCTTATTGTTCTGGAAATCAGCAGTTTTATAGGTATTCATGGCATAGTGTGTCAACGCCTTTGACAACTTCCACGTCTTTTCCGGTTGGTTTTTAGCCACCCAGTAAATCAGATTATTGGCCACATGCGCAAAAGGAGCATTATGAGTCAAGGTGGGGCGTAACACCAACAGAGCCTTGCCGTCCTCGGCCAAATCCTCGAGTTGCTTGCCTTGATTCAGCTTCTCGTCCACATCATTGCAGATGTTACAGGTGTAATCGAAATAGTACTCTAAGACTTTGGTGCCTTTGGCTGCCTCCGAGGCAATCTCTTCGTCGGAAAGCAGCTTGCCATGTTTAAACCACAAACCCTTGCCTTGGGAGTACTCGGTGGGTTCAGCATATCCCGTCAGCGATGCCGTATTGGCAATGGTGCCGTCGGGCTGTGACACCACGGCACGTTTCTTGGTGACGATAACCACTGCGGCCAGTGCCAACGCCAAAACCAGGGCGACGATAACTATAATCATCACCGTGCGGGCGTGACCGGCGTTGTTCGGATTGGATACTACGATTTTCTTATTGGATGTTTTTCCCATGCTGCTCCTTAATAACGTCTCCACTATTGTAGACGAAGACGGCCGCCCTTTCTTTCCAAGCGCCCTTCGCTGTCCAGTTGCGCTAGCCCCAAAGACATCCGCAATCGGATGGCGGTGCGTGCCGGGGTCAAGTCTAAGACGCGTGCCACTGCCTCGCTAGCGTCCTCTTCCAGGGGCTCTTGCGTGGCAATAACCCAGGTCAGAGCGTTGTTAAACTCTTCGTCGCAAATATCGGTCAGATTGCGTTGCCCGTAAATAGAGCCGGTACGAAATACCTTAAAGCGGTCTTTGCCGGTTCCTGGTGGCCAAACGAACTCGCCAAAATTCGTGGTTTGCACTACAGCTTCGGGCGATAACAAGGCGAGAATCTTATCGCGTCGCTTCGGGTGTAAACGTTGCATTCCAAAGGCATCCGCCACCAGTTTCGCCAGTCTAGCGGTGCCAATTGGGCCTTCGGTATAAAGGATTTTTTCCAAGGCTTTCTTCACAACGGCTGCATTATCGGGTTCGTCAAGTTCGTCTAGAACCTGTTTTTCCCCCAGGTCGTGTTGGGGTTTACCCCGAGGTACAAATGGTTTAATCGTGGTTTCACCGTGGTCTGGCAACGGTACGAATTCGGGGTCTGCCTCGGTGATAATGGTGGTGGCATCAAAATGAGTATCCGGGGTGGTGCCTGACATCCCGGATACTCTCGATGCTATCCCGGGGGAGTCATTTGTCGGTACATAGAGTGGCGCGAACACCCCCAATCCGGGTTTGGAAATTTTGCCGGTTTCCTCGGGCGCAGTCAGATTAGCAATCCATGCTCCTTCACTGTCGCCGAGACGCTCTGAGAGTGTGGGTTGAGGCAGTGGAGCCTCCTCGGCTTGCTCGCGCGTCAAGTGGGTGAAAGCACTTTGGGGGATATCAAAGACAATTGGTGCTGGGGAATGCGTGTTTAATCCTTTGCCCAGGGCAATTTCCCCGTCGGTTATCTGTTTGGGCAAAGTTCCGGGATGCGCGAGAGCTGGGAACATGTATAAAGCCGCATCTGCGGATGGCGCCTCGTGAAGGGCGTTGATAATGTTGTCGGCAATCCGAAGTTCTGGGGGCAATTCGGTGTTGGAATCTGGGGATTGGCTCGTGGCGACTGCGTTGATATCAATCGTTAACTCCGGGGTGGATGGCGTTATCGACGTGGAATGAGTTACCTCGGGTAATTCGGAGTCGGGGGTAGCGGTGGCTGCTACAGTGGTCGCCAGGGTGGCTGGAGCCGGCAGGTTGGGGGGCAGACTCCAGATGGTTTCGGGGTCATGAGGTGCCTCCCAGGAATCCATGCGTTGGGAGAGAGCCGCAACTATCCGAGCCGGGGAAGAATAGCGGTCTTCACTGGCAACTGCACCTTCGGTGACATCCCCGGGGAAAGCCAAGTCAAGGGAGAGAGACACAATACGTCGAGTGACTTCGTCTTCATCATTGATTAGCTGATCGAGGTAGATATGTTCTATTTGGGCGAAGCCACAGTCTTGTACCAGGTAATCTTCCAGATTTACCTCGCGGTCGATGGTGTGACTCAGGCCACACCACTCGGGATTATCAAGGATGATTCCCATCCAGGGTGCCTCGGCACTGCCTCGAACCGCTAAATCAACGCTTAGCGGTGGATTTCCGAGCGGTCCGCTGACTTCCAATCCAGCCTGTCCCAGCAGTTTCTTAAGGTGTTCCACCACAAAATTCGATTCACTGACGAATTCGTGGGGACTGTGGGGTAACTCGATTTCTTCGAGGAAATCTCGCAAGAAATCGGGCAGAGCGCCTCGGTCAAGATTGCTGTCTTCTACCAGCCATAGGCGTTGACTGACACTTTGCATCAGCCTTGTAAACGCGGCGGTGAGGTCTTCACGGCAACTGGCAGGTGAGGGCTGGGGGGAGGCATCAGAACCGAGGAAAAACACCAGCGCCGGGATTTCTCCGGCAGGAAAATCACCTAGATGAGCCACTCGCAACGCGGGCAGTTTCAAGCCGTGTTCCCGGAGAGTGGCACCCAGATACCAGCGGATTCCCGCCGCCATATCAGCCGTGAAGGTTACGGCCAGTAGCCGGGAGTTTTTGTTTCTTAGCGCCAGGTTAATTAAGAAATTTCCGGCTTTTTCAAACCACTGGAGGCTGGGATTTTGTCCCGTCCACCCCGGAGCCTCCCCGGCTAGATGTGGCGCAAATTCCGCAGCCTCCGGATTTTCCAAGGTCAAGATGGTAGCTGATTCCGGGCGCCACGCCACCGGCCAGCCTTGCCCCGTGGCACCCAATTCTTTATTTACCAGAGGCACTACGGGGGACAGCTTCGAACCGTAACGCAGGTGGAAGCGTAGCTGCGGGAAACCGGCTTGGCGTGCCGCTGTGTACACCGAAGGCGCTTCTTTTTGACCGCCAAAAGTTAAGGTCGCGAGGCTGTTAGCTACAAACAGAACTTGTTCAACACAGCTCAAAGCCTTGACTACTGCCCCGGCTGGGAGGCTTTCGCAATCCAGCACCACGAGGGCATCGAAGCGAGATTTTCCCGGTACCAGATATTGTGCGGCCTGTTGGGGAGTCAACCCCAGAATCGGGGTTCGCGCCAATACCAGAGGTAAATCCTGGCGTAGTGCGGTGGAAATCGAGAAGTCTTCTTCACGCAGGCGTGCCCCGAAGGCTCGCAGCTGATTTTTGTCCAGGCGATGGGTAAAGTCAGCGGCAGCGGCCTGTATCGCATTGGTGATTTCTCGTCGGGTTTCAGCGGCGGTAGCGGCCAGTCGTTCTGCTTGGGCGTTATGTTCGGCAGCCGAAAAAGACTGCAGCTGCAGGGCATGGTTGCGTTCCTCTAGGGCGGTGAGACTCAAAGCGTGGTGTAAAACTTCAGAAATGCCCTTACCACTGAGCCTGCCTTGTTCCACCCATTGTGAAAGTGTTTCCAGCCCAATTTCTTTAAGCCTGGGTTCGAGGCGGCGAAAGGCAGCCATGCTGTCCAAAGTGGAATCTTCGGGCGTTAAGGAAGCCGACCAGATTTTGCGTACCTGTAGGTATTTTGCCAATGGAGGCATTGCTTCGGCCCAGTGTTGCAATTGGCGGGGTTGGGTGCGCAAAATATCCAGGATTCCAGCGAAAGATCCGGCAATGGCACGCACCTGTTTCCCCAGGTTGCCACCCTCTTGGGCAATGTCTTTCAGGGAAATTAAGTCCGGAATTCGAGTTTGCAGCTGGGCAGCCAGTTCTATGGAAGTTAAAATCGTGTCGGCGTGGCGCAAAAACAGCTCGTGAGCCCCGGTGGCTAAGGCATCGATTTCATCCAGACCCAACAAAGGATTGGATACAATCAAGGCACTTAGCTCTTCACTTTGCCGCCGAATTTTTGCCATTTCCTCGAGAGTTTCCACTACCTTTGCGGCCGGCAAAGGAGCCGAAAGATAGGGCTGGAGTTCCTTTAGCACCGCTTTGAGTCGCGATCCGCGAGTGAAGCCGCTAGAGGACTGCGCGTGGCGCGCATCGACCAATAAGCGCTTGTCTAGCTGTTGAGAATAAGCCTCGCGCGCCATCTCGAGCAGCGGCTTCGCATTTTGAATCAGTTCCCGATAGCGAGCCTTAAGTGCCCGGATACTTTGCGTAATTTCTATGCGTTCCCCGTTGGTGAGTTCCACGGGCTCTCGACCGTAGCCGATTTCCAGCAGGTCAAGCCATCGTGCAAACAATGGCCAAGTCTCTATGCTGGTGCAGGCCGACATGATTTCGAGCACCGCCGGGTGCGCGTGGGTAATTGCAGCTTCTAAAGCATTGACGGCTTGGGACAAGGTGGCTTTATCGACCTGGTAGCCTGGCCCCAACAAAGACCAGGGATTTGCGGCCAGTCCCCCCACTGATTCCTTATCCAAATCGGCCAGCTCTCGACTGTATCGCGCGGCACGGATGCGCTGTTGAGGCTGGTAGGGAAACAATGGGGATTGAGCCAGTTCTGAGGCTAAGTCGAGTTCCTGTGCATTCAGATTCGCTGCGGTAACCAAGGTGGCGGCGTAAGCATCCCAAGTCGAGAGCTGATTCGGTCCGGGTTCATGCACCGTCGCGGCGTAAATATCAAGGTCAGCGGCGAGCGCCACCAGGGATTGGCGGCAGGACTGTAAATAATCCGAATCCGCATTCACCGGTTTGTCCCATGCTGCTTTAAGCGCTGCGCGTGCCGACTCGTTAAAATCGTGTGACTCTAAAGTAAGGAATAAATGCCCCAAATCGGCTCGTTGCATCCGTGTTTTGAGTCGGTTTAATGCATTTGGGTTTCCTATCACCAAGGCGGTGCGTTGTTCCACAATGCCCTGCGACAGGGCGTTTACTACCGCCGTAGTTTTGCCGGTGGCTGGCTCTCCAACCAGAATCAGACTCTCTTGGTGTCCGAAGGCTGCCGGTACCCGCAGCTGGTTATGGTCGGCTTTCAGCGGGGTATAAAGCAGCTTGGAAATATCTAGGTTGGGGTATCTGTTGGGTGGGTAATCTTGCGTTTTACTGGGGGTGGCATACTGTTTCACGAGGGGTGAGCCGAGATAGACGCCAAGGTTTTTGCGTAAATCCCCAAGCACCTCATGAAATCCACGTCGAGTCAGACCCACGCGACCCCCCGCGACTAATTGCAAACCAGCGGCCCGGGGTGAATTGCGGAGCTCGTGAAGCAAACCGCGCCATAAGATGTCTAGATTCAGTCCTGATGCGGTTTTACCAGCCTTGACCCATCGCGAGGAAACCCCGTATTTTTGGGACAAAATCTTGACTACCGTGGTGTTTAGCTGCAGCCTGGCTCCGGTTTCCAACTGGAGAAAACCTGGGGGAGTGGCCGGGGTGGCTTGCAGGACGGCAGTGAAAATCGGTAGACACCACTTGCCCGATGCTGGCAGTACCAGCCCCAGAGCTGCCTGTAGCTGGGTGTTTTCGTCAAGATTCTCAACCAACCACCGCCAGTGATTTGGCATGTCCAGGGGAACGGCGGGCGGAGTGGCTAGGGTTTCGGATACACTGCTGGCGGGAACTGGATACAGCTCGAAGCGCGCACCTTGACGCAGCTTATGGCTGGTAGCAGATAAGCTATCCTCGCTGAAATTGAAACTCAAGCTGCCGGCGGGGGCAGACAGGGGAAACAGGCCGATTTGAGCGGAATACAGCGAAGTAATCCAGGCATCCCCGGCGGCATTCACAGGTTTTGACACGGCATGCTTCCTCGACTAGTTTTTTAGGCTCCCGTTTATTTTAAGCCATTCTGGCGCGGGGACGAAAGCTAAACTGGAATATAACAGGAATATAACAAAATGGTTAACTTTTTTTCACGCTAGCCACTAACATAGTCTAGTAGGGTCGAGCAGAGGAGACGATTATGACTGACGCAGGCATACCAGCACCGGACGAAACCGCCGTTTTCGGCGCGATAGGAAGGCTAGAAGGCACAGAGGATGTATCGGGTAAGCGTGTACTCTCCGCCGCTGATGAACAAGCGGTGGCTTCGCTTCCCGCCGGATCAGCTCTGCTGATTGTGCAACGCGGTCCTTCGGCTGGTGCCCGATTTTTATTGGACACCGACCGGATTACCGCCGGACGTCACCCACGTTCAGATATTTTCTTGGACGATGTAACCGTGTCGCGCAAACACTGTGAGTTTTTACGCGGCGACGGGGGATACCTGGTGCGCGACATTGGGTCTTTGAATGGGACTTACGTCGACCGTATTCGGGTGGAATCGCACCTGTTGGCGGCGGGCGAGGAAGTCCAAATCGGGAAGTTCCGTTTGGCCTACTATCCAGCGGTGGCACAGTGAATTCGTCTAACACTGCCCGAAAATTTGACGGTGAATCCCCGAATTGTTGGCCCTTTGAGGTAGACAGCACTCCTTCTATGCCCATCAGACAGGTGATTGAGCTGGTGGCATCGGAATTCCCCTCGGTCACCCAGTCGAAATTGCGACTGTTGGAAACCCACGGGATTGTGTGTCCGGCGCGTTGCGCCAATAATGGATACCGCGCCTATTCCCTAGCTGACGTGGAGCGGATTCGCTATGCCCTGCGCCAGCAACGCGACAGTTACTTACCTTTGGCTAAAATTGGTCAAAACCTGGCTTTACTTGATTGTGGCGAGGAGCCGGTTCCTCTTGAACCCATCGCACGAATGGTGGTCAGCGACGGGGAAGTGGCGGTGCCAAAAACGAAGCGGGTCACGGTGCGCCAAATTATGGACTATACTTCGGTCAGCTCGGAGACTTTGGAGAAAATGGTAGCCGCTAAGTTGATTGCTCCGGATTTGTCGGGGCGGTTTTCGGTGCGAGCCGTGGCGGTGGTGCGCGCGGTGATGCAGTTGGAAGTAGTGGGTATTGAACCCCGGAATTTGCGTTCCGCCAAGTCGGCAGCGAACAGTGCGGTGGATTTGATTGACAAAGTGGTGGGACCGGCTCGCGCTAAGAACACCGCAGTGTCCAAGGATCGGGCACGCCAGGATGCCCATGATTTGGCGACTATCCTGGCTTCGTTGATAGAGGCTCTGACTATGCAAGGGGTTGAAGAGATTTCTTGACACTCAAAACCTTAAACTTTAACTTGAAGTGTAAGGTTTGGGCGCGTCGCTCATTGACTATTGACTCTTTGAGCCTTAATCTAAAGATACTGAAGTTTCGACCAGCGTTTGAATGGAGCCGGAAGTGGCAGACAGCTATCAGGGACGTGTCCCGCAAATTAAACAGCCAATGCTTTTTGGCGAGGTTCTTCCTGTTCTTGACGAAGAAACAGGATACCGCGGGCCAATTGCGTCCAAAGCCGCCGGGATTACCTATCGGCAGCTCGACTATTGGGCTCGTACCGGGCTGGTGGAACCCACGGTACGCAATGCGAGGGGATCTGGCTCGCAGCGTCTGTACTCTTTCCGCGATATTCTGTTGCTGAAAGTGGTGAAACGCCTGTTGGATACGGGGGTTTCCCTGCAACAGATTCGAGTGGCGGTGGCTACTTTGAGCAGTATGGGTGTCGATGACTTGGCTTCGATTACTTTGATGAGCGATGGGGCTTCGGTCTATGCCTGTACCTCGGCGGACGAGGTTATCGATTTGATGCAAGGTGGCCAGGGCGTTTTTGGGATTGCTGTGGGTCGCGTGTGGCGCGAGATTGAAGGCACTTTGGCCGAGCTGCCCACCGAGAACCTGCACGATGCCAATAATCCCGAGGTTATCGACGAATTGGCGCGTCGACGGGCGGCTCGTCACGCCAGTTAGTTTCGCGACGGGGTAGGGCTCGGGTTCGACTCGTTTCCGGTTCATGAGGTGCTTGTGGAGGTTTTGGTGTATTCTAAAATGACATAATGTATCTTATCGGATTGGCACCGACTGGGAATCGACCTAGTTTTGAACCCTTCGCCTGTCTGGGAACCCCATCGCGACCCCGCAAAAAGCTGCAATCCTGGCGATTGGGTTATAATGAGTTGCCCCGTTTTAGAGAGGAAAATAAATGGCTGATCGCGCACTTCGTGGTACCCACATGGGCTTCACATCTTTGGAATCCGAGGAAGGCGTCGTTTTCGTTGAACGACAAACCGTTGACTACACTTGTCCCGCTGGCCACACCTTTGATGTGACCTTCGCTATTGACGCCAAGGTTCCCGATGTGTGGGACTGCCCGCAATGTTCCCAAAAAGCCCTGCGAGTCGGAGCTGAAGACTTTGCCGAAGAAAAAACCATAAAACCCCAGAAAACCCACTGGGAACAGCTGCGGGATCGACGCTCCATCGAGGAACTTGATGTGTTGCTGGGGGAACGCCTCGAGGCATATCGATCGGGTCGCCGCCACTGAAAATAACTGGGTGGAACTGGGGTGTGGCCTGGATTTTAGGCACGCACCTCATGAACCCCGATGAAGTAACTCGCTTACGCGCCAACGTAAGACTTTCACGAACGCCTCTTGGATGATTGAACCCGACATTTTAGAGGTTCCGGCGCGCCGTTCCACAAAGATGATTGGCACTTCTTTGATTTGCCCGGCCGCGCGCCGCGTGCGCCAGGTCATCTCGATTTGGAAACCGTAGCCTCTGGACTCGATATTTACGGCTCCCAACAGGCGATTCAGGAAGTCGACGCGATAGATTCTGAAACCGGCGGTGGCATCGTGGACCCGCAAACCGAGAATTATATTAACATAAAAATTGCCCGCGCGGCTGAGTATTTCACGCTTTTTGGACCACCCCCGGGTACCGCCCCCACGGATCCAGCGCGACCCAATCACCAAGTCTGGCCGGGTGGTACCCCGCGCCATAGCCAGTAAACGCGGCAAATCCTGGGGGCGGTGCGATCCATCGGCATCGAACTCGCCCACCCAGGTATAGCCGTGCTCACTGGCCCAAGCAAAAGCCGCCAGATATGCCGGTCCCAATCCCGACTTTTCTTGGCGATGCAAGACATGGATGCGGGAATCCTTGGTGCCCAGTTCCTCGGCCAAACGCCCCGTTCCATCGGGAGAATTATCGTCGACAATCAGAATATCCACGCTAGGAGCCTGTGCTAACACTTCGTGAGTAATATCACTTAGGTTTTCAGCTTCATTGTAAGTAGGAATTGCTATAATTGTTTTTTCAATCATTTGTTCCAGCTTTCTTTAACAGTGTTAATTATAATAAATAAAGACATTCCGGCAAACACAGCCAAAGCCATTAGAGAAATCATTGAACCATAAGCCGCCGCTGGGGTGAACCCATGACGCAGTGGCACTGCGGTAACAAAAGATCCCGCGTGGAAAGTGGGGATAACTTTCCCTAAGATTTCACCTTTAGCATTAACCCTCGCAGTAGAGTCCATAGTGGAAGCCTGAACCAAATCCAGCCCGTATTCTATCGCACGGAACCGGGCGATAGCCAGCTGTTGGTCAGCTTGGTCTGAATCCCCAAAAAGCATATTCGAAGTGGGAATAATAATAAAACTGGCACCTGATACGGCACGCTGCATTAACCCATCATCAGCAATTTCAAAACAAATCGGGGTGGCCACAGTGGTATCCACTCCCCCAGCATGAATTCGTAAATGTGCCACCCCAGTTCCCGGACGAATATCGCGGGGAACCAACGCTGAAAACTTCGGTGCTATAGTTCTTACTAGATGGCGCCACGGCAAGTATTCCCCGAAAGGTACCAAATGCTGTTTTGAATAAGTGCCGTGCGCCCGTCCATCTTGCCAATAGACAATGGTATTTTTGATTTCTTTATTCTTGAACCCTAAGGTGCCAAAAATCATCGGAGCCCCCCCGAATGCAGTGGCTACCTTGTCCACCTGCCAGGAAGCATCGGCATTCAGCCGTGGATCCACATCCGCCGCATTCTCGCCCCACACCACCAAGTCAACCCGCTTGTGACGGCCAAGACTATCGTGGAGTCGCAAAGACTCTTTGACATGCAGATTCATCACTTCGAAAGGCTCCCCGCTGGCGGTGAGCGGAGCCCGCCCCGGGGTGTTACCTTGAATTATCGCCACCCGCAAAGACTGGCCGGTGGCCTCGGGCTTAGACACGGGCACCACCAGAGGGAAAACCACCACCGCTACAGTCAAAATACCGGAAATAGGGCGGCGTAAAATCCCCTTACCACGCCGGAAAAACTCGATGGCACCTAATGAAACGGCCACCACCACCGCACCCACCGCCACCGAGCCACCCCACGGAGCCCACGCTATCAGCGGGGAATCCACCATCGCGAAACCCAATTTTGACCACGGAAAACCACCCCACGGAACCAGAGAACGCAACTGTTCCACCCCGACCCACGCCACCGGTCCCCACAGCAGACGCAGCGGCCACAAAACCCGGGGATGCTGATCCCACCGAGCCTCGCCCGCCCCCCATAACACCGCGAAACCCCCGATGAAAAGAGCTTGCAACACACTCAAAGCCACCCACGGCAGAGGTGAAGCAGCCGGAATCGTCAGCCACGTCAAGTGCAGGGCGAAAAACACCACCCCCCACACTGAACCAATCACCAGGCGGCCCCAGGAGGGATGGCGCCAATCCGCGCAACGACGCACCGCCCCGAACAGACACATCAAGGCTGGAAACAGCAAAAACCACAGATTCCAATGCGGAAAAGCCAGTCCGCCAAGCATCCCCCCGCCCAGAGCCAAGCCTAGAGTTATCAGAAATCCCAAGCCACTACTCCACGCCTTAAAGTGTCATTGAGCTGCTGGAAACGTTGGGATGAACCCGGCTCTACCACCTGGCGCAGCTGATTGCTCAAATCGATAACCTGACGCACCATCCGCACAAAATCCCCCGCGCCAACTCCCCCGCCGAGCTCCAGACATTCCGTCAAGGTTTTGCCCTGTGCCCAGGCCACCACACCCAAAGCTTCGCCGGTGTCAAGCGGCTGATATGGTTCCAAAAGATGCGATTCCTGTAACTGTGCCAAATCAAAATTCAGCCGAGCCATGGCTTCCAACGCCGTTGCTAGACGCAGTGAAGCATTGGCCGGAATCAGTCGTGACGGCCCCCCGCCGCGATTCTCGCTGATGCAAACCGCCAGGGCACCCGCCAACTCCGACACCGTCAAATCCGTAAAGAGGCCGCGTTGCACACATTCCACCACCAGCAAATCACGCTCATTGTACACGCCTTGCAGCATTACCCCCTTGGGGGTCAATCGATAATCCGCTTGAACATAGTCCAAGGCCTGCAACACTTCCACCGTCGAACGCAATTGGCGTGACAAACTCTTGGTGCGCATTTCGATACGCTGACGCAACTGGGCGGCTTGATTGCTTGCCTGGCGATACTGGCGGGCGTGACTGAGGTGGATGTCGTGGTCAGAACAGCGATAGCAGGGATGGGCTTTAACCTGTTCGCGGGTGCGGTCAATGAGCTCGCGATCCTTAGCACGGTTTTCCGGGGTATTCTCGCCGCTGTGGCGACGCTGTTTGGCCTGTTTTTCCGCCGTTGATAGCGCCTTCATCAAGTCGAGCAGTTCGAAAATATCGCCTTCATGGCAGGTGGCAGCCTCGCGCTGCTCGCGGGCTTGAGCTTCAAAGCTGTTAAGATTCTTTAAGAGTTTGCGCGATGAACCCAAGGCTTCGAACTGGGCGAAGGATTTTTCGACGGTGCGTTGAGCCCCATCAAAACTGGTTCTGACCAGCAAATTCACCGCCATATTGTAATTGGGAGCGAAAGCGGAATGCAGCGGGAAGCTCTGACCCGCCGCCAGACTCGCCAAGACTTGCGGGGGATTCCTGGCATCCAAAACAGTCAGCGCATATCCAAAGGTGTCAATCCCGCGTCGCCCCGCCCTTCCGGTCAGCTGAGTGTATTCCCCCGCCGTCAGATTCGCCCGTTCCGATCCGTTGAACTTGTTTAAAGCCTCTAGCACCACCGTGCGCGCCGGCATGTTAATCCCCAAAGCCAGGGTTTCGGTGGCAAAGACCAAGCGAACCAGGCCGTCAGCAAACAGGTTTTCTACCAACTGTTTTTGGATGGGCAACAACCCCGCGTGGTGCGAGGCAATCCCGGCTGCCAGATTTTCCTCCCAAGCATAGATGTTGCTGGCCGACAGATCCTCGGGGTTGAAACCCGCCAGAGTGGTTTCAACGCGCCGCCGGATTATTTCAGCCTCTGCCTCGCTAGTCAGACGCAGCCCGGAACGCTGCACCTCGGTGGCGGCCGCGTCACAGCCCGCCCGGGAAAAAATAAACTGTATGGCTGGCAGTAAACCTTCACGCTGCAGGCGTCGTGCTATCTCGACGCGGTTGGCGCGCTGCCGGCGAGGGAAGCGCCCGCGCCGTTTCATGAGGAGCTGCGCGGCTTCGGCCAGTAAAGCTCGATTCAAGTTTCCCCTGGTTTTCTGGTTTTCAAACAGGGGGAAAATCTCGGCATCGTGATTCACCATGAAGTGTTCCAGGGGAACCGGGCGGGTGGAGGTCGACACTACCTTGGTTGGTCCGCGCAAGGTTTCGAGCCAGTCGGCAAATTGACGCGAGTTAGAGACCGTGGCAGAGAGATACACCAGGCGCACCGCTGGGTCTAGGTGAATTATGATTTCTTCCCACACTGGGCCGCGAAACTGGTCGGAAAGATAGTGAACCTCGTCCATAACCACGAAACCCAGGGCGGATAAATCCGCTTTGGCGTAAATCATGTTACGCAAGACTTCGGTGGTCATCACGATAATGTCGGCCTCCCCGTTTACCACCGTGTCCCCGGTCAACAACCCCACCGAGTCAGAGCCGAAAATCTGTTGCAATTCCAGGAATTTTTGGTTGGAAAGCGCCTTGATTGGGGTGGTATAGAACAAGCGTTTGCCCTGGCGTAAAGCCAAGAAAATCCCGTAAAGCCCCACGATAGTTTTCCCAGCCGAAGTCGGGGCGGTCACCAACACATCAGCGCCCCCATCCAAGACCTGGCACCCCGCAATCTGGAAATCATCAAAGGGGAAGTCGAACATGGCCTGGAATTCATCAAGCTGAGCCGAGATTTGCCGCGCTTTGAAAGCCCGGTATTTCCCGGCGGGGGTTTGTGGATCCAGCTGGGGTGGGGCGACGCGTTTGCTTTGTTGAGGCCGGCGTTTACGTTTGGGACTCATCGGGGTGCGCCCACCAACCCGTGACTGGCCCAGCGTTCCTGAGCGCGGCGTAGGCGACGCTGTTTATTGACGCGGCGCTGTTGCTTGATTTCTTGGTGGCGAACCCGAGCGCTACTCAGGGTTTCGGGGTCGCCGGTGGGGCCTGGAGCGTGAAACGCGACCTGCGTGTCTGGCGGCACCACGTCTGATTCTGGCAGCTCAATGCAGCGTAGAGCTCGGTATGCCCCGCGCACCTTGAAGAATAACCATACCAGGGTAAAAACCAGCATGGCCAGGGCATAAATCCCCAGAAAAAGCCACACAATTCCAAGCCAGGTCATGGTTAATATCATACTTGATAGTTCATCAAGGCGCGTGCAGCCGTATCTTTAATGGCACCTAATGACCCCGGAAAATCTGGACTGGCCGCCACCTGTAACAAATCCGACCCGAAAGCCAACAGATGTCGAGTCAACCAAGTCGCATCATAGGCATCCAACTGTACCCACATCGCATTATTGGCTCGGTGATAAACGGTGGCTTCCACAACCTGTTCGGCAACATGCAGGGCTTCGGCGCGAACCTTTAGGTACACGGGGCGCGGCGGCTTGTCGCTGCGGCGTGGCAAATCGGACGGGAAAGTACCCGGCAAAACCGTCAAATCCGACATTCTTTCCAACCAGTAGGTGCGCCACTTATGGGAGCGTTTTTTAGGGTTAAAAGCCTCTAGCTCCACCCGGGAACGCACTGCCCGTAACTCGGTGGGATACACATCAGCTCGACTGTGCTTATTGTGGGTATCGACATAGGTAAATGTTACGGGGTGACGTTGTTTGATGGCCTGATCCAGGGTTTGCATCGTGGCTTCCAGCTGGCGGCTTAGCTGGTCAACCCCCAGGAGCTCCAGATTCGCCGTCTCGTCTTGCAGATAACAACGCAAGACCTTCAGTTCCACGTGGGTTATGTCGTGGCGTCGAGTCGGTAGATAACGTGAGAGCGCCTCGAGACTCAAAATCAGGGGGATGCATTCCGCCGATGGTAGTCCGAAGGCCGTCACCCACTCCGGTACTGGTTGGGTGCTGATAGTCAAGGTTCCGTCGTCGCTCTCGTCCACCCTCAAGTTTTCGTCCATATCGTATTCCCCCGCCCCCCATTCATAGGCATTGTTTAGGGTGGCGGTTACTTCGGTAACTGGAATCTGGAATTCTTTGGCCACGGTTTCGGCGGTGATGGGCTGGTTTAGCTGTTGGTTTAGGTGGATGAAGCTGCAGATGGCTTGGAATCTGGTGCGCAGCAGCCCCGTATTGTCACGGTGTAACTTGGTGGATTTTACGTTCGGCGTGGAATTTTCGGGTTTCAGTTGGTTACGCCGGGGTTTAGGGATTTCGGTCACGTTTTGTGCCAGGTGTCTCGCGGCCGCAATCACGTCTTGACGCAAGGCTTCGGGACTGACGACCACGACTTTATCCAGGAATTCCAAGGCCCAGGTGTACCAGCGATAGCGTTGGGCGTTTTTGACTTGATAGAGTTCCCAGCCGGGTGGTATTGGGTGGTTTAGGGGCGCGGATTCATGAGGGGCTTGCTTTAGCGGCGTGGCTTTTTGCCGCAGTTCCAGGGCTTCCTTGGGTGCTATTGCTAAAACCAGGGGTTCTTCGAGGCAATAGTCGAGGCAGGGATCAGGAATAGTCAGCGGGATACAGTATTGTCCCGAGGGGGTGGGGTTTGCCCCCGCTTCATGAGGTGCTGGCTGGAGTTCAACCTCACTTTGGAATCGTGCCAGGTGATAGACCACTGGGGTGTTGTGCTTTGGAGATTTGCCTTGCACATAAAAGAATCCGCGTCGGAAATACAGTTTCCAGGGCTCGAAATCTTGGGGATGACTGATTTCGCCGCGCCGATTTTTATACTCGAATGAAACCCGGCGGCGTTCCAGAATAGCTTGATACATTTGCTGGGCGGCCAGGGGGATTCGCACCATCGGGTCGAAATCTATAGTGATTCGGGATCCAGCCTGGGTTAGCCCGTGGATTTTTTCGCGCAGAATCTGGTGTTTACCGTCTAGGAATTTCAGGGCGGCATCCAGCCACGCGCTTTCTTGAGGGGTGAAAAGGACTCGGGTTTGGCGCAGTTGGGTGGGGTTCAAGCGATAGAGATTTTCTTTCCCCGGGGTGGGTTGGATTTCAATGATTTCCCCATCAGCGTTCAAATCTGCAATGTCTTTGTCAAGCAGCGACTTAGCTGTTTGCCACTGGGGGGTTTCGTTTCCTTCCGCCTCGGCAAAACGACGTACCTGCCAAGCTTCTAAGCCGTAATACCGGTTCTTTACCAGTAAGTCCCGCGCCGTTTGCAACCGTGAACTTGAGGACAACGCGGCCAGCAACACAATTTGGCGGCGCAACGCGGCAGCGGTGGTGTTGCGGTCGTCGGCGGTAGTGTCGGTAACAGGCGGGGAATCCGAAATCTCGCTTTGCTCCATACATTGATTATAGGAAGCTTTTTGGGATATAAATGGGTATTGTGATGCTGCGTAAGGCTCGGGTTTTAGAGGTTAAGTATGCCGCTGCGCATCAGCTGTTGGTTTGCGAGGTAACCGAGGCTCCCCCGCCGTCCGATGCCGCTCCCGCCGCGTGTTTCCAGGTGGGAGATACCTGTCAGGCGGTGTGCTACCCCGATTTGGTTGGGGCTGCGCAGCCGGGGGATTTGGTACAGATTGAGGTTTCTCCGCTGGTTAAAAACCTCGGTACCGGCGGCGCGGCCATGGTGATTGCCAATGAAACCCGTCTGCCTCTCGATGATTTGCCTTCGGTGGGGCACTTGGTGAAGGCGCGTTACACCCCGCATCAAAAACTGGTGTTGGGGACAGATGAACCCGATAGCCCTTATCACGAGGTGTTGCAGTCGGCTGATAGTCTGCGGGGATTGCCCGTGTTGGTGGCGGATTTGCACTCTGCCCTGCCTGCGGTTGTAGCCGGGTTTTTACAGGTCTACCCCCAGGGGCGCATCGGATATATTCAAAGCGACGGCGGGGCGCTGCCTTTGGCGTATTCTCGCACGGTGGGTGCCTTGCAAGACCGGGGACTCCTGGCCGCTACAATCACCTGTGGCCAGTGTTTCGGGGGGGATTTCGAAGCGGTGAGCCTGCCGTCAGCCATGTTCATTGCGGATTTGGTGGCGGAGTTGGACGCGGTGGTGGTCAGTCAAGGGCCGGGGAACCTCGGCACGGATACTCGCTGGGGCTTTTCGGGGATTGCCAGTTCCGAAGCGCTGCGTATTGCTGCTGCCTTGCAGGGCACACCCATAGCGGTGTTGCGCATGTCGAGCGGGGATGCTCGCCCGCGGCATTTTGGGATTTCCCATCACACGGTGACGGCTTTGACTTGGATGGATTTGCCGCCGGTGGCGGTGCCGGTACCGGTGTTTTCAAAGGACTCCCCACGGGAGGCTGCTTTGGCTGACCCCCAAGGCAGTTTTGCACCTTTGGTATCGTCGCAGCTGAAGCTGCTGGCCGAGCACCACCGGATAATCGAGGTTTCCACTGCGGGTCTCTACCAGGTGCTGCAGGATTTTCCAGTACCGCTTTCCACCATGTCCCGTGGTTTGGCTGAGGATCCGGCTTCTTTCCTGGCGGCGGCTTGTGCCGGAGTCTATGCGGCGCAAGCCACCGCTCACCTCATGAAGTCGGATTCAACGGAAGTTAGGCACCCGGCCACACGAACTTCTTTACCTGCTGGTCGTCAAGATTCTTGAGGTTAATTTTGTCGCTCAAGGCACCGATTTTATCCAGCAAAGTGACCATGTCACGGAACTTTTGCGGGTTGACCAGGGACTGTGCCCCGGGGTTTTTCGGGTCAAAGTGGTCAAGTTTAATCAGCTCATTAGTCGCTTCCGTGACGTGGCGAGCCGCTGCGATGGCCTGGTCGTTGGTCAGGGTTTGGTCGTATTTCTTGGTGGCCGCAAGTGCTGTTTCAGGGTCGGCGGTAATCTTGTGGATGGCTTTGGCCATGCCGTTTACGGTAGCCTGGCAGACTTCGGGTTCATGAGTCGCAAATTCTTGAGTGGTCACCACTACCGCTCCCACCAGCGGGGTTTCCGAGGGCAGCGTCAAGGTGGTTACGCCCACCCCCGCTAACTGGAAACGTACCAGGTCATTATTGGAAAAACCTACCACCGCGTCAACTTTCCCGGTGGTCAACTGGGTTTGCTGGGTGTAACCGATTTCTGCAACCTTCACGTCATCGAGGCTCAGACCCGCCGCGTGCAAGCCAGCTTGGAATCCGAACCAGTTGGAGCCATAGCGACCTGGCAAACCCACGGTTTTACCTTTCAAATCCTGCCAAGTCTTGATACCGGAATCATGACGGGCAATAACCACCACCGGATAGCGCTGGTAGAGAACCCCGATAATACTCAAAGGCATCCCCTGGGAAATGGCTTGAGTGGCTTCATCGCCGAAGGCGACAACCATATCTTCCTTGCCACTCATGAGCGCGTTAAACAAACCTTCGTCGGCACCGTGGTGACGCAGTGCTATCGATTGTGCGCTGTTTGTATCCGCTTCGCCTTTCCAGGAAAAGAGATTTTCGTCTTTAGCCACATAGAAGGGGGCGAACTGGACATTCGGCAGATAGGTTAAGCCAATCGTGACCGGGCGGCCTTCTTGGTTACCGGCGGCAGTTTTGCCAGAAGCCGGGCTGGTGCTCGACGAACCTTCCCCTCCGTTGATGCCGCAACCAGTCAAGGCTAGCCCTGCCAGGGTGAAGCCAATAATCAACTTGGAAATGTGTTTGAACATGGTCTTACCTTTCCTTTATTTACACCGTGGTATTTACACCGTGTTGATGGATTTACTACGACGCTCCAGTTGGTAAACCCCCAGATAGATGGCGGTCGCCAGGGTACAGATAGTGAAGAGGCTGACGAACATTCCCGCCGTGTCCACATTGTGGGATTGCAAGGTTATCAAGGTTCCCATGCCGTGTCCCCCAATCACAATTTCCCCCACTACTGCGCCGGTTATCGACAGCGTGATGCCGTTGCGGATTCCTCCCATCAGGCTTGGCAGCACGAGGGGCAGCTCCATGTGTCGCAGCAGCTGCCACGTATTTGCCCCGTCGAGTTTCGCGGCTTCTAGCACTTCCACCGGCAGGTGTCGCAAACCGACGGTGGTGGAAACCAGAATCGGAAAGAACACCATAATGGCACAAAGCACTACTATCGCCAGCCAGGAAGCCGGCAACCAAATCAACAGCAGGGGTGCCAGTGCCACTGCCGGGATAGCCTGGGAGGCTCCCAGAAATGGTTGCACCGCCGCATTGAGCCAGTGAAAGTGGTGAATCGCAAAGGCTAAGGGCACGCTGAACAAGAGGCCTAACAGGGTTCCAGCCAAGGCCGAAACCAGGGTGTTTCCCAGATATGGCCAAAAATTCGGGGTCGCGAATAGTTCACCGGCCGCACGAAACACCGCTGTCGGAGTGGGCAGGATAAAGGCGGGAATCCGCCCTCCTGCCGTGGTGGCAAACCAGGCTCCCAACAGTATTAACCCGAAAACAGCGGGTGCCACAATGTCATTAGCGGTGAACGCGCGCGCGGGGTGTCGCCGCGTACGGTTTTCACTTGACCAAGACATTCTTACCCACCTCGGATTGCGTCCGTGACAGCCTGGGGTAAGAACAACAACCCGTCAACGGTACGCCAGGCGCACCACACGGGCTAAGGCTCTTCCCATCCGGACTTTTACCGTCGGTGCTGGAATTTCACCAGCTCAACCCTCGCCATTGGGCGAGCGCTCGCGGACTTTCACCACCGGTGCTGATTTACACAGCCCCCAGAGCAAGACCAGTATATCACTGAGGGTGACCTATTTTATCTTCCCCGGATTCCTGGGCTCACTTGGTTCCAGAACCTCGGCTAAATACTGACCGGTGAAAGATTGCGGTACCTGCGCCACTTGTTCCGGGGTGCCAGCGGCCACCAACAGTCCCCCGCCTTCCCCGCCTTCCGGGCCAAGGTCTATAACCCAATCAGCGCATTTGATGACATCCAGATTATGTTCAATCACAATCACCGTGTTGCCCTTTTCCACCAGGCCTTGCAGCACGGCCATCAGTTTGCGAATATCCTCTAGATGTAAGCCCGTGGTAGGTTCATCCAACACGTACACTGCTCGCCCATTGGTGCGTTTGTGTAACTCTGAAGCCAGTTTCACGCGCTGTGCCTCGCCCCCGGATAGTGTTGTGGCACTTTGCCCGAGCTTCACATATCCCAATCCCACCGAGGTCAGGGTGTTTAGATAACGCGACACCGCCGGCAGGGCAGTAAAAAAATCCGCTGCCTCGCTGATGGGCATGTCCAAGACATCACACACATTCTTGCCGTTGTAGTGTACTTCCAAGGTTTCACTGTTATAGCGTGCTCCCTGGCACACCTCGCAAGGTACGTACACATCCGGCAGGAAGTTCATTTCTATTTTGAGGGTACCGTCCCCATGGCAGGCTTCGCAGCGTCCGCCCTTGACGTTGAAGGAAAACCGCCCCGGTCCGTAGCCACGCATTTTCGCTTCCGGGGTTGAAGCAAAAAGTTTACGGATGTGATCCCACACGCCGGTGTAAGTCGCCGGGTTGGAACGCGGAGTACGCCCAATCGGAGACTGGTCAACGTGAATGACTTTATCCAAGAATTCCAGGCCTTCCACACGTTTGTGTCGGCCGGGTACGGTGCGAGCGTGGTTTAGGTCTCGCGCCAGGGTCTGGTACAACACTGAGTTTACCAAGGTGGATTTTCCCGATCCTGAAATTCCGGTCACGGCCGTGAGCAGTCCTAGCGGGAAAGACACCGTCAAGTCTTGCAGATTGTTTTCCCGCGCTCCCACCACGGTCAGCTGGCGGTTTTTATCGGGTTTACGGCGATGGCGTGGAACCTCGATACGTTTGCGGCCACTCAAGTAGTCGGCTGTCAACGAGGCTTTGCACGGTAACAGCTTTTTAACCGGTCCCGAATAGATAATCTCGCCGCCGTGTTCCCCGGCAGCCGGCCCGATATCCACTATCCAGTCGGCGGCGCGAATCGTGTCTTCGTCATGTTCCACCACTATCAGGGTGTTGCCCAGGTCACGCAAGCCCTTCAAAGTGTTGATTAAACGCTGGTTATCGCGTTGATGCAGCCCAATCGAAGGCTCATCAAGGACATAGAGTACCCCAACCAAGCCAGAACCAATCTGGGTAGCCAGGCGAATCCGCTGGGCTTCACCACCGGAAAGAGTACCGGCGGAGCGAGACAAAGTCAGATAGTTTAATCCCACATCCACCAAGAAATCCAGTCGTGCCGCGACTTCTTGCAAAATCGGTGCGGCGATGGTTTTCGCCATTCCGTCCAGTTTGAGGTCACGCAAGTAGGCTCTGGCACGACTAATGGACAGGTCACAGAGTTCCGCGATGTTCAGTTTCCCCACCCGCACTGCCAATACTTCAGGTTTCAAACGCGCGCCCTGACAGGTGGGACAAGGCACATCGCGCATGTAACCGATGTACCTGGCCTTGGTGGTATCTGAATCGCTTTCGTCGTATTTGCGTTGGATGTATTGCGCGGCTCCTTCGAAACCGGTAGCGTAAGTCCGTTCGCGCCCCCAGCGGTTGCGGTATCGTACCTTGACCTTGTAGTTCTTACCCCACATCAAGTAATCCTGAATCTCGGGAGGCAAGTCACGCCACGGGGTATCCAAATCGAAGCCGACCTCGTCCCCTAAGGATTCCAAGATTCTTTGCATGGTGTCTCTGGAAACTTTCCACGGACTTACCGCGCCTTCACGTAAAGTCAAATCCGGGTCGGGAACCACCAGCTCCGGGTCAATAACCAGGCGTGAACCAATCCCGGAACAATCCGGGCATGCCCCATAGGGGGCATTGAAAGAGAAAGTACGCGGCTCAATCTCTTCCAAAGCCAGGTGGTGATTATTTGGGCAGGCGCGTTTCTCAGAGAAGCGCCGGTATTTCTCGGGGTCATCCGTTTTCCGATCCACGAAATCCACTAGCACCAAGCCCTCGGCCAGGCGCAGTGCGGTTTCCACCGAATCCGCCACCCGGGAACGTCCCCCCTCACGAATCACCACTCGGTCAATGGATACGGAAATATCGTGTTTTAGTTGTTTTTCCAGCGTCGGGGGTTGTTCCAAACGGTGGGTTTCCCCATCAACCCTAATTCGTGAAAAACCCGAAGCCGCAAGTTCGCGAAACAGCTCGGAATATTCGCCTTTACGTCCCCGCACCACAGGTGCCAGAATCTCGAGTCGGGTTCCGTCGGTCTGACTCATTAGCCAGTTGATAACCTGTTCGGCACTTTGGGCTTGAATCCGCTCACCGCATGTCGGACAGTGCGGTACCCCGGCTCGCGCAAACAACAGGCGCAAATAGTCGTAAATCTCGGTGATGGTACCGACGGTGGAACGGGGATTGTGCGAAGTGGATTTTTGGTCAATCGATACCGCCGGGGAAAGTCCCTCGATGAAATCAACTACCGGCTTGTCCATACGTCCCAAGAATTGGCGGGCATACGACGACAGGGACTCTACATAGCGTCGCTGGCCTTCCGCAAAAATCGTGTCAAAAGCCAGCGAGGATTTGCCTGATCCAGACAGGCCGGTAAACACAATCAGGGAATCGCGGGGCAAAGCCACGTCGACATTTTTCAGGTTGTGTTCGCGCGCCCCATGGACAAATATCTGATCTTTCACCAGTCCAGCTTAATCTAATCCCAGGTCGGGTCACGATTCAGGCTTCGCGAGGCGACCGGGTTAGCACCTCATGAAACCGCATTACCCCGCACTTGCCAAGCCACGGTATCACTGATAACCGTCCTGCCGCCAATCACCAGCGAGGCTTGGCGCCGTGTCAAAGTGCCCAGGCTGTTCGCAGAATCTGGTGGTAAAGCCCCTGGCGTGGTTAACAGCAGTCGGGAGTTACGCCGCGCCGCCAGGGGTGCCGCCGCGAGCCCATCGGGGAAATCAGCACCGCTGACCACCAGGGCGCTGGTGGTGTTGGGGTTCAGATTTGCGGCCAGCAGGGCGGCGGTCTGGTAGCGGTTTGCCCCCACGATACCAGCTGCGGGGATTCCCCCGGGACGCGAACTGTTCCACGCCAGATAGGCCGGCCCGCCGACAGCGAAAATTTGGGGTTTAGCGCCGGCTCGGGCGGCTATGAAGTCAGCGGTTTCCTTGGGCATAGCCGTTCCGGCGCTCAACACTACCACTCCGTGGAGGTTCGCGGCGCTTGCTCCGGCGCTCAAGGCATCGGGGAAGTTAAGCCCGTCTGCCACCAGAATCGGGTTTTGGAACCGTCCTTGCAGATTCCACTTCGCGATGGCTGTGTTGGCCACTATCGTGGCGGTTTGATAGCGATTCGCTCCGGCCAGTTGGATAATTTTTACGCCGCGCCCCACTAACATGCTTTGGATATTTGGGTTGAAATTCAAGCCACCACCCACTAGATAGACCTGTTTTATGCCGCGATTGAGGATTTCAGCGGCGATTTCTGTTTCAATGGTGGGGGCGACAGAGAGCACTAGTGGGGCGTTTAGCGCGGCTGCGAGGGGGCCGGCGGCCAGGGCGTCGGGGGCGTGTTTTCCGGTGGCGATTACCACGGAGTCGGTGATGAAACCGCCTAGGTTCCACACGGCCAAAGAGGTTTGTACGCGGTTTGTCCCGGCGATACGGTTGGGCGCGGCTCGATGCGCAGCCTTGGTGGGGGCGGCGGGTTGGTTTGGTGCCGAGGGCTTGGGCGCGGCTGGTTGGCTTGCCGGTTGGGGTTTAGCGGGTTTTTTGGCGGGGGTAATTCCCAGGTTCACGAGGAGCCATTCGGAAAATCGGGGTGTAGGCACGAATTTGAAGTCTTCCTTGGCAAATGTTTCATAAGGCGTGTAAACCGCCGCCGTCAGGATGCCCAGGAGCTTGTTATTAGCGATGAGCGGCCCGCCGGAGTCTCCGACAACACTCTTGGTGCCGTCCAGGGAGCGCGCGAAAAGATGCTTGTCACTGCCGGTGCCTAGGATTTTCAGGGTGGTTTGGGTCAAAACGTTGGCT
This sequence comes from Mobiluncus mulieris ATCC 35243, assembly GCF_000160615.1. Classification (GTDB taxonomy): domain Bacteria; phylum Actinomycetota; class Actinomycetes; order Actinomycetales; family Actinomycetaceae; genus Mobiluncus; species Mobiluncus mulieris. The sequence continues at coordinate 896,575 of NZ_GG668518.1, read as the reverse complement.
CCCCCGAATCCAAAGAATTCGGCGGTGGTGCCAGGAACCGGCAGGGAATCCTCGATGTCGAGAGTCGGGGTGTTCAAGTTTTGATTGAGTTTCAGTAAGGCCACGTCGAAATGGGGGTGTTTCACTACGGAGGTAATCCGATAGGGATAGCGGTAGGAGGGGCCGGGGCCTATGTCTATGTAGGCTTCGCTGAGTACTGGGGATTCCACGCAGTGTCGGGCGGTTAATACCCATTGTGGTGCCACCATAGAGCCGGTGCAGTGAGTGAAACCCCGGTCGCGCGAATCCATCACGGCCACTTGCGCTATCCATGGGGCGGCGGCTCGGTCAGCCTGCGAAGGTGGGTCAAGCGCCAACGCGGTGCCGTTAGACATACCGAGCGTAATCACACCCAGAGTCATGCTTAACAGGCACGCAAGCAAGTTTTTTCTGGTCACAGCTAGATTTTATCGACAATTCGGGGGGTTTAATTAATTCGGGGGGGTTTAATTAATTAGTCTCTGGTGGTGGGGTTTGATTGGTGGGAGTGTCGTCGGCGGGGTTGCCGTAGTTTTTCTTGTTGCGACGGTGGGAAGCTGTCAGTGAGATGACGGCGGTTAGCGCTAGAGTGGACACGATGAATCCCAGCGAGAATGGAATGGTTGGTTCCGGCAGGAAATCCAGGGGTTTGCCACCGTTAATAAAGATAATCTCGTTGGTGGACAGGGCGTGAAGCAGCAGTTTGACCCCGATGAAACCAAGGATGGCGGCCAGGCCGAAGTGCAGGAAAATCAGGCGTTGCATCAGGCCTTCTATTAGGAAGTACAGCTGGCGTAACCCCATCAAGGCAAAGGCATTGGCGGCGAATACAATGAAGGCTTCGTTGGTCAACCCAAAAATCGCGGGAATGGAATCCACCGCGAACATCACATCGGCCGAACCCACCGCAATAACCACCAACAGTAACGGGGTGATGAACAGTTTCCCGTCGACGCGCTGCAGGTATTTGTGTCCCACAAAGCCGGGGGTTACTTTCAGGAAACGCCGCACGAAACACACAAACCCGTTTTCTTGATATTCCGCGTTTTCTTCGGCTTCAGGATGCATCCCTTCCTGGACTTGCTGCCAGGCTGTGAACAGTAAAAATACCCCGAAGATATAGAAAATCCACGAAAAATTCTCTATTAGAGCAGCACCCAGCAGGATGAATATCAGTCGGAAAACCAGTGCCAGGGTGATGCCCACCGCGATGACTTTTTGGTGCAGGGGGCGCGGCACGCTGAACCCGGACAGGACGATGACAAAGACGAACAAATTATCCAGGGACAGTGACCATTCGGTAACCCATCCGGCGATATATTCGGTTCCTAAATTCCACCCCAAGGTTAGGCCAATCACTAGGCCAGCACTCAGGGCAATCGAGATATAGATACCGGTCCAGATGGCAGATTCTTTCAAGGATGGATAGTGATCCTTGCGAACGTGCCCCAAAAAATCGAAAACCAGGATGCCAATGACGACGACAATCAGGATAACCCAAGCGAGAGGAGGTACATGCATAACTAGGTTAGACTACCAGACTTTGCTGGGTATCCATAGATTCCCCATGTTTTCTAAAGATTCTGGTATTGAAATACCCAAGCACCTCAAATATTGTTAAAATGAAAACTGACCAAACATTAAATTTTGACTACTAATGCGGGTAACTGGACGCTGGTGTTCCTAAAATCCGCTGATGGAAGGGATAATAAATATATGATTTCGACCATATCAATCGTCCCCGCTGTCCTCGATGTGATGTCTGGCCCCCAAGGTGTAGCCATCGCCATGATTGTCTATTTTACTGCGATGATTATGATTGGGCTGTGGGCGTATACCCGTACCTCTACCATGGACGACTATATGTTGGGGGGACGCGAACTTAATCCGCTGGTGGCCGCGCTTTCGGCGGGAGCCGCTGACATGTCCGGATGGCTCCTCATGGGTCTGCCCGGTGTCTTGTACGCTGCCGGTCTGGTGCAATCCTGGATTGCTATCGGTTTGACCGCCGGAGCATATATCAACTGGTGGATTGTGGCACCTCGGCTGCGTACCTATACCGAAGTGTCAAAGAACTCCATCACCGTACCGTCCTTCCTGTCCAACCGGTTGCGCGACAAGAGCAACGCCATTCGAGTGGCAGCGGGCATAATCTTCCTGGTGTTCTTTACTCTCTACGTGGCGTCCGGCCTGGTTTCTGGCGGAAAGTTCTTTGATTCTTCCTTTGGGATTCCCTATGAAACCGGCATGGTGATTGTGGCCGCTATTGTGGTGCTCTATACCCTAGTGGGTGGCTTTTTAGCGGTGTCATGGACCGACACGGTACAGGGCTTTATGATGGTGATTGCCCTGGTTGCGGTGCCGATTACCGGTTTGATTGCCGCCGGGGGGCTTGGCCAGGTGGCTGTGGACGTGGCCGCGAAAGGTGTGGAAACTAATCAAGAGATGCTATCTTTGGTGTTCAACGTCGACCCGCGTGACATTGTTACCGGTTTAGCTTGGGGGCTGGGCTACTTCGGAATGCCCCATATCATTGTGCGTTTCATGGCTTTGAAAACCCCCCAGCAAGCCACCCAGGCACGTCGCATCTGGGCTATCTGGATGGTGCTGTCCCTATTTGGTGCTATCGGCACCGCGATAGTAGGGATTTCCTTGGTGCGCCAAAAGATTATCAACATGGATGGCGCGGATAATGAAACCATCTTCCTGGTAACGGGACACACCCTGTTCCCCTCGATTTTCGCGGGATTCATGCTGGCGGCTATTCTCGCAGCCATTATGTCCACGATCTCCTCGCAGCTGCTGGTGACTTCCTCGGCCGTGGTGGAAGACATCTATAACTCGTTTTCCAAGGAAAATGTGAAAAACGTTTCTTTGGGAATCACCATTGGTGATCGCACCGTGACTCAATCCAACCTGGGGGTGACCATGGGGCGCGTAGTGGTGCTATTCGTCACCTTGGTAGGTGTGGCTTTAGCCTGGAATGCCAAAGAATCCACCAGTCTGATTTCCTCTTCCATCTTGATAATTGTGTCCTTTGCTTGGGCCGGTTTCGGTGCTTCTTTCGGGCCAATCATTATTTTGTCGCTGTGGTGGCGCAAACTGACTGCCCCCGGTGCCCTCTGGGGCATGATTTCGGGGGCAGTAACAGTGGTGGTGTGGCACTATTTGTTGAACAACGGCGAGTTCTCGGTGATTGCTAACACCAAGATTTACGAAATTCTGCCGGGCTTTGTGGTCTGTTGGCTGGTAGCCTATGCAGTGTCTATGGTTACCTACAAACCGAACCCGGAAATTGAAGCTGAGTTCGACCTGGCCGTTAAAATGGCAAAATCTAAAGACTACGAGCCGGTTGTCCCGGCAGAAAGCAACTAGATAAAGCAAAAGAGCGAAATCGCGAAACCTGAACAAAACCGAGTTGGCGCAACTGCAAAAAATCGGCGACCTGACAGTCCGAAGAGCCAAAAAGTGGGTGGAGGAATCCAAGAAATGTTTGATTGGTGAATCCCAGGCGGCGGTGGCTAATTATCCCCCGAGTGGTTTGCCGCGTCGAATTTCGCGCTTCAAATCCACGATTTCGTCGCGCAACCTGGCGGCCAACTCGAAACGCATTTCACTGGCGGCCTGGTGCATCTGTGTCGAAAGTTCGCGCAGTAAAGCCTCCAAATCCACGATTTCTTCGCCTTTAGCCCCGACCTTGGCGGTTCCTCGAGTGGGGTCTCCCCCGTTAGCACGGACAGTGCCGGTGTGGTCAGCACCAGCGTTTCTAATGGTGGCTTGCTCTCGGGCACCCGCGATGACTTCCAGGGCGGCACGGGCCGCCGCCGCATCGCGCGCGGCGGTTCGAGCCGCCACGGACGGCTTCTTGTCGGGTTGGCGGTATCCCGTGGCCAGGAGCTGTTCGGTGTCGATGTCTTCGCGCGCCAGCATATCGGTAACATCCGAGATTTTTTTCTGTAAGGGTTTGGGGTCGATGCCGTGTTCCTGGTTGAACGCGAGCTGTTTGGCACGACGTCGTTCGGTTTCGTCAATCGCGGCGCGCATGGAATCGGACACCGCATCGGCATACATATGGACTTCGCCGTGAACATTACGCGCGGCTCGCCCAATAGTCTGAATCAATGATTTGGTGGAACGTAAAAATCCCTGTTTGTCGGCATCCAGGATGGCAACTAATGAAACCTCTGGTAAATCCAAGCCCTCACGCAACAAGTTAATCCCCACCAACACGTCAAAAGTGCCTTTACGCAACTCGCGCAACAACTCGACGCGGCGCAGCGTGTCCACGTCCGAATGCAGATACTCGACCTTGATGCCACGCTCGGCCAGGTATTGGCTCAAGTCCTCGGCCATGCGTTTCGTCAGGGTGGTGACCAACACACGCTCGTCGCGCTCGACCCGCACCCGGATTTCCTCCATTAAATCATCAATCTGTCCTTCCACAGGTTTGACCACAATTTTGGGGTCGACCAGCCCGGTGGGGCGAATAATCTGTTCCACGACCCCGTCGGATCGTCCCAACTCGTAATCTCCCGGGGTGGCGGACAGATACACGGTTTGCCCAATACGCGCCTGGAATTCGTCCCATTTCAGCGGTCGGTTGTCCAGGGCGGAGGGCAGGCGGAAACCGAAATCCACCAGGGTGCGTTTGCGTGACATATCGCCTTCGAACATGCCCCCAATCTGGGGTACCGTCACGTGGGATTCGTCAATTACCAGCAGGAAATCATCCGGAAAATAGTCAAGCAAGGTGTGCGGGGGCTCGCCCGGCTGGCGTCCGTCGATATGCAGGGAATAGTTCTCTATCCCCGCGCAAATCCCGATTTGGCGCATCATCTCCAGGTCATAGGTGGTGCGCATCCGCAAGCGCTGTTCTTCGAGCAATTTCCCCTGGTCATGGAACCACTTACAGCGCGATTCCATCTCGGCCTCGATTCCGGCCATCGCCCGCTCCATGCGCTCCGGGCCGGCCACGTAGTGAGAGGCGGGGAACACGTAAATCTCGTCTACCTCGTGCAAGACTTCGCCAGTAACCGGGTGCAAAACCGCCAGGGTGTCAATCTCGTCCCCAAAGAACTCGACTCGCACCCCTAGTTCCTCGTACATGGGGATAATGTCGATGGTGTCGCCGCGAACTCGGAAATTGCCCCTCGTGAAGTCCACGTCATTACGGTTGTACTGCATTCCCACGAAACGTCGAATCAAATCGTCACGCCCAATCTCCATTCCGCGCGACAGGTGTATCCCCCGTGACACGTATTCTTCGGGGGTGCCCAAGCCGTAGATGCAGCTGACGGAACTGACCACCACCACATCGCGCCGGGTTAACAGCGAGTTCGTGGCGGAGTGGCGCAGGCGTTCGACCTCGTCGTTTATCGAGGAATCCTTTTCGATATAGGTGTCGGTTTGGGGCACATAGGCCTCGGGCTGGTAGTAGTCGTAATACGACACGAAGTATTCCACGGCGTTATTGGGCAGTAGCTCGCGGAATTCGGCGGTAAGTTGCGCCGCCAGGGTCTTATTCGGTTCCAGCACCAGGGTGGGGCGTTGTATGGACTCGATGAGCCAGGCGGTGGTGGCGGTTTTCCCGGTGCCGGTCGCGCCCAGCAGCACGACATCTTGCTCCCCCGCGTTGATACGTTCGGCCAGTTCCGCAATGGCCTGGGGTTGGTCGCCGGCGGGTTGATAGTTGCTGATGACCTGGAAGGGGATCGGGTTTTCCACCAGGTCGCGGGGCAGGGGTTTCGCGTCACTCACGTTTTAATCATATCTCCCAAACCGCGAAAAGTCAGTTAAGGTTGACCGAACACTCAAATATGAGCAAGTCAAGTCATTCTTTCAGAAAAAGAGTAGCATAGGTTTGACATTTTCTTAATAATTCGTGGTGTGTACCATCGGCGATAATTTTGCCCTCATCGACTACAAATATTTTTGCAGCAATCTTGATAGTATCTACACTATGCGAGACTAGTATAATGGTTTGATTGCGACAATCATTGCTTATGTGTTGAAATAAATTCTTTTCGGTAATAGTATCAGTAGAAGATGTAGGTTCGTCAAGTACAAGCAAAAAAGGTTCGTATCCCAAAGTCTTCAAATATTGATGAAAAGATCCCTGCATGTAACGTGAGCTAAACTCCAACGTAACAGGCCGTAGATGTGAATCAGCTAGACTGCTACCATGGCCTTTTGCAAATGTGACAGACACTGCTACAGCAGCAATCCAAAGGAACGCTCCAGCCTGTCGATACACAAGACCGTTTGTAATTGCGCCAGCATTGTAAACCGCAGCTACGTTAGCGAATGCGACAAAGACGTTGGGCTGCTCACCATCATCCTTGAAGCAATCACCTTCATCACTATTACATAGTAATATATAATCTAACATCATTAGCCGTGTTCCACGAGGAGCGGATTCTAGCCTTGCAAGAATATCTTTGATATCAGAATTACCTGATTGCCACAGTCGACTTTCATAGCGTATAAGACTAGCTTTGGGGGATGATTCAAAAGCATCTTGAGCTTTCACATCATTCAATAGAGACTCTCGAAAAGAAGACAAGGACTGGAGAAATCTACTCTTATTCTCCACATCTATTGTAACAATATCTTACCAATATTCTTGCGTGTACTTGGTATGTTTTGTCATTTTTATTCCTCACTTTAATATATCAGAATCTGTTTTTTCTGTACTTTGCACTTGTTTAGTACCCTTAAAATAATCAATCCAAAAAAGAACAATAAATACTATTTGCGTTACTAACACAAGAAGTAAAAAAAAACTTTTAAGGGCTGAATGATTTATACAAAAGACAGGCACCCATAGAAACATTGAATAACCTAACAATATGGTTGATCTGGCTGTTTTGCGTTGCATTATGTACCAATTATTCTCTGATTTCATAGTGAACTCAGTTCTTGTTCCTAGCAATCCGTTTGGTCGAAGGCGCCCTGCTTTCATCGCATTTCCGCAGTAAACAATCAATACTCCGAACGCAATCGCGAGCAAGGAAACAATGCAAATTACTATTTTTTCAACCATACCGCTTCTCCATCGAATTTTTCGCAATTTATCACAAGTTCATTTGTGTGTCAACTAGACAACATGCTTCATCCAATTTGAGCGCGGAAGCAGTGCGGTGAAGTACCCTAGGATGGATATCCTCCGTGCGCAACGTCGTATCAGGCCACTTCAAATACATCATATCACACGTTACATGCTTATCATAGATGTCCACAGCCACCTGGCCGCGCCCGAGAGGTCAGCTTTGCTGCCGGTGTTTTCGACCCACACATGGGCGATGGCGGCGCGGTCTTCACGGGTGGCTTGGGCGGCGATGCGTTCGCGGGCTGAGGTTTCGTTCATGGCGCGCCCGGTGGCCAGTCGTTTGATTCGGGTTTCATGAGGGGCATCCACCATTATGACGACATCGAAACGTCCGGCATTCCCGGTTTCGGTAACAAGGGGGATTTCCGCTACCAGGATGGCCTCGGGTGGTAGGGTGGCGACCACCCGGTCGAAGTCCTGCCACAGCAGTGGGTGCAGAATCCCCTCCAGGCGAGCCTTGGCTCCCGGATCCGCGAAAATCAGTGCGGCCAAAGCGGCGCGATCCAGCGTGTCGGAATCCGTGTCAGTGCCTGTACCGTCACCCGGTTTAGCCTTCGTTTCGCTGGCTCTATCGATATCGGGGTGGCGCACAGTTACGGTGTCGAGGTCGCCACTCGGATGGCACCTCGTGAACACCCCAGAACCGAAAGCCTGGCGCAGCGCCGGCCGCGCCACCCCACCGGGCGCGGTGGCGCGGCGCAGCACCGCGTCGGCGTCGAACACCTCTGCCCCACAATCGCCAAGCGCTCGCACCAGTGTTGATTTGCCGCTGCCGATGCCGCCGCTGACGCAAATCTTCCAGGCACGGTCAATCGGGCGCGGCGGCCAGGGGCGCAGCAACCGCAGTTGCGGATGCTGCAGCACACCCGGTTCTGTTGGTTCGGTAATCTCTGCCGATGTGTACGGTGTTGGCGCTGGCTGTTTTTCCAGTTCCGACATAACTATTGTGGACGGAATCCTGGCCGCCTAGTCGTCAAAGGCTTTGAGCAGAATGTCGCTGATGGCCGGGTTAGCGCCGACGGTCATCAGTTGCAACGTCAGGGTTACCGAGTCTTCGAGCAGCATGGGAACTTTTTCCATGGCGGATTTATCGCTGGTCATGGTTTGGTGCATAATCGGTACAATCGCGGTGAAACCGTCCTGTAACAGGATTTCGTGTCCGATTCCCAGTTTCGCGGCAAAGGCGATAACCGGGATGTTGCGCGAGCGTCCCAGTTGGGCGACACTCCACGGGGTTTTCCCGCGTTGGGTTTGCCGGTCGAGCTGTCCTTCCCCGGTCAGCACTAAGTCGGCGCCGTCCAGGGCTTCATTCAAATGGGTGGCTTCGGCGACCACGTCGAAGCCTTTGCGGTTTTCCGCGCCCAACGCAAAAAAGGCGGCGGCCATCCCTCCGGCTGCCCCGGCACCTTCCTGGTCGACGATTTGGCGACCGGTGGTTTCTTCCAAGAGCCGTCCCCAGTTCTTTAGGCAGCGGTCTAGCTTGCCTAATTGGAGGGGTTTCGCGCCTTTTTGCGGCCCGAAAGCAGCCGAGGCTCCGGTCGGCCCGGTCAAGGGGTTGCGCACGTCGTTGGCGGCTATCAGTTTCACGTTTTGGAGTCGCGGATCCAAACCGGATAAGTCTAGTTTGGCGGCGTTGGGCAAGGCGGAGACTTTCGGGTCGAGGGATTCGCCGGATTCGTTGTACAGCCGCGCTCCCAGGTTGTACATCATGCCCCAGCCGCCGTCGTTGGTAGCCGATCCACCCAGGCCGACAATAATGGTTTCAGGCTGCAAGTCCAGCGCGGCTTTCAAAATCATTCCGACGCCTTCGGTGTTGGATTCCATGATGTTGCGTTCCAACATGCCGATGTACATGATGCCGGCGGCTTCGGCGGTGTCCATAACCACCATTTTTTGGCTGGGTATCCAGGTGAATTCGGCTTCGCGTTCACGTCCCAGGGCATCTACGGTTTTACAGGTTTTGACTTCCCCGCCGTAGGCCGCGAGCATGACTTCAGCGGTGCCTTCGCCGCCGTCCGAGACGGGCACGGTGACACATTCGGCGTCGGGGAAAATGGTTTCCACGCCGCGGTGCATGGCGGCGGCGGCATCTTGGGCGCTAAGCGCTCCTTTGAATGAATCTGGGGCGATGACTATCTTCACGTTTCGAGCCTTTCTGTTGGGGGTGGCTGTCGGCGGGGCGGTTTTTTGGGTTTGCGCCCAGCCGCCTTTTCAGGATAGAGCACATTGATGGAAAAATCCTGAAAAAGGGGCGGGAACTTGTGGTTCCCGCCCCGATTTGTGATTAGGTTTTATGCCGTGCCATGAGGTGCCATCCGAAATGGCGCCTCATGCCACCGGGCGACTTTACTTGTCTTCCGCAAGTTTGTCGCGCAAAGCGGCGAGGGCGGCGTCGTCGGCGAGGGTGCCTTCATGAGTCGCGTCTTCTTCCGTAGCGGAAGAGTAAGACGTGGATTCGGCTTCGCCTGCGGCGATGGCGGCTTCTTTATCGGCTTCCAGGTTCTTGGCGACCTGTTCCTTGTGGGCTTCGAAACGAGCCTGGGCTTGGGCGTAAGAGGACTCCCACGCGGCGCGCTGTTCCTCGTAGCCTTCCATCCATTCGTTGGTTTCAGGGTCGAAGCCTTCGGGGTACTTGTAGTTGCCTTCCGCGTCGTATTCGGCGGGCATACCGTACAACGAAGGATCGAAGTCGTCGGAGCTCACATCCACGCCTTCGTTAGCTTGCTTGAGCGACAGCGAAATGCGACGGCGCTCCAAGTCAATGTCGATAACTTTGACGAAGATTTCGTCACCAATCTTGGCGACCTGTTCGGGCACCTCGATGTGGCGGGTGGCCAGTTCAGAGACGTGCACCAGGCCTTCGATACCGTCCTCGACGCGGACGAATACCCCGAAGGGCACCAGTTTGGTGACCTTGCCGGGAACAATCTGGCCGATTTTGTGGGTGCGGGCGAAGGTCTGCCACGGATCCTCTTGGGTGGCTTTGAGGGACAGGGACACGCGTTCGCGGTCGAAGTCCACGTCCAAGACCTCGACGGTGACTTCCTGGCCGACCTGTACCACCTCGGAGGGGTGGTCGATGTGCTTCCAGGACAGTTCCGAGACGTGCACCAGGCCGTCGACCCCACCCAGGTCGACGAAAGCCCCAAAGTTGACGATAGAGGAAACCACGCCGGTGCGTACTTGACCCTTTTGCAGGGTTGACAGGAAGGTGGTGCGGACTTCGGACTGGGTTTGTTCCAGGAAAGCCCGGCGGGACAGCACCACATTGTTGCGGTTTTTGTCCAGTTCAATAATCTTGGTTTCTAGCTGGCGGCCAATATAGGGTGCCAGGTCGCGCACGCGACGCATTTCCACCAGTGAAGCCGGCAGGAAGCCGCGCAGCCCGATGTCTAGAATCAGGCCGCCTTTGACAACTTCGATAACGGTGCCGGTAACCACGCCGTCGGCTTCTTTGATTTTTTCGACGTCGCCCCAGGCGCGTTCGTACTGGGCGCGTTTCTTGGACAGCAGGAGGCGCCCCTCTTTGTCTTCTTTTTGCAGAACCAGCGCCTCGATTTCGTCACCAACTTTGACTTCCTCGTCCGGATCCACATCGTGTTTGATGGATAGTTCGCGGGAGAGGATGACACCTTCGGTTTTGTAGCCGATGTCGAGCAGTACTTCGTCGCGGTCAACCTTTACAACGGTGCCGGTAACTAAATCACCATCGTTGAAGTATTTGATGGTTTTGTCGATTTCTTTGAGCAAGTCCTCGGTGGAACCAATATCGTTTATCGCAACCTGAGGAACAGTAGTAGGAACAGTAGTAGTCATTGAGTTGGTGACTCCAATGGGTCAAATAGTAGGGATAAAATTCTTGGCACCCAGCACAGCTCGACCCCGGTGGAAACCGATTTTAAGCGACCAAGCACCAAGCAACCATAGTACGGTAACATTGGCGTTTTTACCAAATCGCTTTTGCTCCGTTTGGAGCGAGAGCTGCCTCTCTTTATGCGTGTTTCTGTCCCATAGCTGAATCTAAATTAGCCTTAGTTTTGCGGTTACCGCGCGCCCGGTTGCGCCGGGTTGGGGGGTTGCTGGCGGGTTCGCGGCGGCGGCGCCCGGAGCCGCGTCGCAGCCACCACAGCAGCAGCACCAGCATTATCCCGGCGGCGGCCATCGCGATTATCATCCACAGCGACCAGGTCAGCATGAATCCCGGCGTGAATTGGGCTTCGGTGGGGTCGTCCAGGGGGGCACGTTCACCGGTGACCAGCAAACGATGGGAGTTTATCCCGTAAGGGGTACAGGTAATGATGGTTACCAGGTCTTTACCGGCTTGGGCTCGCAGGGTTTCCACTTCGGAGGGCTCGACCACAATGGTCGAGTTGATGACGTATTTCATGCGCTGCCCCGCGACGTTGAGATAGAACGCGTCGCCAACTTGCAGTTGATCCAGATGGTCGAGCAGGGTGGCGGTGGTCAGGCCGGTGTGCCCGGTGAGTACAGCGTGGGTTCCCGGGCCACCTACCGGCAGCGAGGATCCATAGAGGTGTCCGATGCCGCGTTCCAGGGTTTGGGTTTCGGTGCCGTGGTATATCGGCAGGTTTACGTTGATTTTCGGGATTAGCAGCTGACCCATCTGGTCGAGGACATTCAGTTGTGCCAAATACGCCTGGTAGGGGTTGTTGTTTTGGGATACCCGTGCCAGCCACGGGTCGAGGATTGGGGCGCCGGGGGTGTTTTCGTTATAACGCCGCGCGGCGGCCAGGGATTCTTCGAGGGCTTCAATCCGTTGGGGTTCTTGGACTTGTTGGGCGTAATAGGTTGTAATCTGGTTTTGCCGATAGTTGTTCCATTGGGTGGCAAACACGGGGTACAGCAGCAGGGCTATCCCGGCCAAAGCCAGCAGCAGGGGAACGATTCGGGAGCTTTTTCGTTGTGCCTTGGGTCGGCTTTGGTGTTTAGGTGTGGCTGGCATCGTTTTCTCGCTTGGCGCGACGCCGTGCCCACGCCAGGATGGCCATACCTAGTGCCAGCAGTACCAGGGCGGCTCCCCCGATTTGGGTGGCGACGACCCCGGTGGCGGGCAGCCGCGCGATAATCTCGCCGTTGGGGGCTACCAGTATCATGTCGCCGTTGGGGGCGCGCATCCATACGCCGCCGACGGGGGGTTTTTCGCGTTTTTCCATCTTGAGGGCATCAGCAGGAATTTCGCCAGTGTTTCCTGTCTTTGGCATCGGGGTGGTATCTGTCCCGGGTGATGTTTTTTGAGTCTGGCTGTTGCTGGGACTGGGAGTGGGGGTAGGGCTCTTGGTGACTTGTTTCGAGGTGTCCTTGCTGTTGGCGCCGGTGTCCACATCCAAGGTGCCGCCGCCGGAGCTGGGCGGGGTGGTGGGTTTCGCTTGGGGTTTTGGTGTTATCACGAGGTGATAGTTCCATTCCCCCCGTTTTTTATCCGCTACCGGCAGGGTTACCAGGAAGGGGTGGAAGCTGGTGTTGGTTTCTTGCGGGCTGACCAGGTATAGTCCCACCGCCAGGTTTTCGAACTTGACTTTGCCGTCAGCGCCGGTGGTGGCGATAGTGGGTGCCGCGAGTCCTTTCTGAGTGGCTTGGGCTATGCTCAGGTTTTTGATGTCGTTCCATGAGGCGCTATCCGTCAAGGTGACACCCTTCACCTTTGCTACCTTAATTTTTACTCCCACAGAGTTGGGCGCTTTGACATCGTCATAGAGGTTGCCTTGATACAGCTGGACAGTCAGGGTTCCCGAGCCTGTGGGAGTATTTTTTTTCGTCAGAATTTCCGGGTCTCCATCCCCGGTGATGGGTCCGTGGGTGGAGCCAGCGGGAGCGATGGCGGGCAGCGTGTCGCTGGCTTCCGCCCCGAAGGGATTAGCCACAGTCACTAGCGCACAGGCAGCGATTACTGCCAGCCACCGTCCCCACTGTTTCATGTTTTGGCTCCTTAGGTTTGTGGCGGTTTATTCTTGATCTTGGCGGCGTTTACGCACCATGGTGGCGACCGCTGCAATCAGCAGTAAGGCTCCCCCCACCAGGAACGCAATCACGCCCGGTCCACCGGTCAATGGCAGCTTACTGAGGAAATCGCTGGCCTTGGTATTGGTTACAGTAATTTCCATGGGGTTAGCGGAAGTTGCAGTTTTAATCTGCGTCGCACCAAAATCAACCGCCGTGGCTGAGGAATTCAATGCGTAATTATCGGGAGCTTTAGTTTGTTTCACACAAAGCTTTGCATCAGTGAGAGGCCCTATTGGACCAATCTTGTCATCCGAAGTAGTTGCTCCAGTTTTCACCACATTTCCATTTCCAGACTCAATGTCTGTACCAGCAGTATTACATTTACCAACAGTAAATTCACCGCCTGTCAAAGCATCAGAACCGTCAACGTTCTTAATCTTGACATAGCCGAAAGTAACGTTGGGCTCGTCCTTATCGCCCTCGGTGGTTCCGGTGCCGCCGCCTTTACCATCTTTGAACTTGTAAGTATACGACGCGCCATTTTGCACAGCTCCGTCTGTGGCAATGTTTTTGACTTTACCTTTAACATTTACTTCAATCAAAGTATTTGCCGCAGCACTCTGAATTTTAGATAATCCCGAAGAAGAAGTAAATGTGATAACAGCATCCTTACCATTACTAGCCATAGAAACCGAATAGTCAGCTGCTTCTAGCTTTGTATCTCCAACTTTCATTGAATCTACGAGATTTGTGTCTACCTCGAAGCCCTTTTTAGGAGTATCGGTAATAGTGAATGACTCAAACTGATTTCCATCATGTTTAGGAACCGGAACTGTAATCTTGAAGGTCATCTGGGCACCCTCTTTGAGGAATGTCCCTTTTGGCGTGGTGTCCACCTTAGTGATTTTGCCTAACTCCGAGTTTTTTGGATAAACGTGGATATCATATATAAATCCAGTACCCTGCGGATTTGTCAGCGGCAAAATAACTATAGCAGGAATCGCTGTTTGGTGTCCAGCGGGGGCTGTGGTCTGTTCCAGCTTATACACACCCGGTAGTAACTGATCAAATTTACACGCCCCATTGCCTGTTGTAGTGCAGGTTTTTTCAGCAAAAGTGGAGTCCGTTGTAAAGCCGCTGGTAACAGTAACACTCTTGGCTTGTTTCATACCAGACAATGTCGATACATCGATGTTACTCTTGGTCAATTTGAATATTGACCCATTAAGAGGTTTTGCAGAGCTCAGAGTTTTCTCTGTGCCGTCACTTGTAACGCTCGAAATAGGTTCACCGGCAATGGAGTGGACAGTAATTGAACCTTTCTTGTTTGGGTTCACTACGGTGTCTGTGCTGGGGGCGGCGTGGCCGAGGGGTGCCCAGGTGAAGAGGCCTATCATGGCTAGGGCGAGGCTGAGACCCAGGGCAAGAACCCTGAGGCTGCGTATTTTTTGGTGTCCCATTTTATTTTCCTTACGCTAGTGTTTGTGTTTCCTTGCTATGTTTTTGGTGGTGGGGCTACAGGATTGGAGCTGGTCGTCCCCACAGGTAGTGGTCAGGCATTGTTTACATCGCGCCTCCGGTTTCGTATCATCAGCGCCACGGCTCCGGCCAGCATCGTGCCGGCTGCTCCGAGCAGCCACGGCATCCGTCCGCCGGTCAGTGGCAAATCCCCGAAGCGGATATCCGCTACATCTACATCCCACTTGGTGAACCCCGGTGCCGCATTGACGAGGCATTGCGGCTCTGGTGGAGCAGCAGTGCCGGATGTGGTTCCGGAACTCGGGGTGGTTGGGGTCGAAGGACTCGCGGGACTTGTCGAGGTACTGCCCGGTGTTGCTGGATTGGTGCCAGCGCCGGTGCCGGATGCGGGCGTTGTGGTGCCAGTACCAGCAGCGGTGGGGGTGTTTTCCAGCTGGCGTTGCTGCAAATCCACCAGTCCGCTGTGCTTGGTTTCGGGAGCCAATTCCACGAAGGTATCGGTATTGGTACAGGCATTATCTTTGGTAACCTTTACCTCGAACTTATAGCGTTGCCACAGCAGCTCGGTCTGGTTGCCTTTCCCGGTGTCGGTGGTACCCAACCAATATGTCCCCGGTGCCAAAGTAGCCTTGTACACCCCAGAATTGCTACCATCTTCGGTTATCGTCACAGGTCGCGAGGTATCGATAGCGCCATCTGCTTTTGAATAGAAAAGGTCGAATTTAGCGCCAGATACTGTTGTCCCAGTTGTCTGCCCCGCAGTGGGTTTATCCACCCGGCGTACATAGATTTCAGCTCCATTGCGATACACAATATGCCCAATACTTACGTCACTGGGAGGTGGCGTGGCTTCGTCAGGCTGCGCGGGACGGAAGCTAACCGTGAATCTCTTCTGTGCATCTACATTTACCACTGTGGCATTAGTAATGGCCTTGCTGGTAAAGTCAGGCTCGCCGACTGGCTGGCCTTGCTTATCAAAAGCCATCAGCTTCGTGGAATCCACCTGGTTGGTAACCAACTTGAGGTAGTCCATGTTTGCCGGGACTTGGGGCTGCGTCCCAGTCACTGTACAGCTAGTACCCTCGGGAACCACATTTTCACTGCATACTTTCATACCACTAGAGTCTGTGACGCAATTAGGTTCACCCAGGCGGACTGGCGAACCGGCAGCAACTTCAACAGTCTTTTCTTTTTTGTCGAAGTTGTGCCCCGGTAGATTCTTATAGTCACAAGTGTACTTGTAAGAGAACTTAGCTGAACCAATAACCTGGTCAGCGTAATTACCTACAGCATAGGTGCGCAGGGTATAGACCTGCTGTGGGGTGAAATACCAGGTGCTAAAGGTCAGCGTGGCCTGCAGCGGTTCCATATTAACCGGGGTACCGGACGAAGTCGTGCCACCGGGAGTGGTTCCTGGGTTGGTGCTACTGGTTGAACCATTTGGGGCAGTGCCTCCGGGCGCGGTGCTGGGATTTAACGTGCCGCTGTTTGCGGTGGTACCGCCGGCAGTTTCATTAGGATCAGCCGAGCCGGTGGACTCGGGAACGTATTTCTCAAACACCACCGGAATAATATTTAGCGCGGCCGGATTACGATCCGTAGATTTCTTTTCGTTGTTGAAACGTCCATCGAGTTTCATGTCATCAGCGACTCTACCGGTGGTGAGCAGATGCACATTAGGGTAGCTTGCAATAGGGTCGCTGTTGGTGTTTTGAAGCTGGAACTGGCAGCTGGAACTGGCCGGCACAAAGCGCGGTGCGTTGGCCACGCCCCCGGCGGTTTGCTTCGAGTCAGCCTCGAAAACCATGGTACCGGTGCCGATTGTTGTGGCACTAGTACTAGTGCTGCTTCCACCTAATACCAGGTCACCCATGTATTTCAGGGGCTTGGTGACATCGTTAGCGTCGCGCAGGTACTTGTCATCACATTCGTAGTGCAACTTGTAACTCGGGCTCGCCAAGTCCTGTGAACTCAGATTGTAATATCCAGGAATCCCGTTAGACAGCACATGCTGCGCACTCAAATTCACACCCTGGCGTTGAATCGTGTTGGTCAGGGTCAAATCGATAAATTCAGAACCTGTAGCTACCTGTGACGGTACTTTGAATCCGGCAATAAAGCTTTCATTTTCACCAAGGTGCAAATTCTTATCGCTATCGTATTCATCCAAATCCGCCAAACCGCTAGTAGCTGATTTGGTGGTAAATAATTCCTGTAGTTTCGCTTTGACTTCCTCAGGCTTATTTTGATTGGCAGTAAAAGTGTTGTCGGATTGATTCTGGCTACCCGCAGCATACTCAATCTTGGTGCTGACATAGCCGTCCCCAGTGTGAATATCTTCTTGAGCCATAATGCAACGATAGTTAACCGGAACCTGCTGGCTGGCTGTCATGGTTATAGGCCAGTCTTGATTATTACCCTTGTCTTTCTTGAACTGCAAAGGAACTTTAATTACCTGAGCGGCGTTGGCATCAGAAGCTACTAGATTGTCATTGATGTCTTTGAGTGCGGGGGGTCGGCAGTAAAGTCGGGTATTCACCGCCTGGTCTGACACTAACGCAGCTCCATTGCCCTCTAGCTGCATGTTCACCTTAACTTGAACCTTGTCAAACTTATAGTTATTCCACGGCACCATGGTGCCCGCAAAGTTTTCCGGCAGTGTCTCGGGAACAACTGGATGGTTAGAAAAGCCTTTCGTGTCTTTATTCTTGTCGTAATATTTGTTTTCCTGCGGTTTTTGATTTGTCGGAAGGACAACCTCCACCTTTTGGGTACTAGCTTCATTTACCGGGCGGCATTTGTCTGAGGCTGCCTCGCATTTGCTTTCTTTTTCACGGCTGCGATACCCGGGAGTGATTTCCCAGTAGTTATCCCACCGCGAGGACTTTTCCTCTCCGTCTGTTTCTTCCAAGGTACATACCGCCCCGGCTGGCAAGGCATCGATTGGATGCCATTCACCCTGCTGGAAACGGCCGATTTTGACAGTTCTTTCCGAGGCTAAATCGCTCAGGCGACGTCCAAGGTCACTCTTCAGATGTTTGGTGGCATCCCAAGGTGAGTTACCTTCCAAGGCAGCCGTGCCGGGGGTATTAATGTCGGCAGGGACGGGCAGCTGAATTTCCTGATTATTTAGTTTGCAAGAATACTTCACTGAGTACAATCGATCCCCAGCAATCATAGCCACGCCTTCGCCGCCGACTTTCTTCTTGAGGTTAAAAGAAGCTAACTGCACTCTGTAATCGCTTTGCAGGCTAGCAACAAATGGTTTCTCTCCAGATGACCAGGTTATCCTTACCGGCGCCACTTCGTCCGCTGCATGAGCTCGAGTCGGAGTCGAGACGCTAGAGTCGGTTTGTGACCATTGCCACGACTTAAAATCGGTGCCACGTATTTTTAGCGCTGCCGACGCTATTTCTGCACTGCACTCCCAGCCACGTGGCACATCCAGGTCTACTGTATGGTCACCACGAGGAATATCCACAGAATAGGAGGTCTTGGTATCGTTATCTAGTGCACAGCTAACCGTTCCAGGAACAGTTGCCGCACTCTGGTTATTTCCAGCAATCAAAGCCTGTGTCCAGGAATCTGGTACCTGAATCATCTTCTCGAAATCAGTCTCTGTGGCATCAGCACTAGTCCGGAACTGCGGGGTTGTAACCGAGAGTACCGCCTTGGTCATAGCCACAGCGAAAGTGTGATTCAGCACCAGCGAAGAACCTTGATTTTTAGCGGGCGACGTAAACTCAAAAGTCATTGAGGACTGGTTCTTGATAGGAGCTGATGGCGTGCCATCAATCTTAAGTACCGTTTCCCCATCTACCTGTGACGGCCACGATGCATTAAGTTTAAGTTGACACCTCTTATTAGCGGGCATAGCTGAGCCCGTGAGAGCTAGCGGGCTACTCATGTCAAGGTCAAGATTAGCAGACCAGATATCATTCGAAGATCCGTCGCAGCTTATAGCAGCATTAATTTTAATATTCTTCAGTCTGTCTATAAGTGTTTGGTAAGATGGCCACTGCTGCACTTTAGAAATAATGGACAGCTGCCCGGCTGGTGGTTGTGAGAATAATAGCTCAATATTTGCGGTTTTCCCTTTTTCTGGAACATCAACTTCCACCGTATCGGAGATAACCTGGACGCGATACGAACTTGTTACTGTTGAATTCGGCTTGGATCCAGGCCTCGCTACTGATACGTCAAAGTCGCTGGTATCAGCGCTAACTTGACACTTAGAGCCAGCAGCTACAAGTAGCCCGCTACTACCTTGATTGCCAGTGGAAGCAAAGTCGTGGCGAGTAACTCTGCCATCCAAATCAGTGCAGCTAACATTTATTTTTTTAGAATACTTATTGATTTCTGCCTGCACTGTACTGTCAGAAAGATTTCCTCCAAAAATGCTTGTAAAGTTGACAGTTAAGTTAGCTTTTTTGTAGCTAAAATTGTTTGTTACCTCTACCTTTTTAGGTTGATTAAGAATATCAGAGGTATCAAGGGACACAGTCCCCGGAGTCGCGACCTCGACATTGTCCAGATTAGGTTTAGTCTCTGTAAGAGAGCAAGCGGCTCCCACCGGAACGTTACTGACCATTGTAGGAGTTCCAGCAGTAACGTTAAATTTAGCTGTATTTTTACCGAGTTGCAGCGTCGCGTTTCCTTGCTTACAAATTAAATTCATTTCATAGGACTTGCCAATACCCTGACTTTGGGCTTTCCCACTCAGAATCTTGTTAACTTCTAGCTTCCCGTATTGACGCTTGAAATCTTGGGTGAGGTCAATCTTTTGTTCACCGTCAGAACGTACCCAGAAATAATTATTCCCACAATCTTGAACTTTTTTGTCTGTTGCGTTCCAGTGTTTGCTACAGACCGTGGAGGCGTAAGAATCGTCGCTCTTAAAACCGGGAATATTTAGTGGCCGGGAATCAACATTCATATCCGCTGCGGGAACATTGGTAGAGAACAGGCAGTGAGCCCCAACCGGCCAAGCGGGGTGGTGATTCTTGTCGTATCCTATTTCAACTTCAGTCCCGTATTCATCTACGCCCTTTGGTATCGGCACGGGTTTCCAACCAACCTCTACGTATCCAGGATAAGACCCCTGATTCTTTTCGGGCAGTTCCGGCGGTTTGGTGGGATCGGGCATAAACCGGCAGTTGTAGTAAACCGGGACGGTAAGCTGCTTTTTCTTAACACCAGTGAATGCGCTGACAAAGCCGGCGTCTTTTTCTTTATTCGTGATTTTCAAGCGGAGTTTAATCCCGGCTTTCTTGGACTCATAGTAAGTCTTAGAAACCAATTGCGATACCGGTTCACCTTTGTTGACTTTGTGGTAGAGAACCGTGGCAGTAGTTTGGCTAGATGCCGCTTGGCCATCCTCCGGGGTTTCTTTTGTCTGGGTTAGCTGGTAGTATCGTCCCTCTACCTTATTCTCCGAGGTAAACAGCTGCTTCGCCCGCTTTTTAACGTCTTCGCTGCCCTTAGTCTCTGTCTTGCGGTCATAGGGCAAATTGATGGTTTCAGTAACCACGCATTTGGTTCCTACCGGCAACTTACCGAGCGACACAGCTGGCAGCTCGGCGGAGACATTCAAGCCGTTAATGTCTCTGGTGCGTTTATCTTCAGCAATCTTACCTTTCCCTTTAATACCATCGCTATTAGCAACTTCCAGGCTTCGGTTTCGCGGGTCGGTACATTTCCATTGGAAGGTATAGGAAGCCCGGGTACCCTTAAATTCGGTGGGCTTAGTGCCTGGTATAGGCGCCCCGCCAATTACGAAACGAATCTGTTCGTTTTTGACCTCTACCTGTTTGACTATCTGAGTTTCTTGCAGGGGGCGGGAATACATGGCGCATTTAGCCAGCTGATATTTGGATCGTTGCGCATCCGTAAATTTGAAACCCACCGGGATGCCCTCAGCGTTATTCACATCCTCAGGGTGGAAGGACTCTGGTTTATGCGCCGCATTCCATCCCACACAGCGAGCATTGTGCAATTCACCCTGCGGTTGTCCATTTTCGTCATACTTATCCGCAAAAGGTGTGATTTGCTCGGTAGGATTGGGTTCCGCTAGTTCCACCGAAGCGACTCGGCCATCGGTAGAATCCAAGTCGAACATACCATCGCCCTCGGTTTTCTTCGAGACAGTAGAGCCACCAACTTTAGTGACCTTAAATGAGCGCCCGGCATTGGGTTTAATAAAGCGCAAATCCTGATCCACCTGGTCATTAATTACTGCCAGGCCGCTGGCCTTTTGCAGCCACTTCACCACAGTTTGACCGAACTTCCCATCACGGACATGGTTACAGTTCATGCTGTTAAAACCATTGTGGCTGTTATCATCACCGCCAAGTTTTATCGAATCCTGCCAGATTCTACCGAGCTGGGTTTTCCCCCCACAGTCCTGTTGTGGTTTTGGCTCCCCCTCGCAAATCACAGAGGGGCTGGGTATGTATAACCCCCCGATACCGTGCCAGTTATTACAGGCTTGCAATATGTCTCTGCCATCTATACGAGTCTTGTTGGCACTTCCACCAGGCCGGACGACCTGTTCATCTGGTTCCCAGTAAATCTGGCCGTTCCAATAAATATTGTTGCGTTTCTCGTAATAATCACTGAAACGTCCAACGTGACGGATTGTAATCCACTTATCTTTTAGTGCTGCCGGCACATTCAAATTTACGTAGTCTTCGACTTCATCACCTGGCAGTTTAGACTTACTCCACGTTACCCGCCCACCAAACATGTATCCGGCATACTTGATGGCACGTTCATTTACACCGCTATTGGTGTACATGTGCATAATTCGCAGATTGGCTCCGGCTTTTTGCAGCTCATGAGCTTTAAGGGCGGCGGCTATGACCCCATTACGATTGTAATTCCACTTGTTACCCTCGAAAACATCATTGAAATTCCCCTGGTCATTCAATGCTCCAGAGGCTTTCAAAAACTGGGCTTTCTCCGAGTCATTTTTCGCCGCTGCTATGGTAGCATCGCAACCACTATCCTTGACCCCACAACGGTTGGGGCTGCCCACAGTAAACAGAAACACGTCTGTATAGTGGTATATTTTCATATCGTTGATGACTTTTTGCAGCCCTTGTTCCTGGTTAGAGTAATCAAACTGGCCACCGTTCTTGCGATTCCCGTTACCGTCAGTGGCATCAAGAGAATCCAATTTCGCCATTACTTTGTCGAAGCCCTCTTTATTCTCTAAGGAAGTAGCCGGCAAATCGGGGGTGTTGCCCCAGGCCACATTTTGGTATTGGTCGGTGCGGCTAAAATTATCAAAAGTGTAGATGCCCACCTGTACCGGGGCACCTTTAAGATTGGAAATATACCTCTTAAGCTGTTGAGATTGGTCGAAGTTCCTTTCGCTTTTTTGATACCAACCTCTTGGTATTGACTTGCCACCCATGGTCTCCCAGGTGTAACGTGCATCGAAATCGAACAGCAAAGCGATGCGACCGCTTTTCATATTAGATAGGTGATTGAGGGAATTATCCCGGGGGAAGGATTGGGGCCAGGGGTCGTTATCGGTACCGATGGGGCCACTGTGGTCAGTGGCGGCGCGGTCGGTGGCATTAGCTTTCTCGGCAACTGGGAAGAAAGTAGCCGGCAAGGCGATAGCAAAACCCGCCAGCGCCACGCAGGGTGCCAGCACAAAAGCCGCCAGACGTTTCGTCAGCCAGGACTCCTTCACGGTTACCTCCCTTCACTGGGGCATCCTAAGGATGCCCCAAACATTGGCGCTTGCCACCAGTCTTTAAACTTCGGTAAGTTTTAGTGCCATTTTAAGGCAAAATAAGGCGAAAATGCCAGAAAACTGCCTCGAATTTCATGATAATGACTTTGGTTACTGTATCATCGCAGGTCATGTCGAAATCCCAAGGATAGAATTTAGCTATAATTTACCTAATTGTCTAGCTCTTTGACATGACACCGTTGCATCCACAACGCTTCTGCCCCACCATAATCCTCGCCAAAACCACAACACCCCC
>NZ_GG668518.1:608527-873959 GCF_000160615.1 Mobiluncus mulieris ATCC 35243 | reverse complement strand
GACACGACCATCCGTTGTCCCAAGTTGTGAGACGATTTACCCCAAATCCACGTCTAATGGTTTAATAGCCCCCATGCAAGGAATTACCAAAGTATTTAAAAAAGGCGGCATTCTGCTGGCCATTGTCATCGCAATCATCCTGGCACTCATCTGTGGCCAGTTTTTCCCCGTCCCCCTGGTGCGCATCTTTGTAACCTTCAACGCCATCTTCGGCCAATTCCTGGGATTCTGCATCCCCCTGATAATCATCGGCCTGGTCACCCCCGCCATCGCCGACCTCGGGTCAGGCTCCGCTAAATGGCTGGGGCTCACCGCCCTCATCGCCTATATCTCCACCCTGTACTCCGGTTTCCTCACCTACGGAACCGCCATGCTGACCCTGCCAAAATTCCTGCACCAAGGTGCCCTAGCCGAAGTACAAGACCCTTCGAAATCCGACCTGGCACCCTTCTTTACCATCACCATGGACGCGGTAATCTCCGTAATGGGCGCCTTGATACTGTCCTTTATTATGGGCATCGGCCTGTCCCTGGTTTCCCGCGGGGTGCTGCGGCGCGGCTTTGTTGAATTCCGTAAAATTATCATTCGCCTAATCGAACGAGTCATCATTCCCCTGCTGCCACTGCACATTTTTGGCATCTTCCTTAACATGACCAAATCCGGGGCGGTTATGAAAGTCATCGTCGTGCTGCTGACCGTCGTGGTACTGGTGCTCGTCCTCGAAGTCGTCATCCTGGTCACCCAATACCTAGTAGGTGGCCTCGCCTACGGGGTAAACCCCTTCAAAGCCCTGTTGACCATGCTGCCAGCCTACATGACCGCACTCGGCACGTCATCCTCGGCCGCTTCCATCCCCGTCACCCTAAAACAAGCCAAAAAACTCGGAGTCCCCGACGCGGTGGCATCATTCACCGTACCACTGTGCGCCACCATCCACCTAGCCGGATCGACCTCTAAAATTACCGCCTTCGCACTGGCCATCATGATTACCTCGGGAATTCCCCTTAACCCGATACACTTCACCGGCTTTATTTTCATGTTGGGAGTCACCATGATTGCCGCCCCCGGCGTCCCCGGCGGCGCAATCATGGCCGCCACCGGAATCCTGTCTTCGATGCTAGGATTCAACGAAGCCCAAGTCGGCTTGATGATAGCCTCTTACATTGCCCTCGATTCCTTCGGCACCGCCACCAATGTCACCGGCGACGGCGCCATCTCTCTAATCGTGGCACGCCTGTCAGGCGGCAAATTCTCGGAGCGCGACCAACGCATCGCCGCCAGTTTCGCCTCCGAAGACACCTTCGATGCCCAAAAATACCTCGAAGACGTGAAATAAATCATCAACCCCAAAATCCGGTGGCTCACTGCCCCTCTAAAAAGGCAGTGAGCCACCACGTTTTTACGCCCAAAACCCCGGCAAGCCCCTCATGAACCCGAAATCTAATGCGCGGCGGCACGCCAATTCGCACCCACCCCCACCGAGACCTCCAACGGGACACGCAACTCGACCACGCTAGTCATCGCCTCGGTCACCACCCGCCGCAACGCGTCAACCTCGCCAGGAGCCACCTCAAACACCAGCTCGTCGTGAATCTGTAACAATATCCGGGAACCTAACCCCGCCGCCGCCATCGCCGCGTCAACCCTTAACATGGCCTGCTTCATCAAATCCGCCGCCGAACCCTGAATCGGCGCATTCAACGCGGCACGCCGCGCATTCTCAGCCACCACTCGGTTAGTGGCCCGCAAACCCGGCAAATACCGCCGCCGCCCCCACATAGTTTCGGTGTAACCCACCCGACGCGCCTCGGACACAATGTGCTCCAAGTAATCGCGCACCGCCCCGAAACGCGAAAAATACGTCTCCATCAAGTGCTTCGCCTCGCCCTGTGAAATGCGCAACTGGCCAGCCAAACCAAAAGCACTCAGCCCATAAGCCAAACCATAAGACGTGGCCTTTACATGAGTCCGTTGGGTTGCAGTCACCGCCTCTGGCGCCACCCCAAACACCAAAGCCGCCACCGAACGATGCAAATCCTCGCCCGACTTAAACGCCGCAATCAAACCCTCGTCCCCCGACAAATGCGCCATAATACGCATCTCTATCTGGGAATAATCCGCCGTCATCAAAGACACAAACGGCATCTGGGCAATGAAAGTCTCGCGAATTCGCGCCCCATCATCCGTGCGCGCCGGAATATTTTGCAGATTCGGATCAAGCGAAGACAAACGCCCCGTCGCCGCCACCGTCTGGCCAAAAGTCGTGTGAATCCGGCCATCCGGGGCAATACGATCCCCAAGATTACGCACAATCTGTAACAACTTGCTGCGATCGCGGAAATACAGCAAAGCCTGGAGGAAAGGATGCGGGTTATAAAGCGCTAACTCCTCGAGCGCTTTGGCATCCGTAGTGTAGCCCGTCTTGGTTTTGCGCGTCGGCGGCAAGCCCAACTGGTTGAACAACACGTCTTGCAACTGTTTGGGCGAAGACAAATTCACCTCACGGCCGATTGCCTCGAAAGCCGCTGTCTCGGTGCGTTTGACCTCGCTCGAAAGCTCCTGGTCGAAACGCTGCAAAAGACCCTCATCCACAGCAATACCCGTGTCCTCCATCCGCTCCAACAAGCGCGACAACGGCAGCTCCATATCCAGCAAAGACCCCACCCGTCGGTACTTGACCTGTTCCGTAAGAATCGGCAACATATCCAACAAACTCAACGCATACTTCGCCTGGTTCACCAAAGTTTCCGGCAGCGACGGCAACGGTATCCCCCCCGAAATGTCCTTCGAGCCCGTGGATGCCGTCACCGCTGCAGCTCCGGCGGCATCCGTCACATTGCCCCACCCCAAGTCGAAAGCCATCTGTTCACTGATTTTCCCGATATCCGAAGGCTTTTCATCAATCGACCAGCCCAACAAACGCTCGGTCACCGCCGCGAACTTTAGACGCGACGCATCCGGATCCGCCAGGTAATCCAACAAATTCACATCCTGAACCGTGCCGGACAATTCCCAACCATAGGCACGCAAAGCATGACGCAAAGCCTTTGCGTTATACACCACCACCGTGCGGTTTTCAGCGGCAAAAAAATCCCGCAAAACATTCTCGGATTCGGGGCGCAGCGTCGAGGGCGTAACCAATACGGCTTCCTCCCGGAACAGGGCGAGGCTTGCCGCCGTCCCGCCCCCCGAGGCACCATTGCCTGGTTTCGCTGTCAGCTCGCCCGTTACCTCTCTAGGGTTAGCCTCACTGTCACCCGAAGCAACCCCGCTGGGATTCGTGGGGGATTTGGCTGCGGTTTCGCCCGTGGTACCCTCGGGGATTGCCACGTGCTTCGCGAGGAACAACCAGTCGATGCTCGGCGCGTTCACCCCGATGTTTCCCACCGCCCATACGGCAATCTCGGATTCATGAGGTGCTTGCCCCAAACCCAGCCACTCCCGCAATTCCCCCGCCTGGAAATCGGATTCCAAGCGGTGAATCACCGGATGCGGCTCGATCCCAAAACCATGCCGAGACCCGAAATCCAAAGAAGCCTCGGGTTGCGGCTCGGCCAATGAATCGCGGCTGGCACCTCGTGAAGCCGACATATCAACCGCACCCGTATCCACAGAATCAACCCCGACACCACCCGAAAACCCGGGCGAAGCAAAACCGGGCATCGACCCCGACGCGCCCCCCGAAACCCCGAAAAACGCCAGGAACTGGCGGCGCATCTCTTTGAACTCTAGCTCGGCACAAACCGCATCCACCGCCGACACATCCATCCCCCGCCAACGCAAATCATCCAGCTGCAATGGCAAATGCAAATCAGTACGCAAACGATTCAACTCGCGATTACGCAAGACATCATCCACGTGGGCACGCAAATTTTCCCCACGCTTGCCTTTTAGCTCACCTCGGTGCGCCAAAATCCCCTCCAAGCCGCCATACTGGTTAATCCACGCCGCCGCGCTCTTTTCCCCCACCAAAGGCACCCCCGGCAGATTATCCGCCTTTTCCCCCACCAAAGCCGCAACCTCCGGGTACTGCGCCGGCCACACCCCATACTTATCCTTCACCGCCTGCGGGGTCATCCGGGTGGTTTGGGCGGCGTTGTGCCCCGGATACAACACGGTAGTGCTTTCGTCAATCAACTGGAACGTATCCCGATCCCCCGAAGAAACCAACACCTGCATCCCCTGCGCCTTGCCCTGGGTCGCCAAAGTCGCCAAAATATCATCCGCTTCGACATTCTCCATCGTCAACCACTTGATACCCAGTGCATCCAACAAACGCTGAATATTCTCTATCTGGCCAAGGAACTCCGGGGGCGTCTCGGCGCGACCTCCCTTGTAATCCGGGTAAATATCCGTGCGGAAAGAATGCCGGGACAGGTCAAAAGCCGCCCCGATATGAGTGGGTTTCTCGCGGCGTAACATAGCCAGTAGCATGGACATGAAACCATGCACCGCATTCGTATAGACACCGGTGGTGGTGCGGAAATTCTCGGGCGGTCGGGAATAGAAAGCCCGAAACGCCAAGGAATGCCCATCCAAAACCAACAAACGCAAATCACTCATATTAAGTAAGGTTACCAGGAACGCATGAACACGAAACCGACAGTGGGAAATATTGGGGAAACCACAACCGCAAAGGCCGGAGAGACCCGGGAAACCGCAAAGGCCGGAGAAGCCGGGACAAAACTCGGCATCGAAATTCGCGACATCACCGCCGAGTCCGCCGAAGCCACCATGCCGGTGGTGGGAAACCGTCAACCCTATGGGCTGCTGCACGGGGGTGCCACGGCGTTGCTGGCCGAACACACCGCCTCGGTCGCCGCCGGAGCCTGGGCGGCGACGCATGGCATGGCCGCAGTCGGAGCAAACCTGACGATAACCCACGTGCGACCGGCACAATCCGGCACCGTGCGCTGCACGGCACAAGCCCAACACTTAGGGCGACGCACCGCCGTCTATGCCTTTCAGGTCGTATCCGAAACCAGCGGGAAACTGATATCCTTCGGGTCGGTCAGCTGTCAACTGGTGGCCAAAAACCCGGATGGCGCCTCATGAAGCCGGGCGAAAAAACCCACCCGCCGCCACAACGACACCGGGAACCAACCGAGCAAAGGAAAACCCGGGCGACTAAACCACCGGGTCGGGCGCCGGACTAACCCCGAAAAAGCCCCCGAAAAAGCGGATACCAGGCGGCCAACAAGAGGCCAAGAAGCGACTTAGAGGCGGCTTAGAGGCGGCTTAGGCGCTCCCCAACTGTTCGATAACCGCGTCAGCGACCTCGCGCATCGACAAACGACGATCCATCGAAGTCTTTTGAATCCAGCGGAAAGCCTCGGGCTCGGACAAATCCATTTTTTCCATCAACAAGCCCTTGGCGCGATCCACCTGTTTGCGAGTCGTCAAGCGATCTTGTAAGTCAGCGATGGAATCCTCTAGAGTCAGCATTTCCTGGTGGCGCGACAAGGCAACTTCCGCCGCCGGAATCAAATCCTTAGCCTGGAAGGGCTTGACCAGGTAAGCCATCGTCCCGGCATCCTTAGCCCGCTCAATCAGTTCCTTGTCGGAAAAAGCCGTGAGCATCACTATCGCGCAAGGCACTTCCTTCATGATTTTATCGGCCGCGCTAATCCCATCCAGACGCGGCATCTTGATATCCATCACCATCAAATCAGGTTCCAGTTCCAAAGCCAGTTTCACGGCTTCCTCGCCGTCGGCGGCCTCTCCCACCACCTCGAAGCCATGTTCCGTGAGTGTTTCCACCACGTCGAGCCTAATCAAGGCTTCGTCTTCGGCCACGATGACGCGACGATTTTCCTTGTCCTGACTGGCTGTTACAGCACTACTCCCCATAAGTTTGCAACCCCTTTGACACGTTGTTTTGTAATTTCCTGTCTTATACTTTAGTATAAATGTCGTCTTGAAACACGTTTTCGTGCAAGAGATGCCCTGGTAGCCCAATTGGTAGAGGCGGTCGGCTCAAACCCGGCTTGTTGTGAGTTCGAATCTCACCCGGGGTACCATCGCTATACACAAAAACAAGCCAAAAACTCACGCTATAGAAAACAAAGTTGCACAGCTGCGCGAACGTGCCCCGGAACTGTATTTCGAGGATGTTTCCTAAGTTTCCTGTGGTTTATTAGGGCTTACAGAGCCGTTGCTGTATCGGCCGTCTTCATGCTAGACTCGGGGCACAACGTGCTGGCTACCAGTCCGTTGCCAGACAGTCGCCTTGCTTTCGCGGGGCGACTGATAGGATAACCACCATGAGCCACCTTGACAAATATTTCCAGCTCCCCCGAAACATCGAAGTTTCCTCAATCTACATTGACGAATCAGGTTCTCGAAACTCACGCGGCGGCTTCTTCGTGATTGGCTTCGTCAAGGTGCGCGACCCTGCGTTTCTTTCCCGTAAAGTCCGTGCAGTTCGTCAACGCCACGGTTTCTATCGAGAAATCCACTTCGCCCAAATCAGTAAACGCAACCTAGAGTTCTATTTTGACCTGGTGGAAACCCTCGCCGCCGAGAATGTTCGCGTGGGCGGGTCAGTTTATGATTCCCACGGGTCTTTCAACTCTGGCATGGAAACGTGGCAGCAGCAAGCCGAGATGGCGACCCGGCTAGTGGTTGGCAATGTTAACCGTGGAGAGCTGGTGAATGTTTTTCTGGATTTGGTGCAAACCCCCGCAGGGCAGACAGTAGCGCAACTAGTGAAAACAGAGACTAACAGGCGGCTCAAGACACGGGGTGTTCTGGAAGCCTATGACGTGGATTCGCGAGCGACTGACTTGGTTCAATTGGCCGATGTGGTGGCTAGTTCAATCAACTTCGAGCGTCGTAAAACCAGTCTTGATGGTGGGGGTACGCCGAAGGCGCGGGTGGCGGCGCGTCTGCGCCGCGCCCTTGAGTTGGATAGTTTCGATGACGTGCAACGCGGGAAAGTGAATATCCTGACTTTCCAAAACAAGTCTTGACAAAAAACAGCACTGAAACGTATGCTTAAACATGTAAGGGGATTTGGGTGAAAGACCCCACCACCCTCTTACCTGGGCATGGCTTGCGGTCATCACCCCAGGAAAAGGCGCAACCTTGTTTTGCGCGTGTTCATAACTTAACACTTCCGCCCCTGTTCTTTGGATTTCCGAAGGTGACGGGGGCGGAAGTCTTTTTACCACGCCGCGCAGGTGGGAGGTTTAGCTGCTTGCTCCCAGTAGGCCGAGGCGGGTTCGGTAGGTGTGTTGGAACGCCTCAACCAGCCACATGGGCTGGCCTAGGGCTTTGGCGATACCACCCGCGTGCCCGCCGTATTCACGCTCCCAAAAGGTGTATTCGTCTTGGTTGATGAGCGCATAAGCGACGGCTTGGTTTATCTCAGGATTGTGCGTCGGTTTTACGGTCGAAAGTCCTGCTAATGTATTGCGGTTCCCTGTCGTCTAGCCCGTATCGTGGGTTAGCGTATCGCGCGCGAAAGCTGCCGGAGGGGCGTTTGTCTACGTTTCCGAAGCCACTTTTTCTAATCTTGCCTGTCATTTTTCCGCTCCTTGCCAGTTGAAAGTCCCGATTTTTCAGGACATACCCAGGACATAAGCCAATGTAAAACGGCGTTATTTGCCGTAAAACGGCAGTAACATTAAAACGCGACTTTTACTATAAATACCAACGAAAACTCGACTTTTCACAGTAATAGCAACGAACGTAAAAAACCGTTTTTTGGAGTTCGAATCTCACCCGGGGTACCATATCGGGGTGAAGTTCAATGAACTTCACCCCGTTTTTGTTTTCCCAAATCCCTGCTACAGGTTTGTGGTGGTGCTGGCCACCTACATCGCGGGAACCAAATCCAACCCCAGAAAATCCAGAGCCCGACGTTGGCGTACCCCCGGACGATTCAAGTCCTGTAGGGCAGATTGCACCTTGGGATCGTTGGCAAAATCAGCGAACCAAGGACGTGCCACTTCGGTAAGATCACCCAAGTTCACGATGTTCTTGGCTTCACGGTGAAAGTTCTTGTCGAAAAGCGACCAAGTGTTGTTATTCATTTTAATTTCTCCTATTCTCTCCTGCTATCAAGTGGAAGGCTGGCACAGAGATTGCGCCTGTAACCTTCCGCGCAAACCGGGGAACCCCGCTTGACGCTGTGGCGTTTTCCCAAACACGTCGTTAGACGCGGCGTGGAAACACCAAAGTTTCTAATCCGGCTTTCGGCCGCCAGCGGAAAAACACGCTGGTTTGGTGCCCGTGCCCGAGGTCACTCTTCCTTGCAAACTCTCGAAGCATCCGGGGTCACTATAAAAAGAATATCATAATCTATAACACGATGAAAGTAAAATCGTCGGCCAGTCGACAGACAAGTCATGTAAACGAGGCACCAAGCAACAACTCGTGCTCAAGGTGACCGAGGAATTACGGCATATTGCCATAAGCTGCCATTCCTACCGGTTTTCCGGTTTGGTTATTTCGCTCACCTTGGTCTCGGATTTAGTTTCGGCTTCATGAGGTGCCAGCCGAGGCAGCTGGCTAGGCTGGCGCCACCGCCGTGCCACATTCAACAGTATCAAGCCAAAAAGAACCCCCGCCCCAGCCACAATTTGGAACCAACGAATCCCCAAAACGGTGTATTGGAAGTCAATGCGCACGAATTCCAGAGCAAAACGACCCGCAGAATAGAACAAGAAATACAGGGCGGCCAGCTCCCAGGCATAGAGTTTCCCGGCCTGCTTCCGATAGTGCTCGTAGCCCAAAATCACCCCAACCCCAATCAAATTCCACAAGATTTCATATAGAAAAGTTGGGTGAAACAGGGTACCGCTGGCCACTCCGGATGGCAGATTAGCATCGGCTATCCGCAAGCCCCACGGCAAAGTAGTCGCTGAACCATAGACTTCTTGATTGAAATAGTTACCCAATCGCCCCAAAGACTGTGCCACCAAAACCGTGGGCGCCACCGCGTCGATAAAAACCCCCACCGGTAAGCGACGACGACGTAGCATCACAATCATGGTCAAGAGTCCAGCGATTAAACCCCCGTAAATAGCCAAGCCACCCTGCCAAATCGCAAAAGGCTGCCACCAGGGAATCCCCGGACCAAAATACTGGTGAGGATAGGAAGCCACCGCCATCGCGCGTGCCCCCAAAATCCCGAAAACACAGACATAAACCCCCACGTCCCACAGCAAATCCGGGTTACCGCCCCGGCTCTCCCAGCGTTTAGCAGACCAGATAATCGCCACGACCATCCCAGTCAGAATCCACACGGCATACCAGCGAACTGTCAGCGACCCAAGCGACAAAAAAACCGGGGAAGGCGGCGAAGGAATGGATACCGGCCACGCCAAGCCCGGTTCCATAAGCGCAGAAAATACTGAAATCAAGGTAAAACTCATGGCGTATCCCCTTCGTCGGTGTCAGACAGATGGTGACGATAGCGAGAGGCTCGGTCAGGGCGCAACGCCGGGTGTTGGGCAGCGGAAGTCATCTGTTTAAGCAAAGCCCGGGGATCAGAAGAACGAACTAATGATTCGCCCACCAAAACCGCATCCGCACCCACCCGGGCATAGTTGAAAACATCACGCGGTCCGCGCACCCCGGATTCCGCTACTACCGTCACATCAGGGGGGATCACATCAATAATTTGTTCGCAATTATTGCGATCCACCTCGCCAGTTTCCCGGTTACGGGCATTCAACCCAATAATGCGTGCCCCCGCCGCAATCGCCTGGCGTGCTTCGAGCCGGGAATGACATTCAACCAAAGGTTCCATTCCCAAGGATTGGGTGCGTTCCACCAAAAGACCCAATACCAGTGGCTCCAACAAGGCCACCATCAGCAGCACCATGTCCGCACCCAAGACTCGCGACTCATGAATCTGGTAGGGGGTGACCACGTATTCCTTACGCAACAAGGGCACCTCCACCGCGCGACGCACCGCCTTAAAGTCATCAAGGGTACCCAGATAATTCGGAGTTTCCGTTACCACCGACACCGCCACGGCTCCGCCCGCCACATATTCCCGAGCCAAAGCCGCCGGATCCTCGATTGGATCCAAGAATCCTGCCGTCGGGGTTTGACGTTTGATTTCGCCCATAACCGCCACGAAACCGGGATGAGAATGCAACACGGCGGCACCATTTTGGGGACTGGGAGCCAAGTGCGTCAGTTCCCGCAAAGCTTCCAAGGGAAGGGTAGCCTCACGCAACGCAACCTCGGTTTGCGTTTGTCTATAAATCTCTGGGTAAGACAACATTGGGTAAATCCCTTCCTGTGTCTATATTTTCTCGACATCATCAACTTTCACCAAATCGGGATGTTTGCAAAGCCAGGTAAAGGACGCAAATTGCCTGGTTAAACGGCTTATTAGAGGGCGCGGCTCGCTTTGGGGTGAACTGGTTCCCAGCTCGCCAGAATATCCACCACTAAAATCGTGGCTTGATTGCCAGATCCCTGGGCGGGGGGAACCTGAATCACCAGCCGCGAGCCGACTCGTTGGTCGATAATACCCCGGATGGCCCCAAGTTGAATAGAATCATCCAATTTCAGTTTCACCGGGTCAGACCAGTGATTTTTCAACAAAACCGGCGGGTTGGAATAGGAATACTCGAGGTATTTCACCAGCACACTTTGGCCGGCAGAAACCAAAGCTCCTTGTCCGGAAGCCAACGTATCTACCCGGAAATCACCGGAAAAATCCCGGGTTATCTCGGGGGTCGGAATGCCATTGTTATCCACCAATTTTAACCCGCTCTCAGGCGGCAAAGTCGTCATAGCCTGGCGCAAAGAGGTCTCTAACACGTCAATGACCCCGATTTCCATGTGGGCGCTTCCTTTGATTCCCGTTGACTGTACGGGGTGTTTCAACAGGTAGCGTGAGCCTTCCCGCGCGGAACGCAGCATGTTATACACTTCGGCGCCAAATACTTCGGGGGAAAATTTGCCCACCAACACTGAATTATCCCCGCCGGTAGACAGCAGTTTCCCGTCGGTGCCAGAAAACACCGTGATGCGTATAGCCGTGGTTTTACCGTCTTCGAGAAGGGCTCCTGTCCCGGGCTGTACCACTTCGGAAGAGGCCTGTTCCAAAGGCAGCGGATGTTTCAGGTTCAAAATCGGCTGGGCTCCCACCGCACCCAGTACTTCAACTTTGACTTTTTCGGGGTGCGCGGCCAAACCGCGAGTTTGAACCCAAATATAGGGTATTCCCGCCGCTATCAGCAAAAACAGCAGTACCCCCAAGGTTAGCAGCACCGGAAGCTTCCAACTTTTCGCCAAGGGACGCGGTTGGGGCAAGCGGATACCACCGGTCTCGGGAGCATGAGCGCGATTGTTGCGGCGATGTCTGTTCAGGGCTTGCGGACGCGCAGCTTCGCGGTCACGGTCGCGGTCGCGGGGCGAGAGAGAACGGCGTTCCAGGCGCGTGGTGGGCGCGGCTCGCAACGCCGCTGCAGTGGAAGCAACCGGGGCGGCCAGCGCTGTCACGCTGGATTCAACAGCGGTATCAAGGGCAAGCCGGGCGGATGCGGTGATATCCGGGGTCAGGTCGGGGGTTTCTTCTAGAGGCTCCGCCGTGAAAACTTCGGGGGCTACATCCACGCTTTGAACCGGACTCGCAGCTGCGCTGGAATCCGGGATAGCCTGTGGCAAAACCGCAGGTTTCACGGCTGCAGCCTGGCGCTTTTCCCGCCGTGTCTGGGGCCAATCCGGTTGCAAACGCCGCTGACGTTCCGAATCCGCCTGGTTGGTCATCATTTGGAGTTCAGCCAGATTTTGGAACCCGTTTTCATTTAGCCAACGGGTCAGCAAATCCGTTGCCCCCGCACTGACTGCCGACATGTCCGCCGGGGCGGTTTCGGCGGGGTGGTTAGGGGTAGCGGAAGACACTGCCGCGTAGATATCTTGTTGCAGTCGGTTCAGACGGGCACGTCGCCGTGGAGAACTCGATAAATCCCGCTGCGAGCGTGGGCGCGGTATAGCGTCCACCGAGCCGGCGGCGCGGTGTGAACGCTTCGGGGCCGGGGTGCTCTCGCTCAAAGTGTCTCCATTGCTCTCAATAGCTTAGCTACTGATTCCGATTCGGTAACAAACGGGTTGGAAAGGGTGATGTCGCCGCCAGCTTTTCCACGCAGGCGCAGCTTGGTCCAATCTGCTTGAAACTGCAGGTTGTGATCTTGGGCGCAACGGATGAATTGGCCACGCAGGGTGGCGCGGGTGTTTTGGGGTGGGGTGGTTTTGGCGGTTTCGACTTCATGAGTTGCGGTGAGGCGTTGTGCTAATCCCCGGGATTCCAAATTTAGTCCCGCCACTAAATCGTGATAAGCCAAATCCAGGCGCGCTAACTTTGAATCACCCCAGGTCAAACCTTGGCGCGAGCGCAGCTTTTCCAGCAAAGTCAACTTTGTTGGCCAGTCTAAAACCCCGTTTAAAGCCAGGTAATCGCCCGCAGCAAGCGCTTTAATCCAGGCTTGCCACTCATGAAGTACCTCGCGATATCCGGCGGGCAGCGTTGCCTCACTGTATATGCGCGACAGCCGCGAACAGA
Source organism: Mobiluncus mulieris ATCC 35243 (assembly GCF_000160615.1). Taxonomy (GTDB): domain Bacteria; phylum Actinomycetota; class Actinomycetes; order Actinomycetales; family Actinomycetaceae; genus Mobiluncus; species Mobiluncus mulieris. The sequence goes on along the minus strand of NZ_GG668518.1, from coordinate 861,430 downwards.
ACTCGGCTTGCAATTCCAAGGCGGTGAACTGTTTCCCCGAGACTAGTTCGAGGGGTTTTCCTTGGTGTGGCAGGTTTTGGGTGATTTCCTGTAAAGCTCCAATCGGATTATTTAATGCTATATCAGAAAAATCGCCGCCAGCCTCCAGGGCACCCAACAAAAGATTCATCATCGCAATTTTCGCGCGGGTGGGGGATTCCAAAACATTGGAATCCCCCACAATCACATGCAATCGCCGGTACAATTTCGCATCCCCGTGTGGTTCATCGCGCGTATTCACGAGGGGGCGGGTAGTGGTAGTGGCCGCCGACACGGTATCGTCAATCTGAAAAGCGCGTTGCGACAGGCAAAACTTGGTCTCGCCCTGGATGCGCAACAGTGCCCCCGCACCCAAAAAAATCTGGCGAGTAACCAAAAAAGTGACCAAGGCATCGGCCAGCGCACGGAACTGACTCGTACGATATAGCAAATAGTTCTCGTGACACCCACAAGAATTCCCCACTGAGTCCAGATTATTCTTCAACAGGTGCACTTGGGTGGGAATGCCGGTTTGGTCGGTTAGTCGCTGGCTGGCCGCAGCAGCCATATCCCGCAAAATTTCAGCTCCGGCACGATCTTGAGCCAAAATATCTTGCAAATCCAGGCATTCCGCCGTAGCGTATTCCGGGTGGGAACCCACATCTAGATAGAGCCGCCCCCCGTTTTCCAAAAACACAGAACTAGCCTGGTAGCGTTGGTGAATCGGCGCAAAAAGCTCTCGTCCCACCGTGTCCGCATCCACCACCCGCCTTCCATCTTGTCCAGCAGCTAATACGCCGTATTCGGTTTCTATCCCCAAAATTCGCGGTGGCAAAGAATCCAAATATGTTAACTTAGTCACGGATTACTCCCCGCCTTTTTGCACGAATCCCTGGACGAAATTCTGGGCATCATCCGCAACCATATCCTCGATATCATCAAGCAAATCATCCAAATCTGGCGAGGACGCACTCGGGGCAGTGTCCCCAGCAGACCCGGCATCTGGCGGTAGCGTAGAAACTTCAGGCTGAAGCTGCTGGGGCTGGGTAGAGTGTGACTTATTGTCCATATTTTCCTCCGTATCCTCGAAACAAGAAAGGCACTCACAGTTCCGGTATGTACAGTGCCGAGGCAATCGGGTCGCCCAATGACAGGCGACGCAATTGTTCCTGGCCGGTTTCCACTACCAGGGTATTCCACGAGGCCGCCACCAGGTTAGGATTTTCGCTGACAGCTTTCCCGCGCTCGGCAGCACGAGTTCCCGACGGGGCTTGCAAGGCGGCAGCGGCCACTCGGTTGGCGGGAACGATTACCTCCATTCGTGTCCCAAGTTTATCCACCGGGGAACACCCGGGACGCAAATCCGCCCAGCGAATATCCAAAGCCGCCAGCTTGGGATTCTCCCATCCCCCTGGCAGCCGCGCCGCGAGCCGCGAAAACAGCTCGTGCTTTGCCACCCACTCCACCCGAGCACCAGCAGTGCCAGCACGTAACATTTCCGTAGTGTCCACCCAGATTTGGGCATCTTGCCGAGCACCAGCAGTCAGCAAAGACGTATCAGCGCTGGCTAAGAATTCCGCACACCGCGACGCAGCTTCATATTGCCAGTCGAGCGCACTGCGCTCACGTCCATCCGCACAAGCCAGGCGGGTGGAAAAATCAAAGTCACGCGAAACTTGCCACACTGCCTCTACTGGGTCACAGGTAAAGTACATGCCGGCAGCAGGGAAGCTCACGCCGAGTTTATCGGCCAGCTCTATGGCAGCCAACCAGGCTCGAGTCGAGGCGACCTTCGCCAGAATGGAACCTTGGAAGCGGTTTCCGTCACCGTTAATCACGTGGAGGCGACGCCATGAGGTGCTGGCGTGAGGTTCATCGCGAGTATTTACTATCGGACGGTTAAACGTAGTTTGCAGGCCAACCAAATCCGCCACAAAATCAGCACGTTGCGAAATCTGGAAACCAGGATTTTCGCTGTGCTGTCCCAAACCCACCCGGCCGGCACCACAAATTACCGGACGGGTGACCAAAAACGGTACCAAAGAACCCTTTATTTTATCAAACGGAATTTGACGAGGCACCAAATAGTTTTCATGCGTCCCATAAGCCGAACCTTTGGAATCGGTGTTGTTTTTATAAAGAACCAGGTCAACGCCACTATCTAAAGCTTTTGTCATAGCAAAACGGGCAATGTTTTCCCCTGCCGCATCCCAAGTAACCGCCTCGACACTGGTCAAAACTTCCGGGGTGGCGTATTCAGGATGCGCATGATCAACATAAAAACGCCCCCCGTTACTTAGCACCACATTGGTGAGCATCGGCGAGGCCAGATTTCCTAACTCGCCGGGTTTCACGATGGCACCTAATGAAGCCGAATCCCCAAAGGCAGCAACCGCATCCGACATCGCCACAGAATCCGCGCCCCCGCCAGTTACCCCCGCCCCGGGATTATCCCCACTAGGAGCAAAAACCTCGGGATTATCAGTCAGTAAAGAAGGATGCGCGCTGGCACGATCCAAGTGACCCCCGCGCATATCTGCCAACGGATCCTCACCCGCCCAATCCCAAGCAACCGCGCGTCCATCAGGACGCAAACTCGCCTGCCACGAACGCACCGCCTGAGCCGTCGCCACCGACAAGGCCTCGGCCGAAACCCGCTGACGCGAGGACACTTGCGGATTCAACGTCACCCCATATTCGGTCTCTAGCCCAACCACCCGGTGATTAACCACAATCCGCCTCGAATCCAGACGCGCTATCCAAAGCAACAACCGACTCGCCCACCGGCTCAACCGTAGCCTCCCCGGAATTCAGCGCACTATCCGGCGCGCTATCAGCCACACTATCAGCCACCCCGTCAGTAAGCCCCATCAAAGCCGCCTTAGCCTGGGTATCGCGCAACACCCGCCGCAATTTACGCGGGGAAATCGGACGTGACCCCTCGTATTCCAAAGATTCATCCTCCCACAAGGCATCACGCGAATCCAGCGACCCCACCGGCTGCTCGCCGCGACGAATACTGGTTACCCCATCCGCCAAGCGTCGCGCCGTGAAAATAAACCCGGTATGAGCCACCATCCGATGATCCGGACGCACCGCAAGCCCATCCACATGCCACGGACGAACCAAGGACTCCCAAGAACTCAAAGCCGTGAAACCCCCGAAATTCCGCAAATCTTGCCCCAGACGCGCCAATTGAGTGGCGGTGGTAATATAGCAGGTCAGCACCCCACCGGGCACTAAAACTCGGTGAATCTCGGCCAAGTGTTCCCAGGGTAACAACATATCCAAAACCACCCGATCCACGGATTTATCCGGCAACTCGACCAGGCTGGCACTCAAATCGCCCAGGCGCAAATCCCACTGGGGAACATTCCCGGAAAACCACATTTCCACATTTGCCCTGGCAATCTGGGCGAAATCCTCGCGTTGCTCGAAAGAAATCAGCCGGCCAGCCGGTCCCACCGCCGCCAGCAAACTCATAGACATCGCCCCGGAACCAGCCCCGGCCTCAACCACGGTGGCACCCGGGAAAATATCGCCCTCCATTATGATTTGCGCGGCATCTTTGGGATAGAGAATCTGGGCACCACGCGGCATCGACAGATGGTAATCCACCAGCAACGGGCGCAACGCGGTAAAACGGTGCTCGCCCTTGTCGGCGGGAATAACACTGCCTTCCGGCATTCCGATGACCTTGCTGTGAGGGAAAGCCCCCTGGTGGCACTGGAAATAACCCTTCGCTTCGAGCAGCTCCGTGTGCATTCGCCCCTTTTCATCGGTCAATTGCACCCATTCACCCGCACGAAACACCCCGCGACGGCGCGCCTGGCCGCCCGGGGTAGGTAAATTTATCCTTGGTTGTTCCATGGCTTCAATCTTAAACGCTTCGAGCCCTTTGGGGAATTTACGCTTCTTGGGCGTTGAATTCCTGGATTCGCAGTCTTGGTGGGATAGCGTGGAAGCATGGAAATGCGACGTTTAGGCAACACTGGTTTGCGGGTTTCCGCCTTGGGATTGGGAACTTTAACGTGGGGGCGCGACACCCTAGATGATGAATGCGCCGCCCAGTTAAAGGCTTTCTTGGAAGCCGGGGGCAATGTCATCGATACCTCCCCCACTTACGGCGAGGGACAAGCCCAGCAAGTGTTGGGAGCTTTAATTTCACGAGGGGACAGCCGCATGGCAAGCCGCGATGACTTGGTAATCGTCTCTAAATCCGGAGTGCTGCGCCGAGACAATCACAGCTTCGTGGAAGCATCCCGTTCGGCTATGCTGGGCAGTTTAGAAGCCAGCTTGCGGGAACTGGGCACTGACTACGTGGATTTGTGGATGCTGCAGGTTCCCGATGAACACACGAATTTTGACGCGGTTTTGTCCACTTTAGTCGCGGCCTGGCAGTCAGGCAAGGCACGTTTCGTGGGACTGTCCAACCATAACGCCTGGCAGATAGCCTATGCGGCGGCACGACTGGGGAATACTTTCGGTGGGGGGCTGGCGGGAATCAGCGCGGCTACACCCGGTTTAGCAGCGGTAACCAACGAGTATTCCCTGTTGAACCGGCAAATCGAGGTAGAGATTTTACCGGCCACCAGCACCCTGGGAATCGGGGTTTTGGGATGGTCAGCTTTAGGACGAGGGGTATTAAGCGGGAAATACCGCAGCTCCACTCCCCCAGATTCTCGCGGAGCCTCCTTGCATCTGCAAGGTTTCGTGAAACCCTATCTGACCAGTGAAAAGCGTCGGGTGGTAGAGTCCGTGGCCACTGCCGCTTCGGGCTTGGGCGAGTCGACTCTAGCGGTGTCGCTGGCCTGGGTGCTGTCACGCCCCGGTTTGTCTAGCGCGATTGTGGGGGCACGCACCGCCGAGCAGTTGCACCAAGTATTGCGTGGATTGGACACAAAGCTGCCCCGCCAGGTGTCCAGTGCCTTGGACGAAGTAACCGACCCGATTAATCCTCTGTAAGGTCGAAGTCGTCGAAGTCTTCCCCGTCTAGGTAATGCGAGTCATCGTCGTCGTCACGACGATGATAATCCGAGTCAAAATCGTCATCCTCGCTGTCGCCCGCGTCGTTATCGCCCTCATCCTCGTCCTCGTCATCGAGGATGTCGAAAGGCAATTCGACCCCGGTTTGGGTAAACAAAGTGTCGTCGTAAGTAAAGAAGGCATCGCGCAACCGGTTTTCTGCGTCAATCAGAACATCCGAGTCGTCATCCTCGTTGTCCAGGGACAATGCCACTTCCAAGTGGCGCTCGAGGGCATAAATCAAAGCATCAAGGTCACGGCGAGGGTCATCATTCATGAACACGATTTTACCCTATAAAGCTGATTGCGCAGCTCAATGACGCCAAAAGGAATCCCGAAAAACAAGTTTACTGCCATTTTTACCCGGTTTTAACCCGGGCAACGTCCCCGCCCAGTCCTCAGGGCAAGTGCAACTGGCCGCGCACCATCGTCACCATCAGGTCATTCCCCTTGATTTCGGCGGTTTCTTCCGGACCAACAATCCGAGGCTCGCCGTCCTCTCCAGTCAACTGGGAAGCCCCGCCTTCCATACCCAGGGGCAACACCACCCACATTTTTCCGGGTGTATAAACCGTGCTAGGAGCCTTGCCGGCAATCGCGGCCTTAATGTTTGCCACCACAACTCGAGCGTGAGCCCGCGCCGCATCGGCGCGTTTCGACTCCGGCACATCAGTCAAATCACCCACCGCATAGACATTCTCGCTGCCCTTTACCCGCAGGTATTCATCAACCGCCAGCTGGCCTTCTTCATTCAAACGGTCAGCATGTGTGGATTGCAGATATCCCGAGGCGGTTTGCGCCCCATAACAAAGGAACCAAATATCCGCATCAATCCCCACCCCGTCCTGGGTTTCCACGTGGAAAGGCTGGTAAACCCCGGGTTCAGTGGGAGGCACGAAAGACAGGGGCGACCCCAAAACCAAGCGCACCCCGGATTCCTCGAGTTCCTGGGTCAGCACATCCCGCAGTTGCGGAGCATACTCGTTGGAACCCAGAATATGCGGGGCGCGATCCACCATGACTACCTCGACATCCGGGAAATTCGAGGTCAGCTCCCCCGCAAACTCGATGCCTACGGTTCCCGCTCCCACCAGTAAAACCCGACGCGCCCGGCTGAGGTTATCCCGGGTTTCTTCCAGGCGCGCTTTTGCGTCGGCCGCGTTGGGCTGATCCTGCTTGGCTGGGTAAGGATAGGTTGATCCCGTGGCAAGCACCAGGTAGTCGGCAGTTACGGGTTCATGAGTCGCTAGATGAACCGTGGTTCCTTCCACCTTGGTGGCCTTGTCTTGAATCACCTGACCGTTTTTTAAAAGGCGCGAATAGGGCATGAAAATCGTATGCGCCCAAATATCATCAACAACGGCACGTAAGGCGGCCGCGTGATGAACGAACTGGTCTTTTTGTTCCACCAAAGTAACCTCGGCTACATCGTCTAAGCCGCCAGCAACTGTGATGCCGCCATAGCCACCGCCGACAACTGTGACACGAACCACATTATCTCCTTGTTTTTAGTGAATTAAGTTCAGCTCTGTCCCTGTTTATTCTACATAGTTGGAGCGAGGTTTTTCGTTAAAGCCCGCGCTATATTTGGGGGGAAAAATCCCGGCCCCTTCATAACTTTCCCATCTTCACGATAAATGGGTTGCCCATTTTCGTCCAGTTTAGACAAATTAGAGGCCTGTACCTCGGCTAAAACCGCTGGCAAACTGATTCCAGCTTCCAAGGCCATGCCGTAAACCACATAAGTCAAGTCCGCCAAGGCATCGGCTACTTCTATCGTGTCCCGGGCATGTTCATCGAACTCCACAAGACCTTGGGTCGCAGTCTGTAAACGCTTTGCCGCCGCTTTCCCGTAGAGAGCTCGTACCAACTCCGTGGTCTCCTCTAAGATAAGCGCCAGACGCATGTGCATTCTCTCGCCGCTAATATCCGCCCCGGTGGTCACTACCGGCAGATTATAAACCTGGTGGAACTGACGTACCAAGGCCTCGGGATCGCGGGGATTGGGATGCTGCCCCAAAATCTTGACATCCTCCCAGCTGCCGCGGGGTTGCAGTAAAGTATCCCCTTTAACGAAACTGGCTATCAACCGGTCTTCACGTTGACCACGGTTATTCACGCCCACTCCCCGGGCGACACCACTGAAAGTAAAACCGACTTTCCACGCCACTCTATGCGAAGCGAGGTTCTCGGGATTGGCTTGCCAGGTGACACATTCAAAACCAAGATTGTCAAAGGCAGTGCGCACCGCCAGCGCTAAAGCCCGCGTCATCAGGCCTTGCCCACGAGACTCCGGGGCAATCCAGTAGCCTACATCAGCCTTTTTTTCGCCAGTAGGTCGCAACGCGACAGTACCCACGAAGCGAAGATTCCCCTGACCCAAGAAAGCCCGTATCAGCCAGTTAGCCCCGCCTTCGTCCCACAGTTTCTGGTGCATCACCGAAAGGAAATGCTGTGCTTGGGGCAAACCGAAAGAAAACGGAACCATGGTGAAGCGTTGAATATCGGAATCCTGGCAGGCCGACACAATTTCTTGGGCATCGCCAGGACGCGGCATGTCCAAGATTACCTGTTCACCGCGCACCGGAAATGGCTCATGTGCCCCAATACCGCCAGGTTGAGCGGTTTGAGACACCGAAGTCGCAATACCTTCAACAAAATTGGAACCCGGCACGTTACCTTCCCCTCGGATAATAAAAAAGCCCGGATTTTCCGGGCTTGGTGCGAGGAAAGGGACTTGAACCCTCACGACCGTTTAATTAGTCACTAGCACCTCAAGCTAGCGCGTCTACCATTCCGCCACCCTCGCGTGTGCGAAAAACGCCTAGACCAATTTACAGTTTAGCGGGCTTAAAAATCAAACCGAAACTAGCTTAACCGGCCTCTTCAAACTGCCAAATCTCTACCATGGCAGCCGCTGGAGCCAAGAAAAACGCGTTTTCATCCACGTCGTCTTTTCCGGTAGCGCTGGCCTTAACCAAAACATAGCCACTGGCCAGCTTCATTCCAATCGTAGCGGGATCAGTGGCAGATTCAGCGGAAAGAGTGCCATTAGGCATAATCCGCGAAATCGTCTTGGCACTGCCGCGCATCACCTCGGATACCTCGGCGTTTCCGGAATAAACCGCAATCACAATCAATCCCGAACCCACCAGCGGGTCACCCCGAACCAAGGTTTTTGCCCGAACTGCCGCGCGTTTAAAGTAATTCCTTGCATCTATAATGTCTGCTTCCATGAATTAATTGTCCCATTTTTCCGAAACTAAGACAGGATTTTTCGTAAATTTGCGCCAAGTTTCAGGCTTGCACCTCATGAACCCGAATAATTACCACCCACCGGAAACTAATCCAACAACGCCCGCAACTGTTCCAAAGTAATCTGGGGAGTAACCTCGCGATTTTCCGAACCACGCAGCACCTGGTCGAACAGTTCGCGCTTTTGAGCCTGCATCGCTAAAACCCGCTGCTCAATCGTATTCTTAGCCACCAACCGGTACACATTCACCGGGCGAGTCTGGCCGATACGATGCGCCCGATCAATCGCCTGGGACTCCACCTGAGGATTCCACCATGGGTCACACAAAAACACATAATCCGCCGCCGTTAGATTCAAACCAAAACCCCCAGATTTCAAAGAAATCAGAAAAACCCGCGCCGAACCTCGCTGGAAACAATCCACCTGGTCACGTCGGTTACGCGTCGATCCATCCAAATAAGCATAGGTGATACCTTGGTCTTCCAGCCGAGCCCGCAGCAAAGCCAAGAAACTGGTGAACTGGGAAAACACCAAAATATTGTGGTCTTGCGCCGCCAAGTCGGGAAGCGCGTCCACCAGATAGTCAATCTTCGCCCCATCCTCGGGCACCGCAGGATTAATCAGCCTCGCGCTCAAGGAAAGCTGGCGCAAACGGGTCAAAGCCGTGAGCACATTAAGCCGCTTCGCTCGCAAACCTTCAGCCTCTAAACGCGCCGCCACCAGGTATTTCTGGTAAAGCTCAGCCTGGTGCGATTCCAGGTCAAGGTGAATCACCTGTTCCGTTTTGGCCGGAATCTCGCTCGCCACGGATTCCTTGGTGCGACGCAACAAGAACGGCGAAACCCGGGCACTCAAAGCATGGCGGGCGGCCGAACGTTCGGTAAGCGCCGCATGGTGCAAATGCCGTTCAAAGGCAGCTAACGGCGGCAAGAGCCGCGGCACCGTCAAAGCAAAAATCGACCATAAATCCCGCTCCCGGTTTTCCAAAGGAGTTCCACTCAAAGCAAAAGCCCACCGCGCCCGCAACCGCGTCAAGGCGCGATGCGTCGAAGTCGCCGGGTTCTTCACCGCCTGAGCCTCGTCCAAAATCAGCCCCGAAAACTGGCATTCCGCCCAGAAATCCATATCAAGACGCGCCAAAGTGTACGTCGTCAACACCAAGTCCACCGAGTCAAGTTTTTGACGCAAACACTGCCAATCCGACGGATGCTTGCCCACACTGACGGATTGAACCAACAGGCGCAACTGGGGAAACCAGTGACGCGCCTGTTCTTCCCAAGTCGCCAATAAACTGGCCGGCACCACCACAAAAGTGGGGCGAGTGGCACCTGTGGAGTTCGCCGTATCCAAGACAGTGTCCACGACGGTGCCCCCAGCAGTGTCAGGCACAGCTTCCACTCCAGCGTTCGTAACAGCATCCGGAACGGTGGGAACCGGATGGTCGCGTCGCCACGCTGCCACCACCGCCAGCATCTGTAAAGTCTTGCCCAAGCCCATATCATCAGCCAAAATCCCGCCTAGACCGGCGGCAGCCCGGGCATAAAGCCACTGGAAGCCGTCCTGCTGGTAGTTACGCCACTGGCCTTCCGGCAGACTGGGCACCGCCACCGGCTGGGGATGCAGCAAAGCCGTCGCGTTTTCCTGCCATCTGGGGCTCAACTGGCGGGTTTTTGCGAACTTGGTCAAAGCCTGAACCAGACCAAGTTGGGAAATATCAACAATCCAACCCGAGCCCCGTTGAAAATCCTGCAATCCCAGTTCCTCGAACTCCTGCAAAATAGCCTGCAAGTCACGCATTTGCGGGGAATACAAATCAACCCAGTTACCATCGGGGCTTTGCCACCAGCGATCGGCACGCCCCAACGCCGCCAAGAAATCCGCGCTCTGTACCCGCTCTGAACCCAGGCGCCACTCTAAATCCAGGCGATAGTCCCCCGATTCAAAACTGCTAAGATTCAGGGTCATCTCGGGGATTTCCGAAAAAATCTTGGTGTGCTCCAACTGAGGCGAAAACACCACCCGGACACAGTCGGTGTCGTTGATATCATCGGCTAGGTCACGCAGTCGGTTCAATTCCCACACCGGGAAAACATGGTTGAAAAAATTCCGGGTGGATTCCTCGCGCCAGGCCAATTGCGCCCCCAAACGAGCCATTAGCTGACTGACGGTTTTACTGGGATTATGGGTGTCCACCGGCAGCGAGATAGTCTTGCCGGCCGGGGATTTGCGTTGCAAAGTCCAGGTAAACTCCAGTTGGCGCGGCTCTACGGGATTCACAGCCAAGAACCCGTGCAGCGTGGCCGGTCCGAAGTGATGCGATTGGGCTAGCCGCCGGGTTTCCGGGGTCAGCAGCGCCACTAAATCTAAGGTTTCCGTCCACTGCTCCCACTGCGCCCAGAAATGGTCTATTTCCGGGGCAGACACGATTATAGGATTTGCTTGGATATCAGCTAGCGCCTCGTGAAAAGTACCCGAAATCGCGGGAGCAAACCGAAAACCGGACAGTTGCGTGGGGGGCTGTTTGGGGTTCGGCTTCACGAGGGGCTTGCCCGAAATTTCGAGTCCTGCTCCGGTTTCCGCAATATCCAAAAACATGGTTGCGTCCAGATCATCGGGCACATAAACAAAGTCGCGAGCCGGGTCGGAAAAGATTTCAACCCCTTTGTGATAGCAGTCTTGTAAACATTGGAGTCCCGTGGAATCCAGGGAGTCTACCTGGATTAAACCTTGGTTCGATGCCTGGTCGAACAAGGAACGCAAAGCCGTGAGCTGGCCGGTGTTCAAACCGGCGGTGACGGAAACCCAGCGGGAAGTCAAATCCCGCCACCGGGCGCGGCGTGTCGACCAGGCGTTTTTAGAATCCAGGCGCAATGGCACCAGTAACCCGTCCTCGACTTGCAATGCCAGGGGCTGGTTTTGCGGGTCAATCTCGACGGGGCGAAGCAGGGCTTGCAGGCGCTGTTCCCAATCGGTTTCCTTACTGGTCATTGTCCCAATTCTACCAGGAACAGAAAATAGTAAAATCAGGGTCGTTATGTTGCATGTGATTTTTTACCAACCGCGTATCGCGGGAAATACTGGGGCGGCGATTCGCCTGGCGGCCTGTACCGGGGCGACTCTGCATGTGGTGGAACCAACCGTATTCGATTTCGAGGACACCAAGTTGAAACGCGCTGGCTTGGACTATCACGACTTGGCACACTTACAGCGCCACCCTGATTTGGACGATTGTTTCGCGGCAATTCCCGGAAAAATCTATGCCTTTACCGGGCACACCGAGGTCATGCTGCCGTCGGTGCATTTCCAAGATGGTGATGCCTTGATGTTTGGTCCGGAAGACACCGGGTTGCCGGTGCCGGTTATGGACGACCCCCGGGTGACTTCCCGGGTGCGGATTCCCATGCTAGAGGGGCGCCGTTCCTTGAACCTGGCGATTTCGGCAGCGGTCGGGCTGTATTTCGCGTGGGGGCAACTGGGCTATGTCGGCGGGGTTTAGTCGGTTGGGAATTCATGAGGTGCCAAGACATTACGACCGCTTCGCTTTACAACCCCAAAAACTTGGCAATTCCGGGGTTGGGGGGATTACGGCGCAGTGACTCCAGGCTGCCTTGAGCCACAATCTCGCCCTGGTGCATAATGCTCACCCGGTCGGCAACCAGTTTGGCTTCGCTCTGGTCATGAGTTACATAGAGCGCTGTGCTGTCAGAGGCCTTGAGGATTTCGCGAATATCCCGGGCAAGCTCGTATTTGAGCTGTTCATCCAGGGCTGCCAAAGGTTCATCAAGCAGCAGTAGCCTGGGCGCAGGAGCCAGAGCCCGCGCCAGCGCCACCCGCCCAGCTTGCCCCCCAGAAAGCGTTGAAATACCACGGTTTTCATAGCCTTCCAGGTGTACCAGGCGCAGCATCTGCGCCACCCTAGCTTCGCGTTGGGCTCGGGTTGGTCGGGGACGCCGCATTTCCAGGCCATAGGCGATGTTCCCCGCCACATCACGGCCGGGGAACAGTTCCCCACCCTGAAACAGCATGGCGAAACCCCGCCGGTGTACCGGGGTGCGTTTGAGGTCTTGGTTATCCCAGGCGATTGTTCCGGAATCCGGTTTCAGCAATCCACTGATGACCTGTAGCAAAGTTGACTTGCCACAACCCGAAGACCCCAACAACACCATGACTTGGCCAGGTTCGAGTTCCAAGGACACATTTTTTAGAACCGGGATGGGTGCCACACCACGGGAAAGTGGCGGATAAGCAAATTGCACCTCATGAACCCGCAGCCCCTTAGAAACCACCGAAACCTCCTGGAAAACGAACGAACCACATGAATATAACCCTCTAAGCTGACGTGCGGCGCCACTCGGCCAAAAACATCGCGGCGGCGCAGAGTCCCGCCAACAGCACCGCAGCGGCATTGGCCGCCCCCTGGGCAACGATTTCTGGTTTGGAGCTCAAAGCAAAAATCGCCACCGGCAAGGTTGGTTGTAGCGGACGCGCTAGGAAACTGGTGGCACCGAACTCGCCCAAGGCAATGGCGAAGGCAAACCCCGCCCCCACCCCAGAAACCCGCAGCAACACCGGCAATTCCAGGGTGAAAAATACCTGTAGGGGCGAAGCACCTAAAGTCGCCGCCGCCTGCAAAAGACGTGGGGGAATAGCCCGAACGGTAGGCAGTACGGCACGCAACACCAGTGGTAGCGCCACTACCGAGGCCACTCCGCCCAAGAAAAACGCATTGGCGGGCATGGAAAACGGCGGGGCTTGCAAGGTTATCAACATGCCGAAACCCACTGTAACCGCGCTGACCCCCTGGGGCGAGGCCATCAGCACATCCAAGGATTCTTGCACCCAGCGCCACGCCCGCGCTTTGAACCGCCGGGTCAGCACCACCGTCACTGACAAGCCCGTCACCAGGGTTAGCGCCGTGGAAATCAGGGCGACCTCTAATGAATAAACTGCCGCCGACAGCGCCGAACCCGGCAAGGCCGCCGACAAACCCGGACGCGCCAGTGCCGCATAGTTATCCAGTGTCCACTGGCCTTCACGGTGCAAAGAATCGAGCAGCAACCCGCCCAAAGGCAAAACCACCAACACGACCCCCGCGAGTGACAAGACCAGCGCCAACAAATCCTCGCGACGCGGCTGCCGGGGCGGCACGGAACGAATCTCGCCGGCGACAGCCTCGAAACGCGAGCGAGACACCGCATTGAGAATCAACGCCACCAGCACTATCGCAATCTGGAGCAGTGACAACACCGCCGCGCCCGGCAAATTCAGGAAAGCAGCGGTTTCCAGATAAATTTCAACCTCTAAGGTGGTTATTTTCACCCCGCCGATAACCCGAACCAGTCCATAGGACGTAATGCAATACAGGAACACCAGCGAGGCTGCGGCGAAAATTGCGGGGAATAAACGCGGCAGAGTAATTGTAAAGAACGCTCGGGCGGGGCTGGCTCCGAGCACTCGCGCTGCGGCCACCACCCTGGGGTCGAGTCGAATCCATGCCGTACCCACCAGGCGCGCCACTAGGGAAAAATTGAAGAACACCATTCCCAGTACAATCGCGACCCGTGTTCCGGCCAGCCCCAGGAAACCCAGCGGCCCCGAATTCGCCAGCAGGTTTTGGAAAGCCACCCCCACCACCACCGAAGGTAACACCAGGGGTACCCCCAGCAGGGCGCGACAGACCCGGCGTCCCGGCCAGCGCAAACCGTAGAGTACCCAGGCACCCGCCACGCCCAGAATCACGGAAAACCCAGTGCCCAGCACCCCCATCTCGAGGGTCCAAAACAGCACTGACCAGGTTCGCGGGCGGGTCATCGTGTCTCGCCAGGCTTGCCCGAAGGACGGCGCGCCCGGCATTACTCCCCCGCTGATGCCCAGCCAGATTAGCCGTGCGGTAGGAACCAGAAAAAACAGCCCCCAGAATGCCAGTGGCACCACGATGGCCGCAGCCAACAGGATTCTGGGGACAGTCTTGTCCCAGCACTTGTGCCCACGCTTGTCCGAGTTTTGTTTCTGTCTGGGGGGCATCGCGGGCGTGGCGGTAGACGTGGCGGCGGGCGCGGCACTGACGGGTTCGGCTGCGGTGGGCACGGCGTTATTCCCTGTTATTCACAATGTCAATCGCGACCTAGGACATGATTTCGGTCCAGGCTCGCACCCAGGCTTCGCGTTTCTCGCTGACCTGTTTGTCATCCAAGGACACGGCTTTCCCCGAGGGCGCCCCGAATTTGGCCAGCGGTTCCGGCAGGGACACGCTGTCCAACACGGGGTACATATAGTTGTTTTCCACCAGGTCTTTTTGCGCGGTTTCCTCGGTCAAGAACTTTACCAAGGCGGCGGCTCCCTCTGGATTTTTGGCGTTTTGCAACACAGCGGCATATTCCACCTGACGATAACAAGTGTCGGGAACATTACCGATGGTGGTGGCATCCCCGGCCTCGTTGACCGCCCAGGCCGGTGAGGACGCGTAAGACACCATAATCGGATAGGCAGCTGATTTGTTTTTATTACCCCCGGCCGTGAAATCCGCGTTGAACGCCGTGTCCCAAGAATCCGTTACCTTGACCCCGTTGGCTTTCAAGGCCTTCCAATAGTTCTGCCAACTGTTTTCGCCTTTGGCTTTGATGGTGGCCAACATAAAGGCCAGTCCCGGGGTAGAGGTTTGCGGGGATTGAACCACCGTCAGGTTCTGGTACGCCGGAGCGGCGAGATCATCGAAGGTGGCGGGTGGTTTCAAGCCTTTGTCTTGGAAATATTTAATGTCGTAGTTCACGCAGACTTCGCCTTGGTCGATGGGTACCAGTTGTTTTTCCGCGCCACGCGCCTTGGTGACGCTGGGTGCCAGTTGTCCCGTAAAGTCAGCTAAGGCTCCGGCTTTTACGGCGGCTTGTGCGGTGTTGTTATCCATCCCGAACACCGCATCCCCCAAGGGGGCGTCCTTGGTGAGGATGATTTTATTCGTCAGTTCCACCCCGTCCCCAGATTTGACGACCTTCAGGTCGTAGCCGGTTTTTTTCTTGAAAGCAGCGATGGTTTCTTCACTCAGGGGGAAGGAATCATAGGCCA
Source organism: Mobiluncus mulieris ATCC 35243 (assembly GCF_000160615.1). Lineage (GTDB taxonomy): Bacteria > Actinomycetota > Actinomycetes > Actinomycetales > Actinomycetaceae > Mobiluncus > Mobiluncus mulieris. The sequence continues at coordinate 846,069 of NZ_GG668518.1, read as the reverse complement.
CTAGGGTCACTTCGCCTTGCCCGGTGCCGGCGGCGGTGGGTTCGGTGGCGGCGTTGTGCTTGGCGGGTATTGATGAGGTACAGGCCGCCAGTGCCAGTGCCCCGGCCAGTAGTGCTGCCCCCTTCATGAGGTGCGTGCCGCGCTTGCGGACGTAACTTTGGTGGGCGGGATTGGTTTTAAACATGGTTACTGCTCCTAGATAATCCAGAGCAGGGGTTAAAAACACCGGTGGCGGTGTTTTCGAGATTGACTCGACTTCCTTGGCGGCATTATCCGCCCAGGTTCGAGGGTCTGCCTGGTAGTGGGCACTCTCAGCGTATTTCGCTCCCCTGTCGGTTTCATTATAGGCCACTTACGGTTGGGATTTTCCCGTCCGCAGCCCCCGACGCAACCAGCCGCATCCCAGCTGGAACCGCGCCGGGGAAATAAATTCAAATCTGTAACACAGAGACTAAGATATTCTTTTGATGCAAACTGGAATTTATACACGACCAATAAGCCGAAACTGAAGAAAGACAAAATAATGAAATCAAAGAAAATTTTAGCACTTGGACTCTCCGGTGCCTTGCTGATTCCTTTAAGCGGCACCATTTGCACCTCGATGTCATTCGCGGCAACACCTCATGAAAACACCACAATAGCAGAGAAAAACGATGCTGTTGTCCCCAAGGATGAAGCTGCAGCTCAGGCCAAGGTAAAAAAGACCCGGGAAGCCTGGCAAGCTAGCCGCAGTGCCGCCAAAGCCCAGTTCGATTCTGGTTCCAAGGGGTTCTTTGAAGAAGTCGGCGCCAAAGACGCCATAGCACAACTACAAACCGATTACAAGGTTAGCGACGGAACCCCCCTTATTTCCTACACGCACATCGGAGACCCGAAAGACGCCACCTCCCTAAAAAACATGGCCAGTACTTTCCAATGGATGCGTAAAGCCAATGCGTTACGCGCCCAGTGGGGAGACGTGGACGGGTCGCCCGCCGGACCGCTAAAAGTCACTGACGAACTCATGGCCATCGCCCAAGTCAACACCAACTGGTCTACCTTTCACCACGAGCACTCACATAACGGATACGGGGAAAACATTGCCTGGGGGTACAGCGACCCCTTCACCGGATGGTTTGATGCAGAAAAGAAGATTTACGACTCGAAAGGCAAAGGAGTAACCGGTCACTACACAAACATTGTTAATCACGAGTATGGTGTCACCGGTTTCGCGGTTCGTACAGGTGACAGGGAAGGCTACGGCGTAACGCATCTGCAGCAGTTCAACTGGGGAGCATCCGCCTTCAACCGCAAATCCCAGCGCAGACAGCCTGAAAACTGCCACACTCAAGAGAGCATAGACCAGCTAAAAGCCCAGGGCATCAACCCCGACAGCATCGAATGGCTTGGCCCGCTGTGCTCCGATAACTCCAGCTCTGAAAGCGAAACCCCGGAATCTGTCGCAACGGGTGCTTACACGGTGGACGAGTACGAAAAACGTTTCCAGGACTACTACCAAAAGATTCAAGCCCGGATGCGCTACGGCGACGCCAATTTGAAAGCCAAATACGATGCCGCCAAGAAAGAGTTGTCACAGTTGCAGGCTAAACGCGCCGCCGTCTCGCGCCCGGAACGTTTAGCTGGTCCTTCCGGGGTGGAAACGTCGGTTAACGTGGCTAAGCACGCCTGGGGTGACAAATGGCCAGTGGTTTACGTGGCATCCAACCACAACCCGGTCGATGCCCTGGCAGCGGGAACCCTCGGGGACGGCCCGGTGGTTTTGACTGACGGGGTGAGCCTGAACCTGGGCGGGGTCAAACCAGAACAAATTGTCATCTTAGGCGGTAGTAAAGCAGTTCCAGCCAATATTGAAGCCCAAGCTGCATCCCTGGTAGGAGCAACAAATGTGACTCGGCTGCAAGGCGGGGATCGCAACGCCACCGCCGAAGCAGTAGCCAACCGTTGGCAAACAATCAACGGGCTGCCAAAAGTCGTGTACGTGACCCGCAACGCCGGTATGGGTTCCCCCGACGCGGTAGCAGGATCGGTGCTGCGAGACGGACCGATCCTGACATTCACTAACGACGCCTCAATAGCGGCAGCCGGTAAAAAAATCAAAGAATTCGCCCCCGAAAAAGTCATCGTGCTGGGCGGTGAAGCCGTAGCCACGCCCCCGGTAGTAGCTCAGCTAGTAGGCAAAACCAGCTGGCAACGGTGGTCCGGATCGGATCGCTACCAAACCGCAGCAATAGTGGCCAAAAACGCACTGGCGCAAAAGGCTGGCCGCGTGGCATACATCGCCGCCGGAACGGCATTGAAAGACGCAATGGTAGCGGGTGCAGTAAACGACGGGGTTATCCTGTTGACCCCGAATACAGGTGCCGGAGTGCGTCAGCAACGCGAATCACTGAAACTGGAATCGGTTATCGGCGTGGGCGGGATCCGAGTTTTGCCCGAGGCAGTTTTGGCCGCTATCCGCTAGATATCCGTGGATATTTAGCGAACCAAAAACCGGAATCTTGGGGCACTATAACCCGGGAATACCGACGGGGCATGACCCACGTTTACAATCACAACCCGGGCTGGCACCTCATGAACCCGAGAAAACTAAATAGACCTTGCCCCCGACGCAACCAGTCGCATCCCAGCTGGAACCGCGCCGGGGGCAAACTCTATCGATTTGATGCGCCGCTTCACCCCCGGTAAAATTTGGAACAATAAAATTGTAAAAATTATTCGCCCCAGGAGGCCATTTTGTTTAACGATACCGCTCAAGTTCTAAGCTTTGTGCAAGATAAAAAAATCCGATTCATCGACGTACGATTTTCCGATTTGTACGGCACGATGCAACACATGACCATCCCCACGAATATGCTCGAAACGACCCTCACCAAGGGCATGATGTTCGACGGGTCATCCATCAAGGGATTCACCAAGATTAATGAATCCGACATGAAACTGATTCCCGACCCGACAGCGGCTTTTGTCGACCCTTTCCGCCAAGAACCCACTTTGGTGCTCTATGCCTCGGTAGTCGATCCCTTTACCAATGAGCCGTTTAGCCGCGACCCACGCGGAGTCACTCAGAAAGCCGAAGCGTACCTGAAGTCCACCGGCATCGCCGACACATGCTATTTCGCACCGGAACCCGAATTTTACCTCTTTGACTCGATTCAATACCGCACCGATCCGGCCGACACCTTCGTGAAAATCCGCTCTAATGAAGCCTCCTGGACCGCCGGAGACGAGGAAAACGGGCATAACCTGGGCAACCGGATGCCCTTCCAACATGGTTATGCCCCGGTTCCCCCCATGGATCGCAGTGCGGATATTCGCGACGCTATTGTTCGCACCTTGCAAGACACCGGTTTCGAGATTGAACGTGCCCACCACGAAAACGGCGCCTCGGGTCAACAAGAAATCGGTTACACCTATTCCACCTTGCTGCACGCGGCAGATAACTTAACGGTGTTCAAGTACATAGTCAAAAACAAAGCAATTGAACTGGGTAAAACCGCGACTTTCATGCCTAAACCCCTGTGGGGCGAGGCCGGATCCGGTTTGCACTGTCACGTGTCCCTGTGGAAAGACGGTAATCCCCTGTTCTATGGGGAATCCGGATACGCGGGGCTTTCTGATTTGGCACGCTGGTTCATCGGCGGGCTGTTGCGCCACTCGGCCGCGATTCTGCCTTTCACTAATCCTTCGATTAACTCTTTCCGTCGTCTGGTTCCCGGCTTTGAAGCCCCGGTGAACCTGGTGTATTCCGCACGCAACCGCTCTGCCTGCATCCGCATCCCCATTACCGGGGTTTCCCCGCAGGCTAAACGCATTGAATACCGGGTGCCTGACCCGTCAGCTAATCCTTATCTGGCTTTTCCGGCGATTTTGATGGCCGGTTTGGATGGAATTCGCAACCGTATCGAGCCGGCCGAGCCGATTGACAAGGATCTCTACGAACTACCCCCCGAGGAATACCACGATATCGAGAAGCTGCCGCCCTCGCTTGATTTGGCTTTAAATGCCCTCGAGGAAGACAACGAATTCCTGACTGAAGGCGACGTGTTCACCACGGATTTGCTGGAAACCTGGATTACCCAGAAACGCGAATCCGAGGTACAACGCCTGTTTGTCCATCCCCATCCCTTCGAGTTTGAGTTGTACTACAACTGCTAGTAGCTAGGCTTTAATCGACAGACAAAGCCCCGGGGCGTTCACGCCTCGGGGCTTTTGGGGCGCAAACCCGATGTGAAACTGGATTGGTTTGGGCATCTGCCCTGGGATTTCAAACGGCGAGTTCAACGATGTCGCGGTTTAAACACCCACGGTCCAATCGTCAGTATAATGCCGATAATCACCGCGAAACTAAGCATCACATAGTCATCGCCAAAACCGTTTACGAATACCCGCAAGGCCACCAGCACCAAAATCAGCACCCCCAAAGCACTGACCATACTGGCCGGGGTTAAACCCGGAATCCCTAGGTTCAGGTTCAAAGCCTGTTGCAACTTCATCCCGAAACCGCTGGCCGCCGCGATTTGGCTCATCACCACGGGGTCAGAACTGGCGGTGATATTTAAGCCCAGCTCCCCCGGTTTCGGGGTAGGTTCCGGGGTGGTGAAAGTGGTGGGCATCCCCAGCACCATCGAAGCATCCGGGGAAGCGGCTTGGGTGCGAGGCTGATTTCCCCCCTGGCGGGTCGCGGCTTTACTGGTTGTGGTGGTGGCTTCTTCGATTTGCGAGGCGGCTTGTTGCGCCGCTGTTTGACGGGCGGCCACTTCGGGGCGTGGCATAGCGGCGTGTCCCGGTGCGGTTGGGGTGCCAGGAGCAGCGGGAGCGCTGGTGTTGCTGGTGGTAGTGTTGGCTGCGTTAGGAGCGCTTTGGGTATCGGCAGCGCGCAAAGCTGCGGCTCCGGCGGCTGGCCGGTTGGCGACGGTCGCCCCGGTAGCCGGTCGAGTCGCGGCTGCGTCGCTATCCACACTGTTTTCGCCCGGTGACGTGGCTCCGGTTTTACCGTCACCCGAACCGGTCGGCAAGGTTGATGGGTTGGTGGCCGCACCAGTTGCCGCTTTAGCGTGCGCCGTAATATTGGCGGCGATTGCGGTGGCATGAGGTGCCATCGCGGATGGCTGGCTGCCACTCGACATGTCGCCATTAGAGTTCCCCAACCCGGATGGTGTCGGCGACGAATTCGGATTCGGGGTGGCGCCTAATGAACTCGAAGTACCCAAGCCGCCCTGCCCTTGACCCCCCGTCGTGGCTACCTGGCCATTTACCAGATTTCCGGTCAAACTAGCGCAACCAGCACCCGCACCCATCCCGGTAAAACCAGAAACACTGCCAGCGGAATTACCCGATGCCGCCGATCCACCCAAAGTGGAACCACCGGAGGCGCCCTGGGTGAAAACCGGCAGCAAACGCCCCATCGTACCATTCCCCACACTGCCTTTTTGCGTCTGCGAAGCAAGCTGCTGCCACGCATTAGTAGAGAGACTTAAGGTGTCAAGCTTCGCGCTTGACACCGAGGAATTTGCGGATGTTGGGATGCTCGACCCGCTACGAGATTCATTTTGGGTCGAAGAAGCCTTGCCGGCAGCGGCCTCGGCACTGTTTTGTTCGGCTGGCGTTCCAGTGGCGGTACCGGAGGCGGCTCTCGGATTAGGGCTCAATTGGGATTGCGAGGCCGTATTGGCAGCCGCTTGGGTCACCGCATTTTGAGCATTCTGGGCGGAAGTCTGTGCATTAGCCGTGCTGGAAGCAGATTTTCCGGCACTATACGAGGGCAGCGGGGCACCCACTGATGGAATACTCATATTTCCTCCCTTGTCCGTATAGCCAATGGCGCCTCATGAACCCGCGACACACCCAAATGACATATCGACAGTTTTACCCCAAATCTGAACGGATAGTTACCGAAACATGCGACCGGGGTTCAGGCATCACAGATTTTAGCGCGTAAGCTTATCTAGGTAGCATTGTACTGAAGCATGGCTGTTATCGGAGGTTCCATTGACACTGAAATATTTCGCTACCCCGCCACAGGTTAACCTGGAGGCAAATGATTCGATTCCCGCGCTGTTTTTTGCCCGCGCCCGGCGCACCCCACATGCCGTGGTGATGATGCGCCCCAAGCCCTTTGAGCAAGGCTGGGAGGAAATCACAGCCGCTGCTCTAGCGAGCCAGATTATAGATTTGGCGCGGGGATTAATCGGGATGGGGCTGCAGCCCGGGGACTGTATCGGGCTGATGGCAGGAACCTCGTATGACTGGGTGTTAGTGGACTACGCCGGGCAAACCGCCGGGCTGACGGTAGTACCGATTTATGAAACCGATGCGGCCAGCCAGGTGGACTGGATTTTGGAAGATACTGGCTCCCGGCTGGTGATTACGGATACTGCTACCCAACAGCGCCTGGTGGAATCCACCGGCAGAACTGTGGATTTCGGGGTGATGGCATTAGAAGACGGCGCTTTAGACCAGATTCGCTTGATGGGAGCGGGGATTTCCAAACAGGAAGTTAAGACTCGATTAGAGAATGTGAACCTGGATTCCTTGCTTTCGGTGGTTTACACTTCCGGTACTACGGGTCGCCCTAAAGGCGTGGAACTGACCCAGCGTAATTTTTGCTACATGGCTTTGATGATTGGCGAAGCCCTGCCAGAGGTTATTGACAACAAGAAGACCCGGCTGTTGCTGTTTTTGCCGCTGGCTCATGTTTTCGCGCGGTTTTCCTGTTTCACGGTGCTGTCAGGACGGGGGATGCTGGCCTGTGTTCCCTCGGTAAAGACCCTGATGAGTGACCTGCAGTCTTTCAAGCCGACGGTGATGACTGTGGTTCCCCGGGTGTTGGAAAAGATTTATACCGCCGCCCAGGTAAAGGCCGGGAAAGGCTTGAAACACAGCGTATTTGCTTGGTCGACTAAACAGGCCATTCAATATTCCCAGGCCTTAGATAGCCTTCATGAACCGGGATGGCGGCTGCGGGTGCAGCACCGTTGGGCAGAGCGCCTGGTATATTCGAAGATTTTGGATATTTTGGGTAAAGATTGCCGCTATGTCATTAGTGGTGGTGCCCCTCTGGGGGAAAGGCTGGGTCATTTCTATCGTGGACTAGGTCTGAATGTGATTGAAGGCTGGGGCTTGACTGAAACAGCGGGACCGGTAACCGGTAATGTGCCAGAGGTGCGAATTCCCTCGGTGGGTCTGCCCTTGCCGGGAGTAGAAGTGCGTATCGATGATACTGGCGAGATTTTCGTTCGTTCTGACCTGGTTATGCGCGGCTATCGTCATAACCCGACCGACACCGCTGCGGTATTGGATGCGCAAGGTTGGTTTAGAACCGGGGATTTGGGCGAAATTGACGATGACGGATTCTTGAGTATCACCGGCCGGAAAAAGGAACTGATTGTAACCGCTTCGGGCAAGAATGTCTCCCCGGCACCTCTAGAGGAGGCCTTCCGGGGGCATCCCTTGGTTTCCAATGTGGTGGTTATTGGGGATAAGCGCCCCTTTGTGTCGGCTTTGGTGACTTTAGATCGCGAGATGCTGCCGACTTGGTTGGCTAACCACAAGTTGCCCTCGATGGATGTAGCAGCAGCAGCGGTGCATCCGGCCGTGCAAGAATCCCTAATGCGCGGTGCCACGCGGGCTTCAGAGTCGGTATCTCGGGCGGAATCAATTCGTAAAGTGCGAGTGATTTTGGGGGATTTCACGGTGGACAATGGCATGTTGACCCCATCCATGAAGGTGCGTCGGGAGGTAGTAATGAAAAAATATTCCCGCGAAATTGATGCGATTTATGGTAAGTAATCCAGGGAATTTATGTAATCGCTAAAAAGCTGCTAGATGTTGTTCGGCGTTTTTAGGTGGAGCGCCGAACAACATCTAGCAGCTAAAAAAGTTTGTGCCCACCGGATGGTGGGCACAAACCACAGGTCTCTTACAGGGAGTGCGGACTATTCTGCATCAACCAGTCGAGAGTTGCGACGCGAGGTGGCAACTGCACCAACCAGGAAGGCCAAACCCAGAATCAAAGCACCAGCGGAAAGCAAGGTGGCGTACTGGGCAATGGAACCGGTACGAGCCAAACTACGGCTCAATGTCCCGGTTTCAGCAGCAACCTTAGAACTGGCGTTAGCCTTGACGTTATACTGCGCTACAGCGGCATTTTCCTGGACAGCAGTGGAAGGAACCACGTTAGCGTTAACAGTGGCTTCTTCAGAAACCGCCGCATTGAGCAGCGGAGTAGCTTGTCCGGGAACCAAAGCCGGTCCAGCGGGTTGCGGCAGTTCGAAGAATACTACCTGAGATTCACCATTCGGAGTCTTTTCCGAAGAGGGAACCGCTTCCTCGGTCTTAGCCATGGTCAACAGCGGAGCCTGAGCATCGGGTTGTGGAGTAACAACTTCCTCGGCATCGTCGCTGGCCGCAACAGAACTGTGGCTAGGTAGTACATAAGTAACGGGAACAACCGATTCTGCGTTGACCTCAGTCCCGGCCGCTGCAGCAACAGACGTCCCCTCCTTAGTCTCTTCGGCTACCTTTTCGGTGGAAGGTTCAGTGGTTTTAGCCTTATCAGTGGTGGCTTCCTCACTGTTTTCTTTAGCCTCTGTCGGAGCAGAATCCGCAGCCTTCGGAGCTTCCGTGGCTTCAGACTTCTCTTCAGTGGCATCCTTCGCAACCGACTCAGCCTCTGACTTCGCTACCTCAGCTTCATCAGCGGCCTTCTCAGCCTTTTCCTGGGTGGTGACAGGAGCCTTTTCGGCATCAGCAGCTTCCTGCTTTTCAGGAGCAGCTGTTTCCTTGCCTTCAGCACTCTCGCCAACCTCGAAACCCCCGGCAGGCACACTGGCTACAGGCTCAATGGGAGTACTAGCATCTACCTCAGGAACACCCGTATCAGCGTGCGCCCCTGCGAAGCCCATGAGAGCCGCAACCAGAAGACCTCCGGTGGCTGCGTAAAACTTATGTGAACTTTTCATTTTGGGAGACCTCCATGCTCTTACTTGACAGCGCCCTGTACGCTGCCGCAGGCTATCCGGGCTCCTGAACCCATTCCGCAGGCCGAGTTCCCTCTGCCATGTTCGATGTTGTTCCGGTTCCCTTGAAACCTACAGTTATAGTTTAGCGGATTCCGTTGGAAAACCAAGGATTATCCATGTTGGGAAGCTTCAAGCTTCAGTAAAGAAACTTTATACTCGGTAAATTTTAAGCTTAGTCTCAAGAAAAATTACTGATTTTACTGGGTTTAAGGGATTTCCGAGCGGTCAGATTGCCTGAGATAATGTGATAAATATCACATATACTATGCCCCATCCCCCCCGAAATGACAGAACAAAGAATTTGCCAGCTCAGCTCCCTAAGGACACCGACTACGGAGCATATTCCCATGCTCACCAGGTTTTCAGGTAATCACAACCATGTATTTCGAAGTCGACTAAACCCCCGCACGAAACATTTTCGGCGTGTCGCGTAAATTCCCCAGACAGTACCCAGGATTCCTCCCATCCAGAAACCCGTTTCATGTAACGCCCGCGTTTTTCCCAGGAGGCTTCCAGCTCGAACCAGCACCTCATGACCCCGAAAGAACCAACCGCACGTGCCGACCACGAGCCAACTGTGAATCTGAAGCAGTCGATACAACAACATGATGCAGGCTACGAGATGGATTTTCGAGCATGCTTTAGCTCTGTCTATAACTCAGTCCAAGCGAAACCAACAAGCGGCGTGTTCCTAAAACAGCCCTAACCGGTTTCTTTGTCGGGCTGACAGGATTTGAACCTGCGACCACTTGACCCCCAGTCAAGTGCGCTACCAAACTGCGCCACAGCCCGTGACAAGCACCTCATGAAGTGAAACACCCTTTGAGGGGCAACGACACTACTTTACACTAAACCCCGAGCAAGACGAAACTTGAGCGGGCCTTTCCCCGTAAAACCCCAGTATCGAAAACGGAGACAGGCATTGCAGCGGTAAACCGCTTCGAGCGATACTGACCCATTCTAGCTAACGAAACCACCGAAAATATACTGCATTCGCCACTAGCGGCGGCGTTTTTCCCGCACCCGCACCCCAATCTGAACCGGAGTGCCCACGAAACCGAAAGTCTCGCGCAACCGACGCTCAATGAAACGCCGGTATTGGGGATCCAAAAATCCCGTGGTGAACAACACAAAACGCGGTGGGCACACCCCTGCCTGGGTAGCATAAAGAATCCGCGGCTGCTTACCACCACGCAACGGATGCGGATGAGCCGCGACCAATTCGCCCAAAAACGTGTTCAAACGCGAAGTGCCAATCCGAGTCGTCCACCCCTCTAAAGCAGCCTCTAAGGCACGCACAATCCGATTCGTGTGCCAACCAGTTTTCGCAGCAATGTTTATCTTCGGCGCCCAGGAAACATGCGCCAAATCCAGTTCCTGTTCACGCTTCAGTTCCTGTTGACGGTATTCATCAACCAAATCCCATTTATTGTTCACCAAAACCAGGGCACGCCCAGACTCTACCACCAGGTTCACGACTTTCACGTCCTGTTCGCTCAACGGTTCACCCCCGTCAAGCAGCACCAGGGCAACCTCGGCGGATTCAATCGCAGACTGGGCGCGTAGCACCGAATAATAGTCCGCCCCTACGGTTTGCTTGATACGCCGCTTAATCCCAGCCGTATCAACGAAAACCCATTCCTTGCCGTCCAGTTCCAAAACCTCGTCAACGGGATCGCGCGTAGTGCCGGGGGTGTCACTAACCACGGAACGCCCCGAACCGGCCAGGCTATTCAGCAAGGAAGACTTGCCCACATTCGGGCGCCCCACCAAGGCCACTCGCGGCGTAGAATCGGCCGGGCGTTCTACCCGATGGGCAGCAACCGGCGGCAAAGCGTCCAACAGCACATCCAGCAGTTCCCCCACCCCGCGACCATGCAAGGCTGAAATCGGATAGGGTTCACCCAAACCTAGGTTCCATAATCCCGACGCATCGGCCTCTGCTCGTTCGGAATCAACCTTGTTGGCCACCAAGATTACCGGTTTTTTCGAGGCACGCAACAGGCGCATCATGGCTTCGTCAGTGGCGGTCGCCCCCACATTAGCATCCACCACAAACAGTGACACATCGGCCATCTCGATAGCAATCTCGGCCTGAGTGGCCACGGCCTTGTCCAAGCCTTTGACCCCCACATCCCAACCGCCGGTGTCTATCAGGTGGAAATCCCGCCCATTCCAATCCGCATCGTAAATCACCCGGTCGCGTGTTACCCCAGGTTCGTCCAAAACCACCGCAACACGACGTCCTAAAATCCGGTTCACTAAAGTGGACTTGCCCACATTCGGGCGCCCCACTATCGCCACTGTCGGCCAGGAGTCGCGATTGTCCGGGCGTGACAGTTCGGAGAGGTCGCCATCCAACAACGCCAGGTCTTCTGGTTCTAGTTCGTAGTCCCCCAGGCCTTCGCGCAGCAAACGCTCGGTGGCGGCTTCGGTATCGGTTGTGTCGGTTGTGGTGGTTGTCCCGTCCCCCGGGATATGCTCCCCCGGGAGCTCCCCCAAGGTATGCCTGGCCAGCCCCACCTCCGGATTTTCCGTGCCCAAGTCTGCCATCAATTCCCTTTCTATCCCCGTGAAATTCACCAAAAAAACTTGTTCAGTTACCGGGTCTATCCCAGTCGGTATTCTGGTCAATCAAGCTCATCACCGCATCCAGGGTTTGCTCTAAATCCAAACTCGTGGAGTCCACCAGGTGCACCCCAGGAGCAGCTTGCATAAACTCGTTGACTTTCGCATCTTTCATGTCTCGCCCCAGCACCAAAGCCCGTTCGCGTTCCAGCGCTTCCGCCCCGTCGTGCCCAGTATCTTGCAAAGCCCGGCGCAACAGACGAATCTCTGGGTCGGCGGTCAACAAAATCCGCACCGGCGCCTGGGGAGCTACCACCGTGGTGATGTCACGTCCTTCCACCACAATCCCGCGAGTGGAATTCCGGGCTTCCCGAATTACGCGCTGTTGCAAGGCGATTAGTACGGCGCGCACCGCCGGCACCGCCGCTACCCCAGACACAATCGAATCAATGTGTTCCCCGCGAATCACGTGCCCGACATCGAAACCATCAACAAAAAAACGCGGGTTATGCGCCACCGCCGTTACCTTCAAATCCATTTTCGCCATCGCTACCGCCAATTCTTCGGGACGCGATACGTCGAGACCCCGGTGGTCTACCCACCAGGCGGTGGCACGATACATAGCCCCCGTATCCAGATACCCCAAATCCAAGGCCGCCGCTACTTTACGGGCAATAGTGGATTTCCCGGAACCGCTCGGCCCATCAATGGCCACCACCAGGCCGCGTCCGAGGACTTTTTCGCGTAAGTTTTCGTACTTTTCGTATTCCATAAGTCTTTCCCTGCTTGGCGGGGGCATTACGAGTCCCCGGAATCACACTGGATAATGTAACTATCCTAATTTAGCGTCGCCCGAGCAGTTCCGCTACAAACGCGCTACTTTCCAGCCGGTTTCCTGGAGGTGACCGCTCAGTGGTTCCACCGAGGCGGGGATAACGTAGATGTAGGCCAGACCGCGTGATTGTCCCAGCGAGTGTTCGATACGGAAATCTTCGATATTGATTCCGGCGGCACCGATTTCTTGGAACAGTTTCCCCAGAAAGCCGGGTTTGTCTGGCACCAATACCGCCACTTGACCGTAGTTTGAGGCCGCGTCGCCGTGTTTGCCGGGGATACGGCCGACACCTTCGTTGCCTCGGGTCATCACCGTGTTGACGGCTCCCACGGCGCCTTTAGTCCAGGTTTCGTTGCGGGGGGTTCCGTCGAGAGCGCTTTCGGTGTCGCTCACCTCGGGTGCTGGGGTGGGGTTGGTTTCGGATTCATGAGGTGCCATTTCATGAGAAGCTAATCCGGCAATCAAAGCCGCGAGGTTTTGTTGCATTTGCAACAAAACCTCGCGAACAGCTTGGGAGTTTCCCGCCAAAATCGCATTCCACAATCTTGGATCCGAAGCCGCTACCCGCGTCACATCGCGCAATCCTCCCCCGGCCAGTTCCAGGGATGTCGCCGGGGCATCAATCAGCAATCCAGCCATCAGGGATGACACGAGCTGAGGCACATGGGAAACCAGCGCCACGGCTCGGTCGTGTTCTGTGGCTCCGAGGGACACCAGGAATGCTCCCACATCTATTCCTAAAGTCCGGGCAGCTAGAACTGCCGTAGACGCGGTGTCCGGGTGCGCTACCACCACCCAGGGTCGCCCGGTGAACAAATCCCCAGAGGCTGCCCCGATACCATTAACTTCTTTGCCTGCCATCGGATGGACAGAGCAATAGCGACTGGCCGCATCAGGTTTCGCAGCCAAAACTGCTGCGACTATCGGAGTTTTCACCGAGGACACATCTAGGACAATGGATGTTGGGAATTCCACTAGCGCCTCGCAAACAACGCCGGCGGTGACATCGGGTGGGGTGGCTACGACCACAAGGCCTGGCTCGGGGAGGCCAGGATTCCACGGGGTGCCGGCACCCAAGCTGGCACCTAATGAAACGGCAGTAGGGGAAGCATCACGCAAGTAAACCGATAAGCCCAGACGGGTCAAAGACAAACCCAAGGAACCACCGATTAGCCCGGCTCCGATAATCAAAACTGGACCTTTTGTACCCGCCGTTCCACTATCGCTAACACGCGTATCGACCGCTCCAAATTCAAGGTTTTTTGTACCTAACATTCCACAATTGGGAGCCGCCTCACGTCTCGATTCGTAGGAATCTGTACTATTCGTTACAGATTGTGTTACTTCCTTCACTGTCCCGCTCATGACTATAAACCCACCATTTCCTGCAGCTTTACCAAATCGGAACCGGTTAGTAGCCGGAAATGACCTTCCTTCAAATCCCCTAGACGCAGCGTTCCAATCGCGGTGCGGGTCAAAGCTGAAACCGGATGCCCCACCTCTGACAGCAGTCGGCGCACCACACGATTCTTGCCAGAATGCAGCGTCAACTGAACAATCGAGGAACCCCGCCGAACCTCAACCAACTTGAAAGTATCTACCTTAGTCACGCCATCTTCGAGTTCCACGCCTCGGCGTAATACCTTGCCCAATCCAGGTTTAACCTGGCCTTGCACCATCGCCACGTAGGTTTTGGGCACCTCGTAGCGAGGATGAACCAAGCGATTAGCCAAATCGCCATTATTGGTAAGCAGAATCAGCCCGGCCGTCGCCACATCCAGGCGCCCCACGTGGAACACACGTTGGGGAAGCTTCGTCGCCCAATCCCCCAAGCATGGCCGGTCATCCTCGGGTTGCATGGTAGAGACCGTCCCCACTGGCTTGTTAAAAGCCCAAACCTGTAAGGCAGCATCCGTGTGAATTCGCTGGCCATTTACCGTTATGCGCGCACTAGGCAAAACTTTCAGCCCCATTTCCGTCACGGTTTCACCGTCCACCTGGACTCGGCCACGTTTAATCAGGTCTTCACTGGCACGCCGCGAAGCCACCCCGGCCTGCGACAGCAGTTTCTGTAGCCGAACCGGTTCTTCCGGAATCTCCACCGCAGGCGAAGCGCCCGGATTAGAATCAGAGCAGAGCGCGTGCTCGGGAACCTCGGGAATAGCCAGGTTCGTGTCCTCGACAAGGGTTTTCGTTTCATTCATGAGTTGCTCCTAACTGTGCCTCGCTAAATTCCTTAACACCACGCTGGGTCTGGGCATCCAAAATTGCCTCGGCCGCCTCGGTTGCTTCCGCTGCCAATACCCCAGATAAATCCGGATTTGCTGGCACATACGGTGCCAGCGGCGGCAAATCCTCCAGGCTATCCAAACCGGTTTGCTCTAAAAAAGCCGCCGTGGTTTCATATAGAATCGCCCCCAGATTGGTCTGGCCGCACTCCGCAATCAAACCCCGTGCCGTCAGATTACGCATCACCGAGTCTACATTCACCCCGCGAATCGCGGCGACTTGCCCCCGGGTACAAGGTTGCTTGTAGGCCACCACTGCCAAGGTCTCTAAAGCGGCCTGCGATAGTTTGCCTGAAGAACCCAGATTTACAAAACCAGCGACCAGTTCCTGGAACCGAGGCGCGGCATAAATCCGCCAACCTCCAGCGCTTTCACGCAGCTCAAAGCCCCGTGACCGCGAGCCGGTTTCGCCGCGATATTCGGCCGCTAAAGCGGCTAGCGCCTCATGAATCCGCGCCTCCGGCACCGCTAAAACGGTAGCAAGAGAAGTTAACGTAACTGGAGCCTCGGAAATCATCAAAATGGCTTCGAGACCAGACAACAGCTCCGCGTCCGAGGCAAACCCACCCCCAGATTCCGCCACGATGGCCGTGGCGGGCGACGCTTCGGGCTCCGACACGAAATCCCCCATCGGTTCCCCCCAGAATCCCCCGCCTGCTAGTAGGTCATTCACTGCCACTCCCCTTCCGCATCACTAAACGCCGCGTCGGAATCATCTGACTCGACCGTTTCAGTTGAATCCACCGGCTTTCCCACCCAGGTAATAACTAACTTACCCAAAGGATATTCCTGGTCGAAACTGAGGTGGCCATGACGATACATGTCCAACAACGCCAAAAACCGCGAAATTATCACTGGCAAGGTCTTAGCATCCGCCACCAACTGGCGGAAAGTCAAGGAACCCGCCTGGCGCAAACGTTCGGTCAAAACCTGGCTTTGCTCAGTGACGGAAACCAACGGGTCATGCAGATGTGCCACCAGCACTTGAGGCGGCGTAGCGAAAATCGCCCCGGCGGCGCGACGAGCCAAATCCTCGCAATCAATCGTGGTTTTAAGGCTAGCCAAAACCCCCTTGAGCAGAGGCTCCGCCCCCGGTACTCGACCCATCGCCGAACCGTATTCATCCCAGTTATAGGCAATAAACCCGGCAGCTTCTTTGTAGGTTTGGTACTGAATTAAACGAGAAATCAGCAAATCCTGAGCCTCCAACAGTTCCAGGTCTTCCTCGGTTTCTACCATCCCCGGCAGCAACCGCGCGGCTTTGATGTCCAGCAAAGTCGCCGCAATAACCAGAAACTCGGTAGCTTGGGACAGCGAGGGAAACTTGGCGATGTATTCCAAGAATTCGCTGGTAACCTCGGCCAAAGCGAAAGCCGTGATATCAAGTTTTCGTTTCGCCACCAAATCAGCTAAAAGATGAAACGGACCGGTATATTCCGCAGTGTTTACTTCGAAAGACGGGTTTTTAACCGAAGAATCAGGCGACATATCCCTTGGCGACCACTTCACGTGCCAAACGGCGATAGGCCTCAGCTCCGTCATGAGTTGGCGCGAACTCGGTTATCGGACGCGTTGCCACCGTAGAATCCGGGAACTTCACCGTGCGGTTAATTACAGTGGAAAACATTTTGTCCTGGAAAGCCTCGGTCAAACGTTCGAAAACCTCTTTGGAATGAAGCGTGCGCGAATCTACCATCGTTGCCAAGATTCCGTCCAGCTGCAGGCGTGGATTCAAACGGTCGCGCACCGTGTTAATCGTCTCCATCAACAAAGCCACCCCGCGCAGCGCGAAAAACTCGGTAGCCACCGGGATAATTACCCCGTGGGCAGCCGTAAGCGCATTTACCGTCAACAAGCCCAACGACGGCTGACAGTCAATAACTATCAGGTCATAATCCTGTTCCACATCACGCAAAACCCGCGCCAAGATGGTTTCACGCGCCACTTCGTTAACCAGCTGCAACTCGGCGGCAGAAAGATCAATGTTAGCTGGAATCAAGTCCAGATTCTCTGTGCCGGTGTTCTGAATCACATCGCGAATAGTCACATTGTGGTGACCACTGAGCATCAGAGAATAAATCGTGTTATCCAATTCGTGACCGTTAATCCCTAAACCCACCGAGGCTGCGCCCTGCGGGTCAAAATCCACCAACAACACCCGTCGACCATAACCGGCCAAAGCCGCCGAAAGATTAATAGCCGTGGTGGTTTTCCCCACCCCGCCCTTTTGGTTGCACATAGCGATAATACGCGCCGGACCGTGCCCAGACAGGGCGGGGGGCTCCGGAAACTCCGTGTCTTCGGGCGGAACCGGCATCATAGCGGGCTGAGACGTTTTCACATAATTATCTTACCGAAAGATTTCGGCTAAGTGAGCCGGGCGCGAGGGTGTGCCGAAGCATAAACTTCGAGCAACATCTGTTTCGAGACTTTCGTATAAATCTCCGTGGTCGTCACCGAGGCGTGACCCAGCAATTCCTGCACCACTCGGATATCCGCCCCACCCTGCAACAAATGCGTGGCAAAACAATGCCGCAACGTGTGGGGATGCACCGGACGGTCTATCTGAGCGCGCTTGGCAGCAGCCTGAATAATCGCCCAAGCGGTTTGGCGCGACATCGGTTTGCCGTAAGTATTTAGAAACACCCGCCCTCTGGATTGGCCTTTTTCCGCCAGCGTCGGACGCACCCGCACCAAATAAGCCTGGAGGGCTTGACATGCCTGGTGACCAAGCATCGAGATTCTTTCTTTGCGCCCCTTACCGAAAAGCCGCACCAAAGCGGGTTCCGTTTCAAAATCAATATCATCCAGCACCAGATTCATCGCCTCCGAGATACGCGCGCCACTGGCGTAAAGAAACTCCAACAGGGCACGGTCGCGTAGAGAATTACTGTCTCCTGGGGAGCTCGCGGCGGCTAACAAAGCCTCCATTTCCTCCAGGCTCAAGGTTTCTGGAAGACGACGCGGCAACTTGGCAGGCTTTACGCTCGAAGCCACATTGGCACCTAATGAACCCGAATCAAACAGATAACGGTGCCACGAGCGGGCAGCCGCCAAACAACGCCGCACCGAAGTCGACCCTAGCGGCGGGAACGAAGCAAAGCCATCCCCCAAAGCCCGCACGAAGCCTTCCAAATCGACCTCCGTGACCTGCGCCAGCGTATCACGCCCCAATATTTGCAGATACGCCACGTAACGCTGCAGGTCACGTTGGTAAGCTGCAATAGTGTGCGGGGAAGCACCACGTTCCACGCTCAGATAGTTCAAGAAATCCTGGGGATTTAAACCTGGCGTCCAACTGGGATTTGCAAAATGTACAGAACCCATGGCTAATACCTCCTGAACATCGTATTTTTTTATATCATCAAGGTGAACAATTTGTATCCATTAACTCGTCATATTTTAAGGAGTTACGAAAATGAGTTTTCAAGCCACTGAGCTCGATTTAAAGGCTATTCGTCAATCCAAAGCCCTCGCAGCCGATATGGTCGAAGCTGCAGGTAGCGGACATCCTGGCACACCGATTTCATTAGCTCCAGCCGCCTATTTGCTATATCAATACGTCATGAACACGAATCCTAAAGACCCGAAGTGGCTGGGACGTGACCGTTTCGTCCTATCGGCTGGACATGCCTCGGCGCTGCAGTATGTACAGCTTTTCCTCGCTGGTTACGGGATAGAGATGGAGGATTTAAAGAAACTGCGACAAAGCGGAGGTTTACTGACCGGGCACCCCGAGTACGGGGTGCAACCCGGTATCGAAGTTACCACCGGCCCGTTAGGGACTGGAGTGGCTGCCGCTGTGGGCATGGCCATGGAGCAACGACGCTTGCGCGGTATGCTTGATTCGAGCGCACCGCTGGGTAAATCCCCGTTTGACCATTATGTTTACGTGATTTCCGGGGAAGGATGCCTGCAGGAAGGCATCGGATACGAAGCCTGTTCCCTGGCCGGTACCCAAAAACTCGGTAACCTGATTTACCTGTATGATGACAACCAGATTTCCATTGAAGACGATGTCAAGATTGCTTTTAACGAAGACATTCGCGCCCGCTTCGAATCCCAAGGCTGGCATTATCAAGAGGTCAACTGGTTGCGTTCCGACGGCAGCTACGCAGAAGATTTGACTGCACTGTACGCGGCTATCACCGCCGCGAAAGCGGAAACAGAGCGACCTTCTTTGATTAAACTGCGTACCATTATTGGCTGGCCAAGTCCCTCGAAACAAAACCATGGTGCAATTCACGGTGCTCCCCTGGGCGCCAGTGAGCTGGCCGGTTTGAAAGATGCCTTGGGCATGAATCACGACCAGTCCTTCGTTGTGTCCCCCGAGGTGTTGCAGGCCACCAGGGAAAACGCCGCGCTTCGCGCCCGCAAAGCCTACGAAGTCTGGATTGAAAGGTTCGAGGCGTGGCAGCAGGCTAATCCCGAAGGCGCGGAGCTTTTACGGCGCTTACAAGCCGGGAAACTGCCTGAGGGTCTTGAGCAGGTTTTACCGAAGTTCGAAGCCGGCAAAGCCCTGGCCACTCGCGCTGCGAGCGGCAAAGTGATTAACGCCCTGGCTGATGCCATGCCGGAACTGTGGGGTGGCAGTGCGGATTTGGCCGGATCCAACAACACCGATATGAAGGCAGAACTGTCTTTTGCTCCGCTCGAGCATGGCACCAAGTCCTGGCAAACCTCGCCCTATGGGCGCAACCTGCACTTTGGGGTACGCGAGCACGGGATGGCCGGGGTGATGAATGGTATTGCGGTTTCCGGCTTAACCCGTCCTTACGGGGGAACCTTCTTTGTGTTCTCGGATTTCATGCGCGGAGCGGTTCGCCTGGCGGCTTTGATGGGATTGCCGGTTACTTATGTATGGACCCACGATTCTGTCGGGGTGGGCGAGGACGGTCCGACCCACCAACCGGTGGAAACCCTAGCAAGCTACCGCGCCATGCCCGGGATTGCGGTAGTACGTCCCGCTGACGCAGAGGAAACCGCCTGGGCGTGGCTGGAAGTATTGCGTCGCCGTGGTCCGGCCGGATTGGTATTGACTCGCCAGGGCGTGCCGAATCCGGGGCGTGCGGAATCCGGTTTAGCTCCTGCTAGCGAAGTGGCTCGTGGTGGTTATGTATTGAAGGATTTCGGGGAAAATCCCCAAGTCTTGCTGCTGGCCACCGGTTCGGAAGTATCCTTGGCTTTGCAAGCCGGCCAGGTTTTATTCGAGGAGGGCATCGTGGCGCGGATCGTGAATCTGCCTTGTCTGGAGTGGTTTGAGGAACAAGACCAGGCCTATCGTGATTCGGTAATTCCCCCCAGGGTGCGCGCCCGGGTTTCCATCGAGGCCGGAGTAGCTATGCCGTGGTACAAGTACCTGGGTGATGCCGGGGTGCCGGTTTCCATCGAAACATTCGGGAAGCCAAATTCAGGTTCCGAAAACTTCAAATTCTTTGGTTTCACCGTGGAAAACGTGGTGGCTAAGGCCAAGGAGTCACTGGCAAAGGCAAAGGCATAGACAAGGTAAAAAGCGGTTCCGCGCAACTCCCCTAGAATTTCGAGGAGCCCCCCGTCCAGCCGCCGCTTGAAAAACTGGATCTCGACGAAGAAGATGACGAGGCCTTGGGAATTTTCACTGAAGTCACATAGGAATCCACCAAGATATCGTCCGCATTCGTGATGCGCGAGGAGCCTGGTACCACGTAGTATCGGGCTCCTTGCTGTCGTTTTATAGTGTTGTGTTGTGCCCACAACGTCCACATCACCAGCCCAGCAATGCCCGCCGCCAGCACCAGCGTGGTTAGGATTCCAATACCGGTGTAGTTTTCGGATTGTTGCGAGTAGTCATTCCGGTATTTGGAGCTATCGCTCGCGGCACTACTGTACTCCCGACCGGAGGCATCGTTGGAAGAATACTTGACTGTACTTTTCCAAACTCGCAGGTAGTTGGCGGCTTGTTGCAAGAACAGTTCACCGCCGCCATCCCAGTCGTCTTGCCTCAGTGGCTTACGCATTTTCGCCAGAATCACGTCAACCACATAGTTAGGGAAGGCCTGTTCCGCCTCGCCCTGTCCCCCGATGTGCATATCGCGACTTTCGGGGCAAATCATCAAGATTTCTCCGCTGTGTTGCGAGCCTTCACCGAGTTTCGCGTCGCGGAAATAGTCGATGGTCCAGTCTCGGGGGTCTCGACCGTTCAAGGAGGAAGTCGTAACGATATAGATTCCTATCCCGTATTGTTTGGCTAGTTCAGCGGCACGTTGGTTCCAAATCGAAATTTTTTCGGGGGAAAAAATCCGGGCATCGTCATAGATATGTCGTTGTGATGCTGTGGCGGGAGTGGCGGGTGCGGCCGGGGTAGCGGTTTGGCTGGGGGTGGTTTCTGGAGCCACCGCCACAGGGTTGGCGGGGTCGGTGGCTATTGGATTAGTGGTTGCGGATTCATGAGGTGCCAGTCCCGGGTTCACAGCGTTTTGCAGGGATTGCGGGCCGGCACCTAATGAAACGGCGTAACCAGCAGGAAAGGCTAGCGTCCCCAGAAAACCAAGCACCAGAAGACCCGAAACAAACCAATGCAGAAGATTCTTTTGATATAACATATACTTTCCCCTTCCTTAACCGAGCAGCTGTGGGATAACAAAGGCAAAAACAGTGACACCAGTTATTACGGCTAGGGGGAAGAACAGCCCGAAGAAACCTCCCCAGAACTTCGCCCAGGAAACCGGAAAGGTTCCCACGAATTTACCGGTTTGCCCGTTCATAGCATATTGGTAATTCTTACCGTTCCAGGTAATGTTCATCAGCCACACCGGCAAAAATACGTATTCCAAGTCGCCGTAAGCGGGTTTAATCTGGCAAGAGGTCTCTTTAACTGAGGTAAATCCGACCACAGACTGGCGCATTACCTCGGAGGTAGTGTGTTTCATCCGATCCAAGGCACGGGGATTGGCCTGGTCAGAGTCAATGTCGTATTTATTCGTCACAAAACCACTGAGATACCCCGGAGCAAAGTCAGTGGATTTCGAGTAATCAAAGGGCTCGATAGCTTCGGTAATGTCACCGGTAATCTTGGATGTTCCTGACACTGGTACATCCAGATAACCGACCTCACATTCACGTTCTACCTGGTAGATACGATGTTCAGTGTATTCATAGTCCCCGGAGCGCCACGAGCGAACTCGTTCTGCGCGATAGGTAGCCTGACCCGCAACCGAAGCGTCATAGAGCCAGTAGGGAACATATACCCCTTGAACATCCATCATATTAACATTCCGGAAGTCTTTCGGCAGTAACCACAATTTTTTCATCCTAGCATTAAAGGCGGCCAGAGCCTGCTCTTTAGACATGCCGAAAGGAATCATCCGATCTGGCACGCGAGTGCGGGTTAACTGGCTGGTGGACACGAAATTATTGTTACACCACGGACATTTCGTGGAAACCGTGTCGGGATTACCCACAATCTCGCCACCGCAGGAGCCACAGTGAAACGTAGCTAGATGCTCGCCAGTGGATTCGTCTATATAGGTAGCAGGAGCCTCACTCCAGCCCGATTGGGCATCCTTAGTGGAGGCTTCTTCGCCTTCAGGAACAGTGAAGGTTGAACCACAGAAATCACATTTCATTTCCCCACTGGGCGCATCAAAGTTCAGAGGCGCCCCGCAACTGGGACATTTGATTTGTACGTCACTCATCTAGAATTCCTTGCATTTAACTAGGACAGTTCGTTGCTGTTTTTACCGAAATCGGTTTTAAACCTAGCTTAGTGGCAATGCATGGATAAAATGAGTGTCAGAGACACAACGATTCAAAAACTTTAGTATTACTAGACAGGAGGACAGCAATGGGTTTAATTCAAGCAGTGGCCGGAGCCATCGGGGGTGCTATTAGCGACCAATGGTTGGATGCCATCGTCGCCACCGACATGGGGGAAGGCATCGTGTTTGTGCGTGGTCACCAGGCACGGCGGCATAACGCCGGTGGGGACATTATTACCGATGGTTCCAAGATTATTGTCTATGACAACCAGGCCATGTTGATTACAGATTCAGGAAAAATCGTGGATTTTTCCACCGACCCCGGGGCATATACATTTAGCTCCGCCACCACGCCATCCCTGTTCAACGGGAATTTTGAAGGAGTTTTACGCGACACTTGGGAGCGTTTCAAGTTCGGCGGTGCCCCCAGCGGCCAACAGAAGGCCTTCTTTGTGAATCTGCAAGAGATTAAAGGCATCAAGTTTGGCACTCCGAATGCCGTACAATACTTCGATAATTTCTATAATGCCGAGCTATTCTTGCGGGCACACGGCACGTATTCGATTCGAATCGTCGACCCCCTGAAGTTCTATGCCGAAGTGGTGCCACGCGACGCGGAACGGGTACACATCGACGATATCAAGAATCAGTACCAGGCCGAATTCCTGGAAGCGTTTTCCGTAGCTTTGAACAAGATGAGCGTGGACGGGATTCGGATTTCCCAAGTACAGTCCCATGTGGGGGAACTGTCCAAATACATGCGCGATGCGCTGGACGAAGAATGGGAAGCCACGCGCGGCATTGAAATCCAGGCAGTGGGTATCGCCTCGATTTCCTATGACGAACAATCTCGCAAGCTGATAGACATGCGCAACCAGGGCGCAATGCTACAAGACCCCTCGATTCGCGAAGGTTATGTGCAAGGCGCCATCGCCACGGGAATCCAGAATGCGGGTTCCAATCCGGCCGGTGCCGGGTCGGCAATGCTGGGAGTAGGCATGGGGATGCAAGCCGGCGGTGGTTTCATGCAGGCCGCCTCGGCCTCCAACCAAGCGCAGATGGCGGCACAGCCACAGGCACAGGGAATGTCCGGAACGGGCAGCACGACAGGTGGCGGCACTGGTGCCACTAATTCCCCTGGCGCCAGGTTTTGTTCCAACTGCGGCACCCAATTTGGCCAGCCAAAACCGAATTTCTGTCCCCAGTGTGGCCAGCCAGTTGCATGACGAGTTCACCGTCAAAAATCGCCTCAAAAGCATAAAATAACTACGATAACAACTACTATTCAAGGAGGAAACCTTATGTCTACCCCACATATTTCAGCTGAACCCGGCGACTTCGCACCTGCAGTGCTAATGCCCGGTGACCCCAAACGAGCCGAACGCATTGCTCATATGCTGATGCCGGACGCAAAAATGGTTACCGAGGTACGCGGCATGATGGGATTCACTGGCACCTATGAAGGCAAGCCCCTTTCCGTGATGGGTTCCGGGATGGGACAGCCCTCGTTAACGATATATGCGACAGAACTGTTTAAGTTTTATGGGGTACAACGTATTATTCGGGTAGGAACCTGTGGGTCTATCTCTCCACTAGCGCAGGTCGGTGACACGGTAGTCGCGATGACGGCACACACGGACTCCCATATTAACGTGGCGCGGTTCCCCGAAATCAGCTTTGCCCCTTGCGCCTCATGGAACCTGCTGTCGGCAGCGATGCGAGCCGTTGAAACCCTGCCCGAGGCGGATCGCGGACGAGTTCACGTAGGCTCGGTTTTCTCTGAAGATCACTTCTATTTCAAAACCCCTGGTCTGTTGGAAAAACTCACTGCCTATGGCACCCTGGGCTTGGAAATGGAAACCGCAGCGCTCTACGGAGCCGCCGCCGAGTTCGGCAAGGAAGCCCTCACCGTGTTGACGGTCTCGGATAACCTGCTGGATAGTTCAAAAGACATGACCCCTGAGGAACGCGAGACCAAGTTCGTCAACACCTTGAAACTAGCAGCGGCGGCAGCGCTTAGCTAATTCGGTCAATAATCAAAGGCCTGGCGCCCTCGAAGGAATCTGAAATCTCCCAGCCGCCTTCGAGAGCTTCTAAGGCTCGAGCAAACCGTTGGGGTTCGTCAGAGTGCAAAGTAAACAAGGTTTGACCGGCAGTGACCGTATCGCCTGGTTTAGCATGCAAAGTGATTCCAGCCCCTAGCTGTACGGACTCCCCCGGGCGCGCCCGCCCGGCTCCGGTGCGCCAAGAAGCCACCCCCACAGACAAGGCGTCCAAACGGCTCAAAACTCCACTACGTTCGGCCTTCACTTCCATATGCTCCTTCGCCTTCGCCAAAGGAGCCTCCGGATCGCCTCCCTGAGCCCGAATCATAGCTCTCCATGTATCCATAGCTGCCCCTGAAGCTAAGGCTTTAGCCGGGTCTGCTTCTGGTTTACCGGCAGCCGTGAGCATTTCTCGAGCCAAAGCCACGGTGAGTTCCACCACATCCGCTGGGCCTCCCCCAGCAAGCACCTCTACAGCCTCGGAAACTTCGCCAGCATTACCAACTTCACGGCCTAAGGGGGTAGACATATCTGTCAACAGCGCTACGGTGTGTGTCCCGGCATCCTTGCCTAGAGCTACCATCGTTTCGGCAAGCACTCGTGCCTTGTCTACATTCTTCATAAAGGCTCCGGAACCCACTTTTACATCCAAGACCAAAGATGCGGATCCCTCGGCAATTTTTTTAGACATGATGGAAGACGCAATCAACGGCACACAATCCACCGTAGAGGTGACGTCGCGCAAGGCATAGAGTTTCTTGTCAGCAGGAGCCAGCCCCGCCCCAGCAGCACACACCACCGCGCCACAGCCAGTTCCCAGAATCTCTATGATTTTTTCATTACTCAAATCAGCCTGCCACCCGGGAATGGCTTCCAATTTATCCAGGGTTCCCCCGGTATGACCCAGACCACGGCCAGAAAGCTGCGGCACTGCCACCCCGAAGCTCGCGACCAAGGGAGCCAAAGGCAATGTAATCTTATCCCCCACCCCGCCGGTGGAATGCTTATCCGCAGTGGGACGCGGTAAGGAGCCGAAATCCAGACACTCCCCGGAAGCAATCATGGCTTTGGTCCAGTCGAAAATTTCGCGGCGGTTCATACCATTAATAAACACGGCCATAGCCAGCGCCGCCATCTGTTCGTTAGTCACCCACCCGCGAGTATAGGCATCTATTACCCAATCAATCTGGGCAGTACTGAGCTCTTCACCATCCCGCTTAGTTCGAATTACGTCAACGGTATCAAAAGCTTCAATCATGGTTTCCTCCATTTATTTATTTAGGTATTCCGGTCCAAAAGATTCGGGCAGTATCTCGGTAAAAGGCTTGCGCCCATCAGGCGTTTCGATGATTAACTCTGGACTAGCATGTTCCCGGATAAGTTGACGACATCGCCCGCAGGGAACAGTCAAAACCGGGGCTAGCGCCTCGTGATTGCCATAACAAAGAAACGCCACTAGCTTACCGCCACCACGCAAGGTGAGCTGGGAAATCATGCCACATTCCGCACACAAACCCACCCCATAGGCAGCGTTTTCTGAATTGCAGCCGGTAACAATGTCACCAGCCTCAGTTAAACCGGCCGCTCCCACCTGGTAGTGAGAATAGGGGCAGTAAGCATGGGTCTGTGCCTCTTTAGCGGCCTCATGCAACCTATCCCAATCGCTTTGTTGTATCATAGATTTACTCCATTGTTTGATATATCATCTTACGAAAGCTATGTATCTGGTATTAATTCAGTGGCTTAAAGCGGATAGGGTTTCCCTTCCATAGCAGGAGGACGTACTCTCCCCACGAATCCAGCCACAGCCAAAATCGTCACCAGATAGGGAATCATCAGCAGAAACTCGGTAGGAATAGGGGAACTCGCTGACTGCATCACATAGCCCAAAGCGGTTGCAAAGGCAAAGAGCAGCGACGCTGCCACGGCACCTTTCGGGTTCCACTTCCCCAGAATCATCGCGGCCAGGGCGATAAACCCGTTACCGGCTGCCATATCCTTGGTGAAAGCCAAACCCGCTCCGATGGTGAAATACGCCCCACCTAATCCAGCCAAAGCGCCACCTATCAACACATTGCGCCACCGATAAAGATTAACGTTAATCCCCACCGTGTCAGCCGCGCGCGGGTGCTCGCCACAAGCCCGAGAGCGCAAACCCCATCGCGAACGGAAAATCGCGATATTCAACACCACCACTACCACGTACATCAGGTATACCAAAAGGGATTGCTTGAACAACACCGGCCCGATAACCGGAATGTCAGAAAGAATCGGTACTGCCAAAGGGTCGAGAGACGTGGGGTGATTCAACTTGGCTTCATTGTTCTTTAGCCACGTTGAATACAGGAAGGATGTCAGCCCCACCACCAGCATGTTCAGCACCACACCCACAATAATGTGATCCACACGATATTTAATGGTGAACAACGCCAACAGCACCGCCACCAGAGCCCCCGCTATCGGAGCACCAATCAACCCCAAGTACGGTGATTTCGTTGTGGAAGCTACCACCGCTCCAAGGAATGCTCCCAGCAGCAGCTGTCCTTCGATAGCAATGTTGATTACCCCGGTTCGTTCACATACCAAGCCCGACATGGATCCGAAAACTAGCGGAATAGCCAAAGCCAAAGTTGAATGCAACAATGCCACTAATGGCATCACAGAATCTTTATTGCCCGCTACGACAAAGAGCAGCAACGCTACCAAAAAGAACATTCCAACCAGGCCAGCAAGCCACGCGGGAGATTTGCCGCGCTGCAAAGTAATTTTGGTGGCACCGCCCGCGCCAAGAGCGCACAACACTGTCAGTATCAAAATCGTGGGCTTCGCCGGCACGTTCCAGTTACTGATTTCAAACCAGGTGGTGGCATCCTTGAAGGAAACCACTGAAACCCCCTGTGCAATCAGCCCCATAACCAGGCACAACACCGTCATAATCCAGGTGGAAACAGGCCAACGCCAGTCTTTTTGCAGTTTTACAGTCGAGGAATCGGCTTGACGATCACTCTGGGATTTTTCTAGCAATTCAGTGGATAAACTCATGACTGAGCCTCCTTTCCGCCAGTGGTTTCATGTTCGGTGGCAACCGCCTCGCCTTCAGGCTGGGTATTGGTTTTTTCGGCATGAGGTGCCCCCGCGAGAGTCGGCTCTGACTTGGAATCCGCTTTTGTCGCGGACATCGGTGGCGTGGCCTGCTTGGCAATACGAGAATCAATGGGTTCCGGCAATCTGAAAATCCATCGAATCAAAGGCGGTGCCGCAATCAACAGCACAATGACTGCTTGGGAAACGGAAACGATATCTACCGGGATACCGGCGGCAGCCTGCATGGTGGAAGCCCCGGACGCGAAGGCTCCGAATAAGATTCCAGCCAACACGGTGCCTAGCGGTGTTGAGGCTCCTAGCAAAGCTACCGTAATCGCGTCGAAGCCGATAGACCCGGCCGTTCCCGCCGAGAGAAAGCGCTCTGTGCCTAGGGCGGGGCCAGTGCCGGCCAACCCGGCAAGTGCCCCGGCGATAATCATGGTCAAAGCAATTACGCGATTCACTGAAATCCCAGCAGTACGAGCCGCATTAGGATTAGCCCCGGCGGCGCGTAACTCAAAACCAAAAGTCGAGCGTTCTAATAGCCACCATACAAAAACGGCTGCTAGCAAGGCAATCAGAAAACCAAGGTGCAAGTTAAAAGCAGAACCTAACAGTTTGGGATACGCAGCGGTATCGGGTATTGTCGAGGATTTTCCAGGATATCCGTTACCAATAAACACCCGGGATTTCAAGAAGTACGAAGTCAAGAACACCGCAATCGAGTTCATCATGATGGTCACAATGACTTCATTGGCACCCACCCGGGCTTTGAGGATACCCGGCACTGCACCCCACACGGCACCGCCCAAAACAGCTAAAAGCATGGCTACCAACAGGTGCAACCCGTAAGGTAAAGAAATATTTAAACCTGTCCATACCCCCAAAGCCGCCCCCACCAGAAGCTGTCCTTGCGCCCCAATGTTGAATAAACCGGCTCGGAAGGCCAAGGCTACCGAAAGTCCCGCGAGAATAAGAGGCACGGAACGAGTCAACGAGTTGGTGATGGGCATTATCATTCCTACCGCGCTGGTAGCCTGGTAATCAAAAATCGCCCCCCGGAACAGCGAAGTAAAGAAAGAGGCGAAAGCCGTTCCGGCGTATCCAAAGAAATCGCTAGGTCTGGCGAATAAATATGCTGCACTTTCTTGAACTTTTTGATCGAAAGCTACCACCAACACGGCTGAAACTAACAGGGAAAGCAACACGGCCACCACTATGAGCATCGCCGAGGACGACATAATTTGACGCAAGGGGCTGTTAATCGGAGGGCGATCTGCCTTTTGAGTTGTTTTTACAGCTTTCATTTCGCTGACTCCTGTTCTTCTAGGGGAATTCCAGCCATCATGAGCCCCAAAGCATCCCGGGAAGTATCCGGTGGTACTATCCCGATAACTTTCCCGCGATACATAACCGCAATGCGATCAGCCAAGCCCACTACCTCGTCAAGTTCTGTGGAAACCAGGATTACTCCGGTTCCCGCATCCCGTTGTTCCACGATACGTTTGTGGACAAACTCGATAGAGCCTACATCCAAGCCACGAGTTGGTTGGGAAGCAACCAGTAGTTTCAACGGCCGCGATAATTCGCGAGCCAGAATTGCCTTCTGTTGATTACCACCGGAAAGGGTCGAAATCGCATCACTGGTGGAAGTAACCCGCACGTCGTATTCTTCTCGGAGCTTCTCGGCGTTTTCGGCCACAACCTTGGGATGCATGTTGATTCCGGTGGCAAAGGGAGGACGGTCGTACTGGTCAAGAATCATGTTTTCGGCAATAGAGAAAGAAGCAATCATGCCATCAGTGGAGCGATCTTCAGGAACATAACCGAGTTGCCGCCCCAAACGGGTTTTCACCTTGAGCTTGGAGAGGTCTTCACCAGCTAGGCTCATAGAGCCACCAGCGAGCGGCTGTAAGCCTAGAATGGTACGACACAGCTCTGTTTGACCATTACCTTGCACTCCGGCTATCGCCAAGATTTCACCACTACGAACTTCTAGGTCTATGTGGTCAAGCTTCACCTGTCCGGTCTCATCAGTTGCCGTAGCCTGCTTCATCTCAAAGACCACATCACCGAGCTTTGGTTCCGCTTTCTCCACCGTAAGCTTCACTTCGTGTCCAACCATGGCAGCAGCAAGCTCCGAATCTGTGGATTCTGGTTTCGCGTACCCAACTACCTTGCCTCGACGAATCACCGTAATCTTTTCAGCAGCAGCCTTGACTTCACGCAACTTGTGAGTGATAAACACGATTGAAGTCCCGCTAGCCTTTAGCTGACGCATAATCTCAATGAGTTCATCGGTTTCTTGCGGGGTGAGGACAGCCGTCGGCTCGTCCAAAATCAGCATTTTTGCTTCCCGAGACAGCGCTTTGATGATTTCCACACGCTGCTGGGCACCCACCGGTAAGTCCTCAATCAGGGAATCAGGGTCAATATCGAAACCAAACTTAGCTGATAATTCCCGAACTTTTTTGCGCGCGGAGTTTAAATCTAGTATTCCCACGCCCTTGGTGGGCTCGTAGCCTAAGGCCACCGATTCAGCCACCGTAAACACCGGAACCAGCATGAAGTGTTGATGCACCATTCCAATACCCGCTGCTACAGCGTCTCCCGGGCCTTTAAAAGTCACCGGTTTCCCATCAATGAGGATTTCACCTGCGTCGGGTTTATACAAACCGTAGAGGACATTCATCAGGGTAGATTTCCCAGCGCCGTTTTCTCCCAATAGAGCGTGAATTTCCCCCGGTTCTACAGTTAAATCTATGTGGTCATTAGCCACCAGGGGGCCAAATATTTTGGTTATGCCGCGAAGTTCCAGCCTCATTGATTTCCCTTCTATTATGATTGTCCGCTGGCTAACCGGGGTTTGTGAGCCGCATTTGCGGCTCACAAACCCCGGAATTTAGCACAACATCACGGATTGTTCTTGGACTCGACCTTAATCTTGCCGTCTACAATATCTTTCTTCAGAGCCTCGAGCTTCTCTTTCACGTCAGCGGGCACTGCCGAATCAAGATCATGGAAAGGAGCGATATCCACACCCTTGTTCTTCAAATCACCTACATACGCTTCGGAGGTAAACTTTCCTTCCTTGGCTTCTTTGACAGCGTCAAAAACGGCCTGGCCGATTTCCTTCACTACGGATGTGAGGATTTGCTTCGATTGGTCGGGATACTTTAGCGCCCAGTCTGAGTCAACCCCAACTACCTTGGTGTCTTTACCCTTGACCGCTGCCAAAGTGCCCTGGCCTACAGGACCGGCCACCGGCATCACCAGGTCTGAGCCCTGGGAAACCTGTTGTTCAGTCAGCTGTTTACCTTTGGATTGATCCTCGAAATTCCCAACGAAAGAACCGTTTTGCGCATCTTTGTCCCAGCCGATGAGCTTGACAGATTTACCGTTATCTTCGTTGTACTTCTTGATACCGTCGGCAAAACCATCCATGAAGATGTTAACGGAAGGAATCTGCATCCCACCGTAGGCTGACACTGTCCCGGACTTGCTGGTGGCAGCCGAGACGTATCCAGCCAAATAGGCGGCTTCAGCCGTGTTGAACACCAAAGGCTTGGCATTCTTCATCTCTACAACCTTGTCGTTTTCCATGAAACGGGCATCCACCAGGGCAAAGTTGATTTCTGGATGAGCCTTAGCGGCATCACGCACGCCCTCGTTGAGCATGAACCCAACCCCAATAATAAGGCTGCACTTTTGTGCCACCAAGGAATCAACATTGGGCTTGAAATCTTCGGGCGTCTTGGACTCGGTGAAACCAATCTTGACACCGAGTTCTTGCTCGGCTCGTTTCAGTCCCTCCATCCCGGACTCGTTGAAAGACTTGTCATCAAATCCACCCTGGTCAGAGACCATGCAGGCTTTGAATTCCGAAGGAGCTTTAGCATCGGCAGTTTTGCCGGGTTCGGACTCCGGTGGAGCCGCGCAACCAGCCAAGGCTAGGGTTGAAATCGCTGCCAGGGCAGCAAGCTTTAACTTAGGTACCATAAAACCTCCTAGTTTTTACCTGGCCAAAGACGACCAGTGGCTAACAGAGGTTAATGGTATCTAACCAACCACAGTTTCGCGCTCACACCACCCTGATGTTGAAAAATTACAGCGAATATGACAGATTGTGTTGAAATACTTTACGACATTTTGCCATTACGTAAATATCTCTGCGCTTTTACCACCCCAGTCTTATACCATGTTTTAATCTTCGTTGACGAGGCCAAAAATAAGGAGTTTGAAAATGTATGATAAATGGCTGTCAAATGATCCTGATCCGCAAGACCGCGCCACACTAGAGGCCTTAATTGCGGATCCGAGCCCCGAAGCTCAAGCTGCGCTCAAAGCCGCTTTCGCGGAGGAAATCGCCTTTGGTACAGCGGGGTTGCGCGGCAAAATGGGGCCTGGGCCCGCTTGTATGAACACTGCCGTGATTAGGCGCGCTACTTGGGGACTGTCGGCGGCACTGCGAGAAGTCACTGGAGAGGGATTCCTGGTAGTGATTGGGTTTGATGGCCGCCATCGATCCAAAGACTTTGCCCGCGACACTGCGGGAGTGGTAGTGGCCACTGGCGGCAAGGCGCTGTTGATGCCTCACGAATGCCCCACACCCCTGCTGGCATTTGCCATGGGGAAACTCCACGCTGACGCGGGGGTGATGGTTACTGCCTCGCACAATCCAGCCCAGGACAATGGATACAAGGTATACTTGGGCGGACGCATCGTGACCGGTGCCGGCGCTAATGCCCAGCTGGTTTCCCCCTGGGATGCCAAGATTTTTTCGCAAATCCAAACTGCGCCAGCCGCCAAAGACGTTCCCTGCGCCAGCGAAGGTTGGGATACCATCCCCGAAAGCCTATTTAGCCAATACATTGAACGTGCTGCTTCGCTTGTGAAACCCGAATCACCTCGTGAACTGCGAGTGGTGCTGACCTCAATGCACGGCGTGGGCGCTGAAATCTGTGAATCTAGCTTGGCGCGGGCCGGATTCATCGACGTACTGCCCGTGGCGGAGCAGCGAGAACCCGATCCAGATTTCCCCACTATCCCCTTCCCTAACCCAGAAGAAGCCGGGGCATTGGATCTTGCAATAGCCTTGGCTCAAGAAAAGCACGCTGATTTGATTGTGGCTAATGATCCTGACGCGGATCGGTGTGCCGCTGCCATCCCCGATAGCAGCTCGCCCACAGGCTGGCGGCAGCTCAGCGGCGATGAAACTGGAACTCTGCTGGGATACTACATGTGTCAACGAGTCAAAGCGGAAGGCAAGCTTTCGGGTGCCACGGTGGCTCATTCTATGGTTTCCGGGGAACTCCTGGACAAGGTTGGCGCTGCTGCTGGAGTGCAACCCATGGTGTCATTAACTGGATTTAAATGGATTTCACGCACGCCCGGTATTGTGTTTGGCTACGAGGAAGCTATCGGAAACTGTTGTGACCCCGAGTATGTTCGTGACAAAGACGGAATCAGTGCCACCGTGAAAATCTGCGAGATCGCAGCGGAACTAAAGGCATCGGGACGCAGTATCGATAATTGTCTTGACGAGCTCTATTTGCAGCACGGACTGCATTTGACAGCCCCGCTCACTTTCCGGGTAGCGGACCTGTCCCTCATCAGCGAGGGGATGCGCCGTCTGCGGTCTTCTGGACTGGATACTCTCGGCGGCGAGCCGGTTACTTTCCGTCATGACCTGTCACAAAACCAGATGCCGGATGCGGAGCATACTTCGGTTCCAGCCGGATGGGAAAACCTCTCGTTACTGCCGCCCACTGATGCCTTGTTCTTTGGCACGGCTTCAGGTACCCGGGTGGTAGTCAGGCCTTCCGGAACGGAACCCAAGTTAAAGTGTTACCTACAGGTTGTTATCCCCATAGTAACTGCAGAGAATCTGGCCGAAAATAAAGCCCTGGCCAAAACCCGCTTGGAAACCATAAAGACTGAGCTATCTCAGGTTCTAGGTTTCTAGCGAGTCTAGACCAAGGCTACAGCCGGAGTCCCTAGAGGGTGTCGAGCACCTTACGTGTTCCTGACAATCCCAATCTGGTGGCTCCGGCTGTCACCATTTCCAAAGCCTGCTCACCAGTGTGGATACCACCCGAAGCCTTGACTCCCATAGAGTCACCCACCGTTTTACGCATTAAGGCCACCGCGTGTGCCGAGGCTCCACCTGCCGGGTGGAAACCAGTGGAAGTTTTCACAAAGTCCGCTCCAGCAGCCTGTGCTGCCTGGCAGCACTTCACTATTTCATCGTCTGTCAGCGCCGCTGACTCAATAATAACTTTCAAAAGTTTCGGGCTGGGAACCTGAGCTTTCACGGCAGCGATATCGGCCTGGACATCTTCCCAGCGGCCATCTTTGACCCAAGATAGATTCACTACCATGTCCACTTCGTCTACTCCGGCAGCCACCGCTAGGCGGGCTTCAGTGGCCTTTGTCTCGGTGGCGTGTGCCCCAGAGGGGAAACCGCAGACAACACACAGTTTCAGCCCGGCGGGCACCTGTAGCGGCACCTGATTGGGCGACACGCATATCGAATAGGTTCCCAGTTCTACGGCCTCATCAATGAGCGCCTGAATCTGTGCCTTAGTAACTTCAGGCTTCAACAGAGTGTGATCCACCATTGCAGCTAGAGTATTTCGATTCATTTTTCCTCCATTTCCTAAAGTACTCCCCAAAATTATATAAGCCTTTCCATCGGTTTGCTGCGCCTCTTGAGGAAGTACAGAGACGAGGAAGACCCCGCTCTCCAAAGGTAGAGGCGGAGGCTTCCACTATCAATGACAGGAAGGCGAAATCGACACGTAACGTGCTACTTAGCTGGCTTTTGAGACGCCGGTGCGGATTGAGACGGAGTTTTTTGCGCCGGAGCCGGTGCCTGGGTCGGAGCCAGGTTCGGCTGGGTCGACGCGGGAGCCTGGCTGCTAATTGGAGCTGTTGGACGGCTTGTGTCAGCGACAGCGGGTTTCTCCATGGTGAAGGCGAAAAGCACAATCGCGAACAGCCAGACTAAGGTCACCACCACGGTGGCAATGTTGAGGTTGCGCTGCCCCACCCCGGAAGATGACATCGCGGAGGTTAGCCCCCCGCCGAACATGTCGGACATACCGCCCCCCTGGCCTTTGTGCAGCAAGATGGACAAAATTAGCAACAAAGAGCACAGGAACAGCAAGACCTGTGCGACAACGTTCAGTGCAAATAACATGTTTTCCTTATACTTCCGGAAGCTTCGTTCAATAGCGTCAATAGTACCATGTTCCGGGCGTGTGACTTAGCTCGGCCACACCGTGGCCTCCAAAAATCTCTACAGTCCTCGCACCTATCACACGCAAAACCGCACCCTTTCTGTCCCTTCCAACGCGCGCCCCACCATGTCTTTAAACTGGCGAGAGCGCCCGTCTTATTCTGGGCAATATCCGCTACGGTGCCCTCGATGCGCATCGCCCCGGTGGAAGGCGTGACCTGCAAATCCGAATCCCCCGCGTCCTCGGAATCGCTTGTAACTTGCGGTGTTTCCGGGGTGGCGGGTTCATGAGGGGATTCTGGGGGTGAATCAACCTCTGGAGAATTCTCGCTGGTTGTTTCACTCGATTCCAGCGCTGGCGGTGGGTCATCCGACCTGATAGGGTCGGATGACCCACCGGCGGAATTGCCGCATCCGTCTAAAGCCAGCAGCATAGCCACTAAACTCGCAGCTCTATATCGCGATACGTTTCATTTCGGGTCACAAACCTTCATAATCATTGGGCTCCACCTCTATTGAGGCATAGGCCGGCACTGCCAAGCCCAGGCTTCCAATCAGGGACAGAGCTGAGGGACAGAGCTGCCCCCACCGCCATAATTCATGACCTGTTCATGAGATTTTCCTCCTGTGCATGTTCACTTAGGAAAACCTGACCGAAATTTTTTTGCTCCAGGAAAACCTATTCCCACCCCCCCGCAGGGTTTTGGGCTAAATGTGAGAAATATCACACTGGATTTTTAAAAATTTTGGAGCCGACAGGAAACCGTCGGCTCCAAAAACCAGGCAAGCTACTTGCCGATGCGACAAATCTTGCCAAATTCTTCGGCCTTCAAGGAGGCACCGCCAACCAGGCCGCCGTCCACATCCGGTTCGGCCATGATGTCAGCCACATTTGCGGACTTCACGGAACCACCGTAGAGGATGCGCATCTTGTCCGCGACCTCCGCGCTGTAGATTTCCGCCAGCTTCTGGCGGATAGCACCACAGACCTCCTGGGCATCCTGGGGGGTAGCGGTTTCGCCAGTCCCAATCGCCCAAATCGGTTCATAAGCCACCACGCACTTCTCGGCTTCGGCCGCCGAAATATCGGCAAAATCAGCCGCAATCTGACCCAAAACGTGTTCCACGTGCTTGCCAGCCTTGCGCACATCTAACGCTTCGCCACAGCAAACAATCGGTACCATACCAGCGGCCAAAACCTTGCGAGCCTTGGCATTGACCACCGCGTCGGTTTCATTGTGGTATTCGCGGCGCTCCGAGTGCCCCACCACCACATAGGTGCAACCCAGCTTGGTCAGCATCGCGGTGGAGACCTCGCCAGTAAAAGCCCCGTTGTCGTGGACAGACACATCCTGGGCGCCGTAGCGAATCTTCATATTATCGCCGTCAATCGTGGTTTGCACGGAGCGAATGTCGGTGAAAGGCGGAATCACCGCGACTTCAACCGCATCGAAATCATGATGATGATCCGCGAGATCCAAATGCAACTGGTTCACCAACTGGATTGCCTCGAGATGGTCGAGGTTCATCTTCCAGTTACCTGCCATAAGTGGAATTCTTGCCATAATAATTAACCCTCCAATACTGCAATTCCGGGCAAAACCTTGCCCTCTAATAACTCTAGTGAAGCCCCGCCACCGGTGGAGATGTGCGAGAACTTCGATTCATCAAAACCAAGCAAGCGCACCGCAGCGGCCGAATCTCCGCCACCAACCACACTGAAGCAATCGCCATCCTGCAAGGCCTGAGCCACCGCTTTAGTGCCCGCCGCGAAGGCCTCGAATTCAAAGACCCCCATCGGTCCGTTCCATGCCACGGTCTTGGACTGGGCAATCTTGGCCGCAAAGTTTTCACGGGACTTCGGCCCAATATCCAATCCCATTTGGTCTTCCGGAATGGCATCGGCAGACACCACGGTCGCGGGAGCTTCAGCCTTAAACTCGGGGGCAACCACCACGTCAACCGGCAACACCAGGTCAACGCCGTTTTGCTTGGCCTTCTCGAGGTAGCCCTTTACCGTGTCAATCTGGTCAGATTCCAACAGGGACTTACCCACCCGGTAGCCCTGAGCCGCCAGGAAAGTAAAGGCCATGCCTCCCCCAATAATCAGGCTATCCGCTTTGGTCAACAGATTCGCAATCACCCCAAGCTTGTCGGAAACCTTCGATCCACCCAAAACCACCGTGTAGGGACGCTCCGGGTTATCCGTGGCCTTGCGCAAAGACTCAATCTCTTTAACCACCAGCAAACCAGCGGCTGCCGGCAGTAACTTCGCGATGTCGTAAACAGAGGCCTGTTTACGGTGAACCACCCCGAAGCCATCAGAAACAAACAAGTCCGCCAACTTCGCCATCTCGGCAGCAAACTCGGCACGCTCCCCATCATCCTTGGAAGTCTCACGCGGGTCGAAACGCACATTTTCCAACATCAAGATTTCGCCGGCCGGCAGTGCCGCCGCTTTAGCCTGAGCATCCGCACCAGTAGTATCAGCAGCCAAAGTCACCTTGGCACCGATTAGTTCCTCGAGTCGCTTGGCCACCGGAGCCAAAGAAAATTCGGGGTTTACCTGGCCTTTGGGGCGACCCAAGTGCGCCATCACGATGACCTTTGCTCCCCCGTCCAAGAGCTTCTTCAAAGTTGGCAAAGCCGCCCGAATCCGACCATCATCGGTTATGACACCGTCTTTGAGGGGCACGTTGAAATCCGAGCGCACCAGCACCCGTTTACCAGTCAAATCACCCAAAGATTCAATAGTTTTCAGCATATTTTTCCTTCTCTATAACAGACAGTAAGACGTGGGCGCCTGAGCCTAGTAAAGGTATCAGGCGCCCACATGTTCAAAACCTCAAGGCCTAGAGTTGCTTCCCGATGAACTCGGCCAAGTCAACCACGCGGTTAGAGTAGCCCCACTCGTTGTCGTACCAAGACACACACTTAATCATGTTGTCTACCTTCTTGGTCAACGGTGCATCAAAGATAGAAGAGTGCGAATCGGTAACAATATCAGTGGAAACGATGCCCTCGTCGTTGTAATCCAGAACGCCCTTCAAAGCGCCCTCGGCCGCAGCCTTCATCGCCGCGTTAACTTCCTCGACAGAAGCAGACTTCTTCGGGATAAAGCTGAGGTCAGTGACCGAACCGGTAATCACCGGCACGCGCAAAGCGTAGCCATCAAGCTTGCCCTTCAATTGCGGCAGAACCAAAGCCACTGCGCGAGCCGCCCCGGTGGAGGTCGGCACAATGTTTTGGGCAGCGGCGCGAGCACGGCGCAAATCCTTGTGCGGCGCGTCGTGAATACGCTGATCCCCAGTGTAGGCGTGGATAGTGGTCATCAAGCCGTATTCAATACCGAACACATCGTCCAAAACCTTAGCCATCGGAGCCAAGCAGTTGGTGGTGCAAGAAGCATTAGAAACCACATCATGCTTCGCCGGATCATAATCAGTGTGGTTAACACCAACCACGAAGGTAGCGTCAACATTCCCCTTAGCCGGAGCAGAGATGATGACCTTCTTGGCACCAGCCTTGATGTGAGCGCGAGCCGCATCGCCATCGGTGAAGAAACCGGTGGACTCAATCACAATGTCCGCGCCCAAATCACCCCAAGGCAAGTTAGCCGGATCGCGTTCTGCCATAGCGGCAAAGCTCTTGCCATCAACCGTGATGGACTTGTCATCGTAGGATACTTCCTTACCCAGACGACCCGTCACTGAGTCATACTTGAGCAGGTGAGACAGGGTGTGGTTGTCGGTCAAGTCGTTTACACCGACGATTTCGATGTCCGCGCCTCGCTTGAGAGCAGCGCGGAAGAAGTTACGGCCAATACGGCCAAAGCCATTGATGCCAACACGGACAGTCACAGTTTCCTCCATTTTGTGCGGTTTAGCACTGTAGGTAATCGAAGACTCAAACCGAAAAATCCGAGTCCCTGGTTATTAGTCAACCAGCACTTAAAATCTACACCGTTTCGGGGGTTAAAGTCACTCATAAAATCCTAAAAAGTTCCTAGACTCTTGCCCAGCGCCCCTCGATTAATCCATTAGCGAACAAAATGGCCCGAAAGTCCCAGAAAGCACCTCATGAACCCACACAAATCCCCACGAGCGCCCCGGAAGCAACCCCGAGACACCCCCAAACGCACTCTGCTCCCAAAACATCTAGGCATCCAGAATATCCGGGTTCAGCCCAGCCTCGGTATCCGGAATACCCAGCTCACGAGCTTTTTTATCCGCCATCGCCAGCAAGCGCCTAATGCGCCCCGCCACCGCATCCTTTGTTAACTGCGGATCAGAAAGCTGACCCAACTCCTCTAAAGAAGCCTGCTTGTGCTCCAATCGCAAACGACCCGCAGTTATCAGATGCTCCGGAATGTCATCCCCCAGAATCTCGAAAGCCCGACGCACCCGCGCCCCCGCCAACACCGCCGCCCGGGTCGAACGACGCATATTCGCATCGTCAAAATTCGCCAAACGGTTCACTTCCCCGCGCTTCTCACGTTTATCACGCCGATCAGACCACGCCGCCAAGGTCTGCACCGCACCCATACGCTCTAACAAAGTCACGATGGAATCATTTTCACGCACCGCCACTCGTTGAATCTGGCGTACCTCGCGTGACTTTGCCACTGCATCCAAACGCCGCGCCAACCCCACCAAAGCCAAGGCAGACTCCGAGCCGGGACACGTAATCTCTATCGCCGCGCAACGCGACGGTTCCGTCAAAGAACCGCGCGCCAAAAACGCTCCACGCCACGCCGCTGCGCAAGCCGTAATCGACCCCGAAACGACCTCGGGGGGCAACCCCCGTACCGGACGCCCCGCCTTATCTAACAAACCCGTGTCATGAGCCAACTTTTCCGCCTTCTGCACCACACGAACCACGAAACGATCCGATTTACGAATCCCTCCGCCGTGAACCACCACCACCGAGGAAGCCGCATGATACAAATCAACCAAAGCAATCTGCAAACGCTTGGCCGCCAAAGGACTATCCAACTCGGCTTCAATGACAATATTGCCCGCCACCAAATGCAATCCGCCAGCAAAACGCAGCAAAGTCGCCACCTCGGCACGAAAATCCGTGCGTGACTGCACCACCACCCGAGCCAGTTCATCTTTAGCCGCAGCCGTCAACGACATGTCTTCAACACTCCATTCCCGTAAAATCCCACTACACCACCGATGTTCCAAGTGACGCCCCAGCGCCGCCCCGGCGCGCCATTCAAGGAAACCAATCTATCGCATTAATGATTATCCAGCTCCGTAAGGGGAGCCAAATCCCCCCAATGGCCACTCATGGCATCGCGGAAAGCCGCCGCTAAACGCAAGGAATCGTGACGCGCCGTCCCATCCCCAATAGAGAGCTGACGCAACATCACCTCGCAGTGCATCGACTCTGCTACTCGCGCCAAGCCGTCGATGTCCTCGACCGCCCCCGGATCACCAATCACAATATTCAAACCCAAATCCGGGGCGTAATCATTCAACACCCGCAAATGGTCAGGCAAAGGCAAATCCTGGGTTTCCCCGCGTTGCCGCGACAAATTCAATACCACTGCCTTACACGCCGTCGATTCCGACAACGCTCGACGCAAAGGAGTCAACAGTAAATGCGGCAGCACCGAGGTAAACCACGATCCGGGTCCCAACACAACCCAATCAGCGGCCGCCACCGCCGCCAACACCTCCGGGGTCACCGGAGCGTCGGGCGGATTAAGCTGAATCGAACGGATCAAACCCGGGGTTTTCGCGATTCGCGACTGGCCTTTAACCGTATTCAACACGCCGTCAGACTCGATTTCCGCCGCAATCTCCATGGGAACTCGTGAAAGCGGCAATACCCGCCCTTTCGCCCCTAAAAGCTGCATCAACCAGTCCAAACCAACCACCGGGTCATCCAGGATCTGCCACAAACCCGCAATCAGCAGGTTCCCCAGGCTGTGACCATTTAATTCTCCGGTGGTAGCAAAACGAAACTGCAGGATATCCCGCCAGGTAAAGCCATTTTCACTCTCGTCACACAACGCCGCGCAAGCCATGCGCAAATCCCCCGGCGGAATCAAGTCCATCTCTCGACGCAAGCGCCCCGAAGAACCTCCGTCATCCGCCACCGTCACCACCGCCGTCAGATTCGTGGTGACGTGACGCAAAGCCTGTAAAGTCGCGTACAAACCATGCCCGCCTCCGAAAGCCACCACTTTGGGTTGGGGCATGCGACCCGGCCACGCCCCCGGAGGCGGAATAAACTGAAAACTGGATTCAGACATCGTTATCCTTTGACCTAGGATTCTTCCCCACAGCTGGCCATTGCATAGCTATTCCTTGCCTAAATCCCGGTGGGTCGCGCGCACCGAAAAATGTTTATCTCGCAGCAGACCCGCAATATATTCACACATCGCCACCGAGCGGTGCCGTCCCCCAGTGCACCCCACCGCAATCGTCACAAAAGGCTTCAACTCGTCCAAATACCCGTTCAACACCGGCGCCAAAGCGTTGACATAGTTTTCGGCAAACTGGCGTGCCCCGGGACGTTCCAACACGTATTTCGCCACCGCTTCATCCTTGCCCGACAGGTGGCGCAGTTCGCTGACCCAATACGGATTGGCGAAAAACCTTACATCCACCACATGGTCGGCATCCAGCGGCAAGCCATACTTGAAACCGAAACTCATCACCGTTATGTTCAGCCCCGCGTCCTTGCCTTCCGAAACAATGTCACGGATTTTGCGCGCCAGGTCATGCACCGAAAAATTCGTGGTGTCGATATACAGATTCGCCCGGTCGCGGATGGGTGCCAGCAACCCCCGCTCGGCTTGAATTCCGTCTAGAATCCGCCCTTTGCCTTGTAGCGGATGGGGACGGCGCACCTGTTCGTAACGACGCACCAGCACCGAATCGGAGGCATCCAGAAACAGGGTTTGGTGTTCGATGTGGGCTTCTTGCAACTGGTCAAGTGTGGTCATCAGTTCAGAAAAGAAACTGCGTGAACGCACATCTACCACCACCGCCAGGCGGTGTACCCCGTTGCCTTCCGGGGTCATCATGCGCGCCAGGGGTTGCAGCATTCGCGGCGGCAGGTTATCCACCACGTACCAGTCAAGGTCTTCTAAGACTTGGGCGGTTTGGGAACGCCCGGCGCCGCTCATACCGGTGATGATTAACATCTGGGCGCGATGCACCGTGGCAGCGGGTTGGCACGCATCAAGTTCAGGGATACCCTGGGGTACCGTCGGGGTAGGGTCAGTCATACGCCCATTCTACTCGGCCAGTTCCAGCCATTCCTCTTCTAGGCCAGCCTGGGTAGTTTTTTCGGTTTCAAGGTTTTTAGCCAGCGCGGCTAGGTGGGCATAATCGGCCGGGTCACTTTGGCTCATCTCGGTTTCAATGTCGCGTTGTCGGGCGAGACTTTTTTCGATTTTTCGTTCCAGGGCGGCCAGTTGCTTTTGTTTCTGGTAATTATTGGCACCGCTGGGGGGCGCAGCTTTCGAGGCTGCCTGGGGTGCGCTGAGCCCGGGGGACGTGTAGGTAGTGTTCGGTGACTTGGTGGTGTTGGGCGCGGATTCATGAGGTGCCATCCCGGTTTTCCGGCTGTCATCCTGTAATTCCAGATATTCCTCGATTCCCCGGGGAAGGTGACGCAGATGATGCCCAATCACCGCGTACTGAGTATCAGTGATACGCTCCAAGAGGTAACGGTCGTGGGAAACCACCAGTAACGTACCAGGCCACACATCCAGCACATCTTCTAGGGCAGTAAGGGTATCAGTGTCAATATCGTTGGTCGGTTCATCCAGGATTAACACATTGGGTTCCTCGAGCAGTAGCAGCAAAATCTGTAAGCGACGCTTCTGTCCCCCGCTGAGCACCTCGATTTTGGCTTGTAACTGCGAGGTATTGAAACCCAAGCGCTCCAGCATCTGAGAGGGAGTCAGCTCTTTGCCGTCAATCTCGAAATTTCCCTTGAGCTTGCCTAAAAGTTCATATACTCGATAGCCAGAAATGTCTTTCAACGCACGGAATTCTTGGTCTAAAACCCCAAGCTGCACGGTTTTTCCCTCGCGTCGCCTCCCCCTGGTGGGCACCAGCTCCCCCGCGATAAGCCCCAACAAGGTAGATTTTCCCGCCCCATTGGCTCCCAGAATCCCAGCGCGTTCCCCTGGAGCAATCCGCCAGGTCACGTCCTGCAGTACCGGCGTGCCGTCTTCACCCTGATATGAAAAGTCCACGTC
Organism: Mobiluncus mulieris ATCC 35243; assembly: GCF_000160615.1. GTDB lineage: Bacteria > Actinomycetota > Actinomycetes > Actinomycetales > Actinomycetaceae > Mobiluncus > Mobiluncus mulieris. The sequence continues at coordinate 803,026 of NZ_GG668518.1, read as the reverse complement.
CACCAGGTCAATCACGGTTTTTCCCAGCCGTTGGGTTGCGAGTTTCACCAACTCCACCGTGTCGCGTGGGCGGGGTACATCGGCAATCAAGGCCGTGGCCGCCTCGACCCGGAACTTTGGTTTAGAGCTTCGCGCCGGGGCTCCGCGACGAAGCCACGCGAGTTCTTTACGCAACAGGTTCGCACGTTTCTCGGCGGCTAGTGCCGCCTGGCGGTCACGCTCTACCCGCGCCAGGATGTAGGCTGCATAACCGCCCTCGAAAGGCTCCACGATTCCGTCGTGAACTTCCCAGGTGTCTTGGGACACCGCATCCAGGAACCAGCGGTCGTGGGTCACCACCAGCAGTGCCCCGTTGTTAGTTGCCCACCGGTGTCGCAAGTGCCTCGCCAGCCAAGTCACAGCCTCAAGATCGAGGTGGTTAGTAGGCTCGTCCAGACCAATCACGTCCCATTCGCCTAGCAACAGTTTCGCTAAGGCCAGGCGGCGGCGTTGTCCCCCGGAGAGTTCTTCTATTCGAGATTCCCATGCTATTCCAGAGCAAAGCCCGTCCAAAACATCGCGCGCTCGCGCCTCGGCTAGCACCTCATGAACGGGGCGAGACCCCAACAGCAACCGCTCTACCGTGTCAGCGCCACTGAGCATATCGTCTTGCCCCAAGAGAGCCAGCCGCAGCCCACCCCGGCGTGTAACCAAACCAGCATCGGGTGAAATCACTCCAAAAAGTACCCGCAACAGCGTCGATTTGCCATCCCCATTGCGCCCCACTATTCCTAAGCGATCCCCGGATGATACCCCCAAAGTGACGTGGTCTAGCAAGACTTTGTCCGGGTATTCCACGCAGAGGTTTTGCCCTCCCAACAGATTCGCCACGGCACGCTCCGGGTTAGTTACCGGAAACGACGATATCTGCCCCGGTGGAATCGGTATTGATTACCCCGGTAGACACCGCGCGACGGTGGCGTCGCCGGGTCGGAGTGGTTCCAGGCACAGCGCTGGAGGTGATTTCTCGCTTGGTTTCCCCGGCAGTTAATGCGGGTTTCTCTTTGGCGCGCTCCAGTTCCTTGGCAGAGCGTTTCTTGGCAGTGGTTTTCGTCGGAGCTTTTGTTGCGATAGCAGTGTCCGTGTCAGCAGCGGTGGTGATTTCGCTAGATTCACTAGTTTGCACCCCCCCAGCGGATTTAGTTTTCTTTGTAGCACCGGATTTGCCTTTTGTCGTGGTGGCCTGGCTTTCCGTGGGTTCTTCTTGGGCATGAGCCGCCGCCGCAATCCCCGCCATGGTCTGGCGTACTTCCGGCTTGGTTTCTTTTACCGACTTGGCAACGTTGCGCTTCCGGTTCGTAGCGCCCCCCGAGGAACCTCGACGATTAGAATGTTTCACCACGTCTTCCGGGGCTTGCCCGTTGTTTTCGACCGGTACATCGTGGACAATGAACCCGCGCCCATCACAGCATTCACACTGGGTGGAAAAGGCCTCTACCAGGCCTTGCCCAACACGCTTGCGGGTCATCTGTACCAGCCCCAGCGAGGTTACCTCAGTGACTTGGTGGCGGGTACGGTCACGCCCCAAACATTCCACCAGGCGGCGTAACACCAGGTCACGGTTGGATTCAATCACCATGTCTACAAAGTCAATCACCACGATGCCGCCGATGTCACGCAGCCGCAGTTGCCGCACGATTTCTTCGGCGGCTTCAAGGTTATTCTTGGTCACGGTTTCTTCCAAGGTGCCACCCGCCCCGATGTAGCGCCCTGTGTTCACATCAATCACTGTCATGGCTTCGGTACGGTCGATGATTAGATAACCACCGCTGGGCAGCCATACCTTGCGTTCAAAGCCCTTGGCTAGTTGTTCATCAATGCGATGAGCCGCGAACACATCGGAATCGTCTTCCCAAAAATGCAGCCGCTCTCCCAGTTCCGGGGACAATTCCTTGACATACTTGGAAATCGTGTGCCATGCTTCTTCGCCTTGAATGGTCAGGCTGGAAATATCTTCGTTAAAGATGTCACGCACTACCCGTACCGCCAGTTCCGGTTCAGCATGCAACAGTTGCGGAGAGTTTCGTGGCCGGGCACGTTTCTTTTCAATGTCTTCCCAGATTTTTACCAAACGCTCCACGTCAACGCGCAGCTGTTCCTCGGTGGCTCCCTCGGCAGCAGTGCGCACAATCACCCCGAAACCAGCGGGAATCATGGTTTTCAGTACTGTCTTGAGACGTTTACGTTCCTCTTCTGGTAGTTTGCGTGAAATCCCAGTCATTGCCCCACTGGGAACCAAAACCAGGTGGCGCCCCGCCAGAGTTATCTGGGAGGTCAAACGCGCCCCTTTGTGGCCGATTGGATCCTTGGTTACCTGGACTAGCACCATATCTCCGGGACTAAGTGCTTCCTCGATACGTCCAGTTTTCGAGTTCAGCCCCGCTGCGTCCCAGTTCACTTCCCCGGCATAGAGTACCGCATTGCGTCCCTTGCCGATATCAACAAAAGCGGCCTCCATCGAGGATAAGACATTTTGAACCTTACCCAGGTAAACATTGCCCACCATGGTGGTTTGGGTGTGGCGCGACACGTAGTGTTCCACCAACAGCCCATCTTCCAGCAGCGCGACTTGATTCAAGCCATCACGCCCCCGAACTACCATTTCACGTTTAACACTGTCGCGACGCGCCAAAAATTCGCTTTCAGTGATGGGGGTGCGTTTACGTCCCTCTTTACGTCCGGCCTTGCGTCGGATTCTTTTGGCCTCCAAACGGGTGGAGCCTTCCAAGGCTTGGACTTGCGAGTCATTTTCAGTATCGGCATCACTACGAATGCGACGGCGGTGACGGCGTGTCACCTCGTTTTCCGTCGCGGTACCGGTACCGTGTGGGTCTTCCGTTTTACTGGTGCGACTGCGCTTGCGTTTGGTTGTGGTGGCGGTTTCACCGCTGTCGATGCTGGTAGAATCGCCTTTGTCGCTACTCTTTGCAACCTTTTCAGCAGCGTTATCAGAGGAATCGTCGTTTTTACGCCGGTTTTTCTTGGTTTCTGAGGATTTTTTGGACTCACTAGCTATTTTAGCTTCACTAGTGTTGTCTTTTTCATCATTTTCAGAACTGGAATTACGCTGCCTTTGGCGGGTGCGTGTCGTTTTTTTTGCGGTTTCATGAGTTGCATCCCCATTTTCCGCCGTAAAACTTGAAAAATCAGGTGCCTGGAACAATAAATTCGCGGCTGCGAGAGCCTGAGCATTACTCTTTTTGGCCGCAGCTTGCCCGGATTTTTCCGCAGCATCGCTGGTTTTTGATTCAACTGTCTTATTCACTTGAACTCCTTTGCCTCCGCCTTGCAACCCCAAGCGAGGCAAAACATCGTCGCCCCTGGATTCAACCAGGAACGGAAGTCTTTGATGGGGACTCAGAACCGCTGTATCTCAAGAGATTACGGTGGATATCAACTGTCTATCCGTTCTGGTGTTGGTTGCCTACACCAGCTTTACCCATGGACTCATACTAGCGCATCGGGAAGAAATCTGCTCCCAAAAGCAACCCGAGGCTCGGAAATTCACCTATTGGTAAAATTTTAGGGTAAATTATGTTCCAACTCAGGATTTTCTGGCTCCCCCAGGGGATAAAAAGAATTTCTAGAGCCAAATGCAATTTCTACTAACTCTACGGAAAGGCGGATTAAGGTGACCGTCGTCTCGATGGGGCTGCTTGACAGCCTCGATTTGGCGCGGTGGCAGTTCGGTGTAACTACCGTCTACCACTTCATCCTGGTTCCGTTCACCATCGGCATGTCCTTGCTGGTAGCACTTATGGAGACACTGTGGTACCGCACCGGCAAGGAGTACTGGCTGAAGGCGACACGGTTCTTTGGAAAACTGTTCCTTGTTAACTTTGCCTTGGGTGTTGCCACCGGCATCGTGCAAGAGTTCCAGTTCGGCATGGGCTGGTCTGAGTACTCTCGCTTTGTCGGCGACATCTTCGGCGCTCCCCTAGCTTTTGAGGCTTTACTCTCATTCTTTATGGAGTCCACATTCCTCGGCGTGTGGATTTTTGGCTGGGGCAAGATTTCAAAGAAAGCTCACGTCGTGGTGGCCTGGCTGGTTATGGCCGGGGTCAACACGTCTATGTTGTGGATTATTGGCGCAAACTCCTGGATGCAGCGCCCGGTCGGGGCAGTTTTCAACCCCGAAACCGGCCGTGCAGAACTGAATGGGGCGCTGGCTTTCTTTTCAGTGGTGACTAACTCAACCATGTGGTTGGCAGTACTCCACGTTGTGACTTCCTCTATTCTCTTAGCCGCCACCGTAGTGGCCGGAATCTCCATCTGGTGGATGGTTCGTGCCGCTAGCCAGGGTGGTATCGGTGAAACCGAGGCTCGGGAAGTGTGGCGTCCAATCGCCCGTTGGGGCATGACTATCATGCTGGCAGCCGGCCTGTTGACGGTGGCTTCCGGCCACCTCCAGGGACAACACCTGGTGTACTACCAGCCCGCTAAGATGGCAGCCGCTGAGGGGCTGTGTGCGGGTGAATCCGGCAACTTGGCTTTGTTCGCCTTTTCGGAATGCCCTGATCCAGTCCTCAAAGAAGGCGCCGGGGAAAATAACGGCTCGAAGTACGAAGTAACCGAAATCGGTATCGGCCGAATTCCGGGCTTGCTCGGTTTCGTGGCACACAACTCTTTCTCGCGTACCATCGCTGGTGTTGCGGATTCTTCGGATCGTACCCAGGCTATGTTGGAAAACGCCCAGAAATACTTCAAAGATAAGGCTCCCAACATTGACACCACCAATACCTCTGGCTTACGCGGTAAAGGTGATGTGGCCGGTTATTCTTGGGCAAAGTATGCGCCCTCGGTCTTGCCGGTGTTCTGGTCTTTCCGTCTGATGATGGGGGTAGGTATTTTCATGGCTGCTTTGGCCATGTTAGGTCTATACCAGACTCGGGGCGGTCGGGTTTCCACTTCGCGTGGCTTGAAGAATCTCGCCTTGATTACCCTCCCGATGCCATTCCTCGGCGTTACGTTCGGCTGGATTATGACGGAAATTGGGCGTCAACCCTTCATCGTTTACCCCAACCAAGATTCCTTCGATAAGAACTTGACAGCAACAGATCCCGGAGCGGGCGTGTATATGCTGACTGGCGATGGCCTGTCCGGCGTGGTTAACCCTATCGAGTTCCTCATTTCGTTGGTATTGTTTACCCTGCTATACCTAGGTCTGGGCATTATCTGGTTCAAGCTGTTGGTGCGTTACTCCAAGGAGGGCATCAACACTCCGGCTTCCGATGGCGGCCCCGTGGCTCCATCCCAAGAACTCTCATTCGCCTACTAAGGAGGATTTGATTCATGGCAATAATATTGCAAATACTATGGTTTATCTTGGTTGCCGTCCTCTGGGCTGGATACTTGATTCTAGAAGGCTATGGCCTTGGCACCGGGATGCTGATGCGTATTATCGGCAAGAGCGACACCGAGCGCGGTCAGATTGTACGTTCGATTGGTCCACACTGGGATGGTAACGAGGTGTGGCTTCTAACCGCTGGAGGTGCCACCTTTGCATCCTCGCCAGAGTGGTACGCTGTGATGTTCTCCGGTATGTACCTGGCGTTATTCCTGATTCTAGTGTGCTTGATTGTCCGAATTTCAGCTATTGAATGGCGCAATAAGGTAGACAGCGAATCCTGGCGTAACAAGTGGGACTGGGGACACACCATCAGCGCCTGGCTGGTGCCGATTCTGCTAGGAACCGCCTTCGGTAATCTGGTTTCCGGGATGATGATCGCAGTGGTTGATCCCAAGCAACCCTTTACTCCCATCCCCCCTGATGAGATTGACCCATCAAAGCACGTTCATAACCTGATTGGGTTAGGCGATATGCCACTGGGACAGTTGCTGTCATTGTTCTACAATGTTCCCAGTCCCATCAACGGCGTGTTCAATCTCTTGGGCGGTCTGGTGATTGCCTCGCTGTGCTTGACTCAAGGCGCTTTGTTCCTCTCATTGAAGACCACCGACGAAGTTCGCGAGCGTTCCGAGGCTTTGGCTCCCAAACTGGCTTTGGTTTCCACCGCGCTGACCGCTGTCTTCGCCATCTGGGGAACCTTCGCCTACATGGGTGCAGGCTTCATCTTCGCCTTGATTTTCTTGGTGATTGCGGCCGTGTGCCTGATTGTGGGGCTATTCTTCGCTTTCCAGCGGAGCATCGGCAAGGCTTTCATCTTCAACAGCGCCGGGGTTGCCTTCGCCGTAGCGTGGGTATTCGCTATGATTTTCCCCTACGTGATGAAGTCCTCGATTAACACCGAGAAATACTCCTTAACCATCTGGGAGTCTTCCGCCACACCTGGCACCCAAATAGTGATGACCATCGCGGCCGTCATTCTAGTGCCCGTGGTGCTGGGATACACCATTTGGTCCGTGTATATGTTCCGGTCTCGCATTAGCCCAGGTACCCCTGGTGGTTTGGAACCTGGAAAGATTCGTGAAGGAGCAAACTTCCTAGTGGGTTAGTTTTTCTGGCCACATTTTTGTTGGGCTCGGCTGTAAAGCCGAGCCCAACAGTTTTTACACAAATAGATTATTTCTTCGGTTTATGACAATGTTAAGGTGTGAAACCACTAGACCCGAGACTCATGAAATACGCGAAAAGCGCGCGTGGATATATCATCTTCATCACGGTATTAGGATTTCTTTCCGCAGCCTTGATTATCGGCCAGGATTTGCTGATTGCTAACGCGGCCTCAGCGGTAATCAGCCACCATGTCGGTTTCGAAGTAATCACCCCAACCTTGCTAGGACTGCTGGGAGTGCTGATTGCCCGAGCCACTACCCTGTTGATTCGCCAGTGGTTCGGCCACCGTGCCGCCAGCGGCGCTATCCAGGAACTACGGGGCAAAGTGTTGACGCACGCCACTAAACTCGGTCCGCGCTGGCAAACCCAACATGCCCAAGACACGGTTACCACTGTGGTGCAGGCACTGAAAGATCTCGACGCATACTTTGTGTTCTTCCTGCCGCAACTCTTACTTTCAGCGACCGTAACTCCCGCAACATTGTTGGTGATTTTGATTCTGGATTGGCCCAGTGCCATCGCCACGGGAATCACTATCCCTCTTATCCCCCTGTTCATGATTTTGATTGGGAAACTGACCCAAGAGTATGCCGATAAGCGTTTGGCCTCTATGAAACGTATGGGGGGGCAATTGGTGGATTTGCTGGCCGGATTAGCCACTCTGAAGGCTCTGGGACGCGAAAAAGAACCCGCCCGTCAGGTGAAAAGTGTGGGCTATGAATACACGCGTTCCACCATGGCAACTCTACGGGTTGCCTTCATGAGCGGCGGAGTGCTCGAGTTCCTCACCACCCTGTGTGTGGCTATTGTCGCCGTAGAGGTCGGCTGGCGGATGCTGGGCGGGCAACTGAACCTGTTTACCGGTCTAGTGGTGATTATGCTCGCCCCCGAAGTTTTCGAACCGCTACGGCAGGTGGGCAAGCAGTTTCACGCTTCCTCCGACGGAGTCACCGCTGCGGAAGCCGCTTTTACTATTTTAGAGGTTCCCCTGCCGGAAACCGGCACCCAAACAGCTCCGAATTTGGAAACCGCCACCTTGAAATTAAAAGACGTTGGGGTGAAAGCCCGGGGAATGTGGGCTCCAGCCTCGCTTAACGCTTTGATAGAGCCAGGAAAGATTTACGCACTCTCTGGACCGAGCGGGGCTGGGAAAACTACCACTGCTATGAGCCTACTAGCCCTGCAGACCCTGGATTCGGGGACAATAACCGTGCAAGATACCACTGGTTCCCAGACGGATTTGCGGGATATAGACCCGGCCTCCTGGTGGAAACAATGCGCCTGGGTACCACAAAATCCCGCCATTCTGCCCGGGACAGTGTTAGAAAACCTGGGCGAAAGCGGCACAAACCCAAGTCCGCAACTCATGAAAGCGGCACAAACCACTAAGTTCGCCGAAGTAGTTGAGTCACTATCCGCTGGGTGGCATACCAAACTTGGAGCGGGTGGGGTCGGACTGTCGGTGGGGCAACGGCAACGCTTGGCACTGACCCGAGCCCTGGTTAATACCGCCCAGTTCATCGTTTTGGACGAACCCACGGCACATCTAGATGCCAGTCTGGAAACTCTGGTAATCGAAGGGATTCGCGCTCTAAAGGCCTCTGGGAAAACCGTGGTGGTCATTGCACACCGTCAAGCCGTGTTGAACCTAGCCGATGAAATCATCCCCGTCACTACCAGGGAATTCACCCCCGCCGAGAAAGAAGCCCAGATTCTCGCTGAACAAGCCGCGAAACCAAAACCGCGTCCCCGACGGCGCAAACCCGACGGGCGGGAAGACCTACCACCCCTAATATTGAATCTTGACTTTGCTGACGCGGAGGTAAGTGCATGAACCGGCTCCAGAAAACTACAAAAAAAACCGTAAAGGTCAGTCCTTTCATGACCCGCCAGGAAATCCGCAGTCTGAAACTGACTTATCGAATGATGCACCTGAAACACGGGAATATGTCCTTGGCTATCGGCCTGGGTGTGCTGACTTTGGTCAGCGCCATCGGACTATCGGTGATTGCCGCGTGGATGATTGCGCGTGCCTCTCAACCCGACGCACTGTGGATGGACTTGGCGATAACCGCCGTATGCGTACGTATGTTCGGGATTGGGCGGGCATTGTTTCGGTATTTGGAACGACTGGCCTCGCATAAGGTGGCGCTGGTGGGAGTCGCGAACCTGCGCCACACCGTGTACCGAATTCTGGCCGATCGCCCCACCAACAATATTGCGGCTTTACGACGGGGCGAAATTTTGGCACGTACCGGGGGGGATGTCGACTCCGTAGGGGATTTCGTTGTGAAATCGGTATTACCGGTAACAGTGACGGCAATAACCGGATTGGGCACCGTGATTCTTTTTGCTTTTTATTCCCCTCTGGCTGCCCTAGCTTTGGCACTGTGTCTGCTGCTGGCCGGAGTAGTGGGACCGATGTTAACGATTCGATCCGCCCGAATTGCCGAATTGGCGGCGCAACACGCCCAAATCGAGCTCAGCGCCAGTGCCCAAACCCTGTTGATGAACGCCCCGGAATTGGCAGTTTCCGGACGGCTGGCCGAAGCTAAGGAACACCTTGAATCAGTGGAACAAGACATTCAAGCTTTGAAAGACCAGGCTGCGAGACCCGCTGCCATCGCCAGTTTCATTGATAACTTTGCGATGGGTTTGGCGGTACTGTGCGGGTTCCTGATTGGGACTCCCCTGGTGTTATCCGGCCAACTGTGGGACGTAAATCTGGCAATTTTAGTGTTGGCACCGCTGGCCGCTTTCGAAGGCACCGCCCAGTTGGCACCCGCTGCGGTACAACTGGTTTCCTCCGGGGCGGCAACCTCGCGACTGGTGGAACTGATGGGGGGAGAGAAATCAGTCGAAGCCGCCCTAGAACGGATACAGCGCGAAGACCAAGAAGAAGCTCTGACAGCTAGTCACCCAGTGGTGGTTATACCGTCTGATGAAGCTGACACCGCTGGCGCGAAAAAATCTGGAAGCACCGCTGCCACTGACGCAGCGTCAACGGTGGAAATAGAACCGGTTTTAGTTGCGCAAGACCTCGCTATCGGATGGCCGGGTGGCCCAGTGGTAGCGCATGGTATCAATCTGGAACTGCGCCCTGGTAAAGCATTGGCTGTGGTGGGGCAATCAGGAATCGGTAAATCCACGCTACTGTACACCCTAGCGGGATTGATTCAGCCCGTTTCCGGCACCCTAACTCTGGGGGGAAAACCTCTGAGCGAGATTCCTCGCGAAGATGTCGCCACCACGATTATTATGACCGCCGAGGATGCCCATATTTTCCAAACCTCCGTCTTAGAGAACATCCGGGTCTCCCGGAATAATGTGGGATCGGTAGAAGCCGAGAAACTCATGATACAAGCTGGGATGGGAACCTGGCTACAAGCCGCCCCACGCGGCCTAGAGACCACCCTGGGGATGGATGGTGCCGCACTGAGCGGCGGAGAACGACGCCGCATCCTCCTAGCACGCGCCTTGGCATCCCCGGCGCGACTGCTAGCCTTAGATGAGCCAGGGGAACATTTGGACGGAGAAATGGCCGACCAGCTAGTGGGCGATTTGCTGACCACCGGAAAAAGCGGGGAACGCGGGGTACTGCTGGTAACCCACCGTTTATCCGCATTAGGAGCCGCCGACGAGGTACTGGTGATGGCCAAAACCGAAACAGGAGGCACCACCGAGGTTATCGCTCGCGGAACCCACGCTGAACTGGTTGAACGACAAGCGGAATACCGCTGGGCTTTGGAACAGGAAAAAACCTATGTCTGAAAAGCACCATCCATCCGAAGCAGAAACCAAAGAAACCCTGGAAACCTTGCGGTTGAAACTGGAAACCTCAAACCGTTACAACGAGATGAGCCAACGTATCACCGTGGCGCTACTGGAAGACACCGACGAAGAAGCTGCCCTGCGTTTGATTTGCCGCTCAGCCTTGAAAGCTGCCCAAGCCGACACAGCCCTGATTGTGTTGCCGAGTTTAGGCGGCAAGTACATCAGCGAGATTACCGCCGGAGAAGCCCAATCAGAAATGCTCGGACTCGAATTTCCTCCCGAAGGACGTGCCCAACAGGTGATTCACTCCAATGTGGGCATAATCGTGCCCTCGATGGAACGTGCCCATTCTTTGCGTATCCCCGCCCTGTCGCGATTCGGAGCCGCACTCTACGCCCCGATGAGCAACCACGGGATAGCCACCGGGGTCATTATCCTGTTCCGTAATCCAGGTAAACCCGAGTTCACCGAGCCAGATTTGAAGGCCGCCGCAGATTTGGCGAAAAAAGCCACCCTTGCATTACGTCTGTCCGCTATCCGCCACGCCGAGGATCGCGCCACCCTGCTGGAGCAACGCCAACGCATCGCCCGGGATTTGCACGACCTAGCAATACAACAACTCTTTGCCAGTTCTCTCCAGTTACAATCCCTGAAAAGTGACCTGGAATCTGGGAAAATCGCCGACGATGATGTATCGAAAACACTCGACCTGGCCTTGACGGCAGTAGGGGAATCCATCAGCCAGATTCGCCGCATCGTCAGCAGCCTGAAAGACGCGGATGCCTCCGAACTGGATTTGGTGGGAGGTCTGGGACACGAAACCTCGTTAGCTCGACGATCCCTAGGTTTCGCGCCCTCACTGGTATTGAAACTGAACAACGAGCTGTTCCGAAAAGACAATACTCACGAACTACAAGCTCGCTTGGCTGGAATCCTTGACGACAACCAAATAGCCGATGCCATCGCCGTGGTACGGGAAGGACTTACGAATGTGGCTCGTCACGCCCACGCCACCGAAGTAATGGTTGAAGCTCAAATCTGGACAGATTCCAAACTAGCACCTCATGATTGCCCCCGAATCAGCCCCAATGTACCCCTGAAAACCGAAAAAAACGGCTTAATGCGCCTCGAGATTACCGATGACGGAGTGGGACTGGAAAAAACTGTGGGACGGCATTCTGGGCTGTCCAATATGGCGGCACGTGCCTCGGTGTATTTCGGACAGATGAACCTGGAAAACCGCGACGATGGAGTGCGAGGCGCGAAACTGACCTGGTGCATTCCCCTGAGCGCGTAATCGACTATATGGTAGTAACATCCTTACGATTGAAACAAAACGTAGCGGATAACGGATAACACCCGCAGTGTATTTAACGCACTGAAGGCTGTCTCCAGGCGGCAGCCTTCTGAGAAGCCACCCACGCGGCCACCTGGGTACGCCGCTGCAAGCCCATCTTGGAAAGCAACGCGGTAATGTGATTCTTGACAGTTTTCTCGGCCACTCCCAAGGATTCACCAATCTCGCGATTCGAAAGCCCGTCGCCAATCAAATTCAAGATTTTTCGCTCCGTCGGAGTCAGACTCTCGGTGGGGTCGGCATGCTTGGAAGATGAACGCGTCACGGTGCGTTCATCGAGCAGTGTCCGCCCAGCAGCCACGGCCTTGATAACATTGGCAATCTCGACTCCAGCCACGGTTTTCAACAGATACGCCGCCGCCCCTACTTCGAGAGATTCCGCCAAAGCCGCATCATCATCAAAAGAAGTCAAGACGATACAACGTGATTCGGGCACTAAAATCCGCAGTTGTCCCATCAAGTCAATCCCGGTACCGTCCGGCAACTGCAAATCCACCAACACCACGTTGGGATTAGCCAGTTCCGCGCGCGACAGGGCTTCGCTGACACTACCGGCCTCTGCCACTACCACCAGCCCTTGGGCACGATCCACAATTTCCGCAATGCCACGGCGCACAATCTCGTGGTCATCAACAATCATCACACGAGTCTCGGCGGGTTCAATCATTAATCAGCCTTTCTTACTGCGGGGTGATGTGCGGGCGTGCAGTGCGCGCAAAACACCGTAGCTCGCCCGTCTAGCACTATCTTATCCAGAGCCTGGCCACACTGATGACAAGCCTGGCCGCCACGACCATAAACCTGCAGCTCCGAAGCGAAATCCCCGGGATTGCCCCACGAATCCACATACAGCTGGTCAAAAGACGTACCCCCAAATTCCAGGGCGTGGCGCATGACACTAGCGGCAACCTCTAGCAGGTTACGCAAATCCTCCCCACTCAGATTCTTCGCCAAGGTCGCAGGATGAACCCCCGCCGCAAACAGGGTTTCATCAGCATAAATATTCCCGATTCCAGACACCGTTGCCTGGTCAAGCAACTTAGTTTTAATCGCGCGGCGCGAGCTTCGCAGCCTCGATACAACCCAGCTCACATCCAAATTCGGATCGAGCACATCACGGGCAATATGGCCTAGACCCGCAGGCAGCAGTGCCTGCTCGGTTCCCATCCCGCCTGGAGCCCCATCAGTCGTGGGCTCCAAGGCGCGAACCTCGGTATGACCAAAGGTGCGCTGGTCACAAAACACCAGTTCCAATCCGTTATCTAGGGTGAAGCGCAATCGCTCATGCGGCAAAGCGGTTATATCCCCAGCTGCCAGGCGTAACTGTCCCGACATGCCCAAATGGAAACACCAGGCGGTTTGATTCCCGGAAAGCTCCAACCACAGAAATTTGCCCCGGCGTGATACTGATTCAAGTCGCTTTCCAACTAGCAACTCATGAAACCGCGAAAACCCGCCCGGCTGGAAACGTAAGCTACGCGGATGCGTTGGGGCACTTACGGCGGTAACGCACGTGTTCAAGAGGTGCGAGCTAAGATTGCGGCGAATCGTCTCTACTTCAGGCAATTCAGGCATCAGGATTCCCACCCGGGAACAAATCCTGGCGGATTTCCGAGCCGACTACCTCGGGACAGCGTTGCGCCAAAGTGGCGACAGCAGCTTCGGCCGCCTGATGTTCCGCGATTTTTTTGGAACTCCCCTGTCCTTCTCCCCAGTTCTCACCCTCCACCAGAGCCTGAGCCGAAAAATGCTTTTGATGATCGGGACCGGTCGCGACCACCTCGTAGGTGACCTCGCCCAAATCGGCAGCACTGAGTAGCTCCTGGAGCGTTGTTTTCCAGTCCAAGGTAACCGCACGGCGCGGTGCATTACGCAAGAAACGTCGCAAATGACGCTCTACCACTACCCGGGTCACAGACAGGCCACAAGACAGAAAAGTTGCCCCAATCAAAGCTTCGAGGGTGTCCGAGAGAATCGAATCCTTGTCGCGACCGCCCTGACGATCCTCGCCCACTCCCAGTCGTAAGTACTCTCCCAAGTGGATTTTTCGTGCCACCTCAGCCAGGGGGGTTTGGGAAACCGTGGCCGCACGCATTTGCGCCAAAGTGCCCTCCGGTTCGTCGGGGAAATTCCGATAAAGATATTCCGTGACGATAATCTGTAACACTGCGTCCCCCAGGAACTCGAGACGCTCATTGGTTCCGCGCGACCCAGTTTTGCCGTGTTCATGCGAAAAAGACCGATGGGTCATTGCCAAAACCAATAAATCTGGGGCAAGACGCTCACCCCACGCCTCTAATAAGGGCTCCAAGGTATCCAGTTTTGACGCAGCGGAGGTAGCATCGAGTTGCATCGCGCGGTTTATAGCTGTTCCCACTAGTTTTCTCCCTCCGGGTTTTCCCGCAGCGACTTTGCCAAGTCCCCCAAAGCCGCCCAGCGCGGGTCGACGTTTTCGTGGTGGTGGTCGGCGGGCAGCATATCGAGACGTTCGCCGCAATCGGGGCACAAGCCTCTACAGTTTTCATCACACAACGGCAAATTGGGCAGGGCTAACACCAAGTTGTCCCGCAGTAAAGGTTCCAAGTCGATTTGGTTGTCATCACTGACCTCGAGGATGTCTACGCTGTCTTCTCCGGCTTGCTCGCGCGCCGAGTCCAAAGATTCAGGGAAAAAGAACATTTGGGTTTCGTCCAGGGATAGCACCTCATGAACAGGATCGAGGCAACGCGAACATTGCGCCACCGTCCCCACCTCGCCGGTGATGTGAGCCAAGATGCCCTCAGAGACGGCCGTAAGCTCGACGCGGCATGGGATTTCCGTGCCTTCAAGCGTAACCACACTGTTGGTCCACTCTGGACTCAGCGGGAAACACCAGTCAAACTCCAGGCGGGAGCCGGGATTGCCCGGCAAAGCGTGCAGGTCAAGGCGATAGGGAGAGCCAGTTTTATCACGCCGAGCGGGACGAGCGGGACACGCGGTTTCTCCGGAGGGAGAGTCGGGGTGTTTAGTCATGAGTCTCTTTCATTTCACTAGCCGTTTCGGGGTCAAACTTGGCGCGTTCCTTCAAAACCTTTCGTCCCGCAGCGGATTGTTCCTGCATTTTCCGGAGGATACCCTCGAGTTCCGCAAGTTTATCTTCACAGTATTTATCGGCGCCACTGGTTTGATTCTCGGCTATTTTAGTAGCCTTTTCAATAACTTGTTCGGCGCGATCCTGAGCCATCACTACAATGCGTTCCTTGTTAATCAACTCGTCAGCGCGAGCATGGGCATCGGCCTGAATCTGTTCCGACTTTGATTGGGCTTTAGCCAGGATTTCATTGGCTTCCTCTTGGGCGCGCTCAATCACCGCATTGGCTCCAGCCACAATCTGGTTGGCCATGCGGATATCAGCTGGCATGGCTTCGCGGGCAGAATCCAGCAAAGACAGCGCTTGTGCCTTGTTGACCAGCACGAAAGGACTCATGGGTAAGGATCTGGCCTGCGAGATTAGCGCCTCTATTTCAGCCAAAACATCCATCAACTCCGAGCCCTTGTAATCCTCGGCGTTAAGCTGGGCAATCATCTGTTGCGAAGTCAAAGCCTCGGGTTCTTTGCCTGGTTTGTCAGCGGGTTTATGGTTCGATTTGCCGTTCGATTCTTTGTTGGGCTCGGCCTCCGTCGGCTCGGCTGGCTCGGCTGGCTCGGCCGGCTCGGAACCAGGTTTGACCTGCGACGATTCCTTGCTATCAGCCCCAGTATTTTCCGATGGCATCCCCGTGGTTTCCTCGGTTTTATCGGTTTTGTCGGTTATATCGGCATCGGTGGTTTCGGTATTACTCACTTTCCCAACTCTCCTTTCCTGGTTTACTTCCCGTTTTGGTCAAATCTGGCTGCGATTACTTTACCTCGTGCCTGCGGCGGTTTTATCCTAAACACATCATAGAGCGCTGCGGCGGTCTCTACGTTCACCATGTCAAAAATATCCACCCCGTAGCGAGCCACTTCCTTGACCATCGAAGACGAAATATGCGCCAGCCCGAGCCTACCAGCCACAAAAACCGTGGGGGGCGCCCCCAAATGCAAATTCATTTGGCTCATGGATGATTCATAATCGAAATCCGAGGCGTTGCGCACCCCCTTTACAATAACATCGATTCCACGTTTCTGGCAGTATTTCGCCAATAAACCGGGAATAATCTCGACGTTAACCAGAGTATCCAAATCGGCTTCCCGTAATGTTTTCTCGGCCAGCTCCTGGCGTTTTTCCGGGGTAAACAAGGGGGTCTTTGAAACATTTTCAGCCACTCCCACCACCACGTTGTCAGCAAAAGCCAGACATTGGCGCACCATATCAAGGTGCCCGAAGGTAAAGGGGTCAAAGGTTCCGGGGCATAACGCTGTAGTCACGCTATTAAGGTTAGCGGCTTTTAAGCTAGGCTTGGGGCTATGACACGGATTGTAGCGGGAGCCTGGGGTGGACGAGTTTTGCAAGTGCCGCGTTCGGGGACTCGCCCCACTTCGGAACGGGTGCGCGAAGCGATTTTTTCCCGCCTGGATTCCCAAGGTGTTATTGCCGGGGCACGGGTTTTGGATATTTTTGCCGGCTCCGGAGCACTGGGTTTGGAAGCCTTGTCTCGCGGGGCAACAGACGCGATGCTGGTGGATTCTGCCCGGGGTGCTGTACAGGTTTTGCGTGCCAATGCGGCAGCTCTGAGTGCCGGGGAGCGGGTGCAGGTAGTGGGTGCGGACGCGGTTCGGTTTGCCGCTTCATTAGGTGCCAACGAGCGTTTCGACCTGGTGTTCATCGACCCACCCTATACCCTGGATTCTGGAATTCTCGACCAAGTTTTGTCGAGCGTAGCAACACATCTTGCCCCCGCAGGAATCATTATTTTAGAAAGTTCTTCGCGGGCAGTACTACCAGATTTACCCCCGCAACTCATGAACCGTACCACCAAAACCTACGGCGACACCCAAGTGAGCTTCCTGGAAGTCGCACCCAAGAATTAAACTAAATGGTTCAAAGAAATGGGGATATGGGTCAAGATTTACGCAAATTCTCACCCCCCTGCCCCAGTCCGAACACCAGGCGCGCCAGTTCGGGGTGATTGGCCAGCTGGGCATCCTCGGCCACGATTTCCTCGGCCGCTTGTTTGGCGGCCTCGATAATTTTTGCGTCTTGAACCAGGGACAATACTTGGAGCCTCGAATTACGCCCCGCTTGAGTATCGCCCAGGACGTCGCCTTCGTGGCGAATCCGCAAATCGGCTTCTGCTAGGGCGAAACCATCTCGAGTCGAAGCAAAAGCCTCGAGGCGTTCTCGCGCCGGGGTGTCCGCCAGGCTCAGGGGCGCAATCGCCAGACACACCCCGGGACGCACCCCCCGCCCAATACGCCCACGCAACTGGTGCAACTGGGACAGCCCGAAACGATCCGCATCCAGAATTATCATCATCGAAGCCTCGGGGACATCCATACCGACTTCGATAACAGTAGTAGACACCAACAGCGGCGCCACCCCGGACACAAAATCAGCAATCGCCCGCTGCTTAGCCCCAGAATCCAAGCCGGAATGCACCCAAGTGATAGTGGTATCCGCGAAAAACGGCAAGGCTTGCAGCCGTCTGAACGTGTCCTCGACATTGTGCAAGACCCGCCCCGGCGCCAAGGTCGGCACGTTCCCCGACGCACCGCCAAATTCTTCCTCTAAAGGCACAGTGGTGGTTGGTTTCGCGAGTGGTGCGGTGTCGGGTTTTTCCGCCGTGTCCCCCGGGACGGGTTCATGAGGTGCCTTCTGAGCACAAAGGACGTAAACTCGGCCGCCATCCAAGATTTCTTCCGCCGCGCGCCGCCAGGCACGTGCCACCCAAGCCACATTATCTTCCGAGACTAAAAAGGTCTTTACTTCACCGCGTCCCCGAGGGATTTCGGCGAGCACCGAAACATCCAAATCCCCAAACACAGTCATTGCCACCGTGCGCGGAATCGGAGTGGCGGTCATCGCCAGGAAATGTGGGGCGCGCTGACCCGCCGCCAACAGTGCCACGCGCTGTTCCACCCCGAAACGGTGTTGTTCATCCACTACCGCCAAACCCAGTTTGGAAAACTTCACAGACTTACTCAACAAGGCATGGGTTCCCACGACAATCAAGGGTTCCCCGGTTTGCAGCGCCGTTTGCAGGGCGGATTTTTCTTTGGCTGGGGTGGAACCCACCAGTAACCGCAGTCCTACCACGTCACCCTCCGGCTTAGTGCCGTCCAAGCCCGAAGGGGAACAACCCAGATTTCCTAGCAGTTTCTTCAGGGTCTCGAAATGCTGATGTGCCAATACCTCTGTGGGTGCCATAAAAGCAGCCTGGCACCCGTTTTGGACAGCGGTTATCGCCGCGAGGGCGGCGATAACCGTTTTCCCCGAGCCAACCTCGCCTTGCAACAACCGGTTCATCGGGACTTCCGTGGCCATATCAGCCGAGATTTCCTGCCAGGCGCGAAGCTGCCCGGCGGTTAGTTCAAAAGGCAACTGGGCAAGGAACCGCTCCACCAGGGTTTTCCCACCCCCAGAGATATCCACTTTGTCAGACGTGGCGGCAGTTTCCGAATGGCACCTCATGACCCCGGAACCACCCCCAGAAGCACCCGCAGAGCCACCACCCGGTGAACTGTCCGCAGAAATCACCCCATTCCCATTGACTTCCGCCGGCGAAGCCCACGCCGGACGCAGTCGAGCCTGCTGACGAGCCTTTGCCAGCGCTGCCCCCAAAGTCAGAGCCTCGCGATATCGTAAATAATCCAAGGCACATTCATGAGAGGCCTCGTCCGGAGGGTGATGCAGCCACTGCAAGGCCTCGGCAGCCGTCGGCAAACCCCAGCGCGCACGCAAATCCTCGGGGATAGCCTCGGGGATTTCCTCCACCCCAGCCAAGATGGTGGTAATCAATCCCTCGATTTTCCACGAAGGCAACCCGGCCGTAGCGTGGTACAGGGGTTGCGGGCGCAAGGAGAGCTCACGAGCAACCTCCGGGTCGTAATCCTGGAGTACCTGGTATTCCGGATGCGCCAAAAAAGCCTCCCCCGAGCCACCAAAACCATCCACCCGCCCCGAGAGTTTACCCGCAAACACCCCAATTGTGCCTTTTTCCAGGCGGCTAGCGTGAAACTGCAAGGCAGCAGGATGTTTAGCGAAAAACCGCACGGTGAGCCGTCCGCGCGTAGCTCCCCACAACGTCGAAGCTTCGCCCAGCTCATCTTGTAGCACCACGGTGAACATGGCTTTGTCGTGACGCCGTGTCCAGCCCAGCTGCGTCGACATCACCGCCGCGAACAGGGTCACTTCCGTGCCGGGAACAAGGGTGTCGAAACGAGTTAGCTCCCCCCAGCGATACATTCGCCGCGGCGGATACCACAACAGGTCACCCACGGTTCCGATTCCCAGGTGCGCCAACTTGGACACCAAGGATTTCCCGCGTACCAGGCGAGACAACGGCGCATCCAGATTCGTCATGTTTTCCACTCTACTAGATGACTTGGAGCAAAAAATTTCCTTCGTCAACACCCCGCACAAACCTTGGTTTATCTGGGGTTATGCGGGTAGTTTTACGCCTGTTTAGGTTTCATCCCACTCGGTGTCATCCTTCACTCCCAACAGGGTTGCCCCGCTTTGCCCCCCATAAAAAATCGTCAGTTCAATGCGGGGGTCGCCCTCGGCCATGCTACGCAGCCTGACCCGATCCACGCCGGGTTGACGCGCCCCGATTAGCGCCATAATTTCAGCAGTATCACCCGGAGCAAAAGCACAAAGTGCCTCAAGTTGTTCCTTTAGGTTTTCGCCGATTTCCTCTACCCGAATCAGCGTGCACAACCGCTGTATTTCGCGCTGCGCCGAGGCTTCAGAATCGCCATCACGGTGACATTGCCAAGTGGCCAGTCCTGCGCTGAGCCACAATGCGCTCAGTTCGTCGCGGCTGGGGGCGACGGTCACTACGGCGGTTTCATGAGGTGCCATTTCCTTGGCCAGCTCCCACGTGGCGGGCGAGCTGGGTATTAGCACGGATAGTCCCCGTGGTTTTCCCAAAGCCCACTGTACCCAATCCGTCCCGCTCGGATTCAACAGTACCGTGGCTGAGCCACGCGCATACATTTCCACCAAAGCTGGAGCTTCGCTAAGGATTACCAATTTGGGACGTTTTTGTTGCATCCCCGATTCCAGGGCATCCACGCCGCTAAACCCACTCGAGCCACCGGATTTTCCGGATTTGCCAGGCTGACCCGCGCGGGTAAAACGTCGCGTGAACAACACCACATTGTCTTTTTCCGGCACAGGATCTTCCGCGCCGACACGCCAAAGGGAAGACTCGGGGGGTGATAGCTGTTCCACCAGGATGTTCTCGTGAGGGTGAGGCAGAATCGACAGCGGCGCGGCCGTGTGAACATGGGTGGTGAAAGTAGCGAAACCCAGCTCGTCTTTAGTCCCCAGTTCCAGCACTTCGGAACAGGTTGCGCCCAGTTCTTGGCGGCGCGTGCCAATTTCTCGCGCATAGCCAGTGTGACGAAAAGTAACTTCGAATTCTGTGCCCGGAGTCTGGGCACGCCGGGCACTAACAACAGGACGCGACCGGTCAGCCCAGTCAGTTAGCATGGACTGGATAATCTCGGTATTACCCGGAGTTTTCCCTTCGATTGAGGCCACCACATCTGCCAGGCTGGCCAAAATTAGGCACGCCCCCGCCAATCCCGCATCCCCAACCCCCCGGTGAGTATCAGCGGAATCTACGGTAAGCTGCTGGGCGCATACCACCGTGGTATCCATCACCGCAGACAAAGTGTACACGTTGAGCTCCGCTAGTTCTGCCTCGATGTTTCGTACCAGGGCAGTTAGTCCAAAATCCAGACTGACTTCCCCGTCAAGGTTCTGGAAATCTCGAGAAATGCTGCTAACAGCTTGTACTAGTTCTACGGGACGAATCAGCGGAACTTCCCGCCAGGTTTTGGCGGTGGCCGCGAGACTCGCCGCCGTGAACATGCCGCTGGAACCACGCGGGAATTTCGCAGCCACACTAGCTAGATGCGCCATGAACCGGTCGGGTGGGATGTGCGGGGAAAAAACCGCAGCGACAGCTGCCAGTTTTGACCAGGTTGCCGCCAAGTTCGTCCCGGTATTGAAATTAGGCACTGGAAAAGTATTGAGGTCATTAAGCAAATCCTCGGCTTGCACCAACAGTGTCGCCGTATGCGCCACCCAGGCACAGAAATCTTTGGTTTCTATAATCTGGCGGGTTACATCCACATATGCTCCTTGGGTTGAGATTTATTTTAGCGGCCAAGCCCACGAAAACGGGCAGTAACAGGGCTCGATTTGTTCATACCCTATTTTTGGCTTATTATTGTCAGGTTGCTCTTATGAGCGAGGGGCTGTTTTGGCTCCTTTAGACTGTGAAGAATCGATTTCAGGAGAAAATTGTGGCTGCGGTATGTGACATTTGTGGTAAAGGACCGGGTTTTGGGATGAGTGTGTCCCACTCTCACCGGAGGAATAAGCGTCGTTTCAACCCGAATATTCAGCGGGTTCGCGCTCTGGTTAAGGGCACCCCCAAGCATCTGAATGTCTGCACCAAGTGCATCAAGTCAGAGCGCGTGGTTCGCCCCGCCGCAGTGTAGCTAGAATTCAAGCTATAAGTAACTTCATGGCTCTTACACATTTACAAGGCACCCCAGTAAACACTGTGGGTAATTTGCCGGCACCAGGCACCAAAGCCCCGGATTTTAGTGTCACCAAGTTGGATTTAAGCGAACTGACCTTGGGAGACTTGGCGGGTAAGACGATTTTGCTCAACATTTTCCCATCCATTGACACGGGGGTCTGCGCCGCATCCGTCAGACGGTTCAACATCGAGGCGGCGGCTCACCCGGATGTGATGGTGGTCAGCGTTTCCCAAGATTTACCTTTCGCCTTGGGGCGATTTTGCGGTGCCGAGGGCATTGAACATGTGATTACCACCTCTGGTTTCCGCTCTAGCTTCGGCACAGATTACGGTGTGAAACTGGCGGACTCCCCCATGGCCGGCTTGTTAGCGAGAGCCGTTGTTATCATTGGGGCTGATGGCACAGTGAAATACACCGAACTGGTCGAGGACATCGCGCAAAACCCCAACTTCGAAGCCGCTCTCGCCTCGTTATAAAGCTTTCTGTTCACATATCCACCCATATTTGGGGGGGCAGCCGCTTTTGCGACTGCCCCCCCAAACCATGTTTTAAAGTCTTCGCAAAAGTCACCTGGTTTGAGCGTGCGCTGTCATCCACAAAGCCAAAGTCGCAGCCTGTGATACATTGAAAGATTCAGCTTGCCCGAACATAGGAATGGCCATCAATACATCGCACAACTCGCGCTGGGCAGCATTCAGACCGTGAGCCTCATTGCCCATCATCCAGGCGACTTTCTTGTCGGCAAATTGGCTCGCCACCTCGAAACCCCAAGCCAAGGGGGCATCCAAAGCAGTGCCAGCTACCAGCCATTGCGACTCATGAAGCGTCGAGACTAATTGAGCCAAATCCGAAAAACGCGGCGTCGGCACATGAAACACAGATCCCACCGAGGCGCGAATCACTTTCGGGGAACTCACATCGGCAGATTGTTCCCCCATAAAGACACTACCCGCCCCACAGGCATCCGCCAAGCGCAGCATGGTTCCAACATTGCCGGGATCTTGAGTTTCCGGCAAAATCAGCGCTACGCGCCCCCGCAACTCATGAAGCGGAGGAAAAACCGCGAAACTGGCCGTCGCGAACCAGCCCTGCGCGGCCTCGGCCACGACTCTCGCAACCCGTTCACTGACCCAGTGCCCATGCACCGGCGCGGCCTCCACCAGCGACAAAAGCTCCGGCTCGGAGACCCCCGCCGCCTCGGTAAGATACACGTCCTCCACCGAATCCGGCGCGAACCGTAAAGCCTCACGCAAGGCCTGGGCACCCTCGATGCGAATCAGCGAGGATTTTAGACGTGCGGAACGCCGCGAGAGCCCGGCAATTCTACGCATCTTTACAGACGACGGATTGTCCAGAATCTCGCGACGTTCCAGCATGTTTCGAGTTATCCGCTCCGCTACCTAGGCGGCCGGTTGGTTTACATCCTTCGGCAAGGCATCCTTCGCAACCTTCACCAAAGCGTTGAAAGCGGTGATATCACTGACAGCCAATTCGGCCAGCATCCGGCGATCAACTTCCACTTCCGCCAGGCGCAAGCCCTGGATGAAACGGTTGTAGGTCATGCCTTCGGCGCGGCAGGCCGCATTGATGCGGGTAATCCACAATTTGCGGAAATCACCCTTGCGAGCCTTGCGGTCGCGATAGTTATACACGAAAGAATGCGTGACCTGTTCCTTCGCCTTACGGTACAGACGGGAACGCTGCCCGCGATAGCCGGAGGCGCGCTCCAAAGTGGTACGACGTTTTTTGTGAGCGTTGACTGCGCGCTTAACACGTGCCATGATTAATCTCCTTTTCCCTTACTTACCCAACAGCTTCTTGACGCGTTTCACGTCAGACGGAGCCACTACCTGGTCTTGGCTCAAGCGACGAGTACGGCGACTGGACTTGTGTTCCAGCAAGTGGCGTTTGTTAGCGGTTTCACGCATCAGCTTTCCCGAACCAGTGGTGCGGAAACGTTTCTTAGTGCCCGAATGGGTTTTATTCTTCGGCATAATTATTTCTCCTCTGTTTCAGCCTGAGCCGTGGCGGCCGGCGTTTTTTCGGTCTTGCCCACAGTCGTCTTTTCGGTCTTCGGGGCAGATTTCTTGGTGGTGGAACGGGTCGTTTTGTTCGCCGTTTCACCTCCAGTTTTAGGGGTTCGCCGCGTAGTGGTACGCGGGGCGCGTTTGGCCACAGGTTTCCCCGGCTCGCCCTTGGCCGAGCTGGATTTAGGGTCGGCCTTGGCGCTGCCGGCTTTGGCGGGACTAGCTTTGGTGCTTCCAGATTGAGCCGCAGGAGGCGTTGGTTTCACGTCGGCTTCATGAGGTGCCGCCGCGTCATCAGTTTTACTAGCCGATGCCCCGTCTGTTTTCTTCAAACCGGCCAGACCACCCTCGCCCAGCTGCGAGAATGTCAGCGGCTTCAACACCGGAGCATTGGCTTGTTCCGCCACCCGCTTTTGGTTGCGCAAAGCACGTTCCGCTTTCGCGTCCCGTTTAGCCTGACGTTCATCTTCACGACGTTTACGTTGCACCGAAACCGCGTCGGTCTTCTTTTTCACCGGTGCTAAGACCATCGTCATATTGCGTCCGTCCTGACGCGGTGTGGATTCCACAATCCCGTCTTCGGCGATATCTTCCGCCAGGCGATTCATCAGTTTAACGCCCATTTCAGGGCGGGATTGTTCGCGGCCACGGAAGCGAATCATAACCTTGACTTTGTCACCGCCGTCAAGAAAACGACGCATGTGCCCAAGCTTCACCTCGTAGTCATGCTGGTCAATCTTCAGCCCCAAACGGATTTCTTTCAACTGGGTAGAGGCCTGGTTGCGCTTCGCATCGCGAGCCTTTTGCGCGGCCTCGTACTTGTATTTCCCAAAATCCATCAGCTTGCACACCGGTGGATGCGCCTCGGGGGCGACTTCCACCAAATCCAAACCGGCATTCTGCGCCAAAATCAGGGCTTTACCAATGGCTACCACCCCGATTTGTTCACCGTTTTGACCAATGACGCGCACTTCACGTACGCGAATCTGGTCGTTAACCCTTACGTCTGAAATGACAACTCCTTGCTTGTGATATGCCATAAACCGGGTTAAACGCAAAAACCATCCGACTGTGACGAGAAAACGCCACAGCTGCACTATCGTGCTCGAACCATTACCCAAGACGTACCAAAGTACCGGGCAGAGGTGGGAATAATCTTCCGCTTAATCCCGGCTATGAGCCGGACAACTTATACTACCAATTCATGAGGTGATATCCCAAATCACGGCATATTTACGGAAAACCGGGCGGGGCAGATTTCCTAATTTAGCCGGTTACAAAGAGTTGCGCCTAAAACGGTAAATCCTTGCCGTTTTTCGGAGCGCAAGAGCCCTAGCGGAGTTCCGGCGGCAGTAGACATTTAAACACTGCTACGTTGCATTTGTGGCGCTCTCAGGACTTCGTCCATGCGTCACAGCACCCTGCGGTGGCACCAATCTGCGGGTTACTCTCGCGCGGAGCCGCATGAACCCAACTTACGCCGCCGCCCCCGGAGACAATCATGCAACGCGGAAATCCCCACCGCACCAAAGTACAGTGCCAATAACGCCCCGGCCTGGAGCAGAATCGGCCACGGTGTCGGCAACGGATTGGCAATCGCGGAAAACACCAGCGCTACCATTACCGCGAGACGCCACGCTTTAAGCATCTGGCGCGCCCGCAACACCCCCACAAAGTTCAGCATCACCAGGATTTCGGGAATCAAAAACGACAACCCAAAGGCAATCACCAGGCGAATATAAAAATGAATATAAGAATCGGCCGAAAGTAGCATCACTGCTTCGGGCGGAGTGAAAGAAGCCAAAATTTGAACCGCGCGCGGAGCCGTCCAATCCCCGAAAACCGCACCCCCGGCAAACAACACGACCCCGAAAAAACCAAAAACCGCCAGCCAACTGCGCTCCCGATTCTTTAATCCAGGCCACAAAAACGCCAAGGTTTGATATATCCACCAAGGCGAAGACATCAATATGCCCAGCCACAACGTAACACGCAATTTCAAATCCAACGCCGCGCCAATGGTTTGAAAATTTAGCTCTGCTCCCCCAATGTCACGCATCGGGGCGGTGATATGCGCCAGCGCCAGCTCATAGAGGAACCAACCACCGATGGACGCCGCCGCGATACCCAGCAACGCGAAAATCAGCCGACGGCGCAGCTCTTTGAGGTGCGCCGCGATGGTCATAACCCCCTTAGCTGGGGTTGGTGATTCGCTCAATTGTCCTGGTGAGGAATGCTTTGGTCGGCGGGGTTTTCCGGCTTCGGTGCTGCCTGAGTGGGGGCTTGTACTTGGCTTGTTTCCGGGCTGACGGGCGCGGCAAAGTTTTCATCTTCGGCCAAATCTTTGAGTTCTTCCTTCAAAACTTTCGCTGATTTCCCCACATTACGAGCGATTTCAGGCAGTTTCGCCGCTCCAAAGACCACCACCAAAACGATAATGACCGTAATCCAAACAATAGGGCTGACAGACAGCATAACCGCGTGTGAGGGAACCATGTTTCTCCTTATATATAGGCCGTATATCTAGCTTAGCTGATTTTGTGGCGGCGTGACGATTGGCTCCTGTTCCTCTGGCAGTGCAGTCTGGGCGGACGAGCCGGTTGGGTTTCCGACCTCGGCGTTGTTGTCAATCGGGTTGACCGGGTCGGGTTTCGTGGTGGTTGGATTGGTTGGGTGGGGCGAGTTATTTCCTTCGCTTAACTTGTTTTCGTCGGGTTCATGAGGGGCTTGCTGGTGTAGCGCCTGCAAAGCTCGCAACTGCGGCTCGAATAATTTCAGACTCTCCGGCACGGGTTTTTCCGAATCAGTGGTGAAATCTGGAGTTTCCCTGGGTTCCAGTTGGGTGACTTCCGGCGAGGAACCGGTAGTTATGGCCTTTATCCACAGTTGCATTTCCTCGGCCACGGCCTCTTTCACGAGGTGACGGGGATTGAACTGCGAAGGGTCAAATCCCGACAAATCCACTTTCAGCCCGCTACCAGCAGCGGTGGTTTCCTCGCGCAGTTTCGCCGACCAGCGGCGCAAATATTGCAAGGCTTGACGCAGCCACATAATTCCTTGGGCAGCGTGGCGAGGTCCCGCAATGATGACCCCCACCACCAAAATCAACAGCAGCTCCGAGCCGCTTATCCCAAAGAATTCCACAATTCCGATTGTAGTGAGGTGACGCAGATTTCTTCAAGAGTTCAAACAGCTGCGGGATGTATTTTTGAAAACTAGACTGGTTAGTTAACAGGGAAAGCCCTAGTGAAACGAGGTTGATTTATGTTAATAGGTTTCCCCCCTGCTACTGTCCCATCCCTAGCGGCAGCTTTGCCGCCCACCGAAGGCGAAATGGGAGGAGGTGAAGCAAACCTGATACTGCCGGATTTAGGTCTGGCTACCATCCACGGGATTCCCGGAAGTACCCTGCTGCTAATAGGAATGCTGGTATGCGTGGCTGGGCTGGCTTTCGGGCTGATGACCTTCCTGAGTCTACGTTCCTTACCAGTTCATAAATCTATGTTGGAAGTAGCTGAGCTAATTTATTCTACTTGCAAGGCCTACCTGGTGAAACAAGGTAAGTTCCTATTATTCCTGTGGGTGTTCATTACCGCCATTATCTTTATCTACTACAAGATTCTGGTGGGATTCACCTGGTCCAAAGTCGCTATTGTGATTGGCTTTAGCCTGCTGGGCATGGCCGGTTCTTTTGCGGTAGCCTGGTTCGGAATTCGGGTCAACACCTTTGCCAATGCCCGTACTGCTTTTGCCTCACTAAAGGGACGTCCATATCCGGTTCACTTCATTCCCCTGCAAGCTGGGATGTCCATCGGCACCGTGCTGATTTCCACGGAGCTGTTGATGATGTTGATAATTTTGGTATTCCTGCCCAAAGACGTGGCCGGAGCGTGTTTCATTGGCTTCGCTATCGGAGAATCCCTGGGGGCTTCCGCCTTGCGTATCGCCGGTGGTATTTTCACCAAAATTGCCGATATCGGCGCGGACTTGATGAAGATTGTATTCAAGATTGACGAAGATGACCCGCGCAATCCCGGGGTAATTGCCGACTGCACCGGGGATAACGCCGGGGATTCGGTGGGACCTTCCGCTGATGGTTTTGAAACCTATGGAGTGACGGGGGTGGCCTTGGTGACCTTCGTGGTGTTGGCGGTGGATGACTTATCTTTACAGGCCTTGCTTTTGGTGTGGATTTTCGTGGTTCGTGCGGTCATGATTATCGGAGCCGCCTTAGCCTACGCTTTGAATACCCTATGGGTTCACACCAAGTACCATGAGGCCTCGCGAATGAATTTTGAAACCCCCTTGACGAGTTTGGTGTGGGTGACCTCGATTATGTGTATCATCCTAACCTACGGTGTGACTTGGTTCATTATGGCTGACCAGCCCGCAATGCTATGGGTGAAACTAGCGACCATCATTACCTGCGGCACCTTGGCCGGAGCCTTGATTCCCGAGTTGGTAAAGGTGTTCACTTCGACCAACTCGCATTTTGTGCGCGAAACTGTCAAGTCTTCGCGTGAAGGCGGAGCGAGTCTGAATATTCTTTCCGGCCTGGTCGCTGGCAATATGAGCGGCTACTGGCTGGGAATCACTATTGTGGGTCTGATGGGGGTAGCCTTCCTGATTTCCGAAATGGGGCTAGGGACTGTGATGCAAGCCCCCGAGGTTTTTGCCTTTGGCCTGGTGGCTTTCGGGTTCCTGGGAATGGGGCCGGTCACGATTGCGGTTGACTCTTACGGTCCGGTAACCGACAACGCTCAATCCGTGTTTGAGTTGTCGCGTATCGAGTCTGTGCCCGGCATAGAGGGGCAACTCATGAAAGAGTACGCCGTTAATCCAGTGTGGGAAAAAGCCAAACTGATGCTAGAAGATAATGATGGGGCAGGAAACACGTTTAAAGCCACCGCCAAACCAGTGCTGATTGGCACCGCCGTAGTGGGTGCCACCACCATGATTTTCTCGATTATCATGTCCTTGACAAACTCCTTACATAATCAGGAAGCCGTTGCAAACCTGTCCCTCCTACATGCTCCCTTCCTGCTGGGTCTAATCGCCGGAGGCGCAGTGATTTACTGGTTCTCTGGGGCTTCTACCCAGGCCGTAACCACTGGCGCCAACCGAGCGGTGGCTTTCATTAAGGACAACATTAAACTCGATGCCAACAACGAACGGGCTTCGGTAAGCGATTCACGCCGCGTGGTGGAAATCTGTACCCAATACGCTCAACAAGGGATGCTGCTGATTTTCTTGGCTGTGTTCTTCGCCACCCTCTCCTTTGCCTTTGTGGAGCCGTATTTCTTCATCGGCTACCTGATTTCAATTGCTATCTTTGGCCTGTATCAAGCAATCTTCATGGCCAACGCCGGTGGAGCTTGGGATAATGCCAAAAAAGTTGTCGAGGTTGATCTGCATATGAAAGGTACAGAGCTGCACGATGCCACCATCGTGGGCGACACGGTGGGAGATCCCTTCAAGGACACTTCCTCGGTGGCTTTGAACCCAATCATCAAGTTCACTACGCTGTTTGGACTGCTGGCCGTCGAACTGGCAGTCAGTCTAACTAATCAGGGTCAGGCGCGTTTGGTTCATGTCCTAGCCGGGGTGTTATTCATCGCTTCGGCGTATTTCGTGTGGGCTAGTTTCTACCGGATGCGTATCCGGGGTGCCGCTACCAAAGACTCTATGAATAACCACGAGCCCCCTGCCGACACCGCTATCAATGGCGTACGCAATGTAAAGGGCTTGGTACTGCGTTCGACGGGGACGACGCTGCCTTCTAGCGGAGCGGATGCTCCGATTGCTGCTTCGGCCTTAGATGCCATTCCAGATTTCGACGTATCCGAAACGGACGAGAATGATATTTCCCCGGATTCGACCAGCTCCAACCCAGCGACTAGATAAGGACAAGAACATGAAACTCGCAATCAAATGGGATTCGATAAAGATTGATGAAGCCGGGCATGTGGCGGGGCATTCTGCTGGTGATACCTTGGTGCGGCGTATCCTGCGTAATTTCCCCAATTCGATTCTGATTGGGGGCACAGCCCGACGCTGCGAAGGTTTCACGGTGGCACCACTGGAGATGCTTGACCCCAACGACGTGGCGGTAATCAACATGGATGTGATTGATTCTTCACGTTTGTGGCAGAAAATGTATGACGCCGGGGCGGAAAAGCCCCGCATCATGAACTTCATGTGGTGGTCGCCCAGTGATATGCAAACCGTAGAGGGTATTGCTTCTATGGCTCTGTCCTGTACCCTGTTCCCCACCTTCGCTAACTCAGAACGTACCGCCTCCGAGGTGCGCGAGATTTGTCATAAGTGGACGGTGAAACCCTTACATGAACAGATGCAACTGGGCTGGGTAAACCTGGGATTCCGTCTGGCTCACGTACAACCACGCCAAGAAACCGAGATTCCGATAGTGCTCTACCCTTCGATTTATCTCTCGGCACGTAAACGTCCCGAGATTTTCTTGGAAGCTGTCCAGTGGGTGCATCGCAAGATACCCATCAAAGTAGAAATGCGTTTGCACGAGACGCATCTGGTCAGTGAGGCTGCGATGAAATTCTCGCAGCGAGACTGGATTTGGGTAGGTCCCCTAACCGCCACTCGCCAATCATATTGGAAAGCGCTGGCTCGAACCACGGCGTTCTTGGCCACCACTTCCGAGGAATCCTACGGTATTGCCTATGTAGAGGCTCTGGGTGCCGGGGTTATAGGGATTTTCCCGGATTTGCCGTGGGCTCACGCCTTGGTGCCCGAGGATTACCCATTTTTCTATAAGACCATGGATGAGGCCAAGAATATGCTGTGGCAAGCCGTGGTGAATCCTAAAGAGTCCCGAGCGAAACTCGATGCCTGTGCGGGTGGAGACATCCAAAAGTGGATTGGGGAACACCACTCTGATGATGCTTTCGATGACGCGTTAATCTCGGCGGTCACCGACTGGTTGGGCGATATCCCCCACGCCTAGATAATTTCATCCTGGCAGAAATTCGGGATTTTTTGGGGGTGGGGGTCAATATATTCAACCCCCACCCCCATTTTTCCCAAATTTCTGCCGCCTGCCCCAGACAGGCGCAGCATAAACCCAACTAAACCAGGTTACTGACCGGCTGGGCGAGTGCCTTGAGATCGTCCCAAGAGTCGGCCGCCGCAATGTCGCTTTCAAAACCAATCAGATACCCCCAGTATTGCCCGGCAAAGGCTGTTTCAGCCGCCAGGCGCTGCACTAAAGCCTCCGCAGCCCGGCGTTTGGCCGCCACCGTCGCGTCATCCCGGCCGCGTTCACTCTTCGCCTCGATAATCCAGTGAACGCCTTGCCGGTCAAGTGCCACAAAATCCGGGAAATACCGGTCAAGAGCGTTGTAACTGACAAAAGCGCCATCCGCAGGGTGGAGACGGTGCCACCAGACAATGCTGGGCGAAGTGTTCAGCAACTTGGCCAGCTCGTATTCCCCAGTGTATGAATCGAAGGATTCGGCGCTAAACAACGATTTGAACCACCCCGCATATACCCGGCCGCGCACGAAATCGCGGCGGTTATCAATCTGGGCGTGTACCTTCTCCCCCAACAGCAAGATGTAGCCCGAACCGGGCATAGTTTTGGGGTGAATCACTGGGACTTCACGGATTTCTCGCGAAAGCTCCTTGATGTAGTCGCTAATTATTTTTCGCAGCAACGCTTGCGCACAACCAAGGGTTTTCACTGTCCAGTGCGCAAAGTCCACGCTATTACAGAAAATCGGCACCAAAAACGACTTTACGTAACCCGCAGTCTCGGGAGTTTTCGGCACCTGTTGAAGGTTCAACACCAGTTTCACCAGCGCGTGCTCGGCGGCCTCGGCTGCAACGGGTATCGAATCCACCTCGGCGCTCTCCAGGTCTGCCCCGTGCAGGTCTTTGCCTAAAGCGGCGACAATCTCTTTGCGCAGCAGCACATCTTTAGCGGAGGTGACCCGCTTGGCGGCATCCGCAATGGTCTTTCGAGGTATTGCGGACAAATCGAAACGCGGCTGTTCTTGTTTAACGGTGGTTACGGGGAAAGTGTACGTCACCTCGGCAAAGTCGGGGTTGCGGGTGATGGTCACCACTTGTGGTGGTTCGGGAAAGTTCGGGGTGCATGAGGTGCCAGTCTCGGGTATGTGGCGAATCGTCATTCCTGGCTGACCGGTTTCACTTGTTTCAACGCCGATGCTAACACCACGCGAGGCAGAAATCCTCCCGTCTGGGGAACCGTCCGCAGAAGCGTCCGGGGTACCATCCAGGGCATCACCACCGGATGCTTGTTCGGCAGCCTGACGAATCGCTGTTCTCACCCGTGACGGGTCGCTGTCTTTCACGGCTTGTTCCAGGCCGAATTGTTGCAAAACATTCTCGGCATCTAACAGCTCCTCGAAGGATTGGTGGGCAACAATATCCAGCTGGTCTATCTGGCCTACACCCGTGTACGCTCCGAAAGGCAGTCGCAGTCCACGTCCCATGGTTTGCTGGGTCAAAACCTCGGAGGCCATAGCACGCAGGGTCACGATTACCGCCACGTTCTTTACATCCCAGCCTTCCTTTAGCTTGTTCACGCTCACTACAGCTTTCACCGGTGAATCCGGTTTCTCCAAGCCGGCCAAAAAACGATTGGTATCTTCCTTGTCATGGTTGGAATCCACTTGCAATACGGCAAAATCTGATCCGAAGTATTCACTTGTACGCAGCAAAGAAGTAATTTGGTCGGCGTGTTCCGTATCCGCACACACCACCAGCAAAACCGCGTTCAACCGGGCGCGACTGTGAGTATCCGCATAGGTATCGTAGAAATCCTGTTTATAGGCACGAAGCTGTATCGCGTCTCGCAGTTGCTGTTCTTCCGAGGCCGCCGCACCCGTGTACCCGCCTTTGCGGAAGGCCAGCACTGGAGCTTTCACATACCGGTCTTGAATGGCACGATACAGGGGATATTCGTAAATCACGTGGTCTTTGGTCTTGTCCACCGAGGCGGTAAGCCCAATCATGGCGGCTGGTTGCAGCTCCCGCAAAGCCCCATGGAAAGCCTCGGCCGAAACCCCGTACAGATGCGATTCATCGGCTATCACTACCAGGTCATCAAGCTCGCGCAAATAGTCGAAAAGTACCCCGGCGTTTTCGTCGAAACGCCTAGGCTTACGCTTCATGGCCTCCTGGCCACTACCGTGGGTATCACCTTCCAAGGTTTTGGGGGCAATCAGCTGGTGGATATTGAAAATAAAAGCCAACACGGGAGTTTGTGCCCCCGAGGCCGGCTGTGTTCCACTGTTAAGCCGTGCTATCCACGGCGCATAGTTTTGCGGGGTAACTATGTCTGGTGGCACTGGGGAGCCCGCGATATAGCCGGGCTGTCCGGGCGTGAAGTTCGCGATGGTCTTGGCTTGCACGACTTTGCCGGGAGTGACTATCACCGCATTCCCCACACCTTTAGCACGCAGGTATTCGATAAAAGCCGCCATCAGGTATGTCTTGCCCACCCCGGTAGCCAGGTTCAGAACTTGCATCACTTCCGGGTCATAGTCCCCGTCCAGCACGAAAGCCAGCTGGCGCAGGGCTTCGCGGTTCGGGGCACGCAGGTCGAAGTCGGCGCTGATGGTTTCCAACAGTTCTGAATCGAAGGTAAGCTGCAAGCGCTTAGGCATTGTTTTCGCCACCTTTCCGGTAGGGGAAAATTTCGTCCGGGATGGCCACTACCCGCGAGCCTTTCCGAGCAAGGCGCAGGTATTCGCGTACTCCGTCCATAACGCTGGTGGCCGCCAAGGTGATTGTTTCTCCCGGCTGGGTGCGTGACACCAGGGAGTCTACGGTTTCATGAGTGGCCACTCCCTCGATGACTTTTAACAGGTTATTACCCCGTTTACCATCAAAGATATAGTCATCCTCGGCGTGTAACAGGGTGAACCCTAGGTTCGCCGCCACTGCCTCTACCAAAGTTTCCCCCGTGGCGGCCGGGGTTAACATCACTCGGTCGAGCTCTGGGTCATAGTCGAAACAAGCCGGGGACAGGTGTGCC
Source organism: Mobiluncus mulieris ATCC 35243 (assembly GCF_000160615.1). Classification (GTDB taxonomy): domain Bacteria; phylum Actinomycetota; class Actinomycetes; order Actinomycetales; family Actinomycetaceae; genus Mobiluncus; species Mobiluncus mulieris. The sequence goes on along the minus strand of NZ_GG668518.1, from coordinate 769,595 downwards.
ACCTGGAAGCCTCCCCCACCGCGCCAGTTAATGGATTCTTTGCTACGTTCGGTTTTCGTGGCGGCTTTCAGCTGTTTGATTAACGGGTTCTTCGAGGCGGCTTTCTTTAGCTGTTTTAGCTGTGGATTCTCTTCCTCTTCAGGGTCGCCAGAGAGTAAATTCTTTAAGACGGCGTTGAATTTAGCGGCATCCTCCGGGCTAATCTTCTCGGGCAGCTCCACACCTTCGGCAGGAATATATTCACCTTTCTTAGTGTAGGTCACCCCGCCCGGATCCTGGTCGTTGATAACTTTCATGAGGCGCGGTTTGGTAAAACGCTCGAAAGTATCCGCTACCAGTTCGCAGGTCACCCAACGCCGCCCCATTTTCTGCGCCACCGCCGCCGTTGTCCCGGATCCCGCGAAACAATCCAGTACTATATCCCCCGGATTCGACCCAATATGAATAATCCGCTCCAACAGTCGCTCCGGCTTCGGGGTTGTAAACGGTTCCATCCCAGGAAAAAGAGCCTTAATCTCTTTTTTTGCTTTGTCTGAGTGACCTACATCTTGCCACGAAAAAAAATGCTTGGAGTCTTGCCGGAAGTCATATCAATTAAATAGCGTTTGAGATTGAATCCACCATAGCCATTTGATGTTGGGTAGTAAACGGGAAGATTTCCCTGAGCATATCTAGCTAAGCCTTTTTCTTCCGTCCAATCGAGCCAGACAAGCGGCCTAATATCTTCTCTTATAATTACTCCAGGTCCACAAACTTTTTCTCGGTTTACTTTCTCTTCAAAAGTAAAATCACCTGTGACGTATTCTCCCCAATCTTTGAATATCTGAAGCATTTTTATCTGTTCGTTAACCCAGTGATATCCAGGTCGGGGATAAACCATTTTTCCTGTTACAGGATGCTGAATCCCATAAACTCCGGGGTGCTGGCTTTTGCCAGGTTTTCCAGCACCTTCTCCAAATGCATTATCACCTTTCCACCTTCCCCTAATATCATTATCTGGGTTGCTGTAGCGCGAATCCATTTTTGGAGTTCTAGGTAGGGAATTTAACTGTAGATTATTCCTTTTTTTTGAATATACGAGTACTGTATCTGTAGAACTTACAAATTCAACTGATGAGTTATTTCCACCATAAGCCTTTTGCCAAATTACCTCGGAAATAAAATTTTCTGAGCCGAAGATTTCGTCGAGCAGCAGCCTCATGCGGTGGACTTCTACATCGTCTAGGTGTACCCAGATGGAGCCGTCTTCGCGCAGCAGTTTTTTGAGGTTTACCAGTCGGTCACGCATCATGGTCAGCCACACGGAGTGCTCCAGGTTATCCTCATAGTTAGCGAAAGTCTGGGCGGTGTTAAACGGCGGGTCGATATAAATCAGTTTCACTTTACCGACATATTTTTCGGCCAGTTCCGGTACCCGGGTCAGGGCTTCCAGTACATCCCCGGATTCCCCCAGGATTAGCAGGTTGTCGTCTTGTGGTTCCAAGTCGGCACGTTCGGTGTACCTGGACTTGTCGTTTTTGGGTGTCTGCGAGCCGGTAACATATTCGTCGAACACCAGAGTGTGGGTTTCACAGTACCTGGGGTCAGCCGGGTCAACCCAAGTGTAGCCATATTTCCCGGTCTCGGTGGGAATCAGGGCTTTGTCCTTGTTGTACCAGGTCAGTTCCAGTCGCTGTGCTTTCTCCACGCAGGCTCCTTTCGCCTTTGATTACCGTAACCACCCCTAATTATACAGTCTCACCTGGCTTCACCGCTGCCACGCACTCATTCATCACCGCCTGCGCCACTGACAGAGCGGCTCTAGTTATTTGCGCAACGGGTCGGTTTCCGCCGAATACACGACCTCGTCGGTTTCCACGTTCGTAATCAGGACGGGAAAATCGCGATAGTCAACAGTGAGAAATTCATTGTATCGGCGCGAACCGTCCTTAATTATCTCAGTAATCTCAAATGCAACCTGAAAGAATTCATCATACCTCGGGTCATCCATCTCAATATCCAAATCACAACCATTCTCCGAGTCATACGCCGTGTCAAATACGCCACGATACTCTTCGCCGTCAAAGAATCTAATGTCTAGCAAGGCTTGCGGATGGCGATAATGGTAGCGCACTACTTTCCATACTTGATATTTTTCCTCTGGGTGAAAATAGTTATACATAATTACTCCTTAGGTGCAGCAGGAACCAAATGGCATCCAGTTTTCGAATAATGAATTGTCGCTCTAGTAGTAGGGAGAGCGACAATACCACTGTCATCTTTAAAAATCCCAATTATCTGCCTGAAATCAATTACCTCTTTATTTGGTTTGCACCATTTACCTGTGCCCGCCTTGCGGTCAATAAGACGTTGAATTTCGACAATATCCAGGGTTACTGGGGATTTGCTCGGGTCATACCCCTTCTTCCCGGGCATATGCTTAATCTGTTTCCCATAGTGAACCGCAGTGGTGAACCCCCGCACCTCACGCGGTTTCTTCTTGTCATAATCATATAAGTTGCTTCGAGGCTTACTCACGCCACCCTCCTGTCACGCGAGCGGGTATAGGTATCTGCCGGAAAAACATAGATAGGAATATCAAGTCCTGCGGGATAGTCCAGCACACCATAGGCATCGGAACCATATACCACTATCGCGATTGGCTCCACCGTATTGACAATCACTTCAATTTCATCTCTGACAATGGCACGGTTCTCTGGCTCTTTTACCGTGCCATGCAAACCCAGCGCAATGACAGATTTGTGCGGCACGCCCGCCAAGGCGTAACATGCAGAATCCCTGCCGGATAGTCTTACATTTGCGATGGTAGGAATACCTCTGGCTTGCGCTGCAGCACCTAAGAGCTGGTTTCGATACGTGTTCGCCAGCTTCACCGGATAAGGTGCATCATAGTACAAAGAAAAGTCCGGGGATATTATCCCGTCAAATTCTCTGGCTGTGGAAAACAGCAGCTCTGAATCATCCCAAATTTCTTTAAATTTGTAATCATCTTCGTAAAAGTGCAGCCAGGCACCAGATTTATTGTCTGCCAGCTTCGCCTCTGACCACGCAACCAAACGCTTAGGAATCGTACTACAGGGAAGAATTTGAGGGATTTCCGATTCACCCCGTAAGCTTAGCCGTTCTAACAGGTGAGCATTTTTAAGTGCTCGAAGTTTTTTCGCATCCTTAAATAGTATTTGGCGAACCTTACCATGCTCTTGCGTTAGTCTGAATGCTTCACCCGGCACAAGTTTGGCTTCCATCCCCGGCAGAGTCGGCTGTGTCCACTGTAAACGACTCCCGATGCTAGTCATATATACCATCCTCCACAAGCTATACGATTCTCTAGTTGTCGCTTCCGGTACTGGTCTTGCCATTGTGCTATTAGCAGGCATATGCTGGCTGCCATGACAGTACCTCCTCCTGTATATTCGGGATAACGCGAGAAAGCGGGGAAGCCCAGGGAACTACTCCCAGCTTCTGCAGGTGACCAATAACGAACCACTCCGGAATATTCAGCGAATACGCCGTATCTGCTATCAATTCCCGTGAAGGACGACTAGGGTAGTCCAAAATCTGATTAGCCCCGATTATGTCGGCTGCAAAGTCATTAGCCTTAGCCTCACAATCATCTTCTGGATTCGTATAGTTGAGACACAGGGAACCTTCGATATGCCCTAACAGATGATGGCCGATTTCATGGAGCAGTGTAAATATCACAGAATCAGCTCTACCACCCTTCGCAGTAAGCACAATCACCGGAACCATGCGGTCACCTACCGGAATCCGGAATGATGCCCCGTGTAACGCCGCTCCCGGGAACACTTTTTTGGACACCAGTATCAAACCCACTTTCGCTGCCAGTTGAGGCAATTTTCTAAGCCACTTGATGTCTTTACTCTGCCGAGGAATAGACAGTGCCAGTTCCCGCAATCCATCTTTTTGAAAAGCCGGAAACTTGGGCGCACAAGACTGTACTTGGAGCTGCACCGCTGCCAACCAGGAAGCCTGTTTAGGTGTTACGACCTCGCCGGAACCTCGACGGCGTGTCGCTTCAACAATTTTCCTGGCAGGAGCCAAAGCCTTTTCCATTTGTTCAAAATCAAGATTCCCCTCAAAAAAACCGTCTTCCTGAAGCAGCCGAAGGTTGAAACGCGACTCGATGGCGGATCTGCGCTCAATAGCGCCAACATCTAAACGCTCGGTTTCTCGGGCAATCGCCTCGCGGATTCCTATCAACAGCAACTCTTCAGCAGATACCTCTAGTGCCGCACCGATAAGTACAGCGCCTTCCGCATCCAAAGCACGTTTACCATTCAGAATGTCGGAAATGTACTGCTTACTTTTACCAGCCACAGCAGCCAAATCGCTCTGATTCCAGTCCTTAGCAGTCATCTCTGCCGTTATCAACTCACCAAGTTTGCTCACTTCAACATCCTAAAGTCCGGGAATCTATGATTTCGAGATTCAGCTTACCAGATGGCATTGACGAATCCGCACAAAATCAACTAAAAGTGTTATTTATCACATTTCCGAGCGGAAGCGCCGGCTATCCCGACAAGCACCTCATGAACCCGTCACGCGGCGATGCCTGGCAGAATTGAGTGAAAATTTCGGTTTTGAGGTAAAAAACCGCCCTAAATCGCAAAATTTTCACTTATTTCTGCCACGTGGGACGAACTACGCCGGGGTGAGAGAGAAATACGTGACCCGGACGGTCAACTTTAAATCGCGAGCCAGCGCCCGTTGAAGACGTTTCAACGCCAATTTACGCTCCTCTAAGCCTTGGGGTACACGCAGCTTCAGATTCAAACCACCAGCCGGGAAAGGTTCGCTTGCCACGATTTCACAGGCCGTATGCGTCGCCGCCCGCGCCAATAGCTCCGGAATCTCTGGGTCATCCCAGGGCGCCAACCAGTCATCGCCGCAAGCCAAGGCGGTCAAGGCGTTACGTCCCAAGATTATCGTTTCGCATGAACCAAGCGGGTCGGTTCGAAAGGCCTCTTTCGCCTCGGTGGCAGAACCGTAACTATACACGGGGTCAAGCCACAGATTACCGCCATCGGTCAGCGCCGCCAACGCTACCCGCGCCGGATTCATCAACACGGGACGAGAAGCCTCCACTTCACTCTCAAAGGTCTGAGCCGAAGAATAAACCGGTGTAGCCACCCCCACTGGGGAATAGACAATGCCTAGTGACTCCGACACACAATTCACTACGTTTTCGGGCTTTCGCTCGCGAGCCCCGGATACGTGAATAACCGTGCTCTGTGTCAGGGGGGCATTTTCCTCGTAGTAGTTTTTAGCCCGAAAACCTGAGGTAAATACAGGCTGCTGTGCAGGGTCAAAACCAGGTGGCGCGAACTGCTCCCACGAATCCTTGATTATTTCCGAAGTCACCGGCTTCGGCACCGGCACCACCAGTCGTTCTGTGGCCAAAGCCCGGCACAGCGCCACTTGCGCCGCCCCGACATCCCCACACCGCGCCAGTTCCAGGGCATGTGCCGTCCCTGGCAGCAAGTCCCCTCTGTCCCCCGCATAGGGATTCTTCGGTATTTTCTTCATTAATGCCCTGCCCCCGCAAGGTAACTATTTCTTGCCACGCCGAGGTTTCCGCATCCCCTTACTGAGCATCTTCATAGCCTTCCACTGCGCAATATCCTTGGTTTCCACCGCCCCAGCAGCCTCGGTTTCCGCGACGCGCCCCAGCAGCAAATCCTCGATTTGCAGCGGCATTTGCACCAAGACCAAGCCGGAAGGCAAATCGGTTTCGAACTCGCCATTCGTCCAACGCCCCGCCAGTACTTGCCCAGTCACGCCGGGTTCCTGTTCGGTTCCGGGTGCTAACAGCGCCGAAAGCACCACCACCGGCACTCGGGTCAGTTGACTCAGAATACTGGCGATTTCACTGACGCTGGGATCAAAATCGGCCAGAGTATCCGCGATTAACGCCATCCCAAAGGCTTCCTCGCTCAGATTCAGTTCCAATACGCCCACCGCACCTGATTCGGTGGGCACCACCACCAGTTCGATATCACTTAGAGCACACAGTGCCGCCAAGGCATCGGCCGAGGCCAATGGGGTCAAAAAAACTACCCGCGCCCGATTGGAGTCGAGGTCTTCGGTAGTTTCCTGGGGTCGATCCAGTTCGGAAATTTCGGCTTCGAGCTTCCGCTGGTTGTCCGTCGAAAGTTCCGGCTCGCCCTGCCCCACCAGGGGCTCCATCTCGTCAAGTTCACCAAAATCATCCAGATTTGACACCAAATCCGCGAACTGCGCGTCAACCCGAGCTTGGTCATCGTGGGTGGGGTCAAAAGTTTCGTTCCCGTCGCGTTTGCTGGGGTTTTCCCATTCATCACGTTCGTTACGATTGTCACTTTCGTGGCGGTTTTCGTTGTTTTTCTCGTTCATGAGTCGCCTCCCGGATTGTGAATTCGCCGTGGAAACGACCGGGTCTGGGCATCCGGCACCGCGACTAGTGCCGTGGAATCTGGAACATAAAACACCCTTCCATCTTAACCGGATTACCGCCGTGTTCCCACTTTAGACCTCGGCTAGAATAATGCTCATGCGAGTGGATGTGTGGCTGTGGGCAACGCGGCAGTTGAAATCACGGTCTTTGGCGACCGCAGCAGCACGAGCCGGACACGTGCGAATCAATGGTATCACGGCCAAAGCTGCCAGCCAGGTCAAGGTTGGTGACGAGGTGCGGCTGCGGGTCAACGGCTTCGACCGCGTGTTGGAGGTGCTCGAATTGCTGCCCAAGCGGGTCGGTGCCCCCGAGGCGGTGAAGGCTTATCGGGACATCACCCCACCGCGATTGACCGACCCTGCCGCCGGCGCGGTGATATTCCGACCGCGTGGCACCGGACGTCCCACCAAGAAAGAGCGCCGTCAACTCGATGCGCTACGTGGCCGCACCGCATATTAATTTGCTCCCTTTTACGGTTTGATAAACTAAAGCGGTGGAATACCCTCATTGGCGTAGACTCGCCGCCTTCTATGTGACCTCCCAGACTGTTTCCTTGCTGGGTTCTTTCCTGGTGCACTATGCCATGATTTGGTACATCACCCTGACAACTAAGTCCGGTTCCGCCCTGGCTATCGCGACTTTGTGCGGGTTTATTCCTATGTTCCTGATTTCCGGCTTCGCGGGGGTCTGGGCGGATCGGTATTCGCGTCGCAAGCTAATCGTGGCGGCGGACGCGGTGGTTGCCTTGGCCACTTTGGTGGTCATGTTGGCATTCATGAGTGGCTATAAAGAATTGTGGCTGATGTACACGGTTTTAGCCATTCGTTCCCTGGGATCCGGCGTGCAGAGCCCTGCGGTGAGTGCTTTGACCCCACAGTTTGTCCCCAAAGAGCGCCTGATGAAAGTCAACGGTATCTTGGGTTCCGTCCAATCTTTGGGCAATGTAGCCAGCCCAGCGGTGGCCGGTATTCTGCTAACGTTTTGGCCACTGTACCTGGTGTTCGCCGTGGACGTAGTAACCGCGATTATCGGGATTTTCCTGCTACTGGTTTTTGTGAAAGTGGGACATCACAATCCGGGGGTGGCTCATGAAACTTCGCAACTGCGGGAATTCAAACTGGGCTTGACCTATGTGCGCCAGCATTTCTTTGTGGGGCGTTTCCTGACCTACCAGGCGCTGTGTACTTTCTTTCTGGGCGGGCCGGTAATTATTGGCAACCTGCAGATTACTCGGGTTTTTGGTGCTGATTCCTGGCGTTTAGCCACTGTGGAAACCTGTTTTGGGATTGGAGCAGCCTGGGGCGGCCTGGCGGTTTCTGCCTGGGCAGGGGCCAAACAGGAATATAAAACTATTGGTATTGCTCTGACTCTGTTGGGGGCTTTGACTATGGGCTTAGCAGTATCACCACAGTTTTGGTGCTTTGCGGGGTTTACCGCACTAATAGGCTTGGCGGTGCCTTACTGTTCGGTGCCGACCATGACTCTGTTGCAACGCACGATAAATCCCGACCAAATGGGTCGAGTCATATCCATTTCCACTATGATTGCCACCGCCACGATGCCTTTAGGCTCGGGAATTCTTTCTCCATTAGCCGATGCTTTTGATGTGCGCCTGGTGATGGCAATTTCTGCCCTTGGCCTGGCCTTGTCTGGATTGTTGATTTGGCGCGACCGTCAGTTCGCCAAAATTCCCCTTCCCGATGCGTACTCTGAATCCGAGTCCGAACTTGAGCAACCCGCTGCTACCACTGTTGAAACAGCAGAATAACGAGGTCATCAGGGCAGTTCAGCGGCTCTAGGACGTGTTTTGCAGAACCGCTAGGCCGCGAATTACAGGATTTACGGCGAGTTGCGACAGCGGGGTAATTTCACGTAGAAAAATATGCAGTAAAAACGCGAACCTGTCACGATGCTGCATATAGTACAAGCAATTGTATGCGGATGGCGACTCGTGAACGGGGCGAACAGCCTTGCGCAACTTTGACTACGGCTTCCTGAAAGATACCCTGCTTCCCGGACGACTGGTGGGGGTCACCTGATGACAGCCAGGAAGCTAGGCTGTAACAGTTCCAAATATCTGCCCACAGTCTCAGCGATAATACCCGGTGCCACCGGAACCATGTCTTTGGCAAGAGCGCGCAGACTTACGTCGCTAGATAGTGACCGCGCTATCGCGTTCATGAGGTGCTAGTCCCAGTGGCGGGGAACTGGGAAACCGTGGCCACCGGGATTCCCAAATCCGGTGTATCTCCGCTGGCACCTAATGCAGCCGAATCAAAACCATCCAAAGCAGGAGGCGAAGCCGTACTGGAGGTGGGGACAGCGGCGATGTCAGGCACCGTATCACCAGGGGCATCGGGCGACAAAGAGCCAATCGAGCCACCGAAAATATCAGATTCGTTAGCGGCGCGGGCGCGCAAAGCCGCCACGGGGTCAACCCCAGGTTCCACTATAACGTCATTACCCAGTAAAGCCCGCAATTCCTCGAGGAAATCCGGCCCGGCATTCACGCCCTGATCAAGTTCCAAGACTGGCGCCTCATGACCATCCCACACATGCAGCCGCACCGGAGCTTCGCCCGGAAAACGTCGCATCAAATCACCAAAAGCATTCATGGCCTCCCAGGTACAACGCTGCTGGGGCAAGAGTAACTCAACTTGGTCAAGGTGATCCAGACGCGCGGTGATATCCGGCACCGACAAATCTTGTCCGAAAACCGAGGCGCTCTCGTCCTCACGCTTCAACCTTCCCCCCACGGTAACAATCCGGTCAGGCTCTAACGCTGCCCCTACCGTTTCGTACGTCTTGGGAAAGAACAGGACGTTAATCGCCCCGCTCATGTCCTCCAAGCGTGCAATTGCCCACGGCTGGCCGGTACGTTTCGAAGTCTTGTGCTCTACCGAGGTAATCAGACCCGCAATCCGCACTTCAGCATCATTGGGCTTACCATCCTCGCTGGTCAACTCGATAATCTGGTCGGCGGCAAGGCGACGCAACACGTTCTCCATCCCGGAAAGCGGGTGATCCGAGACATACAGACCCAGCATTTGCCGCTCAAAAGCCAGTTTATCCTTTTTCGGCCACTCCTTGAGAGCGGGAATCTCGACACTGAAGCCCTCTAGCAAATCGTCCCCGCCCCCATCCAAAGACGCGAACAAGTCAAACTGTCCTTTAGATTCCTGGCGCTTCAAGGAAATCACTGAATCCACGGCTTCTTCATGTACCGCCACCAAAGCGCGACGCGCCACCCCGAAGGCATCAAAAGCCCCCGCCTTGATAAGCGACTCAATCGCGCGTTTATTACAGACTTCCGCCGGGACTTTGTTCAGAAAATCCTGGAAAGACGTATAAGCACCTTTGTCACGGCGCGACTTGATGATGCCTTCCACCACGCCCTCGCCCACATTGCGAATCGAAGCCAGGCCGAAGCGGATATCGGCTCCATCCGGCGCGAAAGTCGCTACCGAGGCATTCACATCCGGGGGAAGCACTCGAATCCCCATGCGGCGAACTTCATTGAGGTACATCCCCAGTTTGTCCTTGTCAGTCTGGGTGGTCAGCACCGCCGCCATGTACTCGGTGGGGAAATTCGCCTTCAGATAGGCCGTCCAGTACGCTATCAGCCCGTAAGCAGCCGAGTGGGACTTGTTAAAGGCATAATCCGCGAAAGGCACCAAGATATCCCACAGGGTTTTACAGCAATCTTCGGAATACCCATTGCCCAGCATCCCGTCGTGAAATTTTACGTACTGTTTGTCCAACACGTCTTTTTTCTTTTTACCCATGGCCTTGCGCAAAATATCAGCCTGTCCCAGGGTGAAACCCGCGACTTTCTGGGCGATAGCCATAACCTGTTCCTGGTAGATAATCAGGCCATAGGTGTATCCCAAAATATCCTTGAGGGGGTCGGCCAACTCGGGATGAATCGGTTTAATCCCCATCGCCCCATTCTTACGCAAGGCATAGTTAGTGTGGGAATCCGCCCCCATGGGTCCTGGCCGATACAGCGCCACCAAGGCTGAAATATCGTCAAACTCGGTAGGACGCAGCTGTTTGAGCAAGGTGCGCATACCCCCACCATCAAGCTGGAACACTCCCAAGGTTTCCCCCGATGAAAGCAATTCATAAGTAGCCCGATCGTCAATCGGCAGGTGTTCCAAATCTGGGGGTGTTTTGCCGTTTAACTTGATGTTATCCAGGGCATCAGAAATAATCGTCAGGTTCTTTAACCCCAGGAAGTCCATCTTCAACAGCCCCAAGTGTTCACAGGTGGGATAGTCGAACTGGGTGATAATCGCCCCGTCCTGCAAACGTTTCATCATCGGGATAATATCCGTCAGTGTGTGACTGGACATAATCACCGCACAAGCATGAACCCCCCACTGGCGAGTCATGCCTTCCACCCCAGAGGCCAGGCTGAAAATAGCCTGGTTTTCACCCGTACTGGCCACGACCTTGCGGAATTCTTCGGCTTCCTTATAGCGGGGATGGTCTTTATTGTAAATCTGGGACAGCGGAATATCTTTGCCCATTGCCGCTGGTGGCAAAGCCTTGGTCAGGTTTTCGCCCACCGAGAACGCTGCCCCGGAAATCCGCGCCGCGTCCTTTAGAGCCTGCTTGGTTTTAATCGTGCCATAGGTCACAACCTGGGCAATTTTGTCCTTGCCGTATTTGCGAGTCACATACTCGATAACCTCTGCGCGGCGCCTATCGTCGAAGTCCACGTCAATATCGGGCATGGACACGCGCTCGGGGTTCAAGAATCGTTCGAAAAGCAAACCGTGTTGCAAAGGATCCAAGTCAGTAATCCGCATCGCATAGGCCACCATCGAACCCGCCCCGGAGCCACGCCCCGGCCCCACCCGGATGCCCTGCTGTTTGGCCCACTGGATGTAATCCGAAACTACCAGGAAGTATCCCGCAAACCCCATCTGCAGGATAATCCCCACCTCGTAATCCGCGCGCTTACGTACTGCTTCGGTGATGCCTTGCGGATAACGGTAGTTCAGGCCGCGTTCTACTTCTTTGACAAACCAGGATTCCTCGTTCTCGCCAGCCGGAACCTGGAACTTCGGCATAAATGAGGCTCCGTCATCCACTGTGGAAAACTTCACTTCGCACTGTTCGGCTACCAGCAAAGTGTTGTCGCAAGCCTGGGGCAAATCGCGAAACAGCTCGCGCATCTCGTTGCTGGGTCGCAGATAGTAATCCGTGCCATCGAAGCGAAAGCGGTTTTCATTGTTCAACTGGTCGCCCGAGTTGATGCACAGCATGGCATCCTGGATTTCACGATCTTCTTTGTTAACATAGTGCGAATCATTAGTCGCCAACAGGGGCGCGTCCAGCGCCTTGGCCAGGCGCAACAAGTCTTCACGCACCCGGCGCTCAATGCTCAAACCATGATCCATCAGTTCTATGTAAAAAAACTCCTTGCCGAAAATGTCTTGCAGCTCCCCGGCGGTACGCAAGGCCTCGTCATAGAGTCCCAAGCGGAGCTTTACTTGTACTTCCCCCGAAGGACATCCCGAAGTTCCAACCAGCCCCCCGGCGTAACGTTGCAACAGTTCGCGATCCAGGCGTGGCCACTTCCCCATCTGGCCATCAATCGAGGCCAAAGAACCCAAGCGAAACAGGTTGTGCATCCCCTCGGTGGTACGCGACAGCAAGGTCATATGCGTATAAGCCCCATTGGCCGACACATCATCCCCGGCCTTCTGCTGTTCCAAAGTCCCCCAATGCACCCGCTTCGTGTCAAAACGCGAAGTTCCCGGGGTAACATAGGCTTCCAAGCCGATAATTGGCTTCACCCCGGTCTTGACTGCCGCCGCGTAAAACTCATAGGCACCAAAGAGGTAACCGTGATCTGTAATCGCCACCGCCGACTGGCCGTTCTCGGCAGCCTTCTCTACCAGGCGCGCTACCTTTGCCGCCCCATCTAAAATCGAGTAATCAGTGTGAACATGCAGGTGAACAAAATCAGAGGAAGCCATGCCCTCCATTCTATCGGGACTGTGAAGAGGGAGCTAACCCGAAAGCCAGAGCGGGTTTCGCCCTTCAGGATGGCACCTCATGAAGCCGAAACAACGTGAGCTAAACCCCCCAGCCACCCAAGATTTAAGTCCCAACCTCAATCTTGTCAGCTGCCCCGCAAAACCGCCAAAACTCCCTGCAAATCGGAAGGCAAAGGCGAATCCATCGCGATTTCTATCCCGGTACGTGGATGCTTGAAAACCAGGCGCGAAGCATGGAGCCACTGACGTTCCAAGCCTAGACGCACAGCCTGTTTCGCATCTGCCCCGTACTCTGTGTCCCCCAGCAGCGGGTGACCAATCGCCGCGAAATGTACCCGGATCTGGTGGGTGCGACCCGTTTCCAACTGCACTCGAGCCAGGGTCGCGCCAGGCAGGCTTTCCGCAGTGTCATAGTGTGTCACGGCGGGTTTACCACCCACCACCACCGCCATCTTGAACTCACGCCCCGGAGCCCGCCCAATAGGGGCATCGATGGTGCCCAGGGACGGCTTCAAAATACCGCGAGCCACCGCCAAATAAATCTTTTCCACTCGGTGATAGCGAAAAGCGTTTTTCAATTTGCCGTAAGCCAGTTCGGACTTTGCCACCACCATTGCCCCGGATGTCCCCGCATCCAGGCGATGCACGATACCCTCGCGTTCCACCGGACCCGAAGTGGAAATCCGCACTCCCGCCGCGCGCAAGGCTCCTACCACTGTCGGCCCGTCCCAGCCCGGCCCGGTGTGTGCCGCTACTCCGGCAGGCTTGTCCACCACCACCAGGTCGGCATCTTCGTAAAGCAGTTTCATCCCCGGCACCGGGGTCACTTCCGGTACATAAACTTTGGGGTGAATCGGCGCAGTAACTTCCAAGGTTTCCCCGGATTGCAGCGCATCGGATTTCTTTAACACCGTTTCACCCATAGCCACGCCACCTTGTGCCAGGATTTCGCCGGCCTTCGCGCGCGACAGCCCTAGCAGTTTCGCCAATCCAACATCGGCGCGCAGACCCGTCAAGCCCTCCGGTACCGGCAGTACTCGGTTCACTTATTTTTCCCTCCGGCGGGTTCATGAGGCGTGAGTTGAGATGTGGACTTTAGTGCGGTTTTAGGCTCGGATTCATGAGGTGCCATCTGGGTTTCGACACCTTCTTCGGAATCTTCGCTGGTCGCATAGCCAAAAATCGACACATTTTTAAGCATGAGTCGGAACACCAAGATCATCCCGATAACCACGAAAATATCGGCCACATTGCCGACGAACAGACCGAAATAATCAATGAAATCAGTCACCGCTCCGGTACCGAAGGTATCCCCCATGTGGCGATCGGTAATGTTACCGGAACCACCACCGATAACCACGGCCAAGGTATATGCCCAGGCGCGATTGGAGGATAGAAACATAACGACGGTCAATGCCGCCAACACTACCGAACTCAGAATCGTGACTACCAGGGTCTTGTTCCCGCCTAAAGACAGTGCTGCTCCCGAGTTCTGGGTCAAATGCAGAGTAATCCAGTTTCCTACCAAGGGTAGGGGCTCGGGGCGTGAGGCGAGAAAGTGTATCGCTAGCCACTTGGAGCCCTGATCTATTAACCCGATCAATATAGCAATACCAGAAGCTACCAGGTTCCGGTGGAGTCTATCTGGATCCACCGGAAGCTGGTAGCCAAAAACCTTAGGAGGCTTCATGCTACGCGTTAGGAGCCGAGGCCGCCAAGTCAGCGAGAACACCTTCCAGATAGCTTCTTATCTGGGAGCGGTAGTCGCTCTCGAAGGTACGCAGCTCCTCAATCTTGCGTTCCAGCATGCCGCGTTCCTGCTCGAGCTGCGCTAAGACACGAGAGTGCTCTTGTTCGGCCTCGGAAATAATCCGGTCGGCTTCCACCCGAGCCTTAGCGATAATCTCTTCGCGTTCCTGCTGACCGTTTTGGACGTATTCGTCATGGAGACGTTGCGCCATGGTCAGCATGGACACCGCTGAGGTGGATTCGTTCTCGCCCTGAGGCATTGCCGGCATCGCAGCCGGAGCCGGTTCGGGCTGCGGTTGTGGCTCGACAAAAGCAGGTTCCGACTGCGGCTCAGGTTGTGGTTCGGGTTGTGGCTCGGTCTCCACGTAGGTTACGGGAGTCGGTGCCACGCTGGCCGTTTCGAGCTCGGTGATACGGCGGTGTGCCTCTTCGAGCTGCTGTTTTAAGCCATCACGCTCTTTGGTCATCGCATCGAGGGTATTCACCACCTCGTCCAAGAAATCATCGACTTCATCTTGGTCGTATCCCTCCCGAAACTTCGTCGGTTGGAACTTTTTGTTGACGATGTCATCTGTGGTGAGCAGCGCCATATATGTCACCTCGTCCTGTCCAGGGGCCGCAGCCCGTCTTATCAAACTTTGGAGCCTTCGCACGATACCGTACGACATCCATTGTTCCACATTTTTGTTACTTGTGTGAATACTGAGGTTTTAAACTTACCGCTTTTTGGTGGGAATTTACTAATTTCTGACTGGAAGCCGGCCCTAGTATCAAGAGGGAGCTCCGGTTAAAGCGCAGCATTTCAAGCCAAGCTATACAAAAACAACCACGCCACCAGTCGCTGAGTCACCACCAACACCAGAAAAAACACCAAAAATCCCATGTCAAGACCGATTCCTCCGAAACGTAGGGGGGGAATCAATCGGCCAAAGAAGCGCACCGGCGGATCCGTGAGGGAATAGACAATGTTCGCCAGCACTAACACCACTCCTCGAGGACGCCAGTCTCGCGCCAGGAAGCTAATCCAGTCCAGAACCACACGCACCATCAAAATCGCGAGATACAGCGAAATTGCGTAGTAAATAACCAGTCCAATTATCTGCACTCACCCAGTTTACTGGGTGAGTGCACGGTTATAGCAAACGCACGCGAAATGCAAAGTTGCCTGGCAGCAATTCCTCGCCCCCGGATAGGTTAAAACTTCCGATAGCTGAGGTTGACCCCAATTAATACCGAGACGGCAGGAAAGAGGGGGTCTGTTTCTGGTCGGTAACCGTAGCAATTCCTTTGGGGGTGAGCAAGAACAGGTTTTCTCCGACCAACTCTAGCTTCCCCTCCAAGCCGAAACACAGACCAGACACAAAGTCAACCATACGTTGTCCCTCGGGCTTGCCCATATAGTTCAAGTTAAGGATTACCGGAATGTTGTCACGCAAGGAATCCCCAATTTCGGGGGCATCGTTGTAGCTGGTTGGCTTGGAGGTTTTAATTCGGTTGAAAACGGGAGCCTGCGGCTGCGATTGTGCCTCGGTTACTTCTTTTTTCTCCGAAACCTCTGGTTCTGTGGAACCGGGGAATTCGTGGACTTCGCCCAGGGCGCCCTCGTCATTGTCAGCATATTCATCATCGTAATCTGAAGCATCTGGTTCCCGTAAACCAACTTTTTCCAGCACATTGCGCAGTAATGCACTTCCCATATCTTCTCCCATAAGTTGTTGCCGAATAGAAAGGTAACTGTCACCGAGGTTAGGCCATCAATCGGGTACGAGGCGGGATGTTGCCTCGGAGTGTCGTAAAAAGACCGTCCTCGGTGTCGCCACGCGACACCGAGGACGGTATGGGAGGGAAAATACGTAAAAGCCTAGAATTTTGCGTTTTTATCGCAAGAAATCTGGAATGTCCAGTTCGTCTTTAGGGGTGATGTCATCGAAAACTTGCTGGAGTCGCAACGGGGGCGCGGTCTGTTCCCGAGAAGAATCCACATAGTTGGGAACCGTGGAAGCATCCGGGGAAACCGGGCGAATTCCACTGGTCACCGCGAGTGGTTCCCGTTTAGCGTCAGGGATTCCAGCTAAACCGGTGATTTTTACTTCGGGGTTGTGCAAGGTACTCGCACTCGGTTTCGGTTTGCCAATTGTCTCGGTTCCTGCTGGAATCCGAGCAGCATTGGGGTCAGCCTGATGTGACACTCCCGTAGCTTGCGAATCGAGCGGTACCGCCGTATTGGTCGGAGGTGTGACCGCTGTAAGCCTTGGGCTAGTGGGAACCGCTGGCTTTTCCTTAGCGCGATGCTCTGCCAAACGCGCCGCTACTGAATCTGCAATACTGCCGGTGGTTTGACGGTGGGTGGTTCCAGCCGGTGTACTTGGCACATTCAAAGCACCAGACGCGACCGCTGAATTCGACACGCTCGGTACCACTGGTGTGGCGGAAGCCCCCGCCACCGTCGCGGCAGTCGTCATCCCAATCGGAGTTGTCCCGGCCGGAGCAGTTCCCGCCACAGCCGGACTACCGAGAGATTTTGGGACAGAGCCAGCGCTGCGCACGGCACTAGCAGCCAGGGAAGACGCATTGGGCACACTGGCTGCAGCCTTAGTGGGAATTGGCTTGCCGGCGGCATCCAAGCCGTTGAAACCGGTCGCGATAACGGTAACGCGAACCTCGTCGCCAAAAGTTTCGTTGATGTCCACCCCGACGATGATATTGGCCTCCGGGTCAGCCAGTTCCTGAACCAACTTCGAGGCTTGGCGCCACTCGCTCATCTTCAGATCCGAACCACCCTGGAAGAACAGCAGCACCCGATTGGCTCCTTCCATAGAAGTCTCTAGTAAGGGCGAGGAAATCGCCATTTCCACCGCATCCATGGCGCGTTCGGGTCCGGTAGCGGAACCGATACCCATCAAGGCTGTCTTGGCATCTTTCAAGGTGGTGGTGACATCCGCAAAATCCACGTTAAGGTCAGCGGGGATGGTGATGATTTCGGTGATGCCTTGGACTGAAGCCTGAAGAACCTGGTCAGCGGCGCGAAAAGCCCCAATCACCGAGAGATCCTCGTTGGTGGAATCCAGCAAACGTTCATTGGGAATCACAATTAACGCATCGACTTGTTCTCGCAAGGCCTCGATACCCCGCTCGGCCTGTTCCGCGCGCCGCCGTCCCTCAAATTCAAACGGTCTAGTAACAACGCCTACTGTCAGCGCCCCGAGTTCCCGGGCAACCCCCGCCACAATCGGAGCCGCCCCGGTGCCAGTGCCCCCGCCTTCACCGGCGGTTACGAACACCATATTGGAGCCCTCGAGAATCTCGCGAATCTCGTCTTCGTGGTCAGAAGCAGCCTTTTTGCCAACTTCCGGGTCGGCACCGGCACCCAAACCATGGGTGTGATCACGACCAATCTCGAGTTTCACGTCGGCATCGCTCATCAAAAGCGCCTGGGCATCGGTGTTCACCGCAATGAACTCCACCCCGCGCAAATCCGCCTCAATCATGCGGTTCACGGCGTTAACCCCGCCGCCACCCACCCCAACGACGCGGATAACTGCCTGCGGTGATGCTTCCATATTCCTCCCCTTTCAACCTTAACCTTTAGCTTTAGGGTTAAAGTCTGGTATCCCTGTTGACTCACGAAATTTAGTGAACAATCCTTCCCCAGGTGGGAGGTATCCCGGCGTGTCGCAAATTTCGCTTCACGACTCGTGGAATTAGTAATTATTGCCAACATAGGGCACAATGTAGGGTTTAAGCATGTCAAACCCCCTAACGAAGGAGGAAGGTTTATGGATATCAAGAAACTATCCGCTGCCGGTTGCGCAGCGATTTTGGCCTTAACCCTGGGCGCTTGCGGGAATACCAGCGCATCTAATGACAAAAATCATTCCACCGACCACGCCAGTGCTGCCAAGGCAGCGGGTGAAAAATTCACCATCGGTTTCGATCCCAACTTTCCTCCCTACGGCTACAAGGACGAAAAAACCGGCGAATATGTTGGTTTTGACATTGACCTAGCCAAAGAGGTGGCAAAACGCAACGAATGGAAATTCGTGCCCCAACCTATCGACTGGGACGCGAAAGACATGGAGTTGAACTCTGGAACCGTAGACTGCCTGTGGAACGGGTTTACTATCAATGGGCGTGAAGACAAATACACCTGGTCGAAACCCTACGTGGATAATTCGATTGTGTTCGTTACGAAAACCGCCGATAAAATCACCGATACCAAAGGTCTCGCGGGCAAACACGTTTTGGTGCAAGCCGATTCGTCCGGCCTGACGGCCTTAGAAAATAAGGACAACAAAGACCTTAAGGACAGTTTTGCCTCTCTTGACCAGGTTCCCGACTATAACCAGGCTTTCATGAATATGGAATCCGGCGCAGCCGACGCGGTAGCGGTGGACGTGGGGGTGGCGAACTTCCAGGTGCAGGCGCGCGAAAAAGGCAAGTTCACCATCATGAATCCACCTTTTCACACCGAACAGTATGGAATCGGTTTCAAAAAAGGCAACGAATCCCTGCGCGACCAGGTGCAAAAGGCTCTAGATGAAATGAAAGCTGACGGCACTTTCATGAAACTAGCCGAAAAACACGCGGTTGAAAAATCTGTAATCAAGGATTAAAGGAAAACGGAAGCACAGTATGAATGACTGGTCGTTTCTGCCAGATTTGGCCTGGGGGTCGGTCAACAGTGTGGTCATTTTTGTCTTGACCCTGCTGTTGTCCCTCCCCCTGGGGCTGCTGGTTTACGGTGGCAGGGTGTGTCCCTTTAAACCGTTGGCCTGGGTGGTACAGTTCTATATTTCTATAATGCGCGGGACACCTTTGATGCTGCAGCTGATGGTGGTGTATTTTGGGCCGTACTACCTGTTTGGCGTCCAGATTTCGGCAGAATACCGTTTTTACGCGGTGATTATCGCCTTTGCGATTAACTACGCAGCCTATTTCGCGGAAATCTATCGCGGCGGTTTCCAAGCCATCCCTGCCGGGCAAAGCGAGGCGGCTTTTGTGCTGGGCTATTCCCAGCGCCGCACGTTTTTCACGATTAAAGTGCCGCAAATGTTTCGCACGGTTTTACCCTCTATCACCAACGAGGTCATCACCTTAGTCAAGGACACCTCCCTGGCCTTCGCAATTTCTTATACCGAAATGTTTACCTTGGCCAAGCAATACGCTTCCGCTACGGCTTCCATGGCACCTTTCGTGGCGGCAGCCGTGTTCTATTACGTGTTCAACATAGTCGTAGCCGTTTTGATGGATCGGCTGGAAAAACATGTCAGCAAATACGCCGTCTAGAACCCAAGAATCCGGAAAAAGAGGTAAAAAGTGGATGCACTCAAGATTGAAAACATGCACAAGTCCTTCGGGAACTTAGAGGTCTTGAAAGGCGTCTCGCTGCACGTCACCGAGGGCGAAGTCCTGGCGATTCTTGGCCCTAGCGGCTCGGGAAAATCCACCTTGCTGCGTTGCGCTACCTTTTTGGACTACATGGATTCAGGACACATCGAATACTTCGGACAGACCGCCCTAACCAAGGAAAATGGAGTGAAAACCTCGAAGGGTGACGAAAAACGTTTCCGTCACGACTATGGTTTGGTCTTCCAGAACTTCAACTTGTTCCCACACTGGACGGTGATGCGCAATCTGTGCGATGCCCCCATCAAGGTGCAAAAACGTCCTCCGGAGGAAGTCCGCGCCGAAGCCAAACGTTTGCTAGAGCGCATGAATCTGCCAGACAAAGGCGGGGCGTATCCCTCGGAGCTTAGCGGTGGTCAAAAGCAGCGCGTCGCGATTGCTCGCGCCTTGGCCTTGCACCCCAGGATGCTGTACTTCGACGAGCCGACCTCCGCTTTGGATCCAGAGTTAACCGGCGAAATCTTGGCCATTATTCGTTCTCTGGCCGAAGAACAGATGACGATGGTCATTGTTACCCACGAGATGGAATTCGCTGCTGGGGTGGCCGACCGCGCCGTGTTCATGGATGGCGGTACCGTGCTGGAGGAGGGCGCGGCCGACGAGCTGATTCACCGCCCGACCCAAGAGCGCACCAAACAGTTCCTCTCCAAACTGCGCGGAGAGGCGCGTTCTCATTAAATCTCGGTGAACTAAGTTGGCACCCTGACGTGATGTCGGATAGCTACGGGTTCATGAGGTGCGAGCCGAAATCCCCGACTCTATACACATTCCCCCGCCTATCGGGTCGAAGGTCGCTCCGGGATGGAAACGTCGACAACCTTGACATTAGGCTGTTCCAACAGCAGCAGCGCCACCGAGGTTTTCACGCCTGATTTCTGGCTGTCACCCCACACTAATTCTCGACCATCCCGCAGGGAAAACGCCAGCTGGGCGGCATCTTGCGAAGTCACAGCCTCGATTTGCGACCGCAACTGGGGCGACATATCCCCCAAGGTGTGCAGAGCAGCATCAACCAGTTTGCGTGTTTTGCCACCCAGCTTTTCTAAATCCGCATTCAGCTGCGGCAATCCCGAGACCTCCCCCGGGGCAACTTCCAGAACCACCATGTCTCGATCCACACCCACGACTTTGCCGTTTTTACGTACAGTGGCCACCGGCTCACGCTCCTGAACCCGCAAGCTCAGGCCGTGCCACCAGCGACGTTGTACCTGAACTTCGCGCAGGGCGGGTACATTTTTCAGCACCGTGCCTCGCAACACCCCGGTAGATATCCGAGTCAAAGGGGTACCCGCGAATCCCCCAGTGGCTTGGCAGATAGCCGCCGCATCGGTGTTCTTCATACCCGTAACCCGGCATTCTGTCAGACGATAAGCCGTCAAAGGAGACACGAAAACTACCATCGAAACCGCGACAATCACCACAAGAACACCCCCCAGCACCGCAAGACGCTTGCGTCGGATTAGCCGCATTACAGATTCACGTTGCTCCAGGCGATCTAGCAGTTTGGTGTTTACCTGGGCGGATTTGGGTGCGGTGGCACGCGTGGGTGTCGTCGTAGCCTCGCTAACAGCGGGCTCGGTTGCCTCCCTGGTCGCAGACACTGAAAAGCCTGTCACCTTAATGGAACCTGCGCTCTGTGGAGGTAACTTCGGCTTAGTGGCTAGAGCTTCTGCCGACTGTGTCGGTTCTGTCGGTTGAGACTTCCGTTTTACCCCCGCTTGGCTTGGTCTATCCGCGCCAGGAGCGGGGGGTCTCGGCTTGGCGGCCGGCTTACCTAGGTTGGGTCGAGTGGGGCGTTTCATGAGGTGCCAGCTCCCAGATGAGCTTTCACCAAGTCGTGAGCCACATGGGTAATGGAACCAGCCCCCAGGAATAGCAGTAAATCCCCCGGCTTGGCAAGATTGTAAACCGCATCTCCGGCTGCATACATATCCGAGATGAATTGTCCCTTTTCACCCATTAAATCCGCAATCGCGTCCCCGTCAGCTCCGTCTGTGGGGTTTTCGCGAGCCGCGTAAACCCCACAGACGACGACCTCGTCAGCGGCTGAAAGCACAGTGGCGAATTCAGAAGCAAAAGTCTTAGTCCGGGAATACAAATGCGGCTGAAAACACACCAGCAGCCTTCCATTCCCAGCCAAGTCGCGCGCCGCCCCCAAGGTGGCGGCTACCTCGGTGGGGTGATGCCCATAGTCGTCATAGATCCGCACTCCCCCGATTTCGCCCAGAAACTGCATCCGACGCCCTGTCCCGGTAAAACTGCTTAAAGATTGGCAAAATGCCCCGAAATCTATACCGCCGACACACTCATTCAAAGCCGCTGCAGCTCCCAACGCCGCCGCCGCATCCAACAGGTAATGCTTCCCGCCCTGAGACAAGCGGAGCACGTCGTGGAACAGTAGCTGTTCAGGATGGCACCTCATGACCCGTAAATCAACCTCTGCATGACCGGCACCCAAACGAGGTTCCCCCAAAGCAACCACCAACGCCGCGCCAGGTAAAGGTGCACCAAAACCATAAGACACCAAAGCAGCACCCGAATGGAAACGCGGTGCCAGCCGCCTAATCCCCGCGTCATCCCCACAAGCTACAATGGCACCGCCCGGGCGAATCCGGGCGGTAAAATCCACGAAAGCCTGGTCAAAAGCCTCGCGACTCCCCCAATGGTCAAGATGATCGGGCTCGATATTAGTCAAAACTTCTACCAATGGCGCATAGTTCAAAAAAGACCCATCGGATTCGTCGGCCTCTATCACAAACGCCCGCCCGCGTCCCAGACGTGCCCCCGTGCCGTACTCTAAAATCACCCCACCAATCGCAAAACTGGGGTCGGCACCTACATCCCACAACGCCTTGGAAAGCATCGCGGAGGTCGTAGTCTTCCCGTGCGCCCCCGCCACCGCCAGCAAATCCTTAGAACGGGTACAGAAATCCAAGGCTTGGGAGCGGTGCCAAATCTCTAGTCCAAGTTGATGGGCACGCTGGATTTCAGGATTATCCTCACGGATAGCCGAAGAAGCCACCACAATCATGCCTGGGGTAACCTGAGCGGCACGGTGCCCCACAAACACTTTTACCCCCAGCTCACGCAGCTCCGGTAAGGTATCGGCCTCGGTTCGATCCGAACCAGAAACCGTATAACCCAAGTCATGCAATAGATGCGCCAGCACACTCATGCCTGCCCCACCAACACCTACCAGGTGAAACGCCTGGTGGGCGGGCACAACGTGAGCAGCGTTTACATTGGAAAGATTCGATGAACTGTCCCTCACAAGACCTCCTGGATTAATTTCGCCAGATTCGCCGCACCCTTGGTGGTGCCGGCACTAGCCGCTGCCTGACGCATTTCCGGGTTCTTCGCGGGGTCAAGCATCCGTTCAATCAATACCGCAACCTCAGTGGGTTTGGCCTTCTTTTGGTTCAACAGAAAAGCGCCCCCGGATTCAACCACACTCAATGCGTTCAAAGACTGTTCCCCATTACCCACCGGTAGCGGGACGTAGAGCGCCGGCAGACCCAGCGCCGAATTCTCTGCCACAGTAGCCGCCCCGGCACGACACACCACCGCGTCAGCCAAAGCCAAAGCATGATGCATCTCTGACAGGTAATCCAAAACCTTGTAGTTTTGCTGTAAACCAGCCTCTGACACAAACTGTTTCACTGGTTTGTCCTTGTCTTTACCCGTCAAATGAACCACTTGTAAGTCGGGGAAATTTCCGGAAACCTGAGCCAGCGCGGTCGGCAAAGTCTGGTTTAAGAACACGGCACCTAATGAACCCCCCGTAACCAAAACAGTGGGTTTATCCGGCGATAACCCAAAAAACTGGGCGGCAGCGGCGCGCGCTGCCAAACGGCCTTCTGTTGTGGCCAGGCGAGACGCTAGCTCTAGCATAGCGGGACGCAGCGGCAAACCGGTAACCTCTGTCTTACCGCGACGCGAACGCAACGGGGTCTCCGGGAACGTCAAGGCCACCGCCTTGGCCCACCGCGCCCCCAAACGGTTGGCCATGCCAGGACGCGCATTTTGCTCGTGCACCAAAAAAGGGATTTTCAAGTGGTGCGCCGCCAAATAGCCCGGGGCGGAAACATAGCCCCCGAAACCTACCAAGGCGGTCGCCTCGCGCTGTGAAAACAGCGATTCTAGATCCTTAACCGTGCGACGCAGCCGCAGGGGCAAGGTAACCAAATCGGAGGAAGGTTGGCGCGGTACCGGCAGACGCGGAATCGTCGCCAGTTCCAAACCCGCTGCCGGAACCAGTTCAGATTCCAACCCTTCCTTGGTGCCCAACACCAAGGGATGAAAGTCCAAGCCTGTAGCGCGCAACGCTGCCACCGTGGAAAGCAGCGGATTTACGTGACCGGCGGTACCCCCGCCAGCGAAAACAATAACTGGTTGCTTCACGTTCCCAGTCTAACGCTTTATCCGCCGGCTCTTGGAAAACTTCACACTCGACCCGGCCAGAATTGCCAGGGAACGTTTCACGGGACGAAGCCGCACCTGCAGGGCTTCTTGGGCTCCGGGTTCATGTCGGGCAAAAGACAAAGCCACTCCGATGGCACCCATAACCGACAACATCGAAGACCCGCCGGAAGAAATCAGTGGCAGTGGCACCCCGATAATCGGCAACAAGCCCACCACCGCACCGATGTTGATGATAGCCTGAGAAAAAAACCATCCCATAATTCCCGCCAATGTATAGACCTCGAAGGAAGCAGTTGACCGGCGCATCATTCGGGTCAAGGTCAAACACAGCAGTATGAACAGCGTCAACACCCAAAAGGTACCAGCTAAGCCAAATTCCTCGCCGAGAATAGCAAAGATATAGTCCGTGTCAGCTTCGGGTAAGTAAGACCATTTTTCGCGGCTAGCCCCCGGACCAACCCCAGTTAGTCCCCCGGTGGCCAGGCTCCACAGACCATGTTGGCGCTGGTAGCCAACCCCGGTGGGATCGGTAGTAGAGGCGTCCACGAAACCGAAAACCCGACGGCGGCGGCTCGGGGAACTCATCACCCCCACGGCAGCCAAACCGGCGCCGCAAACCACGATGATAGCGAGGTGACGTAAGCGGATACCCGCAATAAAAAAAGCCACCAGAATCAAGGAAGACATTACCATAGCAGTCCCCAGGTCGCGGCCTATCATAACCAAGACGATAGAGCCACCAGCCGCTCCCCCAATCGAGTACAGCGGAAAATTTCTGGTGGACTTGTGACGCAACCTCGAATCCGAGAGCATGGCTCCCAGGAAAATTACCAAGGCGAGTTTCATGAACTCGGAAGGCTGAATGGAAAAGCCGATTCCCGGTATCACCAGCCAGTTCGTGTTACCGCCCGCGCTGACCCCATGGAAACCAGGCAAGAACACCAAGGCCTGCAACAGCCATGAAGCGCCAAGTAAATACCAGGCCAAGCGCTTATATATCACCGCCCTGATTCGTGAAGCCGCAAACATGACCGCCAGGGAAGCCAAATAAATCAAGGAACGCTTCCCGAAGGCCAAAAAAGGATTAGATTTCTGGTCTAGCGCCGCGATGGTAGCCGCCGAAAACACGGTAATCAAGCCGATAGCAAACAACAGCCAAGTAATAACCAACAGCAGGTAGTAGCTCAACACCGGGTGGTCACGCCAAGACTGTAGAAACCGACGTTTCGGGCGCAACGACTCAGCGGGATTCGACTCCGCTGTTGCGGCTGGTGCCGCTTGCGAATCGAGTTTCGTCATCTTGCTTTCCTGTCTTGGCCTGGTGTAACGCGTTTACCGCCGCCGCAAACAATTCGCCGCGCACCCCGTAGTTAGGGAACTGATCCCAAGAGGCACATGCCGGGGCAAGTAAAACCACATCCCCCGAAGCAGCGAAATCCGTAGCGGCTTTCACGGTTCGTTCCATAAGATTGTCCCCCGGTTCGATTCGTTTTAAGGGAATTCCCGGGGCGTTTTGCGCAAATGCCTGACGGAAAGGTTCCGGGTCAAGGCCGATTAACACCGCCGCTTTCACCTTCGGAGCCACCAGCTTTACCAGCTGGTGGAAATCTTGGCCTTTGGGGTCGCCCCCCACAATCCACACGGCGTGTTTATCCGCCACATCTCGCAAAGAAGCTGCCGCCGCGTGAGTATTGGTCGCTTTCGAATCGTCAATATAGGAAACGCCATCGAACACACCAACCGGGGCACGACGGTGATGTTCCAGCTCAAATTCGCGGATACCGCGCTGCACCCAAACCGGCTGCAGCCCGTAGGCCCGCGCCAACCCCGCTGCTGCCAAGGTATCCTGCAAAATCGCAGAGGTAGGGGTAGGCTGCCCAGTCAAGTGTTCCAAGTCGGCAAAACGTGCCAGCTCTAAGGCCTGTTTGGCGGGGTCGGAAGTAAAAGCCCGGTCAACCAAAACATCGTCGATTACTCCCAGGAAACCCGGCTGGGGAATCCCAGGAGTCAAACCAAAGATACGTTCCGGGGGCAAACCCGATTGCGCCAAAACCTTGGTCGGTAGTTCCTCGGTGACGGGATAGAAAGCAGCGTGTTGCACCCCGCGATAGATTTTGGACTTATCCCAAGCGTATTCATCGGCGCTGCCGTGCCAGTCAATATGATCGGGGGCAAAGTTCAGCCAAACCGATGCCCAGGGTTGCACGGAAAACGTCGCGTGCAACTGGAAAGAGGACAGTTCTACCGCCAAGGCATCTACCGCGCCTTCGGCCACCACCTGGACAATCGGGGTGCCATAGTTCCCCACCGCCGTGGCTACCACTCCCCCAGTAATCAACATTTGTGCCAGCATTCCCGTAGTGGTGGTTTTCCCATTCGTACCAGTAATACACAGCCACTTGCACCCGCGATTGGAGCTCTCCTGTTGAATCTGCCATGCCAGTTCCACTTCTGACCACACGGGTGCCGCTACGGCAGACAACCGGTAAAGCGGATTATGCGGGGGAATTCCCGGGGAAACAATAAATAATTTATGCCCCGCCTCGACGGCAGCTTGCGCCTGATTTTCCTCCCCGACTAATGAACAGAAAGCTACTCCAGAGGCACCCAAAGCCTGGCGCGCGCGCTCTAACGCCGCCCCAGAGGCATCGTAGCAAGTCACTCGCGCCCCTAGCGACATGAGCACCTCTGCCGCCGCGATACCGGATTTCCCTAAGCCTAAAACCCCAATAGAGGCATCAGTAAACTGCGAACTCATGGCAAACGCGCCACCCAATCAAAATAGAACATACCTACCCCGGCTCCCGTCATAATCCCGGCAATAATCCAAAAGCGTATCACTACCGTAATCTCTTTCCAGCCCAACAACTCGAAATGGTGGTGAATTGGAGCCATTTTGAACACCCGGCGACGCGTGGCTTTAAAGAAACCGACTTGAATCACGTCGGAAAACACCTCCACCACAAACAGCCCCCCGATAACTACCGCCAAGAACTCGGTGTGAGTGAAAATCGATACCCCCGCCAGCGCGCCGCCCAGAGCCAAGGATCCCGTGTCTCCCATGAAAATCCGCGCTGGGGAGGCATTCCACCACAGAAAGCCAATCAGTGCCCCGACTATCGCGGCACAAACAATGGCAACCCCCAGCGGGTCGCGAGTTTCCCCATAGCAAGCACTGACCACCGCCCCGGCCGTGCGACATGACTGCGAAAACTGCCAAAACGATATCAAACCGTAGCCACCAAACACAAAGATGGAAACCCCAGAAGCCAGACCATCCAAACCGTCAGTCAGGTTTACCGCATTCGACCAGGCGGCCACCAGGAAATTAGCCCAAATCAAAAACAGAACCACTCCCAGGCCAATCCCCAGGAATGCCAGGTTCACTCCAGTGTCGCGAATCACCGAGATTTTAGTGGAAGCGGGGGTGAGTTTCTGGTCATTTTCAAACCCCAACGCCAGACCGGAAAAAATCGAGGCCACTGTCAACTGTCCCAACAGTTTAGCGGTGGGATTCAACCCCAAGGATCGATGCTTAGAAATTTTAATCCAATCGTCTAACCAGCCAATGAATCCCAGCCCCACCAGCAGGAACAACAGCAATACCTCGGAAACCACCGGGCTGCGATGCGACACTATCCCTATCTGGATATGCGCCACTGCCCAGCCCCCAATCACCGCCGCGATAATCATCACTCCGCCCATGGTGGGGGTGCCGCGTTTAGTGTAGTGCGCGGTCGGCCCGTCTTGACGGATAAACTGGCCAAACTGTTTTTTCACCAGCCACTTTACATAAACCGGGGTGGCGAACAGGCTGATGACCAGCGAAAACATACCGGCCAGGAGTACTGCAGTCATCGCACCCGTCCCCTTTCCTCGATGCTTTGAGCGAGTTTCCACAGATTCGAATCGTGCGACCCCTTAATCAGAATCAAGTCTTTGGGACGCACTACTTCTTGGAGCAAACGCCCGGCGGATTTTTCATCGAGGGTGTGATGGTGTTCCCCATCATGACGCAGCGCAGAATAAGCCAGCTCAATGTTCTTCGCCATCGGCCCGACCCCAATTAGCACCGGAATTCCTACCTTGGCACAGTAACGTCCAATCTCGCCGTGCAGTTGCGGGGCAGCTACCCCCAGCTCCAGCATGTCGCCCAACACGGCCACAACCCGTCGGCTGGCAGCGTACTTCGATAGTACATCCAGTGCGGCTTTGACAGAATCGGGGTTGGCATTGTACGCATCGTCAATCAAGTCCACTGCGTCTGCCAGGTGCACCAGGTGCATTCGGTGCTCGGATTGGGGGGTGGCGTGGTGTAGGGCGGCCGCGATTTCATGAGTTGCCATCCCGGCTACATGCGCGATGGCTGCGGCAGCCAGGGCATTAGATACGTGGTGAGCCCCGATGAGTTGCATCTCTACTTGGGCTTTACCGGCAGGGGTATGCAGGGTGAAAGAGGCGTGGGAATCCGAGTCAACCTTGAGGTGAGTAGCCCGCACCCCCGTAGCTTTCTGGCTAGAAAAGTAAATCAGCCTACCGGCGGTGCGCCCGCTCATAGCTTCGACTCTCGGATCGTCGGCGTTCAGGATGGCTACCCCGGTGGGACCGAGACTGGTGATAATCTGGGATTTTTCTGCGGCCAGCGCGTCCACGGAATCATAGGATTCCAAGTGCGCCGTCCCCACCATCAACACCACCGCCACATCCAGCGGAGCAATCGCCGTCAAATATTTCAAATCCCCCGGTTTTGAAGCACCCATCTCGAGGACAAGGTATTCCGTATCACTATCGGCCTGGAGCACAGTCAGGGGCAAACCTATTTCATTGTTGAAAGAACCGGGGGGAGCCACAGTTTTTCCCTTAGCAGAAAGCAGCTGGCGGGCGAGGTCTTTGGTCGTAGTTTTGCCCGCCGATCCGGTAATCCCAATCACGAGTTTAAGCTTGCCTGACCCATTTCGTGCCCGGCTTCGCAGCTGTTCTAGATGAGCCTGGGCGATTTTCCCCAAGGCTATCTGGGCATCGTCAACCTGGAGTAAAATCAGTTTCCCCAGTTCCTCCTCGGTAGCCCAGTCTTGCGCCAGGATTTCGTCGCGGTTTTTGGTTACCACCGCTACTTTCCCTCCCCGACGCGCCACCGATCCCAGGAAACAGTGTCCATCGGTATGTTCTCCCGGCAAAGCCACAAACACATCACCCGCTTCGATAAATCGGGAATCTGTGTTTACCGTACCTTGAATTCGAGTGGAATTTGTACCTGGCTCCAGCCCTACGATTTCTCGCAGTGCATCAATCGTCATGTCGATCAAGGGATTGCTCCTAGTTTCGCAGTTGCAATGCCGCGCGAGCTTCCACGCGGTCATCTAAGTCTATAGCTCCCACCGGGGTTTCCTGAAGTGTCTCGTGGCCACGACCCGCGATAACGACCGTATCTTGGGGCTTCGCGTCTTGAATGGCCTGTTTAATAGCCGCGGATCGCCCCGCAATTTCGACATACTTACCGGGGAAGTCTTCCAGCCCAGCGCGAACCTCGGCGCGGATTTTGCCGGGGTCTTCTTCGTGGGGATCGTCATCGGTAAGATAGGTAAAATCAGCTAATTCACCGGCGATTCTACCCAGAATCGGGCGTTTTTCAAGGTCACGTTGCCCGGTTCCTCCAAACACCAGACGCAGCCGGCCAGCGGTAGAGGGGCGCAAGGTTTCGAGCAAGCTTTTTAAAGCCCCCGGATTATGCGCGAAATCCACAATAACTCGAGGTTGATTCGCAATCAGTTCCATACGTCCCGGAACTTCCACCCGGATGGGGTGAGAACAAAGGTGACGCAGAATATCCCCATTCAGCATCCGTGGACTGACACTCAAACCGGTGACTAGCATCACAATAGCCAAGGCCGTGTTGACCGCATTAAAGCGGCCAGGCATCAGTACTTGAACACTGGCGGTTTTCCCGTCGAAAGCCCGCAAATCCAAGTGAGAGTAGCCACTGGTATCGGGAGTGATGGAGGCTTGCCAATCTGCGGGGAATCCAGTGGTGGAAAGGGTCACAAAGTCATGTTGTCCCATGCGCTCAAGTTGTTCAGCCAGACGGCGTCCCCAGTCATCATCCACAATGATTACTTGGCGGTCGGAGCGTCTTTCGGTGAACAGCGAGGCCTTGGTTTGGAAATAATCCTCCATAGAGTGATGGAAATCCAAGTGGTCATGGGTTAAGTTACAAAAACCTGCCACTCTAAATCGCAGCGGATCAACCCGCCCCAACCCCAAAGCATGAGAAGAGACCTCTAAAACGAGATCCTCGAGGTGTGCGGCGACCGTGGACGCTGCAATGGCCTGAACTTGAGCGGCCTGGGGGGTGGTGATATTCGAGGGCACACTACGTTTACCGATAGCGACTTCTACCGTTCCCACCAAAGCAGCAAGTTTTCCGACGCGGTGCAAGAGGTGCCGCAGCAAATACGTGGTAGTGGTTTTCCCGTTCGTCCCCGTTACCCCCCACAATCGCAAATGATTAGCGGGATTACCCCAAGCCATAGCGGCGGCGCGACCAGCAGCGTGGGGTACATCGGGCACTGTTATAACCGGAACCTCCGGGTTGGCCACTAAATCCAGTCCAGCCGCATCAGTCAGCACCGCCTTTGCCCCTCGAGATATCGCATCGGGGGTAAACTTTGCGCCGTGAACATGGAGACCGGGCATCGCGATGAACAGTTCCCCACCACGAACATCGCGGTTATCTATCACGGCTCCGCGCACCTGTCCGGCCGGCCCGTGCCTTGTCCCCCCCACAGCGTCGGCAATAGCAGCCGTATCCACCCAAGCCAAAGCCTGTAAATCCGGTTCGAAAGGGTTGAATTCATTTTCCAAAGTCATTCGTGTTCTCCTTTATGGGGCTTCCGGATTTATCTGATTCTGTGGAATCCCCAGGTTTTTCTAGAAATCCCCAAGTACCCAGTTTATCCGGGTTTTCCGGGATACTACCCCCCGATGGGATAAAGCTCGGACTTAGCATTTGTCGGCGGAATGCCCAACTCCCTTATCGTAGCGTTTGCAATGTCTTTAAATGCCGGAGTTGCCACCACCACACCATAGATAGAGGTGGCGGGACGCTCTACCACCACCGTGATTACCACTCGAGGATTATCTGCGGGGAACACGCCAGAAAATGAACCAATGGTGCCGGTTTGTTGGCCTTTAGAATTAATTAACTGAGTGGTGCCGCTTTTGCCGGCCACCGGGTATCCCTCGATGACGGCGGCGGATGCCCCACCGCTTCCAGAGACCACTCCTTGCATCATAGTCAACATTTCCCGGGCGGTTTCCTTGGTATAAACCCGGGTTCCCGCATCAACCTTTTTCTGGATGACTTTTCCTTCCGGGGTGCGCCACGAGTCAATCAGATGCGGCGAGACTTTCACCCCACCATTAGCCACGGTAGCTATCCCGCTGGTGACCTGCAAAATAGTCGCTGCTACGCCTTGTCCAAACATGATGGTATAGCGCTGACGCCCATCCCATTTTTCGGGTGGGGACAGCAGCCCCCCGGATTCGCCGGGAAGTTCCACTCCGGTTACCTTTCCGAATCCTACTTGGCGTAACTTGGCGTAACGCTGAGAATCCTTTACCAAATCCCCGACCTGGACGATTCCCACATTTGACGACTTCGCGATAATCCCCGCCGACGTTAAACTTTGCACCCCGTGGAACACAGAATCCTGGAAGGTTTGCCCATTGGACATAGTTATCTTGTAAGGAACCGTGAAACGGGTCAGGGGGGTAACTTTCCCTTCGTCCAAAACGCTGGCCATGGTCTGAACTTTCATAGTCGAACCGGGTTCATAAACAGTGGATACGGCTTTGGAACCCCGGTTTTTTTCGCTGGATTTGGTGGGGTGGCGGGGGTCAACGGTATCGGTTTCACACAAGGCTAAAATCCTCCCGGTACCGACTTCCTCAACTTCGGCGGTAACGCTTTGTGCCCCGGTTTTGACTCGGGTCTGTTCCACTATCTGTTGACAGTTGTTTTGTAAGTCCACGCGGATGGTGGTTTTCACGCTTTGCCCGGCGATGGCGTCTTTCTTGTAGTTGCCTTGAACTGGGATTTCCTGCCCTTTACGACCAATTTCGCGAGATTCTTCGCCATCCACCCCCGCGAGTTTCGCGTTTTGGCTCAGTTCCAGTCCCGCCAGACCGTCTCCGTCAGTGTTCGTGAACCCCACAATATTGCCGGCGATATTACCATTGGGATAAATTCGTTTGGTGATTTCCTCCGGTTCGATGCCGGGAATACGCAGTTTTTGAATGTCACGCCACACTTCTGGAGTGATTTCCTTGGCTATATACACAAAGGTAGACGGTTTACTGCCGGGGGCGGCCACCAATTTGCCCCCCAGTTCGGCGGGGTCTTGTTTCAGCAGCGGTGCCAATTTTTCGGCCGCTGCCACCGGCCCGAAGGCTTTAATCTTTGCACGGCGGTATTGATCCAGTTCAGGCACTTCTTCGCCGTCACGCTTGGTCATAACGGGTTCATAATACGTATTAATTTTAATCTGGTTTACCCCAACGTTATAGCGTCGCACCGAGGTGGCCAGCGGCTTGCCGCTCGCATCCACAATATCGCCCCGCGATGCCTTGATAACAGTAGTGCGTGACCGCTGCTGCTGGGCTTGCTTGGCTAATGCGGGACCGTCAACCAGTTGCACAAATACGAGACGTACCGCGAATACCACCAAGACAAGAATAATCAACCCGGCCAGGGTGCCTCTCCGTAAACGACTCACTGTCCCAGCTTGCCTTTTTTCCGAGGTTTTGCCGGTATCACACGCCGGTTTCCCTCTTTACCGCGATGTCTAGCGAGCCGCCTGGCCGGGGGTAACGTTGTGTTCCGCGAGGTTGATGTACCCCGGGCTCCCGGCGGGTACCAATCCCAGTTCCCGGGCTTTTTGAGCCAATTTCTGGGGGGATTGGGCTTCGCGAGCCCGCATAACCAGGTCGGCTTGATAGTCCTGTAGTTGCGAGAGCTCTAAACGCTGGGCGTACATAGCGTAGGAGGTCATCGCCATCTGCGCGTTGACCACGACTGGTATCACCAACGACATAATCAGCAGGGTGGTTACCGTAACCCACATGGGCCAAGTTATCTGGCGTTTTGCCAGGGTCGGCACCACGTGAAGTCGCTCGCGGGGTGATGCCGCCGGACTCAGTGATCGTGGAGCGGGTTGGGGTTTGCGCAGCGCGTAGTTTACGTTGCTCACTATTTCCTCCTCGGTGCGGGGTTGGGGTTGGGGCGTTTCGGTTCATGAGGTGCCATTTCGCGCAATTTCGCTACTGCCCGAAGGCGCACCGATTGAGATCTGGAGTTTCGTTGCAGCTCGAGGGCATCGGCTTTTTCAGCTCCGCGAGTCAGGTCTTGTAACCACGGTTCATACCCGGTGGGAATCACGGGCAGCCCCCGGGGTACCTCCGGATGGATTCCCGGGGTGAAGGCTTGTTTGACCAGGCGGTCTTCCAGGGACTGGTAGCTTTCCACTACCAGGCGTCCGCCGACTCGCAAAGCGTCGAGCGCCGCTGTGAGAAAGACTTCTAAGTCTCGCAGTTCGTCGTTCACTGCCACTCGCAGAGCTTGAAAGGTGCGCTTGGCGGGGTTTCCACCGTGGCGGCGTGCCGGGGCAGGTATTGTGGCTCTGATTAGGTCAACCAGCTCTCCGGTGGTGCGCAAAGGCGTGACTTCCCGAGTTTTCACAATATTTCTGGCGATTTGTCGGGCGAATTTTTCTTCCCCGTAGGTGCGCAGCACCCTCGCGATTTCTGTCTCGCTGGTGGTAGCTATGAATTGTGCTGCGGTAATCCCCCGGCTTTGATCCATACGCATATCCAGGGGAGCCTCGGGGATGGCATAGGCAAATCCTCGCGCGGTTTCATCCAGTTGCAGCGAGGAAACTCCCAGGTCGGCAAGAATCCCGTCGACGGTTTCCAGGCCTCTTTCCGCCAGGATTTCCGCGAGCTGCCCATAGGTTGCCGCCACGATTTCTATTCGCGATCCGAAAACACTTAAGCGTTTTCCAGCCAAGGCGCGGGCTTCACCATCGCGGTCTATCCCGATAATCTGCAAGTGGGGAAAGCGTTGCAGCAAGGCTTCGGAATGTCCCCCCAACCCCACGGTAGCATCCACCAGCACGGGGCGCTCAACAGGGATTAGCGCGGGTGCCAGCAGTTCCACGCAGCGTTGCACCAGCACCGGCTGGTGTATCGCTGCGGTTGGGGTGATGGTACTCATGGGGTTGGGGGGCTCCTTTATCGATTACGAAAGCTTGCGGTGGTTTTGATTCAGTTTTCATGAGGTGCCATCCACAAAACAGCCAGTCTCGGGATTCACCTTGGTTTGAGCAGTCAAATCCGCCAGGTTTCCCACCGAGGTCTGCCTGCGGGGAAGCACATTCAGAATTCGGGGGGACACCTCGCGGCTTTGACCGCTTTGTCTCATAACAATCCGGGCACGATTTCCTCCGCTATCTCGGCGAAAGCGTCTTCACTTTCGGAAAGGTAGGTATCCCAGGTGTCAGCATCCCAAATCTCGGCTCGAGCTCCGGCTCCAATCACCTTGAGGTTCTTGTTCAACCCGGCGTATTGGCGCAGATTGGCAGGGATGTTAATCCGGCCTTGCTTGTCGGGAATCTGGTCAGTTGCTCCCGAGAGCATGACACGGGAGAACTTGCGGGCTTCTTTGTGGGTTAGGGGTGCCTGGCGCAGCTCGTCATAAATGGTTTCGAACTCGCTGGTCGGAAAGGCGTAGATACAACGCTCCTGACCAGGGGTGAGGACGACTCCAGCCGAGAGCTGGTCACGAAAACGGGAAGGAAGAATCAAACGTCCCTTGTCGTCGAGCTTGGGCTCGTAAGTGCCTAGGAACACGTTTCCCTCCTTCCTATTACCAGTTTCCTCCACTTTACTCCACTTAGCTCCACTTTCATAGTGAAACGCGAGTTAAATAAGAAACATTCCCTGAAATCTCGTGAAATTTCAGGGAATATGCTGGTGGAGGAATTTTTAGGAAATCATAATCTGTCGATTCCGCTTAGCTTTGCGGGTTTTGACGGCGATCCCACTTATCCTGTTGACGCTCCATAAAACTACCGCCACTACGCGCCACCGCTGGCTTGCGACTCGGAACTCTTCGTGAGTGCGGCGTGGATAAAATTCCCAGGATTTGCAAAACACCGAGCACCACCACAACGAAACCCAAAACTCCGGTCAAAGTACCCAGAACCTGGAGATGCTGCAGATAAGGCGAGGCCACCAGGCCACCAACCAAAACTATTATGCCAATCAGCATCAAGACCACCCCGAAGGCGACCCGCCGGGGGCGTGAAGTTACCCGAGGGAAACGAGCCGAACCTCGCATCTGGTCTACCAGTTTAGGATCTTGGTCACTCAGTTGCGCTTCCATCTGTGCCAATACTTCTTTTTCATAGTCAGACAGCGGCATTTTTCATCCTCCGGCGCAGAAAACTTGCTTGGACAACTCATGTTAAGCACCATTGTAACTTTTTGCCTCCCGCAATGCCACACCACCGCGAAATGTCAGCCGAACAAGACCCATTTACCCCAGTCTTAAGCAACACCGCCTGCTCCAGAAACAACCAAAAGCACACCAATCCGACAAAACGTTGACGTCATGAAGCTGTCATTTTAGCGCCAAACTGGTTTAATGGTTCTATGCAGCTGATAATCATAGCTTTATGGTGGATTCTCGCTCTATTCTTGGCGATTTACCTGGTGATAAGGGCGCGACCACACCCCGGTACCGAGCGTTTCCAAGCTCAAGTGTATGTCAAAGAAGTCGAAGCACTGACGGAAGACGACGTTCACCGATCTCACCCCTACGAGGTGACGGTGCTGATTCACGCTTGGGAATCCAATGACGAAGCAGAATTTCACGAAGTTAGCCTCAATCCCACCGATTTAAACCCCGGACGCGCCCGCGAAGCCCTGCGGCACCGCCAACCACTAACTGCCTGGGTTTCCAGCTTCGACCCGCGAGATATCGTCTTTACCCGGGACGAATCGTGGAATATGAACCGGATTTTGTGGGCGCTGTTAGTACTAGCAGCACAGTTCATAGCCACCGGCGCTTCGCTGTTTAACCTCAAGACTATCGAGGATGCCGACCCTTGGTTTGTATTCATGTTCCCCTTAGTAATAGGAGCCTTGATATACCTTGGGGGCATCGCCCTGACAAAGAGCGTCCGCAACTTTATTTTGTGGGTACGACTCAGCTCCAACCCGGTCACAGTCCCGGCGCGTATCACCGGAGTGCGCCAAATCCTAGGACGCGGGCAAGGACGTCAAAACGGCTACGAGGTCTCAATTATGTGGGCTCCTCTGGGGATGCCCGTGCAATATTCAAAAGTACAGGTGGATGCCGCGCGACGGCGCACCACGATTTTGTTACAGCGCCTCATCAGAGAACAGCTCAAAGAAGAAGCCGCCGGAAATTTCCGGGTTCAATCCACGAAGCCCGAAGACACCGCACATTCCGCCATCGCCCAGTTTGACACCCCCGGAGGTGAAACCACCATCAAAATCACTGCTCTGCCAAGCAGTGACCCGCGTAGCGACCCCCGTCCACCCAAAGTGAGGGAAGCCGCCGCCAAGGCTCGCGCCAAGAGAGAAGCCCAACTTTTAGCGGAGCGTGAAGCCTTCGAGGAAGCCACTGCCAAGGCTCGGATAGAAGCCGCCGAACGCGCCGAGCTCGGCTCCGAGGATCACAATCTGGAAACAGTAGCCGCCGAGGGGCCTCGAGCCTGGTACTATCCCATCAATCTAAGCCGAGTGAATCTGATGGGTTTCGATACCGGCGCAGAAAGAATCATACGCCTAGCGAGAGGCGCGTTCCTCTGGCTCGGTTTGGGAATAGTTTGCGTGTCTCTGGCTATATATCTAGGTTTCCTGCAACCCGATTTAATGTTCCCGGTATATCAGAACCCGAACCCGGGTTATGAGCCCCTAGGGAAATGGGAGTGATTTCAGGATTCAGCCCGGCACCCGGGATGGCACCTCATGAATCCGAAAGAAAACCACCAAAGCGGGCACCGCTAAACAAAACCCAGCGAGACTAACCCAACGAACCAAAAACTACAGAAGCCCTAGTCCTCTTCCACATCCTTACGGTGACGGGGACGACGCTTCGGGCGCATCGGGTCGATATCGCGGCGCTCATAAGGAGTCTCACGCAAAGACGACAAACCCGAATTACTGTTCTTTTCGAAATCGCGATCCAGATTCTTTAACTGTAAACCCCGCGACAAGCGGTCACTACGCTCCAAAAACTCCTCGAGTCGAGCACCCAGCTCGTCAGCTGTGGGCAAAGGCTCGGGCTTCGTCTCAATAATCGCATCCGGCTTGGCCTCGTCGAAATTCTTCTCGAGCATTTCCACAATGACCTTAGCCTCGGAAGCCTGATCGACCATCTGATTGATTTGCCCCAAAGTCACGGTTGCCGCCGCTTCCACGTCACCCACCGGCAAAGCCAACCCAGTTTGCGAAACCACTGCCTGCATGATGGCCGCTGCGGCCGGCGGATAGTCCCCCTCTGCCAGGTAATACGGCACCGCCGCGATAATCCCCAGAGAATCAAAACCAGCCTCGCCCAGGGCGTATTCCAAAAGCTGATCCATCCCCGCCGGAATCGTCATCTCGCCTTGCATCCTGGGCTGTTGCGGTAAAGATTTCGGATTCGAGCCGTGCATATGCACTGGGGTGGGGCGCGTATGCGGCACCCCCGCTGGCATCCCCGCCACCCCCACGATTTGTTTCACGCCCATAGTTCTAGCCAAATCCAACACGGTTTGCACAAAGGCGTTCCAGCGAGCATCCGGTTCCGGACCGTGCAAAACCAAAAAATTTGTGTCGTTATCGTCGGAGAGCAAATCCAGTTTAATTTCGGGCATTTCCAAGTCAGAGAAATGCCAGTCTTCAAAACGCAACCAAGGGCGATGCGAACGGAAGTCGATGAGTAAATCAGAGTTGAAAGTAGCCACAGTTTTAACCGGCAGGGTATCCACCAGGTGTTCTATCAGACCACGACCGGCATGACCCGCATCCATAGCACCATGCAGATGGTGCAGCAGCACCGTAGCGCGAACCTTGGAGTTCGTGCCGGGAAGCAGTAATGAATAGTCTGGTGTCATGTTCCTCCTCACTCTCCTTAATAGATTACCCCGTTTCAAGCTTAATTCGCTTGGGAGGTGGCTTTTAGGTCATAATTGATTACCACGTTTTCCGACAGGGAGGCTCAATGGAACCCAGTCCTGACGACACGATACGCCACCAAGAGCTGGCTAAAGAGCAGGGATTTGTTGACAAAGCCTATGCCGCTTTAGACGCTTGGCGGCATGTTTATCGTGAACAACAAGCAAAAATCGCAGCCCAGATTTCGGCCAATCCTTCGGCTCGAGCTGACCGGGATGCTTTGGCAGCCCACTACGGAGACGAGGCCGCTCGTCTGGAAAGTGTTGAAAACCACCTGGTTTTTGGACGCTTGGATATGGAAAACGGAACGCAGTTTCACATTGGCCGAGTGGGGTTGCGAGAATCTGCGTCAAGTACGGATAATGACCCGACGAACGCGAGTGTGTCGCCAAGTGTGGGCGACGCAGCGACAGCAACGAGCCCAGGCAGTGCAGAACTGGAAGATGCGCTGTCCCACCAACTGCTAATCGACTGGCGAGCCAAAGCCTCCCGGCCTTTCTATCAAGCCACCGCCGTGCAGCCCATGGGCGTGTTGTGCCGACGTCACCTCGGCACCGAACTGCGCCAGGTGGTGTCCCTAGAAGATGAATTATTGAATACCGACGCGGCCGATACCACCACATTGCAAGGGGAAGGAGCGTTGCTGGCAGCCCTGTCCTCGGCACGCGGGGGACACATGCAAGACATAGTCGGCACCATTCAAGCCGAGCAAGATCGGGTGATTCGTGCGGATTTGAATGCATTTCTGGTGGTGCAAGGCGGCCCGGGAACCGGAAAAACTGCGGTGGCTTTGCATCGCGCGGCTTATTTGCTCTATGCCCACCGAGATTTGCTGGGCAGCACCGGGGTTTTGGTTATCGGTCCAAACAAGACGTTTTTGCGTTATATCGAGCGGGTTTTGCCGGCTTTGGGGGAAACTGGAGTGGTCAGTATCACGATGGGCGAGGCTTTCCCTGGGGTGAAAACCGTGGCGGAGCGCCCTGAACTGCGAGCGTTAAAAGGCGATACCCGCTGGATTAAAGTCGCGGCGGCGGTCGTGGCAGATTTGAAACGTCCCCCCGCAACCGACCAGGAACTTGACCTGGGGCATGTGCAGCTGACTCTCAGTACAGCCTTGGTTCGTGATGCCATGGAGGCCGGGTCTCACGCCGGTAGCACTCATAATCAACGCTGGGCAGCTTATGCGAAATACTTGGTGCGTGAGCTCACAGCCATGTATGGCGGCGCAGAGGCTCGCCCCCAAGATTTAGAGTGGATGACCGAAGAAATCCGTTCTTCGCCGATAGTGCGCCGCGCCATAAATCGAATGTATCTGCCGGCTTCGGCTCCCCAACTGTTGGAACGTTTATATGCCCATCCGGACTACTTACGCCGAGTGGTTGCCCTGGCAAAGGTAGCGTTCACGAGTCGCGAATTGCAATCCTTGGTTCGCCCCAAAGGAACTCCATTTACGGATGCTGATGTCCCGATTCTTGATGAACTGGCCGAATTGTTGGGACCAACACCCGGACTCACCGACGAGGGCTCGGCGGCTCGCGCCCACGCCCAACGGGAAGTCCAGCGGGCTCGCGATGCCATCGAAGCCATGGATTTGGGCGGCGGCCTCGTGAGCCCAGCCCAGTTAGCGGCCTCGACCCGAGGAGTGGAAATCCTCTCCCCCTTGGAACAACGTGCCCGGGCGGATCGGTCTTGGGCCTATGGGCATGTGGTGGTCGACGAAGCCCAAGAGCTAACTCCCATGGATTGGCACCTGTTGTTGCGCCGCTGTCCCTCGCGGTCTTTCACTGTGGTAGGAGATGTGAACCAGGCGAGGCACCCCGGCGATGCTACCGACTGGCAAGGGCTATTGGGACCGGCAACCCGTGCCAACCCGGTTATGGAGGCTCTGACGATTAACTACCGCACCCCACGCCGAATTATGGATTTAGCCCAGCGAGTATTGGCGGCCAATGGCGGGTGTGTTCCCGTTCCGTGTCATTCTGCACGCGACCTCGAGGACTGCCTGGAAATTACAGACTTGCCTGCGGATATCTCTCTCGAAGATTTGGTGGCTCCCACCCGAAGAATTCTCGACCAAGAGGTGTCACGGCTCGAAACAGAGGTCGGCAGCGGTGAAGGCCGCCTGGCGGTGATTACGAATCTAGGAGCCGACTTTGGGGCGGCTCTAGGTCTGGCTCAGACTGATCCGCTAAATGACCAGGTCACGTGGATAACCCCGGAGGCTTCCAAAGGCTTGGAATTTGATGTGGTAGTTTTGGTCGACCCGGCGGGCGTGGCACAGGTGTCAGCGGGGGATTTATACGTAGCGATGACCCGTCCCACCAGGCGTTTACACATGATTAAAACCGGAGCCGTGCTGGGAATAGATTGAAACCGTCTATAGTTATTAAGAAAACAATGAAAATAGCGAGAAAGTACAGGTATGATGAAAATTCTTTTGCTTGAAAACCCGCATACGATAGCCGATAAGACATTTCACGATGCGAATATAGAGGTGCAGCGCATCGACGGTTCCTTGGATGAAAACGCGCTGATAGAGGCGTTGCAAGGATGTCAGATGGTGGGGATTCGTTCGAAAACAAATCTGTCCCGCCGCGTGTTTGAATCTTGCCCAGACTTGATTTGCGCTGGAACTTTTACGATTGGCACCAACCAAATCGATTTGAAAGCGGCGGCGACCCACGGGGTCGCAGTGTTTAACGCCCCCTATTCTAATACCCGTTCGGTAGCGGAATTGGCTATCTCCGAGATTATTGCCTTGGCGCGGTTGCTGCCGGTGCGAAACGCGCATATGCAGCGTGCCGACTGGCAGAAAACTGCTCAAAATTCCCACGAGGTGCGCGGGAAAACCCTGGGGATTATCGGGTATTCCTCTACGGGTACCCAGCTCTCGATTCTGGCCGAGGCTATGGGGATGCGGGTTCAGTTCTATGACTTGGCCAAGAAGCTGCCGATTGGCAATGCTAAACAGTGTGATTCCCTGGAAGAAGCCTTGCAGGGGGCTGATTTTGTCAGCCTACATGTGGATGGACGGCCAACGAATCGCAATATGTTCGGGGCACGCGAGATTGCCATGATGAAACCAGGTTCAAAGCTGTTGAATCTCTCGCGGGGATTCGTGGTGGATGTGGATGCCCTGGCGGCCGCCCTGGATTCAGGGCATCTGGGGGGTTGCGCGGTGGATGTGTTCCCCGAGGAACCACTGAAAAACGGCGGACCTTTCGAATCTCCCCTGCTGGGCAAGGAAAACACGATTCTGACCCCACATATTGGTGGTTCTACCCTGGAGGCGCAAGAAGACATTGGTAGCTTTGTTTCCGCCAAGATTTGCAACTATATCCAAACCGGGGAAACCGTGATGAGTGTGAATATGCCCACTCTGTCCTTGCAGCCAACCGAGAGAACCCGCTATCGCATGAGTGTGATTCACCAAAATACCCCCGGTGTTATGGGGCATATCAACCAGGTAATGGCGGCAGCGAATGTGAACGTTGAAGGCCAGATTCTGGGCACGAACGGCGAGGTGGGCTATGTGATTGCCGATATTGCCTCTGAGCTGCCGGTGGCTGCGGTGCAAGACATCAACGCCATGGACACCACAATCCGTTGCCGGGTCATACCTTTACCTGGTTTTACCCGCGTGGATGCAACCACGGTGAACTAAGCGGTTTGGACGTGCGGTTGCCGGTCAAAATGACAGTTGACCGGCAACTATGTTTAAACTGGATATAACGCTTGCCGAATTGGAGAGGAAAACCCTTGACTGACACCGTCGATTTGCTTGGTCTAGCCCCCGCTGCGGGGATTCACCTGCCTCGCTATGTACATACTCCCCCGGAAAATGATTCTGAGCTGACCAAACGAATGCGGGAGCTTTACGATCCAAAGGTTCCCCGTCAAGTTCCTATCACCGACGAACTGCTGATTGATATGCTGCGGCGCATCTCTAATAAGTATCCGCGTCGCGTCGCCTTGGATTTTTTTGGTGCCACCACCAGCTATCGTGAGCTGGTTCACCGGGTACAGCTTACGGCAGCTTTACTGCGGGAACGCGGCGTGGAAAGGGGGGATCGGGTTTCATTAGTTGCCCCTAACTGTCCCCAGTTTATCTACGT
Source organism: Mobiluncus mulieris ATCC 35243 (assembly GCF_000160615.1). GTDB lineage: Bacteria > Actinomycetota > Actinomycetes > Actinomycetales > Actinomycetaceae > Mobiluncus > Mobiluncus mulieris. The sequence continues at coordinate 727,194 of NZ_GG668518.1, read as the reverse complement.
GCTCTATGCTTGTCTGCAAGTAGGGGCGGTTGCCGTGCTGCACAATCCCCTAGCCACCCCGGTGGAACTGAAGTGGCAGTTTGAAAACGCCGAACCGAAACTGATTTTTGCCTGGCAGAAAACCGCTGTCACTATCCGTGAGGTGGCCGCCGAAGTGGCCGCAGAGCTGATTTCGATTGACATGGCGCGGGCTTTGCCGCGCCACCTGCGGTTTTCTTTGCAGCTTCCGGTTAAGAAAGCCCGGGATTTGCGCAGTCAAATGTGTGATGCGGCGGCCAAAGATTTGCCGGATTTCAATGATTTATTGGCTCACTGCAAGCCTTTCAACCGCATTACCCGCGTCGATCCCGATATTCCAGCGGTTTTGCTGCATACGGGGGGCACCACGGGGAAGCCAAAAGCGGTGATTTTGACCAACCGTAACTTAGTTTCTAATCTGTGGGCTAACACCACTTGGGTGACGAAACTGCGGGAAGGCCAAGAAACCTGGTACTGTGTCTTGCCTTTCTTCCACGCCTTTGGTTTGACCTTGTCTTTGAACGGAAACTTAGCTTTGGGGGGGACGGCCGTGTTATTCCCGAAGTTCGATGTCGAAGGGATATTGCGCGCGCAACGACGGCGTCCCGGCACGTTTATTGTCGGGGTGCCCCCAATTTTTGACCGCCTAGCGAAGGCGGCTGTCAATAACCCGAAAGTGAATTTGCGCTCGTTTTCCTACGCAATTTCCGGGGCAATGCCCCTGACGGAAGAGGTCGCCAAACGCTGGGAAAACACTACGGGAGGATACCTCATCGAGGGCTACGGGATGACCGAGACCTCCCCCACCGTACTAGGCTCCCCCATGAGTCCCGACCGTCGTTTGGGCTATATGGGTATCGTCTTCCCCTCTATTCAGGTTAGAGTGGTGGATCCGGAAAGCAACCAAGACGTGGAGCCCGGCCAGATTGGCGAACTGATAGTGAAAGGACCGGGGTGCTCACCTGGTTACTGGCGCGACCAGGTCGAGACGGACTTGTTATTCACTGCGGACGGCTGGTTGAAGACCGGGGATTTGGTAGAGGAAAATGACTGTTTCTTGAAAATGTCGGATCGGCGAAAAGAGCTGATTATTATCTCCGGTTTCAATGTTTACCCTTCCGTAGTAGAGACCGCGATTGCGTCCATGCCTCAGGTACAAGAAGTTGCAGCGGTGGGGATTCCTGACCAGGTTGACGCAGCTCGCGGGGAGCAAGTTCACGCCGCGATTGTGTTGAAACCCGGTGCTAGCCTGGATCTAGACAAGGTACGCAGTTGGGTGAGTGAGGTTTTGCCACGCTATGCCATGCCACGCTCCGTGTCTTTCCCCGAGAGCCTAGAGAAAAACCAGATGGGCAAGATTCAACGTCGCAAGGTTCGCGACTCCGTGTTGAAAGAGCTGTCCTAGGCTGCTTCGGGCTTGAACATCCGAAAGGAGAGCTTCATGGCAAGAAAAGTCAGGATTCTCGGAGAGCAAGACCAATCCGCGCCAAATCAATAGAGAGAAAACCTAAGCGCTAGAACAAAATCAACACTCGACGCCAACAGAGCCAAGAAGTAAAATGAACAGCAATTTTTCCTCACCTGCGGTGCTTGAGTGAAGCGATGGCGGCCTCGAAATCCTCGAGGGTGTTGAAGTCAGAATAAACCGAAGCGAAACGCAAATAGGCCACCTCGTCCAAGGCCTTCAAGGGCTCCAGGATAGCTTTCCCTACATCCTCAGCGTTAATGACGGCAGCACCTTTTTGTCGCAAAGTCTCCTCGACTCCTTGAGCCAGCAGCGCCAATTGTGAATCGGTGACCGGACGTCCCTGGGTAGCTTTGGCCATCCCCGCAATAACTTTGTCCCGTGAAAACGGCTCGGTAACCCCGGAGCGTTTCTTTACAAGCAACAAAGTGGTTTCAACTGTGGTGAAGCGCCCCCCACAGTGGGGGCATTCCCGACGACGACGAATCGAGGCGCCGTCTTCGGAGGTACGCGAGTCAATCACGCGAGAGTCTTCGTGGTGGCAAAACGGACAGTGCAAAGCTGAATCCTTTCTAAAGGACATTCCAGGAGCTCTTACCGTAAGATTAAACGAATTTTTTTGCAAGCGCGTGAAAACCGGCTCAAGAAGTTGCGGATTCGTATTCATTGTTCTGACTTAATAGATGGGAATCAGCAGCTGGTCGCCAGTTTGCAGCACAGAAGCTGCATCGAGATGATTGATTTGCATCATTTGCGCCACAGCTTCCCCGGGGGGTAGCGCCGTGACATTAGCGGCGGCGAGACTCCACAGGTTGTCCCCGGGAAGAACTGTATAGGAGAAGTAGTCAACAGGTACCAACCCAAAACTTGGGTCAAGGCCAATTCCCACCAGAGCGCCTAGAGTCACCGCCGCCACTAATGCCAAAATAAAAACCCCCACCGAACCGGCAATACGCCACCAAGAGAGCACGGGAACACCCACAGTTTCCGCCCCCAAGCCGGGAACCAACCGGAGCCGGGGTGAGTGGTGTTTCCTCCGCACCGCCGGATGATTCGGAGCCAAGGATTCATAGTTGAATTCAAGTTCTTCGCCGCCCCAAGCCGGAGCCAAAACTGCAGTCATTATCATCATCCCATTCACTCGAACATTTGTTCGTACGAACACTTGTACGTATAATATAAACCATCATCGGCGCGTTGTCGAGCCTAAATCGAACATTTGTGCGAATATAGATTTAGATAAGCAACTAGCCGAAGTTGGTAAGACCAGTCTCCAACCAGCCTCAAAGCGAAAATTACGCTTCGTTGCACTCGGGTTTTCCGTTGCAAATACGCGAGAAAACCCAATCTAGTTCGGGACAAGTTTTTAGACAGAAAGGAACCCCAGTGAGCGACCTCACGAAACGACAGCGGGAAGTGTTGGACACGCTCTACCGCCTCAGCCGTGAGCTGAGCTACCCCCCCTCGGTGCGAGAATTGGCCTCGGCTATGGGGCTGTCCTCGCCTTCCTCCGTTCAGCATCACCTGGAAGTACTGGTCGAAAAAGGGTATTTACGCCGGGTTCCCAACCAGCCTCGCGCTTTGGAATTCGTAAAGCTCCCCGAGGGGACACCCGTGGTCACGACCGAAATGGCACCTCATGCGCCCGAAGCGCCGAAGGTATACAGCGAAACCCAACGTAACAACCAAAATAACTCCAGCCTCAAAACGACCGAAAATATCTCTGCCACCATCCACACCATCCCTATCGGCGTGGCGGACACCGCCGACTCCAACGCCATCCCACTGGTGGGACGCATCGCTGCCGGCACCCCGATAACCGCCGAAGAACTGGTGGAAGACACGTTTATGCTACCAAGACGCTTCACCGGAGCCGGGGAACTGTTTATGTTGGAGGTCAACGGGGAATCCATGCGTGACGCGGCGATTATGAATGGGGACTGGGTGGTGGTGCGCGCCCAAAACGAGGCTCGTAACGGGGATATTGTGGCCGCCATGCTGGAAGGCGAAGCCACGGTTAAGGAATTCTCGCGGGACAAAGGGCATATCTGGCTGTTGCCACATAATCCCAGTTTTGAGCCAATCCCCGGGGATGGCGCGACAATTCTAGGGAAAGTTGTGACCGTTATTCGTGCGCTTTAATCCGCAACACCACTCAAAAACACCACCAGGGCACCTGAAACTAGACCGCCGGCGTAAAACGCTAGCATTTTAGACTCGCAACACCACGGAGCCTCGATATGTGGCGCTGCCAGCAAACACGCGACACGTGCTTAAGCCTCGGCTTCGAGACCTTCCACCAAACGCCCCAGCGCGCCAAGAACCACCGAGGCATCGGTACTTGGCCACAGCGGCGGCATCGAAGTAATAATGAAACGCCCGTAGCTTTTCGTGGCCAAGCGGGAATCCAATACAGCCACCACGCCCCGATCGCTGCCAGAACGCAGCAACCGTCCCGCACCCTGCGCCATCAACAGCGCCGCATGGGTCACCGAAACCTCCATGAAATCACTGCGCCCCGCCTGGCGCACCGCCTCGCATCGCGCCTCTATCAAGGGATCGCTGGGAACCGGAAAAGGAAGTCGGTCAATCACCACCAAGCGACATGTCGCTCCAGGTAAATCCACTCCCTGCCACAGGGACAAAGTTCCCATCAAACAGGCCGAGGAATCCTCGCGCATCTCACGCACCAGCGCCGCCACGGAATCCTCGCCTTGCACCAGAATCGGCCAGTCAGTGCGCTCGCGCAAGACTTCTCCCGCCTTTTCGGCCATGCTCCGGGAAGAAAACAAGCCCAATGCCCCACCCCGTGAAGCTTGTACCAAAGCCACCAACCGATTCCAAAAAACCTCAGGGTGCTCGCCGCGACCCGGGGCGGGCAAATCCTTGGCCAAGTACAAAATCCCCTGTTTGGCAGGCTGGAACGGCGACCCCACATCCAAAGTTTTCGGGGCGGGCACAGCGCGATTCAAGCCAACCTGGTGCAAAACCGGCTCGAAACTGCCCCCCAGCTTCAAAGTAGCCGAAGTCATCACCACGGCAGTATCCGCCCAAATCCGAGCAGCCAGCTTATCCGCAACTTTCAAGGGAGCCACATAGAGCCGGGGTTCCTGGTCACGTTCATAACCGCGAGTTAACCACAGCACGTTTTGCCCAGATTCCACCCTGTCGGGATTCATCGCCTCCAGGGTTTCCAACAGGCTAGACAGTACCCCCTTGGCCACGGCAGTTTTGGGGGTTTCCTCTTTTTTATTGGCCAAATCAGCCAACCCCTGTTTCAAGGCGGGAATTAACACGGTTCGGCATTCTGCGATGGCGGATGGCACTACCTTGAACCGACCGTCTTCCAGGTGGGAAAACCCAATCTGCAAGGCCAAAGCCTGGTCGGCTAGCCGCTCGGCACATTCCAAACCAACCCGCCCGGCGGCTTTGCTGGCGCTCGCCACCAGACTCGCACTCAGCTCGGTAGTAGCCTGGCTGCGCACTCGCTCCACCAAATCATGCGCCTCGTCCACCACCAGCGCATCATATTCCGGCAGCGGAGTAGCCCGACCCGCCGCTGCCAGCCCCAACATAGCGTGATTCGTCACCACAACCTGGGCACCGGCAGCACGTTGGCGCGCCTGCACCTGGAAGCACTGGTCACGAAACGGACAGGTATCCCCCACGCATTCCAGAGAGGACAGCGACACTTGCCTCCAAGCTCGGTTCGTGATTCCAGCGGGGGCTTCGTCGCGGTCTCCGGTGTCTGTTTCCCGCGCCCATTCATAGAGTCGTTTAGTCTGGGCGGCGTATCCGCGTGGCCGGCGCGCCCGTCGGTCACACGCTGACTGCGCCCCTTTCCCCCCCGCTTCGGCCATCTCTTCGGGTGCTATCATATCCGCTGCCGCGAATAAATCCTCGCCCAGCCCTTCGTATCCACCATTCAACTTATGCAAACAGACATAGTTTTGCCAGCCTTTCAGCACTTCCACCCGAGGGCTTTCACCCAACACTTTTTTCACCGCCGCCACCGCCAACGGGGCGTCCTTAGCAATAATCTGGTGTTGCAAGGCCAGGGTGGCGGTGGAAACCACGACCCTAGTGTCCTCAGTGGCGGCGTATTGCAAAGCTGGAATTAGGTATCCCAAGGATTTCCCAGTGCCAGTACCGGCTTGTACCGCCAGGTGTTCGCCTTGCGTGAAAGCCTCGGCTATGGCTCGAGCCATCACGACTTGTCCCGATCGCTTCGTGCCGCCAAGCGCCACCACGGCCGCTTCGAGGATATCTTCGCAGGTGGGTTTCGTTTCGCTCATGTTATCCTCTCGGTATTCACGGGGGGTTCATGAGGTGCCATCCCAGGTGTCGAGCATTTTGCTTCATCCGCGACTGGCTTGTCGAGGGTTGCGCCCAACGCTTGATTCAGCAGTCTCGCCGCCAAGGCGGGTTCCACCCAGGCATCAACAAACGTGCCGTCCACCCGTGTTTCTTGGCTTACCAGGCTTCCCTCGCGGTAAATCCGCTCCAGCAAACCGGTGTTTTCCCACCGCACCAACACCCGTACCCGCTGTTGGGGCCAGGGTAGACGCGAGGCGATAACCTCTTGCAGTCGTTCAATTCCTTGACCACTACGAGCCGAGACTTCCACCGCCTCAGGCAGCAACCGCCGCAGCAGCGCCAAAGTCGGGGCACTAGCCGCATCAACCTTGTTAATAACCATCACCACCGGGGTGTGTCGAATGGATTCAATCGTGTCTAGGGTAGCGTTCACCGCCTCAATTTCGCCCATCGGATCGGGATTCGCCGCATCCACCACATGCAACAGCAAATCCGCCATCGCGGTTTCCTCCAGGGTGGAACGAAAAGCCTCGACCAACTGGGTAGGCAACCGACGCACAAAACCCACCGTGTCCGCCAGGGTATACACCCGCCCCGTGGCCGTGTGTGTCTTACGCACGCTGGGATCCAGCGTGGCAAACAAGGCGTCGTGTACCAATACATCCGCCCCGGTCAAACGGTTCAACAGTGAAGACTTCCCGGCATTCGTGTAACCCACAATCGCCACGGCCGGGACTCCCCCGGCACGCCGCGCCGCGCGTTTCGCTTCACGGGTAGGAGCCATCTCTCGCAGCAGTCGACGCAGGCGACTCATCCGGGTGCGGATGCGGCGCCGGTCAAGTTCGATTTTGGTTTCACCCGGGCCCCTTGAACCGATGCCCTCACCGCCGGCGGCTCGTCCGCCGGCCTGGCGACTCATGGATTCGCCCCATCCCCGCAAACGCGGCAACAAATACTCTAACTGCGCCAGTTCCACCTCGGCCTTACCTTCGCGGGAGGTCGCGTGTTGAGCGAAAATATCCAGAATCACGGCCGTACGGTCAATCACCTTGACCTTGACCACGTCCTCTAGGCCGCGCCGCTGAGAGGGGGCGAGTTCGTCGTCAACAATCACCGTGTCAGCCTCTAAGCTAGCCACTAGGGCACGCAGTTCTTTAGCTTTACCAATCCCCAAAAACGTGGCCGCATCGGGACTTTCCCGACGTTGCGTTATCCCGGCCAGCACCTTTGCCCCCGCAGTTTGCGCTAAAGCCGCCAGTTCCCGCAGCGAGTATTCGGCCTTGTCTCGGTCGGTTTGAAAAATTCCCACCAACACGACTTTTTCCAGCCGCACCTCACGGTATTCAACCTCGGAGATATCAGAGAGTTCCGCACCCAAAGACTCCCCCCGACTCAAGGCATAGCGTTCTTCCCAGCGCGCCGCCTGGTCACGAAGATACTGTTGCTCACGCTGGTTTCCCCCCTCCGGCCAAGTTTTCCGACCAGTCTCGTTCCCCGGGTCGCGCCAACCATCCAAACCAAGTAAGGACTCTCGCTCCGCACCCGCCTCCAGGTCACTCAGTTTCTGCGAACTGCAACGATTCTCTGGGCGTGGTCGCGACTCTCGACCCGGTTGCGCTTCAAATGCTGCGGATGTGCCCCGATTTGCCCCCAAATTATTTCCCTTCCGTTAAAATTCTCTTAGCCCCTATGGAGAGGTTTTCGCCATTGACTTTTAAGGATAAACCCAACCCCTCCCCCGAAAATAGCGCTAAGTCGACACCTCGGGGGGAACGGCGTTCTGCCTTCGGGCAATCCTTGCCTCGCACTGCCCCCGTTGAAGCCGACACCAGTAATTCACGCCAACGCCGCCAACAAGCCCTGTTCAATGTCCCGGATTGGCGCAACGAGGATGACATTATCATAGAAGCCGCTCAACACGACCCGACCATCACGGTTCCGGAACGGCTGCGTCCCCGGGTGCCGCGAGTGATAGAAGGGCGACCGCCTCGCGAGTCTGGCGAAGGGTTGGCCGTGGATTTAGCAACTCTGTTGGGTACGGCTAAGGCTGTGATTTCGTCGGGTTCACGAGGTGCCATCCCAGAAACCGAGCCCGCAACCACTTTGTCTGGTCTGGATACAAAAGATGCGTCCAGACAGGATTTGGAGCTGGCACCTCATGAATCCGACCCCGAAAGCGACGCGGCCAACGAACCACAGGCCGCTCATAAAACCGAGCCTAAACCCCGCCCCACCAACGCCCCCGTGCCCCCACCGCTGCTGCGGATTATGCACAGGTCCGATGCCGACAAAAACACAGCACGCCCGACGGTAATCAGTTTCGGGGAAGGCCTGGCGCGAATGCTGGGAAATCTGGTGGCGTTAATGGTGCCCACCCTGTGCGTGTTGCTGCTTTCGGGATGGGGACCCAAAGAAGTCGCGATTATTTTCGAGGATTTCTGGGCATATCTGGGACTCGCGTTTGGGCTGACCGTGATTTTGGTAGGCCTGGATGTGGCGGCGCAACTGGCGGCAACGCGGATGCGACTGGCGAAACCGGGCGAGTGGATTTTGGAATTCGGGCTTTCTTCACTGGGCGTAGGTTTCTGCCTGTTCTTCTTTACGTTTTCCGTGTTGGGGGCGTTGCTCTTGGCGCTGGTGATGAGCGTGCTGACTTCGCTGCTTTCCGTGTTGGTGGCCAAGATTTTTTGATGGCACCTCATGAAAGCCCTAGAATTACCAGCGCCGAGCCGAGCAGAAGGATACCTAGATGAATAGACGCCCTCATAAACAGCACTTTGCCGCGAGGCGCGACGGTAGCACGGGAAACCCCGGCACGAAGCACAACGGCACGAAGCACAACGGCACGAAGCACAACGGCACGGCGCAAAACCGCACGGCATACAACAGCACGACGCACAACAGCTCGACGCACAACAGCTCGACGCACGCCCGGAGGAAAAACTCGCCCCCCACCCCCAAAGCCCACGCCACGCCGAAACCCGAGGGAAACGAACAATACTTTGCGGCCAACCCCAGCGCCGCCGCGCGCCCCCGGGAACTCGAAGTGGAACTGGCGGGGATGACTTTTCGGATACACACCGACTCTGGGGTATTTTCCGGGGATGGCCTGGACAAGGGCACGGCGGTGTTGCTGCGTAAAGTCCCGAAGTTGCCCGAGGGTGGGGTCTTCGTGGATGTGGGTTGCGGTTGGGGACCGTTGAGTCTGGTGATGGCGCGACAGCGCCCGGCGGCGCGGGTCGTGGCGGTGGATGTGAACGCGCGCGCCCTGGATTTGACCGCGAAGAACGCCCGGGAAAACGGGCTGGGAAACCTCGAAGTCCTGGCAGAGACAGCCGCTTTGGCGCAGCTGGCGGATGGCAGCGTGGACGTGATTTGGTCCAATCCCCCGGTGCGTATCGGCAAGGATGCGCTGCACGCGATGTGGACGGCGTGGCGGGTGAAGTTGCGTCCAGGCGGGGTCGCATACCTGGTGATGGGGCGAAACCTGGGGGCGGATACCTTTGCGGCGTGGGCTCGGGACTCGGGCTGGGAGACGGAACGGCTCGCGTCTTCCAAGGGTTTTCGCGTACTGCAGCTACGCCCCATGGATACATAAGCGCTTTGATAGAATATCGCGCCAAGTAAAATCCCAGGTCACGGGCTAGCCTTAAGCGCACATGTCAGGCATTCTTGACGCTATGTGTCCATGATGGGGGTTTCATGAGGCGCTAGCCAAAATCTAGACGGGATTTAAAATGTCTGCCCAGTTCGCCCCCGTAACCGCGCGCACCCGACTACGATTTAGCTATGCCGCAAATGACGATGCAATGTCCCCAGGCGGTCACACTGGATCGAATCTGTGATGCTCTAGATAGTGCTGGCCGAAACTACGTGGTTGACGTTTGCAGTACTGGACATATGCTCATGATTCCGTGTTCCACCGCCACCAGTTATATCGACCTGGTGACGGGGGTCTTACGCCTGCGTAGCGTGTGGCGTGGTGCCATCCCCACCATGGAAAAACCCGAACTTTACCCCTATATCTTGCGGCACAATCGCGAGGTGGTGGGACCGAAAGCCATGATTTATGAACACGGCGACTACCTGCATGTTTCCACCCAAACCAGTTTCCAGGTCACGGCGGGAATGGGGTCGCAACAACTCGAGGCTAGCCTGTTGCTGGCACTGATTATGGTCGAGCGTTTCACACACGCCCTGGAATCCAGCTTCCAGTGGGTTCAGCCCGAAGACAAGTACATTTTCCACCGCGATATGCTGCAAAAACAGCATGTCCTCCAGGTTCCCAGTGCTGTCTACAAGGATGACCCCACTCAACGGGTTGATGGAGACTTCGTGGACAAAACCTGCAACCGACTGCACCTGCGTACCCAACGTGACGGCTCGGTTTTCCATCTGCTCGATGCCCCGCGAATCCTCAACTCCACCCAAGAAACCGTGTTGCGCTTGTTCGGCGAAGACACCTGGTTTTCCGTCTCGGCTCTGGTGCGTTTGCCACATTCGGTACCACCCGAAGAACTGTTCTTGGCAGTGAATAACTCCAATATCGAAAATGCTTTGGGTGAAATCAGCATTCTCGGGTTACGCCGGAATCCTTACTTGCGGGTAGATTACCTGATCCCCACCGGCGAAGGTCTGTCAATGCACCAGTTAGACACGCAAATCCTAGTCGGCGTGGGCGTATCCACGGATTTGTTGACTCGCTTGGGTCAGCAGCACCCCAAATTCTTTGCTTGACATCGCCAGTTCCACCAAACGCGCCTCGCGACGAAACCATTTAATCTGTCTACGCGACAACTGCCGGGTGGCCAAGGCGGTTTGCTCGATTGCTTCCGCCACACTTAGCTCGCCCTTAAGAACCCCCGCCGCCTCGCGATACCCGGTGGCCTTCCGCGCCGTGACCCCCAGGGGATGCTCGGTATCTGCCAACAAACCTCGGGTTTCTTCGACCAGGCCACCCGCGAACATCGCACGGGTACGCACCGCAATCCGCGTGTCCAAATCCGCCAAATCCCGGGTGCAGTAAAACTGTAGTGTGTCATCTTGCCAGTATGTCCCGTCGGGCAAGGATGCGGAAAACGGCTGGCCAGTCAGTTCAATCACCTCTAGGGCTCGCACCAGGCGCCGCCCATTATTGGGGTCAATCCGCCCCGCCGCCACTGGGTCACGTTCCGCTAGCACCTCATGAAGCGCGGAAGCGCCCAAAGCCTCCAAACGCGAGAGCCAGCGTGCCCGCACCGCCGGGTCAGTCGGCGGAAACGCAAGCTTGTCGGTCAAAGCACGCACGTACAGTCCGCTGCCCCCCACTACCAAGGGCAGGGCGGCACGGGCTTGGATGCCCAAGACATCGGCGCGCGCGTGGCGTTGGTAGGCCGCCACGGAAGCCTCTTCATGAGGTGCCAGCACATCTATCTGATGGTGGGGGATCCCCCGCCGTTCGGTTTTCGGGGTTTTCGCCGTGCCGATATCTAGCCCACGATAGAGCTGAAAAGCATCGGCACCCACAATCTCGACCCCGCCGGGGAAAACCGCTTGAAACCAAGGCTGTCCCAACAACATTTCGGCCAAATCCAGGGCGAAATCACTTTTCCCACTGGCGGTGGGGCCAACCACGGTGACTATCAAGAGGCAACTCTCCGGCGACGCGCCACCACGGGAATCCCCGGCATTCCCAGTTGAATCCCGTGCCCCGGGGCAGGCGCACTCTGGCTAGCTTCCCATAAATCCCCGGCGCGGGTGCGGTGCACCTCGAACCGGCCACCCGCCAAGGCGGAATCCGCCACCAGATGATGTGGGGCACCGTGGGTGACCTGAACGGTGACGAAATCGCCGGGGCGCGGCATTGGTGGTTCGCCCCCCGGATGCATCAATTTACCGCCTGAATGCGTTATTGCACTGCCGTTACCCTTCTGTAAGTCGCTTTGACTCAGACTCGGGGGCAGCGCGAAATGCACCAACCGATTATCCCGAGCCCGACCCGACATTCGCCCGGTTTCCCGGTCTTTCGTGCCCTGTTCCCCAACCAGCACCTCGACTGTTTGGCCTTCGAGCCGCTCGTTTTCCTCGGTGGAAATTCGTTCCTGCAATGCGAGCAACCGCTGGTAGCGTTCGGACACTACCTCGGACGGGACTTGGTCTTCACGGTCAGCGGCGGGGGTGCCGGGGCGCCGAGAATAAATAAACGTAAAGGCCGCCGAAAACCGCGCTTGTTCCATCACCCGCAAGGTGGCCTCGAAATCCGCGTCGGTTTCCCCGGGGAATCCAACGATTACATCGGTGGTGATAGCGGCCTCCGGAATAGCATCGCGAACCTCACCCAATATCCGCAAGAATCGCTCCACCCGGTATGACCGCCGCATTTGACGCAGCACTCGGTCTGACCCGGATTGCAACGGGAAATGCAGCGACGGCATCACGGTAGGGGTTTCAGCCATCGCCGCTATCACATCTTCGGTAAAAGCCGCCGGGTGGGGGGAAGCAAACCGCAGCCGTTCCAACCCGGGAGTGCGTCCCGCCTCGCGCAGCAACTGGGCGAATGCCCCGCGTCGACCGAAGCCGTTACCATAGGAGTTCACGTTTTGTCCCAACAGCGTGACTTCCACCGCGCCTTGCGCCACAACGGCTTGCAGTTCCCGCAGAATCTCTTCGGGTTCCCGGTCGCGTTCGCGCCCCCGCAGGGACGGCACAATGCAAAATGTACAGGTATTGTTGCACCCTACGCTGATTGACACCCAGGCCGAAGCCGGGCTGGTGCGGTGCGCTGGCAACATCGAAGGAAAGACTTTCAGAGTTTCTTCCAGTTCCACGGCGGCCTCTTGGCGTAGCTCCGCGCGGCGCAGCAACACCGGCAACATGTCGATATTGTGGGTGCCGAAAATCGCGTCAACCCACGGGGCACGCCGCAAAATCCCGGAACCCTCTTGTTGGGCGAAACACCCACCGACCGCAATCATCATGCCGGGACGTTCGCGTTTCACCTCGGCCAACTGTCCCAGGTGCCCATAGAGCTTATTTGCCGCGTTTTCTCGCACGGAACAGGTGTTTAGCACCACCACGTCAGCTCCCCCGTCGCCGGCGCGGGTGGCACGCGCAGCCTTTTCGGGCACACTCGACACCGGCACCATCCCCGCTGCATCCAGCAGCCCCGCCATACGTTCCGAGTCGTGCTCATTCATCTGACACCCCAGGGTCACCACATGATAGGTGCGCGGTAGCCCCCTCTCGGCTGGCGACAGGGGTCGGTTGGCGACAGCCGCAGTTTTCATACCGGACGCTTCCATAATTTGGGGACTACTCACCGGCTTATTCTAAGGCATCGGTGTCGATTTTGCTGTTTTCGGCGCCGCCGGGATGGTTATATTTGAGTCAAATGTGTTCTAAGTGCGTCAGTCTGCCCGGTAAGCTGCAGGTCGGGGGCGTTGTTTTGCGGGTTTAGTCGCTGCCGGTGCGTTGCTGGTTTTCGGTTCCGGATTCATGAGGGGCTGGCTGGTTTTCCAGGCGATCTGCCGCATCGTGGCTCATTTGCATCCGGGCAAGCGAGGTTAACATCCGAATCTCGGGGGCAAGACGCACCACGGAAGGAAAATTGGTCTGTTCTAGTCCGCCCAACAATAGCAGCGCATCGAATCCCTGGTCACATTCCAACAGGGCTCGCGCCCGTAACAGGCGCGCCATGAACCGGGCGTCGCCTTCGTTTCCAGCCAACACCAACCCGTCGGGCAGGGGGGTATAGCCCAGTAATCCCGAGGATACCGAGACTTCCACGGTGCCATTACGGTCATCGAAGCGTCGCGCCAGGCCGCTCAAGGCTCTTCCCAGAGCATCGCGCGCTTCTCGAACAGTGGGTCGCACCAGGGCTGGCAACTCATGAAACCGGGCAGCAGGGGCGAGGGAAACCTTTAACTGATACCCACCGTACCCGTTGAATACCAATGATTCCAATGATCCCACCGCGCCACGCAGGCCGAGGCACAAATCCCACGGGTCGTGGGCGTGACGAATCAAAGCCAGGTGGCGTTCCAGTACTTTCACCAGGCGGCGCCACATCCCACTTATCGCCAGGAAACGAAAGTGCTCGGCCAAATCCGCCAAGCGAGAAACCTCGCGGTCATATTCATAGGAAATCAGGTGTGCCTCCCACGCCACCTGCCAGGCACGTTGCGCCACCAAAGCCGGCAGCATCACTCGCAACAACCGCGCTTTCTGTCCCCCGGGCAACTCGTGGGTCAACATCCGCCACGCCACTTGCAAGGCAGAATCTGGATGCGTCGCGGCGGCCATTTCGATTTGAGTAATATCAATCGCACGCTGTAGGGATCGGGAATCTGCCGGAGTGATGCGGTCAATCGCCCGATCTAGGAAACTGCGTTCTGTGGGGGGTTGTCCCAGTGCCAGGCGCGTATTGTGACGCAGATAATCCGAGGCTGCCGGCGAGGGATCGAGGCTTTCCTGAAAAGCCTCTAAGCCCACCAACAGGTGATTAATCAAGGACAATGGCACATCAGGGTGGCAGGCCGCGCTTTCAATCACTTCCGGGAAAAATCTCCCCAGCTGGGACAAAGACCTGGAATCATAGAGTTCCGGGCGGTACAGCAGCCGGGTCAGGGTCGAAGAAAACGCTTCTAGTGCTTTGCCAAGATTACGTCCCTGCAGGTGACAGCCAATTAGCTCAATTTCAGCTTGCGCTAATAGCTCGTCGTAACCGGCTTCCCGCGCGGCACTAACCACGTCCAAAGTGGCTTTGGTGCGGGGAATCCCGGGAGGCTTAGAGGTGGCATTGGCCAGTTGCGTGGCTAAGAAAGTCGCGGACTCAGTTGGCTGTGCTGACTCTGGTTCCATATCCCCCCTCCCCATATTTTCAGCTTCACTTTACAGATAATTTGGCCTAAAACCGCCAATGACGCGCCGCGACACGCAGTCGGAACTCGAAATAGTCTGGAGTCCCCGAAAAACCCTAGAATTGTGGTGATGAGCATTTTCGAAACCCAAGGTTTTCTTTCCGGGGTTGACCCGGAATTGCTCGCCGCCCAGATTCGCACGGAATTGTTGGAAACTCTGGGGGAACCGCTGGGGGCGGCTCGCCTGGCACACTTGCAGGACTTGGCTGACTCTGCCCGAAAACATTCTTTAGGGGACCTCGAGATTTCAATTCGCCTGGAAATCGGGTGGGATGGTTTGGATTCCGGTAACACCGAACTGGCCTTGTCTAACTTGGCGTGGGTGCTAGATTACATCGCGCATCACCCCGACGAGCTTGACGAGGAACAGCGCCTTAATATCGCCACCCAAATGTTGCAAGTGCCGCCGTTGGCGGTACGTCATCCCCGCGTTGATGCGTCCTGCATCGAAAGTCTGGTGTTTTGGATGGAGTTTTTTGCCTCTAAGACGGGGATTGATTTACATTCCCGCCTGAGCAGCCGTCACCAAGTGGAGCTGGGCTTAGGTAAACGTCTCGCGGCGGGGGAAGCCTTGGATGTTATGTCGCGACTCGAGGAGATTCCCCGCCAGGTTACGGGCGAGGTTGACTGTCCTTTGCATCATTTCCGTTCCCGGATTGCCTGGGCGGTAAACGCGGTGGATTATCCCCGTGCTTTAAGCCTGTATCGCGAGGCTCTGGGGCGTTGTTCGACCGCGTCTTGGCAGTGTTCCCACCCCGAAGATATTGACCCATTGTTGATGTTGCCCCAGGCTTGGGCTGGCCAGGGTGACGTGGCGTGGCGTGCCCATGAACGCAGTTATCGTCATCAAAGCGAATCCTCGCAATATCTAGGCGATATCGCCTCGCAGTTACGTTTTTGTGCGGCAACGTGGAGCCTGGACGAGGGTCTAGAGATTTTGCACACTCACGCCCATTGGTTTGCGAATCCCGAGGATCCCTGGGATTTACTGGTTGCCGCTCGGGCGGCAGCCGCGCTTTTGAGGCGTGCCTTACAGGCCTATCGAAACCTCGATACCACCGTTCCGGAGCTGGATTTCGCTATTCCGGGCAATAACCCGTGGTTTGCTTTTGAGTCTTTGCAGCCCGGGGTGTCTTTAGCAACGGCTCAGGCTCGTTTGGAACGGGTCGCGCGTGGTTTGGCGCTTGCTTTTGATGCGCGCAATGGGAATAACACAATTTCTGTGCGCACTGCTGCTTTGTTGAACCAGACTCCCTTGTGTTCTTGGCAAAGCGTGCGTTCCCTGTTGAGAGCCCATTTTACCGTGGCAGCTTTGCTGGGCGAGCATGGTTTTCACCACGGCTGGGCTGCTTGGCTGCTGCCTGCCTTGGACGAGGGCGCGGCTGCGGAAGGCCACGTAACGAACGGTTCGCTCCGCTCGGATGGGGGCGTGGCTTTAAGTCGCCCGGTGCCGGGTTTTTCTTTACTTGATTTCATGAGGAGCCACTCGGCTTTAACGCGTTTTCACCAAGCCGTGTCCGAAGTGAATTTCGTGTCCCTCCCCCGCGAGATTTCTGCGGATCACCATTGGTTACTCTTTGAAACCAGTCATGTTGCCCTGTTGGGTTTGGGCGGACACTGGGACGAGATGCTGGATTGTGGCCTGCCACTGGTGGACTTGGCCGAGAGCTTGGATAGCCGCCGTCAATCGCTGCGGGTGGCGTGTTACTTGATACAGGCCTATTGGCAGCTGGGTAGGCTGGGCGAAGCCCGCCAGTGGTTGATTCGAGCCGATGACTTCGTCGATGCCACCACCCCTGCCGAGCTGCGGATGTTGCTCGAAGAACTCGCCTTGCTCGCGGGCTAATGTTTTCGTAATTCTACGCGGGACAGCTTGTCGAGTTTTACACACAAATGGGGATTTATTTGTTATAATTTTGGGCTGACTTTAGTTTGAATTCAAAATGTTTCGGGGTTTAGACCAGAGTTGGCTAAGCTCTTTAGGTGATTACTGCCGCTAACCTGACTTTGCGTATCGCTGACCGCGTCCTCCTGTCCGAAGCATCTTTCCAAGTCAATAAAGGGATGCGCATCGGTTTGGTGGGTCGCAACGGTGCGGGGAAAACCACGCTGATGCGCCTGCTGTCCGGCACGGGGATACCTGACGCAATCCAGGTCGAGGGGCAAGTCTCACGTTCCGCTCCTCCGGGATATCTGCCCCAAGACCCCGGTGCCGCCGACCCCCAGCAAAGCGTGCGCCATCGTATTCTCTCGGTGCGAGGTTTAGACCAGATCGAGGCACGGATTCGTAAAGCCGAAGTGGCTATGAGTCAAGAAACTGGGGAAAAACAGCAAAAAGCCATGGAAAAGTACGTGCGACTCGACCAGGAATTCCACCAATCGGGGGGCTATGCGGCGGCGGCCGAAGCCGCCCAGATTGCCGCGAACCTGGGCATCGACAACGCGATGCTCCAGCAAAACTTGGGCACACTTTCGGGGGG
This sequence comes from Mobiluncus mulieris ATCC 35243, assembly GCF_000160615.1. Classification (GTDB taxonomy): domain Bacteria; phylum Actinomycetota; class Actinomycetes; order Actinomycetales; family Actinomycetaceae; genus Mobiluncus; species Mobiluncus mulieris. Next base: position 710,017 of record NZ_GG668518.1, on the reverse strand, counting down.
ACAACGTCGCCGGGTAGAACTGGCGCGGGTGTTGTTTTCCGAAGCTGACACCCTGTTGTTGGACGAGCCCACTAACCACCTCGATCACGACTCAATCATTTGGCTGCGCGGGTTTTTACGTTCCTTTTCGGGCGGGTTTTTGATTATTTCACACAATGTGAAGCTTTTGGATGAAACCATCAACCAGGTGATGTATCTGGATGCTAATCGCGGCGCCCTGGATATCTACCACCTGGGGTGGAAGGCCTATCTTAAAGCCCGCGCCGAGGACGAGGCTCGACGCAAACGTGAGCGTGCGGTGGCCGAGAAAAAAGCCGCCGCGCTGTCTGCCCAGGGCGAGAAAATGCGAGCCAAAGCCACCAAGGCCGTGGCCGCCCAGCAAATGCTGCGTCGTGCCGAGCAGCTGCTGGAATCCACGGAAATCAAAACTACCCGCGAAAAGATTGCCCGTCTGGCCTTTCCCAAACCGGCTCCCTGTGGGAAAGTCCCCCTGCAAGCCGAGGGATTGGCTAAAAGTTACGGTTCCTTAGAGGTGTTCTCGGGTCTGTCCCTGGCTGTCGACCGGGGTTCCCGAGTGGTGGTTTTGGGTTTCAACGGCGCGGGGAAAACCACGCTGTTACGCATTTTGGCCGGCTTAGAAACTGCGGATGCGGGTGAAGTCATAAAAGGCCACGGCCTGAAGCTCGGTTATTATGCCCAGGAACATGAAACCCTCGACGACACGCTAAGCGTGGTAGAAAACCTCCAGGCCGCCGCGCCGGGCTTGAATGACACCGAGCTGCGTTCCTTGCTGGGACAGTTCCTGTTTTCCGGAGCGGATGCGGATAAACCCACCCGGGTACTTTCTGGCGGCGAGAAAACCCGCCTGGCCTTGGCTACTCTGGTGGTCAGTGGGGCTAATGTGCTGCTCTTGGACGAACCGACGAATAACCTCGATCCGGCTTCACGTGAAGAAATCCTCAAATCCCTGGCAACATATGAAGGCGCTGTCGTCTTGGTCAGTCACGACCCCGGCGCGGTCGAGGCGCTAAACCCGCAACGCGTTTTACTGCTTCCCGACGGAGACGAGGACTTATGGGATGATGATGAATATTTAGAGCTGGTTGAAGCAGACTAATTCGACTTTCGGCGGTTACACTAAAAAAGTAATCCCCACAAGAAAGGCGAAATAACTATGGAAAAAACTCGAATTCTAGCGAGCCTGGCGACTATCGCGTTGACGGCCTCGGCTTTGTCTGGCTGCGCGTCGACTAGTTCCTCGGATGCCAAGGCACAGTACGAGGCGAAAAAATCCGAGATTCCCCAGCTGGTCAAGAAGTTCTCTGCACCTAACTTGGGAGTGTTGCTTAACGACACGAAAATTCTCAAGTTAAAGCCTGAGGTTCAGAGTGCCGAAGAGACCGGTTCAACACGTCTGGGAGATATGGAAGCCGCGAAATTGCTGGGAACCGCCAAGTTTGACCCCGAGGTATGCCAAGCGAAACTGCTGGATACCTACAAGGACGACACCTCTATTCCGGCCGCATTCTCGCAAGCTGTGAGCCAGGACAACAAGACACTGGTGCGACTCCAGCTGCGTGCCCATCCGGGTGTGAAAGAAGCCTCGTCTGTCAGCGATTTTCAACGAGCTTTCCCCAAGTCTTGCCCCAAGTACACTTTGACTGTGGCCGGGGCAAGTAACGGCAGTTCCCCGGCACAACCGTTAACCAATGAGGTCACAAATTTCACAGCCGATGTCAAGGATTATCCGCTTGACGGTGCTACCGACGGGTTGATGACCAAGCTCACGGCGAAACCCGCCGGGAAGGTTTCTGAAAAAGCAGAGGAAGGCTCCCTGGTGGCCAGTGAGTCTGCCGGTTATACCACGGTGGGAATTTTCCAGCGGATTGGGAACCTGGAGCTGCGGGTTTTCTTTGACGGGGCGCATCCGGAACAGGATGCCACGAACGCTAAAGCGGATTTGCAACGTCTGGTGACCCATATCGGCCAGGCTTTCGTCGCCAAAGCTCAGTAACCGTCGGGGTTGTTTATGCTCCGTTCATGAGGTGCATGCCGGAAATCCGGTTTAGCCTTAGGTGCGCGGCGTACCCCGGGTATAGGGTTCCGGCACTGGCGGTTCATCCCCCAGCCGCGCGGCCCACGCCAGCGGAAGCGAAGGATCAGTCAACAGGGGTCTGCCTACCTCCACCACGGAGGCCGCTCCGGTGACCAGAATCTGTTCCGCCTGAGCTGGCTCCGTAATCAATCCCACAGCGGAAACCGGCAGCGGACCACGGTTTTGAATTTCTTGGGCATAGGGCACCTGGTATCCGGGGGCAACCGGGATTTGCGCCCCCGGAACCAACCCACCAGTGGATACATCAATGAAGTCCACTCCCAGACGGGACAGTTCATGAGCCAGTTTGCCCCAGTCGTCCAAGGTCACATCGCGACGCAGTTCCAGATTCGATTCCGGCAGCCAGGAAGTGGCGGAAATCCGCACCAATAATGGGAAAGAGCTACCTAGCTCGGCGCGAATCATCACGATGATTTCTTTCCAGAAGCGGAAGCGCCCCTCGAGGTCGCCGCCGTATTCATCAATGCGATGGTTCGTGATAGGCGAGAGGAATTCGTGCATCAAATATCCGTGTGCCCCGTGTAGTTCCACGAAGTCGAATCCGGCTTCCAAAGCACGACGTGCGGCTTGAACAAACTGATTTTGAATAGTTTTAATGCCTGGCAAGTCAAGTTCCCGTGGCACCTCGTGACGCGGCGAAAACGGAATCGGGCTGGGAGCCACCGGGTGCCAACCAATTCCCCCCATTTCGTCGTCCGCTGGCACCAAGGGGGTGCCGGAAGGCGAAGAGGAAGCCTTGCGCCCCGCGTGGGAAATCTGGATTCCTGCTAAAGCCCCACCCTCTTTGATGAGGGTGGCGAGCCGGGCGAATCCGGGGATTTTCTCGTCGCGATCCAACATCAGGCAAAACGGGGAAATCCGACCTTCCGGGCAGACGGCAGTGGCCTCGACTATAACAGCTCCCACCCCACCGGCCGCGCGAGCCCCGTAATGAATTTCATGCCAATCATTGGGCCAGCCGGCGCTCGATCCCTCCGAAGACGCGGTGAACTGGCACATTGGCGGCATCCACATGCGGTTGCGGGCGGTTACTCCATGAAATTCAAAAGGCTCAAATAAACGCGACATGTCCTAAATTCTACATGGATTAACGTGGGTATTTTTAACCCCTATTCCTTTGATGCGTCCAAATTTCTCGGGACTCCCTGATTTATCGGGGCAATCCAAGCACGGGGTTACGCCCCGTGTCTGTAGCAAGCACCTCATGAATTAAATCCAAAGCGGCACGCGTAAACGCTTCACGAATCCGACCACGTTCCCAGTCCGCAGGGAGACGCAACGAACGAATCCGGCTGGCGGAGGGGCTAACGCAGGCCACGAAGCCGATGCCCGGGTTGAATCCCTGGTCGGATCCAGGTCCAGCGACCCCAGTAGCGGCGAAGGCAATCTCAGCCCCGAACAGTTTTCGGGCTCCCGCAGCCATAGCTAAGGCGCATTCGCCACTGTAGGCCGTATAGGTTTCCAACAGGGTTTCACTCACCCCCAAAACCTGGTTTTTTATGGCATCAGTGTAGGTTACTACCCCGCCAAGCAGGACTTCACTAGCCCCGGGCACGTCGACGATAGTGGAGGTTATCATCCCCCCGGTCAGGGATTCCGCGCCGGCCAGTTTCCAGCCGCGCCGGGCTAACTGGGCTAGAAGCGTGGCCACGAGCTGCGGTGAGTCCATGGCTTCCCCGAGGTTTGGCTCGTCAGGTTTTGGGGTGGTGCTATTCATGAGGTGCCTCTGTGATTGTGTCTAACACCCGGCGCACGGCCTGGCGGGAAATATCGGAATCAAAGCCCCTAGTAGCGAGATATCGCCACAGTTTGGCCTGGAGCTTGCGCCGGTCTGGGGCGCAGTCCAAGTCGAGACCACGCCGCGCTCCGACGAGTTTCCCCTTCAAGAGATTCCACGCATTTTGTGCCTCCCACTGGGGGAATTCCTGGTCCAAGGCTGCTAGCGCGGCATCCACCTCGGGAGAATCCAAGCCGCGCTTTTCCATATCAGCGCGCAGTTTCGCCCGGGAAAGCCCCGGTTTTGCAAAGCGTTGACGCACCATTTCCCCGGCATAGTCTCCATCCGCAATCCAACCGCGAGCCGTAAACAAAGCCACAGCCTCGTTCACCGCCGCTGCTTCGAATCCCTTACCGGCCAGGTGTTGGCGCATCTGGGTTTCGGTTACAGCGCGTCGATCCAGGAGTTTTAGTCCCGCCTCAGCCGCATCCGGGGCTGCGGAGGCTACTAGATGCAGACTCACGATGCCTTCCGGGTTTTCTTGGTGCTACGGGTGTCTTCTTCGGTGACTACAGCAATTTTTGGCACCGCTCCAGCTTCCGTCCCCTCGACCTCGATGCTCTCACTAGCGGCTTCGGGATCGGGACGTACCCCCATCTTGATTAGAATTTTGTTTTCGAGTTCCGCCGCCAACTCGGGGTTATCCCGCAAGAATTTACGGGCGTTTTCCTTGCCTTGTCCCAACTGGATTTCGCCGTAGGTGAACCAGGAACCAGACTTAGTGACAATATCGCAATCCACCCCCAGATCAATCAGCCCCCCCTCACGCGAGATGCCCTCGCCGTACATAATGTCGAATTCGGCCTGACGGAACGGCGGAGCCATCTTGTTCTTGACAATCTTGGCGCGGGTACGGTTACCAATCGGGTTGGTGCCATCTTTCATAGTTTCGATTCGGCGCACATCTATACGCACCGAAGCATAGAATTTCAAGGCTTTACCGCCCGTGGTGGTTTCCGGGGAACCAAAGAACACCCCAATTTTTTCACGCAACTGGTTGATGAAAATTGCAGTGGTTCCCGTCGCGGACAGCGCCCCAGTAATTTTACGCAAAGCCTGACTCATCAATCGGGCTTGCAAACCGACGTGGGAATCCCCCATGTCCCCTTCGATTTCAGCCTTTGGAACCAGAGCGGCCACCGAGTCGATTACGATAATATCTAGTCCACCCGAGCGAATCAGCATATCCGCGATTTCCAGGGCTTGTTCGCCAGTGTCCGGTTGGGACACCAAGAGATTATCAATGTCTACGCCGAGCTTTTGGGCATAAACCGGATCCAAAGCATGTTCAGCATCAATAAAGGCGGCATTCCCGCCCGCTTTCTGGGCATTAGCCACCGCATGCAAAGCCACCGTGGTTTTGCCCGAGGACTCTGGTCCATAAATCTCGACAATACGCCCGCGGGGCAAACCCCCGATACCCAACGCCACGTCAAGCGCCACCGAACCGGTAGGAATCACCGCAATGTCCTTACCCGCTGCATTATCCCCCAGCCGCATCACGGATCCCTTACCAAATTGCTTATCAATCTGACCCAAAGCGGTTTCCAAAGCCTTTGCCCGATCGTCTTTCGCCATTATTTTGCCCTTCCTTGTTCGCAGCTCGCCGCTGCCCGATTATTCAGGTTGTTGGTTCCAGCCCCTCTCCGAGGCCTTCAAGATGAGGTTACGCGCAACCCTGGACGCGAAAAATCGACTTTCTCCACCCCTGTGGAAACAGACGATTTATTTCATCTGTGGAAAACCTTATATCGAACAGGCGTTCGAATGCAAAGACACGCCGAGATTGGAGCAAACACCTCATGAATTCGACCCATAAACCACCAACCGCACCCGAGAGACCTTCCCGTCCCCCAACAAAAACCTTTAAATTTACTCAAACTATACGCACCCTATGGGGAATATTTACATGAGCTAAAAAGCTAAGTTTCCTCTCGAATCTGCCGATGGAAAAGATTGTCGCCAGGAGGGCGCACAAAATCAGCAATGACCACGCTAAGCCATGGAGGGCGGAAAAATGAGTCTGGTTTTTAATGCCGGCGCATTCGCGATGCGAAACCAGCTGACCGCTGGGATGCAGCTGCGCAGCTCTTTGCGCTCTTTCGCCAAAGAAAATAATTTACTTTCCAAAAAAGACGAAGAATTTCTTGACGCCCTAGACGATTTTGAACAACAGCAAATCGAACGTGAGGCTCGGCGCAAACATGCCGAGAAAAACGCTTCTGGTATCCGACAACGTAGCAACGTATTCAGCTCGCTTTGCGCCCCCCGAGCCACCACTTCGCAGCAAGCTGCTCAGAAAGCCAAACAGTACGAAGCTCAGGCGCTGTCTTTAGCCCAGCAGGCGCGAGTTTCCGCCGGAATTGGTGACGATGCCGCCGCGCAAGAACTGGAAAGAAGGTCATTGGAAGCCACCCAGTACGCCAACCAAATGTATGCCCAAGAAATGCAACTTGCCCGCCAGGAAGCCCAGGAACGCAAAGCTAAACTTGATCGAGAAGCCCAGGATTACATCGAAGAAAAGAAAGCCAAGCAGGCAGCTGAGGCGGCGCTGCGAGCCATGAAACAACGCCGTTTGCAAGAAGCTGAGCAAAAACGCTGTGCGGCTTTGAACCACCTGGAGACCGCACGCAAAGCCAAACGCAAGCGCCAGCAGGCCGATATCGAAGCCTGGGGGCGGCGCGTGACGGAAGGGCAGTTCTGGATACGCCAGATGCAACTGGCGCAACGCGGCGAACACCCCGCGCAACGCCTGGCTCAGGCCTCACTTGATGCCTATCGCGAGGCAAATAGTTCGGTGACTGCTATTGCGCCGAGTTTCACCCCCGGTGCCGAACGGGCGGCCGGGGGTGCGGCTGGTAGCGACGCTGGTCGCGGTGTCAGCACTGGCAGTATCACCACCAATATGCCCGGAGCGAGTAGCTACCTTCCCGAAGTGATAGCAGCCTAATTCGTGACGATTAACCGCCACAAATCCCACTTACACTTTTGTTGAAAAATGTTATCATTATCCGATAACTGGCTTTATATCGCTAAAAGCGACACAATATACCTATGGAAAGGAAAGAAGCCCCCACCCGGAAACGCAAAACCCGTCAGCTAGAGGCTGTGCTGCAAGCCGTGCACGGCGAACCAGATTTCCTTTCTGCAGCGGATGTGTTCACAAAATTGAAATCTGCCGGTGCCACCATCGGCTTAGCCACGGTTTACCGCAACCTGGCTTCCCTGGCCGCCGAAGGAGTCCTCGACCAACTGCGCGCCGCTGACGGCACGATGCTGTATCGCGAATGCGGCGATATCCACCACCACCATCACCTGGTGTGTCGCAAATGCGGCAAAACCGAAGAATTCAGCCTGGAAGGGCTGGAAGTAACTCTGGATAAACTGGCCAATAAACACGGCTTCACCGAGATCGAACATGTCATGGAGCTCAACGGGGTTTGCGCCGAGTGCCGCCAGAATTCCGATTCCGCCAAGACTTCTTGAATCTCCCAATAGTGTCTCGCGGACTTCCGCAGTAATCGACGGTTGAAAAACCATCGATTACCAGCTTTGGAAACAAGTGATTGGCGCGACTTTTTACCCAATCCCTCCCGCGCCGTAGACTAGCTAGCGTGAAGTGTGCGTATTTTTCCCGGGGAAGCTGTCGGTCTTGTGAGCTGATGGGGCAAGACTATCGTGACCAGGTACGCGACAAGATGCGCACTACGCGCCGAATGCTTTATCCTTTCCTGACCCCGGATACCAAGTGGAATTCGCCCTTCCAATGCCCGCAGCCGGGTTTTCGCAACAAGGCCAAGATGGTGATTTCAGGGTCTAAGAAAACCATTACCCTGGGACTGGCACCCACGCCGCGTCATCCTCACGGGGTTGACCTGGAGGAATGTCCGCTGTACCCCGAGTCGATTCGCGCTACTTTCGAACCGATTCGCCAGTGGTTGTTGCGCTTGGGGGCACGTCCCTATCAAATTGACGCACACCGGGGCGAATTGCGCCACGTTCTGGTCAGCGCGAACCCGGCCGGAGAACTGATGGTGCGCCTGGTGTTGCGCTCGAAGGCTGCCTTGAAACGGGTGGAAAACACTTGGCCGGATTTGGCTCGCGAGTTGCCGGGGCTGCGTGTGTTTTCCGTGAATATTCAACCTGAACACACTGCTTTGATTGACGGCCCGGAGGAAATCGTGTTGTCCCCGCAGCGGTTTTTACCCATGCCCGGGGTGGGCACGGATTTGTTCTTGGCACCCGGCGCGTTTTTCCAAACCAATACGGCAGGAGCCTTGGCGCTGTACAATCAGGCGGCTGAGTGGGCCGCGCGCTTGCGTCCCGGCCTGGTTTGGGATTTGTACTGCGGGGTGGGTGGTTTTGGTTTCGCGGTGGCGGATTCATTAGGTGCCAACCCAAGTCCAGGCGAGGCCGGGGGTGGCGAGCCAGGTTCTTGCCAGGTTATTGGCGTGGAACTTGCCGGAGCCGCTATCGAGGGAGCCAAACATGCCGCACAGTTGCAGCGGGCGACTCCTGGACAGGCACCTCATGAAAACCAAACCACCCAGGTGACCGGAGACACTACCGGCAGCAACACGACTGACAACATCACAACCAACCAGGTTATATCCAAGCCAGCCGCCAACGGATTGCGGTTCATCACCGCCGATGCCGGCAAGTGGATTAAGAATCAAAAGAAACTGGTTACGCCCGATTTGTTGGTGGTGAACCCGCCCCGGCGCGGGCTGGGCAACGAACTGTCAAAGTGGATTGAAAAATCCGAGATTCCCCACGTGATTTATTCATCTTGCTACCAGCCCAGTCTGGTGGACAACTTGCACCGAATGAAGTCGTACCGCGTTACCGAGTTGAAACTGGTGGACATGTTCCCTCACACCCGACATGTGGAAACAATAGTGTTGCTTTCAAGGAAATAGGGCAAAGAGGTATTTGCTAATTTAGACTTTCTTTCCAATAACCTTAAAGAAGAGGAAAGAAAAAAATTTGAGACACAAAAGGTAAGACTGGGTGTCCGGAATTACTCAAGTTTTAAGGACATCGTTATCCTATACCCAGAAATAGTTGGTGGGGAATGCACAGATGTTATGGTTAAATTTTTTATTGATACGTCCACGCTCTAAAATTGTCTCAGAACTTATAGCTCACAGCATGGTCGCCAGAAAAACCAGCACGGAAATCGCCACTTCGCTAAACCCAATCACGCGGGGCTTCCACGGTTTTCCACGTCGAGCTGCCTGCCAGGGGAACCATACCGCACGCCCCAGCGCCACCAGCCACGCCACCACAACCAAGGGAGAAACCCAGTGCAACAGCGCAAATATCACCGCCGCCACCAGGCATACCGCGTGAGAAACCGCTGAAACCACCAAAAATCGGTGGTCTCCGCGTCGCCGGAAAATCGTTTTCACATAGGGCACCGAGGCCGCAAAATAGGCCACCAGCTCCCCCGCTACCATCCCGGCCGCCGGCCAGCCTCGTAAACTCGAGGAAAAAGCATGTCCACCCAAGACTGGCGCCTCATGAATCCCGGAAACGGCATCCTGTCCCATCCGCAAAGCCGTGCCCATCAAACCACAGTGATACGCCACCAGTGTCATCAGCCCGGCCGCCACGATGACGCTCAACCGTGCCCCCAGTTCCCGTTCACGTCCGCGCCAGACTTCTTCGACCCAAATTCCTATGATGACCGCGAAAACTGGAATCCACCATGCCAGGAGTGGCAAGGCTACCAAAGTCGCCACACCCAGTACGCCCACCACCACGCCGTACACCACCACGGGTGTCCGCAAGGTCTTTCGTCGCGGGTTCTTTACCCATCGCAGCGCGGAAAACACAAAGAAAAACCCGATAATCCACACCGCTAGCAGCAGAGCATGTTGCCAAACCCAGCCGCCCAAACTTGCCCCGAACAGCGCCGGAACAATGACAATGAACCATGCGCCATGCTGGTTGGGCAACCAGTTACGCACCTGAGACTTCAGCTTCTTGTGGGGAGCGCGAGACTTATTCATAATCTCTAGTTTATGCATTTCGCCTGGGTCTCAATCAGGTATTATTTTCGTATCGAATATTTGCTCGTAAAACTACGGAGAAACCCGCTTATTTATGAATCATCCTTCACACCTGATACCTCAACATCGGCGGGTTCACGTCTGGGAGTCCCCGTCAATGTGGGTGCTGGCCATGATTGTGGGCATAGTTATAGTGGCATCTTGGCAGGTTTTCGGGCATAACCAGCAGCAAAGCGATGCCATAAAGCGAGCGACGGCGGCCGCATCTCAAGAAATTACCTCGCGTCAAGTGGTGGTGACTCTAGCCGGAGTCAGTGGCAACACTGGGAACACCGGCAACACCGGCTCCGTCTCGGCGAAACCCGCCAAAGCTAGTCCCCAAAAAACGCAGCCCAGCGAAATCCGCGCCACCCCGGCACAGCTGCGTTCCTGGGTTCGATTCCAGCCCGACCGGTCACAAAAAGGTAAAGTTCGTACTAAAGTCCAGTTCCAGCCAGAAAAAGTCGCCGCGTGGATGACCCAAGCCGCCGCCCAACTGAAACGCGCCCCCGAAAAAGGTTCGCGGCAAGTGGATGCGACGGGGCATTTGGTGCGGCTGCTCAAAGACCCGGTGAGCGGGGTGAAAATCAAGAATCTGGCCAAGAGTACCTCGCAACTCATGAAGTCGCTACAAGACGGAAAACGCGAGGTCAAGATAGAGTTACGCACCGAGTCTGCTCCCGGCGGTTTTGATGACACGGTGGTGCCCACCCCACCCTTGGCTTATCAAGCACAGCCTACACAGGTGTGGGTGGACGTGAATCTGAGCAATCATACTACGGCAGTTTACCGTGGAAATCAGCCGGTTTATGGACCGATTCCGATGGTGAATGGGCATCCACAAGCACCGACTCGCCAGGGGGTTTTCCAGGTCTATGCCAAGGTTGACCACCAAATCATGCGCGGAATCGGCTGGAACGGCCCCTACGAGGAGGCTGCGCCGTGGATAGCGTATTTCAGCGGGGATTACGCCTTACACGGAGCGCCGTGGCGCCACACCTTCGTGTGGGAACCAGAAAAGGGCTCGCATGGATGTATAAATATGGCAGTGGCGGATGCGAAACAGGTGTTTGATTTGGTCAGCATCGGGACTGTCGTGGTGGTTCATCAGTAGCCGATGCGGTTGTTCTCGCTTGGGGTCACGGGTTCATGAGGTGCCATCCGGGATGACAATCGTGGGATAAAATCGGGGCTAAAGGAGGCCAAAATGACAGGCAAGATAATTATTCCCCAAATACAGTTTTCCGACCCAAAGGGAGGCACCATCCCGCAGCTAGGTTTCGGTACCTACAAGGTTGCACCTGATTCGGCTCAGCAGATTGTGGAAGCCGCCTTGGAACTAGGTTATCGCCATATAGACACGGCACAAATGTATCGCAACGAAGCTGAGGTGGGGACGGCTTTAGCGGTCAGTGGGATTCCCCGCAGCGAAATTTTCTTGACGACTAAGCTGGATAATCCGTTCCACGCCGAGGCCGATGCCCGGCGTAGCCTAGAGGAATCCCTGGAAAAGTTGCGTACGGACTATGTGGATTTATTTCTGATTCATTGGCCTATGCCCGATACCTATGACGGAAAATATCCCGATTGCTGGCGGTTGCTGCTGGATTTCCGCGATGCCGGGCTGGTACGCCACGTGGGAGTGTCGAATTTCCAGGTGTCGCACCTGCAACGGCTCCTTGATGAAGTCGGGGAGTTCCCGGCCGTGAACCAGATAGAGACACATCCCTGGTTTGCTAATAACAAGGTACGCGAATTCACCCGGGCTCATGGGGGAATTATCGAAGCCTGGTCGCCACTGGCGCGCGGGCGATTCTTTGACGACCCGGGGTTACAGCGTGAAGCGAAACGCTTGGGTTGCACGCCGGCACAGCTGGTTCTGCGCTGGGCGATTGACCGGGGTGATGTGGTGTTCCCCAAGTCGAACCACCGCGAACGGATGCAAGAAAACCTGGGAGCGCTCGAGGTGCAGCTCGATGCCGAGGCCAGCGCCGTGCTGGATAATCTTGACCGGGGTGAAGCCGGTCGCACCGGCTCGCATCCCGATAAGGTCAACTGGCTACGTAAGTAATCGTGTCACCGTTCGTCGCTAGAGTGCCCCCACGCGAGACAAAAGGGGGAAGGTTCCCCTGAACGCGGCTTTGCCACTTAAGCCGTTTCGGCTAAAACGACGCGGCTTCGCTGTTTTAGCTCCGCCGCTCCGCCGCGTTGTAGCTGCGTCGTTATACGGCTTGTGCCGTGCGACGCAGCAGCCTCGCGTCTGGGAGCACTCTTCCGCTGCTTTTGCGGTGACTCGTCTGGCTACAACAAACTACTCAAAGCGTAGAGCCTCAATGGGGTCGAGCTTGGCGGCTTTCGACGCGGGATAGTATCCGAAAAACACGCCAATTCCGACTGAGAACGCTGGGGCAAAAATCAATGCCCCCAAGGGTGGCAGCGCAGAAGCGTCCATGGCGGCACCCCCGTAATAGCCGCCAACCCCGCCAAGTATCACCCCCAGGATGCCTCCCAAGAGGCACACCATCATAGCCTCGATAATGAACTGGCTGCGGATATTGCTGCGGGTGGCACCGAGAGCTTTGCGAATCCCAATCTCGCGGGTGCGCTCCGTAACGGAAACCAGCATGATGTTCATCACCCCGATTCCGCCTACCAGCAGGGACAGTCCGGCTATCGCAGAAAGGCCTAAAGAAATCGTCCCGAACAACTGGTTTAACTGTTTCATGGCATTTTCCATGGAAACTACGATTACCCCAAAGTTCTGGCTGGTCTCCCACTGTTTGTCAAAGTAACGTTGGATTTCGTCTCGCAGTGCCTTCAGATTCCCGCTAGCTTTAGGCCTAATCGTGGCATATTCGAATCCCCTGGTGGTGGTTCCATTTACTTCATCCCCCAGGGTATAGGGGATATAGAATTGATTGTCATCCCCACTGAGGCCTCCAGCCAGGGCTCCTCCGATACCTTTGCCCTTCACCGACCGATAGATACCAATGACTTTAAACGTCATATCCCCGTTGCCAGCCGAATAGCTAAATTCCGCCCCCAAGGCCAGATTTTTGTTGCCACCAAAGACTTCTTTCAACATTTTTTCACTGATAACTGCCACTGGCTCCCCATCAAGAACTTCATCGGCGGTAAAGCCTCGCCCGGCAAGCATCTCTTGGTTGGATCCAATCAGAAAATCCTGGTTGGTGGACTGGTTGCTAACATCAACCTGTTTTTCGCGATAGGTCACCGTACCAAATCCACCGGCTCCGGAAACACTTACACCTTCGATGCGATTGGCAAAATCGCTGCGTAGTTTTTCCAAAAAATCTGTGGTGATATAGTCGGAGTCCTCTTTATTGGGCACATTGGCGGAATCGACATAGGAACCATTATCATTGCTCTTCATCTTGGCAATATTTTCTTTGGTATCCACCCTGACATACATGTCTGTGCCACCAATGCTGTTGAGCGACTTGGTTACCGATTGGGTGATTCCCTCTGAAAGGGTCATAATCGCCACCACGGAAGCAATACCAATAATAATGCCCAGCAAGGTCAGCAAGGCGCGCAGCTTATTTGCCCATAGCCCGGCTAAGGCTAGGCGCAGGCTTTCTCCCAGAGTCATCGCGTTCCACCCCCCATTGCCGCAGCGGCTCGGGTCGAATGCCCGCTAAAAGCATCGATTTGTTCACCTGACACCTGGACACTTTGCGCCAGTGAACCCGGTACCGGTGCGTCCAACAGCCCGTCACGCATGTGAAAAATACGCCCGGTTTGCTCGGCCAACTCCGGGTTGTGGGTAATCAGCACAATGGTTTTACCCTGCTGGCGATGCAGCTGGTGGAACAGATTCATCACCATGTTTCCGGTTTCGGTGTCCAGTGCCCCGGTAGGTTCGTCCGCCAGGATAATATCGGGGTCATTAGCCATCGCCCGGGCAATTGCCACGCGTTGTTTCTGTCCACCGGAAAGTTCATTGGGCTGGTGGTTCATGCGTTCCCCCATGCCCACCAATTCCAATAACTCTTCGGCGCGTTCACGACGCTCGCTACGTCCTACCCCGGCATACATCATGGGCAGTTCCACATTTCTTCGGGCATTGGTACGGCTGACCAGATTAAAACTTTGAAACACGAAACCTATGGACAGGGAACGCAGCAACGCCATGTCATCATCATCGGCATCGGCCATATCTTGACCCGCGATTACATAGCTGCCCTCTGTGGGTCGATCCAGCAAGCCAATGATATTCATCAAAGTAGATTTCCCCGAGCCCGAAGATCCCACGATGGACACGAATTCTCCCGGATATATGGCGAGGTCGAATCCTTTTAGCACCGTCAGTTCGTGGTCGGTGTCCTCGAAGAAACGTTTGACGATACCGTGCATGTCAATCACGGGTGGCACCCCCGGGGTACCGGATACCCTGGGAATTCCAGGCGGTGCGGGTGTATCAGGAATATTTTTCATCGCTCTGTATCTCCCTATTTAGCCTTGTGGAGCGCTACCAGCACTGCTTTCGGGCAGCGGAGTATCCACAATCGGGGCTTTCAGACCGATAAGGTGCATGTACTGCATGGGATTGTTCAGAATCTTGGTGCCCGCTCCGATTCCTGGCCCTTCAATCGCGGTGGCGCTAGCGCCTTCCACCAGTACTTTCACCTTGACTTCCTTGATAGTGGGGGTTTTGCTTCCCACATTTTCCAAGACCAGCACAGACTTAGGCGCATTGGGATTACTTGGACCTGCGGGTTTGGCAGCCCCGGCTACCGAGGGGTTCTTCGCCTCTTCCCGAGCTTCCGGGGGCGCTCCCGGATCCAAAACCACACTGGGTTTTGCCCCGGACTTGGAGGGGACGGATTCCCCTTCGTCGCCAGCATCACCGGCACTGCTTGCCCCCACCGGCATCGGAGCATCCAGCAAGGCGCTCGAAGGTACAGTTAAAGCATTGCGTGCGTCTTGCAAAATAACCTTAGCTTTCACGGTGGATCCCAAGCGCAGCCCGGTCAACTCCCCGGTGACCTTGATTTCCACGGGGAACATAACCGACGAAGCGCCAGAGCCACCAGCTCCTCCCCCTGAGGCAGATCCGCCCGAGGAATTGTTCCCGTCACCGCCACCGGCCAGGTCTCGGCTGGCAGCGGGGGAAATAAATGTTACGGTTCCGGTGTATTTCTTGTCCCCCGTGGCGGGAGTCTTGAAAGTTACTTGTTGTCCCACCGAGAGTTTCGACACGTCTTTTTCTTTCACGGCTGTTTTAACTAACAGGTTTTGGTTATCCTCTACCATGAATAAGGCTCCCTGAGCGGGCGATCCAACTTTGGCGGTCACGCTGGTGATTACCCCAGTCATCGGGGCTCTGACCGTGGCGGAATTAATATCAGCACGCAGTTTGGCAATGGCCTGCTGTCCCTGGGCATTAGTTGCCCCGGATCGCGCGGTTTCTATCGCCCGTTGGTTCGTGCGGTTTTGCAATTGGGCGGTCGCTTCGGCCTGTTGCAACCCCGCATTCGCATCCAAAATTCCGTCCTGAGCCCGAGCCACCGCATCCTGAGCATCAGCCAGCTCACGGTCAACTTTTAGCAAAGCCAGGCGATATTGCCGACGTGCCATCCCTAAGTTTTCGGTGGCTTGACGTATCTTTAGCTTATTCTCTTTTTCTTGAGACCAAGCTGTATCATACTTTTCCTTGACGGCCTGTGTTTTGGCTTCGCCCTCGGCGATTACTTCAGTCAAATGGTTGATTTCCCACTGCAAAGCGTTAATCACTTCAGCTTTCTTTTCCTTGCTGAGGCTGGAATCGTTTTGTGCCTTTTGCAGCTCTTTTTGACGCAAAGCCAAATCCGCTTTATCCGATGCCAGCGAAATACTCTCTAGGTCTCGCATCCTGTCGGCTTCTTTCAATGCTGCCCCAATCCGCGAGGCACTCATCCGGGTTTTCTCTACCTCCTGGTAGGCGGTGCGCAACGCAGCTTCCTGAGTGACTAGGGAATCCGTAATCTTAGTTGCCCGATCAGTTTTCAAGGTTTCAAAAGTTTTTTGGGCTTTCTGATATTCAGCCTGGGCGGTTTTAATGCCTTTCTTAGCGGCGTTTATCTCCGGGTTAGTACCGCTAGCCAAGGAATCCGCAAAGT
The DNA here is from genome assembly GCF_000160615.1 of Mobiluncus mulieris ATCC 35243. Classification (GTDB taxonomy): domain Bacteria; phylum Actinomycetota; class Actinomycetes; order Actinomycetales; family Actinomycetaceae; genus Mobiluncus; species Mobiluncus mulieris. The sequence continues at coordinate 693,949 of NZ_GG668518.1, read as the reverse complement.
TCTGGTAAGTATCCTGGGCTTGGTTTATGGCATTTTGTTTGGAAACCTGGGCATCTTGCATCGCTGCCTGTTGCGAAGCAATTTCTTTGACAGTGGCATCGGTATCCAATTGCGCTAGTACCTGTCCCGTGGTGACTGCATCACCCGCCCTTACTTTCAGGGCTGTCACCGGGGAATTAAGCGTGGTATATATCGCCATTGATTTGGAACTTTCCAAAGTACCATTCAAGGACACGGTTTTAGTGACATCACTACGTTTCACCGAGGTAATATCACCGGAATAAATCGCGTTTGCATTAGCATCGTTTCGTCCCCCCCCAAACAGACTTGGCAGCATAAATACAAGCAGCGCTAGCACCAATACCACCACTATGGCTATGATAATGCGACGCCGTTTCTTCCTTTTCCCCTTCCCCAGTTTTTTCTTGAACTTCATGGGTTTCGTGCTCAAAGCTCCCGGGGCTGAGGTGCCAGCCGCGCCAGGTTTCACTGTCGGGGTCGCAAACGGGTTCGTACTCGGCTTTGTTTCCGACTCATCGGCGAGTTTAGCGCCAGGCTTCACCGGGCTAATTACTTCCTTGGAAATCTCGGTTTTCTTAACATCATCACTCACGGGCAATCCTTTCGGTCGTTAACCACGATAAAGCAATCTTAAATTTATCGCTATAGGGGAAATCCCTAATTAACCCCTTACCAAAAAACTTCAGTATCGGGGACAAAGTTTTAAAGTCCCTGATAATCGCTGGCTCGCAAGAATCTGGGCCGTCCTGCCAAGTCCTTTTCGGTGTGTGCCCGCCCGAATCCCAGGTCGCGTGCCGCCACGACCAAAGCTTCCCCTTGGGTTTCTCCGTGTTCCATCACCACAGTTCCCCCAGCGACCAGCAGTTTTGCCGCGTTTTCCAGGAATCTGCGAGGGATGTCCAAGCCGTCTGTCCCCCCGCCGTAGAGGGCTTGGGGTGGGTCGGCGGCGGCCTCGGGTTGGGTTACTGTCTCGATTACATAGGGAGGGTTGGTTACTATAACGTGGAATTTCGGGGTCGCCTTGGTTTCGTTTGCTCCGTTGTTTTCGGATTCATGAGGTGCCGCTTCGGTTTGGCATTCGCCCTCCGTGGCGGCGGCTTTTCTGTCCGTTTCATGAGGTGCCAACCGGGAATCAGCTGTAAGTGCGGATATAAGCCCCCCTAAATCCGTAGCATCGGCCAGTATCACCCGCGCCTTTATCCCGCACAAATCCGCATTTTCCTGCGTCAAAGCTACGGCCTCGGGACTGATATCCACACTGGTTAAAACCGTATCCGCGACCTCGGCAGCCACAGCTAGCCCCAGTGCGCCCGACCCGCATCCGAGATCCAAAACCTGGGGAGGTATTCCCTGTGCCCCCCAAACTTGAGCTGTCTCGATGCCGGCTTCGGCGACCCACTCGGTTTCCGGACGCACCACAAATACTCCGGGTCGCGCCCGCAATTTGAGTCCTCGGAAATACATTTCTCCCATCACGTGTTGCAAGGGAACCCGGTGCGCGCGCTGACCTACAAGCGCAAAAAACTCTTGATATTTCGCTGCATCGAGACGCTCGTCATAAAGTGGAGGGTGCTCCAACACATGCTGCAGCAGCCAGGAAGCTTCCATGCGGGCATTGCCAATCCCGGCTTCGTTGAGTACAAAGGCCGCATCGTTCACTGCTGCCCGCGAGGAGATATGCTCCGGGATTTTCACTGTTTTTCGCCAACAGCGGCAAGGCGTGCAGCTTCGTCGGCATCGATGGCGGATTGGATTACCGGTGCGAGCTCTCCGTTCAAAACTGCGTCCAAGTTATAGGCCTTGTACCCGGTGCGGTGATCCGCAATCCGGTTTTCCGGAAAGTTATAGGTGCGGATTCGCTCGGACCTGTCCACGGTGCGTACCTGGGAAGCCCGGGCTTCAGCGGCCTCTGCTTCACGTTTTTCCTGTTCTAACTGCATCAGGCGCGATCGCAACACGCGCATCCCAGCTTCTTTGTTTTGCAACTGAGATTTCTCGTTTTGCATCGACACCACGATTCCGGTGGGCAGGTGGGTGATGCGCACCGCCGAGTCGGTGGTGTTCACGGATTGTCCCCCCGGCCCCGAAGAACGATACACGTCAATACGCAAGTCATTGGGATCTATCTCGATATCCCCAGTTTCTTCGGCTTCCGGCATTACCAGTACCCCGGCAGCCGAAGTGTGGATACGGCCTTGAGATTCAGTGACGGGCACTCGCTGAACCCGATGCACCCCACCTTCGTATTTCAGGTGTGCCCACACGCCTTCTTCTGGGGTGGGATTACCCTTGGCTTTGAACGCGATTTGGGCGTCTTTAACCCCGCCCAAATCAGATTCAGTCAAACCCAAAATCTGTACGGCCCATCCCATTTTTTCCGCATAGTGTTGGTACATACGCATCAAGTCCCCAGCGAATAGGGCAGATTCTTCGCCGCCTTCTCCGGCTTTGATTTCCATAATCACGTCACGGGCATCGTCGGGGTCACGTGGGGTGAGGATTTCTATCAGCGCAGCTTGAACAGTATCGAAAGCTTCTTGGAGTTTCGGCAGTTCCGCCGCAAAATCCGGGTCTTCGGCAGCCATCTCCCGTCCGGCTTCCAAGTCGTCTTGTGCCTCCAAGAAGGCTCGCGCGGCCGCCGCAACTCGTCCCAGTTCCGCATAGCGACGTCCCACCCGGCGGGCACGTGATTGGTCAGAATGTAAATCCGGGTCACTCATTTCGCGTTCCACGGCGGCGTATTCTTCAAGCAGGGGTTCAACCCCCGCCAGCTCGGGGGGAAATTTAGACATGATGTTCCTTTCAAAAGCACCCGGTTTCACCGGTTAGAAATTAAAGCAAAGGCACCGGCTCGCCCCGAAGGGTCGAACCGGTGCCAAAGCAAAGCTATTTAGCCGCAGTGGTTTCGCTAGCAGCCTTCTTAGCCTCGGCGGCCTTTTTTTCCGCCGCCGCTTTCTTGGCCGCATTGTACTTGGCGTAGCGCGCCTCGAAGCGATTAACACGACCTGCAGTATCCAAAATCTTTTGCTTCCCGGTATAGAAGGGGTGGCAGGCAGAACACACATCCACGCGCATTTCACCGGAAGTCAAAGTGGAACGAGTGGTAAAGCTGTTTCCACAAGTACAGGTAACCCGAGTTTCAACGTACTCCGGGTGGATATCCTTTTTCATCAATTTCTCCTAGGGGTTTCAATGGGTTCTGGGTCCGGCGGCTTTTCCACAGGTGAACCAGGAACCAGGGTCTATTATGCCACAGCTAATCATAACTGTTGAAAAATGCTACCGCGCCAGTCCCGAAAAGGAACTGAGTCTAGAGCATGTAACCGGCCTGGTTGGCCGCGATATCCCCAGTCAAGCCCAGTTTTTTGGCACGGTGCCCCAAAACCACCACCCAGGTAATAATCAGAGCATAGACCACCACCGCCACAAGCACCTTTACCAGTGGTAACAGCGGCGAGGGAGTCAAAAAGGCCTCTTCGATTCCCGCTATAGCCAAAAGCATAATTAAAGCCATGCCCACCGGCAGCAGCTCGCGCCCGATCTTTGCAAAGGCTTGGGTACGCGGCAAGTCCCCGGGTACGAAAATTGCCCAAAATAAACGCAGGCTCACGGCGGTGGCCAGCACGATACAGGACAATTCCAGGATGCCGTGGGGGGTGATTAGCCCAAAGAAAACCTTGATGTCCCCGTACTTCGCCAATATCGCCCCGGCCATACCTACCTGGGCAAAGTTAGTAGTCAAAATCATCAGGGGAATCACCCCAGTCATAAATGTGGCTACCATTTGCACGGCGATAGTGGCGTTATTCGTCCATACTTGCGCCATGAAGTCTGGGGCGGGGTTATTGGAATAATAGGAGATAAAGGCCTCTTGAGCGTATCGCTGCAAATCCGACTCACTGCCTTGGGCAGTCATAATCTCTGGGTGGTTAAACACCCAGAATCCTGCGAAAATCGCTATGAACAGGGAATACACCAAGGTAGCTAAAAACAGTGGCCCCAAGCGATACATGGCTAGAGGCAGGGTAACCGTAAAGAAGTATCCCAAGGTTTTCAAGGTTCCCGCCCGTGCCCCGCTGATGCGGCCGCGGGCGGACTGTACAATTCGGGTCAGCTCTAAAACCAAATCGGGATCGGTAGCTGAAGAAGTCAAAGTGGCTAAATCTGAGCTTGTACGTTGGTATAGTCCCACCAGTTCGTCGACTTCCGCACCGTCCAAACGCCGTTTCCGGTTCAGTCTTTCCAGTCGTTTCCAGGCTGGGCGTTGCCTTGCACTATACGCGTCAATATCCATAATGGTAATCTAACAGTAATATGGAGACTTTTCGCGGCGAGAAGATGCGACCAGATGTTGTGGTCACCGGCGAAGCAGTGGCTTTGCTGGTACAGCCGGCATCCCTGTTTTTACGTGTTATTTCAGGCCTAATCGACATTGCGTCCGCGATTGTGGGCATGGTGTTAACTGGCGAAGTCGTGGCTTTGTTTTATTTTTTTGGTCCCACTGATCAGCTGCCGATAAACAATTCTGCCCAGCTCATGGCCTTATCCGCTACGACAATAGCGTTTTGGGCATTTTTCTATCCCATGATTGTGGAAACCCTGACCCACGGTCGTTCCCTGGGTAAGTTCGTGGCGGGAACTCGCGTGGTACGCGACGACGGTGGCCCGATTACATTCCGTCACGCCTTTATTCGTGCTCTGGTTGGGGTGGGAGAAATTTGGTTCACCGGGGGTGCCGTGGCGATTCTGACTGCTACCTTCAACCGACGTTCCCGGCGGGTCGGGGATTTCTTTGCCGGAACCTATGTGATTTCCGAACCCGCAGTCACCCGCCGTCAGGCGCTGCTCCTAGCCCCGGAGCTCGCGGGTTGGGCAATGGTCGCACATGTCAAAGAACTTGACGGGGCATTTTCAGTAATGGCACGTCGTTTCTTGCAAACTGCAGGCAAGATGCAACCTGAGGCACGCCGCCAGGCCGCCCTACAGATAGCCAACGAGCTAGAGCCCTCGGTTTATCCCCCACCGCCGCCCAACACAAATCCGGAACGTTTCATTGCGGCAGTGCTGGTGTTGCGCCGCGACCTCGAATACGAAACCTATATGAGGCGCGACGCAAATATTTCCCAGAAAGTCGCGGCGGTCTCTGCCCCGAAATACGGGGTGTAAACTCGACAACCCCCGAATTTATCATCGCAAAAAACGGGGAAACTTGGCGTTATCCAAGAAGTCTACAATACTGTTTTGTCTGTCAGAATTTAGCTGCGCAGTTGGACATAAACCTGACGTGATTGAGCTAAATCTGGGGAAGGCTCCAAGGAGTCAATCCCCAAGCCATCCCCCAACTCGGTGGTTAAAACCTGAGTCACATACAAATCCGGAGCCTCTACCAAATCAGCCGCTTCCTCGGTCAGGGGCACCACCGCCGTGGTTCCAGCCTTTACCACATGGGTGTGACCAGCAACTTTAAACTCACTATTTGCCTCGCCCAGATTCGTCACCAAAAGTTGTCGATTAATTGCTGCCGGTCCCAGCACCACTCCACCGCCGGGAGGTAAAGCCGGCAGCCAAGCATGATCACGCATGAACCGTCCTGGGTCTTGCTCGGACTCCCCACCGTGACGATACACCACCGCTCCCGCCACCACCGGGTCTGGAGACGTGACCACCACCGCATAGTTACCCGCCTGCAATCCTCCCAAAGTAAAATCGGTGACGGTGCCGGCATCCAAGGTAACTTTGGCTCCGCCAGGCAAAGGGAAACGACCGTTTTCATTTACAACCTCTATCGAGGCATGGGTGGTTTCCGAACCAGGATTCAAAATCCGCACCGCTCCCAAATCCTCGCTCATCGCCACCCCGGGAATCACCTGGGTTCTCCCCGGAGCCACGCTGGCATGCACCAAGGACACGCCACCCGCTGTCAGTCCTTGCAAATTGTGGGTCATCAAAGAAGCTGCTACTCCCGCCCCGGAAGCACTCACGTGTACCGCGAGGCTTTGCAGACTGGGCAGCGCGGATTCCAAAGGAATCGAAACCTGGTCTTTAGGGTTAATACGCAGTTTCTCGCCGCGCGGGAAACGCTGTTTTCCGGTATCCCCCCAGACTTCTACCTTGGCTTCCACCGGATTCGCCGAAGGATTCATGAGTTGCAACACGGTGGAGTTTCCCGGGATAGTAGCACCCCCCACCAACCAGACATCCTGGGAGGCGACCTGGCATGTTCCCGTAGCCAAGCCGCGATAGTCTCCCGAGGACACCGACTGCTCAATATCAGCCGCCGCCAAAGCTGCCCGGTTTTCCCAGGGAGCCGCACGTAAAAACCCACTTACCGGCTTAGAAAAACGACCAAAAAGCATCGCCGAGCGGGGGCGTAACACCAGGTCAGACCGGGTGTCTTCGGGAGGCTCGCTCTCAGCCTGGGCATCACCATCCTTGCCTCGAGACTTTTTTTTCGGGACAGACGTCGGTGCAGCGCTAGCGGTCGGGGTAGCGGCTGGCACCTCATGAACGGAATCAACTAGAGGCGAGAAAACCGCATCCGTCGGGACTTTACCACTACGTGCCAACACGGTGGCGGTCAGCGATCCGGCAATCTGGGGGGGTGCGACCCGCTGTCCAGCCGCATCCACCGCTTTCGGATTCACTGTGGGAGGCACAGCCGGGCAAGACAACACTACCTCTGCGGCAGGAACTGGCACCGGCTCTCCATAACGCACCCCCCCAGTTACTACCGGATGCTTCCAAGCAAAAACCACCAGGGCAAGACTCATGCCCCACACCAGCACGGTTCCCAAGCCCCAGTGCAACACCATTTTCAAAGTCTGTACCCCGGCGCGAGGCTCGCGTGCTTTCCCCACAGCATTTTTTCCTGAATTTGTCACACTTTCACCTCCGAGACTCGCCGCAAAGGCAAAGCCGCCGCGAACGCGATAAACAGCCATAACACCAGCACCGCTCCCCACAACTGATAGGGCAGATATGCATAGCGAATCTGTAAGGAACCCTTGCCGCCCGGCAATCGATACAGATTATTCCACTGGCCGTTGTCCACAGCACTCAAAGGCTTACCGTCAAGATGCAGCATAAAGTTAGCATCGCGACGCTCCGAGAGCGCCATCAATCGCCCCTCACTACCAGCCGGCAAAGCCACCTGTCCTGGGACTCGCCCTGACAAAGCCATGGCCTGGTTTTTCTCGGTAGGCCAACTGGGGCGACCCCCAATCCAATGAGCCGAAGCCACCCGTACCAAGCCGGCTTGACTATCATCGCCGAGTCGCCACACCGTCCCCGCTGCGGTTTGAGTCACCCGCTCCAAGTCAGCGCTGGAATCCAAGAGATTCACTAAATGGCGCACCGGTTCCGAATCACCGTTCGCCACCACAATAAAGTGAATGTCGAGACTGGCCAATTGCTCGCTTAGCCGCGGAGTGTCACCCCCCAACACCGCCGCCACGGTCTGGGACAGCACCGTGTCGGCGGCATCGGGACTGCGCGTCCCAGACACATTTTGATAATTCTTCAGTTTCACCCACGGCGCAGCCTCGAACACGGTATCGCGCCACCCTCGCCACACGCTGGCCTCTACCAGGATGGACTGATTGGGGGCGGCTTGCACCACCAAGTTCAAACAACGTTGCTGTTGGGGACCAGTCTGGCCATTCACCACCGTGGCCGGCAACATTTCTTCGTGGAAAGCCTGGAGACGCCCAAAATCGCTGGCTCGTGGGTGCACGATTTCGCTAATCAGACCCGGTGCCACCCCCACCACCGGGATGAACACCGCCACCGCCAACCCGACCCGACAGGTTTTTTCAACCCACCCAGCGACTTGAAGGGGGGTATCCAAACGCAGCCGGTTCCAGAAAGTCACTGCCGCCGTCAGCAGCCCCGCATGATACACGGCCAAGCCCGGGCCGGCCCAGGCCGTGACCGCATGTGCCTCGTGGACAGCCACCGGAGTTACCCCAGACAACCCGGCGATAGCCAAACCGCACAGCGCCAAGATTACCGACCAGTGCGAGGCTAGGCTGTGCCCCGGCACCACCACGCTGACCAGCGTCACTATCAGTGTCAGCAGCACGGGCGCCACTGCCAGCCACTGCCAACCGGGCAGCGGCAGAGCCAGATGCACCTGACGCAAAGAAAGTGGCCAACCAGTTAGCAAATCCATCCAGTTCGGAGTCGGCGATTCCTGGGGCACCCCCAGGGTAGATACCCACAGCGGCCACTGGTTGGGGTGGCTCAAGGTACGCAACAGCATCGGCAACACCAGCCACGCCGAGGGCAGCAGGATAATCAGCAGGTGGCGAAAGGCGAGCCGGGCGTGAGTCGCTTTAAGGGCTTGGCTCGCTTTGGGCGCGGCTTCATGAGGGGATAGCCCGGATGGCGAATAATCCGCCGGAATTCTGGACACGCCCCTCATGAATCCCAAACCCAAAAGCAAAACCAACGGCACAATCAAAACTTGAGCGGCACAAACCGCCACGAAACCAGCCAAAGCTGCTAAACCAGCCTGAATGATTCGCGCCGATTCCACCGTAATCTCTACCGGTTCATTGCCGTCGCCCATCACTATTCGGGTGTGCCCCGCTCCACTGGCTCGCGCCAACGCCCCCGCGAACAGCGGAATCGCCCAGGCCAATATCCACCCAGAAATCTGACCAGCCCCCAGACTCGCCAGCAAAGCCGGGGACAGCACCCAAGACAAAGCCGCCGTAATCCGCAAAGGACGGGAAGTGGTCATCACTGCCGCCGCCCACCAGGCCGCGAGCCACGCCACCGGCAGGGTCGCGAAACCCAAGATAGCCAGAATTACCGGGCTCTTAATCCCCACTGTCCCGAGGCACACCCCCAGGATACCCAGCAGCAGCCCCAAGGGGTCGGCCGCTAGAATCTGGGAGCCGTAGCCTAGTCCGGCCGGCAGCCACCCAGAAATCAGGTGCGCCCAAAACTCCGAGGATGCCTCTGGCAAGCTAGGCAGCGCTCCCCCAGCGACCCCGCCCAGGGCGAAACGCCCAGTCAACAAGGAAATCATCAACAGAATCAGCGCCACCACCAGGGAAAGTCCCGCATCGATATTCTTTTCAATGATATAGTTTTGCCGGGCTTGCTGGTCAGTAATCAGGGGTTTACGCGCGTCTTTGGCGATTTTACGCAGGGTGACCTTGGCCTGCCAGATTTGCCTCCCTTTAATCTGTAAAGGTTTCAGGGCGCGACTCGGGACTCTTTGGTGGCGGGCACGCTTCAGCCGGGCGCGCCACACCCCCACGGGGTGAAACACGGTGACCAGGGTGGCTTTTAGCTCCCCGGCGGCCAGTTTGGGTTCCTTGGTGACAATGCGCCACCCAATGCGAATAACGCCTAGAATCAGCACCACCAGCGGCAGGAAAATAAACTGCCACCAGGGTGCGGCTACCAACCAGTTATGCAGTTGCGCCACCCTTCGAGGGGTGAAAGAGCGTTTTGGTTCCGGTTCCAGAGCGTCTTTTTCTTCAGCCAGGCGGGTCGCGCGGGTGGGCCGCCCGCCGTCGGGGCCGCGCAGTCCGTAGTATCCGGCAAGTTTGTGGTACACGACGGCACGAGGCGCCACTTGGACGCGATACCCCGCCAAATGCACCCGGCGGCAAAACTCCAATCCGTCCCCAAAGGAACCAAGCTGCGGGTCGAAACCTTCTAGTTCGAGATAGGTATCCCAGTCGACCAGCATCGCAGCAGTTCCCACCGCGAGTACATCGCTGCGACCATCATATTGCCCCTGGTCGATTTCCCCGGCATCCATTTCCTGTAGACGCCGACCCGAAGCAGTGGCTTGAATCCCGACTTCTAGCAGTTGCGCGGCCTTGTCCCAGGCACGTTGTTTGGCGCCCACCACCACGGTATCATCACTGGCAGCAAAAACGCGCAGCTGTTCTTCCAGGCAAGTCGCGTCGGGTGCCGAATCGTCGTGCAGCAACCAGATGGCGGCACCGGATTCCAGCTTCGGGAAATCGGGGGAAAGACGCGCCTGTTCGAGAGCTGCCCCCAGGTTACGAGCCCCGGGCGCGGTTAAAATCTGGGTGCCGACTCGCCGCGCCACCCCAGAGGTAGAAACGTCAATCACATAGACAGATTTCGGGGGGATAGTTTGGCGCGACACTGCCAACAAAGTCGCCGCTAGGTAGGGAGTTTCCCCGGAGGTGACGACGAAAGCGCTGACTTCTAATGGCATAGGTTTAAGGTTAGCGTTTTTAGGGGCTGGTTCCTAAGTGGCGCGGTCGGGGCGTGTTGCCTAGTTTGCTATCCAGTTGCTGTTGCCGGGAGGGTATTTGGCCGGCGGGGTTGGGCTGGGCTGGATTGGTGGGACTGGTTGGGTTGCCCCTTCATGAGGTGCCATCCTGGATTTCAAGCCCTGGCCGGGGTTTTACCTAGGACACCCGTCGTTTAAAGCGGCGGCGTTCTCGTTCTGAGAGGCCACCCCAAATACCGAAGCGTTCATCGTTGGCCAAAGCGTATTCCAGGCACTGTTCGCGCACCTCGCACTGAGCACACACCGCTTTCGCTTCCCGGGTGGAGCCGCCTTTTTCCGGGAAAAAGGCTTCGGGATCGGTTTGGGCACACAAGGCTTGGGCTTGCCAGGCGAGCGGCCCGTTGAAAATATCATCTATGGCGGTGGAGGTATCGACATAGTCGATGGCTCCCTCACCAAACAGATTCCACATATTCAACGCACCTCTCTTGTATCGAGTTCTTTAGTTTCCCGGCACCCGAGGCCTGTCTCGGGCCGCTGGACGGGAAATCGCTAGTACCAAGTTACACGTTTGTCATTCATATTCACAAGTGATTCACGAGGTGCTTGTCCCTAAACCGAGCTCAATCCGCTTGATTACCCAGCTAAACCGCAAGTGTGATAAATATCACATTTACTACGACACACCATGGACCGTTTGCCACAAAACCGGATTTTGGGTAATTGGGAATCCGGCGGATTTAGGGGATATCGGATTGCATCACCACGCCGTGTCCCGACGCATAGACCGGGGTTTTATCAGCACGCACAAACACAGCCTGTCCCGGCAACAAGCGCAACTGGTCAGTTTCCGCGTCACTGAGGATGGCTTCGCCCTCGATACACAGCACAATCCGCCCCCCGTGCCCTGGCAACAGCTGAGGGTCGCCCAACTTTGTAACCGACAGTTCGAAGTCATCCACTGGGGCATAGAACACCTGGGTGGAATCCGTCACCCATTCCGGGGCAATCCGCACCGGGGGTGCTGCCACGTAGTCCAGACAGTTCAACAGTTCTTGGCAGTCAACGTGTTTCTCGGTCAACCCGGCGCGCAACACATTGTCGGAATTCGCCATGATTTCCACGCCCAGCCCCGAAACATAAGCATGAATCCCTCCCGGGGGGGTGAACAGAACCTCGCCGGGACGAAGTGATACCGGGTTCAGCATGGCAGCTACTACCGCCCCAGCATCCCCCGGATATTGACGTGCCAGGCTGGTGACCACCCGATCAACACGCACCGAAGGTGAAACCCCCGCTTGTAACCGGTCACTCATCGCCGCCACCGTAGCCTCTACCTGGGGAGCTGCCGGGGTAGTGTGGGGGGAAAGCAAACGATCGGTGACCTCCCGGATACCCTCAGGTGAAGGCTGCGCGCGCAGCTGAGAAACAATCTGAGTGGCCAGTTCCGTATCCAAATCGGAAAAGATTTCCACAATACGCCGCGGGGCACGGAAACCCGCTAAGGCTTCGAAACGGGTCAAAGCGTAAATCAGCTCCGGCTTATAGTTGGGGTCTTTGTACATGCGCTGGGCAGCATCAAGAGGAATCCCGGCGCGTTCTTCGACATCAAACATCAACTGGGCATGTTCCCGATCCGGGTGTACCTGTAGAGACAGGGGCCGCTTAGGGGCAATCAGCTTTATTAAATACGGTAAACGTGCCCCGAAACGTTCCACCACCGAAACCCCCAGGGTGCCCTCGGGGTCGGCACTGATCCAATCCGCCAAGGAAATCGGGTCAGCCGATTCATCTGACAGCAACGCAGATGGCGACAAACGATGCGCCCCGAACCAGACTTCAGCCAGGGTTTCACCCGGTTCGCCAATACCAAAGTGTTCCTGGATAGCGGTATCCGATCCCCAAGCGTATTGCTTCTTTACTCCACTGATACGTTCCATGTTTCCTCCCAACGCCTTGTTACCTCTGATTTTACTTAAAAACCCCGCCAATGCGGGAATTTACCAGGCCGAATTACCAAGACAGCTCTTTGGGGATGGCACCTCATGAAACCGCAATCCAACACACCGCCACAAAGCCGCGCCGCACCCCGTACCCTGATAGAATTCCCGTATGCGTGGAATTATTTTAGCCGGCGGTTCCGGCACTCGGTTACACCCCATTACCCAAGGCACTTCAAAGCAGCTGGTGCCGGTGTATGACAAACCCATGGTTTACTATCCTTTGACCACTCTGATTCTGTCGGGGATAAAGGATATTCTGGTTATCACTACCCCACATGATGCCCCGGCTTTCCATCGGCTGCTGGGGGACGGCTCCCAGTTCGGAATCAACCTGTCCTATGTGGTTCAAGAAGTCCCCAACGGCCTGGCACAGGCATTCGTGTTAGGCGCGGATTTCATCGGACAGGATTCTGCGGCTTTGGTGCTGGGTGACAATATTTTCTATGGACCGGGCATGGGTGACCAGTTGCAACGTTTCCATACCATTGACGGGGGCGCAGTGTTTGCCTATCACGTCCACAACCCCCAGGCCTATGGCGTGGTGGAATTCGATTCGGATTTCAAGGCCGTCTCGATTGAAGAAAAACCGGCACAGCCAAAGTCCAACTACGCAGTACCCGGGTTGTATTTCTATGACAATGACGTGGTGGGAATTGCCCGCGACCTCAAGCCTTCGGCTCGCGGGGAATACGAGATTACCGACGTGAACCGCCAGTATCTGGAGGCCGGGAAACTGCATGTCGAAGTCTTGCCGCGCGGCACCGCCTGGTTGGATACCGGGACTTTCGATTCCCTGGCGGACGCGACGGCCTTCGTGCGTACCGTCGAGAAACGCCAAGACCTGAAGGTCGGCTGCCCGGAGGAAGCCGCCTGGCGGCGCGGATTTTTGAGCGACACGGATTTAGCGCGGGTGGCCGAACCCTTGCGCAAATCCGGGTACGGCGAGTATCTGCTCGGACTATTGCAAGACTAAACAGACACCATCCGTCGCGGGCTCGCTAACGGGTTCGGACTCATGAGGTGGGTTCATTAGGTGTCAACCGGCATTTCCGGCTGACACCTAATGGGAAAACCAAAAACTAGCGGAAGTCTGCCAAAACCTCCCCTGCGGCGACCTTCCAGCGTGAATCCCACTGGCCTATCGGTGCCACCCCAATCGCCTCCAGAGCCCTATGCCCCAACACCGAAAAAGCCGGGCGCGGCGCCGGGCGCGGAAAATCAGCCGTAGCAACCGGAACCACCATCGCCGGATTCCTACCCAAAGAACGAACAATCTCCTGAGTAAAACCATACCAACTGGTTTTCCCACTGGAAGTACCGTGGTAAATCCCCGTAGGAGCTTTAGCCTCCACCAGGCGCCAAATCAAATCCGTCAAGTCTCGCGTCCACGTGGGTTGGCCAAACTGGTCGGCCACCACCGTCAACCGGTCGTGTCCACCAGCCAGACGCGCCATCGTTTTAGGGAAACAGTTCCCTTTCGCCCCGTATAGCCAAGCCGTGCGCACAATCAGATAGTCTTTGCCTTGCGCCTGCAAAGCCCATTCCCCAGCCAGTTTCGTGCGACCGTAGGCGCCAGCAGGTGCGGGCAAAGCGTCCTCCGGACATGGAGTGTCACGATCGGCTGGTTCGTCAAATACATAATCAGTGGAAACATGCACCAAACGCGCCCCGATTTCCCGACACTGCACCGCCAAATATTGCACTGCCTTAGCGTTGACGTCAAAAGCCTGCCGTTCCTGTTCCTCCGCCGCGTCCACCGCAGTGAAAGCCGCGCAGTTCACCACCACGTCCGCATCGCGAACTTGAGAACGTAGCGAGTCAAAAAGAGTTAAATCTACCTGCGGACGATCCAGGGACTGAACTTCCTGGTTCTTAGATTGAAGCAACTCCACCACGTCCTGGCCGAGCATACCTTTAGCTCCGAGAACTATCCACCGCATTTTTCCACCTTACTTTCGCCTCTCAAAGCGGACATTCGGAGCGTCGGCTAATGACCCTGCCGAGCGTATTTGGCCTCCGTAGCTTCCTTGGTGGGACGCCACCAGGCTTCGTTACTCTGATACCACTCGATAGTGTGACGCAAACCCTCCTCAAAGTCGGTGTACTTGGGCTCCCACCCGGTTTCCTCACGTAGCTTAGTGGCATCTATCGCATAGCGGCGGTCATGACCGGGACGGTCTTTAACCTGGTCGAAATCATCTTCGGGGAACCCCATCATCTTGTTTAATGCCTGTACCACTTGCAAGTTGTTCTTTTCCCCATTGGCACCAATCAAGTATGTCTCCCCCAAGCGACCTTTGTTGATGATAGCCCACACTGCCGTGTTATGGTCAAGCACATGAATCCAGTCGCGCACATTCAAACCATCCCCGTAGAGGCGCGGACGTACCCCGTCCATACGGTTAGTAATCATGCGGGGAATGAATTTTTCAACATGCTGATAGGGACCGTAGTTGTTAGAACAGTTCGAGATGGTAGCCTCGATACCAAATGAACGAATCCACGCGCGAACTAACATGTCAGAACCCGCCTTGGAAGCGGAATACGGCGAAGACGGCCTATAGGGCGAATCGGGCTCAAACTTGTGCGGGTCATCCAGTGCCAAGTCCCCATAAACTTCATCGGTGGAAATGTGGTGAAGTCGCACCCGGTGACGCCTGCATGCCTCCAGAGTGTTAAACGTTCCCACCAGGTTGGAATAGATAAAAGGCGAGGGGTCGACTAGTGAATTGTCGTTGTGAGACTCAGCTGCAAAATTTACCACCAAGTCAGATTCTTTCACCAACGCATCCATAAGGTCTTTATCTTCAGTAGAGCCAACCACCAGCTTGACCCGATCAAGACCCTCAATGGATTTAGGGTTGCCGGCATAACCGATTTTATCGATAACAGTAACCGTGGCATCCGGGTGTTCTTCCACCGTAGTGTGGACAAAGTTAGCGCCAATGAACCCGGCTCCACCGGTAACCAAGACATGCATTCAAAATCCTCCCTCATCTGTTTTATTCGATGCTGCTCCCCACTAGCTTACACATCTCCACTGATAGCAGATGGTCGAACATGGCGCGTGGCGAAAACCAAAACTTTTAGCACCGCACTACCCGATACAATAAGATGTACAACACGGGAAGATGCTTCATTCTTCCACGCAGCAACGCCAAAAAGGGGAAAATCTATGCGCAGAGCCGTCATTTACTTGTTCTATGACAAATCAGGTCAAGTGGATGACTACGTAACATACAACCTGGAAAAGCTGCGGGAACACGCCGAACTGATTTTCGTCGTCTCCAACAGCGTCCTGACCGAAACCTCCAAACAGAAACTGTCCAAAGTAGCGGATACCGTGTGGGAGCGGGAAAACAACGGGTTTGACGTGTACGCCTATAAGGAATCCCTGGAAAAAATCGGCTGGGAACGTCTGGATAGTTTCGATGAGGTTATCCTCATGAACTACACATTTTTTGGCCCCATCCACCCCTACGCGGACATGTTTAACCGCATGGATGCCATCGACACTGACTTTTGGGGCATCAGCGCTCACAAAGCCGTACGCCCCCACCCTTTTACCGTAGCTTTAGAAATGCCGCTGCATATTCAATCGCACTGGATTGCGGTGCGCCACAAACTGCTGGCATCCACAGACTTCCGGCAATACTGGGCAACCATGCCCCCGATAAACTCCTACACAGACTCCGTGGTACACCACGAGTCACGGTTCACCAAGCATTTTGCCGACTTAGGGTGGCGCTACGAGGTGGCCTGGCCGGCGGAAAATTACCCCGCAGTGCATCCGATTTTCGACAATGCTGCTCTAATGTTGGCCGATGGATGCCCGATTCTAAAACGCCGCTTATTCTTCCATGACCCGCTCTACCTGGACAAACAGGCCATCATCGGTGCCGATATCATGCGCGAAGTCCGCCGGGCGGGATACCCCGAAGAACTAATCTGGCAAAACGTATCACACAACGCCAAGCCCCGGGTTTTGTCCACCAATTTCAATCTGACTCAAGTGTTGGATGACAATGCGGAAGAATCCGTTCTAGCAGCTAATGCCAAATTGCGAATTGCCGGGGTGGCTCATGTTTTCTACGCGGACATGACCGCAGAAATCATGAAACGATTCTCATACCTGGGAGACCACGCCCAAATTTTCCTCACCACTTCCACCCCCGAGAAGAAAACCCAAATTGAACAACAGCTCCAAACCATGGGACGCCAAGCCGAAGTGCGCATCGTGGAATCGAACCGCGGCCGCGACGTTTCCGCTTTCCTGGTGACTTGCGCCGACGTCTTGGAACCGGGATGTTTCGACGTGGTGGCAAAAATTCACTCCAAAAAATCCGCACAGGACGCATACAACGCGGCAGAATTATTCAAACGCCACCTGTTCGAAAATCTGCTGCCCTCCCCAGGCTACACCGCCAACCTGCTGCACTTGTTCGCAACCGAGCCCTACCTAGGAATGGTGTTTCCTCCCGCCGTGTCTCTGGGCTACCCCACCCTGGGGCACGCCTGGTTTGCAAACAAAAAACCCGCCCTGGCGCTGTGCGAACGCTTGGGAATCAAACTGCCTTTCGACGATACGACTCCCTTGTCTCCCTACGGGTCAATGTTTTTCGCGCGGCCCGAAGCCCTGCTTCCCCTCACAAAGGCTCACTTCACTTTTAACGATTTCCCCGAAGAAGGCCAGTATTCTGACGGATCTTTGGCTCACGTGATTGAGCGAATCTTTTCCTACTCCTCCCTGAGCGAAGGACTGATTTGCAAAAGCGTCATGAACCGAGAGTGGGCGGGTATCTATTACGGATTTATGGAATACCGGGTGCAAGCGTTGCTATCGCAATTACCCGGCTTTCCACTTGAGGCTGTCACCGCCTTGCAGAATCGGCGACCTTACGGGCTGTTGCCCGAGTTGAAACTCACACTACAACGCCGCTCCCCCCATCTGGCGAAAACGCTGCGCCCGTTTTATCTCCTCGCCCGCCAGGTTTATCACAAAGTCCGCTCAAGGTAAGGGGAAAGAAACTGGACATGAGTACGCAACAATCGCACGTCGTCACCGGGCAGCATTCTCGCCAGTGGCATTACCTGTCAGAAGTTTTTGACCCGCGCAGCAACTCGATTGGTTTTCTACGCTGGCTGATGGCTTTTTTAGTGATTTTTTCCCACGCCGGGCCCATTGGAGGTTTTTATGGTGGGGAAGATTTAGGGGTGCAAATTTCCTCCGAGCAATCCTTAGGCGGGGTAGCGGTAGCCGGGTTTTTCTTTTTTTCCGGTTTTCTGATTACCAAATCACGCATGGGACACGCCACAATTTTCCGGTATTTTTGGCGCCGTATCCTCAGGATTTTTCCCGCCTTTTGGACGGCGCTGCTGTTCACTGTGGTAGTGCTGGCTCCTATTTCCTACTATCACGAACACGGGAATTTGAACGGTTACCTCCACCCGCCCAAAGAATCCCCTCTCACCTACTTCTGGAACAATATGTTCCTGGTGTTAAACCAGCGTAATATCGCCGGGGAGGGAGGGAACCTGCCCTATTCCATCCTGCACGGCGCTTTTGACTGGAATGGCAGCGCGTGGACCCTAAAATACGAATTTTTATGCTATATTTTAGTGGGTTTGGCGGGATTATTCGGACTGTTCACCCACCGTCGTTTAGGCGGGCTTATCGCCCTAGCGGCAATCGTGTTGAATGCTCTGATGTGGATGGGAGTGAAAGTCACCGCTTTAAGCCCGGTTTTTTCGGATATTTTCTTGCTCATGTTCTTCGCTCCCTTTGCGTTTGGAACCCTATTCGCCCTGTTTGGGGATCGGATTCCCCTGGATGGGCGCCTAGCTCTTTTTGGAATCTGTCTAGGGGTGTTTACCTACGCCACGCACGGATGGAATATTGTGGGACAATTTGGTTTCTGCTACTTCCTCATGTGGCTGGCAGTGGTGCTGCCATTAAAAAACTGGGAGAGATTCGGGGATTTTTCTTACGGGGTTTATATTTTCGCCTGGCCGATAATGACCTTCGGGGCGCACTTCGGGCTACCCCAACGTGGTTGGATAGTCTACCACCTGGTGATTATCATAGCGACCCACGTGGTGGCGTTTCTTTCATGGCACCTGATCGAAAAACCCGCTATGAGCCTGAAAAATTGGACGCCTGTATGGATGAAAATACTGTTTCAAAAATGTCGGCGCGCCGACAAGAATCAGCCCCCCGCAGAGGTGAAAGCCTCCCCCGAATCCCCAAAGGCAAATTCATGAACCACGCTGAACCTGCATCCCCCTCACCAAAGCGCCACGAAAACGGCTCAGCCACCCGGCCGCGCCTACGCAACCGGATTTTCACCGCCGGTTTTACCGCCTCCACCACCGGTGTACGGGATATAGAATTAAAAGAACGAGGATTTAAACGCATACTGCGTTACCTCCCGCTAATGGGGTTAATGCTCGCGGTTATCGCCGCCACCGGAATCGGACTGTGGTATAGTGCAACGCACTGCGAAATCGGCAAAACAACCAACCGAACCCCCCGTGTCAACACTAACGCCACCGCTAATACCACCAAAGCCCTAGCCCCACTCGCCCCTGCTCCATGTTTACCCTCAATCCCGCAACCACAACCCTCACACTTTGCCGGCACCGCCGGCACCGGAGCCACGGAAACCTTCATCACTCACGCCACCACCAGCCCCTACGTGATAGGACGCGACAACTGGGTGTTCTGGGCCGACGCCCAAGCACATAATTTTTCCCAAGCCATCGGAAAAGAACAGCTATCCGCCGCCAAGCTAGCAGAATGGGGAAAATTTTTCACAAACTTGCGCACCCTGGCAAACGCAAGAGGCGCCACCCTGGTAATCATGCCCGGTCCGGCCAAATGGGACGTTTTCGCACGATTCTTGCCAGAATGGACCGAACAGTTACTTTCCGACAAGCCACTAAACCAGCTCATTCGCGCCTACCCGCAACTCCCCTGGTTGGACACGCGGGAAACCGTCTCCGCAAAAGCACCAGTCGAACCTAAGACCCCAGACACGTTCTACGGCTGGTCGCGAGTCAACTCGCACTGGTCGCCCTACGGGGGATACCTGGCCTGGAAACAAACCGTCAAATGCTTGGCCGCACTAGATTCACAACTGCAAGGCCTAACCGTCCCCCCGGTGGCGCAACTACGAGTGGCACAAGCACCCAATGAATTCCTGCCCTTGGGGTACCACCAGCAAGCCAACGACTGGGTAGTACCCGCGTTCTCACTACAACCCGGTACTTTCACCGCGACAGATCAAAACGGAAATTCTCTCACCCTACCGGTGGGTAGCGGCACCGATTTCGCAAACCTGCCAACAGAAACCCGCAACCCACACGCCACCGGACCTGCGGCGCTGATATTCCGCGATTCCATGGGAAACGGGATTTCTCCCCTGTGGAACCTTGCATTCTCACGAACATACCAGATGGGACACTACTTGGACACCGGCCACCCCACCGACTTTGCAACCGCTATCGCCACGCAAAAACCCAGAGTCATTATTTTCGAATTTGCGGAAAGATATTTGACCTTCACCCCGCCACCCCTGCCCCAACCAAGCGCGAATACGTCAAAGCCCACAAAAGCCGACTAGAATGGCTTCGAGTTTTAGGAATAAGGAGAATCATGGGAAAAACTTGCCTCATCACCGGAGGCGCCGGTTTTATTGGCTGCGCCACTTCACACCTGCTGGTAAAACTCTACGATCGCGTAGTGGCTTTCGATAATCTGCACCCGCAGATTCACGCCACCGCCACCCGCCCCGCAGACCTCGACAGCCGAGCCGAACTGGTGGTGGGAGACGTGCGTAAATCAGCGGACTGGGATGCCCTCCTGCAAATAGTGCAACCAGACGTAATCTTGCACTTGGCAGCCGAAACTGGCACTGCCCAGTCCCTGCTGGAAGCCACACGACACTCTTCGACTAACGTGGTCGGTACCACCCAAATGACCGACGCCTTGGCCAGAAACAAAATCATTCCCGAAAAAATCGTCCTGGCCTCATCGCGCGCGGTATACGGGGAAGGACGCTGGATTGACGAGAAAGGACAAACCTGCTATCCGGGAATGCGCACCCATGCCATGCTAGAAGCAGGACAATGGGAATTCCCCGGATTGAAACCCACCGTGCAATTCTCCCCGGAAGTCGCCCCTGACCCTGCCAACGTTTACGCGGCCACGAAACTGTGCCAGGAAAACCTGTTATCCTCCTGGTGCGGATCAATGGGAGTGGAACTGGTACGGTTCCGTCTGCAAAATGTTTACGGCGCAGGCCAGTCACTGATTAACCCCTATACCGGAATAGTTTCCCTATTTGCCCGCCTAGCCAAAGCAGGAAAACCAATCCCCGTATACGAAGACGGCAAAATTATCCGCGATTTTGTCTACATCGACGATGTTAGCAGCGCCCTAGCGGCAGGAGTGGAACGAGGCCACACCAACCGCTACCCCTACGACGTGGGATTAGGCAAAGCCACCACTATTCACGAGCTTGCCGTCGAAATCGCAAACTACTACCAGGCTCCCGACCCTGTCATCACCGGGCAATACCGCGAAGGAGACATTCGCGCCGGATGGGCTGATATTTCTCAAACCTCTACCGCCCTAGAGTGGAACCCGGCAGTGAATATCGCTACCGGTATCGAACGCCTTTGTAACTGGATTGATGCGCGAAATCAGGAAAATTAACGTGAAGCTTCCCCGTATTTCTTCCCCCCATCCCGAACCACCCGCCGGGATATCACGAAAAGCCGAATACCTCCACGCCTGCCAGCTGGTGTGGGTGCTGGCTCGCCGCGAAATTTCCGCCGAATACAAAGGCACCGTGTTAGGACGCCTGTGGTCTTTGATTAATCCCCTAGCCACGATAGCGGTTTTCGCAGTGATTTTCGGGGTGATTTTTCGAGGTGGCGTGGAACCGGGGAGAAACTCCGACATTGATTCCTTTGCCCTGTGGATAGGAATCGGGGTACTGTGCTGGGGATACCTCTCCCGGGTCATCACCAACGGGATGAACACCTTGGTAGGTAACGCCGGACTATTGACCAAAGTGTATTTTCCCCGCTGGGTGCTAGTGTTGGCCTCTACGGTGGCGCAAACCTTTAATTTTCTCTTCGAGCTGCTGGTGCTGTTGATTGTTACCATGCTAATGGGCGGGCCGAAAGTCTTGCTTTACGTACCGCTGCTGATACCGATACTACTGCTGAGCGCCGCTTTCGGGACGGGATTGGCTCTGCTACTGAGCGTAGGAACAGTGTACTACCGGGACATTTCCCACTTGTGGGGGATATTCACCCAAATTTGGATGTATGCCTCCGGAGTGGTTTTCCCCCTATCCATGCTGGTTTCCGCCCAGGAAACCCTGGCCGCTAAAGGTTTTAACTGGGGTGGAAAACCACTGCCTTTGGACGTAATCTTCCGGATTAATCCCGCCGAACTTATTCTGGAAGCCAACCGGGCGGTGTTTTACGATTACGCTGTTGCCCCCCCAGAAGTCTGGCTGGGTATTACCATCTGGGCCGTGCTTAGCCTGCTAGCGGGTATCCTCGTGTTTAAAAAGGCTTCCAAACGGATTGTGGAGGAACTCTGATGACTAGCCCTGACAACAATACTGCCATCACAGTGGAAAACCTTTCTAAAACCTTTCGCATATACAAGGAGCGTGACCGTTCTCTGAAACGACGCCTGCTGCGCCAACGCCAGGGTGCCTTTGAGGAGTTTCATGCTTTAAACGACGTGACGTTGAGCATCCCCAGGGGATCCACTTTCGGCCTTTTGGGTCAAAACGGTTCAGGAAAGTCCACTTTACTGAAATGTATTGCGAAAATATTAGCGCCCGACTCGGGGCATATTACTTCCACCGGGCGTATGGCGGCCATGCTGGAAGTCGGATCCGGTTTCCACCCGGATTTGTCCGGCCGAGAAAATATCTACCTAAACGGGGCGATTCTTGGCATGTCCAGGAAGGAAATCGAAAAAAAGTTCGATGAAATCGTGGCGTTTTCCGGGGTGGAAAAATTTATTGATCAACCGGTCAAAAACTATTCTTCCGGCATGTACGTGCGCCTAGGATTTGCCGTATCCATCCACGTGGAACCCGAAATCCTGTTAGTAGACGAAATTCTCGCCGTGGGCGACCTGGAATTCCAGGAAAAATGCTTAAATAAATTTGCTCAGTTCCGTCAGGAAGGACGCACCGTGGTAGTGGTATCGCACGCTCTGGAAATGATGCGAACTTTCTGTGACGAAGCAGCCTGGCTCAACCACGGCAAGTTAGTGGCATCCGGTTCTGCCGCCAGTATCGTGGATCGTTATTCCAACATGGCGCATGGAGCCGTGCGCGTGGAAGAAGGCGGCACCCGTTTCGGCTCTGGCGAAGCCAAAATTACCAAAATGGAATGGATTGGCCCTCAGGGGACAGATACGAGAAAAGTTCACACCGGTGACCCGATTACGATTCGTCTGCACTATGAATGCCTGCAAGCCATTAAACGCCCGGTTTTCGGGGCTTCTATTGATACCAGGGAAGGGTTTTGGGTCTGGGGACATCACAGTCTAGATGACAGTTTTGTGCCCGAAATGTTACTCCCCGGAACCGGCAGTGTTGACATCACGATTCCACACCTGCCACTACGTCCCGCCACTTACTACCTGTCAGCGTCAATCCAAAATTTTGAGGTTAACCAAGTAATTGACGCCTGGCAAAAAGGAGTCGCTTTTGACGTGCTGCCCTGGGTGGGAATGGAATCCGGCGGCGTGGTGGCTTTCGGCTCGCATTTCAAAAACCTGTGCCCGCCCGCAGAAATGGCCAAACTGCCGGTTCGCGACGAAGCCTACTGGCAAGAGCTGGCCGCACACACGGAGTTTAACGCCGCCGATAATGCCTAGATTCCCGGTTCTCCGGATGCGGGGATTACCGCCGGTTGGGAATAAAGGGGTTAGTGCGGAACACTTCTAGCTCATCCACATTGGAGATTCCGTCTCCATCCGCATCCCCGTAGGGATTACCGGGCACAGTCGTGTCCATAATCAACACGGAATAGGTATAGGACGAGGGAACATTTATCTGCGGACGCTTGTACTCGTCTTTTTTGGGTTTAATCCCTGTAACAGTGACTTTGATTTCCTTGTCCATATACCCCGCAGAACCGAGATGAGCCATAGATGGCTTGAACAGAATCGTGTCATATTCATAGGTTGTGTAGTCATCCTTTTGTACGAGCTCAGGCCACGGCCCGTTGGGAGATTTAGAGTTCTTCACTTCATCCAAGGGAATCGGGTTACCATAAGCGTCGGTGAGTGTAACCGTAGCTCCAGTCAAATCCGCCCCATCCATGGCGAAGTGCCACTTGGATCCCTGTTGAGTATTGGGCAGCATTTCGCGTGGGAAATAACCCGCCGCAGGCCACGATAAGGCCAAGGGGCGACGACGCGAACTGTTAAACATTACTCCGAAGGCAGCGTGATTGGGGCGATGCATCCGTACGCTCTCACCGCAGGTTCCATAACTGGTACAAGACGATCCAATGGCCGAAGTAGTCAAATAAGGTTCCATCATTTGAGTGCGGTGGCCTAAACCATCGTTGCGCACTCCGTTCTCGGTGAAATAACCCAACATGGATTCAGCCGGGCTGTACGCAAACCCAGTAGAGCGCTCTCCGTAGCCGTGGCGAAGATTCAGGTTAGAACTGCTCGCTCCCTCGCTAGCAGCCTCGTTGTAGCACTTCCATTCGGGGCTGATATAGTGTCCCAAGGAATTATTGGCTGCCATCACCATCGCGGCGTGCTGAGCATTTTGAACAAATGCCGATTCGCCACTCAGCTTGACCGGGTCGAGTCCATTGAGAGAACGGAAGTAGTTCCACGCGTCTAAAGCCAGATTCAAAAAGTTCGGGTCGGCTGCCCCCGGGATACAGTTCTCGGCGGCACTTCCCTGGGTAACGGAAACTTTCAGCCCCGGTCGCATGTGTACGTGATACGCCAAATTAGCTAAATCCCGATAGGTTGCCTGGGCATTATTCCAACGGTACTGCGGTGTAGCTGATCCCGCAGTCGGCACAGATTTGGTTGCTACTGTGGCAGATTTGACCGAGGTGGTCACGTCGGTATCAGCGGATTTAGGAACAGGCACCGCCGTAAAGGCGCTGCCCACTAATACCAAGGCTCCCAGGCTAACAGTAACGGTTCGCAATAGCATCGAATCATCTCCTTTTGAAAGTAAAATATTCGCTTGCAACGATTCTATCGTTTCACCACTAGCCATGAAAAGAACTTTTTTAATTCCCCGGCCCACAATTTGTTTCAGCGCCACCAAAATTGGTACCGGTAGAACTGTAAATCCCCTAGGGATAAAGACTTGTAAAAACACATCAAGCACCGAAAGAACAGTTTCCATTTCGCCCTTTTATCTTCCCGGTAGCGCTATGCTGGAGGGTACGAAACACATTTTCACCAGAGAAGGGGAAGGATTTTATTGATAATGAAACGCAAATTTATCGCTATGATTGGGACATGCGCTCTGACTTTAGTTTCTCTGACCGCTATTCCTGCTCATGGTGCGACTACCAATTTTTGGGGCTTCGCCGGACCAGGATTCACGGTTAACGTCACGGATAACAACTCTACTGTGGCTCTAAGCGGTACCTCCCGAGGCGGTCAGTGGACCGGATCACGGGCAACCACTGCTCATCAAATGCCCCCCACTGGAACCACCAATGTGGTGTTACGTGGCAATATGGGCAAAAACTGCGAGCAAGGGGACTGTCCCTTCGGTAGCGGGTCGGGATATCAAGGGGTAGTCGAGTTCCGCTTCGATTCCCAAAACTACTATCAAATCGGTATTCTCAACCAAGGTAATGTGACCTGGGGACCGGAAATTGTAGTCTTGGGGACACATCTGGGGAATCCTTTCCGCGTCACTCAGCCCCTAGTGACTGACGCGCAGAAAGCCGCTAATGCCAATATCATTCAAAAAATGCAGTCCAACCAAAAGGTAGATTTGGATGAGCAACATTACATTAAGGATTTTTGCCACCTAATCAAGGCACAGTGGACCCGAAATTACATCCGTTTCGTAGTGGATAACACACGAGTATTCGGCGGATACAATTTCACCGCCGGGGATAAGAATGGCCCCTCCATCACTTTTATGGCAGCCGCTCAAAATCCGAATGATGCGGTTAATGTGGTATTCGATAACCTCAATATTTCCGGTAAGGTTCCCGGTTCCACCGTGTTTATCCCCCAAGGCAAGCCTTATGCCATGATTACCGCCAATATGAAGGACAACGGTTACGGGGTGGGTCATTCCAGCTACATTAAGCTGCATGATGACCATGGAACTGCTGTCTCTGCAGGAATACAAACTGCCCAAACTGCACCGGAAACTGGGGGGAATCCCTACTATATTTCGGGTCGTATGTCCGCAGGAATTTTCGACTACGACTATGTCCAACCCGCCGATTTTAACTGGCACAATCTGCGCATCGAATGGTGGAAAGAAAACGGCTGGGCGGTAATCTGGGCTGATGGTAAACCCATAGCGAATATGAAGGCTAAATTGTCCGGCCGTATCTATGCCTCCGTAGAGGGCAATGCGGCTCAAAACGGCGACTATGTGCATGCCTACTTCAGCGGGGTGGAGGCTCAGATTGGACATGGTGGCGGGGACTGTGGTTTCCACCACGAATGGGGACTCCAGGGCACCTACGGTTTGCAAGCCCGCAAGACTGGTGCCAATTCCTTTGAAGTAGAGGGACAGGCTCAGGGAATTCCTGCCGGGAAGGACTGGGATACCACCCTCGTGGGTGGGGTAGCGATGATTTGGCAGTATCTTCCAGAAAATCGCCAGTCTGGACAGTGCATGACTTCGTCTTGGTCACAAGACCCGGCACATAGATAAATCGCGGCTTGACAGCCACGACGGCACCCTAAATAGCACAGTTGGCATCCCGAATTCGGGATGCCAACTGGTTTAATGCTGCCAACATAACCAGGAGTTTCCCCCTCAACACGAGGCTTCGTACTATTTTCCCCGCCCCCACAGTTTGTTCCAACGTCGCCGGAACCGGTACTGGTAGGACTGCAAGTCCTTCACCACCGAGAGTACTTCCGCGTTAGCGACCTTGATTTCCTGCAACTCCTCATGCAGCCGCGATAACTGCTCTTGCTGCCCCAAAATAGTTTTAACCAAACTGGCGTGAATCATCTGGCGCGAATCCTCTGCATTTTGCAGCTTTTCGTTCATTTCCTCGCGTAACGTTTTAATACACACCTGCTGCGCCAACACGGTTGCAAACATTCCCGTATCACCCTGCTGCAAGCTGCGTTTCAGATACGAATCACGAATCAAAAGATTCTGGTTATAGTGGCCAGAACGCTCTGAGACCACCGAATTATCCAACTCGTTTTCACTTTGCCTACGATGGTGCCAGTTCGCTAACGGTTCCTCCCCTAAGAAACCTGCCGGACTATCGGCCAGCATCCTCAAATTAAACTCCCAATCCGCCTGAGTAGCCAAGGAAGAATCCCAGAAACCTAACCGATCCACGCTAGCTCGACGAAATAACTGGGCAATAGGCGGAACGTAATTAGCATAACTAGTTTCCAGCAGGGTAAAACTGTCAAGCTCGGGACGCAGCGGTGCTTTTTCTAGCTCGACTATTTCGGTTTCTTCCACCTTTTCCTTTACCAGATTGCAACGCACGCCCACCATTCCCGCTTCAGGATGAGCATCCATCCACGCCACGGTTTTTTCTAAAAAATGCGGCTCCCACGTGTCGTCATCATCGTGAATACACAAGTACTGCAAATGCGATGCGGATAAACCAGCGTAAACTACGCCTTCCCTCCTAGTGTTCTCCGCACTGGCAACTAGCAGAACCTTGTCACGCCCCTCCGAATCTAAGCCTTCCAGCATCCGCTCTATAGGTTCAGGGTTACGCGCATCGTCAACAATAACATGCTGATAGTCACGAAAAGTCTGAGCATTCACAGATTGTAGCGCCCGAGCCAACAACAGAGGGCGGTTTTTGGTACGCGTCACGATGGTAACTCTAGGTGACATGGAACATAACCCCCTGACTTTAACTACATCCCTAAGTCTACACCACGCAAGCGTTTTCTACCGTTGTTCGAGCGTCACGGTTGCTAGACTGGGTACCGGTTCAAATAGGAAAAGAAAAAGAAGAGAAAAGACTAATGCGTGTGAAAGTAAATAGATTTTCTAAACTATCCTTGGCGCTGGTTGCCGCGTTCTCGCTTCTGGCTACATTGTGTCTAAATTTCACAAACGTCCCTCCAGCAAACGCGGCCACTATTGATTTGTTCACGGCCAGCTCCCCAGGTTTCGAGGTGAATACCTTTGACCACAACACTACCGTGAGTGTCTCTGGCAGTGTCCGAAACGGCGAATGGACCGGCGGTGCAGCTACCACCCCAGGGCAACTCGCTCCTCGTGGTACCATAAATGCCCAAGTTGAAGGGAATATGGGGACTGATTGTGACCAGAACGACTGCCCCTACGGTGCCGGTTTTGGGTACAAAGCGATGATGCAGTTTCGCTTTGACCCGGCCAACTGGTACGAGATAGGCATTCTCAACGAAGGGTTTGTCACTTACGGGCCACAGATTGTGGTACGCGGTACAGATAAAGGAAACATGTTCCAAACCATTACTCCCCTGGTGACGATGGCTCAACAGGTTAACAACGCTTCTATTGTGGAAAAAATGCGCGACGGTACTCACCTCGACATTGATCAGCAACACTTCGTGCGCAGCCACAGGCATCTAATCAAAGCGCAATGGACACGCAACTTCATTATGTTCGTAGTAGACAACACCCGCATTTTTGGAAAATACAAATTTGCCTGGCCCACTAACGGGGTGCAAGTTTCCTTCCAAGGAGCGGGTAAGCACCCTGGTAATGCAATCAATGCCAAGTTTACAAACATTAATTATACGGCTGGCGGGGTCACTGGACGCGCCGTGTTCATTCCCGACGGCAAGCCGTATGCTTCCATCAGCGCCGACATGATGAGCAACGGTTGGGGAACCGGATTTAGCGCCTACATTAAATTTCATGACGGGTACGGCTCGGCGATTTCCGGGGGAATCCAAACGGCTTTAACCGCACACGAAACCTGGGGCAGGCCCTACCTGATTTCGGGGCGGATGCAGGATGGAATTTTTGACTATGACTACATTCAACCAGCCGACTACCGGACGCACAATGTACGCGTAGAATGGTGGAAAGACTCCGGCTGGGCTGTGATTTGGCTTGACGGCAAACCGGTAGCGAATATGCGCGCTCATTTAAAGGGTCGCCTCTACGCTTCCGTGGAAGGAAACGCTGCGCATAACGGCGACGTGGTTCACGCCTATTTTGACCATGTGGAAGCACGAGTGGGGTATAAGGAAACCAGGGATTGTGGATTCTTCCCCCTGTGGGATAGCGTGAAAAACTATGGTATTAACACGGTTTGGGATGGTAAAGGGCACTTTGAAATTCATGGCACCGCCCAAGGGGTTCCGGATGGTAAGGACTGGGACACGACCCTGGTGGGCGCGGTGGTAATGACCTGGCAGTACCAGCCCGGCGAAAAGGCTGATGCTAATGCCAAATGCATGAAAGAATCCTGACATCACGGGACTAAAAAAGCCCGGTAAGCAAGGACTGCAAGACTGCGCGTGACCATATCGTGACTACCGTATCGCATGATTACCCCGTCCGGCGCCACAAGGTGTCCGCTGGGCTTGTCACGCTGATACCACTCCTGGTACCATCCCCAGAAGGATTTGCTTTTGTCTCACCCGTCACGCACGCTCAGGTTTTGAACCTGCCCTGCCACCGTTAAGGGTATTGTTCGCAAAATAATGCGGTCAATCCGCAGTCAGCTGCTCGCTTAGCACCCGGATTCGGCTTTTAACACCAGATTGAGTTTATGGCAATCCCCCCACACTCCAGGGGAATCATAGGGACGATCCGGAAAAGCCCCATAATCGAGGCTGATATGGTAGCCGTTTTCCTTAATGTAGGCCTCCACACGTTGAGCTAGGGTCTGCGGCTGGCCACTGCAAGCATTGATAATGCCATCCACTGCGGTTTGACTGGCAATCAGAGCGATTTGGCGAGCCAATTCCGAAATGGAAATGAAGTCATAGCGGTTCTTACCGGTAGTAAATGGGAAACGGGTTTTGCCCTCCAGAGCGGCGCGGGCAATCTTGGAAAAAATCGAGTCCCCTTTGAGATCGTCACCTACAATGTAATAGGCGCGAACCCACTGTAATATCGCATGGTTTTGTTTTGCCGCCAGAAAAGCAAACTGGCGCAACGCATTTTTAGAAATTCCATACAGTGACTGCGGGTTGCACGGCGAATTTTCGTCTATCGCGCCTTCCCAATATCCGACCTCGTGCATGGTACCCATCACGACCAGTTGCTTCAAACCGCCCTGGTACAAATTTTCAATGAAATGCATGTGCTTCGCCAAGTCATCAATGTGTGCCGGAGAGTTATGCTTGAAACCGTCACGCCACGCCATGTGAACCACTACTTCGGGACAACCCAACTTTTGGTAAATGTCCTTGTCCCCGCCGAATATATCCGCCGCCACAATTTCCGCCCTGGGATCAATGCCCTCAGTGCGCCGATCTACTACGCTGACGCGCTGCCCCAGTTCCAACAGCGCCGAGACTACGTGTCTGCCGATGTAGCCACCGGCTCCTGTCACCAGAATATGTTTCTCCATAGGTACCATGCTACTACCTAAGGTCAACGATGCCGGTTACGAAATCTTTCCCTCCGCCGAACTGTCCGAAAAGACTAAACTTGTCCTAGACTGTGAGTAGAAACACTTAAAGCGCTCGTGAGAGGCAATATATGAGGTGAACTATAGTTCACCGAAAATTTAGGAGGTAGATGTGCGACGCGCTAGATTTTGTCTAACTGCCGGGATTTCTGTTTTCACGCTGGCTTTAGGCTTCAGCGGCCTGACCGGAGCTAGTGCCACGGCTACTCCCTCATCTGATGAGATCCATGGCCTGGGGGTTCACTCTATAGCATCCGGGGATTTTACCAATCCCGATTTCGGTTCCAAGGTAGCTAACCTGTTTTTATCCAACAAAGAGACTGTGTTCCTGGCTGGATACTCGGACGCTTCCTGGCCGGATGCCCTGGCGATAGGTCCTGTGGCCGGAAAAAATAAATCTCCCCTGTTTATTAACCGTCAAGGCGCAGCGATTCCAGATGCCGACGGTCAAACAATTCTCCGGCAAGCAAAGAACGTGATTATCCTGGGCGGCGTTGGTGCCGTACCGGAAGGAAATGCCACTGCTTGGCGCAACCTAGGCAAGAAGGTCAGTCGTATTAGTGGCGCTGACAGGTATGCCACTGCCGCCAGTATTGCTCAAAACTACTGGCCCAATGGCGCTCCTGCCGTTATTTTGGCCAGGGGTGATAACCCCGCTGATGCTCTCGCAGCCGGCCCGGTAGGAACCAAATTGAACGCTCCCATACTGCTGACACAGCCCGGTTCCATGCCAGCCGCTACGATAGCAGCCATCCAAAAACTGCATCCGAAGCGCATTATCGTGGCCGGCGGCTCCGGAGCCATCAACGACGTAGTGGCTAGCCAAGCAGCCTCACTGGCGGGGATTGCCGGGACAGAGCGCGTCTACGGGGCAGATCGTTACGCCACCTCACACCGGTTGGCCGAGACTTTCTTTCCCAAACAAAAGGATGTTTTCGTAGGATTGCAAAATTCTGCTGCGCAGTCCTGGCCCTGGGACGTGGGGATGGCCACCGGACAATGGGCCAATGTGCTACAATTAGCTCCGGCGGCTGGGGCTAATGGCAAGCCCCTGTTCTTGGAAAAGAACATCGCTTCCGTACTAGAGCTGCCCCTGGACTACAACGCTTGGGTTTTCGACCCGACAACGCACAACGACAAAAGCTGGGGGTGGTCTTCGGCCTACTTGGGATCCAGTACCACCCAAAACGTGAACTATGCCTGGCGTAAAGCCGCGTTAATTCGTGCCCAGCGTGGGGTGGAAACCCTGAAAAGCTGCCACGGCAAGTTTTTAATCAACGCCGGTAACTGGGGCGGTCACACCTATCAGGGCGACGGATCCGTGTGGTCTTCTGTCTGGAATCCCGAGAATTTCTTGTCCTCGCCACCGCATATGGGGTTTTTAACGGAATCCGGTTCCAATTACATTCGGATTATCCATGAAACCCTACGGGAATCCCACGGGGATAACTATCCGGAAAAAATTGCTCCTTCTTCGGCTAGTTACGCTGAACACGAGGGGCTGGCAATTCGTACCGGCAGATGTGTCCCTGACCCCAACGGTATCGATATACCCATCAAGCAGGAACCCACCAAACCGGGAAGCTACGGGAAAAGCACCGACGGGGTTCCAGACACGGAACAAAACTTTGAAGAGCCAGCTCCGCAGTACTCTTCTCAGCAAAACAGTGATGCTCCCATGTGCGCCAAAACCGCTGAAGAGTTCGCGAAAAGCGGTGCCTGCTACCGAAGAAACGGCGAACCCACTGATTGCCGCCTCGTCTGGAAGCGAATTTGCAAACAGTGATTGTGTCCCGTGGCTACCAGCAGGCATCAATGCGGTAGACGCGCGCCCGATCCACGCGGGCAACTTCGGTGAAACCCGTGCTGACGTCAACGTCATGCAAACCGGGGTAGGTGAATTTTTCACTCGACCCCACCCCGGTAGCGTCATCATAGAAATGGGTGATTCTCTCGCGGCGAACAAGCTGGCAAATGCGCGGGTTTTCGTGAATTTCGCGGAAATGCTGTGCCAGGTATTTTTGCACAGGACTAAACCCGGTGGGGTTGAGCTGTTTAATAAACAGTTGCGTACCGCCAGCTGCGTAAGCCAAACCGGCGCCGGATGACGGGTCACCGAGTAGTTTCGCATGAGGCGGCAGTCGGAGTTCCACCAGAGCCTGGTATTCCGCAATACTGACCCACGGCGGGTGGAATTGTGAGCCGGGGACGAATGCGATTTGAGTCAAACCCCGGCGGTCAGCCAGCAGCTGGGGAAGGTACATGCCACTCGTGAAACCAACCAGCAGCAAACCTGCCACTACAGCGCTCAAGAGGCGCCACGCAGGTTTCGAGACTCGCCTGGCGACCAGCATTGCCAGGCGAGCCACGAAACCAGCCGCGAAAACCGGCAGTAGCACGGCAAGACCTGTCCCCACCCGGTCATAGGCTCCATACCACAGGGCGGTCAAAGTAGAAATCGGGCCAAGCGGCAGCTTCGTGGCCAACACCAACAGCGATATGGCTACAAAAATCCCCAGAA
Source organism: Mobiluncus mulieris ATCC 35243 (assembly GCF_000160615.1). GTDB lineage: Bacteria > Actinomycetota > Actinomycetes > Actinomycetales > Actinomycetaceae > Mobiluncus > Mobiluncus mulieris. The sequence continues at coordinate 661,344 of NZ_GG668518.1, read as the reverse complement.
AACGCCAATCTCGCGCGGTCAACGCGTGCCAAACCAAGCCCAGCAGTACGGCGAGACCGAAAGACAACAGCACCCACCAGGGCTCAGAAGAAATCTGACACAACCCCAGCATCGAAGCCACAGAACGCCAGATTTCTATACTGTCACCGGCTAAACCGGCTCGGGCACTAACTCCCAGGCGATTCAAGCCCCAGGGCACCGCGATTCCCCCGCACACGGCTACAATCGCGATAAAAACCCACCACCAGGGGGACAGTAGGCGATTCAACACCAGATTGACCAATGCCATAAAGGCTGCAATGGCAATAAATCCGAAAGCTGATGGATGCGCGTGGACCACTGCGACCAGCACCAGCACGCCTAAAACCAGTCGCCCCCAAGATCTTTGATTAACACCAACCAGCGCCGACCCCGCAGTCGCATCCGACAACAGTGCAGATTGCGGTGCCCTAACACCATTTAGCGATATGCTACTGTGAGCCAGCCGCCGAATCGCTAGGACATCAGCGCCCCGAAGGACTACCCACAAACCAGCCGGCCACCACATGACCGCCAAAACATAGGGATACAGCGCCTGCAATACTCCTAAAAAATAGGGGAACACTAACGGCATGGGACTGAACAGTACGGCTAAGGGAATAGCCGGGGAGCGCCTCCCCCACACCTGTTCCGCCAGCAATGCCACGCCTAGGGGCCACACAAATAAAGTCAGCGACATTAATATCGCATTAGAAATCAATGTGGGTGAAACCAGGGGTAAAAACAAAGCTAAAATCGCCGCCCACTGGTTAGGATAGTAAACCCCGGTTTTCCCGGGATACAGCGCATCCAAGGAGCCGCGCCAGCCCGCAGCACCCGAATCGGCAATCGCCCGAATCGAAGAATAATGGAACATAGCGTCAAATGACTGGGCGGGGGCAAAAACAACCGGGATGGTTTGTATAAACGGCACCAGCTGTGTGCTCCCGGCCAGCACAAAAGCGGCCAAGGTCAGGGCCAGGAACGGTTTTGTCGGTATGCATCCCGATGGCACCATGACTACGCTGGCTTTACTACTGGCCTTGGTTTTGAGGCTCGCAGTTTCATCAGGCGCCATTTCGGCTGCGCCAAAAAGCCCTACCCCCTCACTAGTTGAACTAAATTGCCCCCCGGACACATCCGGTGTGGTTGCAGTGTTTCTCGCGTGCGCCACCTTCGGACGGTACGCCCGAAACCACCAGCTCAAAACACAAACCAACGCCACGAGGAACACCAAGGTCACTCCCACCGGAATCCGTGTCCAAGGAATATGCACCCAGGCGAAAACCTGCGCCAAAACCGCCAACAACCCAGCAGTGATGGGAGCTCCCAACGCCAAGGATGCCAGCGGGCGAAACCGTGCGCAAACAGCTAGCAACGCACCGGGTAAAATCAAGAATCCCGTCACGACGGCTATGGCGGCAAAAAGACCTAACACCCCTGTCCCTTTCGGCCGGACTTACCGGTGAATAACCCTCCCGTCATCTCTTTTGCAAGAATTCCTCGACCAGGTGCCCGGCAACCAGACTCTGAACGTTTTAGCTGAAACATTTCCCGGGGTTTGCGCCGGAAACGGCACCCGTCAAGCAACCCGCGCAGAATCTTGGTGAATCTCTGCCGACGTCCCGGGGCAAACACCAGGTTGAAGGCCACGAATTTCGCCAACCACAGCACGTATCCCCACCGCCAGCCGGTCGGAATCGGTGCCAGGCCGCGAATCAACCAGCAGGTGTTGCGCACCAGGTAATACACGCGAAATGGGCTGTGGACATGCACCACCTGGGTTCGCCCCGGCAATTTCACCACCCGGTCACCCAGCTGGTGGTCGATAGTAGCCCCGGTGACCAGCAGAGTTTGCATTCCCACCGCCCGTGCCCGCACCGACCATTCCAAATCCACATGGTCTATAAACATGTCGGCATTCATCGGTCCCACTGTTCGCCAGACCGTCACCGGCACGTACAGCCCCGAGGCAATCAGGAAAGCCGCCGGTAGCACCTTGTTTTCCCGCAATTCCCCATCCGGGTAGCGCCGCGGCCCGCGCGGAGTGTCCCGGTAGGCCAGGACATCGCGTTTAGCCGGATCGGTTTCCCGGTGGTCAAAAGCCAAACCGCCGAAAATCGAGATTTCCCCCGTGACATCCCCGACCAAACGCTGGTATTCCACCATTTCCGCCGCTTGGATTTGCGAGACATAGTCCGGGGCAAAAACCGAATCCTGGTCAAAGAACAGTAACGCCGCATCGCCCCCGGTCGGCTCGTTGCCACATGCTCTCGCCCGACGTGCTTCCCTCGCTCCGGGACTGTCTTTGCCTCCCGCCCCGGGGATTTCCCCGGTTTTTACTGCGGTTACGCCGGGCACGTCGCCCGCGCGACAGGTGTCTTCGTTGGGCGGGGTTTCGCGGGATTTTTCACGAGGTGCCATCCCGGAAGTTTCGCGGGGATTCCCGGATGGCACCTCATGCAACGGAGAAAACCCGAGCCGACGCAAGGCGTGGCGCGCCCCGATATTCTGGGCGGCGGCAATCCCGAGGTTGCGCCCCAGCGCCAACACCACCACCCCGCGCCGCGTCCACCCCCGCCAATACCGCAACAGCTCGGCAGAAGGACTCGGGGTGTTATCCACCACAATTACCCCGGTGACCTGCGGCAACAGGGACTCTATGGTAGCATCCAACCGTGCGGTGTCGGGTTGAAACGCCACCCCGATAGCCCAGACTTTTGCCTCGTTTACTTTCATAACACCCAGTCTAACCGGTACCGGAAACCCAAAATTGCGCTAAGTTGCACGACGCGTTTTGCGCGACAGAATACGTCAAACACCGACTCGGTTGTCCTAAACCCGGATTGGTCTATCGCGTTGAACTATCCAAAAGATAGACCTGCCCGATTCAACTAGCCCAGCGAAGCAATGTAATCCAAGGTCGCCTGGTATTCGGGCAGCAACCCCTGTTCGCGTGCCTCGGCCAGGCTCGGCGCGGCGGTGTCTTTCTCGCTCAAAAGCACCTTTAGCGGCCGCCCCGCGAGGTCTTTGTCCGGGAACACCAGCCCGACCTCGGGGTCAACCGGCGACACGCCGTGCTCACGCCCCGGATTGTAGCCCTCGGAGCACAGGTAAACCACGGTGGAATCATCTTCCAGAGCCACGAAACAATGTCCCAAGCCTTCGGACAGGTAAATCGCCCGGCGATGTTCGCCTTCCAGCAACACCGAATCCCAAGCTCCGAAAGTCGGGGAACCCACGCGAATATCCACCGCGAAATCCAGCACCGCCCCGCGTGGACACATCACGTATTTGGCCTGGCTGGGGGGTACCTCCGCGAAGTGAATCCCGCGTACCACCCCGGCTTTAGAAATAGAACAGTTGGCCTGTACCAGGCTCAGCGGATGCCCCACGACCTTGGCAAATTCGCCCAGCTTGTACATTTCCATAAACGCCCCGCGTTCGTCGGGAAACTGCTTGGGGGTAATCTCCCACGCGCCGGGCACTTTCAGTTCGCGGTATTCCATTGATACTTCTTTCTCTCACAGTCGTTGCAGTTACCCGTTCAATTATAGTTCGCCAGGTTGCGTTCACACCCACGTTGGCATTACCGTTCGTGCCCCTTGACGTTCCCGTTTCATGAGGTGCCAACCCGGACGGCGAGCGCTCTCCCCCCCAGCCTGCCCCCTTTCCCGATTCAAAATAAGCCGCCGCGTAAGCGCCCACGCCAAGAATCCCGGATGGCACCTCATGAACCCGAAAAATACTGCAACGTAAATGCAACGATTCCACTTTCGTTGCACTTACGTTGCATGCCTGCCACGAAAATACCCACAGCCGTGCCTCGATTTTGACAGTAAACCACTGCGGGACAGAATCAGGAGAATTCAGGGACGAGGCGGCGGATTATGTGACAAAACCAGGAAAATTCGCATACAGAAGGCCAATATATTGCCTGGAGTGCCGGTTTTCTCCTGAATTCATCACGTTCGACACCAGATTCCGAACCTGAACCGAGCCACAAGGCTAGTCGACCTCCCAGCCGCTGACCGCCAGGGTTTCACGGTACACTTCGTCGTATTCTTCGGCAATAGCCGCCGGGGAATAGCGGTCACCAATCGTCGCGGAAACCTCGGCAGCGGACAGACCGAGGGTTTTAGCCTGCAACTGCTGGCAAGCCTCGGCCCAGAATTTCGAGTTCTTTTCGGTTACTACCGTGACTACTTTGGCGGTGTCTTCGTTGATATATTCCAAATCCTTCGCGCCCTCTCCCACCACGGCGGGTCGTCCCGCCAACAAGGCCTGCGCCAAAGACAGATAGAAATTCTCCGACTTGGTCGGACCGATAAACAAGTCCGCCGCAGCCAGCGCCGCGTCCACCCCCCCAGCCTCGGCCGAAGACACGAACTCAACCCACTCTCCCAAGCCTAATTCCTTGACCTTCTCCTGGGAGCGAATCTTGGCGGTACCTTCGCCCACCCAGGTCAAAGTCGCATCCACCCCCGCTGCCCGCAAAGTTTTCACAGTACGAATCGCAATCTCGGGTTGATGGCGCGACGTAACTGCCCCCACCGAAACCAGCCGCAGCTTGCCTTTTTCCCGCGGCCGTTCCACAAAAGCCTCGGGTTTAAGCACAATATAGGGCACCGCCGCCGTGTACTTCCCGTAACGACGTTCGGCAATATCCTCAAGCATTTTTACGGACGGGGCGGTTAAACCGTCGGGATTCAACAGAATCTCTTCCACCGGCAGAATCTCACTGGGCCAGCCTTGCGGGCTGGTCAGCTGCCACGGTTCGGTGTGCACCCACGGGCAGGCCAGCTGTTCGTCTTGCCGCTCTGGCAGCCCAAAGGGAATCAGCGACCATAGATTCATGGTGTGCATAATCTGGAATCCCGGCGCAATAGAGTACACAATCTGGGCGGCACGCTCGTAGTCTTCCGGGGTTCTCAAGACATTAGGGAAGCCCCGTACCTCTACCGCCCCGTCTTGGTAACGGCTTTCCTCTGCCCCAGCTGCTTCGCTGCGCAGATGAATCACGGTAACATCATGAATTTGGCCGATAGCCTGGGCGGTAATCCGTACGAACTGTCCCACGTGTGGTGAGGCTTCAGTGGGGTAATCATTAGAGACGATAGCAACCTTCATGCTTTTATTATGCCGTTAAAACGTCTTCAGCTCGTGCTATTAAACGCCTGAATATCGCCCCGAACAAGTCTGCAAGTCCACTCGATAGAGCCGTTGGCCTGAAAATTCGCTGCCGTTAATGCTGCCGCTAGGATGTTCCGCCACCTTGGTCAGTATCGAATCGGGCAGCCGAAATGTTACGTCGTTTTCGTGCCACAACCACCGGTAGGCGCCAAACCGCGATCCCGCCGCGCTGCGGTCAGTATCCACGTAGTAATGTGTCACCCCCAGCTGTTTTAGGTACCTACAGCTCACGGCGCTGAGGGTGCCGTCATTCAAGTCACGCATCACCCGCAAAGCGTCTCCGCGCGGCCAAGACAGACTGGGGAACACGACCCGTTTTCCCTCCAGTATCCACCAGTAGGCTGTCCCCTCCTGAGGTGCCCCCCAAATCACGGCCTGGGGCGGCAAATGCGGGGCTTGATGCCTTATAAAATCCTGTTCCGCCGCAGTTAACATGGTTCCACGCACTATTTCCTGGGGATCATAAGAACGGGCTATCACGGCTTGGCGCCCCCACAAAGTGGCTCCGGAACTGGCCACCAGCAGCACTCCCACCAAAGCTAACTGCAAGGATTTCATGGATACGTCCAGGTTACGAGTCAGGCAAAACGCCTCGAGACTCTGCAAGCACCTCATGAACCCGTAAGCAGCCAGAGGAAGACTGTACATTAATACCAACGATGCCAAACGGGAAGCCTGGAGATACCACGGAGCCGCCAAGAAGTACCCCGGCCACACGGGGCCGGCCGCTAAAAGATAAAACACCCAAGAGATTAGGAAACCCCATACCAGCCATCCCAAGCGCCGCGCCCGCCACAGAGACACACTGGCTCCCAGAGCCGCCACAGTGGTTATTATCCCGGTGATACCGAAATCCGGGCGTGCCCAGCCGGAAGGCCAGTCGGCAAACATCCACAAAGCATTGGCGACCAGGTTGTTGCGGTGATTAGCAAACTTAGTCATACCAATCAGCCGAGGCAGCAACACCACCGCAAACATCCCGAACGCCAACATCGCGAAACCGCCACCCACCAGGATTTTCGTACGGCGAGCGCGCCGCCACTTCACGAGAAGCCACCCAAGCCACGCCGCAAAGGGAATCCCCAACAGCAGTAAAAGGTTAAACATGGCACTGGGGTGGGTGCAGGCCAGACCACAGACCGCCACAAAAAACCCTAGACCGAGCCAGGCGAAGAGCTGTGAGGAATAGAGAGCTTGGGATAACACCTGGTGCCAGCGGTGCCAAGTGGACTTAAGATACTCGATACTCGGAGGGATATGCCCGATGGCGCGAGAATCGCGGGAATCGCGAGAATCGCGGGAATCGCGAGAATCGCGAGAACTGGCGTCAGCACGCGAAGAATCGCATAGGCTTGCCCCACCCGATTTGCCACCGCACGAAGCGCCCGCCCCAAGACCGAGGCCGGGCTGGGGTCGCAGCCGATAAATCATCAACCCCAGGATTATCACCCCGGGGGTAGCCACCAGAGACAAGTTATAGGGCGGGGTTGCATAGTTCGCTACCGCCAGGGTAGGAAAGTTTATTCCCACCGCCGCGCCCAGCATCGCAAGACCACTCATGAAATAGGAATCCGGAGTCGACCCACGCAAAGAAACCACCGTCAGCAGCGTAAACACCCCTATCATCAGTGGCCACAGCCCCAAAAAAACCAAAGTAATCGCGGTATAAACCGTCACCGGCGATCCAGGCAGCAAAGAGACAATATTGTGAAAAATATTGGGATAATAGACTTCCTCCCCGTTGTACAGCGGCGCAAAAGCCACCCACGGCGAAGCCGAGGCGCGTTCGCGGGTATAGCGAATCGCCGAAAGATGAAAAACCACATCCCAGGTTTGCGCCACGCGTCCCCCCGCGCGGGTTGCCACCAAATACGGCAAGCCACTAATGAAAACACAGAGCCACCCGGCCAGCCACCAGCCGCGAGTCAGTCGAGTCTGGGGCACCTGGGGCCATCGCGCCTTCGCCCCTGGCCGCAAGGTCAGTAAACGCCCCAATACGAAAGGCAGCAACACCAGCCCCATCAGTGGCGACACCAGCCATACCCGCCACGGCAAGTGCAAACCAATCGCAATCCAGGTCACCGCCGCCCACACCCCCAGGCTCAAAGCTGGGGCGGTAACCAGACGCAAGGCACCTTGGATTCCCAAACCCCACGCCACCATCCAGCCGGGAATAATCAAAGCCACTACGGCGGCTCCTAGGGCAGCTGTCAGGCCGGCGATAAGCAATACTGTTCCCAAGGCTTGAACCCTTCGTGTCGCATCCGTAGTGTTTTTACGTATTGAGTGAATTTAACGTATTTAGAGCGGTTGTAGCGCTTTTAGTGTCTTTCCAGGAAAATGATACAGAACTGCGGGTGCGAAACCAAGGAACGCCCCGCCAAGGCACAAGCTGCCCCGCCGCCCACACCAGAACTTCCCCCCATCTGGGCGGAAACGCTATGATTTATCTCAGAAGCTTACGGAAAGTTCGCGGCATAAATCGCAGAATATTCCACAGTCAATCCCCAAAGGAAGGAATACGTAATGAACACGAAGACCGTGGCTGTTATCGGCCTGGGATACATTGGCCTCCCCACGGCGGTGGCGTTGGCCGGAGCAGGGCACCGCATCCTCGGAGTGGACACCAATCCCAGCCACGTCCAGGCCGTAAACGCCGGTCAAGTGCCCTTCTTGGAACCAGGCTTAGGCGAGGCCTTGCAAAAAGTCCACGCGGCGGGGCTGATTACCGCCTCGGAACAAGCCGCCCCGGCTGATGTCTATATTGTCTCGGTTCCCACACCATTCCAGGGCGACCACCACGCGGATTTGTCTTTCGTGATGGCCGCCGCCGACGAGATTTCCCCCTACGTGTCCAAGGGCGCGCTGGTGATTTTGGAATCGACTTCCCCCCCGGGCACCACCGAAGCCATGAGTGAACGCATCGAGCACAACCGCCCCGACCTGGCCGGGAGTCTCTTGTTCGCGCACTGTCCCGAACGGGTGCTGCCGGGCAAGATTATGGTGGAAATGTTCACTAATGACCGGATTGTCGGCGGCCTCACTCCGGAAGCAGCCCAGGCCGCCCAGGAACTTTACGCCAGTTTCTGTCGCGGCCAGATTCGCTTGACGGACGCGAAAACCGCTGAGTTGTCGAAGCTGGCGGAAAATTCTTTCCGGGATGTGAACATTGCTTTTGCCAATGAGTTGGCCAAAATTTGTGACTATTTGGGCATTGATGTGTGGGAGTTGATAGATCTTGCTAATCTGCATCCGCGAGTGAATATTCTGCGTCCCGGTCCCGGAGTGGGCGGGCACTGCATCGCGGTCGACCCGTGGTTCATTGTGGATGTGGCGCCTAGCCTGGCACGTCTGATTCACACGGCTCGCGAGGTAAATGATTCGCGTCCTGACGATGTGGTTGCCCAGGCACAGACTCTGATTCATGAGGTGCGCGCCGAAAATGCGGGTCAGCCCACAAAAATCGCAGTCTTGGGTTTGGCGTTCAAACCGGATGTTGACGATCTGCGTTCCTCCCCTGCGATTACGGTAGCGGATAAACTGGCCGGTTTGGACAAAGTAGAGTTGCTGGTTTGCGAGCCAAATACCGCCACTTTACCCCCGATTTTGACCGGGCGTTCCAATATTCGGAAGGTCGAGCTAGCTGAAGGGTTGCAAGACGCGGATTTGGTGGTGGGTTTGGTGGCACACCGCCAGTTCCGAGCGCTTTCCCGCGATTCCCTCACAGTTCCGGTTTTGGACGCGTGCGGGATTTGGCGCTAGCTCACGTTGGTTGCGGGGAAAGCGGCTTCACGAGGTGCCGCCCGCTTTTCCCGGCGTTTTTTGAATACCCCGGCTTTTTCGCCAGGTTCTCGAGGTGCCACCTCGAAGGGCGAAGGTTCTTTCAACAGGCACGCTAGGCATGAATATAAATCTTGCGCCAGTGTAACAGCAGCGCTAATGCCCACCACGCCACCATATTCAAGAAAATAAACCGATAGGGAGCCCCGAGCGTATCACCCAGTTTAGCGGCGATACGCCAGGCCAGTCCCGGTTCGGGGCCCAGACGGTTCAACACATCTATCGCCAGGTGTGACCCGAAGTAGACCAGCAGCGAATTCCGACCTAAAGCCGTAAAAGGCCAGGCTATCCGCTCGCGAATTCGCGAATTTCCGGAGCGCAGCGGGACATCGAAGCACAAAAACGCCACCGCGAAAATCAATACCCCAACCGCCCCGGCTATCAAGGAAAATGATGGAGTCCACAAGCGTTTGAAAGCCGGCACCCAAATGTTCAATATCAGCCCGAACACACTCATCGCTGCGGCTAAAGCCAAGAGTTTCACCGGCCCAGTTTTCCATCCCAGACGCCTCGAAGACAAGGCCAGGTGTCCGGCGGTGGTGCCGGCTGCGGCCGTGAGTAAAGCCCCGGTAATCGCTACGAGGCCTTCGGGGTCGTGGCCTAAAAAGCCCCCATAGTACATATGCGCTCCCAACAGCGCCCGATCCCACATCCCGGAGGGGTTACAGCTTGGCGAAAGCACTCCGGAAGGGCAAGTCCCCGCCCACCACGTCAACAGCCCGGTCTGTAGCACTGCCACCCCGGCGGTAATTCCCGCCCAGGCCATCCAATTGCGAGCGAACAGGTGACAAGTCGCGATTATCGTCACAATCACCGCATACACCTGGAGTGGCCCGGTGAAACGGAAGGTGGCTGGATCCCATTGCCCGCTGGAAACCCCGTTGTACAGCAGGCCGACCACAACCAACACCACGATACGACGCAGGGTGACTTTGAAGGACACCCGGTTGTGATAGGCGAAGGCCAAGCCGATACCTGACAGGGTCACGAACAGCGGAAATATCATATCATAATAGCGAATCCCTATCCAAGGCGCGTGAATCAGCCAGTCGGGACGCGGCAGCAGCCACGCCGCCGAGGTCACCGACATAATCAGGAACCAGCCACGCCCCACGTCCAGCGAGGTGATACGCCCGGGCTTCGCCGGTTTCGTTTCGGCTTGGTTTGTCTCGCCAGTGTTAGGCTCGGTCTGTCGGGTTGTTGCCGCCTCGGATTGGGTCGCCGCGCTGGGGTTTCCCGTTTCACGAGGTGCCATCCCGGAAACTTCGCTTGAATCGGAAATGGCACCTCGTGAAACCGAAGTATCAAACCTCACCCCCACGTAACCCGCAGGAGCCGCGTGATGCGGACCTCCCGGAAGATTTCGATGCTGCCAGAAATTCACAAATTCACCCCTGTTTCAAAACGGTTTCAGGAGCCAAACTGACACCCCGAGCAGTCAAGGTATGCAAGAAAAACTGTTGACGTGCGAATAAAACATCGGAATGAGCCAACTGATATTCCCCCGGAATCCACGGATCAGGGAAAGCCAGCCACCCGTAAAACTGCTGGTAGGCACCAAGACGCTTGGCTGGAAACAACACGGAATGCTTTGATATGCCCTCGCGAAACTCGGTGTCTATCCAACTGAACTGAGGGTATTTGCGGGGCTTATCCCCAGGTTGAATTTCAACCCCTTGGAATTCGTCATGCCACCCCTGCCACGACGAACCGTTATGTTGCAAACCCATATAGTCCTCGTATTCGTCTATCGATAGAACCCGCTTTTCATTCGCTCTCGGATCAAAGGGGTTCACCACAATCCACGCCCCGTTTTTAGCTTTATCAGCCAGTTTAATTCCCGCATTCGTCACCGCCAAGTGGTCGTGATGCTTGTACAGCAAAGCCGCCTCGGAGCTATGTTTCGGGTCGACCTCGGGGTCGTTGTAATACCCGGCCGCAGTAACAGCCACCAGCGGTAAATCGGGCAGTTTCGAACCGCGCCACGCCAGGATTTTTTCTACCCCAGCCACGACTTTCTCGCTGGTCAAGGTGCCGTCGCCCAGGTTCAAAGCAATACGACCGCTATTTTTGCCCAACCAGGTGTCGACGGGTCGGCCGTCAACATTAACCGTTTCATGAGTCGCTTCGAGATCCAAAGCCAGGCTGGGATACCGGGCAGCGACCCGGTTCCAAAACTGGTTCCAGGAATGAATCCGGTTTCCCCCACATTCCGGGGTGTGCGCCACTGCCTGGGGCGCAAGTGGGGGATATTCCCCCAAGTCGCCTTGCAAACCAGGGGGACCTGCAACTCGACAGTTGCCGGTGGCCTCGCCAGAGGTGGCGGTAACTATCAGCATATAAGTGGAATTATCAGTGGATAGCGCAGTCAAACCTTGCAGTTCATCGTCAGGATGCGGGGTCAGAAACAGGTGCATTTGGCGCGGCGCTTCGCTATGCGTCACGTGGACAACCCCGATACACAATATCGCCACCACCAGCACACAAAGCACCGCTACCAGGATTTCTTTCCTTGTCATAATCTGGTTCGCACGTGGCTTCATGGGAAGTTGTGTCGCTGTTTTCACACCGATAGATTCTAGCGCGTTTTTAGAACCACCACGCGCTGCGGCAAGTCACAGTTTTGTATGCCGCCGGGTGGTGCACGCCGGACCGGGTCGCGAAAATCGCTACCTAGAGCGCATAATCGAGGCGGTAGCGGCTTTGCCCGAGCGTTACATCTTGGACATGTATTTGACCCCCAATAATGCTGGGTATATCTGCCGACAAAAACGCGAGGGTGCCGGAGTGGCACGCACCCCGGTAGCGCGGCCGCGTTTTTCGATTCTGGCTCCTTTCCAGGCACCGTGCCCCTTGAATCCCGACCTGAATCGGCTCTATTACCGGGTGTGACACCTGGGCTCACTGCCCGCAGCGTGATAGGGAAGCTGGGGCTGCACTACAGCACCGAAAAATCAGGGAGACGTTTACCCACCCCGAAAAGCTCCTCCAAAGCAGCTACCACCCGCGCCGCTGCCCGGCCGTCCCCGTAAGGATTAACCGCGTGAGCCATTTCCGCTCGTGCCGGGGCGGAAGTCACCAAGTGTTCCAGCTGCTCGTGCACCGAGTCAAAAGCGACACCTACCAGTCGCGCGGTACCGGCGGCAATCGCCTCGGGGCGCTCCGTAGTGTCGCGCATCACCAATACCGGCTTGCCCAAGGCGGGAGCTTCCTCTTGAATCCCGCCAGAATCCGTGAGCACCACGTCACACCCCTGCAACAAACCCGCAAAAGGCGCATAGGGCTGGGGATCGCCAATAATCACGTTTTCCACCCCGCCTAAAACTTCGGTTAGGGTGGCTCGCACCTGCGGGTTAGCGTGGGCTGGCAGCAAGAACGTGACTTCGGGGTGCGCCTGGGCGCAATCGCGAATCGCCAGCGCCATCTGGTGCATGGGTTCCCCCCAGGATTCCCGGCGATGCACCGTAACCAAGACTTTTAGCCCGGGATTCGACAAGCCCCTCATGAACCCGGCATCCAACCCCTCCCCCGCGTGACCAGAAGCAATCACGTGATGCAGAGCATCAATTACCGTATTACCGGTGACCGCAATCGCGCCCGGGTCAACGTTCTCACGCAATAGGTTATCCCGCGCCCCCGCAGTGGGAGCCAAATGCAGGGAAGTGACCGCGCCAGCCAGACGGCGATTGCCTTCCTCCGGGAACGGCAGCGCCAGGTTCCCCGAACGCAAACCGGCCTCCAGATGCGCCACCTTTATCCCCCGGTTGAAAGCCGCCAGTGCCGCCGCCATCACCGTGGTCGTATCCCCCTGCACCAGCACCGCATCGGGTCGGATTTGCTCAAGTTTTTCGTCCAGATCTGCCAAAACTCGCGCCGCCAAAACATTCAAAGACTGTCCCGGGCGCATCACCGACAGGCTTTCATCGGGGGTAATACCGAAAACCTGATTGACCGAGGCGACCATCTCGGGATGTTGCCCGGTGGTCAGTGTCGTGACCCGCAACTTCGAGTCACGCAAAGCCAGGATAACGGGGGCAACTTTAATGGCTTCGGGGCGGGTGCCGTAAACCACAAGGATGTGGGGTTTTTCGCTCATGTATCCAGTCTAGCGCGATTAGCCGCATTAGACTGTAGGGGTGGAAAAGTTGAAAATGCTGTTGGTGTCGTATTCGCGCTTGGTGTCTGATGCGCGAATTTTGAAGCAAATCAACCTGTTCAAAGACGATTACGAACTGACCACCTGCGGATACGGCCCGGCTCCAACGGGAGCAGCGGCGCACTACCAAATTCCCGACGAGGCAGCCTATTGGCGACGCAACCGGGTAGAGACGATTTTGCGGCTTTATACCCGGGCGTACTGGTCTTCCCCAGCCTCGGCGTGGTGCCGCGCTAACCTGCCACGGGGGACTTTCGAGGTGTGCTTCGCCGATGACATTGACACGATTGGGCTGGCCTTGTGGCTGCGACCCCGCTGCGGGGTTCACGCTGATTTGCATGAATATTCCCCCCGCGAAAAGGAAGACGTGTGGCGGTGGCGGGTGTTTGTGAAACCATACATGGAATGGCAGGTGCGCCACTTTGTAACCCGCGCCGACTCGGTCACTTCCACGGCCACCAAGTTTTGCGAAGAATACCGGCACAACTTCGGGGTGGACGCGAAGTTGGTGGTCAACGCTTCGCCCTATGCGGATTTGAATCCCACTCCCCTGCCGGAGCCGGGTCAGCCGCTGCGCCTGGTTCACGCCGGGGCGGGTCGCGAGGACCGCTACCTGGAAACCATGATTGACGCGGTGGCGGCGCTGCCAGGTCGCTACACCTTGGATATGTATTTGACAGCTAATAACGCGGCTTACGTCGCGCAACTAGGTGAATACGCGGCGCGGACGCCGAATGTGCGGGTGCTGCCCGGGGTACCTTACCACGAGCTGATTCCCACCTTAAATCGCTATGACCTGGGGATTCACAATCTCCCGCCGGTGAATTTTAATAACCGCTACGCGCTGCCGAACAAGTTCTTTGACTTTGTCCAGGCTCGTCTAGGCATGGTGGTTGGCCCTAGCCCCGAGATGGTTTCACGCCTGGATAAGTACCGCCTGGGGCGGGTAGCCACCGATTTCACCGCCGGGGCGCTGCGGGTGGCACTAGAGCAAACCACCCGCGAGGAGGTCTGGCAGTGGAAACAAAACGCCGCCGCTTGCGCCCGCGAGCTGTCCAGCGAAACCGTCGTGGGCACCTGGCGCGATGCCGTGGCGGCGATTGTCGCCACAGACCCGTCTGCACCCTGAGCTGTCCACGGTAAAATGAGCGATGTCAATCCTAAAGAAAAGGGCGGGGCGGATGGCGGAAAACCTGCGGGTACTGCACTTCAATGACTGTGCTAATGTAGGGCTTTTTTTGGTGCGGGCGGCGGCGCGGGCCGGTTACCACTGGGATTACCTGCCGCCGGACAAGGTGCGTCCCGCGCATACCCCCCAGGGAATCGGCCGGGTGCGTTGGTTACCGTACTTCATGAGGCGCTGGCACCTCATGAACCGTAACACAATCGTGCACGTCCACTACGCAACCTCGGTGCCGCTAATCCACCAGCGTCCCCTACCCAAACGCCCGTATTTCCTGCACCTGCACGGCAGCGATATTCGCCGCCGCTGGAAGGAACCCCAGTGGCACGACCTGGTGCAACACGCCATCGACGGGGCGCAAAAGGTGTATTACACCAATTTGGACACGGTTGAGGAAGCTACCGCAGCCCGGGCGGATGCCCAGTACATGCCCGCCTTTGTCGAACCGGAACTGTTACCCGCCTGGCGCGGAGGCCAACCCGGGAGGGACATCAGGCAACGCCGGGTGGTCTTCGTTTCGCGGTGGGACGAGGACAAAGGCGTTGCCCGCCAGCTACAACTGGTCGCCCGGCTGCGCCAAGCCTTCCCGGCTCTGTCTCTAGAAGGCTTGGATTGGGGCCCGGGGGCACCGGAAGCCGCCCGGCTGGGGGTCAAGCTGCATCCCAAGATGCCCCACTCCAAATTCCTGGACTGGCTGGCCGGGGCGGATTTGGCCATCGGTCAGGCCAACCGTATCCTCGCCATCTCCGAGTTCGAAGCCATGTATATCGGCTTGCCGCTGGCCGCGTTGGGCTCGCGCCTGCCCCGCCTGGATGACCACTCCACGCCCCCCGCCCTGGAAGGCACCCTGGAAGATGTGGTGGAAGCCATCGCGGCGGCGCTGGAAAACCCCCAGGAAACCGCCACTGACCTGGGCGGACGCCAGTGGGTGGTGGCGCATCACCTCGCGGATGCCTATATTCCCGGATTGTTGGCGGACTACCGGCGCGCCACCCTTTGATGACACAAATCGGGGATTTTTTGGGGGTGAGGCTCAAATATACAGAGCCTCACCCCCATTTTCTCCCCGATTTCTGCCGGTGGAACCCCGATATAGAATAATTCTTAAGTCTGCCACGCGCCGGATTTGGTGCCAGACGGAAAGGAACGCATGTCACGCATAATTGAAACCGCGCAGGTCGCACCGAATGCCACCATTGGTCAAGCTTGTTCTATCTGGGATTATGCCCAAATCCGCGAAGGCGCCACCCTGGGTGATAACTGCATCATCGGACGCGGAGCGTATATTGATGCGGGTGTGACCTTGGGGGACAACTGCAAGGTACAAAACTATGCACTGGTCTATGAGCCGGCACAGCTCGCCGATGGGGTGTTCATTGGTCCGGCCGCCGTGTTGACCAATGACCACTGGCCGCGAGCTATAAACCCCGATGGGACGCTGAAAACGGCCTCGGATTGGGAGGCCGTGGGAGTCACCGTAGGTCGCGGCGCGGCGATTGGGGCGCGCGCGGTGTGCGTTGCGCCAGTCGCCATCGGTGCCTGGGCCACGGTAGCAGCCGGGGCGGTGGTCACCACGGATGTGCCCGAGTATGCGCTGATGGTGGGGGTTCCCGCCCGGCGGATTGGGTGGGTTGGTCGCGCCGGGGTGCGTTTGATTCCATGTCCCACGCATGAGGAGTTAGCCGAAAATCCAGAGCAAGCCCCTCATGAACCCGTCACCCACTGGGAGTGCCCCGCCACCGGGGAAACCTACACGCAACACGGTGAAACCCTGGTCTTAGACCCCCAGTGAGAGTAGCGTTAACCGTGGCAAACTTGACCGGGCGACCGGCCGACAAAAACCCAAATTGCAAGGAGAAGTAAATGAGTAAGGACTTTATTCCCGCCGCGAAGCCAATTATCGGTGCGGAGGAACGGACGGCGGTGGACGGCGTGCTGCAATCCGGGATGCTGGCGCAGGGCAGCGAAGTCGCAGCCTTTGAAACCGAATTCGCGGACGTGCTTGCCGCCGGGCGTGAAACCGTGGCGGTAAATTCGGGAACTTCCGCACTGTTGTGCGGACTGTTGGCGGCCGGCATCGGAGCAGGCGACGAAGTTATTGTGCCCTCCTTTACTTTTGCGGCTACCGCGAACTCGGTGGCGCTGACCGGAGCGACCCCCGTGTTTGCCGATATAGAGCCCAAGTATTTCTGTCTGGATCCGCAAGCTGTGGCGGCGGCGGTCACCGAGCGTACCAAGGCGATTTTGCCAGTACATCTTTACGGTCACCCCGCCAATATGACCGCCTTGGGCGAGATTGCGCGGGAAAACGGCCTGACGATTTTCGAGGATGCGGCTCAGGCTCACGGGGCGACTTGGAGTGGACAGCCGGTGGGGACTTTCGGGGTTTTCGGGGCGTTTTCGCTTTATCCCACCAAGAACATGACTTCCGGTGAAGGGGGGATGATTACTTGCGAAACCTCGGAGTTGGCGCGCAAATGCCGCCTGTATCGCAACCAGGGTATGGAAAAGCAATACGAAAACGAGGTTGTGGGATACAACTTGCGGATGACGAATATTCACGCCGCGATTGGGCGCGAACAGTTAAAAAAGGTTGCGGGCTGGACTAAGCAGCGCCGTGAAAACGCCGCGTTCCTGTCAGCGAATCTGCGGGGAGTGAAAGTGCCCGCGATTGCCCCGGAGGCCACCCATGTGTTCCACCAGTACACGATTCGCGTGGCGGACGACCGCGACGGGTTTGTCAAGGCTTTGCGCGAGGAATACCAGATAGGTTCGGGGGTGTACTACCCGATTCCCAACCACCGGCTGCCGTCCTTGGCGCGTTTCGCGCCGGGTCTGGATTTGCCCGCCACCGAGGCTGCCGCCCGCGAGGTCGTTTCGCTGCCGGTGCATCCTTCGTTGGACTCGGAAGACTTGGAGCGGATTGTTACGGCGGTGAATGCTTTGGCGGGGGCGGGTGCGTAGTTTCGCTTCTTTGCCGGTTCATGAGGTGATAGCCCGGGTTTGCGGCTAGCACCTCATGAACCGTAAAAAACGTAACGCAACCACGGAAAGTTAGGAAAGTTATGGAAGAAATCAAAGTCGGAGTCATCGGAATCGGTTCTATGGGTCGCCACCACGTGCGCAATGTGCGGGAAACCCCGGGCGAGACCCTGGTGGCGGTGGCTGACCCGGGCGGCGACAAATTCGGGGTCGCCGGGGATTTGGAAGTCCTGCCGGATGTGGAAGCCTTGATTGCGGCGGGAATCGAGGCTGCGATTGTGGCGGTGCCCACTGCCTTTCACCGTGAAGTGGCACTGCAGTTGGCTGCGGCGGGGGTGCATACTTTGATTGAAAAACCTCTGGCTCCCAGCGTGGCCGAAGGGCGCGAGATTGTGGCGGCATTCGAGGCAGCCGGGGTGGTCGGAGCGTGTGGCTACGTGGAGCGTTGCAACCCGGCTTTAATGGAACTATCGCGGCGAGTGAAAGCCGGGGAGCTGGGCGAGATTTTTCAGATTGCGACCCGGCGGCAAGGACCTTTCCCGGTGCGGATTGCCGACGTGGGGGTGATTCAAGACCTGGCGACTCATGACGTGGACTTGACGGCTTGGCTGGCGGGCGCGCCGTATCGCAGTATCGCGGCGCGGGCGGCACGGAAATCCGGGCGCGACCAGGAAGACCTGGTGTTGGCAACCGGGGTGTTGGAAAACGGGGTGATTGTGAATCACGTGGTGAACTGGTTTAGTCCGTTTAAGGAACGTGTCACCACAGTTACGGGCGAACGCGGCGCACTGGTGGCGGATACGATGAACTCTACCTTGACCTTCTTTGAGAATGGAACCAAGGAAGTCGAATGGGATCAGGTTGCTAATGTCCGGGGCGTATCGGTGGGCGAGGTGCGCCAATACGCCCTGGATCAGCGTGAACCCTTGCGGGTGGAGCACGAGAATTTCTTGGCGGCGATAGCCGGGGATACCAGTCGTATTGTCAGCCTAGGTGATGCTCTGGGCACCCTGCGGGTGCTGGATGGCATAGTGGAGTCCTGTCGCACTGGTGAAACCATCACTCTAAATCAGGTGGGTTGAATAATTTTAGTTGGATAAGGAATTTTCAAAAATTATCACATATCTATCGTATTTCTCTCCAGTAAAGCATGGAGAGTCGGTGAATTCCTGGGGAATCTTTTCTTTCGAACCATGCAGTCCAATCAGCGATATATTTCCTATATAGTTCCCATTGTCATATTTAAATTTTTCGCCCAATCTCACAAAGTCGTTTTTGCTGATTTGAATTTTTTCACTGGACACCTGGTAATCCGACAATAGAACCGCAGGAACTTGCTCGTGTTTCGCATTAAAGCAGAGCTGCCCCTCCCGAACAACGAATTCTCCCGTCCCTCCCATAGCTCGTTCCAAGTGTACAGCTTTATCAGCATTTTCCCTTGGTATTTGCCAGTATTTGAACTTATCAGTCTTCGCAAGCTTCACCCATTCGGTTTCAGGCTCGAAAAGCGTCGCGTGCGGCACCGGTTGTTTACTGACCTCATCAGAGCCGGAATCTGGAGCCTTCGGGCTGCCGCAAGCGGCTACGCCAAGCGAAACCGCAAGACACAGGACAGTAGCAAGCACAGCCTTCCTACCCATCACATCTCCTTAATCACTTGAAGAATCGTAAAAAATGTCTATGCTACCACCTGTAAATTTCTTTCCTTCAAAACACGGGGAGTTAATAAATTCCTTTGGAAATTTCTCTTCCGGGCTGTACATCCCAATCTCAGATACATTTCCTTTATTAACCCCATTGTCGAATTCAAATTTTTCACCAATTTGCACGAATTCATCTTTACCTATTTGAATTTTAGACCCTGAAACCTTATACGTTGAGGATAGCACAGCAGGAACCATGTGGATACCTTCTTTAAAGCAAAGCTGCCCTCCCACTACCTGTAACTCACCTATCCCATTCAGCAAAAGTTCGTTATAAATCGCATACTTAGTATTCTCCTCAGGTATTTGCCAGTATTTGAACTTATCAGTCTTCGCAAGCTTCACCCATTCTGTTTCAGGCTCGAAAAGCGTCGCAAATCGCTTTTGTGGTGAGGAATTACTTGCGGTAGGTTCATTTGTAACTGTAGGAGGGGAATTAGGCGTTGTTTGCTTAGCAGAAATCACCCTTGAGCAACCAGCTACGCTAAAACTAGCTACCAATAATAGGTAAAATAACATAGTTAACGTCTTTTTATACATGGATTACTCCATTTTTAGCTTGAAACCTGACACCGATTCAGCTTTGGTGATTTTAGTGAAAACTGAACTCGCTTGTCCATCAACATATATTTGGCCTTTGTGTATACCGGCGGCACCACCACTGGAGAACCATGGTCCACCAGAATCGCCCCTCTGCGTAACATGGTCATTTACGTACACGAGATTTCAATCAAACTTTCTTTCAGCGTCACGGTAGCAAACATCTCCTTGCACAATTGCATATTGCCTACCGGATAATTCACCTTTAACTGCAAGCCACTGTCCATAGGAGGGTTCTTCGATACGCCAGGTAACAGGGGTTAACCCCCCAGTTTTTTCACTCCAAAATTTACCTTCAGTTACAGCTTCTCCGCTCGGCACAACCACACCCACATCACCGTTGTATTCTTTATATGTAAATATCTTGTCTAAGAATATTCCGGAACCCCATTTCCCGTACACTGTTGCACCGTGTTTTAAGCAATGTCCCGCAGTAAATAGCGCATGTGGATAGTACTCATTCTCTGTTGCAAAGGCCGTGGTGCATGTCCCAATTCCCTTATATCCTGCATCATACGAGATTTTCCCCCCGCCGTAGAGGGCTTCGTCGTGCATTGTGGTGTCGGGGGAAAGAGCGTATTTTAAGCCTTCTTGCCCATCATGTCCTCCTCGACAAATTTAGAAAGTAATCAATTCCGCGCCAACACCAAGGACGTTAAATCCCACACTTGGAAGGCTTGAATCTTTTTTAGCAGTCATATACGGCAGAAGTCAATACCTAAATCCTAAATGTTAGCACAAATATTTAGCCTGGTCAGTGGGTTTCAGCCAGGCGATACCCCGGTCTAACCTGGGACTTTATGAAAATCGAGAATTGTAGGAATCTTGGAAGTGGTGCCTATGTCTATTGCACCAGGAAGGAAGCGGCGGCGAAGCGCCACGGGCCTTCCGCCGCGAACCAGCCCTCGCGGTGCGCGGGCATGAGTGCCCCAAAAGACAGGAAACGGCGGCGCGCCTGGGCGCGTTGGCGCAACACGTCCACGGGAATCGTGGGATTCAAGATAGCCGCTAACAAAGCCGTGTCCGCCCGGCTAAACACCCGCTCGCAACCCGGGGCGAAATCCAGCAATTCCCGGGTAATCGCAGCCAAAGCCTGGCGTTGTTCGACATCCCACCAGTCACGCTCCCGATTCAACACCACCCCGAACACGTGAATCCGCAAGGTCTTCGCGGCCACCGCCCGGCGAACCGCCACCGGCCAGGCTTTCGCCCAGGCACGTCCCAACAAGTCCGTGACATGGCCCAGCTCCTCGGCAATCGGACGAGACTGCAAGGTGACCCGTGCCGGGCCGTCCTCGCCAACCACATAGCCCAATCCTCGACGCTGCACCACCACCCGAGAAGACGCATACAGCCGCATCGAAAACGCGATATCCTCACCCACCGCCAAACCCGGAGTCATTTCCAACCCCAGTTCCCGCAACCGAGAAACTCGCATCAACCCCAAGGGAGCGCTGCGATAATAGAGCCGATCGCGGCGAAAATCCGCTAAACCACGCAACCACGGTCGTACTGGCGGAGTGTGCACCGGCCGCCGCGCGTCACGTCCCCCGCGTTGCAACCGGGTAATCACCATATCCGCGTGATATCGCTTGGCTAAAGCCACCCAGACATCCACCGCCCCGGGATCCAAAAAATCATCGGAGCCCATAATCGCCGCAAACCGGGTCTGTACCCGGCTTAGACCGTAGTTGAAAGGCCCGGCGGGGGAATGCAAACCGTCGCGCAACTCGAGGATTTCCACGCGGGGATGCGTCGAAAGCCTCCCCGCCCCGGCTCCCCTGCCACTGCCCGAGACATCTTTATCCAAAACCGCCGCCAATTGCGCCGCCTCCAGGTTATGCGCCACCACCAGGACTTTTGCCGCCCGGCTTTGCAACACGGAAGTCACCGCTCGCCGCAGGGGACGCTTAGGGTCGTGACACGCGATTACCACGGTGGCGCTGGGTGGGGCGGGTTTCGGGTTCATGAGGTGCCTCCCTCGATTTCAGGCTTAGTTTCAACCGTGTCCGCCCCGTTTTCCTGATTAGTGTCCGGGGCGGCATCCGGCGTTTCGCCCGCCCCCCGGGATGGCACCTCATGATCGTAAGCCCGCGCGGCCATATCGGCCAAAACCAACAATATCCCCAACATTAGCGCCATCATCAAACTCAACACCTGCAGGGTCTCGAGGAACTCCAGCGGCGAAAAAAACAACCACGCCAAGGGGATAACCGTGAACACGATAGCGTGAATCAGCACCCACTGTTGGCGTGAAGTCACCACGAACACATTGGAAATCGGGGACGTCACCAGATTCATCGCCAGCCATGGCACCAGGGCACGGGTAATCAGCCCGGCCTCGACCCACTGCGAACCAAAAACCAGGGGAATCAACCACGGCGCCAACAACCACAGCAAGCCAAACGGCAACACGGCAAACAGTATTGCGCGTTTCATTACGGCGCGCACCAGACCCGTCAGCTCCCCGCGTTGCACCCGGCTCATGCGCTCCAGAAACACCTGGGCGATAGCCCCATTCAACAAGGCAATCGGGGCTTGCAACACACGCCACGCCAAATTGAACTGTCCCAACGAACCCAGGGCAATCACCCCTATCAGCATCTGGATGCCATTGTTACGCACCGCATCCACCAAGGCATTGGGCAGATTCAACAGGGGCATCTTGCGATGCCGCCGGGCGGCTTCACGCAGGGTGGGGGCATCCGCGCCGGGACGGCGGCGCAACTCGCCACTTTGCCGACCCAGATTAAACAAAGCCCACAGCAAGCCGACAAAGTTACCACAAAGCAAACCCAGGAAAGACCGCATTCCCCCCAGGCCGAAGCCCAGTTGCCCCCCGCTGGTACCCACGGATTGAGTGAAACGATTCCAGGCAATCACCCGGTAAAGCCGGCGGCGGTTAAACCAGTACTGCCAAATCGCGATTTGCGCCGAGCAAAACACAGACAAGCCCACCAAAGGCAGCCAGGTCGCCAAGGTTTCACTGCCCCAGATTTCCGCCACCACATCGTGATACCCCCAGGCCAGCAGAGCCGCCGTGAGCGAAACCACAATATTGGCGCGGGTGGCGAGGCGCGCCAACTGCCTGGCTTCATCATCAGATTCCGGCAGGACAATCGCCAGGTCGTAGCGCAGGGTCGCTAGCACGGCAAAAATCCCCGCAATCGAGGAAAACAGGGCGAACTCCCCGAAGGCTTCAGGTGTAAACAACCTGGCGGTTACCACCGAAACCGCGATAGCGATGGCCTGGCCGGCGGCGGTGCCGGTAGCCAGAATCCCAATATTACTCAGCACGGGATGCGCCGAGGCGAAGCGCCGCCACCGGGTAAAACGCTTCCCCGAGTTGGGGTCTTGCCCCCCGGCAGTAGTATTCGTGGCCATAGTGTGATTTTAGTTGGTAATTTGTCACCCGTGAATATTTAGGCGCGATCTGGGCGCAGTGGGCGCCACACGCGGCTGGCACCTCATGACGAAGAACCCAAGGCTACCACCCGCTACCAACCGCGCCACGAAGGCAGTGTCTCCCGCAAAGAATCCACCTTCCCGTCTAGCATGGCGCGATACACCGCGACATAACTGGCGCCAACCGTGTCCTCTGAAAAGGCTGTGCCGATAGTAGCGGCAATGTCCCCCGCGCAATGTTGGTTATCCAGAATCTGGGCTTCCACCGCATCGGCGTAATCCCCCGGGTCGTGGTGTGGCAAGGCCTCGCCGACCGCCGGGCGCATGTAATCCGGGTGTCCCCCCGCATCCCCCACCACCACGGGTCGGCCGTGCAAAATCGCCTCCGCACAGGAAACATAGAAATTATCCCCATGTGTCGGCCCGATAAACACGTCGGCGGCCGCGAGCTCCCGCGACACGCCTTCGTAGGGCAAGGCTCCGGTCAGCCGCAAATCCAGTCCGTGTTCCGCCGCGTAATCCCGACACGCGGATTCCAGCGGTCCGGTTCCCACCCAGGTCAGGTTGGTTTCCCGGCCGCGTCGTTGTAACTCTTGCACCACCCGCAGCGCGAACAGTGGGTCTTTGCGTTCCACCAGTCCCCCCACCGACACCAGCCGCCACGGCGCGGACGGGGCGCTCAACACGCGGCGTTCCACCAGGTTCGCCACCGGTTCCACTACGCAGGGAATCTCGACCGTGGGCTTATGCGGGCGCACCATCCGCAGCGGCGCCGACAGATACGGGCACACCGCCGTAACCACGTCGGGCAAGCGTTCCAGCCCTAAAATCACCGGCCTGGCGGCGCGCAACCCCAGCCCAAGCGTGTCGGGATTTGTCAGCCCTGACCAGTGTTCGGTGTGTACCCACGGCAGCCCGGCGGGTTTCCCCACCACCACGGGCGCCAACGCGGACATGGCCATGGAATGCACCAGGTCAGAGCCCCGCAGGTAGGTCGGCAGCAGTCGCCCGGCGCGCGCCAAGTCGAGGGGAGAAAACGGGTCAAAGGGAATGCGCACCACCTCGATACCCTCGTGGTTCACCCGCCGTGAACCGTCATAGAGCCGGGGTGCCACCAGGTGTATCAGCCGTACTTTCGCCCCGGCTTTGGCGATGGCGTGCAAATCTTTGACGATAAACGACCCCGAGGCGGGGGCTTTCTCGGTGGGGAACCAGGTCGCTACGGCGGTTACTTTCACTTTTCCTTCCTTTTCATGAGGTGCTATCCGTTAATCCAGGCTTTATGCCTTGCCTGGCTGTCCTTTCCCAGGGGTCTGACCCGAAATATTGGCGGCTTTCATCACGACGCGAGCCGCTTTATCCCCGGTGGCGCCTAATGAACAGTGCCGCAAAGCCCACGCCCGCAAATCAACCGTGTCCAGATTACCCGACAGTACCCGACGCATCCCGCGAACAACCGCGTCCACCCGCCACGGCAGAGCGAGCCCCAACCGGTGCGTGGCGATATCCCGGGCGGCCGGTCCCACCCCGGCGAAAAGCACCGGCGTGCCGCAAGCCAAAGCGGCATAAACCTTAGTGGGATAGGCGCTGTCATAGCCAGTGTCGGGCTTCAGGGACACCAGGGCAGCCGCCGCTTGACGCTGCCACGCGGCGGCCGAAGCCGGGTCTGTTTGCGCAAAAAACACCAATCCCCGGGGCAACCGTGCGGCGCGGGCTTGCAAGGCCGGCCAGGCCGAGCCCTGTCCCAGGAACAGCAACCTTGCCTGCGGAAAATCCTGTCTGACCTGGTCGAATGCTTCTAGGAACACTTCGGCTCCCTGCCACTCGGAGGCCGTGCCAGCATAGACCAGCCAGTCGCCATCCCCCGGATTAGCGCCCGCTAGGGGCTCCGGAACCGCGCCTTGGTCAGTGAAAACCTCGGTGTCGATGCCGTTGGGTACCACCACAACGTGACGCGCCCCCAGGGCGCGGACGCGGCACGCCCCGTCTTCGGTAGGGGTTAACACCACAGCCGCGCCGCGCAAAACCCAGGATTCCACCCCACGTAAGGCTTGCACCACCACTGCGGGCACCGCCATGGCTGCAGCCGCATCCGACCAGATATCCGCCGCATAGAACACATAGGGACGTCGACGCAACCAGCTGAGCACCCGTACCACCAGGCCGGTGGTGGGTGGGGGCTCCACCACGTACACTCGGGGCGCAGGCATAAACAGCAAGCGGAAAAACGCGGGAATGTCGAAGGACAGATAGGAAAGATACCCGCGAATATACCCGGTTTTGTCCCGTTTGGCTTGCACCCGGCGAATCCGCACCCCGGAAAGGTCGTCCATGTCACAGTGAGCCTGCCGGTCATGCCCCGGGGCGGGAATCGTGGTCA
The DNA here is from genome assembly GCF_000160615.1 of Mobiluncus mulieris ATCC 35243. Classification (GTDB taxonomy): domain Bacteria; phylum Actinomycetota; class Actinomycetes; order Actinomycetales; family Actinomycetaceae; genus Mobiluncus; species Mobiluncus mulieris. The sequence continues at coordinate 635,884 of NZ_GG668518.1, read as the reverse complement.
ACACATCCACTGTTACCCCGTGCGCGTGCAGGGCTTTTGTTAGCGCGGCCAACCGGAAAGACGCGGCGGCTGGTTCAGGGGCGAAAATCCGCGAGACAATCTGAATATCGGGCACTGCTCTCAGCCTTTATGGTTCTTTCGTATCTACCTTGTGGTGTATGTCAAGGCTTGACGGGTCTGGTTCGCAGACACCGCCGCCACACCCCCCAGGGCGGTGACATTCATGGCTTTCAGACGACTGACTTCCTCGCCGACCCTGCTGTCAAGGGTAGCGCTAGTGGCGTTGGGCAGCAGCAAAATCGGCCCGCCAGTCAGAATCCCACCAGCCACAGCATCCACTGGGTTTTTCCCGGAAGCCAAAAAAACATGTTCAGCACCATTAGGATACCCGTATCGGCTAATTTGCCGGGAAGTATGGTAACGATCCGCCCCGGCAATCCGTTCGGTAGTGCGTCCCTCCCCAGCTTCTTGCAGTATCTGAGAAGAAACCGCGTTATTCCCACCTAAAGCAACTACCCGTGCGGGGTTGATGATGTTAATCGCGGTTTTAACAGCGGCTGGAAGGGTCCCTCGGGTTGGTACCAGCAACACCGGTCCATCCGTTAAAGAGCCCGCCGCCAAAGCATCAATCCCCTGGCTCTGTTCCGCCAAATAGACGGTTTTCATCTGCGGGTTAGCCTTTACAACGGCCTTTGCGATTTCCGCTGCTGTTGCCCCCCGGTCAGCACCCGCTAGACGGGAAGTGACGGCATTGCCAGACACGGCGGACAGCGTAGAGTCAGCAATCGCCCCCGGGCCACCCAAGGCTATCACTTGTTTAGCTCCGGCCGAAGCAATGTAGTTCGAAACCTGGTTTAGCGCCTTGCTATTGTGACTGACCAGCACAATCGGCCCGTCAGTCAGGGCACCCCCGGCCAAAGCATCAGCAGTGTTGTCAGCGCGTGCCACATAGACAGTTTTACTTCCTTTAGGGAAAGCATAAGAGGCAATAGAAATAGAGGTTTCCACGCGATTCGCCCCAGCCAGTTGGGTGGGGATACCCCGCGCCAGCTGTTCACGCTCTGCCGGGTTCTCTTGTGGATTCTTCATGGTGTAGCCCGGAGCGGCAATATATTCTGCGATTTTCTTGCGAACTTCCGGCAGATAGTCATAAAAGGCTTGGCCAGGACAGCTGGTGGCAACCAAGTCGCGGTGTCCCGAAACCACGGGCGCGTAAATCACATTGCCTTTGTCGTTGACAATCGGGGTGGAAAGATTCAGGGGATTCAATCCCACTGGCAATTTATACGTAATCACCTTTGCTACCGTGGCAATGGCGGCATCAGAAGGTCGGAAATCCGAGTAGTTTCCCAAAACGGAAATCCCGAAGGTGGATTTATTCACCCCCAAGGCGTGTCCGCCCACACTGTTATACGACCAGAAATCCCCGGCGCGTCCTTGCCAGGCACGCCCGTAGTTATCTACCAGCACGTTGTATCCAATATCGCCCCACCCCAGGCTCACCGCATGATAGCGGTAGATGGAACGCAAAATTCCCGGTACTGCTTCTGCGGGGTAGTCGTTTTGTCCGGCGGTGTGGTGAATCACTGCGGCCTGAACATTTCCAGGTTCCACCTGCCAACGCATCCAGCTAGGATCAGCGCCCCAAGCCTCGCGGCTCAACAGTTCCACCGGTCCGGGTACCTCGGGAACCTGCGCCCAGAGGCTAGTGGGACTGGGGGGAGTCACGTTTTGCCCCGAGTCATCAATGCTGTCGTTGTCATTGGCTTTTTCGCCGTCCTTCCCACCGGCTTGTCCAGGGACAGTTTTGGACGGCTTGGTTCCAGCGGCAGTTTCTCCTTTGGCGGGCAGGGCGAATTTACGATCCGCCACGCGGGTTCCCGGGTCAATAATCTGCAGTTGCGGGCGAACCTTTGTGGTGGCTTCTGCCATAATCAAGGCGATTTCAGCTTTGGCCGAGTTGGTTACCACCCAAGCATCGGTAGCACTGGTGACCCCGTCCTTGGCCGTGTCAACCTCGTCACCAACATTCTGCCACTTGGTCCATTTTCCGCCTTTAAAAGTCCGCCCCAACACCGCCACAGGTTGTGCTCCCTGCGCTGGCCACCGCGCGGCCACCAGCGCCACGGGGGAAGTCAGATTTGCTGTGGCGCTAAGTTTCGCGGTCTCTCCGAGATTGGCATACCCAGCAGCGAATTTTGTGGTGATGCGCCGCCCGTCAGGGGCATAGCTAACTTCGCCTTCCGCAGCGTTAAACTCGTTTACTTTCGCGCTCAGTTCCGCTGTGGACAGCCCCGGCAAGGATTTCACAGTTTTGAAACTATAGCTCAGGGTGTCGCTGCCGGGACGATCAATCATGGCGTCGGGCACCGCCACCGCTTGACCGGTAGCGGCCAAACCCAGCATCGCGGCTACGGACACAGAAACACTCCATTTTCTACCTGTCCCGGCCTGCCGCGAGACCCCAATTCCAGCCAAAAATATTCTCAGCTTCCCCATACAAACATGCCTTCCTTATAAATAAAACACTCTTTTGAAACTTACTACGATTCCCCCAGCTGCGCTATGCCAAAAAGCCGCGTGTTTCTAAAAAAGCCCGCGAACGTGACACAATGAAACCGTGAGTGAAAACGTGTCTGTCCACCGTGACGGCGGTGCCGGCGAGGAAGTCGCCCTCGTCGTGCCGGTTTACAACGAAGGCGCGGTGATAGCGGAAGTAATCAACGCTACCCGTGCGACTTTCCCCCATATCATCGCGGTGGATGATGGTTGCACCGACGACTCGGCCGCCCTGGCTCACCGGGCAGGGGCGACGGTACTGCACCACGCGGTTAATCTGGGACAGGGCGCCGCCTTGCAAACCGGTATCAGTTTCTTCTTGCAACACACTGATTTTCCCTACCTGGCGACTTTCGATTCCGATGGGCAACACGACCCGACCGATGTGGTGGCAATGTGGGAACAAGCCAAGCGTGACGACTTGGACATTGTTTTTGGTTCGCGGTTCCTCTCGACCCACCAAGAAATGGGTTTACCCAAGAAGATTGTTTTAAAAACAGCCGCCTGGGTGACCGCTAAAAGCACCAAGATGCGCTTGACAGATGCCCACAATGGGTTGCGTCTGCTCAGCCGTCGTGCCGCCGCTTCGCTGCATTTGCATCAAAATCGGATGGCGCATGCCTCCGAGATTGTGGCGCAGCTGGGTCGCTCCGGACTGCCCTGGGCCGAGGCGCCGGTAAATATCCGTTACACGGCGTATTCCAAGGCCAAAGGCCAGTCCCTGTGGAATTCCATAAACATTGTGGCTGACTTGATTATGGGGGTGCGTTAAAGTGTTTTCACTCAGTTGGGTCGTCACGCCCGCCTGGAACCTGGCTTCGATTTCCCACTTGGGGATAAAGGTGGTTTTGCTGGTAGCGGTGGTTTTCGGGTTGGTCTATGTGTCGCGTCTTAAGGGAGCCCGAAACCTAGCGATGCGGCGTATCTTGGCGGCTTTATTCGCGGTTGGGGCGGCTTTGGCGATTATTTTCCCAAACCTCATCTCGGCGGTGGCACGGTTCCTAGGGGTGGGTCGCGGCACGGATTTGCTGTTATATTCCCTGGTCGTGGTGGTGGTCGCGACTTGGCTGGTGCAGTGGCGCTACAACATTGCGGTTCAGGCGCGGATTACTGAATTGACCCGCTCGCTAGCCTTGGCTAATCCGGAATATCCGATGGCACCTCGTGAATCCGACCCCAACCACCGCGACCCGTTACCGCCCAACGATTCTTCACCCAACGGAACTGGCGGCGCGGATTCATGAGTCGCTTGGAGAAAATTCACGCGTAAACTACTTCCGCCGCAAAATGGCGAGGCGCAATTTCAAGCCCAACCCTATCAACGCCAAGAGTGGCCTCCAATAGATTTGAGGATAGAGGTGCCGTAGAAATATCAGCGTCGACTCGTGGTGGGCACGCAGCGCTCGCGGGTTCGGCGTGCTGCGGACGGACGGGTTCGGCGTGCTGAAAGTGTTGCGGGAGTTGGAACCGTCGAGTGGCGTTTGCGCGTCGATCGCGTTGCGGCGGATGCATGAGGTGCCAGTCCCAGCCGTGACGTTCCCCGTCGAAGCACCCTGGTCGTGAATCACAGCCACGCCAGCCGCCAACAAGGCCGTTTTCCCCAAGCGTCGCCGCGCCTTAAGGCATAAATCCGCGTCCTCGAAGTACATGAAGAAACTGGGGTCGAAACCGTGCAAGACCCGCCAATCCGCGCGGCGCCACACCTGGCAAGCCCCGGAAACCCAGTCCACCGTGCAGTTTTCATTTCCGCGCCACGCTCGCCCCCAATACGCCTGAGTCCAGGGATTACCCGGCCACCACCAGCCAAACAGCGCATGACCGATTCCCACCGAGAAATACGGGAAAGACCGGCCGGTGGGATAGCGCGTGCCAGACTGGTCAACCAACGCCGGACCTACCACCGCCGCCTGGGGATGGGCAACAGCTGCGTCCAGGAGGGCATCTAATGAATCCGGCAAAAACCGCAGGTCAGGATTAGCTAATACCACCCAGGGTTCGCTGGCCACCCCGTTTACCCGCAGCGCGACCCCCAGGTTAGAGGCCACCCCGAAACCGGGGTTATCCGGACGGGAAACATAGGCGGCACCAGCGGTTTTACAGATTTGCTGCAGTTCGGCATCCGGGGCTTCCGAGTTATCCACCACCACCGCTTGTACCCGTCGATGGGTGGCCGCCGGCAGGCTTTCCAGCAGATTGCGCACTTGGGTGGCGCTGTGATACGCCACACAGACCACCCGTATTTCCGGGTTAGGGCGCACGGTGGGGCTCATGATTGGTTTACCTCCTTTGGGGGTTTCCGGCTGGAAAAATAAGGTAAAACCGCCGGCTTGGGCTTGCCCGAGCGGGCAAATCACACCCAACCAGTTTACAATAGCCAGGTGATAACGAAGCGACACCCCATAGCCTCTCACGCCCTGGCGTTGCCCCCGACACGTCACCCATGGCGGATTCTGGTCAGCATTGTCGTGTTCCTGGTGATTTTCGGCCTGTCGTTTGTGACGATGGTGATGGCCGATGTGTCGTCTTGGGCAAAAAAAGTTGATATCAGTTCCATGCTGGGCACAGAACACCGCAAGGAAAAACCCAAAGACCCCCAGGACAGTTTTGCGAACCGGGATTTGAATGTGCTGGTTATCGGCACGGATTACCGGGCGCATAAGGAATACGACGAACGTGGGCAGTTGGTGGTGGGTATGCGCTCGGATACCACTTTATTGGCGCATATCAGCGCCAATCGCCAGCGAATCGAGATTATGTCGATCCCCCGCGACCTGATGGTGGATCGACCCGAATGCAGCTACCAAGATGGACACACCGAGCCTGCCTCGCTGCGGAAAGTCCAGTTCAACTCGGTGTTTTCCCTGCTCAGCCAGGACAAGTTTATTGCCCCGGGCACGGCTTGCACGATTAAAGCCGTCGAGAAGTTGACGGGAGTGTATATTGACCAGTTCGTGGTGGTGGATTTTGATGGTTTCCAAAACATGGTGGCGGCCTTGGGTGGGGTGCCGATGTGTTTCGAGAATCCATTAAAGGATCGCTTGGCGGGGTTGGATGTTCCCGCCGGGTGCCACACGCTTGACCCGGTACAGGCCTTGGCTTTTGCCCGGGCGCGTAAGGGCATCGGGGACGGGTCGGATATTGGACGTATCGGGCGACAACAGCAGCTGGTCGGCGCCATGATGAAAGAAGCCAAGAGTCGCAACTTGTTAACGGATTTACCCAGTTTGTACGCTTTCTTGAAAGCGGGGATGAAGTCTTTGACTACCTCGGAAGAATTTGGTTCAGCCACCAATATGGGTGGTTTAGCCGTGTCTTTGGCGAAAATTAAGCCGGAGAATATTCGGTTCTATACCCTGCCTTTCGGTGAATATCCCCCCGACCCGGCACGGGTAGCGGTGGCGGATAATGCTGATGATATGTTCAAGGCTTTGCGGGCGGACACACCGATTCCTTCGATTTTCTCGTATCAAGACCTGGATGGCAAACAGGTAGAGGCCACCCCGGAAGCCAGCGCTGACCCCGATGCGTCGAATTCTTCGCGGACAAGCGGTGATTCCGATGGATCCAGTGTGGAATCTGGGCAATCCAACAGTTTAAGCGATACCGGTGACTTGACTAGCAGGCACAACGGTTCCGATACTTCCATAAATAGGTACGACAGCGGTACTTCCAGGGGTTCGCGCTGATGAATCGACCGCCCAGTTTTCCCCCTCCCGCAGCAACCGGAAACGCCGACTCAACTGCGGGTCGCGTTGGGGAACGCGCTGCGGATCAGCCGGTGGTTCCGGGCGCGGCTTCATTAGGTGCTTCCGCCGGGGCGCCCTCCCGTCGAAACGCTATCCCAATCGGCAATCCCCTCATGAACCGGGACAACACGACCGCCCCGGCGGCGCACCCAAGCCAAGCCCTCATGAACCCAACCGATAGCAACTACCCGCCGAACCCGGCGGCCGACAAGAACACGAGCGACGCCGAATTCGCTCTGCCCCCAGCGTTTCCGCCGCGAAACCCACTCGAAACACCGCCTGCCCCGACCCACGCTCCCGGCGCAATCCCCACTGCTCTGCCCCCAAGTTTTCCAGCGGCATCCCTCGAATTTCCGCCCGACGAACCGCCAATCCCAAAGAACCAGCCGCGTCCCGTTGCAAAGACCCGCGTGTGCCACCCGTGGCGCAGATTTTTCTTGGTGTTCCTGGCTGTGATGCTGGTGGCGGCCTTGGCCGTAGTGTTTTGGGGATTGTTCTTGGTGCAGCGAGTTGAGAGCCAAATTGGACGGGTGGACGCGCTGAGTGGGGCGGCGGCCACCCCCGGCACGACTTGGTTGATAGCCGGGTCAGATTCCCGCGAAGGCTTGATTAACGATGGCACCGAGGGCGAGCGTTCCGACTCGATTCTGTTGGTACACCAAGCTCCGGGTGGGCAAGCTGCGATGGTTTCCCTGCCGCGCGATACCTATACCGAGATTCCCGGCAAAGGTGCGGCAAAGCTGAATGCCGCGTTTTCCTGGGGTGGCGCGCCACTGTTGGTGCAAAGCGTGGAAGGCTTGACCGGGCTGACTGTGAATCACTATGTTCAGGTAGGCATGAGTGGCGTGTCGCGGATTGTGGACGCGGTTGGTGGGGTGAATGTCTGTTGGGATCAATCATTTCACGACCGTTTCACGGCATTGGATTGGCAAGCGGGGTGCCACGATGTGGATGGGCGTACGGCTTTGTTGTTTTCCCGGATGCGGTATTCGGATCCCACCGGGGACATCGGACGCACGAAACGTCAGCGCCTGGTGATTTCGGCGGTGTTAAAGAAGGCTGTGAGTCGCGAAGTGCTTGTTTCGCCGTCGCGCCAGTTGGCCTTGGCGGATGCGGGCGCAACAGCTTTGTCGATTGACCGCGAGACGAAAACCTGGGATGTGGCGCGCCTAGTGTTGGCGATGCGCCGGGCTTCTGGAGACGGGATGCAAGGGGTGCCACCGATTGCCTCGGTTGGTTACAATCCCGGGCACGGCGTGGGCTCCACGGTGTTGCTGGATCGGGAAAAAGCCCCGGTTTTCTTCGAGAAACTGACGGCCGGAACCCTGTCACCCGCCGACTTTCAGCCCTCTGCGACGCGCGGCACAAGCCGCACTTCGACGCAGTCGTAGTGTAGCGCCGTAAAAACGGCAACGATTTGCCGTTTTAGGTGAAACTCCTGGCTCCTGTCAGCGTGGTATCCCGCCCAGGGTTGCTTGCGGGACAAAAACAGCGTTGAGCACGTGGTGAGTTGGCTTATCCTCTGTTCCTCGGCCGGTGGCGGAACCCTGAATCAGTTTGACGAGGATATCAGCCGCGATTCGGCCTTTCTCTGCTATGGGCTGTCTAATTGTGGTCAGGACTGGGCTGGAATACCCATAATCAGGAATACCGTCGTAGCCGGTAACGGATAAATCTCTCGGCACCAGCAGCCCGCTATCTTGGGCAGCGCGAATTGCTCCTCGGGCTATAACATCACTGAAGGCAATAATAACCGTGGGGTTTATGGCTCGTTGTAACTCGTGGAACGCCTTAATGCCCCCCTCGTAGGTACTGGGAGCTTGGTAAACAGCCAGGTTGTTTTCGTCTAATGTCACCGCATGAGACGCAAAGGCGGCCACGATTTTTTCCATGCGCTGCCCCATTACACCGTGCCAGTTTTTGTATGATTTCCCCAGTTTGGTTTCGATAGCTGCAATCCCGAATCGCTGGTGTCCCTGTTCTAAAACCCTGGTGACTAGCTGGGCGATGGCCTCATCGTCTTGGATTTCTACCGTAGGAACTTCCAGGGAAGCCTGGGGGTCAATCACCACTAAGGGGATGTGTTTGCTGGCAATCTCTACCACCTCGCTACGTTCCTTTTCTAAACCAGAAATGATGAATCCGTCCACGGCGGCGGTAGGAATGGCTTTTAGGGTGGATTCTTCAAATGGCGGCACCAGCAGCAAGGCATAACCTTGTTCCTGGCAAACCTCACCTATGCCCTGTATTAGCAGTGAATAGTAGGGATTTTTTAGCGCTACATCGATGTTTTGCGGCAGCAACAGCCCCAGCGCCCCGGTGGTGTTGGTGCGCATGGAGCGTGCTGCCGCGTTTCTGACATAGCCCAGGTTCGCCGCCACCTCAAGGATGCGTTCACGAGTTGCTTCGGAGAGCTTAGCGGGGTTGTTGTAGGCGAAAGACACTGCGGTTTTAGACACGCCAGCAATTTTCGCAATGTCATTTATCGTCACCCTGCTATTCATAGCGATTCACGAATCCTCGGTGTTGAAAAACGAGCTAGCCTCAACACAACTGCGGTGTTTTGATTAGTGCCTTCCATTGTGTTTCGTCGATTATCCCTTCTAATAACAGCGGATGCGAGTCATCCAAACGGTAGCTCTCGCCTAAGACTCCCGGCAATCCATACAGACAACGGGCTTGTTTCAATGGTACTTGAGTCAAGGCAACATTTCTGCCGCTGCCGCGATGCAGCAACAGCACCGCACCCCGGTCTCGATATTTCCTTACGACCATGAGGGTATTGGCATCTATCGCCTTGACTTGCTGGCTGCCTTTTTGTAGCACATCGGATTGGCTGCGGGCTTTTAGTAACCCGGTAACCAGATTCCTGGTGTCGGTGTTCCAGCGGTTGGTATTCCACTCCATACCGGCGCGACAGCCAGGGTCGTTTTCGCCAAGCATCCCATTTTCATCCCCATAGTACAGCACGGGGGTTCCCACCAGGGAATACAGCAGGGCAAAGGCTTGGGCTATTGCTGACTGGCGGTTCTTGGCTCGCGTGGCCACGCGTTCGGTGTCGTGGCTGTCGAGCAGGTTAAACATACTGGTGCGGTGGCTTTCCGGAATCCGATTGTGCAGTTTGTTGACCCCGGCGGCGAACTGGAAGGCATCTAAGGATTCGTCCGTGCTAAAGGCCAAAATTAGGTCACGCAGCGTGTAGTTCATTACTCCGTCCATCAAATCGGTTTCCAGCCACGGCACGGGATCTCGCCAGTCTTCGGCCACCAGATATTTGTCATCACCAAAGGTCTTGACAGTATCGTGGAATTCGCGCCAGAAGCTCATGTTAACATAATACGGCACATCCAAGCGCCACCCGTCAATCCCCCGGTTCAACCAGTATTTCGCGACTTCCAGGTGATGCTGACGCACTTCCGGGTTGTAGACGTTCCATTTCGGCAGGTAGTAGCACCCGGAACAGGTTTTATAGTTGCAGTCGTCGGTTTGGGATATCACCGGGAAGCCTTCCACGAAAAACCAGTTGACATACTTGGAATCGGCACCGTGGCGCATAACATCGCGGAAATATTTGTGTCCATTGCCGCAGTGGTTGAACACCCCATCCAGAATCACCCGAATTCCCAGGTCATGAGCCTTGGCAATCAACGCAGCGAAGGTATCCAAATCCCCCAGCTGCGGGTCAATGGCGAAGTAATCCACGGCATCGTAGCGGTGATTGGTACACGCGGCGAAAATCGGATTCAGGTACAGGGCGTTAATGTGCATATCCGCCAGGTACGGCAGGTGTTGAATAATGCCCGGCAAATCCCCACCCAAGAAATTGTCATAGCTGGGTTTGGTGTCCCAGGGGGCAATTTGTGGCGGATTCAAGGCCGGGTTCCCGTTAGCGAAACGTTCGGGGAAAATCTGGTAGAAGTTGGCAGAGGCTATCCAAGCGGGAGCGTTCATGAGAGGTTTCCTTTCATTTTTGGTAGTTTTAGTCTTTTCGACGGTTTTAGTCTTTTAGCCCCGTAGCGGCGATGCCACGCTCCAGGGCTTTTTGGAAGAATATGAAGACGATGACGCTGGGTAGCGTGGCGGTTAGGGTTCCGGCCATCAGGTAGTTCCACGAGGTGCCATATCTGCCGACGAAGCCGTTGAGCCCGATTTGGATAGTGCGCATGTCTTCCGCATTGGTTACTAGCAGGGGCCAGAGAAAATCATTCCAGGCAAATAGGAAAGAAAATATGGCTAAAGTCGCCAGGGCTGGTTTCGCTAGCGGCATCAGTATGCGGTAGTAGATTTGCCACGAGGAACATCCGTCAATCCGGGCGGCCTCGTCGAGTTCCATCGGAATGGTCGAAAAATACTGTCGCAACAGGATAATCCCGAACACATCCGCCAGGCGCGGGACGATTAAGGCCGCAAAGGTGTCTATCCACCCCAGTTTAGCCACGATAGCGTAGGCCGGGATGATGGTTACAAAACTTGGCACCATCAGCGCTGCCAACAGGACGATGAATATGACTTTCTTGCCGGGGAATTTCAACCTGGCAAAAGCGAATGCAGCCAATGAGTCGAACACCAGGTGCCCCACCACGATTCCCGCCGCCATCAGCATCGAGTTGAGATAGTAGCGGGCAAAAGGCGCGTTTTGCCAGGCCTGCAGGTAGTTTTCCCAATGCCAGGAAGTCGGGATTATCGACTGGGCGGTATAGGTTTCGGCCTTGCTCTGCAAAGAAGTGGTAATCATCCACAAAAACGGCACCAAAATCGTGAATGACCCAAGAATCAGTACCGCGTGCCTCACCAAATTTGTCGGGTGGCGGTGGGGGTTTTCATGAGGTGTAATCTCGGTTTTCTGGCTCATTTTTCCTCCGTTCCGCTAAACTTCCACTGCACCAGCGTCACTACCAGCACCAGCACCAAGGTCACCAGGGAAATCGCGGTGCCGTAACCGAAATTTCCCAGCCGGAAGGCTTGACGGTACATCATCATGCCCAGCACATCCGTACCACCGCGCGGCCCGCCTTCGGTAAAGACATACACCAGGTCGAAGGCTTGGAAACTGTTGATTAGTGCTTGCACTACTACAAAGAATGTCATCGGGCGCAACAGGGGTACTGTCATGAAGCGAATCTGTTGTAACTTGTTGGCACCGTCTATCTCGGCGGCCTCGAAGACTGAGCGCGGCAGACCCTGCAGGGCGGTCAGATACAGCACAATGTTGAATCCCAAATTCTTCCACACGGTCAGCAAGGTCAGTGCCGCCAGGGCTATCCAGCGGTTTTGTAGCCAATCTGGGCCGGTTATTCCCAAGTGTCCCAGCCAGTTATTGACCAGGCCCGAATCATCCAACATGTATTTCCATACAATCGACACCGCAACCGAGGAAGTCACCACCGGCAGGAAATAAATCGTGCGATATAGGCCGCGTCCCCTAATGGGCGCGTCCAAAAGAATGGCGAAAACTAAACCGGTGAGGACAGAAAGCACCGACACGCCGGCGGCATAGATAACGGTAACTGTGAGGGAGTTCCAAAACTCTGGATTTTTAGCCAGGTTCAAATAGTTATCTAAGCCCACAAAAGGCATTTCGGGGTTGAACCCATCCCAACTGGTCAGGCTCATATAAGCCGCCGCCACGATGGGATAGAACACGAAGATTCCCAAAATCACCAATGCTGGAATCAGCATCGCATACGCGGTGATGACTTGTTCTTTGCCGCTGGCGCTGCTCATGTGCCGGCGTGCCGGTGCTTGCTGCCTAGTCATTGTTACTTTTTACCTTTGGCAATAACATCATTGACGGCTTTTTCGGCATTGGTAAGCGCTTCCTCAACGCTTAGGTCACCGGCAAAAGCCTTTTCCATTTCTTTGGCAAAGGCCATCGAAATCTGGGGGTACAGCGGGGTGTTAGGACGCGCCTTGGCGTACTTCATCTGTTCAACAAAGGGCATGAGGCGCTTTTCGTTTTTCTCCACCCAAGACCGGTATTCCTCGCCACTAGCAATCGAATTACGTACGGGAATGAACCCCGTCTTTTCGTTCCAATCAATCATTTGCGCATCATCAAGGAACCAAGACAGGAACTTGCCCGCTGCCGCCACTTTCTTGGCATCGTTATCGAAAATCATGGCCTGTTCCCCACCCAGGTTAGTAACTTGTTTACCGCCCTCGGGAACCGGCAGTTGGGCTACGTCAAAATCAAACGGCGGGTCGGCTGCCCAGATTCCTACCATCCAGGAGCCTTCTTGGGCGGAGCCGCCCTGTCCTTTTTCAAACTTGCCCCAAGAAGCATAGGGGCTAATACCAGCCTTAATCAGGTCAACCCAGAACTGGGCGGCTTTCTTGCCTTCCGGGGTGTTAAACGCCGCTTTGGAATTGTCTGCCGTCAGGAATTCTCCCCCGGCCTGCCACAGGTTCACCTGGAAGTTCCAGGTGAGTCCTTCGCCGTTGTCCCCAGCCTCGGTCAACAGGTCGTATCCGGGTTTCCCGGTTTTGTCCAGAATCTGCTTGCCCATGGTCTTTAGTTCTTCCCAGGTTTTCGGCGGCTGGTTCGGATCCAGACCCGCGTCCTTGAACAGGGTTTTGTTGTACATATAGGCCAGGTTGTTGCCGGAAACCGGCACCGAAACCTGCTTGCCGTCAATAGACCCGAAACTGGTTAAAGCCGGGTTGATATCAGCCAGTAACTTTGAGTCAAGCACTTTGGAGATATCCGCTGACTTGCCCATCTGGGCAATCTGGGGCACCCAGATTAAATCCCCAATAGAAATATCTGGCAAGCTGTTTGACGAAGCCGAAGCCCGCAACTTGGTCAGATAATCCGCATTGGGCACCGAGGTGGTAGTCACCTTGATGTCTTTGTGCTCAGAGTTGAATTTGTCCACCATCGCATCGAAGGTATCCGCGTTGGTGCCATCCCAATAGTGCCACACGCTAACTTCGGTTACCCCGCTAGCCCCAGCAGCGTTCTTAGCAGCGGGGGAAGCACCGCTGCCCCCGCAAGAACACAACGCTAATGCCGTGGCTACCATGCTGATACAAGCAATTGCCTTTTTCATTGTTCCTCTTTTCCTGTAGTTCCAGTAGTTTTGTGTTGATTAAAGCCCCAGCAGTCCTCTACTTGACCGCGTTTTCCGTGATATCCGTAGGTTTCTCTGTTTGAACTTATCCATCCCTTCATTGCAATGAATTCCTTGCATCACCTCTGGTAAAACGATTTACCAGTGCTGTCAAGAACTAATAGTAAATCGTTTTACCAAGCGTGTCAAGTGCCTATTCACCCATCCAAGATTTAGGGAAAATGCCGCCAAAAAACCCGGTTCACACCGCGAAATCCCGGGAAGCTACTGCGGACGCTTACGCCGGGCATACCCGGGCTGGCACCTCATGAAACCGAGCGAACCAGACGGGACACGCCAAGCGAAACCAAAAGAAACTAGGCAGAAGCACCACGCGGCTCGCGGAAAGTATGAATCTCGCCCGCCCCAGTCGCACCGTCAATGGCGTAAACCGAGAGCCAGCCGTCGCGCTCCACCCCGGATTCCAGATTTATCACCCCGGGATGCACGAAGTTCTCTTTGGCTTCATTGCGGTGCCCATGTAGTTGCACGATTTCAGAATCCCCCAGCTCGGGAAAATTCTTGAACTCGCGCCGACACCGATAGGTATTTCCCCGGGTTCCCACCCCGAAAATAAAATAGTCATCAGGCAAATCACAGCGCCCCGTAGCGCGAATCTGGCGAATGGTCGCGGGCAGCACCCCACCGTGGGATACAAAAAATTCCCGCCCGCCAGTGCGGAAATCATAGAACGGCACCGTGGAACGATACCAATCCCCCAGCTCAGTCTTAGTGGCTCCCACTGCCAGCAACTGTTGCAAAGTCGTCTTGGTAGCAGGCTTGACTTCCCTTCCTTTAACCGCATTTAACAAGGCTCTTTCGTGATTTCCAACCACCACTGCCGAATCCAAACCTTGCAGCAGCTGCCACACCTTGCCCGCATTCGGGCCACGGTCAAATAAGTCCCCCACGAACACCCATTTGGTGTCCGGCGTGCCCAGCTCCGCCACGGCCTGCCCCAGCGCTTCGCCGCAGGACTGGACATCACCAACCACCACCACAGGACGATTCCCCAGGTCAAGCTGACGGGTCTGGAAACAATCCAGCATCTGTTGCGGGGTGATGGTTTGCGGGGGTATCAACGCCGCAAACCGGTCAAGGAAACTCTCGATGTCAGCCACCTTGTCCCCGCCACGTGCCTGGTTGCGGGCAATCAGTTCCGCGCGCGGCACCGCCGTAAAATCCACGGTCAACACGTCGTAGCCGTAGGAATCGGCCAAACTGTGCCACTGGGCACGGGCACGTTGCGAGGCATTGACCGCGTCGATAATCACGGGCGACCCCAAAAACATCAGGCTTTCGGCTTGTTCCTGGACGATACGCCGCACTAGACGTTGCAGGTGCTCGCCGACGGCCAGCACTTTCTGGCCGTCGGTGGCCGGAACATACCGGGAAAACGCGAGGCGGATGGCATCGGCGTTAACCGTGCAGTCTTCCAAATGGTTTTCACGCACAAAAGTAGTTTTCCCCGCGCCTTGCGGGCCGTACAGTATGAACATTTTGCGCATTATATCGCCACTTTCGTGTGTTTCGCCCGACGCTCTCGGGTGCGGCGCGGCGGTATCATGCGGTGGCGCGTGGGTCTCGCGGGTTCCGTTAGGTTCCCGTGGGGCTCGGTAAGTCCCTTGGGGTTCCTGCGGGTGCATGAGGTGCCAACCACAAAACCAGCGTAAGTTGCAACAATACCCTGGCCTACAACAGGTCTATTCTACAAAAATCGAGATTTTTGTAAAAAATCGGCGCAGAAATCCTTCTCACCAGGCTTCGCGCACAATTTGACCTGCGACTGGATGAGCCCAACGCCACCACGGCAGCGGCCATAGCGGAGGGTCGCGCGATGCTAGACAACCCCAACGCGCCAAGGTATTCCAGCATGGACGCACTATGGGCAGCACTAGAAGCATGAAATACGAAGTCCAGTTCACAACCGAGAAAACCACCACAGCAGACAACATATCAACCGCCCGCGCGTTATAAATACCCTGTTAAACCCAGGATTGCCCCTGCACCACCGCCCCCGTTCGACAAACACTTTCAGCTCGGGATGCACCGTTAGCTTGACAGGACAGGTAAGGTGACCCATACTTTAATACTGAACATTGATTCAGGATTGAGGAGGTGACGATGCCGCAGGTACTGAAGGAGGAAGTGCGCGAAAGTCTCGTTGCAGCCGCTTCCCAGATTTTTATGGAACGCGGGTTTAGCGGGGCACGACTGACTGATATTGCAGATACCGCCGGCGTATCCACCGGACTGGTGTATTCCTATTTTAAAAACAAAGAGGAGCTGTTTCAGGCGGTGATTGCGCCTCTGCCACCTGATTTCGAGGCCATAGCGCAAGCAGAAGAAGCCCTAGAAACGGGCTCACCACTCGAAAAATACCAAACCGCTGCGGCCGAGTACATAGAGAATATCTTGAAGTATCACCGCGAATTCGTGATTTTGATGGATAAAAGCCACGGCACTCCTTATGCGGACACGAAAAGCCGGATGGTGCAATCAGTACAAGCGCATATTGAACGCGAGCTGACCAGAAATAAGAAGAAATCTTACCCCAAAGTTTTGCCACATATATTGGCCAGTAATTTCGTGTCTGGACTGCTGGAAGTTGCCCGCCACTATGAAAATATCACTCAGGCTCAAGAGCTACTGTCGCTGATTATCAGTTGCTATTACGAAGGGGTGAACTCACTTTGAAAGCTTCGCGAGCCAGGAGCGTCTTTATTTTTATTCTGAAAACTGAATCATGGTTCACTATTCATGCATGTTACGACCGGAGATGCCCATGACTTCGCCAAGAAAACTTCCCCGCACGGTGGGCGCGTCTTGCTACCTTGCCAGCGCGATGACGTGCCTCAGCAACCTCTTGGGATTGGTAACACCAATTGCAGTGGTTCATCTGGTCAGCCAAGCGTGGCACGGACGACTTTACCCCGCCGAGGTGTGGGTGGCCACTGGCACCCTATTGGCTGTTTTATTCATGCAAACAGGTGCTTCCTTCGTGTCCACCTGGCAGTCACACCGCGCGGCTTACCGCACTTTAACTGATTTACGTCAAGCTATTTTGACACACCTCAAGTGCTTGCCCCTGGGGTTCTTCCAAACCCGAAAAGTTGGAGATTTAGTCACGGTCATGAAAAACGATGTGGAACAAGTCGAGGTTTACCTAGCTCACGGACGTCCCGAGGCTGTTTCCGCCGTGGTGATTCCTCTAAGCACAACTATCGCCATGTTGATACTGGATTGGAGACTGGCACTCGCCATGGTATGGGGAATCCCCCTGATGCTTGCAATCAAGCGACTCTCGGCACCCAAATGGGAGAAAGGCTTCGAGATTGTGGCCGGTTATAACACTGCGATGCAAGAGCGGCTGACGGAGTATGTGGCCACTATCCCCGTAATCAAGGCTTTTTCCAAAAGCGAGGACAAAACCGCAGCCGTACTTGCTACGGCCAAAGATTACGTGAAATGGGTTACCAAGTCCATGAACACCATCTCGGTGCCGATGGGATTGATTAGTCTGTGCATGGAAATTGGGATGGTTTCTGTCGTAATAACCGGCACTTGGCTGCTGCAATCACGTCAAATCGGCGTGGAAATATTGATTGTGGCCATTATCTTGGCCGCAGCCTTTAGCGCCTCGATGGCTAAAATCGCGACACTGCAGCACTATCGCGTGATGTTTAGCCAGGCCATGAAGGGAATTACCCCGATATTAGACGTGCCACTCATGAAGCGGAGCCAAAACAACACACCCAGCGAGCCCGGTGAGCTAATGGTGGAAAAAGTCAGTTTTTCTTATCCCGGGGCGGACTCCCCCGCCGTGCATGACATTAATATAAAGTTTGCGCCAAACTCGACTACCGCCCTGGTGGGAGCTTCGGGTTGCGGGAAAAGTACGCTAGCGCACCTGATGATGGGTTTTTGGGAACCTGACACGGGAACGATCTCTGTGAGTGGGGTCAAATCGAGCGATGTGAATCCAGATGATTGGTCACAGCTTTTCGCTATTGTCCAACAAGACATATTTCTGTTCAATCTTTCCCTGGAAGAAAACCTGCGTATCGGCAACCAAGACGCAACCTTCGCGCAGGTGGTACAGGCCGCGAAACGCGCGCGGATTCACGATTTCATCGAGAGCCTTCCCCAAGGATATGCGACTTTAGCTGGCGAGGCCGGCAGCCGTTTTTCCGGTGGGGAAAAGCAACGCCTCTCCATCGCACGTGCTATATTGAAAAATTGTCCTTTCGTGATTTTAGACGAGGCTACTTCTGCACTCGATGCCGAAAACGAGGCGTTAGTACAAGCCGCCATCACGGAGTTGGCTCAGGACAAGACAATTATCACTATTGAGCATCACCTTAGCAGCGTCGTTACCGCCGACCAGATAGTGGTTATGGCATCCGGGCAGGTAATGGACACCGGCAGCCACGAGGTGCTGTTGGCACGTTGTGATTTATATCGCCAGATGGTCGCCAGCCAGCAGCTGGTAGATACCTGGGACATCATGAGGTGCCATCAATGATTAAGCAAATTTTTCACATCCTCAGCCCGGACGGCAGAAAACAGATTATCTTTAGTATTATCGGCTTCGTTAGCTATGCCCTGTGCAGTGTGGCTATTGTGTTGATTTCCCTGGTCGCCATCAAATCTGGACTGGAAAGGACTTTGAATCTGGCGGCGCTTGCCGGAGTTTTAGCTGGAGTTCTGGCAGTTAAAACTATGGCTGGAATTCTGGCTGATAAGCAAAAACACCGCGCCGGTTTTGACCTCACGTTTCAAATTCGCTGCCGGATTGTCACCAAACTCAAAACACTTTCTTTGGGGTATTACACCAAAAGTCGATTGGGTGAAATCAGCGAGATTATTCATAAAGATGTCGACAATATGGAGTTGATAGTCGGACACCTGTGGACGCGAATGACAGCCGATATGACGGTTTCAGCTTTGTTGATTCTTGGTTTGGCTGGCCTGGACTGGCGTTTAACACTGTTTATGATTGCGACATTACCGGCGGCGGTAGCCTGGCTGGCCGTAGGTTTGCGCCGAGCAACGCGCTTAGAATCCCAGGTGGGCGATGCCGGGGCACAACTCGCGAGCCTATTTGTAGAATATGTGCGAGGAATACCACTGTTGAAAGCATTTTCCAGATGCCATAGTCTAGATATCCTACTTTCGGACGCTATTGAAGATTTCGGGTCGGCCAGCACCCAAGCGGCACGTAACCGCGCTTTTGTTTTGTCTATCTATAACTTAGTGGTAAACTTATCATTTTTATTTGCTGTCACCAGCGGATTGTGGTTGACAATGCATCATAATCTCGATATTTTCCGTTTTCTGGTTTTCATAGTGCTGGCTCCCGAGCTATATAAACCTTTCTTTGCTTTGGAAGAACACTGGATGAACTATCTTAAAGCCAAGGATTCCTTTACCAGAATTCTGAAAGTTACCCAGGCCACAGCGGTAATAGAACCAACATCTCCAGTGGCACCTCTTGAATACGGAATAGAATTTAGGCAGGTCGCCTTTTCCTATGAACCAGGACGACCGACACTTGAAAACGTGAGTTTCACGGTTCCACCAGGAACCTTGTGCGCCTTGGTCGGGGAAACAGGTGCCGGCAAAACCACTGTAGCCAACCTGTTGCTGCGATTTTGGGATGTTGATACCGGAGTAATCACTATCGGTGGTAAAGACATCCGCAATATTCCCTATGACGAGATGCTGGCACATATCAGTATCGTTATGCAAAACGTACAGCTTTTCGCAGACACCGTAGCGGGAAATATTCGTATCGGGAAATCCGGGGCAAGTGATGAGGAAATCGTAAAAGCCGCCAAGGCGGCACGGATTCACGATTTCATCATGAGCCTACCGGCCGGCTATGACACAATGCTCGGCGAAAATGGGACAGGGCTTTCAGGCGGACAACGCCAACGCCTGTCCGTAGCCAGAGCATTTTTGAAAGATGCCCCTATCGTGGTGCTTGATGAGCCCACCGCAAATGTAGATCCCCTCAATGAGGCACTGATGCAAGAGGCTATTTCTGCCCTGGCGCAAGACCGCACAGTAATGGTAATTGCCCATCATCTGTCTACTGTGCGTTCGGCGAATCAGATTTTGGTGTTTCATGAGGGGCATATCGTGCAACAAGGCACTCATGAGGAATTATTGCGAGACAAAAACGGACGCTACCGAAAAATGTGGAACCAAAACCAGGCAGCCACTGGTGTGACTGTCACCACGCCAATGCCGACCCCGCAAGAAAGGACGCTATGAATCAGATGCCAGCCATTGCATGCACCAAGCTAGATTTTCGTTACGCGGGCGCGAATACAAATGCCATCGAGGGTGTGAACCTTGAAATCAAAGCCGGAGAATTCGTAGTTCTCTCCGGCCCCAGCGGCTCGGGAAAAACCACCTTGGCGCGTTGTCTCAACGGATTAGCGCCACATTTTTGGGAAGGGCAACTTGGCGGAGAGATTCGCTTGATGGGCGAAAACATCGACGGCAAACAAATTGGGGAAATCGGAGGGATTTTGTCCACTGTGTTTCAAGACCCACGTTCACAATTCTTTATGACCAATACCGACAACGAAATTGCTTTCGGCTGTGTCAACAGAGGCTGGAATCGAAAAGAAACTTTGCAGCGGATAAAAGCTGCCTACACGGCGCTGTCCATGACGGAACTGCAAAACCGCAGCCTGTTTGAGCTTTCCAGCGGGCAACTGCAAAAAATCGCTATCGGGTCGGTCTTTGCCATCAACCCAGACATCTATCTCTTTGATGAGCCCTCGGCTAATTTGGATTTCCAAGCTACCCAGAAATTGGCGGGATTGCTGTGCGGCCTTAAGGAATGTGGCAAAACCGTGATTGTTATTGAACATCGCCTGTTTTATCTGGCTGGTTTACTTGACCGTCTTGTCGTGTTCAAGGACGGGTGTATTTGTGCCGATTATCCGCGTAACCGGGTTATTGGTCTTACCGAGGCTGAACTGCGTGACTTGGGATTGCGTGCCTTGCATTTGCATCAGTTACCAAGCCAGGTCAAGGCTAGAGTCTTGCCGGAACCGAATACGACCCGACACACCCTAGAATTGCGCAACCTGGGATTTTATTACCGGTCACGACTCCGGCATCATTGCCATCAGGTTTTCCAGATTGCTTCAATAAACGCCACGGCTCACAGCGGTGAAGTGGTGGCCGTGGTGGGGGAAAACGGGGTGGGAAAAACCACCTTGGCGCGAATCCTTTGCGGACTAAACAAGGAAAGCACGGGGGAAATCTGGCTAGATGGCATCCTGCTGAGTCCTCGACAGCGTCTGGGTACAATTCGGCTGGTAGCGCAAGACTCGGATTACCAATTATTTTCTGACTCAGTGGCCTCCGAGTTTTCTCTGGAACGCAAATGTCCCGAGCAAGCACCTCATGACCTCTGGAAGCAACTGGGGCTATCCGATTTCGTGTCACATCACCCCCAAGCCCTCTCACGGGGACAAAAGCAGCGTGTCACCATCGCTTGCGCCCTCGCCAGTGCGGCACCCGTAATCTGCTTTGACGAACCCACCAGCGGATTGGACAGGGACAATATGAGCCTCGTGGCGGGGCTGATTACTGAAATTGCCCGCCAAGGACGGGTGATAATCCTGATTTCCCATGACCTTGAATTCCTGGCGCTGTGCGCCACCAGAATCTGGTTCATGAAGGACGGACAACTGGTTGATGATTGTTCCTTCGACACCCACACGGCGGCACGGCTCTTAGGTGCCGCTAGGAACAAAACTGAGGTGGAAGCATGACCAAGAATATTGACCCACGCACGGTTATTATCATCGCCGGTATTCTGGGCAGCATCGCGTTCCTAGCCAATAAGCCCCTTTGCGCGCATGTGATTTTTGGTTTCGCCACGCTGTTGGCGCTGAGCTGTGGATCCTGGCGTATCGCATTGGCTAGTGCGGGGTTTTACCTGTTGGCGCAGCTTCTTTCAGAGGCAGCCTGGGTTTTGGGCGGGTCGGCCTCGGTGGCTTTTGTCATGCTCGCTTATATGACTCAAAAACTGCTGGTTTTGGTGCTTGTCGGCACGTTTATGTCCCGAACCACCACTTTGGAAGGCATCGGAGCCGCTTTGGCGCGAATGAAAACCCCGCATGTCATTACTGTGCCGTTAATGGTCATGTTTCGGTTCCTGCCCACTATTCGCAGCGATATTCACGCGCTGATGGACAGTCTCAAAACGCGCGGCATTATTCGGACACCACTGCATTTTCTGGTTCATCCGTTTCAGTGGATTGAAATCGTGGCGGTTCCACTGTTGATGCGCGCGACCAGAATTTCTGACGAACTGGCAGCGGCGGGGCTCACTCGAGGATTGGGGATGGTAAAGAATCCCGTCAGTATTTATCCTCTCGGGTTCACCGTCACAGACCTGGCTCTGGCGACTGCAATGATGGCACTGATAGTCGCCACGATATGGCTGCAAATTTGAGTCTTCTAAACAAGAAAATCCGTTAACAGAAATAAAGGAGTAAAAACATGAAAGACACGCTGCATAATCCCCAGAAGCTGGTCACCGTAGGTATAAGAGATTTAGTTACTATTGGGATTTTCGCCGCTATCTCTTTACTGATGTTCATCTTCATAGGCGGGATTGCCGGAATGACAGTTTTCGGAACCATCGCGAATATCCCCATCGTCTGTCTTTTCACCGCTGTCCCCTATCTGCTGTTGGCAGCCAAGGTAAAGAAAGTGGGTGTATTCTTCCTGATGGGAACCCTGAATGTAGTGCCAGGGTTAATGGTCGGAAATTTAATCGGGGTCGGTCTGTGTGTTTTGGGTTGGGTTATCGCCGAAATAATAGCCAGTGCCGGAAGATACGGCAGCCAGAAATTTCTGGTAACCGCCTACGTGACAGGTTGCACCATCCAATCCGCCGGTTTCACGTTCCCCATGTATTTTTCCAGTGTGCAATACCTTAGCTCACGCCAAAAGATGCTGCATCTTAGCGACGAGATGCTGTCCTATTATTTGAGCCTGTTCTCCTGGCCACTTTACGGGACTATGGTGGCACTAACCACCTTCACCGCGTTTATCGGCTCCGTTTTCGCCTTGAGGCTGCTGAAAAAGCACTTCGTTAAGGCCGGCCTGATAGACGTGCCCGATGCCGCCAGTGTTCAGAACTAATTCAGCCTAGATGTTAGAACTGGGGAACTTCCAGACCCGCAACCTGGGCGGCAACGGCGAGTTCCTGGTCGAAAACCAGCATGGCATCGCAGTTTAACCTTACTGCCGCCGCCAGATGCAGCGCTTCGGCTCCGCGCAACCGCCACTCGGAATGCGCAGCCTGCAAGTAATCGCTTTCCGCCACGGGACAAACCACAAAATTAGCCAGGGTATCTCTAGCCGCCTTATCCCAGCTATCTTCGGGGCGCAAGCGCCGCTTCAAAACACAATAGAACTCGGTAAATGTCAGCCTGCTGATGACAAGCTCATCGCCCCGAGACACGCAATCATCCAAAAACTGTTTATATGCCTGGGTTTCCCGCTCTTGAAAAAATCCTTTGAGCAAAGCCGACGTATCAAGATAATACGTCTTCAAGGCGCCCCCTTTCATCAGCAATCATTTTCTGGACACTCACATCGCTTTTGAAAGTAGGAATATCGGCGAACTTTACGCGCCGCTGCTTTTGGTCACTATCCTCGATAGCCCGCACTGCCGCCTGCTGCTTAGACGTACCCCAGGCACGCGCCAGCCGCGTCAACGCAGCATCCTGCTCCGAGGTCAGCCGCAATGTCATACTCATAACATCATGATACCGCGCGCCAGCAAATGATGCCACGATTCCCGGGAGGCACCTCATGCCCCCGAGGCACTACTGGCAACCTTCGACCAAGGCATCGCCGCCCTGCGCTCGGAAGCAACCTTCCTGATCCGCTAGGCTTTGAGTCGTTCCCTCTCGACCTTACCACTTTGCAATACCACCCGGCAACCTCCAGCAATTTCAAGTAAAAATCGCAGTTGGACTGGGGCAAGCTCCCAGTCCAACCAAGCTAGGCTAGCGTTTGCTAGCCACAAAAGATGTAGTTGGCAAAACTACCACCATCTGTGCGGAATGCCACACCGATACCTACAGTCTTCAGCCGTTTATCATAGAGACGCTTTGGGGAAATACGTTTCATTATTTCCTTAACGTGACCAACACCATTCTTACCCGGATTCTCGTCACCAGACCAGGTCATCTCCCATCCAGTAAGCGAGGGGCATTTAGGAGGTCTAATCGCGTCGAAAGCCTTTTCCTGTTCAGGGGTCAGCTTCGCCTCATTCCGTTTTGCCATATCGGCAGAGATATCTCGGGCAAAGGCATCTAACTGTGAATCCCGGGTAAGCTCACCTGCCAGTCCCATAACACGCAGTTCATTAATTCCCTGCAGAATAGTTGCTTCCTCTTGGCCTGCTGAACCCAAATCGCTGGGCTGCGGCTGCTGCTTAGGCTGCGGTTTAGGTTGAGCCGGTTGTGTTGGCTGAGCGGGTTGCGCGGGCTGCGGGATTACTCCAGTGGCGGCGGCCCGAACTGTACGATCGGGCATAACACCGGTACCACCGATAACAATCAGCTTCGCGGCGCCTAGGGTGTCGGCCTTGGCCTTCACACCCTCACCATTAGCAGGCGAAAGCAGGATGATGCCGTCTTTAGCGGCACCCGCCACCATCGCATCCTTGAGCGCGGTACCCGAAGCCAGGTACACATTCGAGCCCGACTTTTGGGCTTTAGCATACTGGGCAATAGCAAACGCGGTCTCATAACGGTTCGCCCCCGCCAAACGTGCCGTGGCCTTACCAGCAGCAGCACTGTTGACCACCGCATCCGAGACGACTCCGGTACCGCCCAAAGCCGTAACCTTCTCAGCCTTCAACTCAGAGACAATCCCCGCCAGGGCATTAGCCGACACATCATTAGTAAAAGTCACAATCGGACCGTCCCTAAGCACGCTAGCCGCGACCGCGTCAGGAGAACCCGAACCCACATTCTTGGTCACATACACATTCTTCGGGGTGCCGTTCACTTTGACCCATTGCTTGGCAATCTCCGCAGCGGTGGCGTTACGGTCTGCGCCTTTCAAGCGGATTACTTCGGCACCCGTGGCTTTCGCCTGGTCTTCTATCCCCTGAGGCACCGCGCCCGTACCACCGAGCAGGACTATCTTGCCGGGCTTAACCCCACCAAGATTCAGGCTCTTCCCATCCGTCAAAACCACCGGGCCATCCCCAATAGTCGCCGCCGGCAGCGCATCTACCGGGTTACGGTTGCTCGCCACATACACAACCTTCCAATCCGCGCCCCAAGTGTGCTTCGCCACAGCTATTGAGGTCTCCACCCCGGACGAACCCGCGAGCCTCTCAAAAGACAGGTCACCAGCCACCGCCGGAACCGCGCCCACGCCCGCTATCAGCGCCGCCGAGCCAACCCCGGCAACCAAGCCAGCTATCGCACGCCTACGTGCCATCAAATTCCTCCTTAATTATCACGGAATCCAACCAGCCCCTCATGAAACCAAGAGCACCCGACCAGAAACCAACAAACTTAGCAACTACACTAACACCCACCCGATTTTTCCGCAGCCAAACAGAGAAAAAACTCAAAAAACGTCCAAAACCCCGGCTGGCACCTCATGCACCCGGCCAGCACATCAGGCACGCGGCACGAAAAGGAACCCGGTATACTGTAAGCATGACTAGCATAACTGCGGCTCCGGCAACCCGACCACCGTGCACCGCCATCAAGGTGCCAGTGGAGCTGCGCGACCGGCTCAAGCGAAGCGCTGCTGAACACGGTCAAACTATGGCCGAGCTGATTGACACTTTACTGCGCGAATCCGCACGCTACGCCCGGATGGAGTCCCTGCGTCAAGCCATCGCGCAAACCCCGGCATCAGTTATGGCGCAATACACCCGCAAACGCGACGAATGGCTGGATGCCCACCTTGACTAGCGAAACCAAGATTCAGCAAGGCGACATCTGGTGGGCTTATCTTGACCCCCACCAAAGGGCGTGAACAAAACGGACGGCGGCCAGTATTGGTGATATCCGCCGCGCAATACCACGATATTATAGACGCTTTGGCTATAGTGGTGCCGATTTCTACAACCGACCGAGGCTGGCCAAATCATATCCGCCTAACAGACTTGGCGCGTTCCTCTTGGGCGATGACCGAACAACCTCGCACTATCGCCCAGCAGCGGTTAAAAGCACGCATCGGCACCGCAACCCCTGAGGAACTCGCCCAGGTTCTCTCTTGGGTTATCGACTTTATCAGCTTGTAGTGCGAATGCGACGTTTCCCCGACTTCACCCGACCACAAACGGCGCAGCAGTCGCTCTGATTCCTCTAGAGCCGCCACCGGAACCCCAGTTTCTAGACGTTTTTCGATAACAACACAATCTTCAAAACACAAATGCCTGTAAACTTGGCCCACGGGAGCGGCGTACCTTTCATACGGTTACGGTTTTCTCTTTACATCCCAGCCCTAAAGGATGTCGCACTCCCATTTTGCACGCGGGCGGGATGAAACGCAGGAACCCAGATTTAGCGTTATAATGGAGGCAATAGTTCAGCCCGCCTCGGCCACTTCCGCTGAGTGTGGGCTAATCCTCGTGAAACCGCCGAAAACCGGAACTGCTTTCAAAATCGCAATCTGGTTTATATTTTGAAAGTATAACCCAGACCACTTCATTCACCGCTGCCACACGCCGCCTGCGCGGTTGCGGCTTCGCCACTCAAGGAGTTCCGCCTAAAACGGCAAATCATTGCCACTTTATAACGGCTTCACCAGCGGCTGCGCCGATATACGGCTAACGCCGCGCGGCGCAGTACCTCGATATCAAGCATTCTCAATAAGGGGATTATGTATCCATACCCCAGAAAAGCCCCTCATCCCCGGCCTGGCAGAAATAAGTGAAAAATGCGGTTTTTCAGGGAATTTTTCCCGCAAAAACGAAATACTCACTCATTTCTGCCACTATCCCGGCTGGCACCTCATGCCCCCGAAAGGAGAGGCAGACCGGACGTAACCCGAGTAACAGACCGAACTAGTCAGACCACACTCGGGGAATGACAACTCTTAGTATGGCTAAAATAAAGCTGTTGTGTTGATAACAACCGAGGATTCACATATTATTTGAGGCAAAGGAGAGCAAATGGTTTCCACGAATTTAAACATCAGGACGGATAAAGCCGTAAAAACGCAGGCGGAAGCGATTTTCAACGAGCTCGGCTTGAACATGACCACGGCGGTGAACCTGTTTTTGCGCACTACTATCAGGGAAAACGGGATTCCCTTTAGCCTGCAACTAGAGCACCCCAATGCGACCACAGCAGCAGCTATAGCAGAGGGTCGCGCAATGCTAAACGACCCTGATACGCCAAAGTATTCCAGCATGGAGGCACTGCGGGCGGCACTCGAAGTATGAAATACGACATCCAGTTCACCACCCAGTTCAAAAAAGACCTGAAACTGGCAAAGAAACAACACCGGAACCTCGAAGAAGTCTTCGCGGTCATCAACCGCCTGGCCAACGGAGAGACACTGGAAGCTAAGTACCAAGACCACGAACTCAGCGGGAAATATAAAGGCACCCGGGAATGCCACATCGAACCAGACTGGTTATTAGTCTACGAGATTCACCGTAACACGCTGGTCTTGATGGTCTACCGGGTCGGAACACACTCGGAACTATTCAAGGCATAACCTGGAGGCTTTCGCCCGATTCGCTAAATGTCCATGGACACATAAACACTTTGCTAAAACCGGGCTGATAGACATGCCTCACGCCACAGAAACTAATCTCGCCTAGCTGACAGAGTAATACCCAAATCCGCGCCAGCCACCTCATGAACCGCGACCGAAAGCGACAGCGTTTCGGCGGCAATCAACGACTCGTGACGCTT
>NZ_GG668518.1:606070-607962 GCF_000160615.1 Mobiluncus mulieris ATCC 35243 | reverse complement strand
GAACCCTGCATACGACATCAAAATCGCCGTTTTCAACCGCTGTAGGCAAAATACGTGATAGAGTAGTAAAAATGTCTGATAGGAAGGAAACCATGAAAAAGACATTTTTTTGTACCTTTGCCGCAACGCTGCTGGTAGTAAGCGTACCTTTTCAAACTGCTGTCGCGGTTGACAGAGACGAGGATACCAGTTCCCCCTCAGACCAGTACTCAGAGCGGTTCATCGGTTCGTTTTCCACACAAGACACAGAATCTTCAGGAGCCACAAGGAGTTTTCTTTTTCCAAGTGGGGGTCTCGTTACCGCGCATAATCCTCATCGTTCCCCAGGAAGAAACGAAGCTTCAGGCCATGTCACCTGGAAGCCTGTAGGGAATCCGCGATTTACCACCATGAGGTTGACTGCCAGGCTGTACGCAAAGCGGGGTACAAGATTTTTCGCCGTTGGTATAGCTGATACGAGAGATAGTAAGCCTGCGCTTAAGGGACAGACACCAGGTGCAAACGCTAGGGTAAGTTGTGAATCAAGCAAGTCAACCATGTGGTACACCTTTGGGAGTGGATACGCTCCAGGTGTGCAAAAAACCCATGGGAAGCACAAATCTGCAGAGTCTGATGTTCACTGTTGGCCATGGGCACGTCATTAGAGCTGGCAATTCTGTCGCGCAAGTCCTGCCTCTCCGAGTCTGAGAGGCAGGACTTCGTTGCATTGTTTCTGGGTTTATCTGAGGAGTGGTTTGACTTTGAAGGTAACTCTTGCGCGCCCTGGTACTATCATCCGGAAGAAGATTGGTCAGATGATATACAGAACCTATTAGCGTGGGCGTACGTCACTTTACCTGATAACCAAAAACCGCCCTTTGCTTTGTTATTCGAAACAATGACTCGCTGTGTGGAACAAGTTGCAGCCGTAAAGGCTGATGGATTCTATGTTAGGCTTGATTACTTCAATATTCCACAAAGACGAACACGTGTTTTATATGGCAAAAAAACTAGTGCAAAAAATAGAAGCTTATTACACAGCCTTGTTGGTACGATTCCTTCAGTTGTACTCCCAGACATGAGAGGGGAATCATACTTCCATTTTACTAGCGAAAACCCGACGCTTACTGAAAAGATAAAAATAGTAATAGATATAGCAGCTTATAATAATGTGGACTTGCTAGTTAATATATTCTGCTCACTGATAGATAGATACGAAAAGAACTGTTCAATTGTTGCTGTCAGTCGAGCGCTTCCCCATAGCCAATATGGTATGGACATTCAGACAGTAGAATTATCTATTAACGCAAGTGAGTGGTCCTCTTTTATCGCGGGTAGAATTCTAAGAATTCTTTTCCAGTCTCTAAATCTTTCAAAATCAACGTCTCCACTAACAATTACTATGAACAGGGAAGTATTCACTTGAAGCTAAAAAAATATTAAATATAATCACGCTCTTCCTTGGTCTTACAGTATTGATTTCATGCGAGGCTACCAGTCACCATGGTTCGTCGGTGGATAATTCAGGCTTACCCTATCTTAAGATTTGCGAAGGTTTTAACTGCGATAAGTATTACGCAGACAAAGAACATTCTGCGTGGGAGGTGAAAACCGAATCACTTACCCGTATGGCACTTCAACTTCACAGTAAAGGATGAAATAAATACAGTACACTAGGTATCCGGTTCTTGAATTCTGTACTGGACACAACGTGGTTTGGGTTCCAGGAAAATCCTGGAACCCAAACCACGTTGCTGAAATTTTACGCGGCCACAGATTCAAGGAATCCTCGGATTCCAGAACCCAGGCTAGGCGTGTTTCGCGACCTTGACGACCAAATCCGCGCCAGCCACCTCATGAACCGCGACCGAAAGCGACAGCGTTTCGGCGGCAATCAACGACTCATGGCGTTT
>NZ_GG668518.1:588697-605606 GCF_000160615.1 Mobiluncus mulieris ATCC 35243 | reverse complement strand
TCCCCGTCCACGCAAACCCCCGGGAACACGACGGCATCCCCGTCCAGTTGCCAGGCTCCAGACTTTTGGGCGGCAAACAATTTGGAAGTCAGCTTGCGCACTTCCGGCGCGAAACCCTTCGGGTTCAAGGCCAACTCCTGGTGGGAGCGCAAACCAGAACCCTCCACGCCGATAACTTCGACGTTCTTCACGTTCACCTCCTCGGCAATAAGCCCCGCAAAATCGGCTAGCGCCTCATGAAGCGGGGAAACCACCCGCAACCAAGCCAGTGGCAAACGCACCCGCAACTTTTCAGCCTTACGCAAGCCGTGGGCGGCGGAAACAATACCGCGAACCTCGTTCATGGCTGCCACCAAATCCGAATCGTGCCCGGCCGCGTCCCAATCCGGGTAATCCGCCAAGTGTACCGAACGCTCCCCCGTCAGGCCACGCCAGATTTCCTCCGACACCAGGGGCAACATCGGCGCAATAGCGCGCATCAAGGCCTCTAACACGGTATAGAGCACATCGAAAGCCTGCGGATCTTCGTCCCAGAAACGCTGGCGCGAAATTCGAATGTACCAGTTGTTCAACAAATCCAGGAACGAACGCACCTTTTCACAAGCCTCTGGAATGTGGAAAGCATCCAGTTCCCCGCGCAAATCCCGGAACAGTTCGCGGGCGGCCGACAGCAAATACCTGTCCATAACCGGCAGACCAGACACCACCGCCGCGTCAAACACGTCAACCAGCTTCGCGTCATAACCCGCACCCTTGCTACACGTCCCGGCATAGAGCGTAAAGAAGTAGTACGCGTTCCACACCGGCAACAACACCTGGCGTACCGTGTCGTGAATACCCTTGTCGGTCACAATCAGGTTACCGCCGCTGACCACCGGGGAACTCATCAAGAACCAGCGCATCGCGTCCGCGCCGTACTTGTCAAAGACCTCTGACACATCCGGATAGTTACGCAAAGACTTGGACATTTTACGGCCATCATCACCCAACACAATCCCGTGCGAAACACAGTTCAAAAACGCCGGGCGGTCAAACAGAGCCGTGGCCAAGACATGCAGGGTATAGAACCAGCCGCGGGTTTGCCCAATGTATTCCACAATAAAGTGTCCGGGATAGTGGTGTTCGAACCAATCCTGGTTTTCAAATGGATAATGCACCTGAGCGTAGGGCATAGAACCGGATTCAAACCAGCAATCGAGCACTTCCGGGACACGGCGCATCATGGATTTCCCGGTCGGATCATCAGGATTCGGGCGCACCAGCTCGTCGATATACGGGCGGTGCAGGTTATCGACCTTCACCCCGAAATCGCGTTCCAACTCGGCGAAAGACCCGTACACGTCCACGCGTGGATACGCCGGATTATCGGATTTCCACACCGGAATCGGGGAACCCCAATAGCGGTTGCGCGAAATCGACCAATCGCGGGCGCCCGCCAGCCAGTTGCCAAAAATCCCGTCTTTGGTGTGAGCCGGGGTCCAGGTGATTTGCTGGTTCAGCTCTACCATGCGGTCGCGAAACGCGGTGACTTTCACGAACCACGATGACACGGCCTTGTAAATCAGGGGTTCCCGGCAACGCCAGCAGTGCGGATAGGAGTGCTCGTAGGATGCCGCACGCACCAGCCGTGCCCGCACCTCCGCCGGACGCGCCGCAATCGGGCCAGTCACATCACGCAGGTCTGCAATGATATACCTATTGGCTTCGAACACGTTTTTACCCGCGTAATCCGTGACGTCCTCGGTTAAACGGCCTTCATCGTCTACCGGCACCACGATGCCGATTTTGTTGACAGCACAGACATTCATATCGTCCTCGCCGAAAGCCGGAGCCAGGTGCACCAGGCCGGTACCATCTGTGGTGGACACGAAGTCAGCGGCAATGATGGTCCACGCATTGGAGCCCGGTCCGACGTGTCCCGCCTCGTCCGCAGTGCCATCAGCGACACCAGCGGCTTTCGCGGCTTCGAAGTACGAGAAAATCGGAGCATACCCGACCCCGACCAGCTCCGAGCCGGGAAATGGCGCGGAAACCTCTGGATCATCGCCCAATTCCTTGGTGTAAGCCGATACCAGCGCCTCGGCCAAAATCACGGTTTCGCCCGCCAAATCACCGGTTTTGGGGGTGACGCGCACATAGTCGATGTCCGGTCCCACCGCAACCGCCAGGTTAGATGGCAAAGTCCAAGGAGTTGTGGTCCAAATCAACGCTAACTCACCGGTTTCCAGGCGCAAGCCCACCGTCACGGTTTGGTCGGTGCGGTTTTGATAGATGTCATCATCCATCTTTAGCTCGTGGTTCGACAAGGGGGTACCGTCATTCCAACAGTACGGCAACACCTTGTAACCTTCGTAAATCAGACCCTTGTCATAGAGCGTCTTGAAAGCCCAAATCACGGATTCCATAAAGGTGGGATCCAAGGTCTTGTAGTCGTTATCGAAATCGACCCAACGCGCCTGGCGAGTGACCTGTTCTTCCCATTCTTTGGTGTATTTCAAAACGGAGTCGCGACACGCCTGGTTGAAAGCCTTGATTCCCATCGCGCCTTCGCCTTCAATCTGGGATTTATCCTCGATTCCCAGAATGCGTTCGGCTTCTAGTTCGGCGGGCAGACCGTGGGTATCCCAACCAAAACGACGTTCGACCCGATACCCCCGCATGGTTTCATAGCGCCCCACGATGTCTTTGACATACCCGGTCAGCAGGTGCCCATAGTGGGGCAGGCCGTTCGCAAAGGGCGGCCCGTCATAGAACACGAATTCGTTGGAACCATTTTTCCCGGCGTCACGCTGGTCAATGCTGGCTTGAAAGGTGTCATCAGCCTTCCAATACGCCAGGGTTTCCGTTTCTTGGGTGGGGAAATCCGGAGAGGAAGGGACACTGCTTTTTCGGTGTTTGGGGTAAAACCCGCGCTTGGTTTCGCTCATTTCGTCCTCGCTGGTCGTGTTGGTCACGAGGACGCCCGTCACTGTTTGCGGCGCGCGCGGTACCACCTCGCTTGCTCGCTGCCGGGTCTGGTTTTGATGGTGAGTTCATGAGGCGCCACCCGGTATTCCCGGCGGCGTTCATGTCCCGCGCCCATCTGGTTTCGGGTTCATGAGGTGCTTGCCGGTTTCCCTGGCAAAGGTTTCAAGTCCCGAACTTGCCCAGTTTCTGGAAGCGAGCCGCTTCCTTCGGGATGATTACGGATCCGACCCGTCGGATTCTAGTGAGCGTGGCCTACCCAGGCAGGCGGGTACCGCTGTTCTTTCCGAGGCTCCCCGGTGATTCCCGCGAGATTTTCGCTGGCACCTCATGAATCGTAAAGACCCAGGTGAGCTGCTAACACAAGCCGCGCGGCCGGTTCAACGCCGTGCCCCCAACTGTAGCGCATGTTCCCCGCGCTACGCAAAACTGCCACTCCGAAAAACTAAGCACTGCGCGAACGTCACTACGGAAAAGCACTGATACGTTGGATTTAATTTGAGACTGTTTGATAAATCCGTGCAGCACTTCAGGCGCGTCTACCGGCCCGACAACTTGAGCTAACAATTCTATGGCTTCTTTTTCGGTCATTGGTTCGTTCGAATAAGCCTCTTGCATATATGAATTGTTTTCGCACAGTCTCTTCGGTTTTATAGGTTGTTCCTCACCTTCTAATCGTCTACAAATGCCGATGAGCATCAGGCTAAGTTCTGTTTCTTTTTCGCCGTAGGTCATACTTTGAGCCAGGTATGCCCAATAGGGTTTATCGTTTCTGTATTGAACGCTTCCAACTAGAGTCATAACGAGTTCCTTAAGTCGCGTAACTTCGGATTCCAGCTGGTCAATTCGCGTTTTAAGCTTTTCTTCTTCCATAAAGTACACACGCTTTAAAATCTAAAGCACTACTGCTGAAACTAGCGCAGTTACCGCGTCAGATATGACCATTGCATTACTGTGGCCTAATGGCCTTAGAGCATAGAGCAGTTTTTCTTTCACTACATGTTCAGCTAAATCAGGTATTCTAGCCACACCGTCTATCGCGTCGGCAACAAAATCTAAATTCTTACTCAATACTTTTACGGCTTGTTTATCCAACGCCTTGCCGGCGAATTTAATAAGCTTCTCACTTCCACCCCGGAGCCCAGAGGCTATGTCCTTTAAGGTAGTCTTAATAGCGAAGGATTTTGCACCACGGGTCTCAAAGGAATGGCCACCCTGGTTATTACCACTATTTGATTCAGATAGCACATGAGATAATTTCTCTTGGCTACTTAGTGTGGAGTTCGCTGCAAATGCCGTTCCCGGAAAGCTTACAGTGCAAACTGCAAGTACCAGGGCGGTAAATAGTGAGGTTAGGCGAATTTTGCGCATTATTTACCCCTTCTTAGATGTGTGAAGAGTCTACATCATTATTATACTATAATATGATTTACAATTGCATGCTCTGCCACTATTTTAGACATGCACCGTGGTGCCCAGCGAGGCGAAGTCGTCGCGAACAGCGGAGACGACTTCGCGGGAGCCGCCAACGAATACGTATTCGAGGTTGCGCAAATGGCTGATTTTCCCGACGCGCTGACCGGTGGGACTGTAGATGCCAATCTGGGCTCCCACGTAGCGTTTGGAGTCAAAAGCCAAGGCGGTGGCATCCTCGAAACGTGCTGCGACCAGCGCGAACAGCTCCTCGAAATCCACCCAGGCTTCATTGTTATACGAGAGCACCAGGGTCTGACACGGCACGGTGGCTACCAAATCCGCCAGGGCTTGCGGCATTTCACGCCGACGATTGTAGGGCGAATGCGTGTCAGGGTCGCGGGCATCGGCACGCTTGCACGCCACCCCGTAGGCCTCGGGCGCATCCCAGCGCACCAGAGTTTCCCAAATGTGATAGTTCGTGAAGTATCGGTGCTGGTTGTACGGCGGATCGAGGTACACCAGGTCAAATTCCGGCAGTGCGTCTTCGCGCGCGGCACCCAGCCCAGCACCCACCTGCGCACCGCCGCCGCAACCAGTACCACCCAGATTGACACCGCCGTGCCTAGCCAAGCACCCGGCTAGTTCATTCGCATCCGCGCGCCAAGTCCATCCGCTGCCATCGAGCAGTTCTGGCACCCGCAACTCCAGGTCGTTGTACGCGCGCGGTGCCCAGGTTTTCAGGTAGGCCATCTGCTGGCCGGTGGTGGAATCGACCCGGTCGGCGGCTTCCATCAGGGAGGTCAACAGCACGGGATACAGCGGGGTGCCGGCGTATTCGGTCTCGATGCGTTCGCGGATGGCATCGATGCGCGCCCCGTTTTTAGGTTGGAAAAATCTTGATTTCACGCAAAAGGTTTCGGTGAAATATCCGGGGCGTGCTGGGGTGTCCGCCAGATCTTTCAGGATTTCGCGCAGGTTGCGGAAATCGATGTCACGCGCATTAGTTTTGATATAGCAATCCGCCAAGATTTTCGCGTAAGTCGCAGTGTCATTAGCCCCGGTGACAATCCCGGCTTCTTTGAAGGCCTGGGCGACGCGGGTAGTGCCGGTGAACATGTCCAAAGCCGTCGTGGCACCGGACAATCTCGCGATGTTTTGCAGCGCGGGCACGAGGGTGCGTTTCGATCCCAGGTACTTTATCACCCTGCTACCCTAAGGCATCGAGTCGCCTCGCCCCGGGACAAACACTCGTTTTTCTCGGATTTTCGCCGCTGTTGCCCCTGTCAGCCGCGTCGTTGTCCTCGTTTGCCCTGCTTTTCGCTGTCCTGCCCCGCTCTCGCAGCTCACTTCATCCGCATGTTTCTCCGTTGTCCTTGTTTGCCTCGCTGCTCGCTTCGCCAAAACCGCCTGTTTCGTCGTGTTGTTTCCCCCATTTTTGCCTCGGTTTCATGAGGTGCCATCCGGAACCACGGCTACAACACTAAAATCCACCGCCATTGGGTAACTGTCGGTTTTAGGCAGAGGTGCGGAAGCGGTATTTCCCTTTGCCGTGTCCGGAAATCGTTTCGATAACACCGTTCTCCAACAGTTGTTTGAGCAGTTCAGAGCCTCTGGATGCCTTTATACCAAGGATCCGCATCACCTCTGCGCGACCGAAAATTTCCTGACCGGGGAACGCCTCGCGCAGCCTCATGGCTTGCTGGGCAGCTTTGGTTGACAGCGCATCCGCAATATCCGGTTTCTCTTCATCAATGTCCGGTTTCCCGCTGTCAATGTCCGGTTTATTCGCCTCAATATCCGGTTTCCTGATTACTTTTGAGCCCAGACTCACGTGCAATGTCCGGTTTCGCAAGGGATGCTTTTCACCGGACAGGAGGTTGCGCAAAAACAGTTCCAGGTATTCCGTGGTGGCGTGAACCTCGTTCTTCAGGTCGCTATAGTTCGCCCGCACCAACGCATTGCGGAAATACCAGGCATTTTCAGCGAAAATATCGTTGGTCACCTCGAAGCCCAGAGTGCGCAGATACTTGATAAAGAACACCGCCGTGGTTCTGGTGTTGCCTTCGGCGAATACGTGAATCTGCCACAAACGGGACACGAACACCGCCAGGTGGGCAACAATCTCGTCCAGCGACAACCCCCGATAGGAAAACTGTCTCTCTTCGGAAAAGTCATATTCCAGGGTGGCCTCCAACTCGGTGGCGCTGCCGTAGAGCACCGTGGCACCGTTCAACACCCATTCTTTCTTGGTGATGTTGTAATCGCGCATCTGTCCCGCGTGCGGGTAAATCCCGCTAAACAGTCTACGGTGAATCCCCAGGTATTCGCCCGGGGTGAAACTAAAGGCTTTTTCGGACAGCAACGCGGCGATTCGCGCTGAAACCTTGTCGGCCTCTTCCACCCGACTGGGAGCATCCCCAACAGGTTTTGCCGCATAATACGCGTCTAAAAGCGCATTTGCCTCGGTAAAGGTTATCTCGCCTTCGATGTTTCTAATCGCGGTGTGTGCCAGGTAATCCGAGGTTTTCAGCCCATCAACGGCTTGCAAGCCGATGGCGGTATGCCACGCATAGCCTTTATACTGCCTGTCCGGTTCAACTTCCCGGAGGTATTCCTTGAACGGGTCTGTCTCCACCTGGCACCTCCTCTGCTCCCTATTTTACAAAAGACTTCGCCCCGCTCGCCTTTGTTCCCCCGGCTTCATGAGGTGCCATCCGGAGTTCCACCCGCAATCTTGAATGCCGCGCTGGCAGGATTTCTGAATTCTGGGGTTGGCCGCAAGTTGTTGACAGGTTGGTTGTTTAGGCTGCCTGTTTCCAGGCGGTCTGAACTGGTCCGCTGTAGGAATTACCCCCGCTGGCGCGGGGAAAACGGCTTACCCCCAGGTGAGCCGCGAGAACCATAGGAATTACCCCCGCTGGCGCGGGGAAAACCCGGAAGTAACTCCCCAGGCACACTTCGACCAGGAATTACCCCCGCTGGCGCGGGGAAAACCCGGAAGTAACTCCCCAGGCACACTTCGACCAGGAATTACCCCCGCTGGCGCGGGGAAAACAAATCCAGTTTTTGCAAACCCAGGACTTCAATGGAATTACCCCCGCTGGCGCGGGGAAAACCAGCGGCCTAGACGGACCCGCTTCCCCGAACTGGAATTACCCCCGCTGGCGCGGGGAAAACTGCTTAGTGCGCTCCAGCTGTTTATGGTCGATGGAATTACCCCCGCTGGCGCGGGGAAAACTCAGAACTACGGTTAAACACACAAAACCTACTGGAATTACCCCCGCTGGCGCGGGGAAAACCGATGGCATTCGCCGCCCTGCCACCATTCCTCGGAATTACCCCCGCTGGCGCGGGGAAAACACTTAGCCACCTGTAATTTTAGCGCTAGAATTCAAAATTCCTAGCCATTTCACCTAGCCACAATCCATCGAAACAACGTACTCGGTGCTGCCTCGGACTGTAAGCACGCACAGAAAATCCCTGTTCAAATCTCACATCCGATTGTACCAAAGTGAGAGAGCCTTCCTTCCCAACTTTCCGACATCTTTCCCACAGCGCATCAGCAACCCGAGGCGTGATTTTTCCAACGTAAACTCCCATGTTCACTTCGGTTAAAAACCGCGACAAATAACCATGCAAATGTTCTGGAACAGCAGTTGCGGTCAAAATTACAAACATATTCTCCCTCTATCGCCATCATTAATTGCTATAATCTTTATGTCCTGGCACTTCACCAGACTCATCAATCAACCTGTCATCCTTTATTGTAGGAAGGTATGGCTCCAAAACATTCATCAAGATCGAAATCATGTTTTCTAATACATTTTGTTCATAGATAAACCTTCGCATTTCCTTTCGAGCGAACTTTAGTGGTTCATCCTTACTCACGCTACGAAATGAAATAGGCAACGCTGCATTGGGCTTATAGAGATCCGCTACATCAAACAACAACGACCGTATGTCACCACGATGGATAATTCCCAGCGCCGGATTAACCCCTAATGCCGCACAGGCAGAAGCTGCACACCCATACAAAATGCCGTTCACCAAGTTCAAGGCTTGGTTCAAAACGTCTTCTCCTCCTGTGTCTCGCCGAAATCCATTCACTTTAAATTCTCTAGACAGTTCTCGGTATCGTTTTTTTATCAGGCTTCCCTCGAGCCCACGCATTTGGCTGATAGTCAGTTCACGTTCTATATCAATACCTAGCTGTCGTTTATACAAAAACTTGGCAGCTTTGCGAGCATTGCGTTCATCTGCTACTAAGTGAGCCTGAGCAATCGCCCATCTCGACGAGCTGGTCAGCGCCATAGCATGGGAGTAGTAAGGGCATCCGCCTCCCCCACTGAATATCACCGTCAAACCAGCACGGCTACACGATGCCATTGCCGGTTGTGTGATAGAAGTTCCTGGACCGAGAAACAAAACGGCTAATCCTGCCACTGGAATCTGGATTATTCGTTTTAGCGGCTCCCTATCTTCAGAATCATGGTTACCCTCGCTAATAGCTGCCACACCCGTGTGGTTCTGAATTACCTGGCAATACTCCAAATAAAGATATGATACCCGATCTTCCAAGCGTATCTGTTCGCTGACCGGAATTTTGGCGAATATCAAAGCATCATCTGAGTAAGTCAACTCATAGCCTTCCCTAGAGTTCTATTTCTTAATAGCTGTAATCCGAAGAGAGTGTCATAAGTAAAATCATCGCCTAGACGCACTACTTGTCTTCCTCGCAACAAGGGTGTTGTTTCCTCGCCTAAAACAGGATACTGCTCAACTTTTTCTCGTAAAACCTTTATCATCTTGGCCGATGAAACATTGATTTGGGCTCGCAAGGCTTCTTTAATTCTAGAGCTAGGCATACCATTTCTGTCAACACGCAACGAACGCAGTTCTTCCACAGTCCCGTTGAATGCCCCGGGCGCGTCACTTCCCTCACCCAAAATAATAAGTTGCCGATTTTCCCTTTCTATACTGCGGGTTCGAGGTGATTCACCTTCTGCGTTTTCTCCATCTTGCCATGTCAAGTGCCGGAGGGCGTCCATTCGTGCTTCCCCCCGATAAAACATCGGCCAGCTATTAATCCACTGCGTAGCCTTCTGCTGTTCCTGCAGTATAGAGGCATACTCATCAAAGTCTTCTGCATCTTCCAATTCCTCAGCAGAGACCCACGATTGTTCTACAAAGCTCTGGATATCGTTCGGAGCAACAATGGCTCCCCTATGTCCTCTCAGCCACTTGCAGGTACGCCGTAATGGAGAATATAGATAGGGTATCCACCATTTTTCCTGATATCCTGCATTTTCATCTATGAGCATGCCAGCTACTATCTGTACTTGCATTGCCGACATCCCAGGAATTCGCTGTTCACGTTTAGTATCTTGTCTTCGCCAGGCTCGCCCAAAACGTTGCAGCAACGACGGAGCTGGTGCTAAGTCGGTCGATATCAAGTCCAAGTCAATATCCAATGACGCTTCTATAGCTTGCGTACCAACCACTACCAATCCTTCTGCGTTTCCTCTCGGCCCCAACGCATTGAATAATGCTTCTTCAACCTCACTACGGTGTTTGGCTGTCAATCGGGAATGCAGCACCATCACGTTACAGCCGAGTTTCAACAGTCCTCCAGCGATTTCTTGTGCTCTGTCGATGGTATTTACGAAAACACCTAACCTTGCTTTTGGATACTTTTCGTGAATTTGCTTAGCCCAGTCTATATGTGCTTCGGATATGTTAGAAACTTCTTTCAAATCATAATTAATCTGGTACTGATCCCGATTTATATCAATCTTCAGAGCAGATACTTTCACTTTCCCGCCTACACTGACGCTAGCAGTTGCCGGAAAATCATACTCCTCAATACGAGTTGTGTTTTCGTGGCTCAGATTACCTGTATAAGCATTAGTTAACTGTTCCAAGTGTTCATGAGGCATGGTCGCGGACAATAACGTTACTCTGGTTCCGGTTCTGCCCAGCCAAGTCATGAGGGGTTCAATCAGTCTTGTTTGATAAGGACTAAGTGTGTGAACTTCATCCATAACTACATGCGAATTCGCCAAGGCTAGCAGCCGCAAAGCTGTCCATTTCATGGGCAGTGATGCCATAACCGCTTGGTCTACAGTAGCGACCACAACCGGGGCAAGTAACCGCGCTGATTTCTGTCTCACAAACTCCGTGGGATACAAACCCCGAGCAGACACATCACCCGTATCGGTAGAATCGTCTCGATGCTCCGTCACCGTAATTTTTTGACTATAAAAATTCTCCAATATTGCCATACCATGAGCCAAAGTCCCCACATTACTAGTGTTTTGGAAGGCCTCCTGGAGCCGTCGCATCATGGCATTAGTAGTTGCTTGCGTGGGCAACAGGAATATCAGACGTTCCGAAGCATTTGCATGACGTAATAGCGCCGCCTCAGTTTTGCCCGAACCAGTAGCAGACATGATAGTCAGCATCCCATCACCAGAATTCTGGGCAATCTTCTGTGCAGGTCGTGGATTCCAGCACCCCAACAAAGTTTCCTGAGCATTACTAAGCGGCTCAAATATACCTAAGAGTAACTTGACCCGATTCAGCATTTTCTGGAAAATATATGATTTCCATTCATCTGGGTTGTCCAGACTGATGCTCCCAGATTTAAGGGCAGCAGCTTGTTCCGCAACCCAGTCATCTCCAGAGGATAGACGATCCGCCACAGTCACCAAGCCGGTTAGCAGCATGAGTGAAATGGGTGAAATCACTCGCGGGAGATCTGCAATATGCAGCCCACAAAATCGTTCTATTAGTGAGGTGGAGTCCTCCCGAAC
Source organism: Mobiluncus mulieris ATCC 35243 (assembly GCF_000160615.1). GTDB lineage: Bacteria > Actinomycetota > Actinomycetes > Actinomycetales > Actinomycetaceae > Mobiluncus > Mobiluncus mulieris. Next base: position 594,414 of record NZ_GG668518.1, on the reverse strand, counting down.
TGTTTTCCACACTCCAGAACGCAGGAGCTTTGTAGAGTCAATCTGTCGCTCATCATCAGATTTTGTTTCCCTGAAAAAGGTGCCATGATGTCCTGCCACCACAGCAGCCAACCAATGCTCCGTAACGCGGTCTTTGAATAGTTTTGATTCATCACCAAATAAATCAAGGGCGCCAACCTGTTCGTGACGGCGCACCGAAGGTCTATTAGCCTCCCTTCGCTTTACATCAATAAAATATTCTGTATTTGCAAATTGATTGAAATGCTCTCTAATTACCGGTAAGTCTTTATTTGTCTCATACGCAGCCTGTTGACCTTGAAATACCGGATTTCCCTTACCCAAATCGTGTAATCCCGCAACCAGAGATACTACCTGAAGGACGCTTTCACCAAAATCATTTTTGAGGATTTCCTGCAGTCCAGGTCGCAGCCAGTAATCAAAAACAATCTCAGCGCAAACTGCGGTATCGTATAGGTGAGCCAGTAAGGGATAGAACCCGTAGTTTTTAGAATATTTACCCCAAATCTGTTCTTGAATTGATGACATTCTAATACTCCGTCACAACTGCTTTACTGATAAAAGCCCACAGCCATAGGATTTGGCACGACCTACACCACTTCGAAGCATCTTATTCAGAGTTTTCGCATCACCAACGCAAGCTACCCCATCAACCAAGTCAATGACGATTCTTTTAATCTTCGATATGTCTTGGTTCGGATAGCCATCACCAATGATTTCACGCTGCGCGTTGATAATATTTACTTCAGCTAAGCCCGGGGAAAGTTTTTGCGAAAGCCAAGTTTCCAGGCTTGCCGCACTCTCAGCGGGTTCCTTCCCAAAGGGTGCAACCGTAGTGGTTCTTGCAGGTTGGCCGTCTTTTCCTTGAGAATGTCGAATCACCGGGTTAACGGCCAAACGAAATGAAACAGGCGTTCCTTCGCCTAGCTCTGGAAACGTGTAACCTAGCGGTTCTACCCCTTTTGGAAGTTTATCCACTGCAGGCGAAATATCCGACTGCACCACGAAACGCGGAGCCAACCCTGGCAGAGTTTCTAAGCGGAAAAGAATGCTGGCAGCGGCACGCGGATTCTGTTCCCCCTCAAACTCAGGGAACAAATCCATCACAGCACGATGCCGGAAATCCGGAGTCTTGAATACACATGTTAGTTTGGCTCGAAACTCTGGTTTCACCAGCATATGCGCTGGTACTAGTGTGATGTAGACCACTGTATCCTCCCTGCTAGAATGGCTATCAACTTCCCCAAGAGCTTGGGGGTAATTCTGTTGTGTAGTGCTAGTATATTTTTCCCCGTTCCGGCAGGGTAACCATATGTTTATATTATCACCTCTTGACAAAAAAGTCAACTTTGTATATTATCAAAGTGTAAAGTGGTGCGCAAATCCAGAACTGACGAGGAGGAAGAATGGCTATCAACGCGTTGAAGGACATCGCTTGGATTCCCACTGCTAGGGGAAGAATGACTGCACGTGATGTTCTCTGCTCCTCTGCAACTGTGCCCAACAACTCTTCACGAAATACTTTATCTACGCAAGATCTTCTCATAAATCCAGGGTTTTCCGCAGGCTCTTCGTTACGAATTCTGCGCGATATAGCGGTTCTGGCTGAGCGAATTCGTAAACAAAAGGGTAGCAAAGTAGCACCCGAAGAACCCGATATTGATGCTATCGATGAGGCTATCGAGTCCTTGGCTCCCTACTGCAATCCACTAAATGCGGATTACCCCTTTCTGCAACGCCAAGTCATTAGTGGCCAAGAAACAGATGGAGCACCAAAGAAACTCTCCCCCGCCATGGCTCCAGATTCTGCAGAAGCTTTCTGGAAAATGAGTTTCACATTTGCAAATCAGCTAAGTCTTGATAAGGCTTTACTATGGTTGGCCATTAATCACCACTACTCTTTAGCTGGAAACAATCAGTACGATGGGGAAAAGTGCGCTATGGGGGCACCTGGCATCAGATTCCTGGGTGTAGATAAGAAGAAGGATGTAGGGAAAACCATTACTGAAGTGTTCTTCATTAAGGACAGTATCTATGAAACTTTGTTGATGAATATTCCTATAGATTGGCTTGAATGCAACGATTTTCCGGCCTGGGCTCTGCGTAATCCAGAATCTCTGGGCAAGGATCATCCTTTGTGGGATGCTAGCTGGAGCTCGAACACCGCAGTTTGCGTTTGGGAAGGAAATATGTTGACAAGCGCAAAACCCTGTGGCATACCTAGGCATTGGTATTCACAAGCTCATGGAGTATGCCCTTCTGCTAAGAAGGATAAAGCCGCTAAAGAACAGGAGAATGCTCGAAAGAAATCGTGGTGGGATAACCGCAATACTAGGGATCCCCTATATTTATATACTCCAAACAAAGACGGCATTTTGAAACCGCAGCGGCTGGACTTCGGCCGAGACGCAACAGACTTAGCAGTCCATTGGAATGCGGAACAAAATCCGCAGTATATGGAATACTCCTCTACTACGCGCATACTTCATCATGATGCCGAGTCATACTTATGTTTCTTGCGCCACCAATTAGGAGGCACGCCATCTTCTCCTGTGATTCGAGCCTCAGAAGTGTTGATTCCAGACGATAATTCCCTGTGGTCACCCCACAAAGACTTATACGAGATTGCTGAAATGTACGCGAACGTGGTTCTTGATATGCAAAAAAAATTAGTGTTTTGTTTCGGAAAACCTACACAACCAAACATTCCTACCCTGTCTAACTTGGGCTTTCTTCGTGGGGATGTTTCAACCGCGTTCTGGAGGCATATTCGACCTATTTTTGAAAATTCTATGCGAGAGAATCAATTAGAAGACGAAAATAATTATTCCGAGATATTGAAGGCAACTCAAAAAGCTACCATGTCTGCTTTTGATGAAGTCACGTTACCGTATGCGCAATCTATGGTGCCAGAAGTTACAACCACACACCAGTATCTACGAGAAAAACTAGGGAAAATCGTAAACGTTGCACTTGAAGGGATGAAATAAATGTCTAAAGATGAACCATGGAAAACCTTAGTTAGCGAAGTTCTTCGCCGCCGTAACGAAAAGAATTACCGTTCAACTTTGGCTGCACTAAAGCGAGGACGGAGTACTTACACAGAAAATGCAGCATATCCATTTGTGCTTCCCTATTCCGAGGGAGTACCAGAAAAGGCGCTGTTGAGAGGAGTTTCCTTGATAGCGGACTTTCCCGAGATACCGCAGGTAGAAAAAGGGGAAGACGAAGAAAAAAAACCAGTATATACACCACTCGGAGAAAGTTTTGCGCTCACTTCCAAGTCTCTAGCGTACACCAGAGGTGCCAAAATTGAATTCGATAAACCGGACGCAATTGCCCAAAGGCTGAGATTTTTGCCAAACCTAGGTTTAGAGAATGCCGCTTTGACTCTCCGTTCAATCTTGAAGTTTGTCGAGAAATATGATCACCCCATAGATTGGTACCAGCTTGTCCAGCTCCTCACGCACTGGGGAAAGGGAGTTTCCGTTTCCTCGCAAAAATCTCGGAACCGCGTATTACACGACTACTATGTTAACCTTCGCCCCTATTCATCAGACAATTCAAACGAAACACCTAATGGAGAGGAAAAATAATGTCCAACATACTTACTATCCACATCCTAAATTCTATCCCCTGGTCCAATCTGAACCGTGATGACACTGGAACTCCAAAGCGTCTAATCCAGGGTGGCGTATTGCGTGGCCAGCTTTCATCACAGTCTATAAAACGTGCAGCTCGCTCTGCCTATGAAAATGTTTCTCAAGATATTTCGGTTCGTTCCGGAAATCTAGCAGAAATGGTTACCGAAAGAGCGCTAGAGCTAAATCCTAAAGGAAATAAAAAGGATTTTCTTAAGAGTGCAAAAAAAGCCATTGGAGCACTAACAAAAAACGACGATTCCTCTAAAAAGCGTGACTCTGCTCGATCTACATGGCTATCTGGAGAAGAGCTGGAAGCGTGCGCTAAGGCTATAGCACAAGGTAAAAACCCAGAATTTATGGAAGCAGGAAAAACAGGTTCACTAGCAATTGCTGCTTTCGGTCGCATGTTTGCTTCCGCCCCTGGAATGAACACTGAATCCGCCATCGCAGTTTCCCCTGCGGTATCAACACACCAAGCAATTATTGAAACGGATTACTACAACACTACCGATGACGCGCCTTTGCAACATCAAGGAGCAGGTGCAACTTTCTTGGGTATGGCGCTTTACACTAGCGGCTGTTTCTATCGCACCGTCACCATCGACAAAGCGCAGCTACGCAAGTCCTGGACCGGATTTGATAGTGAGTCCGCCCACGAGAACCTTGCAGCTATGGTGGATGCCCTCATCTATGCCCTACCTAGAGGTAAAAAGAACAGCACCGCCCCATACGTTATGCCGGCACTGCTGTTGGCCGAGGAACAGGCACATCGCATCGCTTATGATTTCGAAAAACCAATTCAGGCTAGTAACGAAGGCGGATTCATCGGCGCGACTGTTGACGAGCTCTTGAAGCAGTACCAATCCGCACGCCGTTTTGACCCTGACAACTTTGCAGGAGTGAATGCTATCTCTGGTACCTGTGAAGAAAAAGATATTGCCGGTTTCAACCTGAAATACAGCAATAAAAGCGACTTCATAAATAAAATCGTGGACTGGATTCAGGCATGACTTCTGTATACATTCGTCTGGCCGGGCCGCTGCAAAGCTGGGCTGGAGCAAAGGTTAGCGGCAATATTAGTCACACCCAGGACTACCCCACACGCGGTAGTCTTGAGGGGCTGGTTGCTGCCTGTTTAGGGTGTCCACGAGGGAAATACCCCCTGTGGTTTCAGGATTTGCAGTTCGCGGTGCGTGTAGATAGCCCGGGGCGTATCTGTGATGATTACCAAACCATTGGGGTAAGGGATGAAGACATGCAAGTTGCCACGAGACTGCTGACGTTGTTGACCGGAAAACGAGCAACTAATAGAGGCCTAGCTTTTATTCCGGATGCCCAAGGAAAAACCACTATTGTGCGTCGCACGCTGCTGGCAGATGCCGAATTTATAGTCCAGATTCAGTGCGAAGGACATTTAGAGCAATTAGACCAAGCCATAAGCGACCCTACATTTGTCTCCTACCTAGGACGCAAAGCCTTTGCACCTGGTTTCCCCTTCTACCTCGGAATCGGTGAAGACAGTGCTATAGATACCTTGCCTGTCTTTGACAAGGGCAGACTCGAATCCAGTTACTACCAGGAAAAACCCGAGCCTACCGCCGAATCCGAAATCAAGTCTAGAACCCTTTACCGACTCAGTTCAATCCACACGACCCAGGAAACTATACACCCACCGTTGGAATACTGTCGGAAAAAATGGCTGGAAACAATTAGCGAACAGCTACGCCGGAGAGCCACAGTCTAAAAGGTTGCAGTGCAGAACACGTTTCCACGCTTAGGAGCCGCCCCTACCAACGCAGGTGAGCTCAGGGCAGAATTCGCGCGGGACAACAAGACTGAGTTCCACAATTTCGTAGTGAAGTGTCCCGTGTTTTGTTTCTAGGTTTTTTTGAGAGGGTTGTTTTATGTCTAGGAATTATTCGCAGGGGTTTAGGGATCGTGCTGTGGGGCTGGTGTTTGATCGGCTTCGAGACGGTTCTGGGGTTTTGAGATGGGTGGTTATCAGTGATATCGGATTGAAACTCGGTGTCAGCCGGGAATCACTGCGCCGCTGAG
>NZ_GG668518.1:493640-587027 GCF_000160615.1 Mobiluncus mulieris ATCC 35243 | reverse complement strand
CAATTCGATACCATCATAGAAACGACCCAAAACCCGCGCGGTGTCCTCAATGGATTCCTTGTGACCCATCTGTGAGCCGCTGGGATCCAGATAGGTGACATGTGCGCCCTGGTCATAAGCCGCTACTTCGAAAGAACAGCGCGTCCGCGTGGAGGTCTTTTCGAAAATAAGGGCAATATTCTTGTCCTCCAGATGTTTGACTTCACGCCGTTCCTTCTTAGCGGCTTTCAGTTCTGCGGATAACTCCAACAGTTCCAGCCACTCCGCTGGAGTGAAGTCTAGTTCTTTCAAAAAATGACGACCATGAAAATCAGTCATAATTATTCCTTCCAATAGTTGATTCTTGAGGATTTGAGGGGAGTTTTCGGTATTTCTTCAAACCCGGTTGTTTCCAAGCACATCCCTGTGCAGAGATTTTTCCCTCAAAGCAGCATTGATATTACCCCTGGTGGTCAAGGCTTCAACAGAGAAAGAAGGGGTCTAATTTTTGGTTTTTTAAAAATAAACCCCCCTATACCCCGTATCTAGGATTGTTTATTTTTGCCTCTTTATGAGGTGTTTCGCGGCATTCCCAGCGTTTTTTACCAATCTAGGCATTTACCCCCCGCAAATGCCGCAAAGCGGAGTTCTCGCAAGACAGCAAATCCTCCGGCTTGCCCTGCTCCACGATGCGACCCAGGTCAAGCACCGCCACCCAGTCGGCGGCATCAATCCGATCCAGACTGTGAGTAATCTCCAGAATCGTGGGATGCTCGGGCAAAGCCCGCAGATTCTCGGCAATCCGCGCGGACAACTCCGGGTTCAAATGCGCCGTGTATTCATCCAAAATCAAAACCCGCGAACCCCGCAACAGCGCCTGCGCCAAGGACAAACGCTGACGCTGCCCGCCACTCAAGGCATCCCCACGCCCGCCAACCCGGCGTTCCAAGCCGCCCATCTCGCGGATTTCCTGGTCAATCGCCGCCAGGCGCAAAGCCTCCCACAAGTCACCGTCGCTGGCATCCGGTGCCGCCAGTCGCAGGTTTTGCCCCACCGTCATATCGAACAACTTCGTATCCACGCTGACCAGAGACACCGCGCGACGCACCTCCTCCAAGCGATATTCCCGCAGGTCACCGCCCGCCAGGCGCACCGCACCCGCCTGGGGATCAAAGAACCGCAGCGCCAGACGCGCCAGGGTGGATTTCCCCGACCCCGTCGCCCCCACCACAGCCGTCCAGGAACCCGGCTTGACCTCGAAGTTGACTCCCCGAACCCCGGCGGGGATGCGTTCGCGGACAGTTTCAGACGTTTCCGTTTCATGAGGTGCCAGCCCAGATTCCGCATTTTTCCCAGAATTGCGGCTGGCATCTAATGAAGCCGCGCCACCCAGCGTCAACCTATCACCATAAGAAAAACTAACGTCACGGTACTCCAGTCCCAGTGCCCCCGCCGGAACCGGAGCCTCCCCACTAGCCAGTTCCAGTCCTTCGTGCGACAGTTTCCACACCCGGGCGGCAGCCGCAAAAGACACATTCAAATCCGCCCCGAAATCCACTACCCCCTGCAAGACTTCCCAAGAACGCAAGGTCGCGAAAACCACCGCCAGCCATGCCGCGAGACTGACCTGGCCATCCATAAACAGCCAGCCCCCCACCGTCAGCAACACCACCAGCGTCACCATTCGCCACGCCAACAGGAACGCCTCGCGGAAAGCCCGAATCCGCACATTTTTAGCGTCTCGGTCAAGTAACCGCGCTTCCACCCGCGCCATGCCGCGCAATCGGGGCTGTTCCAAGCCGTAACCAACCACTTCTGCCAGGCCACCCAGGGAATCTGTGACATGCGTGGACACCTCGCCGCGCACCGCCAGCTTCGCTAAAGCCGCCCGGTGACCGGCTCGGATTCCCACCCAGGGAATCGCCAAACCCACAGCCAACACCAGCGTCACTGCCACGGCCAGCGGCCACGGCACCAACGTGAAACTCACGGCAGCCACGGTCACCGGCACCACAATCGAAGACACTGCCGGGGCGAAAGTATGGGCAAAGAACACCTCGATACGGTCAATGTCCTTGGTCAGTCGCGCCAGCATATCCCCGCTGTGCGTGCGAAATTCCAGCGCTGGAGCCTGGGGGTAAATCGCACGAAATGCCTGGCCACGCAGGATTTCCAGGGCGCGAAACGCCACCAAATGCCCCAAGAAATGCTCCAGGTAGCGCGCCAAGCCTTTGACCAGCGCAATCACCACCATCACCGAGACCAACAGTCCCACGGTGTGCCCCGTCCCCAAGACGCAACCATTACGTGTATGGCTAAAAGCATTGGCTATCAGCACTATCGGCACCATAAACAGCGAAATACCCGCGAATTGGTCGCAGATTCGCGCCACCGCCGATCCCAGTAGCGGCGGCAGAACCTCGCGGGTCGATTGCAGCATCCACTTGCTCAGCGTCCAGGCCGAAGGTGTTTCCGGGACGGTGGTGGGGTTGCCTCCGTTTGGGGCGGTGGCTCCGTTCGTCCCGTCGGTTTCATGAGGTGCCAGTCCAGATTTCACCCCGTTTGTCGAATTGTGCGCAGCTTCCGTCATTATTCCGTGACCTCCCCCGCCGCGACGTGCAGCACTCTTTGCGCCAGTTCTGTCACCCGGGAACGGTGCGTGACCATAATCAAGGTGTATTCCCGTCCCAGTCCGCGCAAAGCCGCGAGGATTTCCCGCTCGGATTCCAGGTCTACCTGCGAGGTGACTTCATCTAACAGCAGGATTTTCCGACCCGAAATCAAGGCACGCGCGAGACTCAAACGCTGTTTTTGTCCCGAAGACAATCCCGTCCCGTTTTCACCCAGTGGCGTATCTAGCCCCAAGGGCATCTCGCGGATTTCTTGATTGATATGCGCTTTTTCGAGGGCATCCCACAGTTCGTCCTCGCTGGGGGGTTCCCCGGGTGCCACCGCCACCAGGTTTTCCCGAACTGTGCCGGTAAACAACCAGGTGTTTTGGCTGACCAAAGCGGACTGCGTGGTCAAATCCGCAGCTTGCCCATTCACGAGTATCCGCCCAGATTGAGGGCGCAAAAAGCCCTTCATCAGGTTCAACAAGGTGGTTTTACCCTGGCCGGAAGCCCCGACTATCGCCACGCGCTCACCCGAATAAATCCGCAAGTTTAAATCCGAGAATACGGGTTTACCCCCATACCCAAATCCCACTTGCGACAGTTCCACCACCCCGGGTTCCGCCGGCGTTCCCACGCCCCGAGCCTCTGTCCCCAAAGTCGATGCCGGAGCTCCACCGGGTTCAGGGTTCCCTCCCGCCAGAAAGGCGCGAATCCGGCGTTGCGCTCCCCGTCCCGCCATCGCGATATAGAAAAACGCCCCGAAGTGGTCGATGGGTTCCAACAAAAGCAAGGCCAAACCCAGCCCTGTCAGGGCTTGACCAGGAGTAATATCACCCCGCCACGCGAAATGTACCAAGAGCGCGGCGGTCACCGTCACCGTAAACAAGGAAAACACGGCATCCAGCACCAAAATCACCAGCTGGTTGGAACGCAATAAGCGCATAGTGGCTTGGCGGTTTTGCTCACCCACGGCTTCCAAGGTATCCGCCACGCGAGGTCCAGCACCCAACAGTTGCAAGGTGGTTAACCCCCCCAAGGCATCCAGATACGCAGCCGCAAGACTCGACCGCGCCCGGCTAGAGCCGGAGGAAACCTTGCGAAAGAACCGCACGAAACCAACTATCCCCAGGGGAATCAATGGCAGACAGGCTAAAACCAGGCCCGCCAGCAGGGGATGGACAAAAATTCCCATCGCCAAGATTAGGATTATTGGCGCGGAAAACGACCCCTTAACCTGGGGCTGGAAAGAATGGGTATAGAGGGTCATCCGCTCGGCGGATTCGGTGGCCAAAGAAACCATACTGCCCAGTTGCTCGCGTTTAATCCGAGCCGGGCCACAATCGAAAGTTTTTGACACCACGCGATTACGCCACTGGTTTTCGCCCTTGATTTGAGCGGTGGCTTCAAGGTGGATCTCGGCGAATTTTCCCGCGAACACAATCAAGATTCCCACACCGGCCACTATCCACCACCACAGGCTGGCATCTGGCAAGCGACTCATGAAGCCGCCACCAACGTTACCAACCGCATCGCCCGCGCCACCCGCGCCACCCAAACCAGCATGGTCGCAGGCACTCTCGGCGGCATTAGAAACGGAATCGACCTGGAACAAATCCCCCAACACTGCCCCGTAGCCGTCGAGAATCTTCCCGCCGGCCACAAACACCGCAGCCATCGCCAGGGTGGTTACCCAGAAACAAGCCACGGCCAGCCATCCTGCACGCCCGGCCTCGCCCCGGAGCTTTCCGACATTCAGTTTCACTTTTAAACCCGCCTCAAATCTATAAGCCTTTAAGGTAACTCCCGGCGACTCCACCACCTTCAGGCTATCCTTACGCAACCCGGACAACTAAGCAAATACTTTATCATTAACCATTTTGTTAGCCGATAACAACCCCCACCCGCTGCAGTTCCTTTACATCGGTGTAACCCGTGGTCGCCATCGTCCGCCGCAAGGCTCCCATCAGGTTCAAAGTACCCTCGGAATTATCCGCCGGACCAAAAAGCACTTGTTCCAAGGTACCTACTGTCCCGATTCGCACCCGAGATCCGCGCGGCAACGTCGAATGATGCGCCTCGCTGCCCCAATGCCAGCCCTGACCGGGAGCCTCACTGGCACGAGCCAAGGCCGTCCCTAGCATCACCGCGTCCGCCCCACAGGCAATCGCTTTCACAATGTCACCCGACAGGCCAATCCCCCCATCTGCGATAACATGCACGTAACGCCCGCTGGATTCATCCATGAAATCTCGGCGTGCCGCCGCCACATCCGCCACCGCCGTGGCCATCGGCACATGAATCCCCATGGTACGCCGAGTAGTGGAAGCCGCTCCCCCACCGAAACCCACCAGCACCCCGGCCGCACCGGTACGCATCAAGTGCAGCGCCCCCGTATAGGTCGCCACCCCACCCACAATCACCGGAATATCCAGGTGGTGAATAAACTGCTTCAAGTTAAGGGGTTCTACCTGCGATGACACATGATCGGCGGACACCGTGGATCCGCGCACCACATACACATCCAAAGGAGCCCCGGCGATTTCCTCCCACCATTTCTGGGTTCCGGCCGGACTCATCGCCCCGGCCACCGTTACCCCGGCATCCTTGATTTCCTGCAGCCGCGCCCGCATCAAATCCGGTTTGACCGGTTCGGCATAAATTTGTTGCAGTTTTGCAATCACATTAGCATCTTGCCCCAGCTCGGCCAGTTCCCGGTACAGCGGCAGCGGGTCGGAATACCGCGTCCACAGCCCCTCTAAATCCAAAACCCCAATTCCCCCCAGTTTCCCCAGGCGAATCGCGTTTTCCGGGCTCATCACCGAGTCCATGGGTGCCCCCATCACCGGAATCCGCATGTAATACGCGTCAAACTGCCATGACAGGGACACATCCTCGGGGTCACGGGTGCGCCTAGACGGCACCACCGCGATTTCATCGAAGGAATATGCCCGCCGGCCACGTTTGCCGCGCCCAATCTCCACTTCGTCGTTCATGATTACAGCCTCCCCAGTTTACCCAGCGTTTCCTGTTTAAACTCCCGATACGCATCCTCGCCAGCCAAAATAGCCGCGCGAATGTTTTGTACCAAGTGCACCGTGTAGTACTCGTTATGAATGGTCAACAGGGTCGAAGCCAGGATTTCTTTGGCCTTCAACAAATGATGAATATACGCACGGGTATAGTTGCGGCACGTGTAACAGCCACAACCCGGTTGCACTGGAGAGAAATCCTCGCGGAAGGCCGCGCGTGACATATTTGTCCGCCCCGTCTCCAGGTAGGCCGCCCCGTTTCGCGCCACCCTGGATGGCGACACACAGTCGAAGGTGTCCGCTCCGGCTTCGATACCGGCAAAAAAGTCCTCCGGCTCGGAAATCCCCAAGAGGTGCCGTGGCCGGTCTTCAGGCAATTCCTCGGCCACCCAGGCGCAAATCCGCCCCAAGTTCTCTTTCTCCAGAGCGCCCCCAATACCGAAACCATCAAAAGCCTGGCCATCGACACACATCAATCCCAGGTCACGCGCGGCTTTGCGGCGTAAATCCTCCCACTGGGCACCTTGAATCACCCCGAACAGCATCTGGTAAGGCTTGCCTTCGCGTACCTCGGTGAGGCGGCGATGCTCCCGTAAGCATCTTTCGGCCCAACGCCGGGTACGTTCCAGGGATTCCACCTGATAGTCATAGGAATGCAACAGCGACGTGAGTTCATCGAAAGCAAAAATAATATCCGCCCCCAGAAGGTGTTGGATTTGCATGGAAATCTCGGGGCTGAAACGGTGGTGAGTTCCATCCAAATGCGAGCGAAAATTCACGCCGTCCTCGTCCACCCGCGCCAAGCCGGGATGTGCCTTGTTCCGGTTCGGTTCCGCGAGCTGCGCGTTTTCCTCGGATTCTTCAAGCTCGTTACGTTTCTGGCCGGATCGGTCGTGTCGATTGCCGGGGTCTGCGGGTTCATGAGGTGCCATCCCAGAATCCGGATTTCCCCCAGATTTAACCTTGCCCGCGAATTCCTGGGACAAGACCTTCTTGTATCCCGCGCCGAGGCTCAGGACTTGAAACCCACCGGAATCCGTGAATGTCGGCCCATCCCAATTCATGAAAGCCCCGAGTCCCCCCGCCCGATCCACCAGTTCCGGACCAGGCTGGAGATACAGGTGATAGGCATTGGCTAGAACCGCGCTGGCACCGAGGTCTCGGACTTGTTCAGGAACGAGGGCCTTCACCGTCGCTTTTGTACCGACAGGTACAAAAGCGGGGGTGGGGATATCCCCGTGCGGCGTGTGGATTACCCCAGCCCGCCCCAGAGCACCCAGGCGAGCGCAAATCTCGAATTTAGCGTTCATATTTCGACTATCCCCTCATGAATCCGAAATCTCAACGGAACCGGACATAACCGGCACCGCATCCGACACCGGCAAGTAGCTACACTCACCGTGTTTCACCAGACGAATCACCTGGATACTCAACGGAGACATGACAATTTCCAGCCCACATTTGTAGATATACCCAGTCACCACGTAATTCCAGAAATCCGCCCCGGAAATCACCCCGGCGAAAGCCACCGTGCAAAACAACACCGTGTCAACCAGCTCGCCCACCAGGGTCGAAGCAATCATGCGTCCCCACAAGAAACGCTCGCCCGTGCGCCCCTTCATCTTCACTAAAACCAGGGCGTTGAGCAACTGCCCCACCACATAACCAGCCAGGGAAGCCGCCACAACTCGAGGTACAAAACCGAAAATTGCCTGGAAAGCCTGGTGATTCACATCCCCCGGGCCAGGTGGCGCAATCGCCACCAGATAAAACAAAATCGAAGCCAGGATTGACACCGCGAAACCCGCCAAAACCGCGCGGCGCGCCCCGCGAAAACCATAGACTTCACTCAAGACATCACCCAGAATATAGGTGAAGGGAAACATCACCGCTCCCCCGTCGAATACCAAGGAAAAGAAAGAACCACCCGCGCCCGGAACCCCAGGAAGCTCCAGCCCAATCAACTTTGTAGCCGCAATGTTGCTCATCAGCAGTAAAGCCACAAAAAGCGCCAAGAACAGGTCAAAGAACCTTCCCTTTCCGGGTGCCACGAAACGCACCTGCGGTTGCGACCCTGTCCGCGAACCCACAACATTGATTGTCCCGGTCACGGCTTCTTCCACCACCGAATTCGAATTCATCTTTAATCCTTTCCCCCCATTGCGACTCATGCAAAGAACCACTCTAAGTTCACGGGGCGGTAATCAGGGCGAGTACGAGCCATATACTCGTTGAAGTTCTCGGCCCAAGTCCGATGAGCGGCCGCCTGGAAATCGTGTAACTCGTCCAACTCCATCCCGCGCAGCGACTCGTAACGCTCTATCATTGCCCCCAACAAATCCAAGGTGGCAGTAACATCAGAATCGGCCTGGTGAAAAGCCCGATTCCCATCTAAACCATAGGCCTCGCACACTGTAGCCAGTTTACGTTTCCCACGCCGATAGCGATCCAAAGTACGATCTAAAACCAACGGGTCAATCACCGGCGCAATTCGACCCCCCAGACGCGCCCGCAAGGTCGGCAACTCGTAACGCGCCAACTCGGCCTCTAGAATCTCGAAGTCAAAAGCCACGTTGAACCCCACCACCGGCACCCCGGAACTCATGGCCGCCGCCAGTTCCGAAGCAATCTCGGCCAAAGCCACCGCCGGTTGCTCACCGTGTTTCTCGAGGTATTCATCGGTCAAGCCGTTTACCTCGCTCGCCTTCACTGGCATAGGGACACCCGGGTTTATCACCCAGTTGTAAGCCGTGTCCTCGCCGCCGACCCGGCGAATCAACGACGCGGTCGCAATCCGGTCACGTCGCACCCACACCCCGGTGGTTTCCGTATCAAATCCCAGCCACTCGCCCTCGAACCAGGGCACCTTTGTTTCGCTCATACCTATTATTCTTGCACAGGCTTCCATCCGAAAAATTTGCTTCGTGAAAACCCCGAAAAGCACCTCATGAACAGGGCATTTAGTGCCGCTGATAATTCGGAGCCTCTACCGTGACCTGGACATCATGGGGGTGGGATTCCCGCAACCCGGCCGCCGTGATGCGAATGAACCGCCCCCGGTGACGCATCTCCTCGATATTATGCGCCCCCAGATAGAACATCGACTGGTGCAAGCCACCCACCAACTGATAAATCACCGAACCTAATGACCCCTGATAAGGCACCTGACCTTCGATTCCCTCCGGGACGATTTGATCATCAGAGGATACCTCCGCCTGGAAATAGCGATCCTTGGAATAAGACTTACGCCCACGCGAAGACATGGCGCCTAATGAACCCATCCCCCGATAATGCTTCCACTGTTTGCCGTTCATAAACACCAACTCCCCGGGCGATTCCTCACACCCGGCCAGCAGCGAACCCAACATAACAGTTTTCGCCCCCGCCACCAGCGCTTTCGCAATGTCCCCGGAATACTGTAAACCGCCGTCGGCAATCAAAGGTACCCCGGCAGCCTCGCAAGCCCGCGCCGCCATCGTAACCGCCGTGACCTGGGGCACCCCAACCCCAGCCACGACACGGGTGGTGCAAATCGAGCCCGGACCAACCCCAACTTTCACCCCATCCGCTCCCGCATCAATCAAAGCCTGGGCTCCCTCGGCGGTGGCCACGTTCCCGCCAATAACCTCGATTCCCGCGAAACCGGAATCCGACTTCAACTGCCGAATCATATCCAAAGCCAGTTTCGCCGCGCCATTCGCGGTATCAACCACTAACACGTCCACCCCGGCTTCGGCCAAAGCCTCGGCACGCTGCCTCGCGTCGCCCCAATAGCCAATCGCCGCCCCCACCATCAGCCGACCGCGCGCGTCCTTGGTGGAATTCGGGAACTGTTCGGTTTTCACGAAATCCTTCACGGTAATCAAACCAGTCAAAGTGCCGTCGGGGTCAATCAACGGCAGTTTCTCGATACGGTTCTTTGCCAGCAATTCCAAGGCTTCCTCGCGGGAAATCCCAGTGCGCCCGGTAATCAGAGGCATCGGGGTCATGCATTCGCGCACCGTCAGCCGCCCCCACTCCGCCGCCGGGATAAATCGCAGGTCACGGTTGGTGATAATCCCGACCAACTTCCGGTTGTCATCCACCACCGGCAGCCCCGAAACCCGGTATTTCCCGCATTGCTGGTCGAGTTGCTCGATAGTAGCATCGGGGTAAATCGTGACCGGGTCGTACAGCATCCCCGATTCGCTGCGCTTTACCTGCAGGACTTGCGAGGCTTGCTCTGGAATCGACAGGTTGCGATGCACAATCCCAATCCCGCCTTGCCGCGCCATCGCGATAGCCATGCGTGATTCAGTAACCGTGTCCATCGCCGCTGATATCAGCGGAATTTTCAGCGTAATATTGCGAGTCAACTGGGTAGAGGTATCCACCTCGGCGGGTATCACATCGGTTTCTTCGGGCAAAAGCAACACATCGTCATAGGTCAATCCGAGTGCGCCGTAGGGATCTTTGCCTTGTGCTAATGCTGTTAGGGGGTTAACCGGGAAATCCGCCATTTTGTCCTTACACCTCTTGCTTTTCGCGTAACTACCTGCTTGATTGCTTGACGCTTATTCTATCGTTTTTGTCGCGGGGTGCTAAGTAGCGTGGTTTCGACTCCATAAAGTACCAGCCAAAAATCCTGGTACTTAGCGAAAACTGTGTCCTACCTTGGGCTTCGCGGGGGGCACGGCAGGCTTAGGTCATACTCACGGTCAGGTGACGTGACGCAAATCATCCCGTAGTAGGACATGGTTTTTTCGGGGTGTCCCGTAATCTGGAAGTGTAGAAAACAAACTGACGGAAAGGAAGAATCCGATGAGCAAGGTAACATATCTCCCGGCTCCGACCCTCGAGTCTTGGCAGTGGCAAGATAAAGCCGCCTGTAAGGATATGGGGACGGCGACTTTCTTTCATCCTGATGGCGAACGCGGCGGCACCAGACGCCGCCGCGCCGCTGCCGCCAAGGCAATTTGCGCGAACTGCCCGGTTCTGGAGCAATGCCGCAGTTACGCCCTGGCTGCCCATGAACCTTATGGAATTTGGGGCGGCATGACTGAAGAGGAACGCGCCGCCTATTGGAAAAGTCAGGAGGCCAAAACCGCATAAAAAACTTGCCTTAGTTTGTGAAGCTTAAGCCTTGGCGGGGGCGAATCCGCAGTAGATTGCATTTCACGATGGGGTCGAGACTGAGGTCTCGACCCCATTTGTTAAACCAGTTTAGGGTCGGGGTCGATGATTCCAAGCCTGGGTTTTGGATGGAGGCGGCAGAAATCAACGAAAATTTGGGGGTGAGGCTCTGTATATTTGAGCCTCACCCCCATTTTTTTCTGAATTTCTGCCACGCGGCGCTACAGATGACCGGATGGTGCCTCATGCAAAGGGAATAAAAACACGGAAGGCCAGGCATAAGCCCGACCTTCCACACGAGATAAACCGCGCGCAGATTACTCCACCACAGCCAGCAAGTCCCGAGCCGAGAGAATAATGTATTCCTCGCCCTGGTACTTGACTTCGGTCCCGCCGTACTTGGCGTAGATGACCTTGTCACCCTCTTTGACATCCATCGGCACGCGCACGCCCTTGTCGTCAACGCGACCCGGACCCACTGCCACGACGGTGCCTTCCTGGGGCTTTTCTTTTGCCATATCCGGGATGACCAGCCCGGAAGCGGTCACTGTTTCCGCCTCCATCTGCTTGATGACAACCCGATCTTCCAAAGGTTTAATGGAAACCGACACTGCGATTCCCCTTTCTCTAGGTTCGTATTCCAGTAAATTTCTGTCAGCACGCCGTCGCGGGTGGCGTTCTTCCAGCCGTGCCGGGTTCGCACCCGACAACTGTTTTATATGTTAAACCCCGGTTAGCACTCTCGCAAGTCGAGTGCCAAGACGGGGGTGTTATCGGGTCGTTTGCGCCGGTCAGCCCGGTGTTTTTGCGCGCGAGTTCATGAGGCGCTACCCCTGGGTTGCGGTCGCTGGGGGGATTCGCGCGGGTTCATGAGGCGCTACCCCTGGGTTGCGGTCGCTGGGGGGATTCGCGCGGGTTCATGAGGTGCTACCCCTGGGTTGCGCCCGTCGCCTGGCGCGGGCATACCGACGAAAGTCGGTATAACTGACCGACATTTATCCCTATCTTTGGCGCTGGCCATGCCCTAGCATAGTAAACAACAATCACGACCAACCCTAAAAGATAGATAACATGGAAGGAACTAGCATGAAAGACACCGCGAAAGTAACTTTTTCTATCTTGGGTGCATTTGTCGTCATTGTGGTGGGCATATTTCTGGGAGTAAGAGCATATGACACACCAGTCAGCTTCTTTGAAGATACCTATGGGATGCATCTTCCAGCAAGATGTAAAATTATATCCTATGAATCAAACATCGGATTCCCGGGCGATGGCTGGAAGTTTTTATTAATCAAGGTAAAGCATCCAGAATCTACCATAGGAACCGATTTAGATCCAGAAAGATTTACCACAAGAAAACTAAACGACTATGAAAGGAGTATTATCACAGGAGTCAAGAACAATCTTTCACCCAAAGTATTACTTCCAGATGACATTATCGTTACGTTTCGAACAGTTCACCTATATGACGATAAGGCTGTCATCATCTACAACAAGACAGAACAAACATATGCAATCTACCAAGATATCAACTAAAAGAAGAGAAAAATGATGATTAATATAAAGAAAGCTACATCCGCATTTTCGGTAATGTTACTTTGTCTCGGAATAAACACCACAAGCGCATTTGCATCTCAACCGGATGAGACAAGGCAATTAATTTCTGACATCTCAGAAATTGAACACAATCTCGCATCTAATGGAACCTCTGTGGAAACAGAACTTGCGAAACTAATAAAGGACTACCAGGAAAAACAAGAACACGCTAACCTAAATCCAGCAGAAAAAGTCCAACTGGATGCATTAATTAATCAGGTAAGAAAACAACTTACCGATTATATGGAATACAAAACAAATTCTACAGAACGCGGTAGATATGACGCAGTATATTCCCCTGCAGTAGCCGCCGCAGTAGCCGCCTTTGCTTCCCAACAATACATACTTGCGGCCGAATTACTAACACACGCTCAGCAAATAGCGTAATACAAAAGGATTTGTATTACGCAATACACAGCTTCGATTGGGCTAGAACAGGCTCTTATATTACCATTACCGACCGTTATGATTTCGGTAAAGGTGATTTACATAGTATAGAAGGTGTCGCAATCAGGATCATGTATAAAGCCCAGCAAGCAGGCGTGTTGGTTCCATATTACGTTTCAATAACTAGACAGTAACAACATGGGTGGTGCGACTGGAATACGCATCTGACCGCACCACCCTCACAGCTCGCAAAACATATCCTGAATATTCTTTTCCGGAGATACTTATGGTGAATCAAAAAAAAGTTGATACTTCCAACAAGCTGTTAAAATATTTATTTCCACACTATGAGTCCTTACAGTCAACAAAGCGTACAGCGATTCTTCTCTCCTCACTTCTGGTTATCTTGATTGAAGCCTTCTTTGCTGAAAACGATCAGGATTTATTTGGATATGAATTTTTGTCTTTCCATCTTTCTTCTGGATTGGCTTTGTTATTCATTGTAGCGGTTCGTTACCAGATTTTTGAATTTGTTTTCATTGCGTCTTACCTGCTGTGCAACGCGTTTAGACTCCTGGGGGATTTTCGGGCTGTCAGCCTCTGTCTCAGTGTGCTGTTAATCGTGTGGCTGGTACGTTCCTGGATTATCCCCGCCATTACCCTACTGATTCTGGACTACGTCATCTCGGTGGCCGTGACCGACTATCCCGACCAGCAGATATTTGCTTCCTATGTAAATACCGTCCTCGTGCTGGTTCTCGGCTTTACGCTGCGCAAACTCTATCAAAACTTCGCAGCCAAGAGACTCCAGGCTAAAGAGGCCGCCGCGCGAACTCGCCATGAACTCGCCCAACAGCTCCACGACACGATTGCGAAAGACCTCGCTCACGTTACGATTCTCGCTCAGGATTTCTCCAAGGCTCACCCCGAACTTGCCCCCGAAATCCGGCCCCTGGTGGACGCGGCTACCAGCGCCTCCCAGCGACTCCAACCCATGATACTTTGCATAGACACCGCTGCCACCGACACGAAATTGAGCGCGGTAATCCAACAGGTTACCGCCATGTTGAAAACCCGGAATATTACCCTCGACACCACATCCTCGCCCAATGTGGATGGCACTCTTACCCGGCAACAAGCGCAAACGGGCGCGCTGGCTTTGCGGGAATGCGGTGCAAATATTTTGAAATACGCCCCGGTGGAAACACACGCCGACCTGGTGGTTGACACCGAAGCCCAGCCTGGAGCACTGACTATATCAATCAGCAACGAAATCGCGCCCACCCCGCAGTCGCCCGCAATATCCAGTGGGTTTGGGCTAAATAATCTTTCCCGCCGAATCAGCGACGAAGGGGGTACCATGGAAATCACCCACCTTAGTAAACGCTGGGTGGTTTATATCACCCTCCCGGCCAACTCGAAGCCCGATACCCCTTAAGGAAAGCCGGAATCCCCGATATTGACGAAAAGAAATGGCACCTCATGAATAGCAATACCGAAATCAAAATCCTCATTGCCGATGATGACCAGATTATTCGCGACGGCCTGTCCAGCCTTTTAGATTCCCAAGACGGGCTGCGGGTAGTAGCCACTGCCGAAAACGGTCAGGAAGTCTTTACGCAATTGCAAGCACACCCCGTCGACTTGGTGTTGCTAGATGTGGATATGCCGGTCATGAGTGGCATCGAAGCCGCGCGTAAACTCAAGCTTGAATATCCCGATATCACTATTGTGATGCTGACCGTATTCGAACACGTTGAATCCCTGGGACAAGCCCTCGGTGCCGGAGTGCGCGGATTTTTGACTAAAGATATTCCCGCTGCGGAACTTGCAGAACTAATCCGCAAAGCCCACAACGGCCAGCAAGTCATGGGAACACGGCCTATCCAGATACTCACCGAAAACTATGCACAAACGCAGCAAGACCGCGAACAATACCGTGGCTTCATTGCCGCCGTGGATAGTCTGCCGGAACATTTGCGACCCACATTTCGCCTTTTGCTGCAAGCCTTGGCGAATAAGAATATCGCCCGGAAATTGCGGTTGAAAGATTCCACCGTCAGGTCATATGTTTCCGACATCCTGGAACACACCGGTTGCGCCACCCGCGGGGAACTGGCTATCACCGCAGTCAAGGCCGGCATCCGGGAATAAGTTAGGTAGCCATCGCGTAAAGCTCCGAGTCCCAAAACGCCGTAGGATAGTCCTATGACTCAAAACGCCTTGCAACCGGTTTTAACCCCGGAGGGTTTCCAAATGCTAGAAGGCCTGGGGAAACTCGGGTCTTATTCCCCGCAACTGGCCGACAAACTCAACCAGGGTCTGCGTAAGCGTGGGGTTGACCCCGAACTGGTGGTAGCGATTTTGACCCAGCTGGAACTGCGGGATGAAGCCCGCGCCAAGTTTGGTGGCTTTGCGGATGCGATGCTGCTGACCCGCGACGGGCTGGAACAGGCCACTCGTCTGCCGGTGGCCGCCCACCATGCCGCGCGTTTCCGCCGGGCGGGCTGCCAAAAGGTCGCCGACCTGGGTTGCGGGATAGGCGCGGAATCGCTGGCTTTCGCGGGGGTCGGGCTGCTGGTAGAGGCCTTCGAGATAGACGAGACTACCGCTGCCGCTGCCCTGCTGAATCTGCGCGCCTTCCCCGAGGCCAAGGTGACCCAGGCGGATATCACCAAACTCAACTGGAAAAAACTGCGCAAAGCCGGGGTGGACGGGGCTTTCGCCGACCCGGCGCGCCGCGACAAGCACGGCCGCAAGCTCAAGCCCAAACATTGGAAGCCGCCACTCGACACGGTTTTGGCTTGGCGTCACGAGGTGCCAGGTGAAAATCTGGGCGTAAAGGTAGCCCCGGGCATCGACTACCAGGAGCTTCCCGCCGATGCGGAAGTAACCTGGGTTTCGGTGGGCGGCGACCTGGTTGAGGCCGGTATCTGGTTGGGGGATTTACGCGAAAAACCCGGGCGGAGTGCTTTGCTGATTGGCG
The DNA here is from genome assembly GCF_000160615.1 of Mobiluncus mulieris ATCC 35243. Classification (GTDB taxonomy): domain Bacteria; phylum Actinomycetota; class Actinomycetes; order Actinomycetales; family Actinomycetaceae; genus Mobiluncus; species Mobiluncus mulieris. The sequence continues at coordinate 571,323 of NZ_GG668518.1, read as the reverse complement.
CTGACGGACATGTGCGCGCGGCCTTGCGTGACCCGAGTGATTCCGGCAAGGCGAATGCGCCAGTGCGCGCGGCCGACACTCTCAAGTCGGAAGACGACTTGGGAGCCTGGATTTTCGAGCCGGACGCGGCGATTATCCGCGCCGGTTTGGTGGCGCGCGCGGCAGAGTTGGCCGGAGCGCGGCTGGTCTCCCCCGGTATCGCTTATCTCACGGGTAGCGGTTCATTAGGTGCCATCCCGGGCAAAACCGGCTGCGACCAAGACGAGGCTTTGCGGGACGCCTCATTAGCGGCCACCATGAAACTGGGGACGTATTTCAGGATTGAACGGGTCTGTGCCCTGGATGAAAAGGCTTTGAAGAAAACACTCAAGGCGCTGGGAGTACGCAGCCTGGAAGTCAAAAAACGTGGCGCGGATATTAGCCCGGCGCATTTGCGGAAAAAGATTTTGGCGAAACCAAATCCTGAAGGCGAAGATTTGACCTTGCTTGCCACCCGGATTGCCGGCAAGCACCGGGCTATCTTGGCACGTCGAATCCCGGATAGCATCTCATGAACCCCACCCCGCAGCCAACATAGTGGCAAAAATAAGTGAAAATTTGACCCAAAACCGGGTTTTTTACCGCAAATCCAATATCTTCACTCGTTTCTGCCAGGGGTAATCAGAGGGGGTATGATTGAGGGCGTGATTAACGGTGAAACCCTGACCCTTGGAATTGAATCGACCTGTGACGAAACCGGCGCGGCGCTGGTGGCGGGCAAGACGAAACTGATAGCGAACGTGGTGGCGACTTCGATGGATCAGTACGCGCGCTACGGCGGGATTATCCCGGAAATTGCCTCGCGGGCGCACCTGGAGTCATTCCTGCCGGTGGTCACCAGTGCTCTGGAACAGGCTGGCGTCAAACTCGAGGACATTGACCGTATCGGGGTTTCCGGCGGGCCGGGCTTGATTGGTTCGCTGGCAGTGGGTATCGCGGGGGCGAAAGCGTTGGCACTGGCTTTGGGCAAGCCACTTTACGGGGTGAATCACGTGATTGGGCACCTGGCGGTTGACCAGCTGGCCAGTGAGGAGATGCTGAAACTGCCGGCGGTCGGCCTGGTGGTTAGCGGGGGGCACACGAACCTGCTGTATATCGAGGATTTTGCCGCACCCGGCGGGATTCGGGAACTGGGTGGTACCCTGGACGATGCTTCGGGCGAGGCTTTTGACAAGGTGGGGCGCATTCTGGGTCTGCCCTATCCGGGTGGGCCGAACGTGGATCGGATGTCCCAGCAGGGGACGCTTGGCGCAATTGATTTTCCGCGCGGACTGTCGGGCGCGAAATACGCCAAGTCGCACCCCTATGATTTTTCGTTTTCCGGGTTGAAAACCGCCGTGGCGCGTTATATCGCTTCATTAGAGGCCAGCCCGGAAGCCCGCTCTCACCCCGAATTCACCGAGGACTACCAGGCCACCCGCGAGGGTAAGCCCTGGTTGCCAGTGGCCGACATCTGCAAAGGATTTTCGGAGTCCATCAACGATTCCCTGGTGTCAAAAACCCTAAAGGCTTTGCAGGACACTGGCGCGAAAACCCTGGTCGTGGGCGGGGGGTATTCCGCGAATTCTCGGCTGCGCTCCTGGTTGGCCGAAGCTTGCCCGGAGATTGGCGTGACTTTGCGAATTCCACCGCTCAAGTTCTGCACCGATAACGGCGCCCAGATTGCCGCCATCACGGCGGAGATTGCTGACCGCCACGAACCGAGTCGCCCGGACTTCTCCCCCGTCTCCGCCCTGGATTTGACCCGAGTCATGGTCTAGCCCTCACAATGAATTAGATTGCAACACATACAGAGTATCTTTAGTGCGTGGATGTGTTGTTGGGTTGGGTTGGTTTGTTGGTTTCTTTGGTTTCCTTGGTTTTGGTGGGGGTTTCAGTGACTCCTGGTGTGGCTAGTGTTTTGCCTGCTAGCTTCAAAGTCATCGGTTTTTCCAGGATTGGGGTGATGGGCTGGCTATCCTGAGTCTTCTTAGCTATCACAGCCTGCAAAACCTTAGACTGGTCAGGAAAATCCTTAGTCCACACCAGCATATCCAGGAGATTTGTGGTTTTCTTCCCATCCTTATCCCGACCAGGCAAGAGCATGATTTCCATGAAATTCGCGGTAACCATCGCCTTAGCCAGGGCATCAACCTTCTGCAAGGCCTGCTCCCCACCCTTCTTACCAGCCAAGTTATACAACTCACCCAAAGTAGCCTTCTGCGAATCATCCAAAGCGGCCACCAGCCCCTCAATCCGCGAGGAATATTTCTCAAAATAAGCCTTCGGGCCATCCACATTGCCCTGGTTTCCAGCACCTGCCGGAGCCCCCGGAACAGGCGTAGCGGCGGGTTGCTTCGCCTCGGCTATCATCGAACGAACCTGACTGAAATTAGCCTCACGCCAGGCAATATACCGCTGCGCCTCCGCAGACTGCACCCCCAGCTCTGAAGGCTTCCCATCAGAATGATGAGGCGAATACGCATAAACTAAAGCCTGCACATCCTTATAATCCTTAATAGTATTACTCCCGTTATACCCCCAACAATCATCACCAGCAGCATTCACAATCCAGTTTTTAGGAATAAGATTGTCATTCAACGCCGCCGAAGACAAAGTCTCCACAACCGTCTGCGCCGCCTCCTCCGGCTGATTAAACCACCGAGGGGGTTTTATCGTCCCTCGACGAAAATACTCCACCATCGCCGCCCGACCCTCAAGGACACGATGATCTATACGATCAGCCGGATTATCTGGGGCTATCCACGCATAGTCAAAATCCTCAACATTATAAGGTAAAGCAGGTGAGTATGCGGCGGATGTGTAGTGTGATACCGCCATTTCGCTCATGCCGTGGTCGTGGGCATAGACGTACATATTGGCAATCAGATTACGTTCCTCTTGTGTAAACCTGTGACCAGGAGTATATCCACCTTCCACGCTATAAGGCCCATGCCCACCCCAATTAAAGCTCGGAATAACCGGTATATCTGATTTATCCCCACCGTTTTGGATGCCAAACAAATGTTTAAGCATGGTCTCCCAGCCATTGTAGCCGTCGATAGCTGAGCTCGTGGCGAGCACGCCACCTATATGCTTCTGTTCAAAAGGCCCATCAACAGCCGTGGGATCAAACACCGCCGACGTAGAGCCGGATGCGGGCTTGACACCAGTAATCTCCACCATGTCCACTATTGGACTCTGGCCACGACTAACAGCCGTACCAGCATCCGAAACCGAAGCAGACCCCCTGGCCTCACCCACAGGCCTCCGAGGCAAAGACCCAGCAACACCAGCACCGAGACCATTAACCAAACCCGCATCCATGACTCCACACTCCTTATGCTTAAACCAGTGCTCTTAATACGAAACTACTAGAGAATCAACCCCACCGTCACTAATCAACGGACGCGACGGTCCTTTGGGGAACATGTGTTGAATGGTGAAACTCCCTTTAGCGGAAACATTGTTGTAGATGCCGCCATTTATTTGCTCAGCATTTGGACCGACAACCTGGAAATTTCCAATCCCTTGAATAGGAAGAAATCCATCAATTTCCTTATATAGAGTGCAGGCGACAATTTTTGTTCCATACGGTTCTGTGTAGCACAAACGCACCTGCTCTTTGTTTGATTGGTCGTAGGCAGTAACCGTGGCGTAGACACTGGTCGCCATATCGAAGCGATCAACGCGGGGAGGTGGCATGAAAAACTGTGAACTAACAACCTCATCGTATGTCGAATATACGTTATAGTGCCTTTGTTCGCCATCCCAGCTCCCACCGGCGGCGACAGCGGTTCCAGCCATCATCGCACCAACAGCAATCGTAGCTACTCCTGCGGCAAATTTACGAAAAATTGACATCACAGTTTCCTTAAAATCAGTTTGTGGGTTCCTTTATCCCCCCATCGGCAAAGAATCAGCAAACCTGAGGATTTTTAGCAGTATTTTCCAGAGAAACTCAACACCCCCGAAATACTCGCAGGTCAAGACCGTTTAGTTAGTTCCACCACTATCTACCGCTTCCCAACATGTAAATCTGGCCTTGATTCCGACCAGCACCTCATGAACCCCGAACCACAAACGGAAAACGCACTCGACCCACCCGCCCTGTCAAGATACCCTCAGGCCACGCGGTATGCTGGGGGCATGATAGAAAACGCGATGGAAAACTTGACCGACGGTGACCAGCGACTGGTGCTGACCCTGTCTTGCCCCGATAAACCCGGCATTGTGCACGCCGTGTCTGGCCTGGTTAGCGAGGCGGGCGGGAATATCCTGCAATCCGCCCAGTTCGGCGACCCCGACACGGGGCTGTTCTTCATGCGCGTGTCCATGGATGTGCCCAGCCGAGAAACCGTGGAAACCCGCGTCCAGGAACTCGCCCAAACCTATGACATGAACTGGAGCCTGGACGAAATTGGGCGGCCACTGCGCACCGTAATCATGGTCTCCAAAGAAGGCCACTGCCTGTCCGACCTGCTCTATCGCGTGCGCGACAATGCGCTGCCGATTGACGTGCGCGCGGTGGTGGGTAACCACCCCGACCTCTCCCCCATCGCCACCTTCTACCAAGTACCCTTCATCCTGGTACCAGTCACCAAAGACAACAAACCCCAGGCGGAACAGCGCCTGCTCGACCTGGTAGAAGCCGAAAAAATCGAACTGGTCGTGCTCGCGCGATATATGCAGATACTCTCCGATAAGCTCTGCCAGAAAATGGGCGGGCGGATTATTAATATTCACCATTCTTTCCTGCCGTCTTTCAAAGGAGCCCGCCCCTACGCCCAAGCCCACGAGAGGGGCGTGAAACTGATTGGTGCCACTGCTCACTATGTCACCGCTGACCTGGATGAAGGCCCGATTATCGAACAAGATGTCGCCCGCGTCGACCACACGCTCACCACCGCCGCCATGCAGAAACAAGGCCAAGACGTCGAACGCCGTGTCCTCGCCCAAGCCGTCAAATGGCACGCCGAACACCGCGTGTTGCTAAACGGCACCCGCACCGTCATCTTCCGCTAGGTTTCATGAGGGGCCAGCCTGAATCCCGACCAGCACCTCATGAATCGACAATAAAACCGCAACGAGCGAACCATAGCAACGCCGCGTAGAGTCCACAGCCAGCAGAAAGTGCTCTTGCCAGACCGAGGATTCCCTGAATACAATGTATTCACAGTTTTGAAGGGAGCGGAAATGAGCACGATGACCATACGCATGTCTGACGAAGACGCAACTCTGGTACGCAAATTGGCCAATTTTGAAGGTGTCACGATTTCTGATTTCGCCCGCACCGCGATTTTAGAGAAAATCGAGGATTCCTACGACCTTCACGAGTTGCGAGCGGCAATCGCTGCAGACGACGGCCAGAGAATTAGCATCGACGAAATCCTCGAGGAACTGTGACGTTGCCATCCCCTTCCAGCGGATACCGCGTCGAACTCACATCTAGAGCCCGCAGGCAGCTCAAGAAAATGAATCGATTCGACGCCCGCATCCTCGCCGAATGGATTAAAAATAATCTCGATGCCTGCACCAATCCTCGAGCATTTGGTAAAGGGCTCACTGCCAACGACTCCGGCGAATGGCGATACCGAGTCGGCGCCTACAGGATCCTCGCACTCATTCATGATGATGCCATCACGATTGAGGTCTTCTCAATTGGCCGACGTGACAAAATCTATACGGCCTGACGCTTAACACACAGCCAGACCGTCAATAACTTGCGGCCAACCCCATGAAGCTCACAGCTACAATCAGCTACAAGCTGTAATGCTCAATCTTGTGGCAAGGTATGCTTCTTCAACCAGTTTGGATTAATAGCAATACCCCTAAGTTCGTTTCGAAACATTCGGTTTTTATCTACTTTTAGGATACCTTTAATATCAAAGTAATCAGTTTTTTCACCGGTTTTAATGTTATAGCGCGAGAATCGCAACCGGTCACTTTTAGGGAATTCGTCCAACACAAATAAAAAATTTCCAGCAACTATACACCGCATATTACCGTCAAACTGCGATAATTTTAGTGTCAAAACTTCTTTGACTACACGAGTAGTCAAATCAACTGAACGAAGCTTTCCATCCTTCCAAGATACCCAGTAGTAAGTTTTTTTATCTAAGCTCAACCCTCCATCGAGTGCTTCAATATCATTGCCTTTAACGTGTGCCGGTTTCCCATCTTCTAAAACAAGCGGAAATTCTCTATAACTACCATCGTAAATATTCCATTCACGCAGAACTTGTGTTCCCTCATTAGAGTAGTCAACAGGCTTTCTAGTAGCCAAGGTATACATAAATCCATTCACACAGGGAGCCTGCTCCATATACTGTGAATATTCATAGGATTCATCATTCTCAATTTCACCTAAGACGCTAGCTGCCAAATCTTGCGGCTTAGGGTAAAGTTTAAGTAATACTGTTGAGTTATTAGGATTACGCAAGATGCTACGTGTTACAGAATTAAGTTCTTTACCTTGCGCCATTGCAACCACACCATCGTCACATTTTGCAATTGAGGTAAGCAAGCCAGGTACTTCCCAGTGTCTAAGCTGTTTTCCGATGCCAGTTACCACTCTATTAGCAAATCCATCCGGGAGTATTCCCACATTATAAATTGAAATATACTTGTTTTCTTTTGTTCCCGGAAACCTTGATGTTTCAAATTCTTCATCGGCACCACGTGGGTAGCTCTTTAATCCTTTGTTATCAAGATGATATTCAACTGTCATCCCGCCAAAAAACAAGCCTTCGTCACTCCAAACGAGCTGCCCGTTGTCCATGTAACCCACGTTTACAATGTCAGCCACCCCATCTTCCCGCGCCAGCAACACATACCCTTCCGCCGCTCCTCGACCTATATCATGTAACTGCGGACTGAAACGAGCGGCTAGTACATAATCATCAGTCAGGTGCAGTTTATTTTGAGGCACAGCAGTGACGCTACTATCAACACCACAACCAGCTAATGGTAGTACTAACAGCAGCGTCACAGCAGCGACATAAATCGTATACAATCTTTGCATGTATTACCCACCATAGATGTAGTAAGTTATAGTCCAGCCAGAGTTCAAAATATTAACTGGATAAACTCCCGAACCCCCGTTTCCATCTAAGTCTATTCCAGGCCCTGCCTTATAGGCAGCCCATACTAGCTGAGAGCAATTATATTTATCGGAATAGACGACTTTGTTACTAGCGAAAAGCGTATTATACGGTTTATTTAACATAAAATGATACGCTATATCTGCAGCTTTATTGCGACTTGCCCGAGAAACATCCACATACTGCAAATGCGTACCTTTTGGCACACGAACTTTACTTGCAGAAATAGCGTGGGAATATCTATTCAGCCCAGGTGCCTCAATAATGGTATTTGTATCATAATAGAGGCCACTATGTCCATGCTCGTATCCTAATGTAGTTGCAGGTGCGTAAAAAACATCACCTTTATGCTTCGCACCACCTATGATAAACGACTCCTTTTTTTGCCCTCCACCGCGCAGCATCACGTCGCCGTCGCGCGCAGCCTCTGCAGCCGAGGCCTTCGCTTCTGCTAGTTGCTGGGACAACACTTCGCTGGCCGCTTCACCTGTTTCAATCGTTACGTGCCTGGCCTGAGCAATAACCTCTGCTTTTGTGGATCCTGGATTCAATTGCACTAGCTCTTCTACGATTGAATCCGTACCTGTAGTCAAATCGTCAACCGACGCAGACTTCCCTAACGCTACCCCAGGTGCAACACCCAGGTTCAGTACTAATGCTGCGGAAAAAATCCCCACAACCAATCCCTTTTTAGACAACATCGTCTTTCCTTTCTGACAGTGACAGGATTTAGGTAAGTCTAATCTATCTCATTAAAATTCTGGCATCATGCTTTTTGATGAAATATTTCCAGAGTTGACAACAAGCACCTCATAAATTTCACTTGAGCTGCGGCAACACCTGGCAACATAGCAACCACACACACCCACACACAAAACCAGGCTATGATACCAATCACCACATTCTGCAAGGCGGCACCCGCACCGTCATCTTCCGCTAGGTTTCATGAGGGGCTTGCCGGAATCCCGGCCAGCGCCTCATGAATCGAAAAGCGCCTCATGAAAGGAAACTATCGCAAGGCAAAAACGCGACGCGGGAAAACCCGAAAGCCAAACCAAAACCGCACAACCGTGCGATTTGTACCGTTCCCGTCATGCGATTTGTACTTTAGATGCCATGCTGTGGGTATGGTTTATCTGCAACGGGCTGTTGACGCCGTCTTGGCAAGGTATAGTGACTGGATTTTGGTGGGTATAGCCTATCCTATTAAAACTATGACATCAAGCTTTTTGATGAAATGTTTCCTGGATTGCCGACATTCACCTCATGAACCACGAATGAACTGCAACAACATCGGTAACAAAGCAACCACAACTCCCAACCAAAACTAAGAGATTTGTCAGTCAAGCCCAGAATCGGGGCGTGAAACTGTTTGACGCTACCATCAACTACGTCACCGCTACTCTGCCAACTAGCCTAGATTTGAACTATTCGGTATCTCCGAATAGTTGCCTCTCGCGCCAGCTCTCCGTCAGTATAAATCCTCCTGACATGCACGTTTATGGCGGAGAGTACAACAGGATACTCCGCCACCATGCAAAAATAAGGCCAAGATGTCGAACGCCGTGTCCTCGCCCGCGCCGTCAAGTGGCACGCCGAACACCGCGTTGCAGGGCGGCACCCGCACCGTTATTTTCCGCTAAATTTCATGAGGTGCCATCCCAAATCAGGCTAAAATTGGGATAAAGAACTGGGAGGAACCATGAAGAAACTGGCTGGGGTTTTATTTGCTTTATCGCTAGCGCTGGCGGGGTGCCAACTAGGAGCCTCGGGCGGGGCGGTTCCACCGGATTCTGCGGAAATCAGCACCCGCTCGGGGGTAACATATGAGATCTACGTGGCTTCTTTTCATGACAGCGACGGCGACCAGGTTGGCGACCTCAACGGTATCAAAGAAAAACTGCCTTACCTGCAGAAACTCGGGGTTGAATACCTGTGGCTGATGCCGATTCACCCTTCACACTCGTACCACAAATATGACGTGGATGACTACATGAAGATTGACCCAGTCTATGGCACGATGGATGATTTCCGCGCCCTGATTCGAGCCGCCAAAGCCAAGGGCATCAAAATCATTATGGATATGGTGATTAACCACTCATCTTCGAACCACCCGTGGTTCAAAAAAGCCCTGGCCGAGGCTAAAAACGGTAAGCTGGACGGCTACGCGAGCTACTACAATTTCGGGGAAAAACCCATTCGGAAATCCACCAAAATCGGCTCAAACCTGTACTACGAGTCGGCTTTCACCGAGAATATGCCTGACCTGAATCTGGACAATCCAAAAGTACGCGAAGAACTGACCAAAATCGCAAAGTTCTATCTGAATATGGGCGTGGCGGGTTTCCGCCTGGATGCCGCCCTGCACTACTTTGGCACCAATAACCAGGCCAACATCGAATTCCTGAAGTGGTACACCCAGATGTGCCGCAGTATCAAACCCGATGCCTACCTGGTGGCGGAAGTCTGGGCGGGTAAGTCCACAGTTGCCCCTTACTATGCGAGTGGCTTGGATTCCCTGTTTAACTTTGACCTTAGCGATGGCGGTGGCGAGATTGTCAAGGCCGTAAACAAGGGCGATGCCACGAACCTGGTCAAATATCTCAGCCAGTATGAACCGGAGATTCGCAAACTGAATCCCCAGGCTCTTGATGCCATATATTTATCGAACCACGACCAGGGGCGTTCGGCCGGGTTCTTTCCCAACTTGGAAAAGAACAAACTGGCCGAGGCGATTTACCTCTGGCTGCCGGGGCGCCCCTATATCTATTACGGCGAGGAAGTCGGGCTCAAAGGTTCCGGACGTGATGAAAACAAGCGTACTTTCATGCCGTGGGATAAGAGCACCAAGGTTAAGAACCCAGAAAACACTGATTATGACCCGAAGAAACAGGTCACCACCACAGTGGCACAAGCGCAGGCCGATAAGGATTCACTGTATAACTACATTTCGCAACTCGTGGCGGTGCGCAACGAGTTCCCCTTCTTGCAGTACGCCGATTTCAAGGCCTGGAAGAATGACAATCCGGCGGTGATGGCCTATCGGGCGGTCGCCGACCCCAAGGCTCAGCTCTCGACCGACTCGACTGGCTCGCCCGATTCCCAGAAAACCGCTGCGGATAACCTCAATGCCAAGACTAGCGAGGCGGTAATCTTCCACAATCTGGGCAAGGAACCCCAGGAAATCGCCCTGCCGAAAGGCCACCGACTGGTCAAGGCCATGAACAAAGACGACACGGTCAAGGACGGCAAACTGCACCTGGAGCCACTCTCGTCGGCCTTTACGGTTCCGGATAGTACCGGCAAGTGATTCTAGGTTTCAACCGCGAAGATGCCCGGAGGGACACTCCCTCCGGGCATCCGTTTAGCATTCGGTCACTTTTGCTTATTGTTGGAAATTCACAGCTTCATGAGGTGCCAGTTACGATACTGGCACCTCATGAAACCAAAAAACTAAAACGCACCGAAGACGGCAAAGCGAGCCTAGAGCAAAGCCGCGTAGAGCGCGCGGATTTCCTCCAGCGTAGCCTTACGCGGGTTACCCGGCGTACACACATCGTTAAACGCGTCTTGCGCCAAAGCATCCAAGCCGGATTCATCCACCCCGACCTCGGAAATCTTGGTGGGGTTACCCAAATCCACGACCAAAGCCAAAACCTTGTCGCAAGCCGCTTTGCGCGCGTCCTCCAAGGACATGGTGTAGGCATCGTTCACCCCAAAAGCGTGAGCAATCGCCCGGTATTTTTCCCCAGTAAAATCAGCGTTGTAACGCATCACCGAGGGCAACAGAATCCCGTTAGCCACCCCGTGCGGAGCCCCGTAGCGGCCACCCAGCGGGTGTGCCATGCCGTGAACCAAACCCAAACCCACGTTGGAGTACCCGATACCAGCAATATAGCTGGCATAGGCCATTTTCTCGCCAGCCTCCCGGTCACCATCAGCGGATTTACGCAGGTTTTCGGCAATCATCCGAATCGAAGTCAGGTGGACCGCATCGGAAAGTTCCCAAGCCCCGGGGGTAATGTAGCCCTCGATGGCGTGGGTCAAGGCATCCAAACCGGTGGAAACCTTTAAAGCCCGTGGCATGGAATCCATGAGATCCGGATCCACAATCGCCATAATCGGAATATCATGCGGGTCGACACACACGAATTTACGTTTGTTGGCCACATCGGTAATCACGTAGTTAATGGTTGTCTCGGAAGCAGTTCCGGCGGTGGTGGGAATCCCGATAATCGGCAGGGCGGGTTTCTTGGTGTCCGCCACGCCCTCCAGGGAAAGTACATCGGCGAACTCCGGGTTGGTGGTGATTATACCTACCGCCTTGGCGGTATCTTGGGGCGAGCCACCGCCCAGCCCCAACAGCACATCCGCTCCCGCATCGGCGCAAGCTTTTACCCCCGCCTTGACATTTTCCACTGGCGGATTGGGTGCTACATCTGAAAACACTTCATACGGAAAACCGGCCGCATCCAAGATATCCGTAACTTTCTTGGCAGTGCCGGTTTTCAACAGAATCGGATCCGTAATAAGCAAAGCCTTTTTATAGCCACGCTTCTTAAGTTCCTCGGGCAACAGCTTTATAGTACCACGGCCGAAGTGTGCGGTTTGGTTTAAAATCATGCGATAAGACATATATTCCTCCTTTGGACTTTCTTTGGACTGCGTCTGGATTCACCATTTTTGGGCTTCACCAGCAATTATGTGAAAAATCCTATCGAGATTTCGCCGCAAAGCGAAGAGACTTAGGTCTGTTTACAAGCAATCATTAATATGCTAAAGATATCCTATCCCCCGGCGAATGACTGGGAAAATCCCGAGCTTTACCCCCGATTCAAAGTACCCAAAACACATTCCAACAGGGCATCCTTTAGAGTCTGGGCTATCGATTCCGAAGCTAACTCGCCACTAAATGCCAGCGGGTCGCGCCAGCCGTTTCCCGAATGGCGCTGCACTAAATTCCAGGCAATTTCTTTATCTGCAATCTTGCCTTCCGCACCATCAAGCAGCGTGAAAACCGCCTCCTGGGGCGCTGGCGCCCAGCGGTGCAGGTTATACAGAGAAATCGTGCCCTCCGTGAGATTCACCGACTCGACTCGGTAGCACAGCGGCAACTGAGAAAAAACCTCTCGTGACAACGCGGGCGCGACCCCACCCTCCCCGGCCAACTGCGGCAAGTAAACCACAATATCCCTGGTGGCGAACTCGGCCGGCAAGCCCTCCGCAGAAAACCGCAAGTCCAGTGTCCCGTCGTGGAAAGTCGCGTGAAACTCGATATCTGCCGGGGTATCCCCGGAAAACATATTCCCCACTTCCTCGGTCAGGTGCCCCTGAGCCTGGTTGGTGGCATCCAAGTAAACCCACAAGTTCAGGGTGTGTGGATGTGGCGCTGCTGCTATCTGGGGCGGTGCCATCGGGATAATTTTCCCCTCCGGAACCAAGACCGGAATCTGATTTAAAGGCCGATAAAAACTCTGTACCGCCGCGCCGTGATAAACATAACCCGTAAACAAATCATGCCACGTTCCCGACGGAATCCAGGCTGTGGCTTTAGCCAAGTGCAACTTGGAATCCGCCGGGCTGGTAATCGGAGCCACTAGTAAATCGCCATAAAAATACGAGTTGCGGTACTTATAGGATTCCCACCGGTCGGGGTAGTCGTGATAAATCGGGCGGATGGGTGCCACCGAATCACGGTGAGAACGCCACATCTGGGTGAAAAGATACGGAATCAGGGCGTGACGCAGCCGCAAATAGTCCTTTTGAACCGCGCAATACGGCTGGGGGAAAGCCCAGGGTTCCTTGCTGAGGAAGGGCGACATCGTAGAGTGCAGCCGGTTGATGGGCGAGAACACGCCAAACTGTAACCACCGGGTGGAAAGCTCGAAATCGCGCTCCGAAAACCCGTGACCCCCGATGTCGTGGCTCCACCAGAAATAACCAATATTCGCAGCAGTTGCCGTGAAGAAAGGTTGAAAATCCAAGGATTCCCAGGTGTTGAAAGTATCGCCAGAAAAACCCAACGGAAAGCGATGCGACCCCGGACCACTGTAGCGGGACAGAATCAGGGGTTGCTTGAATTCGCGGCCCGGAATTTGGCGCTGGGCATCCCGGTAGTGCCGGAAATTCAGCATCCACAACGGGTCGAGGCCGGCTTGCGCCGAGGTTACCCCTTGCTGCCAGTCAATCCACCAAAAATCGACGCCTTCATCCTCTAGGGGGTGGTGTACCAAGTTGAAATATGCTGCCAGGAAACGCTGGCTGGCGATATTGAAATCCACTGGCTCCCCGGTGTCGGGATTTTGACCGAGGTATTTCGCTACTTCCCGGTATTGCTGCTCATGGCGCCTAATGCCATCCGCCGGATGAACATTAAGCGTCACCGCCAGCTGCCTTTCGTGAAGCTGGCGCAAAAACTCCGGCGGATTCGAGAACAGCTCCCGGTTCCAGGTGTAGCCCGTCCACCCCGAGCCGATACTGGGGTCGATATCAACCAGGTGCCAATCCATATCCAAAACCGCCACGGACAGTGGCACGTCCGCGCTGCGGAACCGATCCATGAGTTGCAAGTACTCTGTTTCGCTGTAACGCCAATAGCGGCTCCACCAGTTCCCCAACGCGAAACGTGGAATCAGCGGGGAAGCCCCGGTTAGGGCAAAGTAATCGGCTAGGGTGCGATGAAAATCATTGCCATAACCGAAGAAATACAAATCCCAACCGCGGGGACGTGGCGCCACCCAAGCATCAGCCGTGATGCCTAGACTTCGCGAATCATCCACCAGCGCGAAACCCGTGCGAGAAATCAATCCCGGTTCCAAGGGAATTTCACCATCTGCCATATCCAAGGTGCGAGCGGTGCCACCCAAATTACCAAAATGTGAATCCAGTGGGGTTTCCTGGCCAAAGTGCCATTGGGAACCATAGACCACCCCGGCCTTACTCTTGAGCTTTACAGACAGGCCATGAGCTGAAAACGGCTGGCCGTCATACTCCAGCAGCAAGGCTTCCGTACTAAGGCTAAGGCCATTCCCGTGGCGTCGCATCGTAAACTGTGGCACCGGAAAATCCCGGTTCGTCACAACCTGGGTTTGCGCATCGGAAAATTCGTTGTTCTCGTTCCACTCCAACCGCAACAGACAGGGTGTCAGCACCGTGATTCGCCAGTTTTCGCCGGTGATAACAGCTTTACTGTTGGCTGGCGCCAATAGAAATTCAGACATTTTTCACAACTCTCTTTCCTGGCCGGGACAATACCAGCGTTAGCGTCCGGTTTATGTCGCATCTAGTCTAAGCTCGCGGCCGCCGCCAACATCCGTTCTATCGGAGCGCGGTATTTTCCGCTGGCGCCTCGTGATTCCCCACTGTTTTCCACGTAAGCCCGCAGGAAGTCGCGCAACGGCCGCCCCAGGCCGAGTCCCTGCAGGTTGCCGGTTTCCGGGTTGATTGCCGGGTGGGCGCTGCCGCCGAAACTAATCAGCCACATGTCCTCGCCCACGGGTACCTGCGGGCTGAGCCGGGGCATTTCAAAGGGGAAATCCAAGTATTTCGCGCCGATGCGCTGGTAGAGTGCCCAGCGCCGTTTGGGGTCGCCATGTGCGGCGGAGCCAACGTGGCGGTTGGGATCCTCGATTTCCCCCAGAATCAGTTTGATTTCAGGCCGGGATTCCCAGTAATCAATAGTGTCGCGAATCAGTTTCGTGCCCACGCCGTGTCCGCGCGTGGCGGGGCTGACGGCCAGCCAGCTGAATAGGACGACTTCATGAGTTGCTTGCCACGATATGGACGCTCCCAGGGGCTTTACCCCGTCCCAGGCCGAAAAAGTGAACATATCGGCGTTTTGCAGCTCAGCTATCAGCGCGGCTGGCTCGCCCAGTTCTTCGGGGCCAAAAGCATGGACTAGCAACTCATGAACCAGCGCCTGGGCTTGATTCGGCAACAGTTTGTCTCGGTATTGGATTTCCACTCTTCCCACCCTAGCGTATCTGCTTCTTACCCGCCGGGTTATTAGCTGTCACCTGTTACTCGTATGCCAGAAAACCGGACACCCCCACTGCCGCATTCGCAGCCTCCTCGAAACCCGAGGATTCAAAAAACAACTACAACCCTAAAAGCGAAGAGCCTCTTAACCTTGAGATAATAGTTGTCAGGCATTCCCCGATTTTGTGCAGCCACCACAAATCGGAAGCACAAGCGGAACATACAGTCAGCCTTCTTGGTAATCCTGGTCGGACTGGTGATTTCCACAGTCAAAGATTTATCTAATTACGTGAATTACTTGGATTAAAAAGAACAGCAAATCTTTGCCTATAAAATGGCCATTGAACACCGAATTCGCCGTGAGCTTGCTCAACGCCGACACATGCCACAGGAATCCACCGCCCAAGCCAAAATAGTAGCAGCAGTCCTGGACGCCTTCGAGAAAAGGGCTCGCGCCGCCGAGGCCGAGCTGGGCAAGATGGACGCGGTAGCCGGGGATGGCGACCATGGACAGGGTATGGTTTTAGGTACCACCGCTGCCGCCACCGCCGCACGTACTTGCGTCGCGGCCGGTGCCGGCCTACGCACCACCCTGGCGCACGCTGCTGCCGCCTGGTCAGAAGGCGCGGGAGGAACCGCCGGGGCACTGTGGGGCGGGGCACTAGCGAAAACCGCCTCGCTGCTGAGCGACACCGAAACTGCCGACAAGGCTGCCATTATTGCCGCCGCTGTTGCCGGAGCACGTTCCTTCAGCACCATGGGCGATGCTAAGGTGGGAGATAAAACCATAGTTGATGCCGCCGAGCCCTTCGCAGATGCTCTCGCGACCGAAAATCCAGAAAATCTGGCGATGTCCTGGCAAAACGCCACCCAGAAAGCGACGGAAAGCGCCGCTAAAACCGCCGCGTTCGCAGCAGCGAAAGGCCGGGCACACAACCATGGCACAGATTCCATCGGCACCCCCGACCCGGGAGCCACGTCTTTCGCCATGATGATGGGCGAGGTCACGGTATTTCTGTGAGCTAAGCCAGAAAAGGAAGCTGGACAGAACTAAGAAATGCGCCCCATCGGGGCGCCAAAAGGAGCAAATGGAAATGTTAGCCGCCACGCTGCAAGCACCTCATGAACTGGAACTTTGTGAAAAAACAAAGCCGCACGCCGGACCTGGCGAAGTCGTCTTGAAAGTCGAAGCCAACACTCTTTGCGGCACGGACTATCGCTTGTTCACCGGCGCTAAAACCGCCGGGGTGCGTTACGGGGTGGTGCCCGGTCATGAGTTTGCTGGCCGAATCGTGGACATCGGCGAAGGCGTGGACGCGATTCAACCGGGTTTGACGCTCGGTCAACAAGCCACGGTCTCGATTGTGGTGTCGTGCGGACGGTGTCAAAACTGCCTGCACGACCGGGAACATTTATGCTCCCACCTGGAACTATTCGGCTATGCAATAGACGGCGGGTTACAAGAATACCTGGTGGTGCCACGTCGCGCTGTCATGAGGGGCAATCTGATTACCACCAACCAGGAGCTTTCCCCCAAAGCACTGTGTCTGGCTGAACCAATTTCGTGCTGCCTCAACGCTTTAGACCACTTCCAGGTGAAACCTGGCGATGTCGTTGCTGTGCTAGGTGCCGGCCCCATCGGACTGCTTCACGCCCAGCTGGCACTGGCTTGCGGAGCAAGACGCGTTTATGTATCCAACCGTTCCGAAGGGCGACGCGCCGTGGCCGACCGTTTGGGTGCAGTCGGGGTGGCTCCCGAAGAATTGAATCCCCAAGTCAAGGCCGCCACCGCCGGAGCGGGAGCCGACGTAGTAGTCGTGTGCATCGGAGCGTCTGAACTGGCGCAATCTGCCCTAGAACTGGCCGCAATCGGGGGGCGCGTGAACTTTTTTGCAGGCTTCCCCAAAGGGTCGAGCGCGGTGATGGAACCGAATCTGATTCACTACAAGGAACTGCAAGTAACCGGGGGATCCAATGCCAGACGTCGCGATGTGAAACGCGCCATCGCTTTGTTAGAGTCGGGAGCTATTAACGTTGCCGAGATTGTTACCCACGAATTCCCGCTCTCTCGTGTGGCCGAAGCCTACGAAGCCATGAACCAACGGGTGGGCGTGAAAATCGCGGTGATTCCCGACTAGCACCTCATGAAACCCGAAACTAAAATGGAAGGAACGACAGGAGAATATCTCCCTGTGCCCCTCCCGGCCATATTTAGATTCAGACAGTTCAACTAGAACTGTCCCATCGCAACTAACGCCAAGTTCAAGGCGATAATCAATGCCGCGACAATGATTGTAACTACAAACAGCCACCACGGGTCGCGCCACTTGCCCATCACCTTCCGGGAACGCGTGAACACAATCAGCGGCACCAGAGCCAGGGGAATCCCCACCGACAACACCACCTGGGAAATCACCAGCGACCAGGTAGGTTCGCTACCCAGAGCCAAAATCGCCAAAGCCGGAATCAGGGTCACGATACGCCGCACCCACAGGGGTACATAAATATGCAACAAACCAGCCATGATCTCCGAACCCGCATAGGCACCCACCGAAGTAGAAGCCAAACCGGAAGCCAAGAGCCCAATAGCGAAAACCGTGGCCACCCCGGTACCAAACGTGCCCAGGATAGCCCCGTAGGCTCCTTCGATAGTGTCGGTGCCTTCTTTACCCGGCAGCGCCGAAGCCGCCAACAACAGCAAAGCGATATTCACGCAACCTGCAATCAACAAAGCCCACACCACGTCAAATTTGGAGGCTTGCAGCAAAACCTTGATTTTACTGTCACTGTGCCCCACCCCATGACGATCCTTGACCAGGGAAGAATGCAGATAAATCGCGTGAGGCATCACGGTAGCACCCAACATCGAGGCCGCCACCACAATGGTCTCACTGCCACGGAAACGCGGTACCATGCCACCCAATACTCCACCCCAATCCGGTGGGCTAAACAGCAAACCGGACACAAAACCCAGAGTAATAATCAGCAGCAAGCCAATCACCAAACGTTCAAAAACAATCTGGCCATTGCGGTTTTGTGCCAGCAGTAAGATTAGCGAGACAACACCGGTGATGACTCCTCCCCAGAAGAGAGGAACACCGAACAAGAGATATAGGGCGATGGCGCCGCCAATGACTTCAGCCAGGTCTGTGGCGGCGGCGACGACTTCCGCTTGGAGCCAAAACGCAATCCGCCACGGTTTGGGCAGCTTATCCCCGAGTAGCTCCGGCAGGGATCGTCCGGTGACGATGCCGAGCTTTGCTGACTCGTATTGCACCAGCACTGCCATAAGGTTCGCCAGCACCAAGACCCAAACGAGTAGGTAGCCGTAGCGCGCCCCGGCGGTAATATTAGCCGCGACATTCCCCGGGTCAACATAGGCCACCGCAGCCACGAAAGCCGGCCCCAACAGCGCAACAATACGGACTTTCTTTTTCCCGGCGGCTTCACAGTCAATGGCGGATTCCTCCTTAATATCAGCTATGTTTTCTTCTTGCGCAAATCTCCATTTAGGCATTCCTGAATTATATAAATCCGTACCAAAATTATAAAAGATAATAATGATTCTTCTTTCTCACGAATATGAAAATGGTTCTTTTTAGCGCCAGAAATGGCATACCAAGATACATATTTTGCAAGCTACACCCGCCTCTAATTACAGGGCGAATCCCCTGTTACGCCAAGGAAATCGGCCAGCACCTCATGAACGAAACTTATAGAATAAAGGTAACTTCAAGGAGAGAACCGTGAGCAAAAACACACCAAGCAAGCCACAGGGCGACGCCCTGGAAAAGCTGGCTAAGTGGGACAGCTACGTGGCCATCGGAGATTCTTTCACCGAAGGAATGATGGACTCAGCCAACCCCGAAAATCCCGATAACCTCATGTTCGGCTGGGCCGACCGCCTGGCCTGGGAACTATCCCGACGGCGAATGGCAGCCGGCCTGACACCGCTAAAATACGCCAACCTGGCGATACGCGGACGGAAACTGCCCCAAATAGCCGCCGAACAGATGGCCACGGCTCTGGAGATGCGCCCGGCGCTAATCTCCATCGTCGGCGGCGGCAACGACCTGGTGCGGGTGCCCCGAGACCCCGACCACCTGTCACGCCTGGTAGAATCCATGGTGGTTTCCGCACGTGAAACCGGTGCCGACGTGTTGCTGGGCACAATACAGGATTCCAAAGGCTCCCCCATTATTTCCTCGATGCGCCCCGCCACCGCTGAATTCAACGCCAACATTTGGTCTATCGCCCAGCGTCACGGGTGCTACGTGCTCGACCAGTGGGGTCTGCGCCCGATTCACACCATGAACCCGTGGGCACCCGACCGTTTCCACCTCAAACCAATAGGCCACGAGCTTATGATGAACCACGCGTTACGGGCGCTGGGGCTCGAACCGTGCTACCCCGAGTATGACCAAGTGTTCAGGGACGAGGGCATCACCAAGTGGACGTTTAGCCAGAACCGGGAATGGGTCAAAAACCACCTGGTACCCTGGATTAAACGCCACGCGCGGGGACACTCCTCCGGGGACGGGCGCAGCGCAAAATTCCCCCACTTGACAGTACTTGACCCGCACGATCTACCCGCGCCGCCTGTCACACTGCAATAAACACCGCAGCCGGAACGGATTCGAGCCGGAAACAGACGCGCCAAGAACAGCCGTGGCAAGAACAGACGCGCCAAGAACAGCCGTGGCAAGAACAGACGCGCCAAGAACAGATGTGCCAAGCGTGGATGTGCCAAGCGTGGATGAGATTCCCTGCCTGAACTTCGGCAAAATCGAAGTAACCGGAAACAAGTGTCAAGTGCAGGTTTTTCTGCGAGTGTAGTGCAAGTGGTTTTGCTCGCATAGCGCAACGAGAGTTGCCCGGTTTTTGGTTTGAGAATTGGGTTGGCTACCGTCCCTTGTGGTCATGTCACTCCCCCTGCGCAAATGCTGAGCTTAGTGGACAAAAAGTGTTGATTTTGGGGTTTTAGTGGATACTTAGACGTCGAAAATGATAAAAGCCGCTTGAGCCCTTGAACCCCTGTTGAGCAGGGGTTTTGTCGTTTCTGGGGTTGTTCGTTGGCTCGCTGGAGGTCCGGTGATCTGGTGCTCGTCGCCATAACGTCCGCGCGGCAGGGGCACGTTTCGACCTAAGGGGGTCTGCGCGAGTGCTTGCGTTAGCGGGTATCAGACGAGGGTGTTAGAACAAGAAATCTGGCATCGAGAAGGCTTCTGGCACGTTGTATCTGATTTCGTTGGCTTCTTTGCGGACGTTGATGTTCGAGCTTTCGAGGAGAATCGGGTTCAGGTGGGGTTTTCCTTCGTGAAGGAAGATTGCATTGGAGACGTTGATTCGAATGTAAGTGGCGCTCTCGCGGGTGAATCCGAGTCGTTGGAGAAGGATGGTTTCCTGTTTCGTTGTGCCGTACTCGACGTATTCGTACCAGTCGTTGTCGAACTGCTCTTTTCCGTGGACCTTCTTGTATTCGTTGGAGAATTTAAGAAAGTAATTCGATAGCTCAAAAAGGATTACTTGCTCAATAGCTTCAAGCGTGTCACTAAAAACAAGGTTTCGGTGTTCTTTCGAATCTAGGTAGCGATTCGGTTGCCGATTGATCCACACAATTCCAGTTTTCCGGTGATGCTCGATTGCACGATTCATGATGGAACGCAAACCGTGTCCCTCCATCCACTGCAACAGGAGGACGGTGTACCAGGACAGCATAGCGAGCTGGTCACTTCCCTTGGTTGTTCTCCCTAACGTCTCGGGATTGTAAATTCGCCATTTGAAGATTGAGGCAAGCCGCTGAAGAAACGCGAGGGTCTCGTCGTAACTGAACTTTCCCTTTGGAGAAAGTTGTGGATACTGGAGTCCAGCTTGGATTGCGTGCGTCAGCGCTTCTGCCTGGTCAACGGAGACATTGATATCGTCATCTTGTTGGCCTTCGCGTCGCGAGAAAGTAGCAATAATGCTGTTGGTAGCCTGTTCGTCAAGATAGTCAGAGAATTCTTCACGCACCAGGCTTTGACGTCCGGTAGTGATGTCGCGCAAGAGCATGAGACCGAATTTGCGTTTCATATCATAACGCTCATAGCTCTCATTCCCTTTGGAGAATTCGATGCGACCTTCCTGTAGATCCTTGACGACACCTTGCTTCATTTTCTTGCTGATAATTTGTGAGTCAGTTTGCACGGATAGCTTCTGTACAGGAACGTTCGCTTGTAGGAGTTCCTTGGCCTTTTGCTCGGATGCAAGTTGGTTGCCCACGATGATGAATACGTTGCCGTAGAGGTTGAACTCGATACGCCCGACTCGGCCGATCAGGTTCTTGAAGTCGACTGCTGTCATTCCTGCTCTGCCGATTTTGTTGGTTGTGATGACGAGGTTGTCGGCGGGAAGGTTGACTCCTTCGAGGAGCGTGCTGGTGCAGAATAGTGTCGAGATTTTGCCTTCGCGGAACAGGCCTTCGATGCGTTCGCGGATCGCTGGCGGGAGGTAGCCGATGTGGTAGCTGACGCCTCTACGGATGAGACCGCTGAGGTAGTAGTCCTCGTGGACGTCGCGTTCGATGTCTTTTGCGAGAGCGTCCAAGTCTTTATCGTTGAGGTCTGCCAAACCCTGGGCATAGTCACGCGCCGCTTGCACTGCGTGATGCCGGGCAGAATGAAACACGATGGTTTGCCCACGATGATCTGAACCTCGTGATGATTCACTAACAAATCGGGTTACGCCCTGTGCGGTAGCGTCCTGAGCTTGAAGTGAGGCTAGGTGCGTGAATTCTTGGGTGTGGTCGTTGTAGCTGGAAATGGTGTTCTCGTGCAGGTTGACGAGGTATTTGAATTGCGCGACTGGCGAATACTGGGTTGCGACCGCGTTGGTTTCATTTTCGTCAGAGTTTGGATCAACCAGCCTTAGGAATACCTCTGGGTTGGGAATGTTGGGTGAAGCGAAGATGAAGTGTGGTGGTCTGTGGCGGTGTTGAAGGATTGTCACGGTTTGGTAGTAGAACGGGGCGCGGCTGTTCTTGCCTGAGAGTTTGTGTGATTCGTCGAAAAAGACGTACTCGAATTCGATTGCAGGTTTGCCGATCAGAAGGTAAAGCAAGCGTTCTGGGGTGAGCACGAAGATGAAGTTGTGATCGCCTTCGAGCACGATGTCACCAGCGGCACTGACGATTCGATAGTTGTGCCGTTCAAGGTCTTCGCCGAGGTCAGCGATCAGTTTCGAGCGGGTCTCGTTGATCAGCGCTTTTGACGGCACGATGATCGCAAAGTTGGCTGTCACCCCGGATTTGATCTGGTTGGTGATGAAGGTGCGCATGATGAAGGACTTGCCCAGTGACGTTGGGGCCGAGAAGGAAAACTTGCCGTCGTTCAGGCGGTCGTAGATCTTCTTTTGCGGCGCGAAAAACTTCATCGACTTATCACCGGGCACGGTGAGGTATTCGGCTTGGTAGGCGTTGAATGCGGCGTCGAGGATGCCCGCATCGGAAGTCACACCCAACTGCTTCAGGCCTGGGTAGTTACCTAGCGTGGTGAAGATTGCAGGAACGTATGCTTTCGTTCGCGCGTCTTGTGGGTAGAGAATGTGGCACAGGAGCGCGATTTCTTGCGCCCACACCCTGTGCCGGTCACGATTGGTGGGGTGGGTTGATTTCGACAGCAGGTCAGCGAATCGCAGTACTGCTTCAAGATCCACGTCGTATGGTTGACGATCCACCAGCCCCAACCGATGTAAGCCGTAGTTGTAGAGCAGGTTGGCGTACAGCTGTTTGAGGAATTCGTTGGAGTCGATGTCAGAAAATACGAGATCGCCGACGGTTACTTGCTTGTCAGACATGGCTACCACCTGGCCCACCCACGAGCCCATCCATGATCGCGCCCGCGTCAACGTCTACTTCGTTGAGTGGCAAAACATAGATGTAGAACGAGTAATTATCCAAGTTTCGGGTGTTGATTTCGTTGGCGATCATTTGGGCGTGCGCGGCGATATCTCCCTGCATTTTCTGATCGAGCACAGCCCGATACTGCTGGTTGCTGTAGTTCTTCGGATCGAGACCGATGTCATAGCCCAGGAACATCGAATAAGCGGTATCGAACACGGGTGCCCCACCCGGCTTCGGGATTAGCAGATCTTTGACGTAGTTTGCTGTTGCTGGGTCGAGGGTCTTGGTGAACACAGTTTGCTCGGCGAGCTGAACCTCGTCTGAGCGATTCTGTTCTATATCTACAACGCGGTCGAATGCTGCAGTGATGGCATCCCCAATGTTGCCGACCACGCTGGAGGTTCCAAACACGATGCTGCTGGTGGTTCGCTGACCGTCTGGTGTGAGTAGGTGGATGGCGTCACAGCGGCTGTGGATCTGGCCTCGGGCCTGGTTGAGCTCGATCTTACTCATCACTTTGGGTGCTTCGAGGATTTGTTCGAGCAGGACGTAGAGCAAGATTTCACCTAACCCCATGCCGTCTTGTTGTGAACGCATCCGGTTTACCGCGTCGAGAGCAACTTCTTCGAGATCGTCTCGCTGTTTGTAGCCTTCGTATTCGGCGCGGGAGAAGACGTAGCGCCCAACGTTGCGTTTGAGGAACTTGATGAGGGCTGTGTGGTCGAAGCGGTTGTTTTGGATAGACAGATGGAACAGGCGTAACTGTTCGTCGTTTCGAAGACCTAACGTGTTCGAATGGGCCACTTCGGTGAACGTGGACGCGAATGTGTCGCCGCGCAGCGTTGGCGTGATCGTTGCCTGTGCCATCTCGTCTTCTCCCAAGAGGTGTCCTTCCCGCCTACAGCTTTTCGAGGATACGTACGAGCTCCGACAAAGTGACCGCCCCGTCAGGCGGAGTGACGCCATCTTCGAAGACCATGTAGTAGCGGTAGTCATTGCCAGACATGTTCGCCCACGCCCGGCCGAGCCTGATCTTGCGGTTAGAATCGTCGTTCTTCAAATGCTCGCCCTTGGACTCGACAACCACGATGGTGCCGCTAGCGGTCATCACGACGAAATCTGGGTAGTGGTTGAACGGACCGTTGAGGCAAAAGCCCTTGCGTTCAATGATCCGGTGCCACCAGCGAACATTGTTCATGCCGGAGAAGCGACCAGCGAGTTCGAGCTCAAAGCCGTTCATCTTGTCTTCGGCCTCATACAGGGAGCCACCAATCAGGGAGGAGGCATGAATGGGCTGGATCGCTTTCGGAAACGCGTATAACGCTTGAACATCAACGCGGCGGGTCTCGATATCCTCATAGAATCTCTTGACTTTGTGCGCTTCCAAAAGGCCGTCAATTTTCTGTTTGACCTTGCTTGCTACCGCATGCGGGTGCTCTTGATAGGTCAACAGCTGCTCGGTGCCGAAGGCCTCAACCATCCGCACAATGTATGCGCGCAAGTCAGAGTCAGTGATCGAATTGATCGGTTTGATCCGATCGTAGATGGCGATTGCCGTGTTGCGCTTTTGTCCTTCGACGCTCAGTTTCGAGAAGTGTTCGCGCATGAATTTCTGATCGGTACTCGACATCCGGAAGGCTTTAGGAACCTCGGAGTCTTTTCGCACGTCGATCTTGTACATCTGCTCGTCTGCCGTCGACAGGTCAATGTCGATGTCTTTCGTCTTTAAGTCAAAGTCACCGGCTAGTGCCTCGTGCTTAAGTTCGTTGTATCCCTCATGAGCGGTCGGGAACAATGCTGATCCGGGTTCTTGGATGACGAATTGGGGAAGGCGAAGGGTTTCGATCTCGTCAGCGAATTCGTGGTTGACGAAGCTCGTGTCCACAGCATCCTCCAAATCTGAAGGCACGAAGCCCTCACCCATCTGTGCGGCTTCTTCGGCCTCCTGCTCATAGTCCGCACCCTGCTGAGCCGCCTGCTCGATCATCGAAGCAACCGTCGGATCCGCCGAAGGCTCTGGTGAACTAGCGGATTCTTCTCGCGCATCTAAATCAGCTGCAACCTGTTCTTCATTGAACTCCAGGAACTCTTCAACGTCCATATCTTCCCCTGGGACTGGGGACGTTGGGGCGGGTTTGCTTGGCTGGTTCGTGCCAGTGAAGTCGAAAGCGACTTGATCGGCTGCGCGGAAGTCACGCTTGGAGAATCCGGCACTGTTGAGCCCCGCAACGATCTGATTGAGCGTGGTCCCGAAATCGTTTGAAGAGGTCAGCACGTAGCTCATGTTTAACAACGTGTTCGGCTGCTTCCTGGCGTGGGGTTGGCGCAAAACACGGCCAAGGATCTGCTCAACATCGACCTGGCTGGTCTTGTTCGCCAACGACGCCAGAATGTAGGCGAAGGGGCAGTCCCAGCCCTCCTTCAACGCGTTCACGGTGATGATGAACCTGATCGGGCACTCCTTGCTGAGCAGGTCAACGCCTTTAAGCTCGTTTACGTCGGCGGTCTTGATCGCGATCTGCTCGGCAGGAATACCCGCCTTGACGAGCTTGTCACGCAGCCGCTCAAACGATGTAGCGTCCTCGCTCGTCTTTGGCTGAGCCTGAAACAACACGATTGGGCGAATATAAGCGCCACCATTCTCATACTGCTGTGTAGCAGCGATTTCTAGTGAACGGCGCAGGTCGATCGCGTCCGTAACGACATCCTTTTGTGACGCCCGGTTGTATGCGATGACCGGAAGTTTGACCATGCTCTCGTTCTTAAGTGAGAGCGCATCCACATACGAGATCACGTTCGCTTGCCGCTTCGGGGTTGCGGTTAGATCAAGAATGAATGCAGGGTTGAAATTCGTGAGCATCTCCAGACTCAACGAGCTCGTCGCGTGATGCGACTCATCCACGATAACGACGGGATTCAACTGGTTAATCACCTGGAACAGTGCTGTTTCATCCGCGTTCTCGATCGGTTGCTCCGGGGCACCAAACGCGGTCGCGAACGAGGCGAGATTCCCATTAGCTTGGTATGCCTTGCGTCCGTCCTTTGTTCGTGAGCGGAACGAATCATACGAGAGCACCATCACTGACAGCTGCTCAGCCACGGTCGACGGGCTGAAATTCTGCCCAGCTAGCAGCTCTTCTTTCGAATACACCTCAACACGGCCACCAAAATCAGCGTTCAACTTCTGCCGATACGGATGGGCCGGATTCTTCAACGCCGCCAAGGTTTGCGTCAAAATCGAATCCGACGGCACCAGCCACACCACAGCCTGTTTCCGCGTCGGCGGCAAAGCCTCAAATATCGGCTTCACCGACGCACACGCCAAAAACGTCTTCCCACCGCCAGTTGGAACCTTGTAACACACGTGCGGAACACCATCGATCACATTCTGGTAGCCCGGCATCTGCGGGGTGCCAACCTCAATCTGGCGAGACTCCCAAAACACCTTAAAAGCATCGCTCAGCGTAGGCTGCTCGTTGAGCTGGGTGAGGTAATCCTCTAGATCGGCGATCACCCGGTTTTGATACTTCTTCAACTCCATAACCAACACTCCTTAGAGACGGGTGATATCCCGAGGGATCTTCTTGAACGTGATATTCAGAGAGCGCAGCTCCTCATCCGACAACAAACACGTGTCGGCATAAATCACATACGAACTAGCCGCACACTCAGGAGGGATCGAAGCCAGATAGTCACGATCCAAAACCGTTGCCCGATCCGGCTCATATACGAAAAACAACGATGCATCCTCATGCCGTCCTAAGAAATACGGATGGGCACTGGGCGGATTCGAGAACGGCTGCCCCGTCTCGGTGAACCACACATACTCACGAACCCGCTCAAGAGGCACCTCTGGGTTCAAGTCACCTGCGAGAAGTAGTGGCGCGCCTAACTCGTAGAAAGAGAATGACCCTCCTGTTCCGGGCACTTCATCCTTATCGGTGCGGTATCCGTCGATCACTCGTTTGACCCGCTCTGCCGTGATTGATTCTGCGTAGTCGCTGAGCTCTACGAGGATGAATTTTCTATCTGCGTCGTCGTACATATTTGAATTAAGCACGGCGTGTGCGGTCGTTCCTGAGCCTGCGAATGAGTCTAAGACGATGCCGTCTGTGTTGCCATGCAGGGCGATAATCCATTCGATTAGTGATAGTGGTTTCGGGGTGTCGAATTTCTTGTTTCCAAAGATTGCCTTGATTACTGCAGTCGCGTCGGCGTTAGTTCCATAGCCATCGAGCCACGTATTCCATCCGAATGATTTTTTTACGTCACGAATTTTCTCGTATGGAACCCAGCGCTCAGTCTCTCCATCTACAACAACCCCTGGGTCGTATGATGTTTTCTCCCAGTGAGCAGCCTCAGGATTGTCCAATAACTCTGACATACCTGCGTGAGCAGGACTCCAACGCCAGTAGCCGTCAGACCCGTCATTCTTGATTGGGAATACTTCTCCACCATTGGGTGCAGTAATGGGGAACCACAACGTCGGTCGATCTGATCGGTCGGAAGTTGCACCCCACTTTCGTAACTCACGCCCTTTTCGATACGGGCCCTTGCTGTCCTTGAGGTCAAGCTTCCCAGTTGTCTTCTCTTCTTTGACAAGACTTGATTGGTCACCCTTGGTGTAGAACAAAATGTATTCGTGCCCTGTTCGCAGGGCCGTTTTATCTTTCCCTCCACTTGGTTCAGAGCGCACTGGCGCACAAGCAAGTCGGTTTGCAGGGCCAAAGATTTCGTCCATGATGCAGCCTAGGTTGGACAGCTCTGTGTCACTTATCGAGACAGCAATCAATCCGTTTCTGGCTAGCAGGCGATGGAGAAGTCTTAGCCGTGGGTACATCATGCATAGCCATTTGTCATGGCGGGAGAGGTCTTCGCCTTCTTTGCCGACGACTTCGCCAAGCCATTTCTTGATTCGTGGGTCGTTGACGGCGTCGTTGTAGATCCAGCCTTCGTTGCCTGTGTTATAGGGAGGATCGATATAAATGCAGTCAACCTTGCCTTCGTACTTTGGTAGTAGAGCTTTGAGGGCTTCGAGGTTGTCACCATGAATAATCATGTTCTGTGAGCCGTTGTCCCCATCGTGTTGGCCGTGCTCGTCATATGAGTATTGGCGGTCGAGGACGCGGTAGGGAACGTCGAGGTGGTGGGTGATCACCTTGTCTTTGCCGACCCAGTTCAGTTCTGGCATTAGCGTTCCTCCTTAGGCTCGTGAGGGTTGTTGGGATGTGGTTCTTCTGCGGCTTGACCGGTGCGGACCCATTCGTCGATTTCTGAGAGTTTGAACTTCCAGACCCTGCCGACTTTATAGGCAGGGAGATTATGGGTTGTTATCCATTTCGTGATGGTTTCCCGGCGCACCCCGAGGTGGGCTTGCGCTTCTTTCATGGTGACCCAGTTTTCTAATTCAGCTTCGCTCATCGTTCCTGCCTTATCGCGTGAAGATCCGGGTTAATAACTGTGGCATTGACATTGAATGTTGTAGTCGCTTGAGGGAAGCAGTTCTCGCCTTCCTGGTTGCGCATTTCCCAGTGGCTTGAGGCAGCACCTTCATAGCCTTGCGCCCGAAACGTGCAAGAAATCTTGATGAACTTCGCTGTCGCCGGTGGGCTGTCAGGAATGGCGATCTGTGTGGTGCCGACGGGTCGTAGTCGCGGGTCTGTTGGATTCGTACAGATGAGTGTCCGACTGGTCCAGTCGATGCTGCCAACGTTGCGCAGTGTCCATGTGTGAGTGAACTCGACCCAAAATCCTGGCTTGTGTTTTTGCAGTGCGGGCGGTTGCGTCACGTCGACGCGATCTCCTTGATAGAGCGGCTGCGGCGCGGGGTTTATTTCTTCTGGTTCCTGGTCTTCAAGGCGAAGTCGGTAGCAGTGTTCAAGGACATCGCAATGGTCTGGGTCATGGATGATCGCGTCGAACCAATCTGTGAGTGCCCAAATGAATGCTTCTGGTTCGATAGTGAGGGTTGAGGGCAGTCCGGCATCTTTGCCGACTTCTTGGCAACGATCATCCAACGTGCGCTTCGTGCTTGGGAGGGGCCTCAGGTGGGCAAGAAGGAAATCATGCAACGATTTCTTGCTCACCTGTGTAGGAAATGACTCGTATTGCGGTTCGGAGATCGGTTTTGCCCCGGTAAAGATCTTGCGTGCGTACTCGTCGTCTAACCGCTCTGCACTGCCAGCGTGTTGGAATACGGCTTGGACGAATTTTGCCTGGTTAGTGATGGGACTCTTCCGCTTGTAAACAGCGCGACAAAACTCGGGCAAACCCATATGCGTCACGCTCCTCTATGCCGAGTCCCAAAACTAGTCCCAGAAGTCCCAGTTTTTGCTTCCCTCAACGATCTGAAGTCCCAAAACCACAGCGTTTGATGAGTATGTGAGCAAAACACGAGCCGACGAGACGAACAACTGTCATCTCATTATCGCACGCCGACTCGCGCGAACGCTCATGAACACGCACCAACTGGTGGTGGGTGCCCTGATCGTGGCGAAGGAGGTGAAACACATGGGAAGGAACCGTAAGCAGACGTCTGCGAAGGTGGTGTCCAAGGCGTCGAAGATTCTGACCGATGGCCGTTATGGCAAGGACTCGAAGTCTGTTGCCGCGTCAGCGTTGGCGCAGACCAAGCCATCTAAGCGCAGCAAGTAGCCGTACACAGCCCACTCGGTTTCGACACAGTTCGGGCCGGGTGGGTGGAGGCGGAAGTGCTGGTGGCCATCGGCACTGACGTTCTCCGAAGCCTGAGCGTGATTGTTCGGGAGCTCATCTGGCGGATGAGCGACCTCCACAGCGAGTGCTGGCTGTGGTTGTAGACAAATGAACCACTAGTGAGACCTGCTCTGGGAGCGCTCGGCGGGTCACCTCACCCAAACCTCTTTGCTGAGGGGCGGGTGGGGTGGCTCGCCTTTGTCGTCTTCCAAGTAGTTCTCACCAGTGATCTGAGCCAAACAGATCAGGTCTCCAAATCACCGGGATTCCCGGAGAAATGGAGATCCTTCGATGAAGGTCACCTTCAAGCACGAAGCAGACAACAACAAGAATCAGTCCATCACTGACACTTTCGACATTGACCCTGGCGAGTTCGCTCTCATGATCGCAACCCACCGGCAGCAACGCGCCGCCGCTACTGGTGTTCCGCTCGACCAGGTTAAGCCCTGCACACCGCAGAAGATTCTGGACGAGTTGTGGAACGCAGAAGAAGCGGCCACGCATCAGGCGGTTCGCGCCGATCGCGGCAAGGGTAAGAAGAAATGTACGTGTGGGGCTGGGTGCGGTCCTCGACGTGGATGCCGCGTCCCGAATAACAAGCCGTTTTCGTATGAGCAGATGCTCGAGATCGATCTTGACCCTGCTTCACCGGGTATCAGCGCTGAAGACCAGGTCATCGAACGCGAGGATAGTGTCGAGCGTGCTTGTGATCTCGAGGTGATGCGTGACATTATCGCTGGTTTGGATCCTCAGCATCGTGAGGTGATGACGCGTCTGCTTGCAACCGACAAGCTCAATCAGGCGCAGGTGGCGCGCGATATGGGGTTGACCCGTGCTCGGGTATCGCAGCTGGTGGCAGAGGTAAAACCGCTGATCCGGCAGGCGGTTGAGGAGGCCCGATTTAACACTTCGAGCGGTGTCGGCAGTGGGGTGAAGGGAGAAGCCAACCGGGCTGCTCCCACAAATGAGGAAGAAAGGTAAGCCCGATGGCTCGACATAGTCTCAAGCTTCATATTGCCCGGCATATCCCTGACGACCCCGGAATCGTCGCCACCAAGAATGTGACGCTGCGTGAACGGCTCATGCGCCTACTGCTTGGTACCCCGCGCAAAGTCATGATTCTCGTTCCCGGTGACTCGGTCAAGCAGATCGACATCACCGAAAACACCGATGACGACCTCATGGCCCTGGCCGATGCTCTCAAGGCGGGTGAATCCAAATGATGATGCCGGAAATTAACGCCTTCATTCGTGATGGAAACCAGACGATGCGATCGCTCGCCGATTTGCTTGCGCGGGCTCAGCAGATCGTTGAGGAGAGCTTCGAAGACCACGCAGGAATGCCTGGTGAACGCCCGGAGCTTGCCCTGCAGATCAAGGAACCCTTCGGAACCATCCCAGCCACGCACGCCCAGCCAGAACTACTTGCGGACGAGCCAGAGGTTGAACCTGAACCGACGGTGACGTTGGAAGAAGTACGTGCTTTTCTTTCCGAGCTCTCAGCGCAAGGTCACACGGCAAAGGTTCGTGAGCTGATCGTCGAGGCTGGTGCGGACAAGCTCTCAGCGGTGGATCCGTCGAAGTACGGGTGGCTGCTGGATCGGGCGAAGGAGATTGCTGATGGCACCGTCTGATCACGCACTCCTCTCAGCTTCTGGTGCTCACCGGTGGCTCAACTGCACCCCCTCCGCCCGCCTCGAATCCGATGAGCCAGAATCCACGTCTGCGGCTGCCGAGCAAGGCACCGCAGCACACGCCCTCGCCGAGCACAAACTCCGCCGCGCTTTGAAGCAGCGCTCGAAGCGGCCAGTCTCAACTTGGATTGATGACGAGATGGAAACCTTGACTGACGACTACGTCGCCTACGTCCAAGAACACATCTCGCTGGCTCGGGAGACCTGTGGGGATCCACAGGTGCTCATCGAGCAGCGCCTGGATTTCAGCCATGTGGTTCCGGGAGGTTTTGGCACCGGGGATTGCGTGATCATCGCCGAACCTACCTTGCAGATTATTGATCTGAAGTACGGGCAAGGTGTGTTGGTTGAGGCTGAGCGTAATCCCCAGTTGATGCTCTACGCTCTCGGAGCCCTTCACACTTTCGGCGACCTGTACGACATCGAGCGCGTAGCGGTGACGATCTACCAGCCACGTCGGGGCAACGTCGACACCTGGGAAATCTCCGTCACTGAACTCGAGCACTGGGCCGAAGCGGAAGTGAAACCGAAGGCTGAGCTGGCAGCGGCTGGCGAGGGTGAGTTTTGTCCGGGCTCGTGGTGTCAGTTCTGCAAGATTGCACCCACGTGTCGGGCGCGAGCTGAAGCCAATCTTGCGCTGGCCAGGTTGGAGTTCGCCCCGCCAGCAGAACTGTCCGACAGCGAGATTGCCGACGTGCTGGCCCGGATTCCGCAGCTCAAAACCTGGGCGGCGGATGTCGAAGCATACGCGCTCTCCCAAGCGGTGAACCAGGGCGTGGTCTTTGAGGGGTTCAAGCTCGTAGCCGGACGGTCGATACGCAAATACACCTCCGAAACCGATGTCGCTGCAGCGGCTGAGGCGGCTGGATATAGGGACATCTGGGATCGCAAGCTCATCACCCTCACAGCCATGGAACGCCTCATGGGCAAACCCGCCTTCAACGAGATCCTCGGTGACCTCGTGACCAAACCTGCAGGCAAACCCACGTTGGTTCTTGCATCCGATAAACGGCCAGCGCTTGACCTGGTGAGTGCAGCCACCGATTTTCAACCAAACAAGTAACTAGTAGAAAGAAGAATGATTATGTCAACGACTAACACAACTCGTATTGTGACCGGCGAAGTTCGCCTATCCTACGCACACGTGTGGGAGCCGAACTCCATCCAGGGAGGCAAACCGAAGTACTCCGTCTCCCTAATTATCCCGAAGTCCGATACTGCCACGATTGCGGCGATCGAGAAGGCCGTGGATGCAGCGATCGACGCCGGAACGGCCAAGTTTGGTGGCAAGCGCCCCAACAAGGCCGCCCTCAAGTTGCCGCTGCGCGATGGGGATATTGAGCGTGACGACGAAGCCTACAAGGGCGCCTACTTCCTCAACGCCAACTCCCTGACCGCTCCGCAGATCGTCGATCAGAGCGTCGCCCCGATCCTGGACCGCGCCGAAGTGTACTCGGGCTGCTACGCACGCGTATCCCTGTCCTTCTATGCGTTCAACACAAACGGCAACCGTGGTATCGCCTGTGGACTGGGCAATATCCAAAAGACCCGCGACGGAGAAACCCTTGGCGGTGGACGAGTTTCCGCTGAGACCGACTTCGGTGCCTTCGCCGCTGATGACGATTTCCTGAAGTAACCATCCCCACACGTGGAGGGAATCAGCACATCTTGTTGGTTCCCTCCACTTTTCCTCTATGTGAAAGGAACCTCGTCATGCGAACACTCTTCTGCGATATTGAATCTTTCAGCCTCGCCCAACTCGCTAAGACAGGCGTTTACCCGTATGCCGAGCACCCAGACTTCGAGCTGCTCCTGTTCGGCTATTCGATTGACGGCGGCCCGATCGAGGTGGTGGATCTCGCCAACGGACAATCTATACCCGACGAGGTTCTGGCGGCTTTAGTTGATCCGTCCGTCGTGAAGTGGGCGCATAACGCCGCCTTCGAGCGAGTCTGCCTGTCTGCCTGGCTACGCACTCATCATCCAGAGCTTCTCGCTGATGGGTTTCTTGGCCCAAGGCAGTGGCGTTGCACCATGATCTGGTCGGCCTACCTTGGTCTTCCGATGAGCCTCGATGCAGTAGCCACAGTTTTGAAGCTTGACGTCCAAAAAGACACAGTAGGCAAGAAGCTGATCAAGCAGTTCTGCACACCCGCCACACCCTCAGTCCTGAACGGCGGCAAACGCAGGAATCCACCATCAGCTGACCCGACCGGGTGGGCGAGGTTTATTGATTACAACCGTCGTGATGTCGAAGTCGAGCTTGCCATCCACGACAGACTGGCTTGTTTTCCGATGCCGGAGTCCGAATGGGACACCTACACGCTCGACCAACGCATTAATGATGCTGGGATTCTTCTCGACCACACGCTGGTTGATAACGCGGTCGGGGTGGATGAGCACCACCGCAACGCGACACTCGCTCGGGCACAGACATTGACTGGGTTGGAGAATCCGAACTCGCCCATCCAACTCAAACAATGGCTCGCATCGCGTGGCTGCGTGCTGGATTCGTTGGCAAAGGCCGAGGTCGATGCCGCCCTCGACACCGCGACTGGCACGGTGAAAGAAGTCCTCGGACTTCGCGGCGATCTAGCAAAATCAAGCGTCAAGAAATACCAAGCCATGCAAAACGTCGCAGGCAGCGACGGTCGAGCACGTGGGCTGATCCAGTTTTACGGCGCAGGACGCACCGGACGTTTCGCCGGACGCCTCGTCCAAGTCCAGAACCTCCCCAGGAACTATCTGCCTGATCTTGACCAAGCCCGAACGCTCGTCAGAACAGGCAACCTCGAGGCACTTGAGCTTCTGCACGAGTCCGTGCCCGACACACTTTCACAGTTGATCCGCACCGCGTTTATCCCTTCACCTGGGCACAGGTTTATCGTTGCTGATTTCTCTGCAATTGAAGCGCGTGTCATCGCCTGGCTAGCAGGAGAAACAACCACCCTGCAAGCCTTCCGCGAAGGTAAAGACCTCTATTGCGAAACCGCGAGCCGTATGTTCGGAGTGCCAGTAGAGAAGCATGGCGTTAATGGTGAGCTTCGGCAGAAAGGAAAATTAGCAGTTTTGGCTTGTGGTTTTGGCGGCTCAACGGGCGCTTTGGAGCGCATGGGAGCACTCACCATGGGACTCGCCGAGCACGAACTCAAACCCATCGTCGACGCATGGAGAGCCGCCAACCCACACATCGTGGCCCTCTGGGCCGGCGTCGAAGAAGCAGCTATCGCCGCGATCGCGTCTCGTCAGTCAATCCGGCTACGGAATCTGCGATTCAGCGTCGAAGCCGGAATCTTGTTTATTGAGCTGCCCTCGGGTAGGCGGTTGGCGTATGTGAAGCCGCGTCTGGGCGAGAACAGGTGGGGCGGCACCTCCATCACCTACACCGGCACCACCACAGCACGCCGCTGGGGACAGCTCGAAACCTACGGCGGAAAACTTACCGAGAACATCGTTCAGGCGATCGCTCGTGATCTGCTCGTCACGGGCATGCACGCAGTCGCCAAAGCCGGGCATCAGATTGTGATGCATGTTCACGACGAGATCGTCATCGACGAACCCGAAAATTCCGGCTTCACCGCCACTGGTGCTTGCGAGCTCATGTCCACGCTCCCAGCATGGGCCGAAGGTTTGCCGTTGGATGCGGATGGGTATGAGTGCGCCTATTACCGTAAGGATTAGCTGTTGATTGTCCAGATGGGATCTTGTTTCCAGCTGGGGCTGGCACCTATGTGCGTTAGATCGACGCCAGGAATTTCGGTGGGGAAACTGTCTAGGACGTCGCTGATGGCCTGTATTTCAGCGGTGAAATTTCCTCGTCGCAAGAGGAACGCGGTGAGCACCAACGCGGTGTATATACGTCCTGAAGAATGTGTCACGGCCGATAGCGTTTGGTCGTTGCGGCGGTGTTTGACCAGTGGACGGATGACGAGTCGCTTGTTCCATAGTCTGGCGTGATGGGCGCATATGTTACGAATGAAATTCGCAGTGCGCATCCATGATTCCAACTCGTCGGCACGTGCCAAGTACTTGTCAGCAATGCGACGACGCTGTTCGAAGGGAGCCAACGAAAACAGGGTCACGAGTTGTCCGAATTCGAGGATCTCGGTGGCCACCCACACCGGCAAACGGCCGTCGTGGGTCTGGTTGTAATGCGTGACGAAATCTTCTGTAGAGCGCGACTGCGTTTGGGCTAGCTTCTGCGTGAACAGTACTGCGCGGCGATGCATTGCGCCTGACGGCCAAATCCGTTCGAGGTCGAGGTGAATGAACGGATCGATCTCACCCAGCACGTGCCCCACGTCAACTCGCAGGCACACCTCCAGCTTGCATAGCGCCCGCCACACAGCAAGACGCAGTTGTTCGTCAAACTCGTACAGCTCAATCGCGTGATGCATACGTGTGCCGGGAACGAAACGATCTAAACGCCGCCGAGGTGAGCCTTCGGGAGCTGGCTGGCGCAGCGGGTAGGAGTATCCCGAAAGCCGGTAATAGCCGACAGTAGATAACTCGCGGCGGTAATCACCGGCATCCAATAGGCCACGACGAGTGAGGATATTGATTTGCTCATCGATACTGACCCACGGTTTGTCGACCACCAGCCCACCTGCTTCCAAAAACATGAAGACCGGCTCTGACCTGTCTCGGAAACCGATACAAGCGAGCCGGTACTAGTGGTAATCACTATACCGCGAAAACAGCGACAGAATCAAGAACTCGGCGAAGTATCACCATCAGAGAAGAAAGCTTATCCAAGACCGCTAAGAAACGAGAACCGACCCTGTGCTCCCACCGAGGCGGGCAGCGGAACCGGTCATGTTGTCTAAAAGACCACCGTGTCGGCACCGCTGTAGCAAGAGAATGATGGTTCTTCCACACAGAGCACTCGAGAAATTTGTCTATGCCCCGGCGAGAATACCTGCCAGATTGCTCTAACAGATAGCGCTCCACCGGGGCTTCAACACCAATCGTGCCAGAACGAGAAGCGATTGAGTACCCGTGATTTAACACTTTCTGGTTCGTCGGCAGTGGGGTGAGGCCCTTAACCCTTGTGCCGACCGGCACGACTTTTTCTCGACGGGGTCTCGGGAAGGAACCCCGCCATGGGAAACCAGATTCAAACATTCACCAACGACGTGTTCGGCACCATCCGCACTATCACCAATGATGGTCAGATCCTTTTCTGCGGCAAGGATGTCGCCACCGCGCTCGGCTACCAGGATCCGACGAACGCGGTGAAGCTGCACTGCAAGGGGGTGGCAAATTACCACCCCCTTGAGACCGCTGGCGGAATCCAGCAGGTCCGCTTCATTACCGAGGGCGACCTCTACCGCCTCATCATTTCTTCAAAACTCCCGGCAGCACAGAAGTTCGAAGCCTGGGTGTTCGATGAGGTGTTGCCGACGATTCGCCGCCACGGCATGTACGCATACGACGAACTACTCGCTGACGATGAGTTCCTGGAGCATGCCATCGCCACTCTGCGGGCCGAGCGAGCCAAGCGCCTCGCCGCAGAGCAATCCCTGTTGGAGGCGGCACCGAAAGTCTCGTACTACGACGTCGTGCTGCAGTCCGATTCGTTGTTGACGACGACGGCGATTGCGAAGGACTACGGACTCTCCGCGAAGAAGCTCAACCGAATCCTGCGTGATGCTCACGTGCAGTTCCATCAGTCGGGCCGGTGGTTCCTCTACGCGAAGTACGCCGAGCAGGGCTACACCCAGTCCAAGACTCACGAATACGACGAAGGCCAGACCCGCACCCACATGTACTGGACCCAGAAGGGGCGCTTGTTCATCTACGACCTGCTCAAGAACAAGCTCGGCATCCTTCCGGTGATTGAGCGTGAAGGTCAGGTGCAAGCATGAGCGCCACGACACTCGATATTGGGTTTTCGAAGAAAAACACCGAAGGCTATCTGGACTTAACGAGCTACCACGCGCTCAAGAAGCTGCAGCGCGAACAGTTCGGCTACCGGCCCTTGGTTTATATCTGCTCACCGTATTCGGGCGACGTGCAAGCGAACGTTGAGCTCGCCCGCCAATTCTGCGAGCTCGCAGTAGCGGCAGGCAAGATCCCGTTCGCCCCGCATCTGCACTATCCGCAGTTCATGGATGACGCCGATCCCGATCAGCGCGAGTTGGCGATGTTCTTCAACAGGGTGTTGCTCGCTAAATGCGAAGCCCTGTGGGCATACGTGGGTCACGTTAGCCCTGGTATGCGCCTGGAGATCGGCTGGGCGCGAGACCTCGAGTTGCCGATTAAGTACTTCGATTCTGATTTCAAGGAGGTCACCCCATGACCACGCCCTTCACCTTGTTCGCTGCCGCGGTTACCGGTGTGCAGAACAATAACCACTACCCGAACCCACATCAGGTCATTGACGCGGCATCCCTAAGCGTGGTCGCTGGCTTTGATCACGTGGCAGCCACCTACGTGAATGACCGCCGCTCAACTGCAGCGTTCATGTCTTCGGATTGCGTGGTGATGGATATCGATAACGACCATACAGAAACCCACACCGACTGGATCACGCCTGAGAAGCTCGGCGAGTTGATGTCTGGTGTGGAGTTCATGACCGCCACCTCCCGCAACCACATGAAGGCGAAGGGCGTGCTCTCCGCCCGGCCACGTTTCCACGTCTACTTCCCAATCCACACGATCACGAACGCGGACGAATACGCGGGATTGAAGCATCGCCTGGCATCGCGCTTTGGTTTCTTTGATCGCAATGCCCTGGACGCAGGACGCTTCATCTACGGGGCGTCGAACGCTGTGGTGACGGCGCATGAGGGCGACCAGTTGCTCGATGCATGGCTGGACGCGGCTGACGAGATCGACGTGTTCGCCGCCTTCGACGCCTCAACATTGGTCATTGGTGAAGGCTCCCGTAATGCCACGCTCTCTCGCTTCGCCGGGCGGGTCCTCATCCGCTACGGGCAGACCGATCAAGCACGAGACCTCTTCGACCGCAAAGCCAACCTCTGCGAACCACCGCTCAACGAGGGCGAACTGCAGACGATCTGGAACTCGGCATGCAGGTTCGCTTCGAAGGTCGCCTCCGACCCGAGCTATCTGCCACCAGAGGCGTATGAGGCGTTAGCAGGTTTACGTCCGGATGATTTTTCCGATGTCGGTCAGGCAGACACATTGGCTGGCGAGTATGCGAACAAGATCCGCTACTCACTGGCTACCAAGTGGCTTGTCTACGACCATGGCGTGTGGGATGAGAACGACCTGTCCGCACAAGGAGTGGTTCAAGAACTGACTTCTCGTCAACTTGAAGAAGCACAACACCTTATCGCCACAACATGGCAAGACATGGTTTCTACCGGTGCTGACGTGGTGATGGCATCGGCTTCATCGAAAGCCCGCGGCCTAGCAAAACTCAACCCCGCCCAAGTCGCAGCATTCAAGGCGTGGGATGAATCCAAAAGCTATCACAAGTTCGTTCTCTCCAGGCGTTTGTCACGCAATATCACGGCCACGTTGAAAGAAGCCGGGCCGATCTTGCAGGTACGTGTCCGTGACCTCGACGTCGACCCCTACCAGCTCAACACCCCGGCAGGTACCTGGGATCTACGCGACAGTAGTAGCCACGAGCACAATCCCGCCGATCTGCTGACTAAGCAGACCGCTGTCGGCCCCAGCGATGAGGGTGCACAGATCTGGGCCGACGCGCTTGACGTCTTCTTCCAAGGAGACGTCGAGTTGATTGGTTACGTGCAGCGCATTGTGGGGTTGGCGGCGATCGGACAGGTTTTCGTCGAAGCGCTCGTCATCGCTTACGGGGACGGGCGAAACGGCAAATCCACGTTCTGGAACACCATCGCCCGCGTGTTGGGGACGTATTCGGGCACGATCTCAGCCGACGCGCTCACAGTCGGGGTGCGTCGCAACGTCAAACCCGAACTCGCCGAAGCCAGAGGCAAACGTCTCTTGATCGCGGCTGAAACCGAAGAAGGCATGCGCCTATCAACCTCGAACGTCAAACAGCTGGCTTCGACCGATCAGATCTCGGCAGAGAAAAAGTTTAAGGACCCCTTCGCCTTCACCCCCTCCCACACGCTGGTCTTGTACACGAACCATTTGCCGCGTGTGGGAGCCATGGACGCAGGCATCTGGCGGCGTCTGATCGTCATCCCGTTCAACGCCACCATCGAAGGCGACACGGATGTGAAGAACTACGCCGACCACCTCTACGAACACGCTGGCGGAGCAATCCTTTCCTGGATCATGGAGGGAGCGCGCCTCATTCACAGTGAGGGATACAAGCTCACTCCGCCGCCTCAGGTGGTTCAAGCCTCGCAAGCATATAAGGAGGATAACGACTGGTTCTCGCAGTTCCTTGAGGACTCGTGCGACGTCGAGGACGGATTATCGGAGAGGGCTGGTGACCTCTATCAGACGTATCGGGCGTGGGCGCAAAACACCTCAGGATGGGCGCGCCCGATGGTCGACTTCAACGCCGCATGCGAACAAGCAGGATTCGAGCGCAAGAAAACCAAGTCCGGTATCCGCGTCTACGGGCTGGCCCTGACCAGCGAATTCAACAGCTGAAAGTTATGAGGGTGCAGACCGGTGCAACCCGTTTTCCTACCTTACGCATGTGAAATTACATGGTGTTTTTCTCTATGTAAAAGGTTAGGAAATACCCTGCACCACTCTGCACCCCTTGAGAAACCATTCAAGGAGTGACCATGAACGAACGAACCATAGAACACCAACTGAAGAAAGCCATTGAAGCCTCTGGCGGCTTGTGCTGGAAGCTTGTCTGCCCTGGAACCACGGGTGTACCTGACCGGATATGCCTGATGAGAAACCGCGTAGTTTTCGTTGAGCTCAAAGCACCAGGTAAACAACCCAGGCCAATCCAGGTGCGCCGGATGAACCAACTCCGCCAGCAAGGTTTCACCGCTCTGGTTGTTGATTCGATTGACGGCATACAGGAGGTGCTTGATGCACTATCAGCCGCATAACTACCAACGCCAGGCGACCCAGTTCATCATCGACCACCACGAGGCCGCAATCTTCCTTGGGATGGGTTTGGGCAAATCGGTGATCACGTTGACGGCGATCTGGCAGCTCATGCTCGACTACTTCACCATCCACCGAGTCCTAGTCATCGCACCACTGCGGGTAGCCCGCGATACCTGGCCCGCCGAAATAGCGAAGTGGGATCACCTTGACGGGCTCACCGTCGCGGTCGCTGTTGGCACCAAACAAGACCGGCTGAACGCTCTCGCGGCGTCTGCGATGGTGACCATCATCAACCGTGAAAACATCCCATGGCTCATTAGCCAACTCGGGGGGAGCTGGCCGTTCGACATGGTCGTCATCGACGAACTCTCCAGCTTCAAAAACCACCGGGCAAAGCGGTTCACGGCATTGGTGAAAATGCGGCCGCACGTTAAGCGCTGGGTTGGCCTGACCGGAACGCCAACGTCGAACGGGCTGATGGATGTGTGGGCGCAATTCCGTCTTCTCGACGGCGGCGAGCGTTTGGGCAGGTTTATCACTCGTTATCGCGATCGTTGGTTCGTTCCGGATAAGCGCAACGGGATGCAGGTGTTCACCTATAAGCCCCGCGCGGGTGCTGAGGATGAGATCTATGGGGCGATTGGTGACATGACGTTGTCGATGAGAACCACCGACCACCTGCAATTACCGGAATTGACGGTGACAACCACGCTCGTCACGTTGGAGCCGAAAGAGCGCAAGATCTACGAGCAGCTCAAAGCTGACCTCGTCCTCGACCTTGATGGGGCGACGATTGATGCTGCGAATGCTGCTGCGTTGTCGGGCAAGTTGCTGCAGTTGGCATCGGGTGCGATCTACACCGGCGACGGTCAGTGGGCTCCCGTGCATGATCGGAAACTTGACGCTCTAGAAGACCTGTATGAGGCAGCCAACGGCAGCCCGTTATTGGTGGCGTATTGGTTCACTCACGACCGCAAGCGCATCACCGCTCGTTTCCCACAGGCTCGCGAACTGAAAACCTCGGCCGATATCGAGGCGTGGAACAGGGGCGAGATTGCGCTTGGGCTGATTCACCCCGCATCTGCGGGTCACGGTCTGAACCTGCAGGCAGGTGGGCATCTGTTGGTGTGGTTCTCGCTGACGTGGAGCCTGGAGCTTTACCAGCAGACGAATGCGCGCCTGTATCGGCAAGGGCAATCCGAACCTGTGACGATCACGAATCTTGTTGCTGAAGGGACGCTCGATGAAACCGTTCTCAAAGCTCTTGATGCGAAAGACGCTACGCAGGCTGCGTTGATTGACGCGGTCGCAGCAGAAATTACAACCACTGAAAGGACAAGCTCATGCATGTGATGACCAAATACCTCGACACAAGGAAAGCCGCGATCGCCGCTCTGCAGGATTATGCGGTGATGGAACAGATCATCGAGAGTACCGACGAGCAGATCAAGGCGGCTTATGCTGACGCGGCAAGCCCAGCATCCCCACGCATGGACGGCACACCACCATCAGGCGACCTCCACGCTTCGGAGAATCGGATCGTGGCGAGCATTGAGCGAATCGATGCGTACAAGGCTCGCTACCTGCAGGCTCGCCAGTACATGGACTGGTTCTTGCCTGCGTGGGAAGTCATCGCTGAAGACGACCGCTTCATCCTCGAAGGCTTCTTCCTCAGCGAGGGGACGCAAGATGAGAAGGTGTCGATGATCGCCGATCATTTCTACGTCGAGCGTGACACGGTCTATCGGCGCAAGAACCGGGCCCTCGACAGGTTCGCCACCGCCTTGTATGGACAGCTCTAGCGTTAGCCGGTATCCGAAACATGCGATAGAAAACCGCATATCGGTGTGAGAACATGTAAGTGGTTGAAAACTAGGAGAAGCCCCAAGAACCCACACGGGAACTTGGGGCTTCACCATGTTCGGGGAAGGAGCCAGCGATGCCAGTCAAACCCGCCTCCCCGTGCTCCCACCCCGGCTGCCCCGAACTCACCCACGAACGTTTCTGCGAGCAGCACGCGAAGGCAGAAGACGCCCGGTATCGGAAGTATCAACGGGATCCGAAGATCAACCGCCGCTACGGCGCGCGCTGGCGCAAGATTCGCGCCGCCTACATCGCCGCCCACCCGCTCTGCGAAGACTGCCTAGAGGCCGGACGCTACACGCCAGTACAAGAGGTTCACCACATTCTCCCGCTCGAACACTGCGGCACCCACAACTTCAACAACCTCCGAAGCCTGTGCAAGCCCTGCCACTCGCGCCAGACCGCGCTCGATGATGACCGGTGGAGGCAACAACCTCGTGTCTACGCCTACTGACGAGCCCACACGTTGCCCGCTGGCGCGACGATCATCTGGAACCTCAAAGATGCCTACCCGCCTGGCGTTTGCCGAACACGGGGCAACCTCGCGGCGCTGGTGAGGGGTTGGGGCCTTCGAATCTCTCATGCCTTGTCAGAGGTCAGCGGGCGGGGCCAACCGTGCGCAAAGTCCCCGAATCAAACAAGGTATTAACACTTCGGGCTTCGTCGGCAGTACCAGTGAGGGGTGAAATCCCGCTGAGTGTTGCTCGGTTTTCTTGCGCTTTGTCCGTCCGGATTTGGGTTTCCCAGGGACGTACAGGTGAGGGCAAAAAACTCGGAGCTTCTCATCCGGTGTTCTGGATCCCTCTCTGGCAGGTGTTCGCCTGTCTTGAGTTAACAAACTGGTTTCTAAAAAGGAGGAATCATGACAGATCAAATGG
The DNA here is from genome assembly GCF_000160615.1 of Mobiluncus mulieris ATCC 35243. GTDB lineage: Bacteria > Actinomycetota > Actinomycetes > Actinomycetales > Actinomycetaceae > Mobiluncus > Mobiluncus mulieris. Next base: position 528,219 of record NZ_GG668518.1, on the reverse strand, counting down.
TGCTAAAAACACAGCAATGGCTCAATCGCACCTATAGGAGCAAGGCTGGATTCGGTTCAGTCGTAGAGGACGGATATACCGGCTGGGGCACGGTCAACGCTTTGATTCGGGCCCTGCAAATCGAGCTGGGTATTACGACAACGGCGAACAATTTCGGACCGGGAACTATCAGTCGCTTCCAGTCTCGGTGGCCTAACGGCATCCACCAGCAGGATGACGGTGCGCAGGAGACTTCTAATGTGTACGGCATTATCCAAGGTGCTTTGTGGTGTAAGGGATATTCTGCTGGTGCCAGCGATATCACTACGCATTTCTATAGCGGAACTGGAAAGGCCATCAAACAGCTTAAGAGCGACATGGGCATTGGTGGAGATTCCACTGTGACGCTCGACGTCATGAAAGCGCTGTTGTCAATGCAGCAATTCGTCCTGCTTCGCTCTTATGGGGGCATTTCAGCGATTCGGCAAGCACAGCAACAAATCAACCAACAGTATCGCGCTTATACCGGAATCATCCCAACCGATGGACTCTACGGTCGGGAAATGAACACTGCTCTGATTCAGGTCTTGCAAGCCATTGAAGGATTTAGCCCTGCGGAAGCCACAGGTAATTTCGGCAATGGCACCAAAGCGCGTCTAACAATAGTTACACCCAGCAATGCGGCAAGTTTACCGAAGTGGGCTTGGCTAGCTCAGGTTGCTCTAGTGTGTAACCGGATTTCTCCCGATATCTATCCTTCTGCACAAACCGCACTGTCAACGTTCGTTCCGCAATTCCAAGCAAAGTATCAGCTCCCACGAAGCGGGGTGGTCGACTCGACTACATGGATGAGCCTGTTGACCTCGAAAGGTGATCCGAATCGCGCCTGCAAAGCATGCGATACACGCTTCGAGATTACGGCTGAGCGACTCAACCTACTTAAGGCGAACGGCTATGAGATTGTGGGGCGTTACCTGACTGAGCCGAATCAGGATTCAAAAGATCCGTCTGACTATTTCAAAGCAATTCGCCCCGGAGAACTTGAACGCATCACCAACGGAGGAATGAAGTTCTTCCCGATTTTCCAGGAGTACTCAACCAAGCTTCGACATTTCACGCGGGAAAACGGCGCTCGGCACGCGACGCTCGCAAGGCAAGCAGCCCAAAGACTTGGCATTCCGGGAACGTATATCTATTTCGCAGTTGATTTCGACGCGACCGACCCCGAGGTCACAAGTCACATTCTTCCGTATTTCCAGGGTGTGCGTGGAAGCCTGGGAGGCGGATACAAAGTAGGCATCTACGCCTCGCGTAACATTTGTAGCCGCATCATTAAAGCCGGCTACGCTGGAAGCGCGTTCGTCTCGGACATGTCTACAGGATTTTCTGGCAACCTTGGCTTCCCTATTCCTGACGATTGGAACTATGACCAGTTCACTGAAATCAGTGACTACAAGGGTGCTGGTTTTGACCTAGACAGGGTCGCCTATTCAGGACAAGCAGCGGCAGTTGATCATGTTGCTCCTTCGAGTGCCGGTGGCGCTGCGCCCGACACCAGCATTGATTACACCAAGCTGGCTCCGATTGATCTGATCTGGCATTTAGAGAAACGCTTCGAAGAACTTCGTGCCAGTGGCAAGGTTGGAAAAGACTACGTTGCGGGTTCTCATGGTGCGGGAACGCGGATTGCCGTTCCGACTTGGCGTTGCATCCTCAACTATTTAGCAAAAGCCTACCTGCGTGACGGTGGTAGTGGATCTGCGGTGAATTGGTCCGTGTCTGCCGAAAGTTTCAGGAGTGCTGACGCGAGCGTACTCGAGAAGGACGCTGTAGGCAAGAAGATCATCGCTGCCTTGAATCGCTATATTGATAACACGTGGCGGCAATCCATGACCGACAAGACCGGAGAATCGGTTGATCTGGCGCATCTGGCGGCAACAACACTTGGATACACCAACTGGAATGTTATCCCTGATGCGTGGACTGGCTGGGCCGGAGACCTAGCTACTGCCATGGAGAATATTCAGAAAACACTTGAGTGGAATCCCAGTGCGAACCTGGATCAGGTGGCCACAGCTCTAATCGGTCAAGGTAACGATTACCGTCAGCATCCTGGCTTGAAGGGGCTAGTACTTGACAAGAAAAACGACAAGGGAAAATGGGAATCGGTAGGAAACAACTGTAACCGTGACGATCTCTGCTGTGACGGAGATGCCATCGTTATCGCTAACACGCTAGAAAACGGCAACGACTCCAACGCTCATCTTCTGTCAGCAACATTGCGAGAGTACTACAACAATTCCAGCAAACTTGCCAACAGATTCAAGCAGATTGGCTGGAGCTTGGGGGCGAATAATTCCACTGAGGCATATCAGAAAATAAGTGAATATGCCGACTTGGATAGCGCCGTTTTAGGATGGTTCCTGGCTGGATACGTCAAGGAAGAGATTCGTTTGACAGCTTGCCGAAAGCTAGCTGAATTCATCTACCGATAATTGATTTGGTCTTTTCCTTGGTGTGGCGCTTGGGTAAAAACGCTAAACCCAAGCGCTACACCACCAGCAACAAGAGCGCCGATGGCGGGAACGGAAAACTGGCTCAGCAGTTGAGAAAAAGAATCACTATGAACTAACGAGCCGACACCATCGAGTGAAAAGAGAAAAGCTGAGAGTCCGATAAAGGCTCCTGCTGAAAGTTGCAACGCGCGGGCAGATTGAATACCGATGAAATGCTTATTAAAAAGCAGAAGAAGAATCGTGAAACACACATACATGAGTGGCATCAATAAGAAGACCACAAAAAATCTCTGATCCTGATCCTTGCACCGTAGAAAGATGGCGGCGAAAAGCCACGCGCCGACAAAATATGCCAGAGCGGATACAAGAAACACAGATATTTTTTTGATGACCAGTCCCTTCAACTTTTCGCTACACATTTTGATACGGCAACGGCATCAGGAGTTGTATGCCCCAATAAGTTCTCATTCTACAAGAAGGGTTTCCCTGCATTGCTAAGGATAGCGCTGATCGGGCGGATGTTGCGTGAATGCAGGCACGAGGCCTGGTGCGTTGAACCCGACAGTCACGAAAAGGCGCACGGGAGCGCCTATACCAGAGGCTCCCGAGTATCTGTCTGTGGTGTACAGCGTGGTAAGAAGCTACTGGGGGGCGGCTTGGTTATGGGGTTGTTCTGGCGGCTTTCTGGTGAATGCACGGAGCTTTTTGATTGCCCATTCGTAGTGGCTTGATGTGGCTGACACGCAGTAGGAGCCGAGCGAGGTTGTGCCCGTCCACGGGAAATGCGCCTTGGTGAATAACTCCTCGTTGGTGAACTCGCCGATGAGAGCCACTACTGCGGTGTGGCTGTCAGCGAGGTTCTCGCGGATAGCCTCAAGCTCAGTGCCCTGATATTGAGTCCAAATCTCTTGGTTGAGCGTTGGCGTGGTTCGCCACGTGTGAGGAAACGGAAGAAACGGTCGAGGCTGACCCTGGCGGTTGGCGTCGACGAAGCCAAGCAACATGCGCTGCCACTCGTGCAGGTGGGCAAGGACGTCGCGCAGGTTTTTGTCCCGCGCCCAGTGGGCTTCTTTACCGATTTGAGTGATGCTGGGATCAAAATTCGTATGCTGATCGTCGGAACTCATGCCCTCAATGAGGCTGTCCAGTTTCGCATACTGCGCCTCGGCGGCATCCAATAGTTCAGTTTTCGTCTTCGGTCTCGGCACGCCACTAATTGTCTCACAGCAGGAAAGCAGATGAAAACCTATGGCGAAAGACGGAACGAACCGGGGTGGCCGCCGTGTGCGGGCAGGTGCGAAACCCGATCCGCTGAATGCGAAGCTCGCAGCTGGCCGCCCAGCCACGCGGCTTGATGATCCGCTGGGTGAGCCGTTTGACTTTGAAGGCTCAGATATCGGGGATGGTGCGGTGCTTGCTGGTGAGGTGATGCCGGAGCCTGCCGAGTATCTGTCGGAGATTCAGCGTGATGGTAAACCCCTCGGCGCTGACCTCGTCTACCGAGAAACATGGCAATGGCTCGATCAACGTGGCTGTTCCCAGTTCGTCGCACCGCGCTTGATCGAATCCTATGCGCAGGCGTTCGCGCGTTATGTGCAGTGTGAACAGGCGATCTCCAAGTTCGGCTTGCTCGGCAAACACCCAACCACAGGGGCTGCGATCGCATCCCCTTTCGTTGCTATGTCCCAGTCTTTCGGGAAGCAAGCGAACGTGTACTGGTACGAGATTTACGAGATAGTGCGCGCCACCTGCACCAGCGACTACTCAGGTTCGGCGCCGGGTGATGACGTGATGGAGCGCCTGCTGCAAGCCCGCTCCTAACACCCCTTTGATTCTCGTGTGCCTGCCCGAGATGGGTGGGCACTTTTCTATGTCCCGATTCTTTGGAAAGTGAGTGTGTATGTCTGTTACGAAGACTGCTGAGGCCGTGTGTATCGGCCATCCCGATAAGCTCTGTGATTTGATCGCTGACACGATCCTTGACGATATCCTCTACGAGGATCCTGCTGCCCGCGTTGCAGTAGAAGTGATGGCATCTGGCCGCAGGATCATTGTGACTGGCGAGATCACTTCGAAGGTTCGTCCGCGTATTCGTGAGTCGGTGCGTTACGCGCTGGTGAAGGCGGGTTATGTGCCGTGGAAGTTCCTCGTTTTCGTCTGGACACGCCGCCAATCCCCAGACATCAACGCAGGAGTTTCCAAGTCCTTGGAGGCTCGCTTCGGAGACACGAGTGAGTTTGCGTTGCAGGGCGCTGGCGATCAAGGCACCGTCTACGGATACGCCACCAACGAAACCCCGCAGCGTTTGCCATTGCCGCTCGTACTCTCGCATGAGATCTGTGGGCGTCTTGATGACGCCCGCAAGGACGGCACGATCAGCGGTATCAAGTCCGATGGTAAGGCGCAGGTGACGGTTCGCTACGACGCCGCCGGACAACCCGTAGCAGTCGAAACCGTGGTGGTGTCGATCCAACACGACGCTACGAAGACTCTGGACGAGCTTGCGGCTGAGGTCAAAACACTGATCGTCGCACCCGCGTGTAAGCCGTATCTGCCAATTAGCGCTGACACCGAGATTCTGGTGAATCCCTCGGGCTTGTTTACGGTGGGTGGTTCAAAGGCAGACACGGGGCTCACTGGTCGCAAGCTGATGGTCGACACTTACGGCGGTCTCGCCCCACATGGTGGTGGGGCGTTCTCGGGTAAGGACGCGTCCAAGGTTGACCGCTCGGGTGCGTATATGGCGCGTCTGATAGCCAAGACTATCGTCGACTCCGGTCTTGCGCAGGAATGCCAGGTCGCGATTTCCTATGCGATTGGGAAGGCTGATCCGGTCGCCTTCACCATCGACACGCTCGGCAGTGGTGAATACTCCGACAAGATCCTGACCGAGGCTGCGCGTGAGGTGTTTCCGCTACGCCCAGGAGCGATCATTGACGCTTTGGGGTTGCGAGCACCCGGCTACACCCGCTACTCGACCTACGGACACTTCGGCCATGCCGGTTTGCACTGGGAGAACTCGTTCGCTCACGTCGACGCATTAAAGAAGGCGGTGACCACACATGCTCATGAAACCAATGCCCATCAGTGAACTCAAGCCCGCTGACTACAATCCGCGTAAAGACCTCCAGCCTGGCGATGCCGAATACGAGAAGCTCAAGCGATCCTTGACCGAGTTCGGCTACGTCGAACCCGTCATCTGGAACTCCACCACTGGCAACATCGTCGGTGGACACCAGCGTTTGAAGGTGCTCGAAGATCTCGGCCACACGGACGTGGACGTGATCGTTGTTGAGCTCGATGAGACCCGCGAGAAAGCACTCAACATCGCGCTCAACAAGATCAGCGGCGAATGGGACAACGACAGACTTGCCCTCCTCATCGCCGACCTCGATGCTTCGGATTTCGATGCTGAACTCACCGGTTTCGACGACGCCGAAATCCAGCAGTTGATCGGCTCCTTGGATGAGAACGAGGTTGAGGACGACGACTTCGACCTTACCGCCGCACTCGAAGCATCCGCGTTCGTGGAGCGTGGGGATATCTGGACGCTTGGCCGTCACCGACTCGTGTGCGGCGACGCCACCAGCGTCGAGGACGTCGAGTTGTTGATGGATGGTAAACGTGCGAATCTTGTGTTGACTGATCCGCCATATAACGTCGCCTTCGAATCAGGATCCGGATTGTCCATCAAGAACGACAAGATGGATGGCGATAAGTTCTACGATTTCCTGCTATCAGCGTTTTCGAACATGGTGGGCGTGTGTGAGAAGGGCGCGTCCGCGTATGTGTTCCACGCTGACACTGAAGGCTTGAACTTCCGCCGCGCCTTCGTTGAGGCAGGCTTTTACCTGTCGGGCTGTTGTATTTGGGTTAAAGATTCCCTCGTATTGGGACGTTCCCCGTATCAGTGGCAGCACGAGCCGGTGCTATTCGGGTGGGTGAAGACGGGTAAGCACAAGTGGTACGCCGACCGGAAACAAACCACGATCTGGAACTTCGCCAAGCCCCGCCGTAATGCTGACCACCCGACCAGCAAGCCGCTGGATTTGTTGGCGTATCCGATCGGGAACTCCACGCAGGCCAACGCGATCGTGCTCGACACCTTCGCAGGCTCAGGCTCCACACTCATGGCAGCTGAGGCAACCGACCGCATCTGCTATTGCATGGAGCTTGATGAGAAATACGCGAGCGTTATTTTGCGCCGTTATGCCGAACATACAGGGGACGCTGCCGGGATTACTTGCCTGCGAGGCGGCAAGGAATACGCGTATTTGGATTTGGTGCGCGATGTTGAGGGGGGTGAACCGTGAGTGAGTTGACGTTGGGTTCCTTGTTTGATGGCTCGGGTGGTTTCCCTCTCGCAGGTATTCAGGCGGGTATTCGTCCTGTGTGGGCGAGTGAAATCGAGCCATTCCCGATTCTCGTTACGACCCGCCGTCTGCCGCAGCTCACTCATGTGGGTGATGTGACCACGGTCAACGGGGCTGATGTTGATGCGGTGGATGTGATCACGTTTGGTTCTCCCTGCCAAGACCTATCCGTTGCAGGTAAACAAGCAGGCCTGGCGGGTGAACGCTCGGGTCTGTTCTTTCATGCTGTACGAATTATTGACCAGATGAGGAAAGCAACCCATGGAATGTTTCCACGCTACGCGATCTGGGAGAATGTCCCTGGCGCGTTCTCCTCACACAAAGGATCCGATTTCGCCACCGTCCTTACCACGCTCACGCGCATCGTCGACCCGAGCACGCCTGATATGCCTGTCCCTGAGGGTGGATGGCCGTACGCGGGATGTGTCATGGGTGAGGGATTCTCACTGGCATGGCGTGTACTCGATGCGCAACATTTCGGCCTCGCCCAACGACGCCGCCGCATCTACCTTGTCGCAGATTTTGCAGGCCGATCCGCACCCGAGATTCTTTTTGAGCCCGCGAGCTTGCCAAGGAATCCTGAATCGTGCGGCACGCAAGAACAAGACCATGCCCACACCCCTGAAGCAAGCCTTGGAGGCCGTAGCAGCTCGGTGATGTTGTTGGATCATCATCCGCAGGACTCGAGGTTGACCGTTAACTCCTCGGGGGTGGTGCAGACGCTGACTGCCCGGATGGGCAACTCACCCACCAACGTCCCCATCCTCCTCGACGCCCCAGAAGAACGCAGGGTGTTTGGCCTGAATTCGATCCACCAGTCCCGCAGCGGTGGCGGCCACTACGGCTACGAAGCGGAAGTGTCGAAAACCCTCGACTTGAAAGGCGGGGAGCCGACCTGCAATCAGGGCGGCATGGTCATCTTGGAGCCCGTCTATGCCGCATCCAAGGCCGACTATTTCACCCGCGTCACCAAGGATCAGGCAGGTGCGCTGCTGGCCACGGATTACACCGATCCGCCCATGGTCGCCAGCTCGTCGCTGTGCCCCAGGCGGTTGACGCCGGTCGAGTGTGCCCGGTTGCAGGGGTTTCCTGACGATTGGTGTGACGGTCTTGCTATCGAGGATCCGACAAGCGAGGACATCGAGTATTGGACGGGCATTTGGGCTACCTGGAACTTGGCGCGCGGCGTGAAACCACGAACCGCACGCCAAGTCACTACTTGGTTGGAGAATCCAACCAGTGATAGTGCCCAGTACAAGTTGTGGGGTAACGCGATCGCTTTGCCCGTTGCTCGCCACGTCCTTGAAAGACTGAAGAATTTTGCTCGCGCAGGGACTGGATAAGCACTCGCACCTATGGCTGTATGTACATGACCAAACAAACCCCGACAAGGGGGAAACATGAGATGGAGGATGGTCATGAGTGATCTACATATCGAGATCAGCGAGATGCTGGAGGCAGGCATCAACATCTGGGACATTGAAGAAGCCCTCGACATTGCACGAAAGTGGAACTTCTCCCTGGTTGCCGGTGCGATCGAACACGACCCGCATGGCTATCTGCGACTGGTTGATTCTTGGTTTGAACAGGTGACCCGATGACCACGATCGAGTTTACCCCGAACAAGGCTGGGCGTAAGAAACTCGCCGAAGTCATCGCGGAACATCTTGGCGTGAAAGCCAGGTATGCTGGCATGCCCACCTTTGACTATCTGATTGGTGAGGCGCGGTTGGATCGGGACTGGGTGCTCCACCTCCCAGACAACGCAGACGGCGACGCGATAACCGACGCCGCGAGCGCGGCCGGGTTTGCGCCTGCGGGTGAGGTTTACGGACTCACGCTCACATTCCCCACGACCAGGTGGGACGAGGCCACAGGCGCGAAGCTCGACGCCCTGCTCGCCTCCAAGGGAGCACTCATCGCTAAGGCACTGGTTATTCCTGCTACGCCCATGGCGATCGATGAGGCGGAAGGGACCGTTGAGTTTGCCTGGTTTGACCAGCTCCCAGATGCGGAGGTGATTGAAGCGGTCAGCGTGCTGATTCAGCTCATGATCGAGCACGCGAAAACCGCCACGAGAGTCTCCGCGAAGCCTGCCAAGACAGGTGGAAATGACAAGTATGCGATGCGCTGCTGGTTGCTGCGCCTGGGCATGATCGGCGACAACTACAAGCACGTGCGCCGAGTCCTGCTAGCGAATCTGGAAGGCAACGCAGCATGGAAAACCCTGCCCAAATCCGACCACTGAGTTCCTTGCGGAGAACCGGCGAAAAGCGACTGGATAACCGCGCACACCTATGGCTGTATGTACATGATCGAACAAGAAATAAAGGAGCGAGGTCATGAATACCAGCAAGGTCACGATGGAGCAGCTGCAGATCGCGACCGACAGCTACGGCACGGTTATCGCCTACGGAGACTTCGTCCTCGCCTCGGCATACCGGCACCTGGGCAAAGGCCGGATCGGAAACGACGCCCGCGTCTACAAACTCGCCGAGCAGCCCATCCCTGGCTGGGGATCGGACGCCCGCAGTTTCATTGAATGCGAACTCGCCCTGGTTGCTGAGGCTGAGGAACTGTTCGAAGACGCCGGCCACGCCATCGCCTGGGCGCTTGCCCACACCAACTAACCAGCACAGGAAGGAGCCTGAAGGGCGTGATGCGCACTCTCGACACCTACACGCCGACCCGATTCATGGCCACAGGCTCACGCTACGACAAGCGTAAAGCCGACTTCGCGGTCGCGTTCATCCAAGCCTTAAAGCACACCAAAGGCCGCTGGTCAGGCAAGCCCTTCCAGCTCATCGACTGGCAAGAGCAAATCATCCGCGACCTGTTCGGCACTGTCAAAGAAGACGGCTACCGCCAATTCACCACCGCCTACGTCGAGATACCCAAAAAGATGGGCAAAAGTGAGCTCGCCGCCGCAATTGCGCTACTACTCACCTGCGGGGATGGTGAAGAACGCGCTGAAGTGTATGGGTGCGCGGCTGATCGCCAGCAAGCATCCATTGTGTTTGAGGTCGCAGCGGACATGATTCGCATGAGTCCAGCGCTGTCCAAACGCGTCAAGATTCTTGCCTCGCAGAAGCGGATCATCTACAAGCCCACCAACTCCTTCTACCAGGTGCTGAGCGCGGAGGCGTATTCGAAGCACGGGTTCAACATCTCCGGCGTTGTCTTCGACGAACTCCACACCCAACCCAACCGTGCCTTGTTCGACGTCATGACGAAAGGATCAGGCGACGCGCGCACCCAACCCCTGTACTTCCTCATCACGACAGCGGGTACCGACACGCATAGCATTTGTTATGAGCAACACCAAAAAGCCCAAGACATCCTAGATGGCAAAAAGCACGACCCCACGTTCTACCCGGTGATCTATGGGGCGGCGCAAGATGATGATTGGACCGACGAGGACGTGTGGCATAAGGCTAACCCGAGCTTAGGGATCACTGTCCCGATCGAGAAAGTCCGCCAAGCCTGCACGAGCGCGAAACAAAACCCAGCCGAAGAAAACACATTCCGCCAACTTCGCCTCAACCAATGGGTCAAACAAAGCGTGCGGTGGATGCCCATGCACATCTGGAACCAAAACTCAGCACCCGTCGACCTGTCAGATTTGGAAGGACGCGTGTGTTACGGCGGCCTCGACTTGGCTTCCACGACGGACATCACTGCTTTCGTTCTCGTATTCCCACCCTACGGGGACGATGACAAATATACGGTCGCGCCATGGTTTTGGATACCCGAAGACAACCTCAAACTAAGGGTTGCCCGTGATCACGTGCCCTACGACCTGTGGCAACAGCAAGGCTTCCTACAAACCACTGAGGGCAACGTCGTCCACTACGGCGCAATTGAAGCCTTCATCGAGCAACTCGGTGAACGCTTCGATATCCGCGAGATCGCATTCGACCGGTGGGGCGCAGTCCAAATGAGCCAAAACCTTGACGAAGCAGGTTTCACGGTTGTTCCGTTTGGGCAAGGCTTCAAAGACATGAGCCCACCATCCAAAGAACTCATGAAACTCGCTTTAGAGGGAAAACTGGCACATGGCGGGCATCCAGTGCTTTCGTGGATGGTAGACAACATTCACGTCCGCACCGACCCAGCAGGAAACATCAAACCCGACAAACAAAAGAGCACCGAGAAGATCGACGGCGTCGTCGCAACAATCATGGCCCTCGACCGCGCCATCCGAAACGGCACCGGGCACGTCAGCGGCAGTGTTTATGACGAACGCGGCCTACTCGTGCTGTGAGCACGCTCATGGATGAACGCGCCGATGCCTGCGCCGATCAGTCCCAAGATCGAGTAGGCGACGCCGTAGATGAGGGCTGAATCGTTGTAGTACACGAACAGTGTGGTCAAGAACCCTGCGAACGGGGCCAGTAGCCACCACCAGCCGAACCCGTGGCGTGCCCCATCGATAACGCTCAAAACGATGGTGAGTAGTGGAAACGCGAGGAAGAGCAACGCGATGAACCACTTGGCGTTGGGATCGCTCAGCCTGCTGATCCACATGGAAATGAGCGGCAACAACCAAAATGCCGCTAGCAGGACACTCATCAGTGCCCACGACTGTTTTGAGGGCGCTTTCATATTCCAATTCTACATGTGAAAGGACACCGCATGAGTTTTCTGAATTGGCTGCGTGGCGACACCACCCGCTCCGCTGACGATCACGCGATCAGCTCTGGCTACAGCTTTTTCTTCGGGGCAACGAGCTCTGGCCGTCCGGTGACAGAACGCAGCGCGATGCAAATGACCGCCGTCTACTCATGCGTGCGGATTTTGGCTGAAGCTATCGCGGGTCTGCCGTTGCATGTTTACCAGCAGAGCAGTGATGGGGCGAAGGTGAAGGCGCTCGACCATCCCTTATACCGGCTGTTGCATGATGAGCCGAACCCTGAAATGACATCCTTTGTCTTTAGGGAAACTCTGATGACGCATTTGCTTCTTTGGGGTAATGCGTTCGCCCAAGTGCTGCGCAACGGTAAAGATGAAGTGATTGGTTTGTATCCGTTGATGCCGAACCGGATGATGGTGGGGCGCGACGAGGCTGGGCGACTCTATTACGAGTATCAGCGCACCTGGGACGAACCAGCTGGACGCTTCGACACGGTGCGACTCTCGGCGCGCGAGGTGCTGCACATTCCAGGGTTGGGCTTTGACGGGCTGGTTGGTTATAGCCCGATTGCGATGGCAAAGAATGCCATCGGCCTCGCCCAAGCAACAGAAGACTACGGCGCATCGTTTTTTGCTAACGGTGCTGCACCTGGTGGTGTGTTGGAGCATCCGGGAACGATCAAAGACCCCGCGCGCGTTAGGGAGTCCTGGCAGTCCACGTTCGGCGGAGCCCGCAACGGGAACAAGATCGCTGTGCTCGAGGAAGGCATGAAATACACGCCCATCTCCGTCAGCCCAGAACAAGCTCAATTCCTTGAAACGAGGAAGTTTCAGATCAACGAAATTGCTCGAATCTTCCGCATACCCCCGCACATGATCGGCGACCTCGAAAAATCCTCGTTTTCCAATATTGAGCAGCAGTCGTTGGAGTTTGTGAAGTACACGTTGGACCCGTGGGTGATCCGGTGGGAACAGGCCATCACCAAAACACTCCTCAGCTCGCGTGAAAAACCTGGCGTGTATGTGAAGTTCAACCTCGAAGGCTTGCTACGTGGGGATTACGAATCCCGAATGAATGGTTATGCGGTGGCAAGGCAAAACGGCTGGATGAGCGCCAACGATATCCGCGAACTAGAAAACCTCGATCGCATCAGTCCCGAGGCTGGCGGCGACCTCTACCTCGTCAACGGGAACATGCTCCCGCTCAGTCTCGCAGGTGCATACGCGCAGACAACCGGGTCTGAATCGGAGCCTGAACCGGCTGAGGAACCTATGAGTGAATCTTCTGTAAGGAGGAGGATATGAGACGTTTTTGGAACTGGCTCACACCAGAGCCATCAACTGACCCGGACGCAGATGCAGTCCGGGTTTTGCGCATTAGCGGCACGATCGCTGAAGAATCCTGGTTCGATGACGACATCACACCCAGCATCTTCGCCAGCGAGTTGAACGCTGGGTCGGGGCCGGTGACGATCTGGCTCAACAGCCCGGGTGGTGATGTGGTGGCTGCGGCGCAGATCTACAACATGCTCATCGACTACCCAGGCGAGGTGACCGTCAATATCGACGGTATCGCCGCATCGGCCGCGTCTGTGATCGCGATGGCCGCCACGAAGGTTGCCATGAGCCCGGTGTCGATGTTGATGATTCATAACCCGGCCACCATGGCGGTTGGCGATAAGGACGAACTCGCACGTGCGATGAGCATGCTTGATTCGGTCAAAGAATCGATTCTGAATGCATATCAGGAGAAGACGAACCTGAGTCGGGCGAAGCTGTCCAAGCTCATGGACGCTGAGACGTGGATGGATGCGCGGGCTGCGATCGACATGGGTTTCGCCGACGAACTCCTCACCAACCAACGCGACCCAATGTTTGCGATTGAGCCGGACAACGAGCCGGATGACGATGAGGACGAGGCCGAGTCACCAGACGAACCCGACGAAGACGACGAGGATGAAGATCCGAAGCGCCTGCCGTTTCCACCCAAGAACGCGGGACAAGGCACGGTGTTTTCCCGCCGCGCCTCCGAACAAAAGCTCGTCGCACACCTGACCGCCACATCACCGCCACCTCCGTCGAAGCGAGTGCGTCCACCACTCCCAACCATTCAACCCGCCGTGCCTGTTGGTCGGCGGGTTCTCGATTTGTACGCCGAACTAGCGAACCAACCCCACTGAAAGGACCAACACCCATGACAACCCCTATGACTGTTTCTGACCTTCGCACCAAGCGCGCAGATGCTTGGGAGAAGGCGAAGGCATTCCTTGACGAGCGCCGCGACACCACAACCGGTTGCCTGTCTGCTGAAGATGATCAGGCTTACGCGAAGATGGAAGCCGAAATCGATCGTCTCACCAACGAGATTGCCCGTTCTGAACGTGCCCTGCGCCGCGACGCCGACCTCGCTAAGGCAACCAACACACCGCTCACCTCCATGCCCGGCATCAACCCCGACAATGACGAGGTCAAGCACACAACCCCACGCGCTACATCCTCCTATAAGCGAGCCTTCTGGGATGCCATGCGGCTCAACGCTTCTCCGATGGAGGTGCGCAACGCCCTTAGCGAGGGTGTTGATACTGAAGGCGGCTATCTGGTGCCCGACGAGTTCGAACGCACGCTGATCTCCTCACTTGAAGATCAGAACATCATGCGCGGCCTGGCCAAGGTCATTCAAACCACCAGCGGGGATCGGAAGATCCCAGTCGTCTCCACGCATGGCACTGCCGGGTGGCTCGATGAAGGCAAGCCGTACACCGAATCCGATGAAACCTTCACGCAGGTCACTTTGTCGGCGTTTAAGCTCGGCACCTTCCTCAAAATCAGCGAAGAGCTACTCAATGACAGCGCGTTTAATGTCGAGCAGTACCTAGCAGCTGAGTTTGCTCGCCGTATCGGCGCGGCTGAAGAAGAAGCCTTCCTCACCGGAGACGGCAAGGGCAAACCCACCGGCATCTTCACTGCATCTGGCGGTGGCGAGAAGGCGGTGACCACGGGCAAGGCCACCGACATTACCGCTGATGAGCTCATCGACCTGCACTACGCCCTGCGCGGCCCGTATCGGAAGAACGCGGTGTGGCTGATGAACGATTCCACTGTGAAAACCATCCGTAAGCTCAAGGATGGTAACGGCCAGTACTTGTGGCAACCTGCCCTGACCGCAGGAACGCCGGATCTGGTTCTTGGCCGCCCGGTCCACACGTCGACGTTTGTGCCGGAGATCAAGGCTGGTGCGTCGACGGTTGCTTTCGGTGACTTGTCGTATTACTGGATCGCCGACCGACAGGGCCGCTCCTTTAAGCGGCTCAACGAACTGTTCGCCACCACCGGACAGGTCGGATTCCTCGCATCCCAGCGACTGGACGGCAAGCTCGTCCTACCCGAAGCAGTCAAGCTGCTCACCCAAAAGGCATCCGCATAACCAGCGGTTCTACACACTGAGAGGAGGTGGCCGCAATGACCACGACTGAGCTTATCGATCAGGTGAAGGCGAATCTGCTCATCACCTTTGACGATGACGATCAATTGATCGGCGCGCTGATCAACGCGGCCACCTCCTACGCCTGCTCCTACCAACACCTTGATGAGGGCTACTACGAGACACACGACATGTCTGGGGCAACCAGGCAGGGCGTTGTCATGCTCGCCTCCCATTTTTATGAGTCGCGTGATGGTTCCACGGCAGGGTTCTGGGCAGATAAGCCAGATGCGGCTCGGGCGGTATGGAACGCGGTGAACAATCTGCTGCGCCTGGACCGGGATTGGAAGGTGTAGACCAATGGCTTCTTTGGGATCCATGCGCACCACCATCGACCTCATCCAGCCGACGGTTGTTCGGGATAAGGCGGGGTTCACCACCACGCGCGATGAAGTGAAGGCGACGGTGCGGGCGCAGATCGAGGTGCGGCACGCATCGAGCGCGTGGGTGAACCGGGCAGCGTACTCAAAGGCCGACGTCCTCTTCCGCATCAGATCTTTTCCCGGACTGTCCGTGACCACTGATATGGAGATCAGTGGCCCGGATGGGCGGTATGTGATTGACGCAGTTGGGGTGATCGGCAGGTATGTTGAGATTCTTGCCCACCAGACCACGCCCGAAGGAGACGCCCATGGCTAGAGTTCAGATTCGTCTGCCGAACGCGTTTATTGATTCTCTTGATGCTGCCAGCCGTGTGCTAGAAACATCGGCGGATGAGGTGCTTGAGGCGGGAGCCGCGGTGGTTGAGCCGCGTATGCGAGCCAACCTCACGGGCGTGATCGGACGTGCCACCAATCAGCCCTCGCGGTCAACAGGGCAACTACTCAGCGCGCTTGGTACGACCTCGGTGAAAGTCAATAGCCGAGGCGATCACAACATTAAGGTCGGCTTCGCTGAGAACCGCCGCGACGGCAGAGCGAATGCGTTGATCGCCAACGTCCTCGAACATGGCCGGTCCAACCAGCCCGCACGCCCGTTCCTTGCACCCACACGGTCGCAAACACGGCGTGGTGCAATCGAGGCCATGAAGGCGGCGCTGACGGCGCGGATTGAGCAGGTGGGGCCATGACACCGCTACTCGAACAACTCATGGAGATTGCTGACAAGCTCGGATTGCCGTTCGAGGTCGGTCTCTACACGGCTACGCCTGCGCCGCAGACGTATCTGGTGGCAACCCCGCTGACGGACGTGTTGGACGTGTTCGCCGATAACCAACCCAGCGTTGAGGTTGAGGAAGTCCGCCTCGCACTCTTCACTCGCGGAAACTATCTCGACCTGCGTAGCCGCATTACCCGCGCCCTGCTCGACACTGGACTGACGATCACTGCCCGTACCTATGTCGGCTTCGAAGCGGATACCGGATTTCATCATTACGCGATAGATGTCGCAACCCACCACACCTACACATGAAGGAGCATTACTCATGGCGACTATTGGTTTAGACAAGCTCTACTACGCCACCATCACTGAAAACCCCGACACGGGTGAGGAAACCTACGCCAAACCCAAACCCCTCGCCAAAGCCATCTCCGCAGAACTCAGTGTTGAGGTCGCTGAAGCGATTCTGTATGCCGATGACGGGCCGAGTGAGATCGTCAAGGAATTCAAATCCGGCACCCTGACTTTGGGTATCGACGACCTGGGTGGTGAAGCAGCCGCAGCCTTGACGGGTGCGACCGTGGATTCCAACGGGGTGCTCATTTCAGCTTCCGAGGACGGCGGGGCTCCGGTGGCGATCGGTTTCCGAGCCGCACGCTCTACGGGGAAGTATCAGTATTTCTGGCTGTACCGGGTCAAGTTCGCCCTGCCCACCGAAACCCTGGCAACTAAAGCCGACTCCATCACGTTCTCCACCCCTTCAATTGAGGGCACGATTTTGCGGCGTAACAAACCCGATAGTAAGGGGCGGCATCCGTGGAAGGCCGAAGTCACCGAAGGCACAACCGGCGTCAAGCCCGAGACGATCACGAACTGGTATGCACAGGTTTACGAACCCGCCAGCACCACATCTGAAGCCTAAGGAGCATGAGCCATGACAACCAAGAAGAAAACTGAATCAGTTGTTGACCCAGGGCGCTCCGCCACTGTCAGCATCGGCGGTACCGACTGCGAGCTTGTCTTGACGACGAAAGCCACGCGTCTGATCGCCGAGCGATACGGCGGGCTCGAACATCTGGGCAACGCCCTCGAAACTTCCGACGATCTGGGCAAAACATTGGGTGAGGTGATTTGGCTAATCACGCTGCTGGTCAACCAGTCCATCCAGATCCACAACCTGCGCCACCCAGACGACAAGCGCCCAGAGCTGAGCGAGGACGAGGTTGAACTACTCACCGTTCCCGCTGATCTGGCGGACTATCGCGGCGCGATCGCCGAAGCCCTCCAGCGCGGAACACGACGAGACATCCTTACCGAGCCAGCCCCAAAAGCACCACCGACGGACGAATAGTCGAGACCGATCAGGCTGTGTTCACGCGGCTGACCTACATTGGAATGGCCCACCTTCACCTATCACGCGTGGAAGTGGGTCTGACTGTCTTCGGAGAACTCCTCGACCTCGTGGACTGCTGGCGCATCGAAACCGGACGAGCTGAGCCGCTGCGTCAATGGTTCATCGACGACGTCATCCCGCCAGGGATTTAGTAATTTCGATGAGTCATGGGTGATTCGTTCACGAGACGATGGAATTCCTTACGTGCTGCATCTTCGATTTCGTCCCAAGTAAACAAATCCTTGAGGTACGTGCAGCGAGAAGTATTCGTCTCCATCTCAAGCATGGTTTTCAATACTTCCTTGTCGTTTTTTAGGAGTCCCAACGCTTCGAGGATCCATAGGCGAAGCTCAGGTCGACGAGTGAACGAATGGCTTTCCCAAACCTTTCGAGCCAAGAGTTCCTTATAGCTTCGCTTTACTTTGTTTCTCCTTGCAGTTTCAAAATCAAAGTATTCCTTCGATAGAAAAACTGACGTAGCGTGAGTCCGGATCGAGAACCACCAGCGGTTGTCGTCTTGTTGAGGGAAACACGTCTCGAAAGCATCAGCAAGCGGCGTAGGTCCATTTAGCTCAGCAAGCACAGCTCCGAAATCTTCTGCACTCATTCCCATAGGTTTCCCCTTCGTTTAGCAATTTGATCCCTTTTCATTATCCCTTCGAGGAGGTGACTTTGCCATGGCCGACTCCAGTTTTGGTTTGAAGATTGGGCTTGAGGGCGAGCGGGAGTTTAAGCGCGCGATTACGGATATTAACCGTGAGATGCGTGTGCTTGGCAGTGAGATGAAGCTCGTGGCGTCCTCGTTTGATAAGAACGACAAGTCTGCCGAAGCCTTCACGGCCCGTAACCAAGTGCTGGGCAAAGAGATTGAGGTGCAGAAAGCCAAGATCGAGACCCTACGCGCCGCACTCGAAAACTCCGCTACGAGCTTTGGTGAGAACGATAGTCGGACGAAGAACTGGCAGATCCAGCTCAACAACGCAGGCGCGGAGCTCAACCGGCTCGAAGGCGAACTCAAAGCCAACAACGACGCCCTCTCTGATTTCGGGAACGAGGCAGACGGTGCGGGCGACGATGCTAAAGACGCCGCCAAGGACGCAGGACGTCTTGAGGGCGCGGTGGATGATCTCGGTGACGAGATGGACACCACCAGTTCCAAGACCCGCATTTTCGGCGACGTGTTGAAAGCCAACCTCGCCTCCGAAGCCATCATCGCCGGAGTCAAAGGCATCGGGCATGCGATCGCCAGTATTGGTCGCGGCATGGTAGGCGCGTTGAAAGAGGGCGTGGAGTACAACGCTCGCATGGAGCAATACTCCACAAGCTTCACGACGATGCTCAGCGACCAAGCAAAAGCCCAACAGCTCGTCAACGATCTGAAAGTTCAAGCGGCGAAGACTCCGTTTGGTATGGAAGAACTCGCGGGCAACATGCAAACCCTCCTGAGCTTTGGCATGAGCCTTGAGGATGCGAAAAAGCACCTGAACGAAATCGGCGACATCTCCCAAGGTGATGCGGTGAAGATGGAATCGCTCACGCTCGCCTTCGCCCAAATGTCTTCGACCGGCAAGCTCACGGGTCAGGACTTGCTGCAGATGATCAACGCCGGATTCAACCCGCTCGAAGAGATCAGCCGCAAGACCGGCAAAAGCATTGGTGAGCTCAAGGAGGATATGGCCAAGGGTGCTATTTCGGCTGACATGGTCGCTGACGCATTCGCCAGTGCTACTGCTGAAGGCGGGCGTTTCTACGGGGCCATGGACGCCCAATCCCAAACCTTTTCGGGCCAGTTGGCGACGATGCAGGATGGGGTTGAAAATCTCAAGGGGTTGTTGGCTGGTGGTCTGTCGGAGGCGTTGGCGGGTTCGGTGTTGCCGATGCTGAACGGGTGGATCGACGAACTCACGGCAGCGTTCGAAGAAGGCGGAACACCCGCCCTCATCGACACCCTCGGCACCGTCTTACAGGAAGCTCTCGCATTTATTGCCGAGCAGCTACCGATGGTGGTCGAGACCGGCATGAGCATTTTGACCGCGCTCCTTGAAGGCATTATCAAGGTGTTGCCACAAGTAGCAGAAACAGCCGTGACGTTGATTATCGCTCTGGTCGAGACAATCATCGAAGCGTTGCCGTCCCTGTTGGAGGCGGCGATACAGATCATCGCCACACTGGTCTCTGGTATCGGCGAAGCACTACCGGAACTGGTTCCTGCGGCGGTGGAGATGCTCATGGCTTTGGTACAGGGTCTGGTCGACAACCTCCCGTTGCTTCTTGATGCGGCGTTGCAGCTCATCACCGGACTTACCGAAGGCTTGATCGCTGCCATTCCCGTGATCATCGAAGCCCTCCCACAGATCATCACCGGGATTGTCACGTTCCTTGTGGGGGCGATCCCGCAGATCATCGAAGCAGGAATCCAACTACTCACCGCCTTGATCGGGGCGCTGCCTCAGATCATCACAGCGATTGTCGCAGCACTCCCGCAGATTATTACTGCAATCGTGGACGGCGTGGTTGGTGCTATCCCACAACTGATCCAAGCAGGCATTCAGTTGTTGACGGCTTTGATTGGGGCGTTGCCGCAAATCATTACAACTATCGTGGCCGCGCTCCCGCAGATTATCGGAGCTATTGTGTCGGCGATTGGTGGGGCGATCCCGCAACTCGTCCAAGCAGGCATCCAACTCTTGACCGCGTTGGTACGAAACCTGCCGCAGATTATTTCCACAATCGTCGCAGCAATCCCATCGATTATTTCTGGGATTGTGTCTGCTGTTGGTCAGGGCGTCTCAGCGATGGCCCAGGCGGGCAAAAACCTCGTCTACGGCCTGTGGAACGGTATCCAATCCTTAGCGGGGTGGCTGTGGAATTCGGTCTCGAACTGGGCATCAGGTATTTGGGACTCCATCACTGGCTTCTTCGGCATCCACTCACCGTCACGCAAGATGGCCTGGGCAGGACGGATGCTTGTCGAAGGCCTCGCAGGCTCCATCCGCACGGACGGCAACAAGGCTGTCACCGCAGCTTCAGGGCTCGCGCGCAACACGATAGACGCCTTCGCCGACCTTGAGGACGGGCTGGCCGTGCCGATCGAGGCGGTGGCAGACCTGCAAGTGCCGAGCGTTGACCTCACCCCACAACCCGTGACTGTATCTCAGCGAAGTACTGATGAAGCGGCAGAGCGTGTGGATGTCGCTGGGATCGTGGATGCGACTGCAAAGCGTATCCTCGGGTCTTTGGATATTTCGGTGACGTTGTCGGATGGGACGCTGGTGGGCAAACTCGCACCCGCCCTCGATAAACAACTTGCCCGCCTTGATCGGCGGCAGACCGTGATGGCAGGAGGATACTAACCATGTTCGGCTTCACCCTCAATAACCAGGTGTCTTCTGCTTCGCTGGGTCTGCGACTCACGGCACCCGTTGCGATCCCAGCGTCGGTGCGCAGGGCTGATGATATTGAGGTCAAAGGACGCGCCGGAACCCTCACGCGCTTCACGGGCTGGGAGGACACCGAGATCGATCTCGACCTCGCGGTGCCTGTTCGTGACGGGCTCGACCAGTATCGGCAGGCTGCTCACGAGCTGACGGGCTCTTCGACGATTGCGTTGACTGCCGAGCCTGGTGTTTACCGCAAGGTTAAGCACTGCGAAGTGAGCGAACTGCGCCGGGAGCTGTCGGGGTGGGGGTTCTTCACCGCGCGCCTGACCTGCCAGCCCTTCACGTACCTGACCGAGGGATTGAATCCGGTAACGCTCACTGCATCTGGGACGATCACGAACCCCGGCCTACTGGAAGCTGATCCGATCATCACAGTCACCGGCACCGGGGCGCTCTC
This sequence comes from Mobiluncus mulieris ATCC 35243, assembly GCF_000160615.1. Taxonomy (GTDB): domain Bacteria; phylum Actinomycetota; class Actinomycetes; order Actinomycetales; family Actinomycetaceae; genus Mobiluncus; species Mobiluncus mulieris. The sequence goes on along the minus strand of NZ_GG668518.1, from coordinate 506,910 downwards.
GCTGACGATCAATACGAGCATTTATCACGTGAATTCGCCAGCAGGTTCCGTCACGCTCGACAGCGAACGTCTCGTCGCTCACGCCCACGGGAAAGTCCAGACCGATGCGCTCACCGACGCCTTCCCGACCTTCAAGCCTGGGATCAATCGCCTCACGCTCGGCGCGGGTATTTCGAAGATCGTGATCACGCCGAACTGGCGCAACCCCTAACACCCAACTCACTACATTCTCTGACGGCCATCCCTTCGTGGGGTGGCCACTGTTGTCTTTGGAAGGCTCCTCATGATTACGGTTCACGACCGCACCGCCACGACATTCACCACCACCGGGCTAGGAGTCTTGGATCGGGAGATCATCAATCCGATCGTGGTCGAGGAACTAGGTGGCGAATTCTCACTAACCTTCACCTACCCGGCAGACGGTCCAGCAGCCACGCACCTGACGCTTGAGAACATTGTGGCAGCGCCCGTGCCAGGGCTGGAGCAACGTCAGGGGTTCCGCATCAGCGAGGTTGTCACCACGCTTGACGGCATGCTCGAAGTGACGGCGTTTCACGTGTTCTATGATCTGGCGGGGAATCTCATCGCCGACACCTACGTGGTCAACAAAACCGCGAAAGGCGCACTGACCCAGATCCTTGGGGCGGCGAACACGAGCCACGGGTTTACTGCTACCTCGTCGGATACGGTGACGCGCTCGTCGGCGCGGATGGTGCGCATGCCCATCACCGCTGCGCTCATGGACGCGGGCGAGGACAACACGCTCATCTCGCGTTGGGGCGGCGAACTGGCCCGCGATAATTTCCATATCCATCACGCGCCCATGCGCGGAGCCAACCATGGGGTGGTCATTCGTGATCGGAAGAACCTCACTGGCTTCGAATCATCCATTGATTTTTCGACGGTGGTGACGCGGATTCTGCCAGTCGGATACGACGGCCTACTCCTGCCTGAACTGTATGTCGATAGTCCGAAGTTGGGTGATTATGTGGTGCCGCGTATCCGCGTCATCCGCTACGGACAAGTCAAAGCCATCACCGACAAAGACAACCCGCGTGAGGGTGAACTCCCACTCGACCAAGCCCACTCTGAGCTGCGCCGACTAGCTGCAGCAGAATTCAGCGCAAGACATGTCGATGAGCCGTCGGGCTCGTATAAGGTGCGGTTCGTCGATCTCGCCACCACCCGTGAATACGCTGATCTTGCACGCCTGGAAACCGTCGAAATTGGCGACACCGTGACCGTCCGTCACGCTGATCTTGGGATTGCGCTCACGGCACGGGTGGTCGCTTACGAATACAACCCGCTCACGCTCCAGTACATCTCCGTTGAGCTGGGTTCTACTGCTCGGAAGTTCACGTCTGTCACCCGGCAGGTCAAAACCGCCGTCAATACGGCGGTGGCTGCGTCGGATGCGGCAGGATTCGCACTCGCTTCAGCGGATGGGAAGAACACCAACCACTACGGCAGCATCCAGCCCGCCAAGGCCAAGCTGGGTGACACGTGGTTCCGGCAAAATGGCGAACAGGTCGAGATCTGGATCTACCAGCTCACTGATACCGGGCAGCCCGGCTGGGTGGCACTCGCTACTGATCTGAATCATGCCCAGCTCGGTGCGGAACTCGATGCCGTCCGCACACAAGTCGGCCACGCCCTGCTTGCGGCCCAGGATGCACAAACCGCCGCCGATGCTGTCGCCACTCAGATGGCGTCGGCGCAGGTGGAGATTGACCAGGCCAAGACCGCAGCCGCTGGTGCTACCCAGTTGGCGCAGGATGCCCACGACATCGCGGTAACCTCGGATGGGCGGCTCACGGTTGCCGTTGTTGATCCTAGCGTAGCGGATGCGGCTGGCCGACCGGAGGGTGCGCTGTGGCAAGTGCGCGTAGACGGAGTGATCGCCCGCCAATATCTCCTCACCAACAACCAATGGGAACAAACACCGGTCGGTGCCGCGATGATCGGGCCGAAAGCGATCAGCCAAGCACACATCGCAGATGCCGCCATCGGCACCGCACACATCGCTGATGCCGCTATCACCGACGCGAAAATCAGTTCACTGTCGGCAGCCAAAATCACGGCTGGGTTCTTGGCGGCTGACCGTATCGCCACGGGAAGTATTACCTCCGACAAGCTGACCATCGCGAGTGGGTTCATCACCACCGCAATGATTGCCAACGCCGCGATCACGGACGCAAAGGTTGGCAGTCTATCGGCGTCGAAGATTACGACCGGTACCTTGTCGGCGGCACGGATCGCTGCCGGTTCGATTACCTCGGACAAGTTGACGATCGCTAACGGTTTTATCCAGTCCACGATGATCAAGGACGCTGCGGTCACATCGGCCAAGATTGCTTCGCTGGATGCTGGGAAGATCACCACCGGGTATCTGAACGCCGCTCGGATTGGGGCGCGGTCGATTACGGCCGACAAGCTCGCGACCAACGCCATCCAAGTAGGCCTGGCAGACTGGACGCAATCGATCCGCATTACGCCCACGCAGATCGCCTGGTATGACGGGACCACCCTGGAAGGCAAGATCACGAGCGCTGGGATGCAGTTTTGGTACGGAACCCGCTATATCGGTGAGTTTGCTCGGCGGGCTCATAAGGACAAGCCGAATGTGCAAGGCATCGTCAACCAACTTGCTTACAAAGGCGACTACGTCGCCTGGACCTACCAGAAGGCAGACGGCGGCACCTACTACACCTGTCTCACCCTTGACCCGAAAGGCCTGTTTTACGGGCAGGCAGGTATCCACCTCGGCTCCGATCTGCGAACAGGTGGCTACAAGTTCTACACGACGGGCTCACGATATGTGACCTTGCAGGACTGCACGCTGACGGGCAAGGGAACCTATTCGGGCTGGGTGGGGCAAAGCGGGCTGTCGAAGATCGTGTTTCACACCTACGACCTGATGGTGGTCACCAATGGGTCGTATTACAACATGACCCGCCTATTCGACCGCACCAAGGATTTGATGTCGCGAATGAACGCAATCCTGAGCTTACTCAATCAAGGCTGGATCACATCCATCTCCGGAACCGGGTCGAACATCACCTGGCGGTACTTCTCCAACACTGGCCTGTCGGCCATGTCCACCAACCTCGCATAAGTAAAAGGAAACACTGATGAAGATCATGCTCGCAAACCAGTATTTGCAACCCATCGCAGACCTACTCACCAATATGCCGCTCAAGGCGGCGCAGTCCCGTGCCCGCTCGAAACTCCTCACGCTAGTGAAGGAAGCGATTGCGCGATTCGGGGAAGATGAATACGACCTCGTCGCCCAATTCGCAACACTTGACGATCAGGGTCGCCCAGTGTTCGCCGACGATGGCACGTTCGTCCTCGCCGACCCTGACAAGGCCAGTGAATTCCTCGAAGCCCGTCAAGCCCTGCTCGCGTCGATCGCTGAAGTATCGGGGCCAACCTACGACGGCCACGACAAGGACGTGAAAGCATTTCTTGATGGCTATGAGGGTGAGCTTTCTGGCGAAGCGGCCGAGGCCTATGACGTCCTTTACGACGCGATCACCAAGGGTGGCCAATGACCACCGAGGAAGAAACGAACACGGAGCTGATTGAGCCCAACGGCAATGAGTCAACGCCTAGCGAAGAAGTGCAGCTACCCATCGTCCCGGTCGAATCCGATGCCACGCCCTCACCACCAGCAGAGACCATCGAAGCCCAAGAACTCCCAGCGCCCAAGGCGGCGTCCTTCGACTTGAGCCTGCCAATTCTCGAGGTCCTCACCGACCCGACCATGTAGCCCAGTACTACACCAATTTTTAGATGCCTTCACCCCAGATGGGTGTGGGCAATTTTTTATGCCCACGAAAGGAATCATTCCCATGTCTCTTCACGCCATCTGGCACGCCATCCAAACCGGGATCGCTGGTATTGGTGCCTGGCTCGCCGCTTATCTTGGAGGCCTCGACGGCCTCGTCTATGCGCTGATCGTCTTCGCTATCGCCGACTACATCACCGGGGTGCTGGCCGCCATCAACGAGCGCCGCCTCAGCTCATCCGTCGGTTTTAGGGGTATCAGCCGAAAGATCCTCATCTTCACTCTCGTCGGCCTGGCCCACCTCATCGACGTCCATATTCTCGGAGCACCCGGCGTGCTACGCGCGGCGGTCATTTTCTTCTACCTGTCCAACGAAGGCATCTCGCTGGTGGAGAACGCCACCCGCTTGGGACTGCCTGTCCCATCCCAGATGCGTGGGGCGCTCGATGCGATCGCCAACCGCGCCGAAACCAGGCCCTCACTGACCGAAACGACCACTGAAAACACAAAGGAGAACCAGTCATGAAGAATTGGAACACGCTTGAGGCCGACATCGACCTCATCATGAACACACACTACACACCCGGCCGCAACGGCAGGCGGATCGATAAGGTCATCATTCACCACAACGCCGGAAACCTCACCATTAGGGGCTGTTACGACGTGTGGCAAACCCGTCCTGCATCGGCCCACTACCAAGTCCAAACCGACGGCACAATTGGCCAGCTCGTATGGGATCGCGATACCGCCTGGCATGCAGGCAACTTTGCAGCCAACACCACCAGTATCGGCATCGAACACGCCGACGTGAGCTCCAGCCCGTGGGCTGTGTCGGAGGCGTGCCTCGATAACGGAGCACACCTCGTCGCCGCGATCTGCAAGTTCTACGGCCTTGGCCGACCCCAGTGGGGCAAGAACGTGTTCGGGCACAAAGACTTCTCTGCCACGGCTTGCCCGGCTTCTCTTGCTGGTTCCCAGCATGCCGCCTACATGTCCCGCGCACAGTCTTGGTATGACCAGATGAGCGGTAGCGCACCAGCACCCGCTCCTGCAGCACCGAACATCGACGCATTGGCTGACGCTGTCATTCGCGGTGATTACGGGAACGGGGAGGAGCGTAAGCTCCGCCTCGGAGCCAACTACGCGGCTGTCCAGCAGCGAGTGAACGAGAAGCTCTCTGGCAACACGCCGACGAAGCCAGCAGGGCCCAACATCGACGCGCTTGCCGACGCCGTGATCCGTGGCGACTATGGCAATGGTGAGGAGCGTAAGCGCCGCTTGGGCAACCTCTACGCCGCTGTTCAGGCGCGCGTGAATGCCAAGCTCGGCTACTAAACATCCGCGCCACGTCGGAGCGACTGATGTAGGACGGATTTTGCGGACATTCAAAATAAAAAAGAATGTGGAGGTAACAGACAATGGCAAAATCATTATTTGAGGAACTGGGCGGCAAATACGAAAGGCAAGGGGATTATTTGATACCGTGCTTAACTGTACCCGCCGAAGAAGAACAGGCAATAGGCATCTGGGGGCAACGGCATTTAGATTATCTAAAACAGTACCGTAAAGTTACATACACCAATCTTCTTACAAGCGGCAGGCTAAACGCCTACCTTGCCGACATCAACAGACAGGCACAGGAACGCTTTGAAAGGCTCATAGAGGGTATGAAACAGGCACAGGGCATAACGGAACAGCTAAAGGCAGAAAACGCCTTAGAATGGACAGGATGCCTCAATAACATAAGGGCTTGTGCGAGGGAGATTGTGGAAAAGGAAATTATTTTTGCATAAACAGATGATTAGTGGCAGGGGGAAATCCTGCCGCTTTTTCTGCTTTAGTTTGTCAGCTTGACAAATAAAGGGTTAAGGAATATAATTAGATTCAGTATTATACAAGGAGTTAATAAATATGCGGCAAGGTATTCTTAAATAAACTGTCAATTTGATAGTGGGAACAAAAAGTAGCAGTCCCGTTTCACTTTTAATATGGGGCTTAGTTTTTTGTACCCAGTTTAAGAATACTTTTATCATGTAATTTTATATGCCCGAAAACATATAAGTGTTTTGGGGCTATTGGAGTTATTTACCCAGTGATAGGAGTATTTATCACTGGGTATTTTTATGCCCTTTTTTGGGTGTTGATAGGAGGAAAATCACATGAAAATAATTAACTTAGGCATTCTGGCTCACGTTGACGCAGGAAAGACAACATTAACGGAAAGTTTATTGTATACCAGTGGTGCAATTGCAGAACTAGGGAGCGTAGATGAAGGCACAACAAGGACAGATACAATGAATTTGGAGCGTCAAAGGGGAATCACTATCCAGACAGCAGTGACATCTTTTCAGTGGGAGGATGTAAAAGTCAACATTATAGATACGCCAGGCCATATGGATTTTTTGGCGGAAGTATACCGTTCTTTATCCGTATTAGACGGAGCAGTATTATTAGTTTCTGCAAAGGATGGCATACAGGCACAGACCCGTATACTGTTTCATGCACTACAGATAATGAAGATTCCGACAATTTTTTTCATCAATAAAATTGACCAAGAGGGGATTGATTTGCCAATGGTATATCGGGAAATGAAAGCAAAGCTTTCTTCGGAAATTATAGTGAAGCAAAAGGTTGGGCAGCATCCCCATATAAATGTAACGGACAATGACGATATGGAACAGTGGGATGCGGTAATTATGGGAAACGATGAACTATTAGAGAAATATATGTCAGGGAAACCGTTTAAAATGTCAGAACTGGAACAGGAAGAAAACAGGAGATTCCAAAACGGAACGTTATTTCCCGTTTATCACGGAAGCGCTAAAAACAATCTGGGGATTCGGCAGCTTATAGAAGTAATTGCCAGTAAATTTTATTCATCAACGCCTGAAGGTCAATCTGAACTATGCGGGCAGGTTTTTAAGATTGAATATTCAGAGAAAAGGCGGCGTTTTGTTTATGTGCGTATATATAGCGGAACATTGCATTTGAGGGATGTTATTAGAATATCTGAAAAAGAGAAAATAAAAATCACAGAGATGTGTGTTCCGACAAACGGTGAATTATATTCATCCGATACAGCCTGCTCTGGTGATATTGTAATTTTACCAAATGATGTTTTGCAGCTAAACAGTATTTTGGGGAACGAAATACTGTTGCCGCAGAGAAAATTTATTGAAAATCCTCTCCCTATGCTCCAAACAACGATTGCAGTAAAGAAATCTGAACAGCGGGAAATATTGCTTGGGGCACTTACAGAAATTTCAGATGGCGACCCTCTTTTAAAATATTATGTGGATACTACAACGCATGAGATTATACTTTCTTTTTTGGGGAATGTGCAGATGGAAGTCATTTGTGCCATCCTTGAGGAAAAATATCATGTGGAGGCAGAAATAAAAGAGCCTACTGTTATATATATGGAAAGACCGCTTAGAAAAGCAGAATATACCATCCACATAGAAGTCCCGCCAAATCCTTTCTGGGCTTCTGTCGGGTTGTCCATAGAGCCGCTCCCTATTGGAAGCGGAGTGCAGTATGAAAGCAGAGTTTCACTTGGATATTTAAATCAATCGTTCCAAAATGCGGTTATGGAGGGGGTTCTTTATGGCTGCGAGCAGGGGCTGTATGGATGGAAAGTGACAGACTGTAAAATCTGTTTTGAATATGGATTGTATTATAGTCCTGTAAGTACCCCCGCAGACTTTCGGCTGCTTTCCCCTATCGTATTGGAGCAGGCTTTAAAAAAAGCAGGGACAGAACTATTAGAGCCATATCTCCACTTTGAAATTTATGCACCGCAGGAATATCTCTCACGGGCGTATCATGATGCTCCAAGGTATTGTGCAGATATTGTAAGTACTCAGATAAAGAATGACGAGGTCATTCTGAAAGGAGAAATCCCTGCTAGATGTATTCAAGAATACAGGAACGATTTAACTTATTTCACAAATGGGCAGGGAGTCTGCTTGACAGAGTTAAAAGGATACCATCCAGCTATTGGTAAATTTATTTGCCAACCCCGCCGCCCGAATAGCCGTATAGATAAGGTTCGGCATATGTTCCACAAGTTAGCTTAACAGCTTGCAAAAGTCATATAAAATGAGATTTGAAAGGATTAGAGACTAATTATGATGAAATGCGAATGGATATTGTGTCCTGTTTGTGGGAGCAAAACCCGTAATAAAATTAGGAAGGACACTGTTTTGGAGAATTATCCCCTTTATTGTCCAAAATGCAGACAAGAAAGATTGATTAAAGTTGACAACTTGAAGATAACTGTCATCAAAGAGCCAGACGCTTAAGACGCAGAGCCGATGAAATTGTGGAACAATTCACGAATCATCGGCTCTTTTTGTTTCGTATTTGAAAGAACAAACTCACCAAATAAAAAAAACGATATTCGGGTGGGTTATTTTGTTATACCCTAAATTACCCTCTGAATTTGTTTTTAAATTTGGAGGGATTTTTTTATGTCCTTTTTTCGGGCAGTTATCTATCTGCTCATACGAGCCCCGTCACCACTGTGACTTCCCAATCCTCGGGGAGCCGGTGGTGGCGGGGCTTTTCGTCGTTTCATGGATGGATTTAACAAACGGGGGTTCGTCGGCAGTGGGGTGAAGGGAGTGACCCCACTGTGAATGATCTTGATGAACAACGTATCCGTAACCTGCGCACGGCGGGCTGGGGGTATAAAGCGATTGCCGAGTTTTGCGCCCTGACTCGTGACCAGATCCGCTCGTACTGCACAACCCGAAACCTTGACGCTGCTCCGGTGATGGTCGAGCACGTGTGCCAGTGGTGTGCCAACCCTATACAGGGAGCAGCTCGGGCTCGGTTTTGCTCGCCCGCCTGCAGGCATAAAGCTTGGCGGCATCGACAGAAAACTGAGCCTATGCGCGAGCAGACCTGTACGCACTGCGGACGCTGCTTCGCGATCGTGGACAAGCCAGGTCAAAAGTTTTGCTGTCACGCCTGCTATGTACGTGCTCGCTTCGGCACCAGGGGCGGACGACCATGAACACGCTCGCCGCTCCTGTTGATCAACTGGCCCAACCTGACGTGTTCGCCCGAGAACTCGCCTTCATCACGGACGCTCACATCTTGAGCATGCTGGCAGGTCGGGGCGTGCTCACACCCGCAGAGCATCAGCGTGCTCACCGGTTGTTGTTCCAGGCGTGGAGCCCGATCTATCAACCACAGATTGTGGGCAAAACGACTGGATAAACACCGCCTTTAGAGCGTGTATAGACCTAACGCGAAAGGAGAAAACGTGGCACACATCAGTGTGGTGACACCAGTTCGGCCGCCGACCCCAAAACTGGTCAACGTGGCGGCATACGCGAGGGTCTCAACGAACGGCACAGAGCAGTTAGCATCCCTATCGGCGCAAGTGTCGTATTACTCGCGCCTGATCCAGTCCACACCCGGATGGGCCTATGTCGGGGTGTTTACCGACGAGGGTATCACCGGCACGTCAACAAAATCCCGACAAGGCCTGGCAGACCTGATGGACGCAGCCAGGCGCGGGGGTGTCGATATTGTGTTGTGTAAATCAATCTCACGCCTGGCCCGCAACACTGTCGATCTACTGGCTACGGTCCGTGAGCTCAAAGACCTTGGCGTGGCCGTACGGTTCGAACGCGAACGCATCGACACCCTTAGCGCTGACGGGGAACTGTTGCTGACTTTGTTGGCGTCGTTCGCCCAGGAAGAATCCCGCTCGCTATCCCACAACGTGAAATGGGCGATCCGCAACCGATACAAGAACGGGGGCACGAACTCCTTCGTTGTCTATGGCTACCACTGGACAGACGGCGAGTTCACCATCATTGACGAAGAAGCCAAGATTGTGCGCTTACTGTTTGCCAATTATCTCGATGGGATTAGCCCGGAGAAAACCGCGACGATGCTCAATGCTGAAGGTAAACGCTCTCGGGGAGGGGGACGGTTCTACGGGTCAGTGTTTCGTCGCATGCTCGAAAACGAGCGCTACAAGGGCTGCCAAATGCTACAGAAAATGTACCGCCCCACAATCCAAGCACCCACATGCTCCCTCAACAACGGGGAGCTGCCACGCTACTGGGTCGAGCAAGCCCTCCCGCCAATCATTGACGAGGCGATGTTTGACGCGGTGCAAGCAGAAATCGCGTACAGGCGTGAGGTGGGCCCGGCTGCGACCCCGTCGAAGAACACGGGCGTATTCACCGGGCGGATCTGCTGCGCGGCGTGCGGGAAGAACTATCAACGCAAAACCCGCACCTACAAGTCTGGAACCTCGTATAAGTTTTGGCGGTGCTGGAGTGCCTGCACCGGGAATGGCAACCCCTGTAGGGGGCACAACCTGCGCGAAACACTCCTCGAACAAGCCTGCGCAGACATGCTCGGCACCCAAAGTTTCGACCCCGCTGCGGTTGCTGAGCAGGTCGTGATGATTGAGGCCTTCGAGCATCAGCTCACCTTCCACCTCGCGGATGGAACCATTGCACCAGTGGGGTTAACCAGTGAGGGGAGGCTGGCATGAGCCGCACCGTCACAGCGATACCCGCAACAAAGAAGCTTCGATCTGCCACAGCCTCATCTGGCGCACCGGCACGCAGACGGGTCGCTGCCTACGCTCGCGTCTCTACCGAGATGGAAGAACAAACCTCCTCGTATGAGGCTCAGATCGACTACTACACCACCTACATTCATTCCCGTAATGATTGGCAGTTCGCGGGCATGTACTGCGACGAAGGTATCTCTGGCACCTCTATGAAGCACCGTGAGGGATTCCAAACCATGATCGATGACGCCCTGGCAGGCAAAATCGATCTCATCCTCACCAAAAGCGTCTCCCGGTTCGCACGCAACACCGTCGACTCCTTGACCACCGTGCGCAAGCTCAAAGACGCAGGCGTCGAGGTCTATTTTCAGAAGGAAAATATTTACACCTTTGACACCAAAGGCGAATTACTCATCACGATCATGTCGAGTCTGGCGCAAGAAGAATCCCGCTCGATCTCCGAAAACGTCACCTGGGGACACAGGAAACGTTTTGCCGATGGGAAGATTATGGTTCCCTACGCATCACTACTCGGATATAAGAAAGGAGCGGACGGCAGTCTCGTCATCGACGAAACCCAGGCACCGACCGTCAGGCTGATCTACCAGCTGTTCCTTGACGGGATGGCGATCAGTGAGATTAAAACCGAACTCGCTGCCCGCAAGATTCTCACCCCGCGCGGGAAAGAAGTATGGTCAACATCGACAGTGCGCTCCATTCTATCCAACGAAAAATACAAAGGCGACGCTCTTCTCCAAAAGACGTTCACCACCGATTTCCTTACTAAAAAGATGAAGGTCAACGAAGGCGAAGTACCCCAATACTACGTAACAGGCAATCACGAGCCGATTATTGCTCCGCATATCTGGGATCAGGTGCAATACGAACTCTCCACCAGACATGGCAACATATCATCAGCGAAAGTCGGGTTGTTCTCCACCCGGCTCAAATGCTTTCAGTGTGGTGCGTGGTATGGGCGTAAAACGTGGGCATCGAACACGAAATACAAGTACACAGTCTGGCAATGCAACCACAAATACGCAGGGCAGCACCCTTGCAGCAGCGCGACAGTGAAAGACGAGCAGATCAAGGATTCTTTCGTGCAAGCGCTCAACCAACTGATCGCCCGCCACCGGTACGAAAGCCACCTACCGCAGGTGCTTGGCGACATGTTCGATACGAGCCGTTTGGAAGAACAAGCCGCCGCCTGCCAGGCGAAAATCGTGGAGCTGACCGAGCAGATCGAAGCACTGATTGCGGAAAACCAGCAACGCGCGCTCGACCAAGACGCCTACCAAGCCCACTACACAGAGCTCGATACTGCCTACCGTAAGACGCTCGCACGCAAAGCGAGCCTAGAGGCAGATATCGCAGCGAACACCGCCAAGCACGCCGCCATCACCACAACCCTGAATGATCTGACAGGGGAACCGGTGAGCGAGTTTCACCCCGCACAATGGAGCGCACTCATCGACCACGCCATCGTAGGCGAAGATACGATCCGGTTCGTATTCCGAGTTGGTGAGGTAGTGAGGGTTCAGCTTTAGATTTGAGATGAAGATTCTGGCCCGTTCGTGCATGAGCGCGGACGGGCTTTTCTCATGCCCAGAAATCATGGCAACAGGGGAAGCGATAGTGCTCAGGAAGCATTTCCGCAGGTCAGGGCAAACGCGCTACACACTCGCTAACGCAAGCGATTTTCTTGACCCCCTTGGGGCGTACGCGCTAACGCAAACGCCTACTTATCATTTTCGACGTCCAAGTGGAGCGGGCGACGGGAATCGAACCCGCGTAATCAGCTTGGAAGGCTGGAGCTCTACCATTGAGCTACGCCCGCGTGCCCTTAGAGTCTACAGGGTAACCCCGGTTTCGTTCAAGTCGAGTTTTCGGTTAAGATAGGTTATGCCTCACGGGCTGTAGCGCAGTTTGGTAGCGCGCCTGCTTTGGGAGCAGGATGTCGCAGGTTCAAATCCTGTCAGCCCGACCAGTTAGTTTTCAGCGCACCCAAAAACTCGCCAGCGCCTCATGAACCCAAAATCGAACTCCTGTTCGATGCCACTGAAACCGATGCCGAAACACTGCAGAAAGAAACGCCGACGGTGTGGATTACGCCGAAAACACACCTCCACAACCAACACCGTGCCACCATTCTCCGACCGGCGCGACGGCGGTGAGGGCATCAACACCTTCCCCCACATGACATAATCCTATTTTGTCACCTTCACTTGACTTACATTAGTCGCCTTACGTAGACTAAAAAGGTGACGAAGCGGAAAGACCTCATCAAAACCCTGAGTAAACACGCCCAGGACAACGGTCTAAACATGCGAGTCACCGAAGGAAAAAACCACACCCGCATCTGGATTGGAGACAAATACACCACCATCCCCCGTCACACCGAGATACCTAACCAGTTCGCCAAAGCCATCCTCAAACAGATAGGAATCGAGCCATGAACACTTACACCGCCCGCGCCACCCGGGAAGAAAACTGGTGGACCATCACCGTGGACGAAGTCCCCGGGCTCTTTACCCAAGCCAAGCGGCTCGACCAAATCCCAAGCATGGTTCGAGACGCACTCACTCTATTCCCCGAAGTGGAAACCAATCCAGACCAGGCGCAAATTAACGTAATACCCGACCCCACATACGCGGACAAAGCTGCTATGGTAATCAAACTTCAACACGCCTCACAAGCAGCCCAAGAAAAAGCCACCGCCGCCGCCCACGCCACCGCCAAAGATTTCTACCACAGCGGACTGACCTATCGAGACATCGGGAAACTATTAGAGGTTAGCTTCCAACACGCCCAAAAACTCGCCAGCACCTCATGAACCCATCCCAACCCCAGCAACCCCGAAACCAACCCCGCTATTCTCCGTTAATCTGAGGAAGATTTTATCAGCGAGCTTGCAAAGGTCCGCCGGGAATATCAGG
>NZ_GG668518.1:476265-492775 GCF_000160615.1 Mobiluncus mulieris ATCC 35243 | reverse complement strand
CCGCGATATTCGAGTGGGTGTCATGGTGGAACACCACCAGGCTACACGAAAACCTCAACTACCAAACACCCCAAGAAACCGAAGACCAATACTGGCAAAACACCAGAAAGTATGAAACAATAAAAAGCAAGGTACACGCCTAGGAAGTAAACCCAGACCACTCCAGGGCTCAAGTTCTATAAGGAGCTCATCAAGAGCAACCCAGACGAAACGGGGATGCGCAGCTTTCTCCTAGACGGAGACCGCAATCCCCGTAAATTTTCGCTGTCTGAGTTTCTCTGCCTTTGTGCACATATACATGATTGAAGATTACGCGAAGGAGACGGTGTAGAAACATGGAGTTATTGAACAATATCGGCACAGAACGTCTGGGAGATACCCTTGGCAAAGCCATCTCTGCCAACGCAAAACTATCAATAATCAGTTCATACTTTACCGTCTACGCATATGGAGAACTCAAAGCAGAGCTCTCGAAAATTGACGAGGTACGTTTCCTGTTCAGCGAGCCCACCTTCATAGAGCGCATGGTCGACGAGAAAGACCCCCGCGAATTCGAAGTGGCCCGTCGCAAACGCGAGATGGGCATCGGAGGATCAGGGCTCGAGCTTAAGCTACGCAACAGCCTCAACCAACGCGCCCTAGCACGCGAATGCGCCGAGTGGATTCGCTCAAAGGGCGTTTTCAAGTCTGCCAAGCGACCTGGCGCCATCCAACCGGGAGGCACCTACGTTATCGAAAACCCCTCTAGTGAGAACCACGCATTCAATGGGGCTGCCGCGAACTTCACGCAGGAAGGGCTGGGCTACGAGCAACGCCCCGATACTGTCACTTTTGTGAGCCATTTCGAGGGGAGGAAGGAGGTAGAAGGACTCAAAACAATGTTCGAATCGGTCTGGAACAACCCAGCAATGGTTGAGGAGGTTACCAACCAGGTAGCTGCCCAAGTGGAGAAGCTTTACCGAGAAAACCCGCCCGAGTTTGTGTATTTCCTCACTCTCTACCATCTGTTCCGGGACTTTGTTGAAGACGACGAGTACAACGGCATACGCCCTGGTATCAAGTTCGAGGATTCTGTGGTGTGGAGTAAGCTCTACGACTTCCAGCGTGACGCAGTTGTAGGCGCGATTCGCAAACTAGAGAAATACAAAGGCTGCATCATCGCAGACAGCGTCGGTCTGGGCAAGACTTACGAGGCACTTGCCGTGATTAAATACTACGAGGAGAGAAACAATCGTGTGCTTGTACTCTGTCCGAAGCGCCTGCGCGAGAACTGGACTCTGTGGACGCGTGGTAACGACGACCGCAACCCCCTTGCCGAGGATCGTTTCTCTTATGACGTGCTGAACCACACCGACCTGAGCCGTTACTACGGGATGAGTGGCGACATAGATCTCGAGCACTTGCGATGGCACAATTATGACCTTCTCGTCATCGACGAATCGCATAACTTTAGGAACAAAAGTACCGACGCAGATAAGAAGGATCGCTACACCCGTCTCATCGAGGACGTAATCAAAGCTGGAGTACGTACCAAAGTACTGATGCTCTCTGCCACTCCGGTCAACAATAAACTGCTTGACCTACGCAACCAGATTGAGCTCATCACCGAGGGGGATGATGAGTACCTGGCTCATACCGACGGTATTCCATCCATTACCCAGGTTACCCGCGTCGCGCAAACTCGTTTCAATGAATGGATTAAGCGCGACGATTCCGAGCGCACGACAGAAAGCTTCGTAAGCGCAGTGAACGCGGACTATTTCAAGCTGCTCGACGTACTAACCATCGCGCGTAGTCGCAAGCACATCACGAAGTACTATGGTG
Source organism: Mobiluncus mulieris ATCC 35243 (assembly GCF_000160615.1). GTDB lineage: Bacteria > Actinomycetota > Actinomycetes > Actinomycetales > Actinomycetaceae > Mobiluncus > Mobiluncus mulieris. The sequence continues at coordinate 490,951 of NZ_GG668518.1, read as the reverse complement.
CCGAGAACGGAACTTTCCCGACGCGTCTGAAACCCATATCATTCCAGACTCCCATCGACACAGAAAATGAGTTGCCACCTATCGGCGCGCTGAATGACATGATTGCCCAGCTTACATTCGCCCAATATCAGGTGTTGTCCTATGTTCGAAATGACAAACGCTCAGACTATGAAACGCTCTACATTAACACATGGGGTAAGGACTTTGAGAGCCAGGTCAACCGCACGAAAGCCGTTGCCAACCTCATGCGCGTGAACGTGCTGAAGCGCATGGAATCGAGCGTCAACAGCTTCAGAATCACCCTGCAGCGAATTCTTGACGGTTGCGTTGAACTCAAGAAACGCCTGGATGAAATTGGTACAAATGTTGGTTATGATGCCGATGAAAGCTCATTCGAGTTCGACACAGACGACGATGCCGAAGAGTTTGAGGCCGGCGGCAGGGTGCGCGTCGATTTGCATGACGTGGACGCACTCCGCCTCAGCCAGGATCTAGAATTCGACATCAATACGCTGCACAAGCTGCTCCAGTACGCAGAGACGGTGACGCCTGAACGCGATGCCAAACTCTTGAAGCTCCGCGAATTTATTGCGCACAAAGTCAATAACCCGTTCAATCCTGGTAATCGCAAAGTACTGGTGTTTAGCGCTTTTGCTGACACAACCGACTACCTCTTTGAGCATCTGGCGTCTTGGCTAAAGCGCGAACTCGACATAGAGTGCGCAGAGGTGGCGGGCAGCTCCACTCGTACGTACTCGCTGAAGCTCACCAGAACTACCTTTGAAAACATCCTCGCAAGGTTCTCGCCCATTTCTAAAGAATTGCCCGAGCAGATGCGCAGCCTTGGCGAGATAGATGTCATCTTCGCCACCGACTGTATCTCAGAAGGGCAGAACCTGCAGGACTGTGACTGCTTGGTAAATTACGACATCCACTGGAATCCAGTTCGCATCATCCAGCGTTTCGGTCGCATCGACCGCCTGGGCTCTACTAACAGTCAGATTCAGCTGGTAAACTTCTGGCCCAATATTGCTCTCGATGATTACATCCAGCTAGAGAATCGGGTCAAGGGCCGTATGATTCTCCTGGACACGAGTGCCACCGGCGAAGAAAACGTGCTGGAATATAAGGACAGGGATGAAATGAACGATCTTGCCTACCGTCGCAAGCAGCTCGAGCAACTGCAGAGCGAAGTACTCGATTTAGAGGACATCTCAGGCGGCATCTCCATCACAGACTTCGCTTATGACGACTTCCGCGTTGAACTTCAACGCTATGTAAAAGAGCATCCCGGGCTACTCGAGAACTCCCCCTTGGGACTGCACGCTGTGACGTCTATCCCAGATGAACTACGTGGTGAGGTAAAACCCGGTGTAGTCTTCTGTCTGAAGCAAACTGACGAGTCAGTCAATCCCCAGGACACTAACCCCCTATTCCCCCATTACTTGGTGTATGTGTCGAACGATGGTGAAATTATGACGCGGCACACACAGCCGAAACCGGCGCTCGATATCATGCGTGCCGTTTGCTCAGGACATGCCAAACCCATCGCCGATTTGTGCCACGAATTCAACCGCGAGACACACGACGGCACAAAGATGGGTACCTACACTGAGATGCTCAACGATGTTGTGTCTGCAATCACGGGAATCCAGCAGGATAAAGGGATTGAGAACTTGTTCAGCCTTGGTGAGGTAGGAAGCAATGTTGCCAGGGGATTCGATGACTATTCCCTCGTATGCTTTGCGGTGATTAGATGAGCAGGTTGGACTGGAATGTTATATTCGAATTACCCGAGCCGGCACTTACGGGAAACCGAAGGATTCCTAAATCTGTGCTTGTCAGACAGGCGTCACTCACGAAAACCGAACAGAGAATCCTTAACAAGGTGAATCGCCTGGAACACTTCGCTACGGTACAAAAGTCGACGACGCGAATCCCATCTTTCGTTGACAACGAGCATGACGTACAGAGCATCATCCTGCTGCGCTGCGAAATGGCATCCAAAAACATGGCCCTTACAGAAGTAGCCGTGCTCATACACAAGTGTTTCCAAAACCCGACCGTCCTCCTACTCGAGGCAGATAGATATATCGGCATATCGGTAGCTCTCACACGAAAGAGTCTGGCAGAACGGGGTGTCACGGTTATCGACCGCATCGAGACCACCGGCACGTTCGACCCAGACCGTTCAGAATATGCGGACTTCCTAGGCGCAATGGCATTCGGGCGACTTTCACAGGGCGACCTCTGGGAATACCTGCTCGACCTGTCGCACGCCATAGCGCTGTCCCGCGCGATTGACGGCCTGGGGTTCTATCCCAAATGCCCAGCGCAAGACCGAAAAAAGCTGATCGCCCTCATGTCGCGCTACGATGAACTAGGAGCCTCCGTCAAGCGATTGAAAGAGCAGCGGCGGTCGAAGGGCGTAACGCTCAACGAGTCCGCAAAGCTACGGATAAAAATGGGTGAAGAAGAGCAACGCTTACAGAGTATAGTCGCCGAGATAAAGGAGATATGCAATGGCTGATATCGAAAAGATGGACCTTGAATCGAAAGATTTAATAGACGACCGCTTGGAAAAGCTCCAGGATTTGCTGCCCGAGGCATTTTCTGAAAGCGGCATTGATTTCGACAAGCTGCGCTTACTGCTTGGCGACGAGGTGGACGAGGGCTCGGAGCGCTACGCGTTCACGTGGCCTGGCAAGACCGACGCTATCCGTCAGTCGCAGACCGTGAGCACCGCCACGCTTCGCCCGTGCCCAGAGAAGAGCCGTAGCCGCGATGGTAAGGACGGCTCCTTTGACTCGGACAATATCTATATCGAAGGCGACAACCTCGAGGTGTTGAAGCTCTTGCAGCGCGGCTACCACGGCAAGGTCAAGATGATTTACATCGACCCGCCCTACAACACGGGTCACGACTTTGTGTACCACGACAGCTTCGGCAACACCATCGAAAACTACAAGGAACAGGCGGGGCTTGCTGGTCAGTCCAATGCCGAGACCAGCGGTCGCTACCACAGCGACTGGTGCTCCATGATGTATCCAAGACTTAAGCTTGCCAGGGAGCTACTGAGCGACGATGGGGTTATTTTCATTAGCATAAGCAACGTTGAACTCAGCAGATTGATAACAATGTGCAGTGATATTTATGGCGAAAGTAATTTTATTGACTTGTTCATCTGGGAAAAAACACAACATTTCGGAAGACAGAAACTTAATAGTTATAGTAATGCAGACTATATAGTTTGTTTTGCTAAAAAGCTGGTCGATAAGGGGGTTAAAGAACTCCTTGTCGAGAAGGTAAAAAACGAACTCCAGGATGCACCTCTATACAACGCTTCCAATAACCTCAATACACTCCTTTTTCCTGCAGGAACCGTTAAATTTAATATGCCTGACGGAATCTACAATGAGACATCTTCTGAAGAATACACCCTTCTTGATTCGGTAAAAATAATTGACTCACGCAACGAGAACGAATTCCGACTTCGCTTCCGTTCTCGCTGGTCCAATGAGACTGTTCAGAGAGAACTGGACAAAGGTACAACCTTTTGGGTTAAAACTGATAAATTTGCAATAAGGGCAATTTATGGCACAGGGAAAACCGCCAATGAATCACCGAGGCAGATTATATTTACGAACACCAGTAATCCTAAAGCAACATTCAATCGCTTTGGCGATAGAATAGATACATCTGAAAATGCTAGCAAAGAAGTCCAAAATCTGATTGGAAATGCATTTTCTTATCCAAAGCCCGTGTCGCTGATTAAGTACTTGATTAGCTTGCTCTGGACAGATGGTGACTTTGATGATAATCCACTCGTTATGGATTTCTTTTCTGGCTCAGGAACAACCGCGCAAGCAGTTATGGATATTAATTTATACGCAACAAATGGCAACGCGCGCTTCACGCTTGTTCAGCTCCCTGAGAAGGCGGCGGAAGACAGGAGAACCCTCTGCGACATCGGCGAGGAACGTATCCGTCGTGCCGGCGACAAAATTAAATCTGACCTCGATGAATCCAACCGCCAACTCATGCTAGGCGAAGAGCCGAAACAGCTTCCCGATATCGGTTTCCGTGTCTTTACTCTCGACGACTCCGGTATCGAGAAGCCACAGCCTGGTAAGCTCATGCACGAAGTGGTGAAACCCAATCGCACCGAACTCGACATTGTCTTCGAAATGATGCTCAAGTGGGGGCTGGAACTCACACTGCCCGTCGAAAAGTCCGACGCCGCAGACTATCCCGTCTGGTCGGTCGCCTGCGATGAGCTCGTCTGCTGCATGTCCCCAGGCCTCACCATCGAAGCACTCGAGGCAATTGCTGATATGGAGCCAAAGCGCGTGCTCATCCTCGATTCCATCCTCAATGACACGCTCAAACTCAACGCCGTGCAAATCTTTAAGCACGCCAGCGAACGCATCGGTACGGACATCGAACTGAGGACGGTGTAACATGACCGCACTTGAATTCAAGTTTGCATCCAACCAGCAGCATCAGCAGGAAGCTATAGAAGCCACTTGCAACCTGTTCCGCGGGCAGCAATTTTCCAAGAGTTCCTTCACCGTTGATTTGGGTAGTAACGGCATGACTAAATTTGACGAGCTTGTGAAGGGTTACGGCAACGAAATTCGGATTGCTCCGGGAAAGCTACAGGAAAACTTGCATTCCGTGCAAGAGGAGAGCTGTTTGCCTCCTACAAACGTGTTCACCGATGGTCGTCTGCGTGACTTTACCATCGAGATGGAGACGGGCACTGGCAAGACCTACGTCTATATCCGTACCATCTACGAGCTTAATCGCCGTTACGGCATCACCAAGTTTGTCATCGTGGTACCTAGCGTCGCCATCCGCGAAGGTGTCCTCAAGAGCTTCCAGACCACCCGTAAGCACTTCGAGGTGCTCTACGACCGCACACCGCTCGACTACTTCGTCTACGATTCTAAAAACATGGGATCAGTTGACAACTTTGCTACATCGAGCTCCATCCAGGTCATGATTATAAACATTGATGCTTTTAATAAGGGTCTCGAGGAGGACGGCACCGCGAAGGAAGGCAACCTCTTTCACCGCCACAGCGAGAAGCTCGGCGGCGGGTTTAGTCCCTGCGAGCTCGTGAGTGCGTGCACACCCGTGGTTATCATCGATGAACCGCAGAGCGTCGACAACACCAAGCAGGCCAAGGCCGCCATCAAGAGCCTGAACCCGCTGTTCGTGTTACGCTATTCGGCCACACACAAACAGACTTACAACATGATTTATCGCTTGACCCCGGTGGAATCCTTCGAGCGACACCTGGTGAAAGGTATCTGCGTTGACTCGGTGAAGGCTACGGCGAACCTTAATGGCGCGTACGTGAGGCTCGAGTCCGTCAAGTCGAATCCGTTCTCCGCCAAGGTGTCCATCGACGTGCGCCAGGCGAACGGCACGCAGAAGCGCAAGGCCGTCACGGTCAGAACCGGCGCAGACCTCTACCAGAAGAGTGGCGAGAACACCGACTACGAAAACGGCTGGGTCATCAACAACATCGGAGCCGCCGAGGGCAACGAGTTCATAGAGTTCCAAAACGGCGAGGTGCTCGAGCTAGGTGAGGCATTGGGTGACGTCAACGACGAGATAGTCAAGCGTGCTCAGATTCGCCGCACCATCGAGAATCACTTGGCTCGACAATTTGAGATGTGGCCACGCGGTGTGAAAGTACTTTCCCTCTTCTTCATCGACCGCGTCGACCGCTATCGCGTATACGAACCAGAAGTCCATAGCGGTCTCTACGCCCAGATGTTCGAGGAAGAGTATGCCCACGCCCTGAACTCAAAAGTACCCCAGCGTGTGTCCAAGGCGGCAGGAATCGATAAGGGTACCTGGAAGGAGTGCTACGAGGCCGTCGGAGCTCCCTTGGTGACGGATTCCCATTCCGTGCACCAGGGCTATTTCGCCAAGGATAAGAAAGGCAAATTTAAAGACTCCAAAGGTGCCGCCAGTACTGCGGACGATGCGGGCGCATTCGCACTTATCATGCAGAAAAAAGAGACACTCATATCCTTTCCTGACAACAAGGACGAAGATAAGAACGTCTCATTTATCTTTAGCCATTCCGCACTCAAAGAAGGCTGGGATAACCCTAACGTGTTTCAAATCTGCACGCTGGTTGAAACCAAAGACAACCTGACTAAGCGCCAGAAAATCGGTCGCGGTCTGCGCCTTTGCGTAAACCAGGACGGCGAGCGCCTATATGACCCTGAGTCGAACGTGCTTACCGTCATAGCCAACGAAAGCTATGACGAATTCGCCAGCGGTCTGCAGAAGGAATTCGAGGTTGCTGACTTCAAGTTCGGCATCATAATTGCGCAGAGTTTCACTAAAGTTTCACTCACGGACGCCAATGGTGTCGAGGAACGCTTTGGCTACAAGAAATCGAAACAGGTTTACGATTACCTCGTCGCGACAGGGATGGTCGATAGCAACGGTGCAGTGACTCCGGAACTGCAGGCCGCAGCCGAAAACGACGTGCTGGAGCTTCCCCCCGAGTTCGAGCCAGCTAGAGAACAAATCGAGGCAATCATCATCCAAAAGTCTCAGAAGATACAGATTCATGACAAGGCCAATGAAGTCTCGGTCGAGCTGCATAAGGACGTAACGCTTCATCCGGCTTTTCAGGCTCTGTGGGATCGTATCCGCCGGCGCACGCGATTTCAGGTGAACGTAGATTCGGAGAAGCTCATCAAGGAGGCTACCGCTGCCGTAAAAGGCATGCTCCCCGTTCGCCCGCCCCAAGTGACGAGTGAACGTGCTTCACTGAGCATCGATGATTCCGGCCTAACCGCCGAGGGTACAGCGACTTCCCTGGTGAATGTTACGGGACAGATGAAATATGATTTACCTGACCCTATTGCCGAGCTGCAGGATGCTGTAGGACTTACACGTGGCACTATCAAGACGATTTTGGAGAGATGCAACCGCCTTGATGAGTTCGAGGTCGATCCTGCAACTTTCCTCGCGCAGGTAGGCGACAAGATTAATCGCGTAAAGAACGACCTTATCGCTAAGGGCATCAAATACGTCAAGCTGCCTGAGGAGGAATGGTACACAATGCGCGACCTAGAACTTGATGACTACACCGCATACATTGGACAAAACGCTTGGAAACCAGAAAATGCCGAAAAAAGCCTCTACAGCTATGTGGTGTATGACTCAGCCGGCGTAGAGCTTTCCTTCGCCGAGGCACTTGACAAGCAGGAGGAAGTGCTAGTTTTCGCCAAACTGCCTCCAACTTTCAAGATTGACACGCCGCTGGGCAGCTACAACCCTGACTGGGCATATGTCGAGGATGTTGATGGTGAACACCATGTTTACTTCGTAACGGAGACGAAAGGCGGAAAGAATGGCGAGCCTGTGCTCCGCGATGCCGAAAAACTCAAGATTGGCTGTGCAAAGAAGCATTTTGAGGCATTAGACCTTGGAGACGACTTCCATTACAATGTACGCACAACCTACAAGTACGAGGCGACAGACGCTTGAGTCATTAAAGATGAAATTACCCGAGGCGACATCGAGTTTTTTGCGATGCCGCCGCCGAACCAGCACCCGACAAGCCTTCTGACAACACCCCGACCGGCTGAGGAATGACATTTTAATCAATTTCTAGCCTCGTCTTTACCCTGGTAACACTCTCTTTATCTCATATATTGATACAGCTATCCGCTATATGGACAAAACGACTATAGTCGGAGCATGACTACTCAAACTAATACTCGAACTGATAACCAATCCGTGGCGCCAAAAGCGCTTACCCCCGAAGACCGCAGCGCCCTAAAGGCTGTGACGATTTTCCCAGTTCTGATTATTGCGGCAGCCCTGTGGGGATTCGTTTCCCCCGCTACAGCTGGGATGCTTACTCCGCACGTCGCAATCCTTTTGGGTGTCATTATGTTCGGCATGGGTCTGACCCCTCAATCCGCATGCTCCACGTCATTGACTGGCTCACTGGCCAGCAAGGAACTGCATTACCGTAAAAAACCACATCCAATGCGTAAAAACAATTGCATTCGATGCGTTTTATTATTCCCCGATGGCCTCCGAGGCGACGCGCCATGACACCTGGGTCACCGCAGTTTGAGTAGCCCCGACTACATTACTTTCGTTTTTTCAATGGCTTTGTTCATATCGTGAATACGCCCGGCAATCGTATGCCGCAAGACCAGCCCGAGCACCAGGTTCGGAATCAGGAACAACAGGATTATCACCAAGTTATAAGCAAAGTCCCCCGCATAAATCCCGGCGATAGCTGAACGCATCAGGTTAATCGCATACGTGGCCGGCAGCCAGGGACTGATGTTTTGGAACCACTGCGGTAGCAGTTCCAGCGGATAGGCGCCGCCAGCGGCAGAAATCTGTAACACCAGCAACACCACGGCTAAGGCTTTGCCTGCATTGGAAAGCGCCACGACCAGCGTATAAACAATATTGGTAAAGACGGTGGAAATGATCCATCCCGTCAAAATCAGCAGGAAGGGGTGCGCCGGTTCAATCTCCACGAACACAATCAGCCCAATCATCAGCAAGGTGGATTGAGCCATCCCTATTGCCCAGAACATGAAGTAGCGTCCCAGGTACTCCTGAGCCCCGGTGAAGACAGGATTTTTTACTGCGGCTTTCACGGCCGATTTCGCAGCTGGAGTCGGTCTTATTTCGCCCGATTTCGTACTTGGTTCTGCTGATCGTGACGATTCCGCAGCATTCGTATCCGCGCTAGCGGCTGTATCCGGATGTTTCCGGGCTGCAACGCTGTCCAGGTAGCGTTGACCCACATTCGGAGAAACGTCAGTGCGCAGGAATACCCCCGCCAGGAGCGCCCCAACCCACAGGGCTATGACGGTGAAAAGCGGAGCCATGCCCACCCCGAAAGTGGCGACTGGGAACACAGCATTGCGTTGTACTGCTATGGGGGAAGAAATCAGGCGGGCAAAGCTTTTGGGGTCAGCCCCCAACGTCGTTGCGATTTGGTCCAAGTCCACTTTCCCCCGAGTGGACGTTATCTGTTCACGAGCCCGGTCTAGGCGGCTAGCCCCGTCACGCATCTTTTGCGCGGTATCGGCCAGGGTCTTTTGGGAGCGGCGCATACTCGCAATCATCCCGCCTGAACTTTCCGACAGGTCGGTTTGTATCGCCTCCAGGTATGAACGGAAAACTTCCTCATTCTTGCCGGCAGAATCCAGGTTTTCGCGCAGGCTTTCAATCTTTGGCTGCAAGTTGTTCTCGTAGTTGGAACGGGCCGTGTCAATAGCCTGTTGCGCGTCCGACATGGCAAGGTGGGCCGACTCTCTCAGGTCAGAATCGAGAGGCACCCCCCGGTGCAGGTCAGCAGCGATAGTGCCCAGTTGCTTCGACAGGCTTTGTTGGCGAGCAATCGCCGCGTCCATCTCGGCCAGGAACCGGTCTACAGTCGAATCCTTCCCCAGCAAATCCGCCCCGTCCGAGCCCAGTGACTGCTCGATTGCGTCCCGAGTCTTTTGGAATCCACTGATTTGTTTATTCAACAAGGTCTGCAGCTCTTCGATTGCAGCAGCGGTGCTTTGGGTGGTGCTATTGGCCGAATCCAGCAAGTTGTCCAACTGATTTTGCAGGTTGGAAATATTGCCTGCGGCCAGGCTCACAGCATCATCGAGCCCAGAGGAAACAACCGCGAAGGGATTATCCGTCCCCCCGGTACTATTGACCCTGGAACCAAATGTGTCGCCAACAGCCTCATCGAAAGAGTCCTGCACCCCCGCAGCCAGCTGCTTAGCCCCTGTGGCCAGAGGCACCGCCGAACCTATCACGGTAGACAGAGAACTGACTGTATTCGCCCCGGAATTCAGTTGTGCACAGAGGGATTCGAGGCGGTTGCTCAGCCAATCCAAGGCCACCTGAGTGTCGGCGGTGTCCAAGTAAGAGGACACATCCTCGGCAATACCCACAGCGACTTCGGCCAAGGTTCGCGAAAAAGTCGTGTTAATTTGCGCGGTGACACCCTGAGCGCCTTGCGTGGTGAGATTGGCGGACAGTGGGTTCTTCTTTTCGTTGGTGTACAGCGTGATATCCGCCGGGGCGGCCCCGCCGGCATAGAACGTGAACATGGACTGCGAAAAATCCTCCGGCAACACAATTGCCGCGTAATACTCCCCTGAGCGTGCACCTTCCAAAGCTTGATCTTTGCTGGTCAGAACCCAGTCGAACTGGTCATTCACGGCCAGTTCCTTGAGTACCGTATCCCCCACATTAACTTTGACGTTCAGGAGCTTGCTGGTGTAACCCTCATCGGTGCTGGCCACGGCAATCTGCAACCGTCCCGAATTCGAGAAGGGATCCCAGGTCGCCAGTACGTTGAACCAGGTGAAGAACAAGGGCACGGTAATCAACAGAACCATGAAAATCCGAACCATGACGCTGCTGCGAATCTGGCGGAAGTCGTCACGAATGATAGAAAGTACTTTGTTCATCGTGCCGCCTCCCCGGTTACTGAGGCATCGGTTTCGCCCGTCGGCTTCTTGGTACTTTGATCCGCTGCGTCGTTCCGGGCTAAATCCTGGGATTCGTCCGGGATTTCATCAGCAGATTGGTCCACGGTTTCGTTTTGAGTTTCCTCGGGGTTGTTCCCCGCGCTTTCGCCTCCGATTTCATCCAATGTTTCGACGGCGGTTCCCAGAACGGATTCCACCGCGTCGTCTTCCTGCTCCGACGCGGTAATCAGGCGGCATTCACCGCAGCTCGAGTTATGTCCGCTGTTCAGGCTCTCCGACCGAGTCGTGGTTTTGGTTGTATTTGCATCTCGCTGGCGAGCGAGGTTCTCGAAAAGCTCATCTTCCGTCAGATGCGACAGCCTTTCGGCTCGTTCTATTGAGCTCTTTAGCGCGACCACGTTAACCAGCGCCCCAATAATGACCAGTCCCCAAATCGCTACTATGCCCAGAAGCACTGGCTTACTGGCGGAGGTGAGCCGGGAAATCATCCCCAGCACAACCAGTCCCAAAATCCCCACGCTGCTCAGTCCATTAATCAAAGCGTGATAACGGGCATTGAACTTTTCTTGACGTCGACTGATACGGGTGGAAAATTCTTTCCGGTTGCCCAGCAGCGCAATGATGTTACTCAACCGGTAACTAGGGCTTTGCAGCTGCACGTTTTCATTCACGACCAGTTCAGTGCGAGCCAAATCGTCATAGAACAGCTGGGTGAAGTAACCCAAGCGACGCCTCCCCACAAACCCCAACAGGAACACCGTGACGCTCATAATCAATAAAACCGCCATAACATGCCAGAAACGCCCCTCATAGAACCCGCCGATAGTTTCTCGCATCGCGTTGATGCCATAGGAAAACGGGAGTATTGGGGAAAGCTGGCGGAAGAATCCGGGCATGAGCTCAATCGGATAGATGCCCGAGGCGCCGGGAATCTGCAACACCACCAGTAAGATTGCCAGGGCTCGACCAACGTGACTGAGCGCTGCCGCTAAGGCATAGATAATTGCCAAATAACACGGCCCAATCAGCATGGATGTAGCAATAAAAGCGGGAGCATTGACCGCTTGAACTCCCATTAGTAAACTGCCCACGCTGACAATCAACCCCTGCCCTATAGACAGCACACCAGAGAGCATAAATCGTCCCAGATAAGCCGAGCGCAAACTCAACCAGCCAAAGCCCTCTTTATCGACTTCCACCCGGAAAATAATGACCAGGATAAACGCACCAATCCACAGGGAAAGATTGATGAACATGGCCGCCATTCCCGAACCATAAGAGTTGATGGGGAAGAGTGTTTGTTGGTCGAATTCCACCGGTGAAGTCAGGTAGCGTCCGATATTGGTCGGGTCCAAACCAATGACTTTTTCCAAGGTTCCGGTTCGTAGCGCGGTGGCCAGAGTCGCCACATCGGTTTGCGCCCCGCGAGTCGTACTGGCCAGCCCATTCAGGTTGCCCTGCACCTGGCCAAGCACGTTTTGCATGTTCACAATCTGGTCATCAACTCCGTGGGTCAACGCAGAAATTTCCGTAAGGGAAATTCGCGCAACACCCACCGCAGATTTGATGGCTCCCAGCTGTGCCGACAGCTGCGTCACCCGGGCATTTAATGTGGATGCTGCCTGATTGGACTGTTCACGCAGACCAGTGGCAACTCTTTGCGCATCGGTCTGAGCCTGATCAAAGGCTTTCATTAGCGCCTTCAGATCCTCGCTGGCATTTGCCGCATCTGATCCGGTTTTCCCGACCTTAGCGAGCAGATTCTGCATGTCGCTCAGCTGGGAATTCAACTTCGCAGCGAGCTTTTGTGTCTGCGGGTAACCTTGCAAAACCGCAATCTGAGCACGCATTTTCGCTGTCGAAGCATTCGCCCGCTGAATACCGGATTGTAGCTGCGAGTCCATTTCGGTGAGTTTACTGGTTGCATTCGATACCGCCGAGCTCGCCGCCGCCAAGGACTCATTGAGCGATTTTTGGGCGTCAATACTGGCTTGCCCCGCCGTAGCCGTGAATTCGGAAACATCGGAGACAACCGTTCCTAAAATGTCTTGGGAGTTGCTCAAAGCCGCAGAAACATCAGCCAATGCGGGGTCAGCTGCAGCCAGCGCAGCCCGGACTTTTTTCATAGTCTCTAAGGAACCCGTCAGAGACGTACTGGCTGAATCCAAGGCGACTTGCGCATCAGCCAGGTTCCGATTGATACCGCTTAAGGCATCTAAAGCACTACCCTGAGCACCGACAACATTTGCGTCAATCTCTAACCCACCATCGCGCAAAGCTTGCGCAATGGCTTCGCCGACCTGGCCTCGGAAAGTAGACGTGATTTGAATATCAAGTTCATTTGCTCCGACATCGGTAATTTTTGGTGCAATAGCGCCTTTCTTTTCATTCACATAGTATTCGATGGTTGGCTGGTGGCGTTGACCGCTGAAAATATCGACCAAATCTTTACTAAAGGTCTTGGGGATAACGAAAGTCGCATAAACTTCCCCGGCTTTGATTTTGTGATTGGCCGTGTCCTGATCCGTAAACTGCCAGCCGAGCTGTTTATTCTCTGACAGTTGTTCGACTACGAGGTCGCCAACATTGAGCTGACCAGTCAGTGCAGATGCCGCTCCCACATCATTATTCACTACCGCTATGGGCAGGTTTTCCGTTGCCGTATAGGGGTTCCAAAAGGCCGCAATATTCAGCCAAGTGTAGAGGGCTGGGGTGACTAAGATGCCAAAGACGATAATCAGGGACCGCGGAACCGCAATAATCCGTTTCACATCACGGGTGAACACCCGCCAGCTATCTTTCACCCCCCAATCATAACCGTGTGTTGAAATTCTGGCAGTTCACGCGACCCTTCGCTGGAAATCCAGCGCGAAAGAATCCTGGTCCGCGCGGTGTTTTGAGCGTTCACCGCCAGATTCAGGCTAGGAACCCCGCCGCTGGGGTCTATGGCACCGTCCATGCAGGCCTCCCCGGCGATGTAGGTAACCGGGGTGGCAATCGGCATGGATCCCGAAGCCCTGCACACATGGGTCAGCTTTTGCTCCGTGTGCACCTGGTCTGCACCGAAATAGACATTTTCGCCACGCTCGGCGTTGCACACCCCCACACGCCACAGCGCTGGATTGGCCGCAAACCGTTCATAATCCAGTTCCAGCATTCCCCCTGGCTCGGTCATGTCGTAGTACATGTGATGGGTATCAAAAATCCCTTTACCTTTGATGGCGGTCTTCCAGCCGCCAAAAGCAGAATAGGTAGAAACGTCAATAAAACAGCGCCGGGAGCGTTGCGGCAACCGAGCCAGATAGTTCACCAGGCAGGTTGCCCCCGCAGAAATCCCTGCCACGTAGTCCACATACACTTCCGCTTCCAACAGAGCGTTTACGAGCTTGTCAAGTTTCTTGTGTAAGTGGGGTTTGGTTTTGCTAGTTTGTTTTGAATCGTTCGGGGTAGTTTAGGGCTAGTTCTTGTAATACTTTCGGCCAGTTGCTTACTGCTCGACCTTCGACGAGGAGCCCTGGTGCTTGTGTTCTTTCTTCACGGGGGCTCGCGGCGCGTATCGGGGTGAAGCCGGCTACTTTGTCTCGCTACAAGCTGTCTGAGCCGGATGCGATTATAGGGCACGGGTCGCGTCCTACTTTCGGCTGGCTGCCCGAGACTATAGATGCGTGGAACCAGCCTCGCCATCGAATCATTCGCCACCGTGACGCTCGCCAGAATCTGACACGGAAACAGCCCTGGAACGGGCTGGTGGCGGCGTGGCTGGTATATTTTCTGGAATATTTTACCGGGATTCGCCGGTCATCTTTCTTTGGGTTTCTGGTTCGCTCCGAACACTGCCGCGACCGCAACGATGCCTATCACACCCAGGATTCCTGCGAGCCACTGCGCACCCAGCGACACGGCATAGACCGACACCCCAACACCGATATCACTGCAAAAAACCCTAGGAACTGGCCGCAAGTGGCGTAAAACGCGGGGATATTGAAGCGTTTCAGGCGCTCGGTGCGAGTGGTTTCAATTTCGTAATCAATCGCTTTCAAGTATTTTTCGTAGAATTCCGGGGAATCCTCACGTAGCCCTTTCAATACTTCCACGTCCGGTATAAGCAAAGGCAGGTGGAGGTGGTTTTCTTGGATTAGTGCCAGGGCTTGTTGGATTGAAGCGATTGCATGAAGTTCAGA
>NZ_GG668518.1:473549-475673 GCF_000160615.1 Mobiluncus mulieris ATCC 35243 | reverse complement strand
ACTCCTCGTCGGCCGCTGCTATGGGAGCTTGACTGGACAAACCCCCAAAAACGGCGACAAAAAGGGACACTAAACCGGCAGATAGGACACGACACAGCTGTTTTCTCATACAAACTGCTTGTGTGCGGGGAATGAAACAAGGCAAAATAGGGAAGGCAGAACATCAAAAATTGCTGTGCCCCACACAGTGAAGGCGTAACAAAAAACGCGCAGGCACAGTCAAGCCTGTCGAATAACAAGGGAGCCGAAAATGAAAACCGCAACCATCGCAGCAGCCGCAACCACGGCACTACTCGCCTTCACACCCGCCCTAAGCTGGGCCACCGACACCACCTCCAACCAATACCCAGGCGGCATAACCCAACGCATAGCCGGAAAAAACCGCATCGCCACCAACTACCAGCTAATAAAACAAAAATACGGCAACCAGCCCGTAGGCCACGCCTATATTGCTCGCGCCGACCTAGGAGCCGACGCCCTATCCGCCGCCCCACTAGCCACCAAAGACCCCATCCTGCTCGTCGACCCGAACCAGGCACCCATCGACACCATCAACCAGCAAATCAAACCGTTGGGCGTCACCGAAGTCACGGTTATCGGCGGCAACCAGGCAATGCCCCAACAATACGTGGACACCCTCGGCGTGAAAACCCGCGAACGCCTCGCCGGGAAAGACCGCTACGAAACAAACCTGACAGTAATCAAAAAAGCCTACCCCACCCCACAAACCATCTTCGTCGTAAACGGCGACGGCATGGTAGACACTATTGCCGCCACCGCCACAGCCATGACCCAATACGGCCCGCTAATGCTAGCATCCGGTAAAGGCTACACCGCCAACCAAGAGGCATATATAGAATCGAACAAAAACTGTACGGTTACGTCTATCGGCAACGCCCCCGCCTACCCCACCCGGAACCACCGCATAAGCCAAATCGGATACTCCCAAACCCCCGAACAAGTCTCAGCACTCGTCGCGAAACAAACCTACCCCTCTGGTAACGACCGCATCTATTTAGCAAACTCTACCCAGCTAGCAGACGCTATCTCCGCCGGAATCATTAAAGACGGCCCCGTACTACTAGTCAACCCGGCAAAACACCCCACCGAAGCACTACTCGCCGCCAAAGACCTGAAAGCCACCCACATCACCGCGCTAGGCGGCGAAACCGCAATCCCCCAAAAACTACTGGATTTGTTTTCCGCTATGAAACCCAAGCAGCCCGGCAAAACCCAGCCCGGCAAACAAACAAAACCCGGCAAACAAAAATACACCTTCGCCCCCTGGCAGCAACGCCAAATGAACGGCGAACCCAACCCGCTAGAAGAAATAAGAAAATACCAAGCCAAATCCCCACAAGCCGCAGACAACCCCGACTGGGAAACCACAGACACACACCAAAAAATATTCGACCTCAGCATACAAGACAAATGGGGAATGGACTCTAGATACGGCGGGCCATACATCGACACGCCAATACACGACCCCGCCCTAGACACCGCCGCTAAAACCGGCACCGGCACCTCCGGAATGAGCATCGTCACCTGGGACCGCGCCGAAGCATACCTACCCCTCCACTTCAACTGCGGCGCCACCGCACACGGCGCAGCAGAACCCCCCATCGCCGCCAGCATCTCCCCCGGACACCTCGCCGTAACCGCCAAAGGCATCTACAAAGTCACCAAAGTCACCTACGGGCGCCACATAGAACCCTACACAGACATGTCCACCGGCACCCACCCCACAAGAAACGTCTACCTACGAGCCACCCTAGTCGTCAAAATAGAAGGACAACCCGTAGACGGCGGCCCAGAACAACAAATCGACGCCTCCGGCATCACCGAAGTCGAAGTAGACACCGACCGGCGCGTAGGATACGACAACTCCATACAATGCAAAAAACTAGGCGAAAAAAACTGGTGGTCCTAACACAAACAACCAAAAAACACCCCCCGCGACCCCGCCATCGCGGGGGACACCCCGCACACAAAAGAAGGCATGAAACACACCAAAACCTTCACCGCCACCCTAATCATCGCATTAACCGCCCTGAGCGGGGGGGCGACAGTAACAACCTGGCACACTAAAACCACAATCGTGGGGTTGGCCGCAAGTTGTTGGCA
>NZ_GG668518.1:470029-472397 GCF_000160615.1 Mobiluncus mulieris ATCC 35243 | reverse complement strand
GCAGACATAGTTCACATTCTCTCCAGCCGAGCAAAACCCGACAAACTAAGTGCCAACAAAACAAGGGTAACCCCACATCTCGACAAACCGCCTGGAAACAGGCAGCCTAAACAACCAACCTGCCAACAACTTGCGGACAACCCCAGGGGGCGTGACAGTTGAAGTTGCACGTCATAACTATCTGGGTCATTCCAACGTGCGGGCATTTTTGGGGTTGCCCGCAGGATTTTCAGTTCTACGTAATCCGACATGGGTTTTCCTTTCTATACGAAAACCGCCCTGGCCAGTGGCCAAGACGGTTCGATTAGTTGTTGTTAGTGGAATCTAGGCGGTCAGCCCCTGTGATTCCATGAGTTCTTCGTAGTATTCCTCGTCATAGATGTCCTTCAATGCTATGACCTCATCAAGAAGTTCTTGCGTGAGGGGTTTGTTGTCATTGGTGACTATAGCCGTCACCCCAACGAGAGGGACGAAAATCCCATCTTCTTCAAGGGCGCATAGCATATCGTTGCGCTCCTGTGCGGTAGCGTAACCCTCGGCATATAAGTGCTCAAGCAGGGCTGCAACTCTACGTTCATCCTCATTCATGACTTCGCCATCCCTTCTCAAACCTGTGGAAAGATGCCACTCTTATTGTACCGTGTGACTTTGAAAGGTACACGTTGTAGATGTTTCCCTCCTCGTCTCCTATCGTGTACTGTTTCGTTTTCTCTTGCTCTGAATAGTCTATGCGTCGCAACAGGATTTTCAGTTTCTCAGCTATAGCTTCGGGAGCGCTTTGTGGGTCAAACTCTGTCCTGTCATGTATCCACCCATAACCAGAACTATGCCCGCCCGCCTTTTCGTCACCGTAAAGGATATGGTTCCATTCCTTAACGCGCAGCAGCGGGAGGTCTTGCGGCCAGTCTGAGGGTGGTTCCACCCAGGTTTTCGGCGGTAACCGGTATTGTTTGCCGTCTATCTTGATGCCACGCTGCTTGGCCAAGTCCTTCGCGTAATCCCGATAGGAATTCCATTTCTCGCGTTGCAACGTCCCATCAACATAAGCCTTACGAGTCTGGCGTTTCTCCGCGTTACGCGCGGCGGCTTTGGCCTGGCGGCAACGCGCCAGAACATCGTGAATAGTGTCGTTTTCACGCCAATACGGCTTGTATTCCGTGGCGTATAGCTCCTCGAAGTCATAACCGGGGGACTGTCCCTCCCAACGGTAGCCGCGTTGAGTGGAGGATCCACCACCCAGCGCCCCACCACCGGTACGGGAATACAGTCGCAATAGTTGTGATACTTGTTGCCCTCACCCCCAGCAGTCTCGAAACCAACCCCACTATTCTTCGACCGGCGCAACGACGGTGACCTGGGCAACAAAGCCCTGCCCCGCACGGCATAAGTGACGGGCAGCACCTCCAACAAATGACGATGCCGCCCGCTAAGTTTACATGAAGGGAAAACCCTTCACCCACGGCTACAGACCAGAGGCCAAGACCGGCAGACAGCTACAGACCAGAGGCCAAGACCATCCGCGTGAATCATTATACCCTAAGATTCTAGTTTTGTGCAGTGTGAATTTTAATCAGCCGCCCGCTCCGGTCACCCAACGAGTCACACCCATAAACCATCTTCAGATGCTCAACCAGCCTGGCTTTAGGCGACTCGCCATCAGTCGTGATGATTCCGGCTGCCAGGCGACGCTCATAACTGACCGCACCCGCAAACAAATCCGCCAATTGCAACTCCATACACGCCTGTGAATCCAAATCAACCCCATTAGCCACCGCCAAGCGTTTCAACCTGAAATTGGTTTGCCGCTTCACGGTTTCTGCCAGAGATATTGCGCGTGGAGTCGTAATCACATCCGCGAAAACACAAGCAACCTCGCCAGGAACCAAATTGTGGGATACGAGTTGTGTCGTCATGTCGGCTTGCGCCTTCCACACTGGCCGGTTACCAAACTGGTCGCGGCACGTGGAATCTGCCACAAACGCGGCCAGCAACGTCGAGGAATCATATGCCACCTCAACCAGTTTCTTAAACGCTGGCAATGTGTCTTGAGTGACTTTCGTGAATTTGAACTCATTCTTGAAGCCGAATCGCTCCTTCACGTTTCGCAACTGCCAGGACAGTTTGCCCGGAAGATAAGTTTTAACCATACCCAGAACGAAGAATTTCCCAGCAGAAGATTTAGAACCCGACTCGTCTATAAACAATGCACACGTTCGAGTAGTGGGAGGAATCGTAGCCACGACAGTGATTATACAATGCTACTGTCGGCCAGGCGTATGGGAACGCGAAAGCCCGCAAAACTGCGGGCTTCGGCAGCCCCGAAAACCAACCCCACTATTCTTTGACCACCGGGCGGTGACCCAAGACG
>NZ_GG668518.1:448736-469437 GCF_000160615.1 Mobiluncus mulieris ATCC 35243 | reverse complement strand
GCTCCTCGTCGCCGCCGTGTTCCCCACTGCCCCCGACGCCTCTGCCGACCACGCCGCCGACCACGCCGGTTCCGCCGCCCCTGCGAGCGCCCCTGCGGACAACCCCGATGCCGCCCCTGCGGACAACCCTGCAGCCGCCCCCGACGCCTCTGCCGTGCGCTGGCGCTTCCAGGCCTGTAACGCATACTGGTAGGCGTTACTCATGGCGGCCGCATAGTATGCTC
Organism: Mobiluncus mulieris ATCC 35243; assembly: GCF_000160615.1. GTDB lineage: Bacteria > Actinomycetota > Actinomycetes > Actinomycetales > Actinomycetaceae > Mobiluncus > Mobiluncus mulieris. The sequence continues at coordinate 469,213 of NZ_GG668518.1, read as the reverse complement.
CCTTAGCGCGGCCTTCTATCTTCAGGCTGGTCACGCCCGCGTCCAGAATCTGGTCCACGTGTTCCAACAGGTTCATATCCTGGGAATTAAACAGGTACGTCCCGCGTGAATCCTCCTCGAGGCCGAACAATTCCCCGGGTCGTTTTTCCTCGACCACGTGGTATTTCCAGCGGCAGCTTTGCGCGCAATCCCCGTGATTCGGGTCGCGTCCGGTGAGGTATTTGGAAATCATGCACCGCCCGGAAAACGCCATGCACATCGAACCGTGGACAAAGGCCTCAATTTGCAAGTCAGCCGGGGTTTTCGCCCGCAACTCGTGAATTTGCGCCAAAGTCATCTCGCGTGCCAAGACGACCCGCGACGCCCCCAAATCGTACAAAGCGTTCGCGGTTTGATAGTTCATCACCCCAGCCTGGGTGGAAACGTGCAACTCGGTGCGGGGAGCAATCCGCCGCGCCGCCAACATCACCCCGATGTCCGAGATAATCAACGCATCGATGCCAACCTCAGCTAACTCCCCCATGTAGCGGTTCATCGCCTCGATTTCCTCGTTGTTCGGGACAATGTTGACCGTGGCATAAACCCGCGCCCCGCGCGCGTGCGCATAGTCCAGCGCCGTCGCGAAGTCATCCAGCGTAAAATTTTTCGGCCCCGAGCGCATCCCAAAGGCCTTGCCCCCGCAATAAACCGCGTCCGCTCCGAAATCCACGGCAGCCTTTAACACTGCCAGGTTCCCCGCCGGTGCCAACACTTCCGGAATACTCATAGGGACTCCTCGAAACTAACCGCCGGGAAACCTGCGGCGGCAAAACGGGCACGCATCACCGCGATAGCCTGCGGGTTTTCATCGACCAAGACGAAGTGGCGCCCCATTTTCCCCGCCACTGCCCCGGTCGTGCCCGACCCGGCAAAGAAATCCAATACCCAATCCCCCGGCCGACTGGAAGCCGCCACAATCCGGCGCAAAATCCCCTCCGGTTTCTGGGTGGCGTACCCGGTTTTTTCCTTGCCAGTTGGGGACACAATCGTGTGCCACCACACGTCGGTGGGTAATTTGCCCCGCGCGGCTTTTTCCGCGGTCACCAGGCCGGGCGCCATGTACGGTTCACGGTCTACCGACTCGGAATCGAAATAATATTGCTTGGGGTCTTTGACGTAAACCAGAATATTGTCGTGCTTCGCTGGCCAGCGGCGTTTGGTGCGCGCGCCGTAATCGTAGGCCCAAATAATTTCATTCAAAAAACACTCGCGCCCAAACAACGCGTCCAACAGTACCTTTGCGTAATGCACTTCCCGGTAGTCCAGGTGCAAATAAAGCGTCCCACTGGGTTTCAACACCCGCCAGGCCTCCTCGAGGCGCGGCGCTAAAAACCCCCAGTAATCCGCGAATTCGTCATTATAGGACGTGACCTGGCCGCGAATTGTCTTGTAGCTTTGGCCTTTGAAACCGACCCGTGACCCGGAATTCGAACCCGCAGTGCTCGGCGCCGCGTCGGATTTACGATTGGCACCTCGTGAAGCTAGGGAACCACCAGGTTCCGGCGAACCATCCGAATCCGCGCCCTCAGCCCCACCGGCAGCCCCCGGCTCGCGCACCTGGCAAGTCCGCATGGTCACCCGCGACTGGACTTTGCCGGTATTAAACGGCGGGTCGACGTAAATCAACTGGAACGTTTCATCCGCCAGCCCGCGCAGCACCGGCAAATTGTCCCCGTGAATCACCGTGTTTTCGCGGGGTAGCCTTCCGGCGGCATCCCTACCATCCGTGGGGGTTTCCCCCTTCATGAGGTGCCATTCCGGTTCCGTGGCCGACGTGTCCTCCGCCATTGACCGTGCCTCAATCCTGGTTGCGGCCTGGCAGTAACGCCAGCAGTTCATCGGTGCTTCCCACCACACCCACGGCTTTTTCGTCCTCGCCCGGATCTAGCGGCTTGTTCCAGGTGGCCAGTATGCAGGGAATTCCCCATTTCGCGGCACCCTCGGCGTCATAGAAGCGGTCGCCAATCATCAATGCCCGTTCGGGATGTTCGCTAAGCCCTACGCGTCGCAGCACCTCATGCAACACTTCGGCCTTAGTAGAACGCCCCAAATCCGAGGCCGCCCCCCCAATGGTTTCAAAAAAATCCGCTACTCCGTGGTGCGTCAAAACATCGATGGCTGCGGTTTCCATCTTAGAAGTGCCCACCGCCAGGCGATACCCGCGCTTGCGCAGGGTTTCCAGGGTTTGCGGAATACCGGCAAACAAATCAGACTCGTTCGCGCGGGGCAGGAAATACCCACGGAACCGGGCAATCATCGCGTCCCAATCTGCCTCGGTACCCTGAGGGTTAATGTCTTGCATAGAAAACATGAGGGGCGGACCCAAGTATTTTTGCATGCTCGCATCAGTCAGCTGTGCTGCGCGCTCCGGGCCGAACATATCGCGCACCATCATTCGCAAACAATCGTTAATAAGGGGCTGGGAATTCAGCATGGTGCCATCCAAATCGAAAATCACCACTTCGGGTTTGAGACCGGCAAGATTCTTTGACGTAACCATGTATTTTTCCTCCCGTTGCTTGTCCTCTAATTGTTTGGTTCCCTGGGCGAGGCATGACCGTTAAACACGTAACGCCCGGCTCGTGGCCAGGCGAAACGCATCAAGTCAAATCACTCGCCGACAGTCAAGCGACCAGTCTGGTAAGCCTTTACCAGACGACGCGGAATCGCGACTTCCTGGCCTTGAACCTTGACGTTATCGAGCTGCGTCAACTTCGCCGTCCAAGCGGATCGGCGGGTACGAGTGTTGGCGCGGGACATTTTGCGCTTGGGTACTGCCATCGCCCTGCGCTCCTTTCCGTTACTTTTGCTTCAAAGACATTCAATGATAGCAACCTGGCGCGTATTTTCGCAATTCCGGCTCGGCTAGGATAGGGGCATGGCGAATAATCTGGTGACTTTGCGCGCGCGACTGGCTCCCGACGGGACGGGTGGTATCAGCGTCGAACAAGAGATTAAACGTTCCCATTTCTTGGGTTTCGCCGCCCGCACTGACACCGAGGCCGAGGCTCGCGCGGTTATCGAGGCGCAGCGCCGACGCTACCCCGATGCGCGACACCACTGCACGGCTTTCACGTTCCTGCCCGACGGGCCGGATTCGAGGGCGCAACCGGTTACGCGTTCTTCGGATGACGGCGAGCCCAGTGGCACAGCGGGTCGTCCCATGCTAGAGACCCTGTTGGGGTCGGGTTTACAAAACGTGACCGTGGTGGTCACGCGGTATTTCGGGGGGATTAAGCTGGGTACCGGCGGGCTGGTGCGGGCGTATTCCGGGGCGGTCGCAGCGGTGTTGGCAGGGGCGGCGCGGGTGCGGGTTTCCCGTCTGCCGGTGGTAGCTTTCGAGGTCAGCCTGAGTCAGGCGGCCGCGTTGGAGCCGTGGTTGCGTTCGCGCGGCTGGGTTCCGTTAGCGGTGGATTGGGGGGCTTCATTAGGCGCCATTTTGGGGGCGGGCGGTGCCGGGATGGCGCCTCATGAAACGGCTTCATTAGGTGCCAGCCGGGGCGGCGACCCCACCGCCGTTTTCCGCCTGGCCTTGGATGGGGTAACCGAGGCGGAGCTGGCCACCGCCCTATCCGAACAGCTCGCGGCTCGCGTCGAGTTGCACCGCGCCGGGGTTCAGGTCATAGAATCTAATGTTTGACAATTGGACTGGATTTATAAAGGAGGAATCATGGCATTTGCCGCAAACATCACTGAAATCATCGGGCGCACACCCCTGGTTCGCATCAATAAAGTTGCTGGCGAACAATGTGTAATCCTCGCAAAATACGAAGCGTCGAATCCGGGTGGCTCCGTGAAAGACCGCCCCGCGCTGGCGATTATCCGCGCGGCGCAGGCTTCCGGGGCGTTGAAACCCGGCGGGACGATTGTTGAGGCCACTTCCGGTAACACCGGCGTGGGTCTGGCAATGGTCGGCACTGCCTTGGGCTACCAGGTCGTGATTGCAATGCCGTCCTCTATGAGTGTTGAGCGGCGGAAACTAATGGCGGCTTTTGGGGCGAAACTGCTGCTTACGGCTCCGGCTGACGGGATGCAGGGTGCCAAGGCTGCGGCCGAAAAATACCTCGCGGATCACCCCGGTTCGGTTTATGCCGCCCAGTTTGACAACCCGGCCAATCCGGATTCGCACTATCGCACCACCGGGCCAGAGATTTGGGAGCAGACCGAGGGTAAGGTCGATGTTTTCGTCGCCGGGGTCGGTTCGGCCGGAACCATCACCGGAGTGGGCAGGTTCCTGAAAGAACACAACCCCCAGGTTCAGGTAGTGGCCGTGGAGCCCGCCGAGTCGCCGCTTTTGGCCACCGGCAATGCCGGGTCGCACAAGATTCAGGGTATCGGCGCGAACTTCGTACCGGGTAACTTTGACCGCGCGGTGGTTGACGAATTCTTGACGATCGCTTCGGATAAGGCTATCGAGACGGCTCGCGAGGCGGCCGCGCAGGAAGGCCTGTTGGTGGGGATCTCTTCAGGCGCGAACCTGGCGGCGGCAGCCGTTTTGGCCGCTCGCCCGGAAAATGCTGGCAAGACCATCGTTACCGTGCTACCGGACACCGGCGAACGCTACCTGTCCACGGTACTGTTCGAGGGCGTCGGGGAAATCGGGGAATAATTCAGACGAGTAAATTCACAGGCTAAACAGTAAAAGTGTGGGTCAGTGGCCGTGGGACGCTGACCCACACTGGTTTTAGTTGCCGGCCCACAACGCGGCTCTAGGCTTCGCTACTCATTGGCTATCCTGCTCTTGGCAGAAATCGGGGTGAATTTGGGGGTGAGGCTCCATATATTTGAGCCTCACCCCCATTTTTTCCCAAGTTTTTGCCAGCTACTCAGTAAAGAGCCGGTAATCCCGGCTGGCACCTCATGGACCCGTGCCGTACAAAGTGGGGTAAAATAGAGGATTATGACAATATTGAATCCCAAACCCGCGCCCCCTGCACATGTCCCGGCCTCCCGGATGCGGGTGTGGGATTTGATTCTCGAGGATTTGGACACCGCCTTACAGCGTGACCCGGCCGCGCGCACCCGCTTCGAGGTGGCCGTATCCTATCCGGGAGTGCACGCCCTGTGGGCACACCGCGTGGCCTCCGCTATGTGGCGCAAGGGCATGCGGATTCCCGCGCGACTGTTGCAGCAACTGACCCGCACCATGACCGGGGTCGACATTCATCCTGCGGCTTGTATTGGGCGCCGGCTTTTTATTGACCACGCTACCGGGGTCGTGATTGGGGAAACCGCCGTGGTTGGCGAGGATTGCCTGATTTTTCACGGCGTCACCCTGGGCGGGCAACGTATGGTACATGGTAAGCGTCACCCCACGGTGGGAAACCATGTCATGATTGGGGCGGGTGCGAAGGTGCTGGGCGCGATACATATTGGCGACGATGCCAAGATTGGAGCCAATGCCGTGGTGGTCAAAGACGTGCCGTCTGGCGGGATTGCGATTGGGGTGCCCGCCAAGTTGCGCAAACCGAAGTGCCAGGTCAGCGAGGACATGAACGACATGAACATCGACCCTTCGCTGTTTATCTAGCCGCGCTGCGGGTATGGTGCGTGGCGTGGGCGTGGTGCGGTGTGGGCGTGATGCACGGCGCGGTGCGGTGCGCGGTGCGGGCGTGGTGCGCGGGTTCACGAGTCGCTATCCGGGTAGTTTTGCTTTCCACACGCCGTATCCAGGCAAGCCTTACTATACTGAAACTATCGATTTCGAAAACGTAAGGAGCAGAAATGGAAGCGAGTATTTTCTTGGCCGATGGCGTGGAAGAATGCGAGGCGCTGTTGGTGGTGGATTTGTGTCGCCGTGCTGGGATTGAGATTCAAACCGTAGCGGTAAACGACCGCAGTGGCGAGGCCGCGCGCACGATTCACAGTTCCCATAAAGTGTCGATTATTTGCGACACGCACCTCGATGACTACCAGACGGCAGGCGAAAAAATCCTGGTAGTTCCCGGCGGGCTGCCCGGGGTGAATAACCTGAAAGCCAACCAGAAGCTCTCGGAAATCCTAAAAGCGCAAGGCGCGAGTGCCGGGCGCCTCGCGGCCGTGTGTGCCGGGCCTACCGTACTGGGCAACCTGGGTCTGTTGGATGGCAAGCGCGCCACTGTGTTCCCCGGTTTTGACGACGGCCTGGGCGCCGCTAAATACGAGGATGTCCCCACCGTGGTGGATGGCCAGGTTATTACCGGGCGCGCCCTGGGTGCCGGGATTGAGTTCGCCCTGCAGATTGTGACCGCTTTGCGCGACAAGGAAACCGCCGCTAAAGTGGCGAAGCAGATTGTTTACCCCGCCATCGGCTAACCCCCTAAGCCAGTTAGGCCTTTTGCCCCGCAAACCAGCCGTTTGCGGGGCAAAATTTTAGAAACTATCTGATAGAAATCGCTATGCCGGGGGAACTGTCGCGCCGGGCGGAACCGCCGGGGATATCACGCTGGGATATCACTGGGACGGTGAATCGTTCCCCGAAACAGCACCCGGCGGTTCATCGCATCATCGCACATAGATAGTTTGCCAGCGAGAATTAGGCGTTTTGACGATTTCAGGAAAATCCGCCACCAGGCAGAATACAGTTTTGACGATTTCAGGAAAATCCGGCCAAGCCGTGCCTGATTTTCGCAACCCTGAGCCGATTTCCCCGGTTTTAATCAAATCCCCCGCGAGCAACGCCCGAATTCTCCCGAATTAATCAACTACTAATGCAAAGCCAGAGAAGCCCCGCCTAAGTCGACCAAAAACCCAAAAGCCACGGCTTGACAGCCAATCCCACCCTACGTACGATTATACGTACGCGAAAGGAGGCAGGTTATGACCACCCTGAGCGCCACCAGTGCCCGCTCCCACCTGTACCAACTCATTGACCAAGTAAATCAAGAATCAGCGCCAATAACCATCACCGGCCAACGTGGCAACGCGATACTAATCGGCGAAGCCGACTGGCAAGCCATCCAAGAAACCCTGTACCTAACCTCCATACCCGGAATGACACAATCCATTCAACAAGCACGCCGTGAGGGGCTACCGGCCGCTTCCCCGGAGCTAAACTGGTGAGCCGGAAACAAAAGCAACCAGAAAACAACACACCCGACCACTCGCCCGAAGTCAAACCGGTGGTTCCATGGCGGATTGTGTATTCACGCCAGGCGCAAAAGGATGCCCAAAAACTCGCGGTCGCCGGACTGAAACCCAAGGCAAAAGCCCTGCTAGAGGTATTGGCCGCCGACCCTTTTACCAGCCCGCCACAGTTTGAAAAACTCCTGGGCGATTTATCGGGGTGCTATTCACGCCGAATCAATATCCAGCACCGGTTAGTCTATGAAGTCTTTCCCGCACAGCACACCATACACGTGCTGAGAATGTGGACGCACTACGAATAAGCATGCGGGCGCTGCGGCATTCCTCACCAATCCCGCCAAAAAGACACCTCTTACTGTTGTAAAACCGCAACAATAACCTTGTAGAACCGCAACGCAAGTATTGCAGAACCGCAACAAAAGACTTGCAGAACCGCAACAAAACGCCCCTTAAACCTCTATGACGTGCTAGAATATTTTCCTGATTACTTGCAATTCCGCGAAATGCACAAGTACTGGCTGAAGAGATTTTAAGCGATATCCCGGTGCTAACTGTGTCGGGTGCGTGCCGAGTTGGCAAGAGCACATTGGTGTCTCAACTGTTGCAAAATTGTAGCCATCGTTTTCTCAATCTGGACAATGCCACAACCTTACAGGCGGCTCAGACAGATCCTGATGGTTTTGGGCGCCAGTTTCCGGAAGGGATTGTGACAATTGATGAAATCCAACGAGTACCGGCATTACTTCGCGCGATTAAGGCAGCGCTCGACGAAGATAGGCGTCCCGGCAGATTCATTGTTACTGGTTCGTCTAATCTAATGAATCTGAAAGTAACGGAAGAATCGTTGGCGGGACGTGCGGAGACTCTGCTTTGTTTTTACGCGGTTTTAGCAGGAGGGAACGCAAGGGAATCACAGAAGATTTTGCGGCAAACCTGTTGACATATTTCCCGCACAACTATTGAAACCCCCAGTAAGTAAAGCTGCCCTGCAAGAGGCAATAGCGCTATGAGCCGCAACGAACTCCACCGTTCCGTCAGGGCGTACTCCCCCGCTTCGCGTCCGGCCGTGCGGTTCAAACCCTGGGCATTAGCCCAGCGCCCGTTGCCATCCATGATGATGGCCACGTGCCCCGCTCCCCCGAGGTGCGTATCAAGAGGTCCACGTCGGGAACATCCGGCAAGTACAGCTCCCTAGCCAGGGTTTTCTCGGTCACGTTTTCGGCGCGGAGCTCCCCCCTCGCCACCCGCGCATCGTATTAAATAGCAACGCAAAACCTAAAAAATTTTGCATATCAAGCAGTCGGGTACTTGACTTTTTCAATATTCGACACTAGATTTCAATGGCAAATATGCGTTACTACCCAGTTAGGAGTATCAGAAATGTGGTTCTTGATTGGCGCCTTGGACGGGTTGGTTCCTTCAGTTATCAATCCCACCCCAGCGGGGTAGGTAAAGTTTATCTCTACCATTTTGCGTAAACTGGCAGGCCAACCTGTACGGGTTTGTTTACCTGTTCGCAGGTAGAATCAGGTTTCATGCCCGTATTTTTTAGGTATCTTCGTGCTTTGGTTCGCCTGGGACGTTGGATGGATTTGCTCGGCAAGTCTAGCCTAGCGACGATGGTTCTAGCACCTTTGCTGAGCGTACTGCTGCTGGTGTCCACTGGTGGTAGTCAGTTTCATTTTCCACACTTTGAAGGAGCCACAGCTTTTGCAGCAGTGGCTGTGGTTCTATTCACCGGTGGCAATGTTACGGCGATACGCTCGGATTTGAGGGCGACGGGTCGACGCAGGTTGCGATTTTATAACTTTGGTGCCGGTGATTATCTCGGCCTGGTTTTGCTGGCTTCTTTTCTGCCAGCCGTAGTTGAGAGTCTCTGTCTAACAGTATTGCTTGACTCCCCCATACCTTATCCCAGCCTTTTTTGTCTGGTTTTTATTTCAACCTGGCTGCTATCAGCCGGGGTTTTCCTTCTGTTAATCACGGTGTCTACCGCCAATGTGGCGACTCTGCCTGCAGGCAAACCTTTAGATTGCCCGACTTCGCCGAGCCACGCTGTGGAATTTTATCTCTGTCACGCCCTGGGTTTACCGGCACGACGTAAGGTTTTTACGGCGACAGTGTGGCTGGTCGCAACGGCATTGGGTGGGATGTCAGCTGGGCTGCGCATACCGCACATAGTCTCCTACTTTATGAGTGGCTTGCTCACAGGGGGCATGCTGGAATATCTGCTTGCCGCCGAATGGCAGACATCCGCCCGAGCCACTTGGCGGATTTACGCAGTGAACACTCGAATGCGCAACCGCGCCAAGCTAAATACCACGCTGCGGATTCTAGTGCCCTATCTGCTTTGTACCCTGATAGCTTCCCTGTTGGCCATGCGCTTTGGTTGGGTGTCAATGGACGCAATGCTGGCTTTTATACTGGTGGCGAGCTACGCACTGGTAAACACCTGGGGGTTGACACGAGTGCTTTCCGCAGCGGCACAGCGACAGGGGCGTGGACTCAGTGATTTTCAGGTTGCTTTGTGGTTGATTCTGAATCTGGTACCACTATTGATACTACTGCTAGCCTTCGGTATAGATATCAGGGAGAAAACGCGCGGCGAAAAGAGAAAGAGGAGGAACTATGCTCAGGCTTGATAATCTGCAATACCGTTATCCTGGCGGAGCTGGACTGGGGCCATTGACTTATGATTTTCTTCCCGGTTCAGTTTACGCCATAGTGGGTCCCAATGGGGCAGGCAAATCCACTCTATTCAATATCCTGGCTGGCTTGCTGCCCTCCCAAAAAGGTATCGTGAGCGTGGATGGAACTGCCAGCAGTGCGCGAATTCCCTTGCCAATACTGGGTTTCCTGCCCGAAACCAGCCTGTTAAACCCTCGATTTACCCCACGTCAAGCCCTCCAATTCGATGCGGCCATGAGGGGCTTTCCCTTGAGCGCCGCGCAACTCATGAGCAGACTCGAAGCGTTTGGGTGCCATGATTTTGCCGACCAGAAAATCACTTCGCTCTCGCAAGGCATGGCGAAACGTGTCGCGCTGGCAATCGCTTTCCAGCCCACAGCCAGCGTCTTGATTCTTGATGAGCCTTTGAACGGCATTGATACCCAAACCCTGATACAATTGCGGGAACGAGTTTTAGAGGCGCGAGAATCTGGGCAAACCCTGCTGATTTCCTCACATATTCTATCTTTCGTAGACGAAGTCACCGATGAAATCCTGTTCCTTAGCCACGGTTGCCTTGCCAGCCCGCTCCCCAACCCACGCCGGTCAAGCCGAACAAATCTACCGGCATCTCTTCATGAGAATGTGAAACACACCCGTGCGTGACCTTATAATTAAATATATAAATATACCTGTCACTGGAAAATCCGCGAGGCCGGGCGATTTACCGCTGCCCCGAAGCGGCGTTGGCGGGACTGGAAGACTAGTAAATCCCGCCACAGGGTTTCGCGGTTATACTCCGGCCAAGGCTCCGGGGCAAACACTAGCTCCGCATAGGCTGCCTGCCACGGCAAAAAGTTCGAAATACGCTGTTCGCCCGAAGTGCGAATCAACAGGTCAACGTCGGGAACATCCGGCAAATACAGCTCCCTAGCCAGGGTTTTCTCGGTCACGTTTTCGGCGCGGATTTCACGAGTCGCCACCCGCGCCGCCACCGCCCGGGCGGCGTCGGCTAGTTCTGCGCGCCCCCCATAATTCACACACATAATCAACTGCATTCCACTGTTATCCCTGGTCAAAGCCTCCGCCGCGCGCAGTTCCGCCAGCACGGATTTCCACAAGCGCCCCTCCCGGCCACTCCAGCGCACCCGCACCCCCCAACGGTTCAACTCGTCGCGGCGTGCCCGCAACACCCGGCGCGAATACCCCATAAGGAACTTTACTTCCGCCGGGGAACGCCGCCAATTCTCGGTGGAAAACGCATAAACCGACAGGTATTTCACCCCCGCCGCGACCGCCCCGGCAATCGTGTCCATCAGGGCGTACTCCCCCGCTTCGTGCCCCGCCGTGCGGTTCAAACCCTGGGCATTAGCCCAGCGCCCGTTACCATCCATGATGATGGCCACATGGGATGCCACCCCGGACACCAGCCCCGTCGGCAACCCTGGTGCCGCCGGGGAATCCGGAGCCAGAATCTCGCGTTGCCAGGGCTTAACATCCCCTGACTTAGAACTCCCCGGCATAGAACCCCCAGCTTTCGTATCCATCCCGACTAGCATCTCATGAACCACGAACAGATTCGAGATAATCTAAGCCACCAACGGGGTGATAGCCGCCAAATCAGATGCCAGCGCCTCGCGAGCGACCGCGTTGTCATAGTCGAGCTGCAGACCAGTCCAAAACCCGTCACTCGTACCTAGCGCACGGGACAGCAATAACCCGGTTTCCACTGTAATCCGGCGCTTCCCATGCACAATCTCGTTAATACGACGCGGCGGAACTCCCATAGTTTTAGCCAGCCAATATTGCGAAATATTCAGGGGCTTCAAAAACTCCTCCCAGAGAATTTCACCAGGATGAATCGGAGGATGTGCCTTTTGTACCATATCGCGTTCCGTGCGGGAGTCGGCAAAGGATTGAATCACATTCTTAATAATAACGCATGACGTTATTATCAGCGAAATTGAACTTACACTCCTGACGGATTTTCGCAGGACGGATTTTCGTAGGCTGGCCGGTAACCTCACAGGGGTTTGCGGGGTAGTTTTCCCGCCGCACGCACCCCGCCCGGTTACCTTTGATTCAGGTCAGGGACTCGGCGATTATCCGTAAGTACGTATGCTACGTTCTTAAGCTCATGAGCATCTCGAATATCAAGTCTGTTCACAAGAACCAGCGAGGAAAGATTACCCGTACTGGCCAGGCTCTCCCGCTTGCACAAACTATTTGACACCCTCCAAAACCTGACAGGCTCAGCCTTTTGATTAAATCAGGAAAATCCACCCCAGGGATACCAAATTTGCGCACACCCCGACCGGATTCTCCTGAAACCATCAAATCTGTCCCAACCCAGAGCCGAATTCTCCTGAATTCATCAACCCACACACCTGAAAGGCAGTAAAGTCTAGACGACCCCGCCGCCTCATATCACACCTTGCAGCCTACGAAGTCAAGTATGTGTTACAATTCACAGACGGAGTAACACATATTGGATGAGGTGAGCCAAATGCCAAGCACGACCCTAACCGTTCGGATGGATAGCGATTTGAAAGCTCAGGTAGATGCCACTGCAAAAGCCTTGGGACTGACTTCTGCGGCCGCTTTCAACATTTTTGCACGGCAATTCGTTGCTACTCAAGGCTTCCCGTTCCCGGTAACACTCACCGGTGTGGTTCCTTCCGAAAAAGAATTCGCAAAGACCATGGACGCGCGCTTTCGCGAAGTAGCATCCGGCCACGCCCAGATTCACGAGCTTCTCAACTGATGCAAAAACTATGGCACGACCAGGCCTGGATGGATTACCTGTACTGGCAAACACAAGACCGAAAAACACTGCAGCGTATAAACAGATTGATTGTTGAAATCGAGCGTGGTGGCAGCAACGGCAAGCCACCCGCAAAAGCCGAACTACTCCGTCACAGCGAAACTGGATTGAGAAGCGTCCGCATAGACAAAGGAAACCGCTTAATATACGGATTTATTGATGCCCAAACCCTGGTCATCGTTTCCTGTCGCGGACACTACCGCTGAATAGGGCTAGCCTTCCCGTTCAAACCCCAGTTACGCTATGCGCCGGGGGGTCGCCCCTCCCCGGAGTACGAATCAATAAATCCGCATCATCTAAGCCACCAACGGGGTGATAGCCGCCAAATCAGATGCCAGCGCCAGACTTTCCGAACAAATCTATCACCATCTCGACTAGCATCTCATGAAATCGCGCGACAACCGCACACCGCACACCAAACGCTTCAGGCGATTTCCAGGATAGACAGGGATTTCAGGCGGCGTTCCATGTGCCACTGGACAAAAGCCGTGACCAAGGAATGCGCCTCGGCGCGCTCCGCCGCCCCGCTAGCCTCGGCACGTGGCCAATCCCCGACTGACAGCGCCGCCAACAGGTGCATTGTCTCCAAAGCCACCGATGCCGCCCCGTGGGGTTTGCACTCCCCGCACACCGCCCCGCCGGCCGCCGGGTTAAAGTACCGATGTGGCCCGCCCGCCCCACAGGTCGCGCAGTTCCAGCAACTCGCCGCCCACCCGGCCAAACCGAGCAGCCGCAACAGATAGGAATCCAACACCAGCCCCGGTTCGTGGCGGGAAAGCGCCAGGGCGTGCAAGGCCCCCAAGGTCAGCCGATAGTAGCGGTCTGTCGCCCAGGCTTCTTCGCTCAGACGTTCCAGGGTTTCTACCATCAGGTTCGCGGTAGTAAACAGCGCATAATCAGCGGCAATCGAGCGCCCATAGGGGGCGAGCGTCTCGACCTGTTCCACATTGTGCAAGCCCCCACGGCCGGGGCGAATCAGCACATCCACCACCCCGAAAGGCTCCAGGCGGGCGCCTATTCGCGAAGTAGTTTTCCGCACCCCGTGCGCCACCGCCCGCACCAGCCCGTTATTCGCACTGAGTAGCGTGACGATACGGTCGGCCTCACCCAAGTCTTGGGTGCGTAACACGATGGCTTCGTCACGTAGGGTTTTCATCAATCCTATTCTAGTCCATGAGGTGCCACCCGGCACCGCGCCGCGCACAACGAACTACCTACATTTGTACGTGAAAATATACCGACGAAAGTAGGTAGCATATATGCAAGATCCATGGTTTACTGGTTAATGCTTAAGCACGGGAAGAGTAAAGAAAGGAAAGCTTATACACAACACAGTATTCAAAGGGATTGGTTTCACGGTGGCTATGGCCTTATCCGCGACTGGAGTCACGGCTGTAGCCGTAGATAACCCCACTGGCAGTGAAGCTGCAACAATTCACCAGGCCACAAGTCAGATAGGTGCCCAATCAAATGTCGTCATGACAGGCGATGGGATTAGTATCAACGGCGTTTTTTACACCCGACAGGAATTTACCGAGGCACTTGAACACGCCATACTGATTTCGGCCTCCCCATCTGAGGGTATTTCTACCCGGGCGGCTGTTGCCGTTGGAGCCGGGATATACTTCGTACCAGGTATTGGGCAAGTAGTCATAGCAGCTACTGGAGCTATTATTGTCGCCGGTCTGGTTGTTGTTGCCGGCACCTGGGCGTGGAACGCGGTCACCAATTACCTTGCCGAGCGTGACAATCAAATACTTGCCCGAATTCGCGGTTCTATCCCATCTAGTCTGCGAAAATAGAATGGAGACGTAGACCTTAGTAAATTCACTACAAGATTGAAGAACGGGCAAGGATGGAGGGCTCCGAATGGTTGGAAAATTGACAAAGATAGGGATGGGCACAAAGGCGGCAAATGGAAACTCAAGGACAAGAAGAATAGGCGAGTAGCTACGTTAAGGGAAGATGGGGATGTCGTTGGTGGCTAAGAACAACAACTACAACGAATCTGGCGGTTCCTTTGCTCGCATCGAGGAACTGCATGAATCTGAGTCCTGGCATTTCCTGGATTATGTGCCCTTCCACGCGGTAGGCGATGACATCCTTACTTACGATTCGTTCCTTCGGAATAGTCCTTATCTGGAGCGTTTCGCTAATCAGATATGTTTTATTGCTTTAACGCTGGTGGCTGAATATCCGGCGGTGATGATACTGACGGAAGAGGACGAGTTCTTCAAAACACACCCGGATTTGAAACCAGAAGTGAATATCCGCGACCTGCCCTTCGAGCAGCTCAACGCGATTATTCACGACGTGATAGTCCAAGACTTGTCCTCGGTACAGATTCTTTTCCCAGAACAAGACACACTACTGGACATCGCTGGCGAGTTACAAGTAGCCCTGTACAACGCGAGCGGGACATTCCTGCACAACATACGCCTCCTGGCACAACGCAACGGCCTGTTCCTGATGTACCATGCGGAGGACGGCAGCATATACCTAGACGAAACACCAGACAACCACCCCGGCGATAAAAACCTGCCGTAATGGCCTAGAGCTTCCTGTCTCTATCGTGTTGCGCGCCCAAGTCTTGGGTGCGCAACCCGATTGCCTCGTCACGTAGGGTTTTCATCAGACTCATTTTAGTGCATGAGGCGCCAAGATTTGCCCCCGCCCTCGCACTGCCTCGCAAATGCTAACTACTTATGGGTAGATTGCGCCCATGCTCTCTGGGCATGATTCCAATGGCTTACGGTATCACCAGCAATTATTGGATTGAGGAATTGCTTGACGAGCTCAAGAGCTTTTTCGATAGTAGATATAGTTTCGGGGAGATTTGTTTTAGCAGCAAGTTTCACATACTGCTCAGCCTGTTGTTGTCCCCATTCCAACGGAAGCTCAAATTCGCGTCCAAGAACAATATGTCTGGCGGCAGTTTCCCTAAGAATAGCTGTTCTAAGATTTTCCGTTTCAAATTCCTCAGTCAACGCGTAGACGGCAATGTCAAGCAAATCTTTTACCCGGGTTGATGGCCTGTCGGCGTGGCGTTCTCTGATAGCGCATACTTTGTCAGCCACGCCGCGTTCAGCGGGATACACGGGATAATCGCAAACCTCGATGCCGCCTACTTCAATCCTGTCAGCTGGTTTAACCCAATCAGGTTCACCGATAGATATCTCATCAGATACGAGATCCACAGAAACGCGTTGAATCATTTTGGCACCAAGAATGGCCTCGAAAGTTAGCGTGTAACCGTCCCGATATTCATCATCACCTTTTATGGGATTGACCCCTATAAATCGAAATGTGACAAAATCACCCGCATTTTTTGCCGCTAATCTCCGGAGCTCCGCTACTGCATCTTCGATATCGAGGTTATCGGTAGCTAAATCTATGTCGCGCGTGGCTCGAGCATTAATGGTTCGAGCTAGCATTCCCAACCCGCCCTTGAGAACAAAAGGAGTATCTGGCTCACTAAACACCCGGTACAAAAGTCTGTGGAAATAGAATCCCGCTATCGCCCGACTGGTGGCAAGCGGCGACTTTATAGCCGCCTCTTTCACCGCCATTTCCAAGGCTTTCGGCGAAGAGTACACTCTGTTATCTTCTTTCCTTTAGAGCCACGTGTCCCAGGCTATCAATTTCTACGAGTTCCCGTGATCCACCTGCAAAGACCCCAACTGTAGCCAAGAGTTGCTCGACTCGCTCATCCCCGATAAGTTCACGTAACCGACGCATATCAAAGTCGGTTGCCCCATAGCGCCTCATGACTTCCACCACAGCATCAGCTATTAAAGAGTCCTCTTCATCCTCGAGAATAAGGTCAGAAATCGTACGCTCCACCCGTGTCACAAGCAACCCATCTAGCCAAATAACATCCCGCGCCGCCACCGTTTTCACCCGAAAGTTAACCCCACGCATACGGCTATTAAACCGCTTCGGTGTAGCCAGTTCCCATGGCACCGGTTGCAAATCCCCCACGCCAAGAACATACGCCGCACTTGCACCACAAACCGCAATACCGTCAAATTCCTCCGCCAGACGCTCATAAGTAAATGTAGAAGGAGCAGTGAGTTTATACACCGCCCGCAAATCGTCCAAATCCGAACCAATAGCTGTCGCTAGCCGATAAGCGCCATGACGCAACCGCTCGATACGCCCCACCCGCGCCGCATATGAAAGAGCGTAACGAGGAATACCCGCACGCAGTGCCTGGCCACTAGTGAAAATACCACCTTCGGAAGCAGCCAGCTCTTCTATGATTTCTACGTTACTTCCACCAGCCACGTTTCAATAGTAGCATTATTTACAACTAGCGCAACCCGATGGCTTCGTCACGGAGGGTTTTCATCGGTTTCACTCTAGTGCATGAGGTGCCAGCCAACGCGGAGCCAGCCGCCCAGAAAGGCAATCTGGTTCACTATCTTGGAGTCGGGCGCGGGGAATCAACCCGTGCCCCGCCAAGCAAAAACACTCGCAGTCTCGCCTCAAGGACGGGATTCAGGCTAGACTTAGGTTATGTCCGCTTTGTTTACCGATTGGCGCCGCCCGACGTTTATCACCTCGCTGAATCCGGGGTTGCTGGGCTATGACCGGTTGCTGGCGGATTTGCATCCGCGCATTGAACTGGTGGAAATCCGCCTGGACGGAGCCTGGGCGGCATTGGGCGCGTTCATGGGTAAAGACGAGGATTTCGCCCGCGCGAAGTCTATTATTTCCCAGGCGCGCGTGCAGTCGGGACGCCCGGTATTGGCCACGTTTCGCACCGAGAACGAACCGGGCAGCCAGATTCAAATTACTGACGAAGCTTACGAACAACTGATGCTCTGCATGGGGAAAGTCGCGGATTATGTAGACCTGGAGTTGAACTATCCCCTCATGAACACTGATGCGCAAACCGCCGCCGCACTCACGGCCAACCCCCGCGCCCAGGAGGATCTGGACAAGCGGGTGGCGAAAACTGTGGGACAATTGCAGCGAGACGGGGCGAAAGTGATTCTCTCACGCCATTTTTGGCAGCCTTCCCCGGACAGTGTCGAGGAGGTTCTCGACGTGTTGCGTCATCAGGTGGCGTTGGGGGCTGACGTGGCCAAGGTGGCGTATTCGCCCGCTGATGCGGCGCAACTGGCGGCCTTGCAGGAGGCCGGACGTTATGCTTTCGAGATTATTCACAAGCCTACGATGCTGATTGGGATGGGGGAGATTGGGCGGCCAACCCGCCTAGCCGGACCGCAGGCCGGTAACTGGGGTACTTTTGTGACGGTGGGTGCCCCGGCCAGTGCTCCGGGTCAGCTTCCCTTGGCGGAACTGGAGTTGCGCTACCCCACTGTCGCCTGACCCGTTCGCCTTTGCCGTTCATGAGGCGCTAGCCGGGGATACCACGCCTTAGTCACTGGATGCCGACACGGATTCGGAGTCCCAAACGGTGGAAAAAACGCCCCCACCCTGGCAATATATGGCAGTCCACCCCCAAAATTTCCACCAGTTGGGATTTCCCCTTGTACAGCGCGGAAAACTATGGCACCATAAATGCATGGAAAGCAAAAACACACCACTAAATCCGGGCGGACAAGGGTTTTGGAAAAGCCTACGTTACGGCAAGGGCATGTCCTTCATAATCATTGTGCTTGCGGGTTTCGGTTTTGGTGCTTGGCTGTTTTGGGTCACCGGCAAGCCAGCTGTTTCCCTGTGGATGTTTTGGGCATCATTGCTGGTTTACATTGTGGCAAACGTCGTGTTTACCATGCTTGCCACCAAGATTAAAGGCTTGCTCGGATACCTTTTGGATTTGGTCTATGCCGCTGTCATCAGTGTCTCTTTTGTATGCGCCGAGGAAGTTCAGCTCGAAGGCAACTGGCACAGTGTGCTCCGTCTGCTCTGGATTTTCATTGTTGCTATCTGCGTCAGCGCTTATCTGAAAATACGTCATCCAGAGCCTAAAGTCATCGCTTGACCACCTACCCCCGTTCTTCCATCAGGCTCAAGACCGCAAAATCTTGCAACGCGCCCGAGGGAGTGCGCGTGAGTGGCTATATGTAAATCATCAGCCCTTTTAGTAAAATCCAATCAGACCTTGCTTACGCACCTACAGCTACCATAAACTGTAAGTGCAAATATTAACGGGGAGGAACAATGGCGGCAAGTAATCTGACAATACGGCTCGACAGCGAGCTCAAAGACGATGCGGCCAGAATCGTGGAGCACTACGGTCTCGATCTCTCCACGGCGGTTCGCGCGTTCTTCACAGAAATAGTTAACACTAATTCAATCCCCCTATCCTTTGATTACGAGCATCCCAACACTGAAAGCCAGCGCGCCATCCAAGAAACCGCCGAAATGATAGCCGCCGGCAGTGGCAAGACCTACACCAGCGGACGCGAACTAATCGAAGCAGCTCTCGCGTAAACCATGCAGCTACCGGCAAAATACACCCCGGCTTTTAGTCGAGATTTGAAGAAAAAAGCCACCAAACACCAGTGGAACCTCCAGGAGCTGGAAGCTGTCATCGACCTGATTATAGAAAACACCCGAGAATCCCTGGACATCCTTAAACACAGGCACAATATGCACAAACTCTTAGGCGAATGGGACGGCAGCAACGAGTACCATGTAGCAAACGCCGGCGACTGGCTGGTCATCTGGAAAACCGTGGACGGGATTGCCTACTTCCAGCACACCGGGTCACACGATGAGCTATTCGGCAAATAATTGAAAAACGCAACCAAACACGCCATCGCCTCAGGAACTCGAAGGCGGTTGAAGTACGCCATAAAGTGTATTTAACCTAGAATTTAAACTAGAATATGTACTAGCAAACGAGGAGGGAGCACCATATGCAGGTAAACACTGACACCTTGGTTTCCATCACCGAGGCCAACCAGAATTTCTCGAAAGTAGCTCGGCTTGTCGACCAGTATGGTTCTGCGGTTATCCTCAAGAACAATACCCCGCGATACGTCGTCATAGAGTTTGCTCAAGTCGAGAAAAACACCGAGGCCAGCGACACGGAAGTCAACGAAATCTCCCAGCAACTCATGAAACGCAATACCCACGTTTACCACGAACTCGCCAAGTGAAATACCTGAGCAAATCCCAAATCCGCAAACTCCACGCAGACCTGATTGCCAGCTCCGGAGGCCTGTCCGGCCTCCGTGACGAGGGTTTGCTTGATTCTGCCATAGCCACCCCGTTGCAAGGCTTTAGCGGAGCGGATTTATATCCCACGATTATAGACAAGGCTACCCAATTGGCCTTTGGACTGATTAGGAATCATCCCTTCATTGACGGCAATAAACGAATCGGCACCCACGCGATGCTCGTGTTGTTGTACCTAAACGAAATCGAACTCGCCTATGAAGACGATGAACTGATACAAATTATCCTCAATGTCGCAGCTGGGCAGACGAGCCGAGACGACCTGTACCAATGGATTAAGACTCACATTACTGAATAGCACCTCATGAAACCGCAGTGAACTGGAGCCCAACGCAACCGCGAAGCCGCGACGAATTCCTCGGCGAAAGTAACTGATTGTTCCCCGCTGAAAACCTCGTGGCGAATCCGGAAACTCGCCAATAGATCCGCCGCAGTTTCACATTCAGACACCCACAGTTTCACCATCCGGAGGCTCCTTTCGTCACGGGACTGGTTTGACCTAGGCTTACCATCCTAAAGGATGCGGTACCTTTGCTTTAAACCGGCGAATTTTTAGGTTATTTTCATGAGGTGCCACTGGTTAAATAGCAAAAGTGATTATTGACCTTCTTACCAGCCAGGATAGAAGCGCCAGTCTTTCCACGGTGGGTAACGCAAGGGAACCGGGCGCCCACCCGGGTCACGGACACGCCACCACTAAACTGATTCAGGATGAGATATCTACGTT
>NZ_GG668518.1:446386-447985 GCF_000160615.1 Mobiluncus mulieris ATCC 35243 | reverse complement strand
ATCCACCTCCAACCCTCTAAGGCCGCGCAAGTCACCGCAGAAGCAGCAGCTACTGCCGCAAAACCAACACCTGACGAATTGAGAATCTGCTTAAGCGCAAATTTGGCTCCAGCCTCAGCTCCGTGCTTGACAAGATACCTACTCACTGCACCTTTCAAGAGGTTCAACGCGCCACCCCAGTCTTGACTCTTTAGCAAAAACCCAAAACTCTTCCAGTTGA
Source organism: Mobiluncus mulieris ATCC 35243 (assembly GCF_000160615.1). Taxonomy (GTDB): domain Bacteria; phylum Actinomycetota; class Actinomycetes; order Actinomycetales; family Actinomycetaceae; genus Mobiluncus; species Mobiluncus mulieris. The sequence goes on along the minus strand of NZ_GG668518.1, from coordinate 447,765 downwards.
CGTATGTCGCAATCTCTGTAAGCTGAATGCCCGTAAATCCGGAAACAACACACATTCCAAAGGACTGCCAGCTTCTAGCAGCATATCTGTTATTTATGCTTTGGTTGAGTGAACGGACAAGATAATCAACCGCTTCTTCATCCTGTACCGATAATTCAAAGTTCGACACTCTTGTCTTATCTACATAGAATTTACCGTTGCTGTCTTCAAGTATTACTGTATCCAGAATTTCAAATCCCTCTAAAATCCTGTTAGAGACATGGTTAATAATCTGAGCATCAGACATTTCATACACTGATACTGGTACTTGATTCGGAATTGCCCCAGCGTGTGAAACCACAGTTGTACTCATTGTCATGCTGAAACTAGCACGAGTGCTAAGATTGCATGCAACGCATTACGAATTCTTTTTGACATTTTCGTAGCCCTTTCGTTTGGAGTTTTTATTCTTTTCCGCCAGAGATGAAATATACACCATCAGCGAAGCCGCCATCACAACAAACAGATATTCCCCAACAGAATTTACCCACCATATTTTTAACGCAAGGTAGCCGATTACATTAATAACCAGTACTGCGAGACAAGAAACTAGCGGCACAATTGCAATTATTTTAGGTGAAAGCTTCATTACTTTATCACAACTCTCCCCTACAATAAATGGCTGACTTTCCTAATGCCAAAGCTAAACCAATCGCATTCCCTTTCCACCCAAGATGTAATCCCGCCGAAAGACCAATTTGTAGAATTGTCTTTGCTGCTAATGGCCACTGGGCTGCTCTAATCGCTGTCACAAGAGCCTTTGAAAGACGTCCCATCATGTTAAGTCCTGCAGCATCTACTACAACACACTTTGCAAAAGACAGAGCATCACGGTTTTGGGAGGTTCCTAGGTTAAGACCTTCAGCAAAGCTCCTAAGACCTTGAACCTGTTCAACGCTGTAGCCATCTGCCCGCAGATTCGCCTCGTTCACCGCAAACTGGTTATTGGCACCAAGCTGCACGTACCTAGTAAACAACGCCTCAAGCTCAGCAGCCAGCTGCGCAATCTCCGCCTCCGACAGCGACGATTGGGTCTGAGTAGTAACAGGTTCAGGCTGAGTCACCGGAGCAGCCAAAGCCACCCCCACAGTACTCAGGGACAAAGCAACGACAGCAGCCCCTGCAGTGATAAGCCGTATTGGTTCTCTCATTTTTCAATCCTCCTGTTCGTTTCAGCCTTCTTAGCTGAATGTCCTTGACACCCGTTGGTGCCAGCAGCAAACTTTTCGCCGCCGCCCTCAGTGAAACACAAACAGAGCACTTTGCAACACCGACAAATGTAGAGGTATCCACCTCGATCTTCATCAGGGTCACCACCCTGACATTTGTCGATGTCGAAA
>NZ_GG668518.1:423038-445686 GCF_000160615.1 Mobiluncus mulieris ATCC 35243 | reverse complement strand
GGCACAACAGTGATGCTAGGGTGAATTGCACAGGTTTGAGATTATCAGCCATAAGTTGTTTAGGAGGTCAACCATGTCTAACATTTATGCAGTTCAGAGGCTATTCGCGCATGGAGTGGCTTTGCTCGCGGTCGGCGTTCTAGCCGTGTCTCCTGTCACGCTGCCCACAACCACTAACAAGGTAACACCACCCAGCGATGTCCCAACTGTGGTGAGGCAGCCACGATACGGCTTATTCTACTGTAAGTACTTACCACACCTACCGGGGTGTAAATGACATTGGAAGAATCTAGACCTAAGTGGCTCTTTTCGCGTTTTACTAGGAATTTCACAATTTGGCTGCGAACCAGGGGAATCGGCTACCGCGCTGCGTACCTGCTAATGGCAGCCTTCATGGTTGTATATGAGCTGATTCCCCGCGTATTTCTGAGCTCGTTAAATGAGCCGGAAGTGTGGATGATTGTCATCTTCGGGATAGAACTTGCCCTCGCCGCGTGGCTAGGCGTGGTCGGGGATTTAATCTATATTGCAGTGTTTTTTGCCTACGGGTTTACAGAACACTCCAATCTGCTTTCCATGCCAGGTTTCGGGATTAACCTGATAGTGGTGGTGTGGCTGATACAGCACTGGAACTTGCGGGCGCTGACTCTGCTCGCGGCGATGGTGGCTCTTAACACCTGGCAAGATGCTGACCCCGGTCGGCGGATTCTCGGCGAAGTGTTCCTTGTTGTCCTGGTTCTGGCCATTGGATACAGTTTGCGCTTCATCACGGATAGAGCCCGGAAAACCGAGAGGCAACTCATGAAGTCGCGGCAAAGCGCCGCCGCCATCCGCGAAGAACTGGCGCGGCAACTGCACGACACTATTGCGAAAGACTTGGCACAAGTGGCTATTTCGGTGGAAAACCTGGCCACCACACACCCCGAACTCGCCACCGAAACCGCACCCATCGTCACCCTGGCACGCGAAGCCGCCGGGCGCATCCGCCCCCTGATTATGAACCTTAATGCAAAAGCCGTCCCGCCCAGTTTGGACAAGGCTATTCAGGATTCCCGCACCATGCTGCGCACCCGCGGGCTCACCCTAAAGGTAGACCCGGAAGGCAAATTAGATAAACACCTGACGCGGCAAACTATCCAGACCGCCGCGCTCTTCGTGCGGGAATGCGCCACGAATGCCTTGAAATACAGCGAAAACGACACCGGCGTGGATTTGCTGATTGACCTTGACGGGGAGGCGATTTCACTGCTGATGGCCAGCACAATCTCCACGACACCCGTCCCGCCACAGTACACCAGTGGATACGGCTTGGTGAATTTGCAGTCCCGCATCGAGGGGGAAGGGGGTAAAATGCTGTTTACCCGCCGCAATAATCGGTGGATTATCAACGCCATTATCCCCCGGAGGTTTTCTTGAACGACGCGGCTGCGGCAGAAACGATGGACGGATACGAGAAGAATAACGCGGACAACACGGACGACGCGACCGAACCAACAGGTGTGAAAGACCCCAGGGACGCGAGTGGCGCGAACCGGGACATCCGCATCCTCTTTGCCGACGACGACCGGATTATCCGCGAAGGGCTGGCGAACTTGTTGAATCACCAAGACGGCATCACCGTGGTTGCCACCGCCGAAAACGGCGCACAAGCCCTAAAGATTCTCGCCACGCAGCCCGTGGACGTGGCCTTGATAGACGTGGATATGCCGGTACTCGACGGCATCCAAACCGCCCAACGCATCGCGAAACAATACCCGAAGCTGGCGGTGGTGATCCTGACCGCCTTCGAACATGAGGAATCTTTCGCGCGCTCCCTGGAACAAAACGTGCGCGGGTTTTTGACCAAGGATATTCCCCCCGATCGGCTGGCTGAACAGCTGAAACGCGCTCACGCTGGCGAGCGGGTTTTCGGGTCGCGCCCCACCGAAATGCTGACCTCAAACTTTCTGGCCGCGAGTAGCAACGCCCCCGAATACCAATATTTTCGCCGCCGCGTCGAGGCGCTCCCGCCCTATCTGCGCGACGTGTTCGACCTCGTCATCGAGGCCTACCCCAATAAGACCATCGCCCGGCGGCTGAAACTGAGCGAAAACACCGTGCGCACCTATGTTAGCGAACTCTTCGTTGCCCTCGATTTCACCAGTCGCAATCAACTGACCATCACCGCGTTGAAAGCCGGGTATTGATGGTTCAAGCGGGGATGGGTTTGCTGACGGCTCACGTTTAGCGGTGTTTTGAGGCGGGTTCATGAGGTGCCAGCCGCAACGGCGACAAGTGCCTCGTGAAACCGGGCGGTCAATATTCCGGGCTCAAGGCGCGCACCTGGGTTTCTAGCTCCATCAACTGGGCAAACACCGCGTTTTTCTCCTCTCCCGCATCCAAACGGTTCAGTTTCGCCCGCAACCCCGCCATTTCCCGGTTCAGGTACAGGCGCTCCAGGGCATCCATCACCTCGTGTATCCACGGCGCGGCTTCGTCTTCAGAGCGTACCGGTACCGGTCGGGTCGCCAAGTCGGTGACCACTCCCCCCAAGGCCGAGCCCGCCTGGGATTTCACCGCCGCCGCCCAGCGATTCAAGGCGGCACGCGGCGGGTCTGATGTCCCCGAAGCTGCCGCCTCGGTTTGCAGACGCGCATATTCCGCAACCCCACCCGCTGCCATGATAACCTCGAAAATGGCTCGCAGCGTGGGTTGGGTGAAACCCTGGGGGCTAAGCAGGTCAAAGTGGGTTTCCCCCGTCAAGGCCGGGAAATGGAGCGCCGCCACCAAAGCGTCACGCTCCAGGCGCCACACCGGGTCGGTATCCACGCCCGGGTCGAGCCGCACTGGCGGCATTACGGGTAATAAGGCCGGCGCATTCCCCGTACCGCCTGGATTTCCCTCGCGACTCATGAATCCGCCGCCAACTGAACCACTGCCATAACCGTTGGAACCGCCAGACCCGCGGCTTAAACCCGCGCCGCGCGCCTCCTGCGACCGGGAACGCAACCACTGTCCTGCCGCGTTCACCGTTTCCCAAGCCTCGCGGCTGTTTACCCCCAGCCAACCCGCCAGACGACTGACGTATTCTTGGCGCAAAGCCCGGTCGCGAATCTCGGCCGCAATGGGTGCTGCCGCCCGCAGTGCCGCCACACGACCCTCGGAGTTGTCCAAGTCGAAACCGCCGATAATCGTTTTCAACACGAACTCGAACAGCGGGCGGCGGCTGTCCACCAAATCCCGCACCGCCCCAGGACCGCGTCGCATCCGCAAATCGCAGGGGTCAAGCCCCTCTCCAGCCACCGCCACGAAAGACTGGGCGGCGAAATCCTGGTCGGTGCGGAAGGCCTTTAGGGCGGCTTTCTGGCCGGCCGCATCCCCATCGAAAGTAAAAATCACTTCCCCGCCGCGCGGCGCAGAACCATCGGGCATCCGCAAAGACGAAGCCCCATCGGCCGGGCGCCCAATCAGACGGCGTACAATCCTCGCGTGTTCACCGGTGAACGCCGTGCCGCATGTCGCCACCGCGCAGGTCACCCCGGACAGATGCGCGGCCATCACATCGGTGTAGCCCTCGACAATCACGCAGCGGCGCTGTTCCCCGATAGTTTTACGCGCCAAATCCAGGCCATACAAAACCGAGGATTTGTGGTAAATCGGGGATTCCGGAGTGTTAATATATTTCGGGTTTTCCGGGTCGGAATCATCCAGGCGCCGCGCTCCGAAACCTAGCACCGCCCCGGTAGTGTCCCGTATCGGCCAGGTCACCCGGTCACGAAACACGTCGTAAAGACCGCGCGAACCCATTTTGGCCAATCCCACCGTGGTAATTTCGGCATCGGTGAACCCACTGTCGCGCAAATGCCCCAGCAGGTTCCCCCAACCTTTCGGGGCGTATCCCATGCCGAAACGAGCCGCGTCCTCGGAAGTAAACGCGCGACCTTCCACGAAGTCCCGCGCATCTTGAGCCTCCGGCGACAATAGCTGCGCGGTAAAAAAATCTTGCGCCACCCGGTTGCATTCCAAAAGGCGCTGCCGGGTACCCGGTTCTACCCGCGTCGAGCCGGCCTCGCCGCCCTCCACATAGTGCAACACAATCCCGGCTTTATTCGCCAAAAACTCGATGGTCTCCAGAAAAGCCAAGCCCTCGATGCGTTGCACGAAATCAATCAAATCCCCGCCTTCGCCGCACCCGAAACAATGCCACAGATTCGCCCCCAGCGTCACGTGAAAGGACGGGGTTTTCTCGTCGTGAAAGGGGCACAGGCCTTTCATAGAGTTCACTCCCCCGCGTTGCAAAGTGACGTAATCACCCACAATTTGCTCAATGGGGATGGCTTCACGCACCTTTTGGATGTCATCGGGGTCAATCTTAGAAGCCATAGCCCTATCTTACCGTTAGCGCCTCGTGAATACCGCCCCACCCGCAGGCAAAACGCTGTGACCCCGGCTCGCGCCTCATGAAACCACAATCCACCGGTGGAACCGCTAAACCGGCTGGGTCAACATTCCCACCAATCTAGCATGCCACGCCGCTGCCGAAGTGTCCGTCAGGCTCGCGACCTGGTCGATTACCGCCCGCAGCCGCCCGGCATCACGTCCCAAAGGGTGGTTGTCGGCTCGGCGCCACTGGGTCGCAAAGGGCTCCTGTAGCGCGTCGGCGTGCTCGGTTTGCCGTTCCAAAAGCGCCCACACCAAATCGGAGAGGATTTGCTTTTGCGCCAGGTAGTCATGCGAGGTTTCCCGCGGTGCCATCACGAAGTACACCGCGATTCCCTTAAGGAACAGGATTTCGGCGCGGGTTTCGCGCGGAATCACCAGGTCGGCCGCGTAACGCGTCAGCGGGTGGGTACCGTAGCGTTCACGGGTGGCATCATGAGTCGCCAGGCAAAAACGGCCAATCAGCTGGGAAGTCATATCTTTCAAAGCGGCTTGCGAGCGGTAGTCGGTGGCGGGGGCGGCGAGCCAAAACGGCGTGTTCCGCAGGCGTTCATAGGCAGCAGCGATGTCGTCCACGGTGAAAGAATCGGGCTTTTGGGGGTCAAAAGCTCCGACATACCACTGTTTGGTGGCTTCCAGGACGTGCACCAACGTCGCGTCATTATCCAAAACAGTGGGATTTACGGAACCCAGTGCTATGGCGTCTTCCACGTCGTGGACGGAATAGGCGATATCGTCGGACAAGTCCATGACCTGAGCCTCCAGACAGCGCCGGTTCGCAACCGACGCCGGAGTCGCGGTTGGGGCAACCGACGCAGCCGGCACAGCGTCGGGCATGGAAGACTCCGCCGTATCAGTACACGCAGTCGGCGCATCGGCTCGCAGCCAGGCAAATACGGCTGCGTCTTCCTGGTAGACTCCGAATTTCGCACTGGAGCTGCCGCCCGGTCCTTTCCCACGGTGCCACGGATATTTCGCAATCGCGTCCAGGGTGGCTCGAGTCAGGTTTAGCCCAGCGGGTTGCCCTTCGGGGGTGACTACTTTCGGTTCCAGATAGGTCACTAGGCGCAAAGTTTGCGCGTTACCTTCAAATCCACCAATGTCTCTAGCAATATCATTGAGCACCCGTTCCCCGGAATGTCCGAAGGGCGGGTGCCCCAGGTCGTGTGCCAGGCAGGCCGCGTCCACCACATCCGGGTCACACCCCAGACCCTTGCCCAGTTCGCGTCCCACCTGGGCGACTTCCAGGGAGTGTGTCAGGCGGGTGCGGGAAAAATCATTGGCCATCGGGCCTAACACCTGGGTTTTTTCGCCCAGCCTCCGCAGCGCCGAAGAATGCAAAATCCTGGCCCGGTCGCGCTCAAAATCACTGCGTTCCCCCCGCTTGTGCCGCTCGGGCACGAAACGTTCGTGTTCGGCGGCGGGGTATTCACCAGTTTTACTCACCCCCCTAGCCTACCTTGCCACCGTTAGGTTTCGCGGATTCACGAGGTGCCATCAAGAATCCCAGGCATGAGTTAACATCACACCGTAATTTGTTGGTATAAAAATACCAACAAATTACAGTATCGCTAGCTATCGTCTCACGCTATTATTAGAGAAGTTCCCCAGTTGGGCATATTCAGCAAGACAAGTATAGATAGATGTGTAACACGTTCTCCTTCCTTGAAGTAGCCGATTTACTTGGATGGCATGACACCGAAGTTATGGAGTCGGTAGATGCGGGTGTGCTTCCCACAATCTACCGACTTTCAGACTTACTTAATAACCCAGGATGGCCGTATAAAAAGTTAGATAATCCTCTAATCTCCGAAGTGCAGCTTAGAGAGTTTATTTACTCATCATTAAATGATTTTCGTCACGATTTTTCCTTGCCGGATGCGCTTGCAACCCTTCATTATAATGGTATTCCCATTTGGGAATTACGAAAACTTTTGTATATTTCAACAGATATTAATTATGATTACATGGAAGCGATAATGCTCAAACATGTTGATAACTACATAAAGGATAAAGATAACTTTTACATCTTACCAACGTACCACATTTTTCCCGATTACTGCAATGAATTTGTTATCGAGGACGTGTTTCGCGGGACACTAGATTTGGGAATTGAACATAGAGTAGTTGTCAATTCAATAATTGAAGCACCAAATCTTAAGATTGAAGATGCGACAGAGAGAATTCAATTTCTCCTTAAAAGCCAACCTAGTTATCTAATTGATAGCTATAAGCTTATAGATTCTTTAAATACAGAATTTACCACACTGTATCCCGATTCAGAATCATTGAGTGCCATTACTGTTCATGATTTTACAGGCATACCATATAGATATGCACGAATAATGGAACAAGAAGGAACCCTAACAGGTAATAGCTTGATAGAAGAATTCAAAGCCAGACTAGCTAAAATCCACTCGCTACACATGACTTTAGAACCGCGTTAGCCGTGGCAAGTCAAAATTAACAATCCGCAAAAACAATACCCCCACACAAAAAGTCAAGACTCTCTAAAAGCCCAGTTCAAGACGAGTAAAATGGATTAATCCCTAATCTCCCAGTCTCAATGCCGCCTTAGCTGGCGGCATTCACCGGCATCTCTCCAAGCCCTAGCACAGCGGCAGTTTATCGCGCAGATACTCGTGTTCAAAATGGGAGTGGGATATACTTAATGACGTGAAAAGGCGGAAACTGCTGGGTGACATCACCAGGCACGCCAAAAGTATCAATGCGCAGCTCACTCTCAAGGAAGGTGGTGCGCACACGATAGTGCGACTGGGCGACAGACAAACCGTCGTTCCCCACCACACCGAAATAAACGAAATCACCGCTAGACAAATCATGAAACAGTTAGGGATGAAATGAAACTCACAGCAAAAGCTACCCGAGTTGGCAAATGGTGGGCAATCGAAGTCCCTGAAATTGAGGGACTTTTCACCCAAACCAGACACCTCGACCAGGTCGAAGCGATGGTTAAGGATGCCGCAGCAGGACTCACCGAGCGCCCCGAGCAAGACTTCGAGGTTGCTGTTCTGGTCACGAACCAGAATATGCAAAAGACCGCCGCCTTCGCCTCATGAACCCGGCAACAAACACAACACGGACAACCCGCTCAACCAATAGCGATGGTGCTGATGAAGACCGCATAATCCGAATGTCCGACAAGTTCGAGAGTATAAGGACTGCACGCCCAACCAGTGTAACCAGGCATCGGCCAGTGAAGAGGCATAATCGGGCTTTCCGCTAGCCGGCACTCGATTCGGGTTATTGTGCCGCTGGTAATCTTATGAGGTTATTTGCGGTGGCGGCGGAAAATCTGGCGACGATTGACCATTAGGTAACTGGTTTTGCGGCTGCGGCTGACCGATTTGGGGATTATATGTCGGCTGCAACTGATTATTCATACATGAGCCTCGCGTGCCCTAATAGTGGAAAAAATGAGGTTAGCTTGCGCTAAATTCACACTCCAGGCCATTTTTCCACCGTTAGGGCTATTTTCCGCAACAGTGCACGAGTGTAGCCCATTCCCCTTATTCGGTAGTGCTTGGGGCTGGCAGTTCCTTATGCGATTTGGGGTCGTTCCATCCCGATTTTGAGGGGGTTACCGCCGGTTCACATTCATAAATTTTTTCCCCGTCGAGTTCGGTGAGTGCATTGAATGCGAATTCTGTTTGCTCTTGCATAATATCTTTTGATGGATGTTTATATATTACGACATTACCGGAGGAGTTAGTAAACGGCACCACAGTCAAATCACTGAGCAGACGGATGCCCTTGCCGGTTTTAATGTCAAATACGTAGCCGCCGGTTTCTGTACCTATGGCTATCAATTTCTTGGTTACTATCGGCGGGTCATGAATAATATTGTTATTAAGAATTTTTATGGGTTTGGAATACCCATCAAAACTGTACCAGACGATGCTTTCCGGGTCGTGGATGGGATCCACCCAGGCTGAAGCACCGCTGGGTATTCCATAAGAATACGCCATTGTCACCTTCTGACATCACTGCCATAGTCCGCGTATCGTTGATGTCGCCAAAGCCTATATACGATGTCGGTTTAGTGGGTTCATAGACCAGCGCGTTTAGCTTGTCATATTCCTCGGGAGTGGGCCACCCCAAGCAGGACTTTCCTCGTTTTACCCACTTTGGCGGGGAGTGATGCTGTTTAGGGGCACGTGGAAAAACACTGCTATCTAATTCCACAAAAGCCTCGCTACGGTAGGGGGTTTTGCGGGGAGTTCCCGGTGGACCGTAACGCGGGTCTTGCTTCGGGTCAAAGCTGGGCGCAGCACTCTTACTGCCGTTTGCCGATTCAGGATTTTTCCCTGAATGTAATCCGCCGCAACCAACCAACGCCACACCGCAGATGCCCAGTATCAAGGTCAAAGCAGCGAGTTGGTATAACCGTTTATGCAATGTAGCCTCTCCCCGCGTGTAGCTCTGATAGTTTACTCGCCCCGGTGTAGGAATACGGGTCGGCCCATTTACCCCACCTAACATATGCGGATTTCCCAGCCGGATCCGCAAAATGAATCGCGCGGCCGTATTCCATATATCCATAAATCTCTATCCAGTGGAAAATGTCTTCCTTTTTAGGCATTGCGTTAAAATCTAGGCCTACTTTTTTCCAGATATTAGAAAGAAGCGGTTTATTTTGATTAACACCATCCACCGTTCGAATCATGAGCGCCTCGATATGCATTGATTGCCCTCCGTGTCCGTAGGGAGTGGGATAGGCAGTGTAGGAAAACTTACTGTGCGCATTCATCACTTTGGCTACTGGACTGGTGCCGTTTCATCCGACCACCCAGTTCCCGCATGTGAGGTAGTGCCCAACCACCCAGCAATCTGTGACTGGTTGTAATCCTTATTTTCATTTCGCAAAGCGGCTTGTACTGCTGCGGGTCCGCAATAGTAGCTGTTTTCTTGGGGGCTCATCGTTCGCCTCAAGAATCTATATTCCTCGGGGCTAAAGCGGTATGTTTTAGCCCGGCTCTGGGATAAGGCGTAATCCTCAGCGATGACTTCTTGCCGGCGTTTCTCGCCTTCCGGGGTGCGCTTCTGGTAATCCCAACCTTTTTCCGTCCACACCGGATACCAGGTACGTTCAGGACTCACGCACCAGTAATCCCCCAAGGCACAGTTCGTAATATCAGAGCTGCCTGGCGGCACTATTGGCGGACGTGACTCTAAGGAGTCTGTATTCTCTGGATCGGAACTCTCCACTTCCACGGGTGTTGCAGAGTTATCCGCCGGAGCCACCGACTGCCCGTCAAAATTTGAGCCATCAGCATCAACAGCAAAAGCCGGGGACACCATGCCGAGTGTTGCCACCGTAGCCAGCACCATTATGAGATTTTCCTAAGATTCATCATCGAGCCCTTCTTCTACAGAGTTTTTTAAAAAGAATTTTTAATACGCTATCACTGATAATCCGCTCCGTCAATGCATTCGGATTACATCTTAAGCCTTTGCCTAATTCGCGTCCCACCTGGGCGACTTCTAGGGAGTGCGTCAGTCGAGTGCGGGAAACGCTCATGTTCGGCGGGGGCGTATTCACCAGTTTCACTCACCCCTCTAGCCTACCTTGCCGCCGTTGAATTTCACGGTTTCATGAGGTGTTATTTGTATCTTCTGCACTGTTTTACTATTTAATCCCCAGTAAAAACGCTAATTGGTTTCTGATTTCTTTCATTGTCAGCTCGTCAAGAAAGCCTATTTTCTTCCCTAAAAGCGCCTTATCCACAGTAACTATTTTCTCGGTCATAACGAAGCTGTCCCGTGTCAACGCGTTATCTGCGGTGGGACGCACTTTGACCCGTGTCGAAATATTATCGGAATCAAAAGATGTCAGTAAACACAATACAATCGAGTCAAAATTTTCAACTTCGGCATCTTGCACGACAACTACTGGACGTGCCTTGGAAGCATAGGCATCATCACGTAAAGTCCAGATTTCACCGCTGTGCATTTATAGCTTCCAAGGAAAGAGTCGTAGCAAATCTGGTGGCATCCGCTTCATTAGTAAAAGGCTCGACATCAACAGGTTGCAAAGAACGCACCTCGTAGGGAAAACCTCGATGTGAGTTGAAAGCATAGATGAACATCCGCAAAGCGTCTGCCGGAGTAGTTCCCAGTTCCCTGGTGGTGCGCCGGAACAGCTCATATTGCTGTTCCTCAACTCGGGTAACCGCTTGTTTTAGTGGCATAATGCACCTCCCCTGAAGCTTACTGCTACAATTCTACCACTCTGAATTAGCAATTTTGCTACCTGTAAGCACCCAAAAGGAATACAGTGGCAAAATTCCCAGATGGCACCTCATGAACCCCGCAACAAACGCAGTGAATCAAAAACCTCAAAGTGAGCCAAGACCTAGTGGGCATAGGGGTCGCAGCCGTCGTCGTCTAGGTGCAAGGCCGCGCGGGCGGCAGCGTTCATCTCGCGGGTGTCCAGCCAGCCCTCCGGCAAGTGGACTTTACGCTGGATGCGGGAGCGTCCGTGTGGGCCGGTGGCCGCCGACGGATAGGGTGTGTCCGCGCCCAGTCGTTCTATCAATTCATGAGTCGCTTGTTCCAGCTCCGCCAGACTCTCCACTCGTGCCAACCGACCGCGCATCTCGCCACCCAGGCCGAAACCTCGGAAATACCAACCCAGGTGTTTGCGCATATCCCGCAGCGCCACCAGTTCGTTGCCGTAATGCGCCACCAGCCCCTCGGCGTGACGCCGCGCCACATTCGCGACCTCCCCCAGGCTCGGTCCCACCGGCACCGGCAACCCCCACAAGGCGGCGGTGATTTCGCGGAAAATCCACGGGCGCCCCTGCACCGCTCGTCCGATTTCCACCCCGGCGCACCCGGTTTCGCGAAACATCTCCAAAGCATCTGCGGCGCAAAACACATCGCCGTTTCCCAAAACCGGGATATCCAGCACCTCTACCAACGCTGCGATATCCTCCCAATGGGAATGACCCCCATAGTATTCGCTGGTGGTGCGGGCATGTAGGGTCACTGCCGCCACGCCGTTGTCCTCTGCCACGCGGGCTACGTCTAGGAAAATCCGGTGTTCCGCATCGATACCACTGCGGATTTTCACGGTGACCGGAACCGGGAAACTGCGCCCAGAGTCCTCACTAGCAACACGCGTTGCCGCGACCACCGCCGCCACAACTTCCCCGAAGTACGCGGTTTTCCACGGCAGCGCCGAACCCCCGCCCTTGCGAGTGACTTTGGGTACTGGACACCCGAAGTTCAAATCAATATGGTCAGCCAGACCGCGACGTACGAGTTCACCGGCCGCCCAGGCCAAGTCCTCCCCCACGACCCCGTAGAGCTGGATAGACTTCACCGCCTGCAACGGCCCGGATTTCACCATCACCCAGGAACGTTCCGACCCCATCCGCAAAGCCTTCGCGGTGACCATCTCGCCGACAAACATGCCCTCCACCTGGGCTTTCCCCGTCACGTTCCCCGGCCAGGTGGTACCGGTTTCCGCTGCTGCGGAGGTCTTGGTCACGCTGCTGTTAGTATCCTCGGTGGCAACGGCGACTTTCCTTTCGGCTTCATGAGGTGCTTGCCCCTTCCCCAGCTCAGCCTCCGGGCAAGCCAGCTCAACGGGTAAACCCTGGCGGGAAAATTCCAGGCACAGGTCTCTGAAGGGCGCATTGGTCACATCCGCCATCGGCGCCAAAGCCACCGGGGTCACAAACTGAACCCCACCCAGGCTCAAAGGCGCAAATTTAGTCCTATTCACCGCCGTCCCCTCATGAATCCGAAACCAAAATAACCGCAAACCAGTCTACCCGGCGGCAGACGCACTCAACCAAATATGTTTATCTCGTGAAGCAGGGTTTCTTATGATAGGATTGAATCCTACTGAAGGGAGTCGGAGATATGCGGACAACCACGCAGTTGAGCGTTACTTTGCCTAATGAGATGGCCGAGGCAGTAAAATCACGGGTAGCATCGGGTGAGTACGCCAGCGAAAGTGAGGTTATCCGCGACGGATTGCGTACTTTGCTGGCTCGCGATGCTGCGATGGAACATTGGTTGCGCACGGAAGTTGTTGCCGCCTATGACGAGTTGGAGGCAAACCCCACCTGGGCAATTACTTCCACCCAGTTACGCCAACGCCTCGCCCGGCGACAATCCGACCGTATTCACCAAGGTTAGCGAATTAAAAAGGTTGTATATTCTGCCCGGGCGGAGCAACAACTTTGGGAACTGCAGGATTACATTGCTGTAAAATCAGGTTTTTTGGATGTCGGCGAGTCATTCATTTCAGAGATTGTTGATTTTTGTGATTCCATGGGGGAGTTGCCTTTACTGGGAACACTTCGTGAGGATTTGCGTCCGGGTCTGCGAATCGTGGGTTTTCGTCGCCGAGTCGTTATTGCCTACGTAGCACGAGCAAAGCGCATAGAAATTCTTGGTGTCTTTTACGGCGGACAGGACTACGAGTCTCGACTATCTACAGACGGAAATTGAAGTAAAAACCGCCTGTCGGCTAGTAGATAACCATAATCAGGTTGCACCCACTAGCCGACACTCAGTTCACGTTGCCGCGCGGTCAATAATTTTATGAGTTTATTTGCGGCGGCGGCGGATAATCCGTTTGATCATTACCCGGCATATTCTGCGGTTGGATTGCAGCTGGCTGCTGCTGCGGATTATAGGCCGGCTGCGGTTGCCCGCCCGTTGGAACCGGATTCTGTTGAGCTATCTGCTAGCCCTAGCAAAGCGGCAGTTTATCGCGCAAATACGCGACCAAGCCTTCCATGGGGATGCGCTCTTGGGTCATGGAGTCGCGCTCGCGCACCGTGACCGCGTGGTCGGAAACCGAGTCGAAGTCCACCGTGACACAGTACGGGGTGCCGATTTCGTCCTGGCGGCGATACCGGCGTCCCACCGCCCCGGCATCGTCATAGTCCACGTTCCAGAATTTCCGCAAATCCGCTGCAATCCCCCGCGCTAAATCCGGCAGGGTTTCCTTTTTGGACAGCGGGAATACCGCCACCTTAACCGGCGCAAGGCGCGGGTCGAGCCGCAGCACGGTGCGCTTATCCACCCCGCCCTTGGTGTTGGGCGCCTCGTCCTCGGTATAAGCCTCGATCAGGAAGGCCATCAGGGAGCGGGTCAACCCGGCGGAAGGCTCAATAACATAGGGCACCCAACGCTCATCCTTGGCCTGGTCGTAGTAATCGAGCTTCTGGCCGCTGGCCTCGGCGTGTACCGACAGGTCATAGTCGGTGCGGTTGGCGATACCTTCCAGTTCTCCCCACTTGGAGCCCTCGAAGCCGAAGGCATACTCAATGTCCACCGTGCGCTTGGAATAGTGCGACAGCTTTTCCTTGGGATGCTCATAGAACCGCAGGTTATCGGCCGAAATCCCCAAATCCGTGTACCAGGCAAAGCGGTGGTCGATCCAGTACTGGTGCCATTCCTCGTCCGTGCCGGGTTCCACAAAGAACTCTAGTTCCATCTGTTCGAACTCGCGGGTGCGGAAAATAAAGTTCCCCGGGGTAATCTCGTTGCGGAAAGACTTGCCGATTTGGCCAATCCCGAAAGGTGGTCGCATCCGGGCAGAGTTCATCACATTAGCAAAGTTGATAAAGATTCCCTGTGCCGTTTCGGGACGGAGGAAGTGCAAGCCCGACTCGTCATCCACCGGCCCCAAATATGTTTTCAGCAATCCAGAAAATGCGCGCGGCTCGGTCCACTGTCCCTTCACTCCACAGTTCTCACAGGCCACCACGGCCATGTCCACCGTATCGGGATTGTCGATTCCGTGTTTTTCGGCGTATTTTTCCTGCAAGTCGTCCTCGCGGTAACGCTTGTGACAGCTGGTGCATTCAATCAAGGGATCGGTGAAAGCTTTCAGATGCCCGGAAGCCTCCCACACCTTCGGCGGCAAAATCACCGAAGAATCCAGCCCCACCACGTCCTCGCGGGAACGCACCATGTAGTTCCACCAGGCCTTTTTGATGTTTTCCTTCAGTTCCACCCCCAACGGGCCGTAATCCCACGCGGCACGGGTGCCGCCGTAGATTTCACCGCAGGGATACACGAATCCACGTCGTTTCGCTAAAGAAATCACTTGTTCCAGGGTTGATGCCACGGGGCTGCTCCTTTTCTGTTCTCTACTTGCGTCGGTTTCGTCTGTTGCCGCGCGGTTACGCTCCCCCTTCATGAGGTGCCACTTTCCTTGGCAACAAAACATCACTAAGGAACCATTTTAGCCCGACGGGTTGCGGAAAAAGAATTTGTCGACCCTTCGCGCAGTGCCGGCATCGTAAATGGCACCTCGTGAAACGGCGGTTTCACGAGGTGCCACCCGACAATCCAAGTGTTACTTGAGTTCCAACAAGAACCGGTGATCCAGGTACCAACGCAACGGACGATCCAACACCACTATCGCACCCCCACCCGGATTGGTCTCGGTTTGCGCGGTCAAGCCTTCCAACACGGCCATCGGCAGGGGGGCTTGCACCTCGAACACCCGGTAGGGCTTGTCCTGGTTCAATTTCATGCCACGATTCGCCAAGGGCGTCCCCAAGGCAAACAAAAACTGTGCCTTGTCATCGTCGAAACAGTCCAGCAAATCGCCGGTATGCAATTCATTAGAGCCCGGCTTACCCCCACGCGAAATCGTGCGGGCATCGATGCCAATACTGGTTTTCCGACCCCGTTCGGGGGCATCAACCGGCAACTCGCCAACCGGCAGAACTTCGGTACACAGACGATGCACCAGGTCAACCGCATCTTCCAAGGAATCCACGGTGTCGTAAATCGCGAATTCCGCCCCGCGCTGGGAGCCAACCACATATTCTGTCTCTCCCCACGGCGCCACCACCCACGGGCCTTCTTCAGCGAGGGGCAACTCCGAGTCACGCGGATCAAAACCACGCACCACATCTGCGGCAGTCAAACCCTTGGCTTCCACTAATTCATCGAAATAGCTGCGATAGGGAGCCCCGGATTTGTCGCCAGAATCAGATTCCGGGGGAACGTCCCACAGCCGGTCACCTTTAGAGGAATGTTTCCCGGCACGCTTCTGGGCGCGGTCTTCCCAAATAAGCCGCGCTAACTTGGCGATTTCTTCGTGGCGGTCATCGCGCAACTCCGCGATGACCTTCAAAGGGGTCGCGTCATTAGCCATCGCCGCTTTTTGCACCCTAGTGTCACCATCATGAGCCAGTTTTGCCAATACGGAGGGCGGGGTGCGATTTTGAATCGCTACCAGGTAGCGAGCTCGCCACGGAGCCGCCAGCGCGATAGTATCCAACACCGAATCCGGAATAGTGGTGGATTGCGAAACAAACTCGGCTAAATCGGGGCGTTTACGGATGATTTCTTCCCATACGAAGGTCGGGGCAATGTCAGAAATCGCTCGAAGAAAGTCCTCCTCGCTGTGGGAGGTGATCAAATCAGCGAATTCCTGCACCGAACCAATCACTGCGGACTCCTTTCGAACTCTAACTTTCTATTCTAGCTTAGGACATGCTCGGGCATTTAAACCGGTTACGCCGCGCATACCCGCGCGACGTAACCTAAAATTTGGGGTGTTTTCCCGTTACTTAACCCGATAGCACCAACCATGCGTGTCTTCAACCGTTCCCCATTGGATTCCGGTAATAAGGTCATGGATATGCTTGGTCATAGTTCCGACGGGGATTTCAACGTTAAAGTCTTCGCCGCCCAATCGACCAATCGGAGTTACTACTGCAGCCGTGCCACAAGCAAAGCATTCCGTGACTTTGCCGGATTTGATTTGATCTAACAGCATCAGCAAAGAAATCCGGGCTTCTCGCACTTCCACCCCTTCGTCTCGCAGCAGCTGCATAATCGTCGCGCGGGTGCCGCCCTCCAGGATACAACCCGTCAAAGCCGGAGTGGCGACGTGTCCATCCTGATAAACCACGAACACGTTCATTCCCCCCAGTTCATCGAGGTATGTTCCCGTAACAGCATCCAGGAAACAAACCTGATTATAGCCTTGTTCTTGGGCGATTACCTGGGCTTGCATGGCACCAGCGTAGTTACCGGATGTCTTCGCCGCCCCGGTTCCGCCCGGACCCGCCCGATGGAATTCCTGGGACACGTAAATGCTGACCGGCGCGAATCCGGATTTGAAATACGGCCCGGACGGGGAAGCCACACAGAAATAGGTGACCTCGTCGGCGGGGCGAACCCCCAGGAAGTCCTGGGAGGCATACATTACGGGACGCAGATACAGGGTGGCTCCGGCGGTGGTGGGTACCCACCGTGCATCAGCACGCACCAAATCCACACAGGAACCCACAAAATCCTCTACCGGCAGCTCCGGCAAGGCCAGACGTCGCGCTGATTGGTTAAATCTGTGGGCGTTGAAGCCCGGGCGAAACATCCAAATCGAGTCGTCTTCACGTCGGTAAGCCTTGAGCCCTTCGAAAATTTCTTGCCCATAGTGCAAAACAGCGGTTCCCGGAGTCACCGGCAACGGCCCGTAGGGTTTAATCGTTTTTTCGCCCCAGCCCGCCGCGCGTGTCCAAATCGAATGCGCCATGTAGTCGCTAAAGTCCTTGCCGAAACGCAGTTCCCCCATGATGCGTTCATATTCGCTTGGTTCCGTTAGGTGGTCGTGGGCTTGCACGACCCACCGCCCCGCAATTTCATCAGCGGGCGGCAGGGGTTGTTTGGCCAATTCTTCCAATGTACTCATTATTAATCCTGCTTCTTTCTTCGTTATTATCTAAAGTTGAACACTTCGTTTTACGCCAAAATCCGACAAAAACCAAAAACGCGCTAAATCCTCAGTCATAAAAGAGCCCCTCCCCCGGGTTTTACCCGGCTACGGCACGGTTTTAGGGGCAAGTTGACGCAACCGCGTCCCCACACTTTCCAAGACGTGGTTTTCATTAGCGGCGCGTAGTGTTTTTAGCTCCACCGCCCCGGCATTTTGATCGGCCATAAAACGCGCGGCAAACTCCCCGCTTTGAATCGCGGCTAAAACCGCTTTCATCTGGGTTTTTACTTCGGGGGTAATCACGCGTGTCCCCCCGGTGTATCCGCCGTATTCAGCCAGGTCACTCGCGGCGGTACGCCGCCCCCACACCCCGGCCTCGCCCAGCCGACGCGCTTGTTGTTCTAGCTGATAGCACACCTCAAAATACGCCACTTCCGGTTGATATCCGGCTTCCACCAGGGTTTCGAAACCGCTTTGAATCAACCGGTTCAGCCCACCACCCAACACGGCCTGTTCACTGAACAAGGCGGCTTCGGTGGCTTGAGCGAAAGTCGTGGCCACCACTCCGGCACGGGTCAACCCGATTGCCGCCGCATAGGATTTCACCACTTCCCACGCCATACCCGAGGCATCTTGCTGAACTGCGATTAGCCCGGGAATTCCCTGTCCGGCCACGAATTCGTCTCGCAACTCATGAACCCGTCCCTGTGGGCAGACCAAGCCGACGTCGAGGCCAACGGCCGGGCGGAGGTATCCGTAACGGACGTTGAATCCCTCGGTGAAGATTACGGTGTCATGAGGTGCCAAGTGGGGGGCGACTTCGGAATCGTAAATGTGGACTTGTCTAGAAAGCGGTAGTGCCACCAGCACCACAGACGCAGCGGCCACGGCCGCCGCCAGGGGCTGCACCTCGAAACCTTGTTCCTGGGCTTTAGCGCCCGCCCGCGTCGTCGACGATAGGCCAATAATGACCTTTACCCCAGAATCCCGCAGATTCAAGGCGTGCGCCGCAGCGAGCGCCCCGTAACCCAACACGGCTACCCGCCGGCTTTGGATAATCCCAAGGTCAGCATCGTCAGCAAATAAAATCTGGGTCATTAATTTCAAGCATACTCGTTTGGAGGCAAAACTACCTCTAGACCCGACTCGACGCTTTGCGTGGTCTCGGTGTCTTCGGGGACTTCCCCGGGCTCGGTGATAGGTGACGCGCCGCGCCCAATAGCCACAGTGCCGGATTGCACGATTTCTTTAATCCCGAAAGGCTCGAGTTCCCGAAACAGCGCGGCGTTCTTCAGCGGTGAGCCACTCGACTCTATAACCAGGGTTTCGTGGGACACGTCAACCACATGGGCGCGAAACATCGCTACGATTTCCAGCACCGCCGTGCGTTGAGCCTGGGCGACTGCAACCTTGATGAGTACCAGTTCGCGTTCCACGGCGTTTTCCGGTTCTACCTCGACGATTTTCAGGACATTGCCAAGCTTGTGTAACTGTTTCTTAACCTGTTCCAAGGGCACTTCGGAAACATCAACCACAATCAGAATTTGGGAAAACTCTGGGTTCTCGGTGGGAGCTCCCGATAGGGACGTGATGTTAAAAGCACGGCGAGCAAACAGCGCGGCTACCCGAGCCAACACGCCGGGTTTATTTTCCACCAATACACTCAAGGTACGAGTTTTCCTCATGGTTCACTGCCTCTCTAGTTGCAACTTCGCTAACTGTGCAGTATATCAAGATGCCTGTGTCCAAAGTCCTTGTTGAGAGGGGATTTTGAATGGTTAACTCGGTACTGTGCGATTTAAACCCTCTGAAACCTTAGGACACTTATTTGCCAGCAAGGCGAAACCTGCCACTAATGCTGGGGACGACAAAGATTCCAAGCCCGAGGCAAGCCCGGCATCAGAAGTATCTACCGAGGAACCTCCGGTAGTTCTAAACACCCAAAGTCTGTTAGAACTGGAACAAACCCAGATTACTCTCTCGGAGCAATCCCGCACGATTATGCGCCTGGGACATGCTCTCCAGGCTTGCGGAGCTTCGGCTTATCGCATCAAGATTTCCATGGCGCGCTTGGCGACTGCCCTTGGTGCCGACGAGCACAATGTACAAGTCACCTTTGGGGAAATTAGTTCTACGGTGTATCTGCCACCGTATTCGCGTACCGCTGTTTTGGAGCAACGCGCCTTTGGGACAAACGCCGCGAAACTCGACCGGTTGCGTAACTTTGTGCAGAATCTGAAACCGGGAACCACCATAGCGGCCGCGAATGCCGCCATGGATCGTATCGATTCCTATCCCCTAGAGTACGGAAAACTGGTAAACGCTTTAGCTTCAGGGATTGCTTGTGCGTGTTTCTGTTTCTTGAACCGGGGGGGCTTGGTTGAATGTCTCTTGGCTGGCTTGGCGGCGGGGTTGGGGCAATTCCTGCGCAAACTGATGATGACCCGGAAATTCAACCACTTTGCGGTGTGGCTGGTAGCGGGTTTCGCGGGAGCAACCTTCTATATTATATTTGCCACCCTGCTGGAACTGATACTGCATCAGTGTATGAGTACCGGTGATTTGAGCGCACTGCCCATATGGTTGCGTGGGGATTCCATCGGTTTGCGTTCCGGGATTGTTTCGGCAGTGTTGTTTCTGGTTCCCGGTTTCCCGCTGATTACTTCCATGCTGGATTTGGTGCGTATGGACCTGTCGGCGGGTATTCCCCGGTTTGTTTACACATTGATGCTGGTGGTTTCCGCTGGGGTAGCCGTGTGGCTGGTCTCGGTGGTGTTTGACTGGGCGGTTGATCCTCCCGCACAGCCCCCGATACATGGGGTGTGGTTGTTTGTAGTCCGCGCAATTTGTTCTTTTATTGCTTCTACCGGATTCGCCATGCTGTTTAACTGCACCTGGCGGCTGAGTATCTATGCGGGTCTGATTTGCGGGGTGGTGAACCCTTTGCGCTTCCTGGCGGTTGATAACGGGGTGACCTGGCAGCTCGCGGTGGGGTTAGAGGCGTTAGCGATTGGTCTGTTGGCTGACGTGATTTCGCGGGCGGCAAATTTTCGGTATTCACGAGTTTCCTTGTCTGTTCCTGCGGCCGTGCTCATGGTTCCCGGTGTACCACTTTATGCGGCTCTGACCCACCTAAATGACGGGGATTATTCCCAAGCCTTCATATCGCTAACTGAGGTGTCGGTAGTAATCTTGGCCATCGGCATCGGTTTGGCCAGTGCCCGGATGCTCACCGACCGTAACTGGCTGCAAGATCGCGTGTTGAAAGGCAATCACCCGGTTCTAAATCCTGACACCCGGTCAGATTACAGTATGCGCTGATAGTATTTAAGAGTGTTATGTTCACCCCCCGTTTAGGGCTATCCCGGTTCTGGAGACAGGGACGAGTTTAGGAGGACTCTTGCTCGAATATTTTGCGGCCAATCCAATTGTGATGCTGACCTTCCTATTGGGGGTCGGTATGGCACTTGGACACATCAAGATTAAGGGCGTTTCACTGGGCGCTGCAGCGGTGCTGTTTTTGGCTATAGCTATCTCCGCGTGGGGCAGAGCCTCTGGTGTTGAGCTAAAGATTCCCCGCGAAATCGCGGTTCTAGGTCTGGCTCTGTTTGCTTTCTGCATCGGTACGAATGCAGGAACCAGCTTTTTCGCCACCTTAAAGACCGCTTGGAAAGCTATTTTGCTGCTGATTGGATGCTACATAGTGGTTTGTTTGCTTGGGGTGGGAATCGGAATGATGCTGGGCATGAACGCAGCGCAAATCGGTGGCACCATCGCCGGGGCATTGACAAACACGCCTATGCTGGATGCCGTGGGCGAAACTTCCGACGACCTAGCGGGTGCCACGGTGGGCTATTCTATTACCTACCTTTATGGCGTGCTGGGGATGATTCTGTTTGCTTCTCTGGCATTGCGCGCGGGCAAGAGCGATAAGGACGCCCCCACCCCTCTGGTGACTAAAACCATCAGAGTCGAAACAGCGGCACAACCCCGCCTGGGCGAAATCTTTGAACGCTTCGACGAAAAACTGGCGATTACCCGTTTGCGTCGCGGGGAAACCGGACCGATTATGCGTCCGAATATGTCCGATACCTTGAACAAAGATGACCTGGTAACCATTGTGGGTGAAGCCGCCTCGGTTGACCAGATTATCAAGGAACTGGGACACCCTTCTTCCCATCCGCTCCAAATTGACCGCCATTACCTGGATTACCGGCGCATCACCCTTTCTGACGTAGCGAAGGCCGGCAAGACTATCTCGGAGCTCAATATGGGAGATCGCTTCCAAGCCACGATTTCTCGGGTGCGTCGTGGGGATGTGGACATGGTGGCGTACCCGGATTTGGTGCTACAGTTGGGTGATCGGCTGCGCGTAGTGGCGCCGAAGGCCAATATTAAAGTGATTACCAAATACCTGGGCGATTCCACCCGTGGTCTGACCTCCTTGAACCCGGTGGGGCTTGGCGTGGGGATAACGCTAGGTTTCTTGATTGGCCAGATTCCGATTCCGAACCCGGGCGGCGGGTATTTCTCGGTGGGATACGCAGCCGGGGCAATTATCATGGGTCTGATTATGGGGCGAGTGGGTCGTATCGGTCCCTTCGTAACCGGCCTGCCCTACACGACCGGACAAGTGCTGGGAGAAATTGGTCTGTTGCTGTTCTTAGCGCAAGCCGGGGTCAACGCCGGGGGCGCGATTCAAACTGCTTTCACCGGGGGCGACTGGTGGAGAATCCTGCTGGTAGGGTTCATAGTCACCAATCTTTTCGGTATCCTTCTTTACATTTTCATGCGGTGGATTGGCAAAATGGGTGGCACGAAACTGGCTGGCTTTATGGGAGGTGCCCAAACCCAGCCGGCTGTGATGGGCTTTGCCAATGACCAAACCAATGTCGACCCGCGCATTTCCCTGGGCTATGCCATGGCCTATCCGGTGGCCATGATTACCAAGATTCTGTGTGGCACTTTCATCGGGATGCTCTAACGGGTTCATTTAATTCATTTAATGCTTTGGGGTTGTCCGTAATTGTTGACAGGTTGGGTGTTTAGCACCTTTTTCTGGAGTTAAGCTCGGTGAGGTGTGCCCGAATAGTGGAAGAATTGGGGTAATCTGAACCACATTTCCCCGAATGGTGGAAGAATTGGGGGGAGGCTGGCACATGCTGTCAGCCCCACCTGCAAAAATCCCCCATTGTTTTTGGGAATCGCCTATATAGCAGTCGCGCTCTTTCCCTTAGCGTGATATATCAAAAATGGCTTTACGTTTGAGTAAGAAACTTCGCAACCCGCGCTGTCCCAAATAGGAAAAGCAGCGCATTACCCAGCTTGCTAGGGATATGCGCGCCGGTAAGGTTCACACCATCTCGCTCAACCAGCTGAAAACTGAACTAGGACTTGATAAGTTTCCTCCGATTCCCAATATTCTCGACACAATGAACGCGCAGAACTGAGACGCTTCCACCGAGGTTCTTAATAAGGCGGGCGAACAAGCCGCAGCTGGGGCAG
>NZ_GG668518.1:386950-422535 GCF_000160615.1 Mobiluncus mulieris ATCC 35243 | reverse complement strand
TCTGGTGAGACCGGGTTAGGTAGTGGCGGTTTAGGGTGCTAGAGGTTTGTGCTTTATGGAAGAAAATGAAGTCGCAAGTAGTAAGTGGGACAACCCAGACGCTATGAAGCTCAAGGCGTTGCCTAATCCGGCAACAATTCGCCTAGAAACAGTCGCCACGTTCCGGTAGGATTGCTTCGTGGAAACAGTGCTGCAAGGGCGCGGGTTGCGCCGTAGTTTTGGGGATTTCTGGGCGGTAGACGGGGTTGACCTCGACCTTCACCCCGGAAAGATTACCGGTCTGATTGGCCCCAACGGAGCGGGGAAAACCACCTTGCTACTCATGCTGGCCGGAATGTTGGCTCCTACGCAGGGCAACATCACCGTGGCGGGGATGGACTACCAGACCCAACCCCGCCAAGCGCGTGCCCAGATTGGCTGGCTTCCAGATTCCTTTGGCTCGTGGGGGGAGCTGAAAGTCAAAGAAATCCTCAGCTATTTCGGGTGCCTCTACGGTTTGGACGCTCCCACCGCCGCAAAGCGCACGCGGGAGCTGCTCGAAACCGTGCGTTTAACCGAAATGGCGGACAAATATGCCCATGTTTTGTCCCGCGGCCAAAAACAACGCCTGGGCGTGGCTCGGACATTACTGGCGACCCCAAAGGTGCTGCTGTTGGACGAGCCCGCTTCCGGGATGGATCCTGGATCTCGCATCGAGTTGCGCGAACTGTTGCGCCGGCAAGCCGATTCCGGGGTGGCGGTGCTGGTTTCATCCCATATTTTGACCGAGCTAGAAGACATGGTCGATGACGCGATTTTCATGCAGGGCGGGAAAGTCGTGGAACTTTCCACTCTAAATACCGGCGATTCCGGTTCTAAGACTGGCTCCCTCCACTACCAGCTAAAGATATTAAACCCGGATAAACTAGCGGATTTCTTAGCGCAAAACCCCGGTGAAGCTTTAAAACAGCTGGCACCTCATGAAGCAGAATTAAACGTAACAGACGAAGCCACGGCAGCCGACTGGCTCACGCGCCTGGTACAAGCCGAAGTACAGGTTGGCGCCTTCACCCCCGCGAAACAAAGCCTGGAGGAACTCTATATGCAGATGGAAGGCGGTAAACGCAGTGAGTAACGAAAACCTGACTCCGGAAACCGGTGTTCCCGCTGATATGAGTGCCCTGCCCTCGGAAACCGGCGCCACCGCCGACAAAAACGCTATGAATCCCGAAACCGGCATTCCCGCCGTCAAAACTACCCTGCCCTCCACGTGGAGCGCGGTGGGCACCGTATTCAAGCTGGAGCTGCTGGGGCGTGTGCGTTCCAAAAAGTGGATTATCGCCCTGGTGGTGTGGATTGCGGTGCTGGTGTTGACCTGGCTGGGCACCCTGGCTTTTGCGCGGCAATATATGTGGGGTGGCGAAGTCGGATCCACCCCCCAATATGAGGTTTTGATGTGGGTGTTGGGTATGCTGCTGTTCTTTGCCACCGCCGTGTCCTTGGTGGTGGCACCCGCACTCTCGTCCACCAGTATTAACGGCGACCGCGAAACCGCGAACCTGGCGATTTTGCAGGTCACACCCATTACCCCGGGGCAACTGTTGTGGGGGAAACTGCTGGCAGCCTGGATTTCCGGGATGGTGTTCGCACTGGCGGCGGCGATACCGCTGGGTATCATGGTCACTATACACGGCCTGGGATGGGGAATGTTGGGGCGCTCTCTGGCGATTATTTTGGTAGAGATTTTCGTGGTGTGCGCCCTGGGATTGGGTTTTTCGGCGGTGATTACCCGCCCGGTGATTTCAGTGCTGATTACCTATCTGGTGTTGGGGGCGCTGACCGTGGGTGGACCGATGGCTTTTGCCTTTACCTATCCGGCGGTTTTGGAAAAAGTCGAACATCCCGTGATGATTCTAGACCAGAATCCCCCTGCTAAAGGGGTGCCTTATGGTACCTATACGCAGAAATACGAAAAAGAAAGCTGGACTGAATACTGTTACCAAAGTACCCGCGACAATACCGTCTCCCATACTGACCGCACCTGGTTTCTGCTGATGACCTCGCCCTTTACCATTCTGTCCGATGCCGCCACCGGGCTGCAGACTGGACGTAAAGCCTTGGCCGCGAAAAACGATGAGCAGCGTTACTCGGTGAATTCCAGTTCTCCCTTCGCTCTGATATCGGCGAGTGTAGCCGATGCCCGTCGCCCCCGCCCCAGCTCTGCGCAGTACCTGCAAAAGTTGAAAGCCGTCCCCCAGCCCTATATCTCTGTTTGGGATGATTGCTATATAGATAAAGACAATCAGGTTCATGACGCTAACGATGACAAGCAGCTGGATGCCGCCCGAAGCAACTTCTCCGACGACAGACTCGGGTTTCTGTCCTATATGGGACACTGCTGGTATTGGGGGCTGGGTCTGCACGTGGTGCTGGCCGTAATCGCGGTGGTCGTCGCCTGGCGACGCCTGCGCACCCCGGTGCGACACCTGGCTAAAGGCGTGCGCATTGCCTGATAAACCAAGAACTTGTTGTCTACAATCTTCTTCGCTGCTTCTAGGCTAGAATTGGCATATGTCTTTAAGTCCTCTACTTGAATACGCCGAGCGAGAACGTCTTGCTGCGGCCAGCAAGCTGAGCACGCAAAACCAAGCCAAACTCGGCCAATATTTTACCCCAGTAACTACAGCTCAGCTAATTGCGAAAATGGCCGAACTACACCAGTCCGGGACAATACGAGTGCTGGATCCGGGTGCCGGGTCAGGAATACTTACGGCTGCCCTCGTAAATAGGATTCTGAAAGAAACAACCAGCCTCAAAGTGGAGGTACTTGCTATAGAGACAGATACGCAATTAATTCGGCACCTGGAAACCACATTAAACGCCTGTATTAACGCAGGCCACGGACGTGTTAAGGCAAGTTGGGTAAATGCTGATTTTATTCTCGATTCAACTGGTTTAAACCATTCTCTAAATCTAGAGAAAAAATTTGACTTAGTAATAGAAAATCCACCCTACGGAAAACTTGGGGTAAAAGATACAAAGCGAATTGCTATGCGTTCACGCGGCGAGGACGCCCCAAATCTTTACACCGCGTTTCTTTCTCTTTCTATCGATGCACTGTGCAGCGATGGGCAGCTGGTAGCAATTACCCCTCGATCATTTTTTAACGGGTCTTACTTCAAAGATTTTCGTTTTCAATTCTTAGACAATATCGCCCTGCGTAAAATTCATGTTTTTAGTTCCAGATCATCGATTTTTTCAGACTCTGGAGTACTGCAGGAAAATGTTATTTTTCAGGGAATTCGAGGAGCCCAACACCTACCAGTAGTACTTTCTGAAAGTGCCGACGAAAATACCCGAGTTACAAGCAGAATCATCGATTATGAGGATGTCATCTTTCCAAATGATCCACATAGATTCATCAGATTACCTCTTGGAGTAAGCGACGCCGAAGCCACAGACGTAATTTTAAACCAGCCCTGTTCTTTAGAAGATTTAGGAATCCAGGTATCTACCGGCAAGGTCGTTGATTTCCGTTTTCGCGATTCGCTCTGCGATTCTGAACACCCTGATGCTGCACCTCTTATCTATCCAGGAAATTTACGAAACGGAACAGTAGACTGGCCAAGAGATATTCGGAAACCACAGTGGTTCATTCCCACTAACGATAAAGCTAGGAAGATGCTTCTTCCCCAGGGTTGGTACACCTTAGTCAAACGATTCAGCGCCAAAGAAGAACGTCGCCGAGTGGTAGCTTCAACATGGTCTCCGGAGCAATACCCAAGCAACGTAGCATTTGAAAATCACCTCAATATTTTTCATTCAAACAACCAGGGTATTGACGAAAAACTTGCTAAAGGTATCGCAGTCTGGATGAATTCCACATTCATAGATAAGTTCTTTAGAACTTTTTCTGGACATACACAAGTTAATGCTACAGATTTACGCACACTTAGATTTCCTTCCAGAGAAACACTAAGAAGCTTGGGACAAAAGAACCCCCAATCTCAACAGTATATCGATGAAGCAGTAATGGAGCTAACCATCAATGACAGAGCTAAACAATGAAGCCTACGACAAAGTTGAGGATGCCCGGTTTATTCTCGAAAACTTGGGCATGGATGCCGAGCGCAGCAACGAACGCTCCGCGCTCGTTTTTCTGTCTTTGCTAGGTATAGCTCCTGATTCCCCTTGGGTCAGTGCCTCCAATCCGATGCTTGGCACCAGAGCGATAATGGATTTCATCAGGGATAAATACGAAAAGAACTACGCACCGAATACCCGCGAAACTATTCGCCGCTTCACTTTACACCAATTTATCGAGGCGCTACTTGTTACCCAAAATCCAGACAAGCCAGACCGACCCATAAATTCTCCGAACTGGAATTATCAAATCACAGCCGAAACATTAAAATTAGTTCACCACTACGGACAAGAGGACTGGAGCATCCTTTTGAATGATTACCTAAAAAGTATTCCAGGAATTAAATCTAAATACGCCGCACAGCGAGAGATGGAAATGATTCCTTTAATACTACCGAACGGAAAGAATTTTGCTCTCACACCAGGAGGACAAAATATTTTAATTAAATCAATTGTAGAGGAGTTTTGTCCACGTTTCACACCCGGTGGTCAAATTATTTACATCGGTGACGCTGGAAGCAAATGGGCACTATTTGAAGAAAAAGCACTTTCTAGTTTGGATGTTACCGTTGATGAGCATGGCAAAATGCCAGATATGGTCATATACCTTCGCAGCAAAAACTGGTTAGTGCTCATTGAAGCAGCCAGTTCACACGGCCCAGTGGATTCCACACGAAAAAATGAACTATCCGAACTATTTTCTTCTTCCACAGCCGGACTCGTCTACGTTTCCTGTTTTCCAAGTCGAACCGAATTCCGTAAATATGTAGATAAAATCGCCTGGGAAACAGACATTTGGTGCGCTGATAATCCCACTCATATGATTCACTACAATGGTGAGAGATTCTTAGGACCTTACAATTAAGCATCCTAAGCATTTTCTTACTAAGTCTGCATATTCTTTTCTAAGTAATAATGAAGTAATCTTGGCCGGTGATAGTGGTCAGCAGGGATAGTCCAGTGGCGGGAACGGCTTGGATTAGTTCGGTTTTGGCGGGGGCATCAAAACCGGTCGGGGCAAACACGTTCCCAGAGTCGGCAGTGGCATAACCCGGGTCAGTTGCCACCCAATCGACCAGCTCGCGCCAATCGCTGATTTCAAGACCGAATTCCACACCCAACTTGAGGATTTCCGCCTGGCATTCCGCCAGTTTCCACGGTTCCCAGCGCTTCGACCCGTTTCGATTCGACTTGTTTCGATTCGACCCGCTTCGATTCGACTTGTCTCGATTCAATTCGCCCGGCTTCGGGTGGTGCGGTGGCTGGCGTTTATCTCCCAAATTCATGAGGTGCGTGTCCCCGGAACGCCACACCCCGAAACTGGCACCTAATGAAACCAAACGTTTGCGCGCCAAGTGCACGCCCAACGCGGCGCATTCCACCCCGATAAACCGCAAACCCAAGCCCGCAGCCGCCACCAAAGTCGAACCGGATCCCGCGAAACAATCCAAGACCAGCCCCCCCGGCGGACAAGCCCCCCGCAAGGCGCGTTCCATCACGGCCAGCGGTTTCTGGGTCGGATACCCCACCCAAGACGTGGCGTGATTGGGCGGGCGGGGAATATCCCACACATCGGGCGCGACCATCCCCTCGGGGTGAAACAAACCACGCCGTTTCGGGGCAATTGCCGCCCGGTAGGGCACCCGCACCGCGTCGGGGTCAAAGAAATTTCGCCGCGCATTCTTGGCATAGAATAGAATCGTGTCGTGTTTGCGCCCGAACCGGCGCCTTGACCCACCCCCGGAACCATAAATCCAAACGATTTCATTCAACAGGTTACGCGACCCGAACACTTCGTCGCACACCAGGCGCAGGCTCGCGGCCGCATGCCAGTCGCAGTGCACGAAAATCGAGCCGGTGTCCGCCAACAGTTCCCGCAACGCCCCTAGACGCTCGAACATGAACTGCAGGTATTGCGCATCATCCCACCGGTCGCCGTATTGTTTTTGTTCCAGAATCTGCCCGCCATCCCCGTGTAGCGCCATTTTGGCGACATAATCTGCCTGCGAGTTATACGGCGGGTCAATGTAGACACAATCGACGCCACCTGCGAACTCCCCCGCCAGGGCTCCCAGCGCCGCCAGATTTTCCCCCACATACAGTCGGTTGTCGAGGGGCGGATTCATGAGGCGCGAGTCCAATTCCTGGCTGTAGTGCTCTTTTAAAGCAAAACTTTGGGGCGTGGGCGGAGGAAAATTCCAAGCGTGTTTACCTTCCCAAGTCAGTTCCACGCCGCGCTCGTTCATGGTTCTACTCTAACAAGGGTTCACTACAAACTGGGCTGTGGAACCACATCAAGATAAGTTGTAGAATTGCGGACATCGGGAAAAGGAGCACACGTGGCCGACTACGAAGAATACTTCCAGAGTCTGGAGCGCAATATCGTCTCTCCCTTGAATCGGGCGCGGGTCAAGAAAATTCTCGAAAGAAACGGCTGGTCATACCAGGTTGGTAATGAAGGCGATATTGCTGGGGCGTGGGAAAACGGGATTTACCATTTCGAGGTCACGGGGAATCGCGATTCGGTGTTGTGCGTGCGCGGCACATGGCGCGGCAAGCTCGAACTGGATGATTTCATGTTGGTAAACTCCCTGTGCAACCGTTGGAACACCGAGTATTATTGGCCGAAAACTTATGCGCGGGTTACCGATAATCGCGAACTTTTTGTCCACACGGAACTGCCAATCAGCTACCATGCCGGGTTGACCGATTCCCAGTTAGACGAACACCTGCATTGTGCCCTGGAGTCCTCCGAGGATTTCTTCGAGAAACTGGGCGAAAAATTCCCCCAGTTCGACGAGGGCACCCCGGACGAGGAAGCTTAGCTAGCCCCCCACTGGTCGGATTCCCCCGCACATACCCCAAAAAACGCTAGCTCGGCAGCAACCACCACAGGGGGTGCCCCTGGGCGCGGTAGCGTTCCAGGAATCGCTCGATTCGCACCGACCAATAGGCAAACAGCCCGTTTCGCACCAGCAAAACTTGGCGGGGGTTCTCCTTCGATTTCGTCAGTCCAATCTCGGCATAAAAACCTCGGCGGGAAAACAGCGTGTAATCCCATTCCAAGCTGAGCACACTTTCGATTTCATCAAGGCGCTCCGGCGGGTCTTTGCGTTCCTCGTCGGTCAGTTCACCGACAATCTGATCCGTGACCTCGCGGCTCATTAAGTGCGACATGTCACGAGTTTGGCTGGGTTCTGGCGCTAAATCTCGCAGCCTAGATTCCGCGCTGTCATCAACCGAAATGGCACCTAATGAACCCGTCCCCAAATCAGCCAGAGCTGCCGTCCCCCCCGAAGCCGCCACCTTTGCAACCGATTTACCGGGACAAACCGCGTCCAGGGCGATGGCCGAACCAATCCCGAAAATCCGAGGGAAACTGGGATTGCGGAAGGTCTGGGGCAAGACAGCCTCCGGTTCACCCCTGGAATTTTCTTGCAGACGCGCATCCACCTTGAAACGCCCCCAGCGGTCGTAGAGCTGCCCGGAAATATCTTGACCTTCCGGATTTTTTACTTCCAGGGGGGTCAGGACTCGCGAGGCCTCTACCGCCAGCAACTGGCAGGTAATCTCTTCCGGGCTGCCCTCGCCATCAGCGGAAACATAGCGCAAGCGGTTACCGTTAACATTCGACAAACGCTTGCCGCGATGCAGCACAATCCTATAGCGGTGCAACAGCTTTTCGATAGCCTGACGAGCAGCCTGTTCCATTTCTGGGTTCTCGTTCAAGGTATAGAGCCACGGGCGCCCGGCATCAAAAAAATGAATCTGTACCCGGTTGCGCAAGCCCTCTGCGCGCAACACTCCATCCACTGCCAAGGCGTATTCCAAAGCTCCGTAATAGCCGCCCATACCGCGAGCCGCACGCCCCACTGCTATCACCCGGGGGCTGTCCCCCAGCGGCGAATCCTGAATCTCCGAGGCCAGGCGACGTAGTTCCGCCTCGCCCGCTATCGCGGAATCCAGGCGGTCTATTACGCAACTGGCCACGGTGGCGCCCTCGGTAGGCAGCCCCGCCACCCGGTTCATGTCATGTCCCGTCGCCACCACCAAAAAATCATAGGGAACCCGGGCAATTTCACCGGAAAGTGGCGAACCTGTGAACTGGATTTCCACTTGGGGTCGCGAATCGTCGCGCAAGCCTTGCGGGTAAATAACCCGCGCCAATGCCTGGTGGAAAATAATGCCTTTGCGTCGATAAAGCGAACCCAGGGGCACGGTTTCGTGTACGCTGGCTTGCAGCCCGGCCGCAATGTGGGGCAAACAATCGGGGTTTACCCACAGCGAGTCGGGGCTGATTACAATCACCTGGTGCTCTCCATCCAGGCGGTGACGCAGTCCCAGGGCGGTGGCATGGCCGGACGTGCCGGCGCCGATTACGACGATTCTGGCCACTGTGGCTATTTCTCCAGTCGTTTCTTCAAATTGGAATTGGCTTGTTCCACCGGGCGGATTACCAGCCGGTCAATATTCACATGTGGGGGTTGGTGCAAAGCCCAGGCTATCGCGCGGGCAATATCCGCCCCAATCAGGGGATTATCCACCCCAGCATAAACTTCGGTGGCCGCCGCCGTGCTGCCCAGCCGGTTCAAGGAAAACTCGGGGGTTTGCACCAAGCCGGGGCAAATCTCAATCAGTCGAATCGGGCGACCCACTAGTTCCAGCCGCAAGGTTTGCGGCAGCATGGCCTCGGCGTGTTTCGCGGCCGTGTATCCCGCCCCACCCGGATAAGTCTCGTGGGCGGCCGTAGAGGTCACGAACACGATGTCACCCTCGCCTTGAGCCATCATGTCGGGCAACAGGGCTTGGGTCAAGCGCAAGGTAGCGAGGACATTGCGGTCATACATGGTTTGCCACCGTTCGGGTTTCGCATCCACTACTGTGTCTACCCCGAGGGCTCCCCCGGCGTTATTGACCAGGGCATCCACCTTTCCGCCCTGGTGTGCCCAGTCGGTCAGTGCCGCGATGTGGGTGGGTTCGGTCAAATCGGCGGCGAAGGCCTGGCATCCGGTTTCGGCGGCGAGGGCGGCGAGGCGCTCAGTTCGCCGCGCGGTGGCCAGCACCTGCCAGCCGTCAGCGCTAAGTTTCTTTACGGTTTCCCACCCGATGCCGGTAGAGGCTCCCGTAACCAAGACCCGTCCGGGCTGGCGGGGTGGGGCTTCCGGGGGACAGGGGATGCCAAAGTTTGCTTCGGGGTCATGAGGTGCTTGCGCGGTTACTGGACCTAGTGTCGTCATTCTGTGCCTCTCAAATTTCGGGGTCTGTGGGCAAGATAATAAACCTATTCTACAATTGCGGGGCTTTTGGCCGGGGAGGATGCCGGTTTTTCAGCGGCTGTGGTTCGCATGATTGAAGCAGCGATGATTCAAGATGCCCAGGCCACAAAATAGCAAGCACCTCATGAACGCGCCGATTTAAGCAATACCGCAACCCGACGGGTAGACTGTTCACAAATACCCCAAACAAAAGGAAAACAATGACGGAAGCGATTACCTATCCCCAGACCCTAGCCGCGCCCAAGGTTCCGGCCAAAACCACCCTGGAAGGAATCGAGGACAAGTGGCGCAAATTGTGGGCTGACCAAGGCACCTACGATTTCAACCCCGAGACGACCCGCGAAGCCGTGTATTCCATCGATACTCCCCCACCCACCGTATCGGGCTCCCTGCATGTCGGGCACGTGTTTTCCTATACTCACACGGATTTGGTGGCGCGTTACCAGCGCATGAGGGGCAAAAACGTGTTCTATCCGATGGGCTGGGACGACAACGGTCTGCCCACCGAAAGGCGCGTCCAGAATTATTTCGGAGTGCGATGCGACCCGTCGCTGCCCTATGACCCGGATTTCCGCCCCCCCTACGAGGGTGGCGAAGGCAAGTCGATTAAGAATGCCGACCAGGTACCAATCAGTCGCAAAAACTTCGTGGAACTGTGCGAGCGGTTGACAGCTGAGGACGAAAAACAATTCGAGGACTTGTGGCGGCGGCTCGGTTTGTCGATTGATTGGTCTTACACCATGCAAACCATCGGGCAACGCGCCCAGCGGGTCGCCCAGACGTTTTTCTTGCGCAATCTGGCGCGCGGCGAGGCCTATCAGGCTCAGGCACCCGGCCTGTGGGATGTGACTTTCCAAACCGCCGTGGCACAAGCCGAGTTGGAATCGCGGGAATATCCCGGGTTCTACCATTCTTTAGCGTTCCACCGTGAGGACGGGGCTGGGGATATCGTAATCGAGACGACCCGACCAGAGCTGCTGGCAGCCTGTGGGGCGCTGATTGCGCACCCGGACGACGAACGCTACCAGGATGTTTTCGGCAAGTTTGTGATTTCCCCCGGTTTCGGGGTGCGGGTACCCGTGTTGGCGCATCCCTTAGCCGAGATGGAAAAGGGCTCCGGTATTGCCATGTGCTGCACCTTTGGCGACTTGGTTGACGTGCAATGGTGGAAGGATTTGGGGCTTCCCACCCGGGTGATTCTAGGTAAAGACGGGCGGATTGTGCGCGAAGTGCCCGAATGGATTGAATCAGAAGCCGGACGCCAGTTATTTGCGGCCACCTGCGGGAAAACCACCTTTAGCGCCCGTAAAGTGGTAGTGGAGGCCTTGCAGGACAGTGGCGAAATGTTGGACGAACCCAAGGCAACCCAACGGATGACGAACTTTTATGAAAAGGGTGATAAGCCCTTAGAAATCGTGACCTCACGCCAATGGTACATCCGCAATGGCGGGATGCCTTATACTCGGGCGGACAGCGACGTGGACTTGCGCGAGGAGCTGCTGGAACGCGGGCGCGAGCTGGATTTCGTTCCGGATTTCATGAGGGTGCGTTATGAAAACTGGGTCAATGGTTTGAACAGTGACTGGTTGATTTCGCGACAGCGCTTCTTTGGGGTGCCACTGCCCTTGTGGTATCCGATTTTGGATTCTGGCGAAGTCGACTATGACCATCCGTTGACTCCCGCCGAAGACGTGTTGCCCATTGATCCAACCACGGATGTGCCCGCCGGTTACACCGAAGCGCAACGCGGAGTGCCGGGCGGTTTTCAAGCCGAGGTCGACATTATGGATACTTGGGCCACATCCAGTTTGACACCGGAGATTTACGCGGGTTTTCTGCATGACGACAAGCTGTTCGCCAATACTTTCCCCATGGATTTACGCCCGCAAGGCCAAGATATTATCCGCACTTGGTTGTTTTCCACGGTGGTGCGCTCGCACTTGGAGTTTGGGACTTTGCCATGGCGCCAAGCCGCTTTGTCGGGTTGGATTTTAGATCCAGATCACAAGAAAATGAGTAAATCCAAGGGGAATGTGGTCACCCCGATGGGGCTGCTGGAAAAGCATTCCTCGGATGCGGTGCGCTATTGGGCGGCTTCGGCTCGTTTGGGCACGGATGCAGCCTTTGACGAAGGACAGATGAAGGTCGGGCGACGCTTGGCTATTAAACTGCTTAATGCTTCGAAGTTTGCGCTGTCAATGGGCGGTGACGGGGAACTGGTCTTGGATTCCGAGCGGGTTACCGTACCGGTGGATAAGTCGCTGTTGGCCATGCTGGCGAAGGTTATCGACACGGCCACCGCTGCCTTTGAAAAGCTCGATCACGCCCGCGCCTTGGAGGTTACCGAATCGTTCTTCTGGACTCTGTGTGACGACTACCTGGAGCTAGTCAAAGACCGGGCATATGGTGTGGATACCTGGACGGATCAGTCGGGGGTGGATTCGGCACGTACTACCCTGGCTTTGGCGATAGACGCGGTGGTGCGCCTGTTGGCGCCTTTCTTGCCTTTCACCGCCGCAGAAGTCTGGTCGTGGTATCGCCCCGGTTCAGTACACCAGGCTTCCTGGCCAGAATCCGGGAACTTAGCAACAGTTGGCGGCGACCCGGAGATTCTGCGAGCCGCCGGCGCGACACTGTCCGCTTTACGCAAGGTGAAGTCAGACGCGAAGGCCTCGCAGCGCACCCCGTTCCTAGAAGCCACTGTTTCGATTCCCACAGGTGTTTTGGCGGCAGTGGAAGCCGCGCGCGGTGACTTGCAGGCCGCCAACCACGTGGAAGGCGAGCTGCGCTTCGTGGCGAAAGAAGTGGAAGAACCCGTGGTCAGCATGTCGGTGCTCGGGGAGCCCCCGGCGAAGCCGGTCAAACCGGCACAAAAGTAGCTAGCTGCCCAGACAGACCCCGGGGTGGCCGGAAATTTCCTGGCCACCCCGGTTTATCAGTCGCGCCTAGCCCAGATTAGTCAGTAAAATAAGCTTTGACTAACTCTTAGCAACAGCAACTAAGGAGTAAATAAGTGGCTGAAACCGAAACCTTTCAATCCCCAGTCAAAGTGACTGTTCTTCCCGACGGCACTATGGAGGCTTTCAACCCCAGTACAGTCAAAATTCCCTACTCGTGGAATATTGTGAGACTGCTCTTGAACCGAGTGAAGCGCAACCCCGACGCAACCCTTATCGAGCGAAAAGTCGGACTGGGTTACGAATGGCAACCTATCACCGCAAAACAGTTCCTAGACGAAGTTGACTCGGTGGCGCGCGGTTTGATGGCACTGGGATTACGCAGCGGGGATCGGATGGCGGTGATGGCACATACGTCTTTCGAATGGACGCTGCTGGATTACGCATGCTGGAGCGTGGGGGCGGTGAATGTGCCACTGTACGAGACCTCTTCCCTAGCACAAATCGGCACAGTGCTGCAAGAAGCTGATATTAAGATTGCTTTCGCCGAGAATGCCCGCTTAGCCGAGGCTATCAACACGGCTGCCCAACAGGTAAAGCATCCCTGCCAGGTATTGTCTTTGGATTTGGGAGCGATTGCCGCGCTGCACGAAGCGGGTAATATGGTAGCTCAGATTCAGGTAGACACGGCTCGGAAAGCCTTGACTATGGATTCACCCGCCACGATTATCTATACTTCAGGAACCTCAGGCAAACCCAAGGGTACCGTGCTAACCCACGGGAACTTCACCACTTTGGTATGGGGCAATATGGGATGGATGCCAGAGTTTTCCCGCGATCCACGCTCTCGTTTGCTGCTGTTCTTGCCGCTGGCACACGTATATGCGCGCCTGCTGGAAGTGTTCATGATTAGTGGTGCCGGAGTGTTGGGACACGCGCCAAACATCAAGAACCTGCTGCCTGATATTGCCTCGTTCAAGCCGACATATTTGCTGGTAGTGCCCCGGGTTTTGGAAAAGATTTACAACTCGGCCGATGCCCAAGCCAGCGCCTCGAAAGTAAAACACCTGTTGTTCAAACGTGCGGTGCGCACCGCAATCGACTATTCGCGAGCCTTGGATTATCCCGAACCGGTCAGTAAACGGCTGCGAGCCCGCCGCGCGTTCTACGAGCAACTGGTATATCGCAAGATTATGGGACTTTTGGGCGGTAAATGCGGCTTCGTGATTTCTGGGGGCGGGGCGCTGGGCGACCGCCTGGGGCATTTCTATCGCGGAATTGGACTGCAGGTGCTGGAGGGCTATGGTTTGACCGAAACCACCGCCCCGGTAACGGTAAACACTATGAAGCTCAATCGTATCGGCACCGTGGGGGCGCCGGTGTGTTCCGCCACGATTCGGGTCACCCCCGAAGGCGAGATTTGGATTAAAGGTCCGACTGTAAGCCCAGGTTATTTGAAGCCCGAACAAAACGACGGGGTGTTCCACGACGATGGCTGGTTTGACTCCGGGGACTTGGGCTCCATGAATGAAGCCGGGTTGCTGACAATCACGGGACGCGCCAAAGAGATGCTGGTTACCGCCGGGGGTAAGAACGTCGTGCCCGCCACCTTGGAGGGTCCCTTACAGTCTCACCCGCTGATTTCCCAGATTATGATTGTGGGCGAAGGTAAACCTTTCGTGGGGGCGCTGGTAACCCTCGATGCCGAGATGCTGCCCGGTTGGATGAAGAATAAAGGCCTGGAGCCGGTGGATGTCACGGCCGCTTCGCACCACCCTGCTATAGAGGCTTCGATTGCCCGAGCGATTGACAAGGCCAACCAGGGGGTGTCCCGTGCCGAGTCCATCCGCGAATTCCGTATCTTGCCTTTCGATTTCACCGAAGCCAATGGAATGCTGACCCCGTCCATGAAGATTCGTCGCTCGGTGATTGCCCAAAAGTGCGCGACCGAGATAGAGGATATCTATAAGGACGTGGCACAGCCCGAGTTGGACGAGAAGCCCGGTGGTATGATGGCCAATGGTCGCGCGGATTTATCCAAGATTACCGGCTATCTGAAGAACCTGTTGAGCTTCCCCCACGGGGAATAGTTGCCGCGCGGCGCCGCCGAAGCACCAAACCACCATCTTCCCGTCTCGCTAGCGCGCACCCGCGAACCACCAAGCGACACAAGCACCTCATGAACCCGGCGAAACCGGGTCAGGGTCGCGCCAGGCGACGTGGTGACGAATGACCTCGTCGACGATGAAACGCAAGAACTTCTTGGCGAACTCGGGATCCAGGCCGGATTCTTCGGCTAGAGCCTGCAGCCGCTCCACCTGCCGCGCCTCGCGCGCCGGGTCGGACGGCGGCAAATCCAGCCGGGCTTTCAACTGACCAACCTTTTGGGTACACCGGAAGCGCTCGGCCAGCAAATGCACCAGCGCCGCATCAATATTATCAATCGTTTCCCGGTATTCTCGCAGTTCCGGCGGGGTTTGTGGGGGATTTTCTAAAATTCTTTCGGCGTTCATCTCTCTCCTTGGAAGGTGTGGTTCACGGGATACGTTCATGAGGTGCTAGCAACTCATGAACCCCAGTCCATAGACAAGTCCTGTCTAGAATCGGAAGAAGCGACCTACGCGCTCTTGGCCTGCGAAGTCCCCACCTCGCGAGGCACCAGGGTGGGCTCTGCCCCCATCGAAACGCATTCAGGCTCGATGATAACCTCGGCCACATCATCGCGTGACGGCAGGTCAAACATAATGGCCGCCAGGGTCTGTTCCATCAAAGTGGACAGGGAACGCGCCCCGGTGCCGCGTTTCTCGGCCACGCGAGCTACCTCGCGGATGGCCTCGTCCGTAAACGTCAGCTTCACCCCGTCCAGCTCGAACAAATGCTGGTATTGCTTCAAAATCGCGTTCTTCGGTTCGGTCAACACCCGCGACAAGTCATCCACATTCAGGGCGGATACATTGGTAATCACGGGAAGCCGTCCGATGAATTCCGGAATCAACCCGAATTTGTGTAAATCATCGGGGGTGACCTTGGCGTACAAATCGCCGTGTTCCTTCATGGACTTTAAATCCGACCCGAAACCGGTGGAACGCTGCCCTAGGCGAGCCTTGACGATCTCGTCGATACCGGCGAAAGCCCCGGCGGCAATAAACAGAATCGAGGAAGTGTTAATCTCGATGAAATCCTGGTGCGGATGTTTACGCCCGCCTTGGGGTGGCACCGACGCCACCGTACCCTCAATAATCTTCAACAGGGCTTGCTGCACGCCTTCGCCTGACACGTCGCGGGTAATCGAGGCGTTCTCGCCTTTACGTGAAATCTTGTCGATTTCATCGATATAGATAATCCCGCGTTCGGCCTTTTTCACATCCCCGTCGGCGGCCTGAATCAGGCGCAGCAAGATGTTCTCTACGTCCTCGCCCACGTATCCGGCTTCGGTTAAAGCCGTGGCATCCACGATACAGAAAGGTACTTTAAGCAGCCTGGCCAAAGAGCGCGCCAGGTGGGTTTTCCCGGTTCCAGTCGGTCCCAACAAGAGGATATTCGACTTGGTCATCTCCATCCCGGAGTCTTCCCCACGTCGCATGGCTCGCACCCGCTTGTAGTGGTTGTACACCGCCACCGACAGGGCACGCTTGGCGTTTTCTTGGCCAATGACGTACATCTGCAGGAAATCAAAGATTTCATGCGGAGTCGGCAGCAGTTCCAAGGAAGGAGAATTCTCGCCTTCCAGTTCCTCGGCGATAATCTCGTTACACAGTTCGATGCATTCGTCGCAAATATAAACCCCAGGCCCGGCAATGAGTTTGCGTACCTGACGCTGACTTTTCCCGCAGAAAGAACATTTCAACAGGTCGACGGACTCAGCTGCGCGAGACATAGACACCCTTCGCTTGGAAACAGTTTCACGGTAATTCTAGTTGATGCAGGGGTTTTTCGCGCCCTGACTCGCCCGGCCAGGTATTCTCTCGTTTCATGAGGTGCCAGCCCGCAATCCAAGCAAAATGCCCGCAATCTAAGCTTTCACCTCGTGAAAAGAACGCAAGCAACCCGCCCAAACCTTAGTTATTCGAGCCCTTCCGAGGCGAAAGTACCTGGTCAATCAAACCGTATTCCTTGGCTTGCGCGGCTGTCAGAATCTTGTCGCGGTCAATGTCTTCATGCATCTGTTCCAGGGTACGCCCGGAGTGCTTAGAGAGGGTTTCCTCTAGCCAAGCCCGCATCCGGTCGATTTCCTCGGCGATAATCGCCAGGTCGGTGGCCTGTCCCTGGGCACCTTGAATCGCGGGCTGGTGAATCAACACGCGGGCGTTAGGCAAAGCCAGGCGTTTACCCGGCGACCCCCCTGCCAGCAACACCGCCGCCGCCGAAGCCGCCTGGCCTAGGCACACGGTTTGAATCTCGGGTTTGATGTACTGCATCGTATCGTAAATCGCAGTCATCGCGGTAAAAGATCCCCCCGGAGAGTTGATGTACATGGTAATCAGCGAATCCGGGTCTTGGCTTTCCAAAACCAGCAGCTGTGCCATCACATCGTCGGCCGAATTATCGTCGACCTGTTCCCCCAGGAACACAATACGATCCTCGAACAACTTGGCGTAAGGATCTTGGCGTTTGTAGCCATAAGCGGTACGTTCCTCGAAGGTGGGCAGGATATACCTGGCGCTGGGCAGCATCGCCGCCGCCGCCCCAACCCCATCCGGGTATCCCGCGTGTCTCGCCTCAAATCCGCCTTGTAAATCGCGATAGTTCATGTTTACTCCCCCTTCTTCACGGCCTCAGCGTTTTCCACCACCGCGTCGATAAACCCGTATTCCAAGGCTTCCTGGGCAGTGTACCAGTGATCGCGGTCGGCATCCCGAGTGATTTCCTCGAGGGTGTGCCCGGTACGTTCGGCGGTAATCTGGGCGAGCTCATTTTTCATCGCCAGAATCAAATCCGCGTTAATCCGCACTTCCGAGGCCGTGCCCTGTACCCCGCCGAGCGGCTGGTGCATCAAAATCCGAGCGTGGGGCGTGGCGAAACGCTTGCCCTTCGCCCCGGCCGTCAACAGGAACTGCCCCATCGAGGCCGCCATCCCCATCGTCACGGTCACTACGTCAGGCTTGATGTACTGCATAGTGTCGTAAATCGCCATGCCTGCCGTGACAGATCCCCCCGGCGAGTTGATATAAAGGTAAATATCGGAATCCGGGTCTTCGGCAGCCAGCAGCAGCATCTGGGCGCAAATAGCATTGGCGTTTTCCTCTGCCACTTGGGTACCAAGCCAAATAATGCGCTCTTTGAGCAGACGTTTGTAAATAAAATCGTTCATCGGCGCGGCCGTGTCGTCTTTCGCGTTGTGGGGCACTGTTCCTCCTTGGATTGTCCCTTCCACCTTATTGTATCTGACGTGGTGACGTGGTTGTATAGCTCGCTTTTTCGCTATTGGCTTACGGTCTTATCATGAGGTGCCAAGTGGGATTCAGCCTCGCCCCACAACATAAGGCAACATTTAATCCCTGGGCGTGGTCACGCCCAGGGATTAAATCAACAAGCATTAACCCTTATGCTTCCGTTTCAGCAGACTCTGCGCCAGACTCGTCAGCAGCATCCGCGTCGTCGTCCTCGTCAAGGCCGATAAACTCGGACAAATCCAGCTCCTGCCCTTTGGTGTCCTTGACGGATACCTCTGACAAGGCCGCCGCAATGGCCTTGTTGCGGGCAATCTCTTGGATAAACGCGGGAATCCGGTTGTTTTGCTCGGCTGAACTTAGCAGCGCCGAGGGATCCATCCCATAGGTCTGGGCGGTTTGCAAGATAAACTGCAACAATTCTTCCTGGGTGACATTCATCTGGCGCTTTTCAGCCAAGGTGTCCAAGATAATCTGGGTCTTGAGGTCTTTTTCGACCAGTTCACGCACCCGCTGCTTTTCTTCATCCGAATCTTCCTCGCGTACCTGGGTGGCCAAAGTATCTTCCACCACGCCTTCCGGCAGCGGGAACTCCAGGTCACCCACGAGTTTCTGCACCAGTTTGTCACGGGCATCCAGGGCTTGTTCGGCACGCTTTTGCTTGGTGACGGTCTCTTCCATTTCTTTGCGGAAGTCATCAATCGTGTCGTGGTCGGAAACCATCATGGCGAACTCATCGTCCAATTCGGGCAGAACCTGTTCCTTGACGGAACCCAAAACCACATTAGCCAGGGCTTCCTCGCCTCCGTGAGGACCAGACTTCAACTGGGTCTTGAATTCTTTGACTTCCCCAGCCTTCAGCCCCTTCAAAGCATCATCCAGGCCGTCCAGAATTCCGCCACTGCCGACCCGATAGGAAACCTGGGTCATATTGTCGATTTCCTCGTCACCTTGTTTGGTGACCACGTCGATAGTGACGAAGTCTTCGTCTTTCACCGCCCGTTCCACGGATTTCAAGCTGGCGAAACGCCGCCGCAAAGCGGTCAGTTCTTCTTCGACATCCTCGGCTTTGACCTCGACCGGT
The DNA here is from genome assembly GCF_000160615.1 of Mobiluncus mulieris ATCC 35243. Classification (GTDB taxonomy): domain Bacteria; phylum Actinomycetota; class Actinomycetes; order Actinomycetales; family Actinomycetaceae; genus Mobiluncus; species Mobiluncus mulieris. The sequence goes on along the minus strand of NZ_GG668518.1, from coordinate 403,766 downwards.
TCGACTTCCAGTTCTATACCGGAAAACTCGGGCAGCTTCACTTCGGGGCGTATCTCTACCTCGACGCTGAACTTCAAATCCCCGCCGGCATTACCTTCGATATTGGGGGTGTCGGAAACCTCAATCGCGGGCTTCCCCAGGGGGGCAAGCTTGTTTTCCTCGACAACCTGGCCATAGTATTCGGGCATGGCATGGTTCACCGCGTCTTCGATAACCGCACCGCGTCCCACATAGGATTCAACGACACGCGCCGGGGCGCGACCACGCCGGAATCCGGGGATATTCATCTGTTTGGAGTACTCCTTGAAAACCTTGTCCATCTCCGGTTTAAATTCTTCGTAAGGAACCTCCACCGTAATCTTTACCTTCGTGGGGTTCAGGTTCTCTACAGTGCTCTTCACAGCTTCTCCGTTTTACAAATCGATTCAACCCGCAGCTCTTCCACAGGTCTGTAACAACTTTCCAATCTTACGACACCGAGGCGTTTTCGCGAAACTTTACCCGCGAGTAAACCCCAAATCCTCTAGCGGTTGGAACCGCGCGACTGCAAGCGTATCCCCAGCCACTGCGCCGAGACATGCGAGGACGACAGGACACGCAGTCCAGCGGTTTTCGCGGCTTCCTCGACAAATTGGGTAGCCACGGTGTTCTTGGCTCCGGCTTTGGGCACAAGCACCCAAATCAACCCACCATTGTCGAGATTCCCCGCCGCATCCACCAGTAAATCCGCGAGGTCATCGACTTCTCCGTCTTCGGCGCGCCACCAGATAATAGCGCCATCCGACACGTCGCGATAGTCTTCGTCTACCAGTTGGGTGCCGAGAAGAGTTTCGATGTTGTCACGCAAAGTCTCGTCAACATCGTCGTCATAATAGAATTCTTGGACGATTTCGCCCGGTTGGAAACCCAAGCCATCATTGAGGTCTTTATGCTGAGATTGCGCCTTAGCGGCGGAATCATTTGTTGTCATAACACCAGGATATATGAAAGTCACGAGTTTTAGCGAAATTTTCGCCCCTATGCCGCGCCAAAATATAAAGCTCCTGGTCTAGCCCACCTTGTGCAGATATCGCACCGGCGCCCCTACCCCGGCCCAACGGTAGGGTTCCAGTTCTTCGTCCCACGCCCGTCCCAGCGCCAGATCCAGGTCGCGGCGCAGCTGTGCCGGATCCTCAGCGTGTTCTAAAGCCGCCAAGATACGCCCCTCTGGAACTACCACGTTCCCCACGGAATCAGTTTGCGCATAGAAAATCCCCAGTTCCGGGCTGTGCATCCACCGACCCCCGTCAGAACCAGGAGCGGCTTCCTCGGTGACTTCGTAGCGTAGGTTTTCCCAACCGCGCAGCCCGCTGGCCAGTTTCGCTCCCGTCCCGACCGGTCCGACCCAAGAATATTCGGCGCGAAACAGCCTCGGCTCGGCATCTTGTACCGTCCAGTCCAGTTTGACTTCCTGGTTCAGCACCGCCCCCGCTGCCCACTCGATGTGGGGACAAAGCGCCCTAGGCGCCGTGTGGATAAACAGGACGCCGCGCGTATGTTGATTCATGGTTACCTCCTGTTGTTTAAACCTTTAACCGAGCCCTTGCGAGCCTCAGCCGCAAGCCAGTGTTACGGCTTCCCCTCCGAACACTGAATCACAACAGGGTAACTTCATTTTCATTGTACGCCATCACAGATGTCTTGGCGAGTTCATGAGGTGCTATCCGGGATTTTCCCCGATTCCCTAAAGATCCATCTTTCTTACTTGCTGCAGGGCGGCCTTGCGATATTTGCGCTCCAGCTTATCTATATACAAAATCCCTTCCAGGTGATCCGTCTCGTGTTGCAAACAGCGTCCCATCAGCTCCTCGCCTTCTACCACCACGGGTTTCCCATCCAGGTCAATTCCTTCCACCCGGGCATACCAGGCACGCTCTGTGGGATAGAACAGGTTCGGCACACTCAAGCAGCCCTCGTCACCATCCTGGTATTCGTCTTGACTGACTTCCACCAGCTTCGGATTCAACACATAGCCAATCTCGCCGTCAATATTCCAGGAAAAAGCCCGCAGGCTCACCCCAATCTGGTTCGCAGCCAGGCCGGCGCGCCCCTCTTGGTCAACATTCTCTAGCAAGTCCTCGACCAGCTGTTTCACCCCCGGGTCGCGCGGGTCTTTAATCCATTCACACGGCGTGCGCAACACCGGGTCGCCCACAACACGTATCTCTCTAAAAGCCATTATTCCCTTTCATGAGTTGCTAGTTTGAATTGCGCCGCCGTTTTCCTGGTCAAGCTCAAACTGGTCAGGTTCCCCGATTAGCTCAGTCGAGGTCCTTTCCAAAGCGGTTTTTTCCAGCTCGCACCTAATGAACCCCAACAATTTTTCGACAGCCGCTTCCACCGTGCAATCCAGCGTATTCCCCGCGCGACGGTCACGGATTTCCACGGTACCATTGGCCAAACCTTTACCCACTACCAGCAAATACGGCATCCCCATCAGCTCCGCATCTTTAAACTTCACTCCCGCCGAGGCCTTCGCCCGGTCATCATAGAGCACCGGGATTCCGGCCGCCTCTAACTCGCGGGCAAGTTTTTCGGCGGCGGCGAAAACCTGTGGGTCTTTGCCGGTAGCCAACACATGTACCTGGAAAGGAGCCACGTTAACTGGCCAAACCAAACCTTTGTCATCATGGGTATTCTCGGCGATGGCCGCGACCAGGCGGGATACCCCGATACCGTAGGAACCCATGGTGACTACCTGAGCCTTGCCGTTCTCGTCCAAGACAGTCAGCCCTAAGGCTTTAGCGTATTTACGCCCCAAGGCAAAAATATGTCCAATCTCGATGCCACGCGCCAAGGTCAGCGGCCCCGACCCGTCCGGGGCGGGATCGCCAGGCAAAACCTCGGCGGCTTCCACGGTGCCGTCGGCTTCGAAGTCCCGACCAGCCACCAGATTGAACACGTGCTTACCAGCCTCGTTAGCCCCGGTTATCCACCGAGTACCGGGCACTACCCGCGGATCTAGCAGATATTTCGGCGAGCCACTCATGACCCCGTCCGGGTCGACCGAACGCAAAGGCGAGTTCGGCCCGATAACCTGCGGACCGATATAACCCGGCACCAACTGGGGGAAAGCCTTCATGTCTTCAGGTTCCGCCATGCGTACCTCGGCGGGAGCCAGAGCGGCCTCCAGGCGTTTCATATCAACCTCGCGGTTACCCGGCACACCCACCACAATGACCTCGCTGTGACCATCAGGTTCTTCCGCGACCACCACCACATTCTTCAAAGTGTCCTCTGCCCGCCACGGGCGATCCTTACGGGGATAGAGCTCATTAGCCTTGGCCACCAAGGACTCGATAGTCGTGGAATCCGGTGTCGGCAATACTTCCGGTGCCGGCGCGTCGTCAAAAGGCAACGCCTCGGGAACCGCAGTGGTGACAGCCTCCGCATTCGCGGCATAACCACCGGGGGAACGCACAAAAGTGTCTTCGCCAATATCACAGGGGAACAGGAATTCCTCGGAAGCCGAACCACCCATCGCCCCGCTTTGTGCCTGGCAGATAGCGAATTCGAGTCCCAAGCGGGTATAGACACGCCGATACGCCCCCCGGTTCAAAGCATAGGAGTGCGCCAGACCCTCGTCGGTCAAATCAAAAGAATAGAGGTCTTTCATCACGAATTCGCGACCCCGAATCACCCCGGCACGCGGTCGAGCCTCATCGCGGTATTTCTCTTTGATTTGATACAGCAGTATCGGCAGGTCTTTATACGAACTGAACAGGTCTTTTACAATCACCGTGAACATTTCTTCGTGGGTGGGACCCAGCAAATAATCCCCACCCTTACGGTCTTGGAGCTTAAACAGGCTCGAACCGAACTCTTCCCAGCGGTTCGTGGCCTCGTAAGGCTCCCGAGGCAACAACACCGGGAACTGCAACTCCTGACCACCGATGCGATCCATTTCTTCACGAACAACATTTTCGATGTTTCGCAACACTCGCAGCCCCAGCGGTAGCCAGGTATAAATACCAGGGGCAGCACGACGGATATAACCCGCCCGAACTAGGAGCTTATGGGAATCGACCTCGGCTTCCACCGGGTCTTCACGCAAGGTACGCGCGAAATACGAGGACATTCTTTGCAGCATTCCTCCAGTCTAACCCGTTTTACCCCTGGCTTAAAACTGTCTATTTTGTTTTAGGTTCCGCCGGTGCCACCAGAGGTTTTCCTCGGTGTCTTTCCCAGTGGCGCGCAACAGAGCCTGCCAGACCTCCAGGGGATCCACACCGGCCTCCAAGGCGGCGGCGGGAGTCACCCCGAATTCAACCAGTACCTGGTCAGAAACCAGGGTTTCCCCGAAGCCGTGGGGAAAAACCTCGGCCAGAGCGGCGTTAAACACCGAGCGCGTCATGCCGCGAGACGCCGGTCCAGGAACTCTAAACATAGATATAGGTTAAACGGAATTCACGAGATACGCCGGAAATTCCGGGCGGCACCTCGTGAAAAAGCAGCAAATTAAATCGCGGGAGTCAAACTACGCAACAGACCCACCGGAAGGGTTTGCGATACTTCCCCAACGAAAACCCCTTCTTGCAAAGCGATACGGTCGGCGACCTCACGCAACACGAAACTGACGGGAGCATCCAGGGCGTAACAGATAGCAGCTAGCAATTCCGAAGAAGCCTCTTTTTGACCACGTTCTATCTCGGAGAGATAACCCAGGGAAACCCGGGCTCTGGCCGAAACATCACGCAACGTCATGCTGCGGCTTTGACGCAAATCACGCAGCACCTCCCCGAGCTCGCGACGCAACACGGGCGGGTCAGAGGGTTTATGGCCTGCTATAGAACTGGATTTCATAAATTAAAGAATAACGCTTTTTTGGATTTAACGCGAAGTCTGATGTGTTAGCCGGATTGCTTGTCGCACATAGTCCAACCCGGTTCCCACTGTTATCCCCACCACCAGCACTGCCAACACCACGCTGGCCACGTGAATTGCCGGCCACGCCCCCGGTGCCAGCGCCGGCCAGGGCACCAAAAGAACCAAAATCAGTACAATCTGGGTGACGGTTTTGAGTTTCCCCCCCCGCGAGGCTGGCATCACCGCAATTTTCACCATCGCCAGGCGCAGCAAAGTAATCCCTATCTCGCGCACAAAGACCAACACCGTCACAATCCACATCCACCACAATCCCGGTTGCAAAGCCAGCAGCACGAAAGCCGCTAAAACCAGGGCTTTGTCGGCTATCGGGTCGGCAAGTTTCCCGAAATCGGTGACCAGGTTGCGACCTCGTGCCAGACTGCCATCCAGTTTGTCGGTCAGTGAAGCCAAGGCGAATACCGCCAGTGCTGCCCAGCGCGCCGGGGAGTTCGAGACGAACATCAGCCAAATAAATACAGGAATCATCACCAAGCGTAAAACTGTCAACAGATTGGCAATGTTCCAGTTCGGGGCGGGTTGACCGACGGGTACGCCCCAGAATCCAGCTTTGGGCTGGGCGGCGGGGTTGCCCGGCTCGGCGGAGTTTTCCACGCCAGACTGCCCCGACACGCCGGTCTGGCCATTCATCGCACCAGGATTTTCCACTGCGGGTGACGTAGGTTCATTCATGGTTACCTCCCTGGAGGGGAATAGGTTCGGTGTCAGGATCGTCGTCGCGAAAACCCCCTGTTTGGGGATAATCTTGGTGCCCGGAGGGACTCGCGGGTGCGTCGCTGAAAATCGGCCCGGGCGTCGGCGCAGCTAACGCGGGGTTTTTCGTGTCGTCTTCACGAGGTGCCATTTCCGTTACGTCCACTCCCTGGGATGGCGCCTCATGAATCCCATCACCCTCACCGACAGCAACGCAACCAGCGGAATCACCAGCGGCACCATCCCCGACACTGTCCTGGCCAACCGCACCGTCACCGTCACCATCATCGGGTGGCAATTCCGAGACCTCGCCGCGCAGCAAAGCCAAAACGCCGGGCAGTTCTTCGTTACTGACCAAAACCTCGCGCGCCTTGGAACCCTCCGAAGGCCCCACGATTTCGCGTGATTCCAGCAAATCCATCAGCCGCCCGGCCTTGGCGAAACCGACCCGCAGCTTGCGTTGCAACATGGATGTCGAGCCAAACTGGGTGGAAACCACCAGCTCGGCGGCTTGCAACAGCAAATCCAAGTCATCGCCGATATCCTCGGCCACCTTCGGCTCGCTGGACTTGGCTTCGGCGGTGACACCTTCGCGGTAAACCGGATCCATCTGGGCTTTCACGTGTTCCACCACCCGAGAGATTTCCGCTTCACTGACCCACGCCCCCTGGACACGCTGCGGCTTAGACTCGCCCGAAGGCAGGAACAAGGCATCGCCCATCCCAATCAGTTTTTCCGCCCCGGACTGGTCCAAAATCACGCGGGAATCCTGGTTGGAAGACGTCGCAAACGCCAAACGCGAAGGCACATTCGCCTTGATGATACCGGTCACCACATCCACCGAAGGGCGCTGGGTGGCCAAAACCAGGTGAATCCCGGCGGCACGCCCCAACTGGGTAATACGCTGAATAGAAGCCTCGACATCGCGGGGAGCCACCATCATCAGGTCGGCCAACTCGTCAACCACCACCAGCAAATACGGCATCCACTCCGGTTCGAACCGAGATTCGGGCAGTTTCTGGATTTTGCCATCGTGCAAGGCCTTGTTGAAGTCGTCCACGTGACGATACCCATAGTTAGACAGTTGGTCGTAGCGCATGTCCATCTCTTGGACACACCATTCCAGGGCGGCAGCCGCTTTCTTGGCAGACGTAATAATCGGGGTAATCAAATGCGGAATCCCCGCGTACGCGGTCAACTCCACGCGCTTCGGATCGACTAGAATCAGCCGCACCTGGGCGGGAGTGGCGCGCATCATAATCGAGGTAATCATCGAGTTAATAAACGAGGACTTACCCGAACCAGTCGCCCCCGCAACCAGCAAATGCGGAGTTTTCGCAATATTACTTAGCACATAGTCGCCCTCGACATCCTTGCCCACGCCAGTGACCAGCGGATGCGTCAGTCGCGCGGCAGCGTCGGAACGCAGCACATCGCCCAGGAACACGTTTTCCCGATCCGCATTGGGAATTTCGATGCCGATAGCGGATTTACCGGGAATTGGCGACAGAATCCGCACTTCCGGCGAGGCCACCGCATAGGCGATGTCCTTGGACAGACCCTCGACTTTGGAAACCTTTTCCCCGGTGCCCAAGGTGATTTCGTAGCGAGTAACCGTCGGCCCCCTTGAAAAGTCCGTGACTTGGGCATTTACCTTAAACTGTGAAAATACATTGGTTAAGGCTTCGATAACTCGGTCATTAGCTGGGGATCGGCGCATATGTTCCGGTCCCACCGCCAGCAGGTCTAGGCTCGGCAAATGGTATTCGATATTGTGTCCCAGCCCGGTTTTGGTATCCGGGGCTTCAAAGCGGTCTTTATCCGGGGCTTCTTGAGGCTCATCCCCGGTTTCCCCGGCGGGTTTATTGGTCTTACTGAGGGATGCGGCACTGGGTTTCGTGGGTCTTGCGGGTTTCGCTGCCGCCGGGCTGGCCGGAACGGCCGGGACGGCTGGGACAGCTGGTGTCGTGGCGGCTGGTGTCGGGCCGGCGGGTAGGTGTGGTTTCGGTTTCGTCCCGGATTCATGAGGTGCCATCACCGTAGTGGGCGAATCCACCGGAGGCACACTATTCGAAGAGGGTAAAACCGCTGTTTCCCCAGTCAAAGCCGGGGTGACACCGGCTACATCCCCGGATTCTGACAAGACGGTAGTCTGTCCCGTCGTCGCATCCTTACCGTCCGGCACCTGGGATTTCGACCGACGCCACGGCAGACGCGAGTGCTCGGGTAAGACCTCGGTCGCACCCGTGATATCGACCGGTTCGCCCTCGCCCTCTCCCTCGGGCTCCTGGCCCCTCGTGAACCCGAATAAATTACGTAACCGAGCCAACAAAACCGCTGCGGGAATACCCCCTGTAACCAGCAACCCAATCAACGCAAAGATAACCAGCAGCGGCTGGGCACCCCAGGGAGAAAACAACACACCCAGGGGGTGGCCAAAAAACCAGCCGATAACCCCACCGGCTCCCATGATTCCAGCAAAGTTAGTGGCCGGCCAGGGCGAGCCATGCGCCACGTGAACCATGCCGGAAACTGCCGTCAAAATAATGCATAGACCCACCAGAATCCGGATTTCGACACTGCCGGTGTTGCGCTGCACCTCTGGGTCGGGATTGGCGCGCCCCAAACGGAACAGGCGCAGAGCAATCACCACCAGGAAAAACGGCAGAATAACCGCGAAAATCCCGAACATTCCCGCGAAAGTCTGGTGGATAATTACCCCGGCCGTCCCCGAAAGATTGAACCACTCCCGTAAAGCCACCAAAATCGCCAGCGCCACCAGAATCAAGGCGAAAATATCGCGCCTGACCTGGGGATCCAAGGCGGGTTGAGCATTGGGGGGAGCTGGTGTCTTGGCGCTTCGGGTTTCACGAGTAGCATTTTGGGTACGACTGGTAGCGCGAGAGGCCGCCGAGCCCCCCGAGGACGCGCCTCGCTTCGTGGCACGGCGGGAAGTTTTAAGGAAACTCATAGCATTTTAATTCTAGTATTGCGCCTTAGGACGGGTTTGGTGCCACGCCGCCGCCGGGATGTTTCCCAGAAATTAGAGGTCTATGGAAGCCAAAAAGTGGTCGATTTGCTGGGCTTTAGGCACTTTATAGTGCCCATACTGGCTAAACACCAAAGTGGCCGCCGCATTGGCACGAATCGCAGCTTCCTCGAGGGATTTGCCGTGCATCAAAGAAGCCACCAACACCCCCGTATGGGCATCGGCCATCCCCGTGGTGTCCTTGACTTCCCCGGGGAAAGCCGGCACCACCAAAGGCAAAGAATCCGCATTTTCTTGAATCATCGCCCCCTGGGCTCCATCGCGTAACACCAGGTAAGAATTCGGCTGCAGATATCGACGCAAAGTGTCCACAATCGGGTTGCGCCCCAGCCGAGAGCCGATAGCTTCGGATTGCTGTCGATTAAGTGTCAATAAATCCGCGCGGCGCAACACTTTCACCAACACGTCCAAATCCACTGCCCCCACCCGCGGCCCCGCGTTCACCACCAGGTGTACCTGATCTGGCAAGCTGTCTACCAGACTGTACAAACCCTGCGCCAACTGGGGAAACACCAAATCATTGAGGTTTATCAAGACTCGATCATCGGGACGCAAGGTCAGCTCGGTAAAGTCGCGCGGGCTGGGTTCCGCTTCCACGCCCGGGGAAGTAATCGTGGTACGCACGCCTTTTTCATCGATAGTAACAATACGAATCCCGATATCTCCCACGGTTTCAGGCAGTAACACCGAAATCCCCTCGCGCCCTAGGGAACGTCTCGCCAACACCGAATTCGGGCCGGTTCCCAGCGTGGAAGCCACCGCCACCGCGATGCACTGGCGTGCCACCGTGGCGGCCAGGAAAAACCCGCCAGCCACCACGGTGCCCTCCATCACGGCGGCTTGCACCTCGCATCCCGATTCCGGCAGCTGGGAAACCTGCAGAGGCAGTTCCAAGGAAATCGTTTGGGTTGAAATAAAACGCACGGTTTTCACACTCTCATTTCGTTGGTTGGACAGGTTTCGCGGAATTATTCGGCTTCCACCACCAAGGGCACAATCATCGGGGCGCGGCGCAACCGCTTGGACACCCAACGCCCCAAAGTGCGACGCGCCACCCGTTCCATGTCACGCACCGTGGATTTGCCCCCGCTGGCGGCTTCCACCAGCGCATCAGCAATTTGGGGTTCAATATCGCGGAACACCGCCGCGTTTTCCGCCACTCCCCGAGCAATCACGGTGGGTCCAGCCAGAATAGTACCGGTGGTAAGTTCCATCACCACGTAAACCGCCACGAAACCTTCCTCGGCCAAAACCCGACGGTCATAGAGTTCCTGTTCGCCCAGCTCCCCGATGGAAGTCCCATCGACATAGACGTAGTCGCACGGCACCTGGCCAACAATCTCGGCTCGCCCTTTTTTGACCTCTACGCACACCCCGTCTTCGGCCAGCATCACGTTTTGGGATTTCACCCCGGTTTTCACAGCCAAGCCCCCATTAGCTACCAAGTGACGGATTTCCCCGTGAATCGGCATCACATTCTTAGGCTTGACAATGTTATAGGCATAGAGCAGCTCCCCGGCAGCGGCATGACCGGAAACGTGAACCTTGGAATTGCCCTTGTGGATTACCCGCGCCCCCAGACGCATCAGGCGATTAATCACCCGCCCCACCGACATTTCATTGCCAGGAATCAGGCTGGAAGCCAAAACCACCGTGTCACCCTCGCCGATAGAAATCGAACGGTGTTCCTGATTGGCTATCCGCGACAAAGCCGCCATCGGTTCGCCCTGCGAGCCAGTGGCCATGTACACACGGCGTTCCGGCGGCAGGGAATTAACATCGTTAAGATCTATCAGAACCTCGCCGGGAACCTGCAGGAATCCCTTATCGGCCGCGATTTCCATATTGCGCACCATCGAGCGCCCCACCAAAGCCACCCGCCGGTTCGAAGCTGCGGCCGCATTGAGTACCTGTTGCACCCGGTGGACATGTGAAGCAAAAGAAGCCACCACAATCTGTCCGGTAGCGCGGTAAAACACGTCGTCCAATACCGGACCAATCTCGCGCTCAGAGGGGATAAACCCCGGAACTTCCGCATTGGTGGAATCAGCGCAGAACAAATCCACGCCTTCCTCGCCCCAACGCGCAAAAGCCCGCAAATCGGTGATGCGCCCATCCAAAGGCAGCTGATCCATTTTGAAATCCCCCGTGACCAGCGCTGACCCGGCTTTGGTGCGTACCATCACCGCCAAGGCATCGGGAATCGAGTGGTTTACCGCACAGAATTCCAAGTGGAAAGGACCCAAATCCAAACGTTGTCCCTCGGTTTTCACCCGCAGATTCGTCACCGGCAGCCGGTGTTCTTGCAGTTTTGGTTCCACCAAAGCTAAAGTCAGCCCCGAACCATAAACCGGGATATCACTGCGATGCTTCAACAAATACGGTACTGCCCCAATGTGGTCTTCGTGGCCGTGGGTCAACACCATCCCAACCACCTGATTTATACGGCCTTTGATATAAGAGAAATCCGGCAGAATCAAGTCCACCCCGGGCTGGATTTCCTCGGGGAACAACACCCCGCAGTCGATAATCAGGATTTTGCCCTCGGTTTCCAAAACCATCATATTGCGTCCGACTTCCCCCAGTCCCCCCAGCGGTACCAGCCGCAACACATCAGGTCTAGCGGGACGAGGTTCGGGCAGTTCAAAGAAATCTTTAGTCACAACCCCATCTTACTGGTTTGACTCCAGTCCCAGCAGACTTTCCAAACCGATAGTCAAACCGGGATGCGCGTCGACCTGGCGTAACGCCAGTAAAACCCCGGGCATAAACGCCGCCCGGTCAAAGCAATCCGTGCGCACCACCAGCTGTTCGCCAGGATTACCCAACAGAGCCTCTTGGTGAGCATAGAGTCCGCGCAGCCGCACCGCGTGTACCGGAACACCCGCAATTTTTCCCCCCCGTGTGCCCAGTTCATCGAACTGCGTGTTGTCAGGAACCATCGGGATGCCGGCTGCCGCGCGCGCCGCCGCAATCCCCTTGGCGGTGGCGGTGGCGGTACCGCTGGGCGCATCAACCTTGTCGGGGTGGTGCATTTCGATAACCTCGACGGATTCAAAGTAGGGTGCGGCCAGTGCCGCGAATTTCATCGCCAACACTGCCGAAATCGCGAAGTTTGGGGCAATTACCGCGTTTTTCCCGGTGGCGACGGCGGTTTCACGCACCTGACGGTAGCCTTCCTCGGTCCAACCCGAGGTGCCCACCACCACATGTACCCCCGCCCGCAAGGACGTAATGACATTGTTCAAGGTCGCACCGGGATTGGTGAAGTCCACGGCGTGGGTCGCGCCCGTAGCGCCCAGGACTGCTTCCAGGTCATCACCCGCGTCCAGACCCGCCACCAGCTCCATATCTTCGGCCGCATCAATGGCGGTCGAGACTGCCTGACCCATCCGGCCTTTCGCTCCGATTACCGCGATTTTCATAGTTGAACGTTATCCTTTCGGTTAGTGCGTTTTCGTGGGGTTAGCTCGGGTTCATGAGTGGCACCTCGTGAACCCGACGTAACAGCGACTGCGTCCACCTGAATCACGCGGAAACCAACCCCTGGGTGCGCAACAAATCCCTGATAGCGGCGATTTCAGAATCCCCGGGGGCGGCCAGCGGCAGTCGCGGGCGCGGGTCGTCAATCAGACCCAGGGCAAACACGGCTTGCTTAATGTACGTTGCCCCTTGACCCCCACCCATAATTACCCGATTAGCGGGCGCTAACTGCGCGTCGATTTCGCGCGCCAGTTCCAGGTTTCCCGCCGCCACCGCATCTAGCAAACGCGTGATGCGCCGCCCCTCGATGTGTCCCACCACGGAGAGCACCCCCGTGGCTCCCCCCGCTAGGAAAAACAGGTTCAAGGCATCGTCGCCGCTGTACCACTCCAGTCCGGTACGACGCATCCGCGCGATACCCCCCGCCACGTTAGCCGTCGCGTCTTTTACGCCCTTGACCCGCTCTAGAGTAGCCAAGCGATCCAAAGTAGCATCTTCGATAGCGACCCCGGTACGTCCCGGAATGTCGTATACCATAATCGGCAAATCGGATTCCGCGTGAACCGCACGGAAATGCTGGTAAATCCCCTCTTGGGAGGGACGATTGTAGTACGGGGCGCACACCAGCAGGGAATCCGCCTTGGCATCTTGGGCGACACGAGCCATCGCCAGGGTATGGGCGGTGTCATTAGAACTGACCCCGGCCATAATCTTGATATCCGAGCCCACAGCCTCGCGCACCGCCAAAAGCAGGTCACGCTTTTCCTCCCGGTGGGTTGCGGGGGCTTCCCCAGTGGTGCCAGACACTAAAATCGCGTCACAGCCGTTGGCCACCAGGTGTTTCGCCAGCCGCTGAACGGAATCATAGTCAACGGTGTTATCGGGATGAAACGGGGTGACTATCGCCACTGAAAATCGGCCAAAAGTACATGTCATATGCCTAGCTTAGGCGAGAATAGCGGAAATCGAAATCAACGCCAGGCCTTCAACCTAACCAGAATACCGCCAGACCTGGGAACCTGATAGGACTATTGTTGTGGTTTGTGCCGCTGAATCCGACTAATATAAAGATTATGGAGGACTTCGAGATACTTAAAGCGGATTTGGCCGATGCTATGATTTTGGCGAATCTTCAGGCTGACGTTTTACGATCCACCTTGGGTAAAATCCTCGGTTTAGGACATCCTGCCGTGGGGGTAATCGACACGGTATCCATGGAAAGTTCCTGGCGTCGAGCCCTGTCCGCAAAACTGCCGGTATGGTTGGCTTTCACGGGCGATGAACCCACCGGAATGGCGGCGGTTTTACCGGGTTTAGATCAAACCGTCGGCGAACTGACCTTGGAGTTCCTGGCTCGCGACGACAACCTGGAGGTGGCCATGTCGTTGCTGGACAAGGCAATGGAATATGGACGCGACAATGGGTTGCGGGCTCTGGGGATTTGGCTGCTGGTTGGTGATGATTTCCGCACCCGTTTCCTGTCGGATGCCGGCTTTACCCCCCAGGGCTTATCCCAAAAGCTGCAAACCACCGATGGTGATTCGGTCGTAGATAACAGCCCCCACCACAAACAGCTGGAAGCTCATTTGTGGGGAATTCTGCTCTAATCGGTGTCGACTTGGGAGTTTGCCGGTTTTGCGGATGGCGCCTCATGCAGCCGCGTGATTTCACGTGAAGTTATGCGGGGCGAACCGAAACTTCCACTTGCGCGTTTTCAGCCAATTCGCGGGCTAAATCAAGAATATCGGCGGCGGTGACCCGCTGGGCAAGCTCCATACGTTGTTCTACGGGAATGAATTTCCCATACTTTATCTCGGCGTGTGCCAGGTGATCGGCTCGCGCCGAAGTGCGTTCCATCACCAGCAAAGTCGACCCCCGCAACTGACCCTTGGCGCGGCGCAGTTCTTCTTCCGTCACCGGTTCACTGCCAATAAGTTCCAATTCCTCGCGCATCAAGCGCATCACCTCGGCGGCGTTTTGGGGGTTGCATGAGGCCGCCAGCCCAAATATGCCCGTCTCTCGATACGCGGCGTTGAACGCATAGGTGTTGTAGGCCAGGCCGCGATCCTCGCGGATGTGCTGGAACAGGCGCGAACTCATCCCCGCCCCGAGGATGGCGCGCATGACTTGCAGGGTGAGTTCGCGGTAATCCCCGCACGGAATCCCCGGACCGCCCAACACAAGATAGGCCTGTTCAAAGTTACCTTCCTCGGTGTATTTACCCGGTTTCATCAGAGTTTTCCCGGATATAGGTGCCGAGATTTGCTGGCTAAGATTCCTGGCAGCAGTGGTTTCATCAAAGTGTTCCCACTGAGAATTACCGGGATTTTGCATGGATTTGAGGATTTGCTCACAAACTTGGTCGTGATTGACATCCCCCGCCACCGACACTACCAACTGGTCGGGAGTGTATCCGGCCACGTAATGCGCCTTGACCTCGTCCAAAGTAGCGGCACGCACGGTTTCAATGGTGCCACCCACCGGGCGTCCCAGGGGATGGTTAGCGAACAGCTGGGCGGCAAGAGCATCATGAGCACGTTCCGCCCCGTCGTCCAAATCCATCGCGAGTTCTTCCAGGATAACCCCGCGTTCCAGTTCGAAAGCCTTTTCGTCCAGGGAAGCACAGCGGAACATATCCAACATGCAATCCAAAGCCAAGGGCAGTTCCTCGCCAATAACCGTGGCATAGTAATGTGTGGTTTCCTTGCCGGTAGAGGCATTGGCGTGACCCCCGATTTGGTCGAAAACCTGGGCGATTTCTTTGGCACAACGACTGGGGGTGCCCTTAAAGAGAAGGTGTTCCAGAAAGTGGGTTGCCCCCATAGCGGAAGGGGTCTCGTCGCGGGAACCACGCGGCACCCACAGCCCCAAAGTAGCGCTGTAGACCCCCGGCATTTTCTCGGTGATGACGCGAATCCCCCCCGGCAGGATGGAGCGGCGAATGGCGCCATTTTTAAGGCTCAGTTCGCTACCGGGTTCCCCGGCGGCCACGGCGGGCAAGGTCTCGCCATCCAAGCCTTGCGGGTGAGGGTCGCGCATCGGCGCGGCCAAAGTCTGGGCATTGCGGGAAGCCGCAGTGTCTGGGGTGTTTGAGGTGTCTGGGGTGTAACTCGTCATAACATTTGATTCTAATGGTTTGGCCGGGGTATCGGCAGCTTTTCCACCGGTCGCCTTGGTTGTGTAAACATGGCGACGACACAGCCAAGGATTTTTATGATTTCTGCTGTCGGTACCTCGCGGCAATGCATAAATGGAAAGGCTATCCTTATTTCGAGTTAGAGCTCATAATAACTTGGATCTTTTGGACGAGTTGCTATAAAAATTTAGCGTTTAACCTGCCCAATATTACGTTGAGGCAGAGGTATTCTTGTTTTGTAGGTAGTCTACCAAGGAGATAAATTTATGGACAACGAAGCCGCATCAACCGCAACAAAACAAAAGAAAAGCATCAGCATCAAAGTTCGTATGATTTTGATGGCCGCAATCAGCCTGGTGCTGATGCTGGTGATTAATCTGGTTTCCTTCCTGGGATTACAATCCATTCAGCGCAACCAGATTGATTCCGGGAAACATACCAAGATTTATGAACGTTTAACCGACGTGATAGCTAATGTGGCTCTTTTAGAGGGATACCAGGAAACAGCTGCGAGATATTCTTTGATGCGAGATAATGCCAAAACCCCGGCAGAAGCCGCCGATATTCAAAAGAAATCCGACGATGACGATGCGGATTGGAAGAAGCTGGTGGACGATACGCAAAATGAGATTGACAAGATTATCAGTTCTGTCAGAACCCCGGCCGGGAAACAACATGCTCAGGCGGTAGCTCAGGCGTGGGCGGACTATAAGCCTACACATCAGACTATGCTCGATTTATCACATGATTCTTCCCCGGAAGCCACAGCTAAAATGAACGAATTGCTGGCTAAAGACATTTGGGAAAAGTACGAGAACACCAAAAAAGCTTTGGTTGATTTCGAAATAATGGACGAAAAACTGTTGCAGAAAGTACGCGACGAGAGTGTTAGCCTGTCTACCACCGTGATGCTTGTCTCCTGGCTGGCTTTCCTGGCTGCGGTGGTGATTCTTTCACTAGTAGCGGTGGTGGCTATCAAGCACATTCAAAAGTCCATTACCTTGATTATTAAGGGCGTGGGCGCCTTGCGTGATGGAGACCTTTCTCAACATCTTCAGCCTTTGTCTACCGACGAACTCGGTAAGACTGCGGTGGCTTTGAACGAAGCCAACGAGACCTTGCATTCCATGATTTTGTCCACCGTATCCAGTTCGGAACAGATTAACGCTTCCACCGAGGCTCTTAATAAGGCGGGCGAACAAGCCGCAGCTGGGGCGGAGGAAGTGGATTCTGCTT
Source organism: Mobiluncus mulieris ATCC 35243 (assembly GCF_000160615.1). GTDB lineage: Bacteria > Actinomycetota > Actinomycetes > Actinomycetales > Actinomycetaceae > Mobiluncus > Mobiluncus mulieris. The sequence continues at coordinate 387,246 of NZ_GG668518.1, read as the reverse complement.
CCAGCACGGTGGCCGCCGCTGCCGAAGAAGTCGCCACTTCAGTACAAACTGTGGCGGCCGGAGCCGAAGAAATGGGAGCCTCTATCCGCGAGATTTCCTCCAACGCTAACGAAGCCGCCAAAGTAGCCCAAGAAGCCAGCAAACTAGCAGAACAAACCAGCACCACCATCGCCAAACTCGGTAACTCCAGCAAGGAAATCGGCGAAGTCATCAAGACCATTACCTCGATTGCGGAACAGACTAACTTGTTGGCTTTGAATGCCACAATTGAGGCAGCCCGCGCCGGGGACGCCGGT
>NZ_GG668518.1:218963-386447 GCF_000160615.1 Mobiluncus mulieris ATCC 35243 | reverse complement strand
AACCCGAATATGGGCACTGCCAAGGCAAAGACCGTGATTACAATCAGCACCAAGCCCAGCGCCCCAATCAAGAGGCCACCCTTAATCATCTCGCCAATACGCACATATCCGGTACCATAGGCAATGGCATTGGGCGGCGTAGCAACAGGAAGCATAAAAGCACAGGTGGCGGCTAGTGCAGCCGGAATAATCAGCACCATAATATTGTGACCTTCCATCCCCATCCCCATGGCAACCCCACCTAGAATCGGCAGGAACGCGGCCGCCGTGGCCGTGTTGGAAGTTAGCTCGGTCAAGGCAAGAATCATCACGGTAATGATGATGACAATCAGCAAAATCGGCAGGTTTTTAAGGTTTTGCACCTGGATTCCAATCCAGTTCGACATTCCCGTATTCGAGAATTGGCGGGACAAGGCCAGACCCCCACCAAAGAGTAACAGCACATCCCACGGCAGGTTCTTGGCTTCATTCCAAGTAATCAGGCGTTGGCGGGTGCGCCCCCCAGCGGGAAGAATAAACATCAGCAGCGACACGCTCATAGCAATAACCGCGTCAATCCCGTTAATGTCAATCCCCAGATTCTTAAGTAAGATGGGAACCACAATCCAGGACAAAGCAGCCAGCAGGAACATAATCAGGATTCCAAGTTCACCACCACGCAGTTTGCCCAGGCTCTGCATTTCTTTTTTGATTAGCTCGCGTCCCCCCGGGATATCGTCCATTTCCGGTTTGAACACGACAAAGGTCAATATCACCCAGGCTAAAACCAGGTAGATAACCGCCAGGGGCACTCCCACTAGCATCCACTCGCCAAAACCGACAGAAATACCTTGTTCTTTGAGATAACCCACCATCAGGGAGTTTGGCGGGGTGCCGATAATGGTGCCCAGGGAACCAATCGAAGCGGCGTAGGCAATCCCCAGCATGAGGGCGATAGCGAAGTTAGAGCGTTGGATACCTTCTTCCTCGGCCTTCTTGGTGACCAGGTCTTCGTCCTTGTTGATAGCAGCGCCCAGAACACCACCACGAATCGCGTCAGCATAACCTTTTTCAATGTCATAGTGGGAAGTAGAGACTTTTTCCTTGGTCAGGCTGGCGAAGAGCTGAATCACTGACAAACCGATGGGCAGCATCATCACCGCAGTGGCAGTGTTGGATACCCACATGGAGATAAAGCCGGTGGCAATCATGAAACCGAGAATCAGCTGTTTGGGTTTGGTGCCGACCACCAACACCACTCCTAGCGCAATGCGCTTGTGCAGGTTCCAGCGTTGCATCCCCATGGCAATGATGAAGCCCCCCATGAACAGAAAAATAGTATCCGCTGCAAAGGGTGGGGCGACCTCTTTGAATGCCATGGTGCCCTTTTCACCATAGAGGATGGCACTGAACAGTGGGAAGGCCACGAGGGGAATCAAGGCGGTGGCGGCTAGCGAGATAGCCTCGGTCATCCACCAGGCACCCATCAAAACAGCCACCGCCGCGACTAGGGGCGCGGCCACGAAGTTCATTTTGGCCAGTTTCGCCGGGTCGGGTTCGCCACCTTGAGCCGCTTTCCAAGCTTCTTCGGCTACGGTGGCAGTGTCGCCGGGCATCAGCCAGAAAATCAGTATCGCGCCGAGGATGCCTCCTATCAGGCCAATCGCACGGGTTACGGCCACGCGCCGTTCTGATTTGGGTCGCTTGTCCTCGGCACTTTCATCTAGTTTTACAGGGGGAATTTCTTTTACACTCATCTTTGAATATCCTTCCGAGTCGAAAGTAGTTGGAGGGGATGGAAACTAACTATATACCAAGTGGTAAGATTTTTTTCAATTTCCAGGGGCTAAAGTCCCAAATATTTTTAAACCGCAGGTCAGGAACGTAATTTTGTATCCATTTTTGGCACCGAGCCATGAAGCCGGGAGGAAGCCGAACCACCAGGGAATCACTTCAACGCCTCAGATTCAAAAGAAAACACCCAGGGAAACCGAACCACCAGGGAATCACAAAAATAAGCAAAAACAAAACCCAAATTCAAGGCGGGTTTGTAAGGGGGATTTCTGGCTCCCGCGGCTGGATTCGAACCAGCAACCTGCCGATTAACAGTCGGACGCTCTGCCGTTGAGCTACGCGGGATTGCGGGTATAAGTCTAACAGACTTATACCCAGTTTGTCTATTTGGTGCCACGACAAGGAAAAATGCCAGAAACGGCGTATCGGTTTCGCCACTGCCCCCAGAACTTGTTAGGATACATATGCCCTGTTAGCTCAGTCGGTTAGAGCAGCGGACTCATAATCCGTTGGTCGTGGGTTCGAGCCCCACACAGGGCACTGCTATAAACCTTGCAATAACGCTAGAAAATCTAGTTTTGATAAACCTGGATACCCTGTCAGGACATACCCAGGACACACCGTCAGGACATACCCAGGACATAAGCGAAACAGTTTTCGTCTTTGGTGTCCCCCCCCGAACAACGGCAGAAACACCAGCAAACATGAAATAACAGAAAAAAGGTACCCGCCAAGGAAAAACCCAGACCACTTCACGTTCGCGCATTATCTTGCGGACAGACCAACGGAATTCACGGAGGTTAAAACCAAAGCTGGTGGCGCCTGTCACCGACATCGACAGGCGCCACCATCCGCAACGTATTGTGCAATGTAGATACGTAAAAGCTACGCTCCAGCTTTCTGGAAGCCAGCAGCCTGAGCCTCAGCTTCCGTAGCAAAGCAATGTTCCGGGATTGTCCTCTTGTAGGATCTTCCCCCCGGAACGTGGTATTTCATCGAAGCCTGGTTACCCTTAATAGGGGCAGAAGCCGGGCATTCTTTGCCCACAGGTGTTTTACCAGCAGGGTGTGTTGGCTGCTGGGGTTTAGGTTGAGCCGGTTTCGTGGGAGTACGCTTAGCCGACTGTTTAGGCTGACGAGCAGGCTTTTGCGGCTCAGGCTGCCGGGGTTTAGGTTGAGCCGGTTGTGTTGGTTGAGCCGGTTGTGTTGGTTGAACGGCCTGCGCGGGCTGTGGGATTACCCCGGTGGCAGCAGCGGTGACGGTGGAATCGGGCATAACACCGGTGCCACCGATAACAATCAACTTCGCGGCACCCAATACGTCAGCCTTGCTCTTCACGCCCTCACCATTAGCCGGGGAGAGCAGGATGACACCATCTTTAGCGGCTCCCGCCACCATCGCATCCTTCAAGGCCGTACCCGAAGCCAAGTAAACATTGCTACCTGACTTTTGAGCCTTGGCGTATTTCGCAATCTCGAACGCGGTCTCGTAACGGTTCGACCCTGCCAGGCGCGCCGTCGCTTTACCATTAGCGACCGCTTTGACTACCGCGTCCGGTACTACTCCAGTGCCGCCCAGAGCCGTTACTTTTTCGGCCTTCAAGTCGGGCACGGTTCCTGCCAGGGCTGCTACTGATGCATCATTAGTAAAAGTCACAATCGGACCGTCACGCAGCACCGACGCTGCCACCGCATCCGGCGAGCCACTGCCAACATTCTTGGTCACATACACATTCTTCGGGGCACCGTTAACCGCCACCCACCGCTTCGCAATCTCAGCTGCAGTAGCATTCCTATCCGCGCCCGCCAAACGAACAACTTCGGCGCCGGTAGCTTTAGCTTGGTCTGCTATCGCCTGGGGTACAGCTCCCAAACCGCCCAAAATGGCTATCTTGCTGGGTTTCACTCCCCCCAAGTTGAGGGTGTTGCCATCCGTGAGCACTACCGGGCCATCGCCTATAGTCGCAGCCGGCAGGGCATCCACCGGATTCCGGTTAGAAGCCACATAGACAACCTTCCAAGTATCACCCCAAGTATGCTTCGCTACTGCCAGCGAGGTCTCCACCCCCGACGGCCCAGCCAACCTTTCGTAGGGCAAATCCCCAGCCACCGCCGGGATGCTACCCATCCCCGTTATCAGTGCCGCTGAGCCTACCCCAGCCAACAGTTTCTTACTAAATCCGTTCAAAGTATTCCCCTTTCAGAAAAGAAACAACAACTTAGCAATTACACTACTCCCCACCCAAGGTTTTCACAGTCTAATGCAAAAATTACAGACACATAAACATTTTGCTAAATTAATTGCCATCCTAACACCCCAGGTCACAGGATTATCCCAATACCGAGATGTCTACATCTGTCTGTTCTGTGCCCATCCCGAAGTAAGAAACAAGCACCTCATGAAACCGAACGAAGCAGCGAACACTACCCGCGACGGCGATTCGCGTCGCGCAGCGCACGCTGTGCCTCGCGGTTATCCTCGCGCTCGCGGATGGTCTGGCGCTTGTCCCATTCCTGTTTGCCGCGAGCCAAAGCAATCTCGACCTTGGCGCGACCGCCAATAAAATACAACTCCACCGGCACCACCGTGTAACCCTTCGCCGCCACCCCGTTCTCTAAGCGCAGAATCTCGCGCTTATGCAGCAACAATCTCCGCTTCCGTTTGGGCGAGTGATTCGTCCACGACCCGTAAAAATACTCGGGAATATTCGCCCCCTGCAACCAAGCCTCGCCCCGGTCAATCTCGACCCAGGCCTCACTCAAGGATGCGCGACCCATCCGCAAGGCTTTTACTTCGGTTCCAGTCAGCGACAGACCCGCCTCAAGGCGATCCTCTAGAAAATAGTCATGCGCGGCCTTTTTGTTGCGTGCAATGACCTTCTTGGCATCGGCCGCCGCCTTGGCTTTCTGCGCCGGCGTCATTTTCGCGCTGCCCCCAGATTTCCCAGCTGCATTCTTTTTACCCATAAAAGCCAATCCTACCAGCCGAAGCGGTAATCCCCCGCTGGCACCTCATGAAACGCCACCCGACGCACCCCAACCCTACAAACTGCCCATCAACACCTGATACGAATCAATCGGGGTGCCGTTCTTCCACGTCTCAAAATGCAGGTGACAGCCGGTGGACCACCCCGTAGAACCCACTAGCCCAATAACCTGGCCTTTCTCGACGTGCTGGCCACCAGCCACCTTAAACGCAGAAAGATGCGCATAAGCCGTCTGCCAGGCTATCCCGTTGATAGTCCCGTGATTAACAATAATCCGGTTCCCGTAACCATCGCCCTGTGACGTACGCACAGTTCCAGACTGAGAAGCAAAAACCGGCGAACCGCAGGGCATGGCCAAATCCGTCCCCGAATGCAGCATCCTGGTATTAAGAATAGGGTGCGTGCGCCACCCGAAAGGCGAAGTGCGATTCAAAACCGAAAGGGGTGCCCCAAAAACTCCCCCCGTAATCACCCGGGCTTGCATTCTGCGGGCTTCTTTAACCAGTTGGGCGATTTGGCGCGCGGCCTCGGCCTGGGCAGCCTGTTGTACCCGAATTTCCTGTTCAAAGGCCGATTTCTGGCTGTTCAGTTGCTGTTGCTGGACGGCTTGGCGGCCTTGCAGGGTTTGCAACTCGGCAAGCTGTTTTTGTTCCGCTTGCTTGGCTGCATCCGCCGCCGCCACTGCCCCGCGCGCCCGAACTTCCAATTCGCCGATGCGCACCGTCACGGCCTCTTGACGCGCCCGCGCATTAGCCGCCACCGCTTTCGCTTCCTCGGCGGCCTGTATCACCTGGTTTTGGGACTGTGCCGCCCGGTTCACCGCTTGGGCACGAATCGCCAGTTCATCGGCGGATCGCGCATCCCACAGCAACGTCCACACCGAGGCATCCAGTTTCTGACCCCGATAGGCCTGCTGTGCGATTTGCCCAATCGTGACCTGGGTTCTAGCGATGGCTTTCTCGCCGGATTCGATGTCGCCTTGCAGTTTCGCTTTCTGCTTTTGGGCATTCTTTAGCCGGGCTTGCACCGTGGCCAGTTCCCGCCGAGTTCCCGCGAGTTTCTCTTCCGCATCGGCCAGTTCGCTTTGCGCGATAGGGATAGCGTTTTTGGTGCGTTCCAACTGTAACGCCAGTTCCACCAGGTTGGCTTTCACGCCCTCAAGCTGGATGGCCAGTGCGGTTTCTTTCTTTTTCGCGGTGGTTTTTTTCTGTTCCAAACGCTTGCGTTTGGCGGTGCTTTCGGTGGACGCCACTGCATGAGGTGCCATCCGGGATATTGAACTTACGCCGGGAATCTGGGCTGGCACCTCATGAATCGGCACCCCCGAAACCCCGACGTCCCCCGAAACCCCACGCGGAACAGCCTCGGCAACCCCACCGAGACTCACCATCGTCAGGAACACCGCCCCCACCAGGGAAACCCGCCACAAACTGCGGACGCGCATCACACCTCTAAGTTTCATCCTCATCCTGCTTCCGACCGGTTCACCGTCACCTCAAACCCGCGTATAGCGGTTCAGCGAAACCGCCGAAGCCAACACGGCCAACACAATCGCCGCCAACACCAACACTGGGGAAATCAGCCACACATCACGTTCACTGATAATCCGCACCGTCCCGGAAAGACCATCCAGCCACTCGCCAACCAGGAACTTTACCGTCCCCCACAGCACCCCCACCGCCGCGAGGGCACCAATGGTCGCGGCAATCGCGCCCTCAACCATGAAGGGCAGCTGCACAAACAGATTAGAAGCCCCCACCAGACGCATAATGGACGTCTCGCGTTCGCGGCTCATCGCGGAAAGCCTGATTGTGGTGGTAATCAACAGCACCGCCGCCACAATCATCGCTACCGCCAGGCCAATCGAAAGCATCGTGGCCTGGTTCAAACCAGAAAACAGCTTTTCCAGGATTTTCTTTTGATCGATGACCTGAGCCACCCCGGGACGGCCCTGGATTTCCTCGACCACGGCGCGGTATTTCTGGGGATCAACCAGTTTGATGCGGAAAGATGCCGGCATCATATCGGCCGTAACATATTGGTAAACCCCCTCGGAACCCATCAGATTCTTGAAGGTCTGGTAGGCTTCCTCTTTGGACTCGAAATACACGTTTTCGACATAGGGCTTGAGCCGCTCGGATTTCAACAGGGTTTCCACCGCGTTGATTTGTTCCGAGGTAGCTTCCTGGCCGTTACAGCCGCGCGACAGGTCGTTTTTCGCGCACATAGACACGGAAATCTCGATTTTCCCGTACCAGGTATCACGCAGATTGTTAATCTGGATTTGCGCCAAGGCAGCCGAGCCTACGAACAGCAGCGACACACAGGTGACGATAATCACCGCAACACTCATCGCCAGGTTACGGCGCAAACCCTGGCCGACTTGGGATAACACAAAGGCAAGACGCATCTAGATTCCCTCCGCTGTGGTGGTTTCATGGCCGGGACGAGCGGTTTTCCCGGATTTGCCAGTGGTGGAACCGAGAGCGGCTTCACCACGCGGAGCCAAGCCGCCGTATACCCCCCGGTCTTGGTCACGAACCACGCGCCCTTCGTCCAGCTCGATGACACGTTTACGCATCTGGTTGACGATTTCCTCGTCATGAGTAGCCATCACCACAGTGGTTCCCGCCCGGTTGATACGATCCAAAAGGCGCATAATCCCCAGCGAAGTCGCGGGGTCGAGATTCCCGGTAGGCTCGTCGGCCAACAAGATTGGCGGGCGGTTCACCATGGCACGCGCAATCGCGACGCGCTGTTGCTCCCCACCGGAAAGCTCGTGGGGGAAACGCTTGTCTTTACCCCCCAAACCGACCATTTGTAACACTTCGGGAACAACCCGGCGAATCACCCGGCGTGGTTTCCCGATAACCTGCAAGGCTATCGCCACATTATCGTAAACATTCTTGTTTTCCAGCAGGCGGAAATCCTGAAACACCACCCCCAGTTGGCGGCGCAGCTGCGGCACTTTCCAACGCGAAATCCGACCCAAGTCCTTGCCCAGCACCATAATTTTTCCTTCGGTAACGCCGTATTCGCGCAGCACCAAGGACAGGAAAGTGGATTTGCCGGAACCCGAGGTTCCCACCAAAAACACGAACTCCCCCCGCTCGATACTGAGGTTTACCTGGTCCAAGGCGGGGCGCGCGCCCCGCTTATAGACCTTCGTGACGTTTTCGAAGGTTATCAAACCGTTTCTCCCTGCCTAGGCTTTTTTTCCACCTTAATTGGTAACGTTTTGATAACTTCACATTGACACGCGTTTTATCCGTAACTCCTTGTGAAAACCTGATTTCGAGCCAGCACCTCATGCACCCGAAAGCTAACAGAAACCCCTAGTCCTACGCGTGCAACTGTTGGTGTTTACGCCACCGAATGCCTTCGTCGATGAAAGCGTCAAGGTCGCCGTCGAACACGGCATCGGGGTTGTTGGATTCGTGCCCGGTGCGCAAGTCCTTCACCAGTTGCTGGCCATAAAGGAAATAGGATCGCATCTGGTCTCCCCAAGAAGCCTTGACATCCCCCGCCAGTTCCTTCTTTTTCTCGTGTTCCTGCTGGTGGCGCAGCAATAACAATCGGGACTGCAATACTCGCATCGCGGCGGCGCGGTTTTGGATTTGGGATTTCTCGTCCTGCATGGAAATCACAATGCCAGTGGGCAGGTGGGTCAAGCGCACCGCCGAATCCGTAGTATTCACCGACTGCCCCCCCGGACCAGACGAACGAAACACGTCGATTTTGATGTCACTTTCCGGCACATCAATGTGATCGGTAGTTTCAATCAAGGGGATTACTTCCACCGCCGCGAAAGAAGTCTGACGTTTCCCGGCAGCGTTAAATGGACTTACCCGCGCCAGGCGATGGGTGCCGGCCTCGACCGACAACCGTCCATAAGCATAAGGCGCGTCGATTTCGAAAGTCGCGGACTTAATACCAGCCTCTTCGGCGTAAGACGTATCCATCACCTTGGTGGGATACCCGTGACGCTCCGCCCAACGCAGATACATCCGCAACAGCATCTGAGCGAAATCAGCGGCATCCACTCCCCCCGCGCCAGAACGAATAGTAACCACCGCGAAACGTTCGTCGTACTCCCCATTCAGCAAAGTACGTACTTCCAAGGCCGCCAAATCAGCGGCGAGGGTTTTATAGGTCGCCTCGGCATCTTCCATAATCGCTTGCCCGTCGGCGCGGCCATCTTCGCTCATGAGTTCCTCTCCGCCCAGTTCCACCAGCGCCGCGAAGTCTTCCAGACGGGTTTTCATGGTTTGCAGACGCTCCAAATCAGACTGGGTAGCCGAGAGCGTCTGGGTTATTTTCTGGGCGTTTTCCTGGTCATCCCATAAATCGGGGGCGCTGGCCTGAGCGGTCAAGTCCGCAATCTTTTTTTGCAGCAAAGCCGGATCCATCACGGCTTCCACCGTGTCGAAAGTGGCTTGCAGTTTCTCAATCAGGGGCGCAAAATCATCTGGGGTCATCACGCTTTAAACCTATTGCAAACTTTAGTCCAACCCCAAACGCAATAGCTATTTGCAAAGCCAGCGTAAAGTTTTATGCTTATCCAGTGATAAAAGACGGCACCGGATCGTTACAGCCCTCACGGATAGTGATTCTAGCCTTCCTGCTAACCATGCTAGCGGGCACCGTCTTGCTCTGTCTGCCAGTCGCTCGCACCGGCGCGAGCGAAAACCTGATTCTTGACCAGTCACCGGCGTTGCCCGCCGCTGCGAACTCCGGGATAGCACCTCATGAACCCCCCACCAAAACGGTACCCAGCCTGGGGCCGGCCTTGCCCGGCGGAGCACCCCTGTCGGTGGCGCTGTTCACCGCCGCCTCGGCCACCTGCGTAACCGGACTGATTGTTGTGGACACGGGCACCTACTGGTCGCCCTTCGGCCAGACGGTGCTGCTGGGATTGATGGAGCTGGGCGGGATTGGCACCATGACGGTGGTCAGCCTGGTCAGCCTGGCTTTGGGGCGTGCCACCAGCGACACCCGGGAAGTCGCGGCGCACAGCCTGAGGGGTATTCCGCTGGGAGGAATAAAGCATACCGTGGCGGCAATTTTAGGGTTTTCATTAGTTGCCCAGATGATTTTCGGCGTAATCCTCGCCTGGCGCCTGGGGGCTTCCGGGAAAGTCCCGGGCGGGGCGATGGGAGTGTTTCACGGATTTTTCCTGGCGGCTTCGGCCTTTAATAACGCCGGTTTTGCACCCTGGACGGATTCGGTTACCGGTTTCAACCACGACCCGGTAGTGCTGGGTTCCCTGGCAGTACTGATTCTGGTGGGTGGTCTGGGCTTCCCGGTGTGGGCGGTGCTGTGGGTGAAAGGGCCGCATTGGTGGCGGTTGAACCTCAATGTGCGCATCATGCTGGTGGGCACGGCGGTGTTGGTGGCTGGGGGCACCGTGCTGATGGCCGTCCTGGAGTGGAATAACCCGGCGACCTTGGGAGCCCACCATCCCGGCGAGAAACTGTTGAACGCGTTTTTCGCGGCCGTCTCCCCACGGACCGCTGGTTTCAACGCTATCGACATTGGGGCACAGTACCCCGCAACCTGGCTGGTTACCGACGGGCTGATGCTGGTGGGTGGCGGGTCGGCCGGAACCGCCGGCGGGTTGAAAGTTACTACCACCGCCGTGGTTTTGGCCACCCTGTGGGGCGAAGTGCGCGGGGCGGGGGCGATTAATATTCTTGGGCTGCGCCTGGCTCGCGCCGCGCAACGCCAAGCTTTAGCCGTGTTTTCCCTGTTCATCGGCTTGGTGGGGATTTCGGTGTTCCTGATGGTGCTGACCACCCCCTGGGGATTGAGCCGCAGCCTGTTCGAAGTGTGTTCCGCGCTGGCCACCGTGGGTTTATCCACCGGTATCACCCCGAGTCTGCCAGTAGCGAATCAAGCCTTGTTGATTGCATTGATGCTGGTGGGGCGCTTGGGTCCGTTGACCATCGCCACCGCGTGGGGAGCGCGCAAACGTCGTTTGGTCTATGAGCTGCCCAAGGATTATCCGTTGATTGGGTGAGCGCCAGGGATGTCGGGTGGCACCTCGTGAAAACGCGTTAGTTACGGCGTCACGAGGTGCCATCCCCAACCCCCGCCGCCCCCCGAAAAACCACCCCAATAGGAAACAATAAGGAGCAACATGATAAACAGTGTCGCCGTTATCGGCTTAGGACGATTCGGGCTGGCGATGGCTCGCGAGCTGCAAGCGTCAGGCGTGGATGTGCTGGCGATTGACAAGGATGCCGAGGTTGTGCAACATGCCGCCGGCAGTTTGCGCCACGTTGTGCGCGCCGATGCCACCAGCCGCGAGGCTTTGGAACAACTGGCAGTGGGGGATTTCAACGCGGCTGTCGTGGCGATAGGCGGGGATTTAGCCGCCTCGATTCTGGCGGCTTCCGCTTTGCTGTCCCTGGGGGGACCCGAGGTGTGGGCGAAAGCCGCGAATCCCCAACAGGGCGAGATTTTTGGGCAAATGGGTATCACGCACGTGTTTTACCCCGAAACCGAGATGGGGCGACGCGCGGCTCACCTGGTGGCACAGTCCTTTGCAGATTACATGGATTTGGGTCACGGTTTTGCGCTGGTGATTACCACCCCCGACCCAAAGTATTGCCGCGCCACTTTGGGGGAACTGGATGTGCGCCGACGCGAGGGGTTTTCTATCGCTGCGATTCGCGGCGAAGACGGCGAATGGAGCACAGCACACGCTGGCACAGTGCTGCATGAAGATGACCTAATTATGGTGGTCGCGCCGGTCAAGACGATTACCCGGATTACCCGGGGACGCAAGTAGTTGTGGACGCATAAATCGAGTTTTCAGGGGATAATAGGAGTGTGATTTATTTCGTTGAGGATGATCGCAACATCCGCGACCTGGTGGTTTACACCCTGGGTTCCACTGGTTTCGAGGCGTTCGGCTGTGAAGACGACAAGGCTTTCCGCGCCGAGATGGCGAAAACCCCCCCGGAACTGGTGCTGTTGGATATTATGTTGCCCGGCACCGACGGTATCCAGATTCTGCGCCGTTTGAAAGCCGACCGCTCCACCGCCGATATCCCGATTATTATGGTCACCGCCAGGGGAGCCGAGTTCGAAAAGGTCAAGTCCTTGGATTTGGGTGCCGACGATTATGTGACTAAGCCTTTCGGGATGATGGAACTGGTCAGCCGGGTACGGGCAGTGTTGCGGCGTTCCTCGCGGAGCACGCAGGATTCCGTCGAGGAAGAGATTCTGACTTTGGGTTCAATTTCTTTGAATTTGTCTAGGCATGCCGTCATGGTGAATGGCGAAACAGTGACCTTGACCTTAAAGGAGTACCAGCTGTTAGAGGAGCTGATGACCCAACCGGGATTTATTTTTTCGCGCGACCAGCTGTTGGATTCGATTTGGGGGTATTCCTTTCATGGGGAAACCCGCACGGTGGATGTGCATATCCGCACCTTGCGCAAAAAGCTGGGCGAGGCCGCAAAGTATGTTAAAACCGTGCGGGGCGTGGGGTACAAGGTATCCTCGCAGGGCGGCTGATTTTGTTAGTGGCCAGTCGATTCTCTGATTGTGGCGCGTAGCGGAAAGGCACCTCATGCGTAGACGTATCCTTTTGGCAATGACCCTGGTGGCGGCGCTAGCCCTGGTGTTGTCCTACCTGGGGGTGATTGCGTTTTTCTATCAGCAAAATCGCACGATTTTCCACGATACTCTGCGGGATAAAAGCGAATTGTTGGCGCTGGGGTTGAACGGGCAAGACCCGCACCATCGACTGGCGGTGCTACGGGATTATCAACATGTCAATCCACGAACCCGCACCACTTTGATAGGGGTGGGCGGGCGAGTGCTTTTTGACAGCGAATTCGACCCCTCGCACATGGAAAACCACAATAACCGCCCGGAGGTGCGCCGGGCGCGCGCTGACCAACATGGGGCTTCCACCCGAGAGTCGGTGACTTTAAACCAAGACATGTCGTATTATGCCAAAGCACTGTCGGATGGGACAGTAATTCGCGTGGCGAAAACCGAAGACACGGTTTATGCTACTTTACTGGCGGGTCTGCCGGTGTTGATTGGGATTGCGCTGGTGGTGTTCGGGCTGGCGCTGCTGGTGGCGAAACAGCAAGCGCAGGTTCTGATTGCCCCGTTGCACACCATAGATTTGAATCATCCTTTGCAGTCAGACCACCCTACGTATCCCGAATTATTGCCACTATTGGAACGCCTGGAGGAAAAAAACCACGACAAGGAGCTGGCGGTGAAAACCCGGCGCGAGTTCTCGGCCAATGTGTCCCACGAGTTGAAAACCCCGTTGACCTCGATTTCCGGATACGCCGAGATTATTCGTAACGGGCTGGTGTTGCCTGAAGACATTCCGGGTTTCGCTAATCGGATTCAACAAGAGGCAACCCGGTTGCTGACTTTGATTAGCGACATTATGGATTTGTCGCGTCTGGACGAGGGGTTTTTGCCCGACGATGCCACCGACGTTGATATTTTCGAGATTTGCAAGGATGTGGTGTCGCGTCTGCAACCGCGTGCCATGGAGTTATTTGTGGCTTTGAGCTTGTCAGGGACGCATGCTTCTGCCCGAGGGGTTGCGCTGCTGTTGAACGAAATGGTGTTTAACCTGGTGGAAAACGCCGTGAAGTACAACCACGAAGGCGGCTACGTCAAGGTGTGGGTGGGCTTGGTAGGCGGGTGTACCCAGTTGAGAGTAGCGGATGACGGCATCGGGATTCCGGTTGCGGATCAGGAACGGATTTTCGAGCGTTTCTATCGGGTGGACAAGTCGCATTCTAAAGAAACCGGCGGCACCGGCCTGGGTCTTTCGATTGTGAAACACACCGCCATGCTGCACCAGGCCGAAATTACCGTGGAGTCCGAGGTGGGCTCGGGCACCCGCATCGAAGTCACTTTCCCGGCGGCGTCTTCCCGGGGTGGCGCCCCGGGCACAACCCGCTCGTTTACCCCGGATTCCCCCGAAGCTTTCGGCTCCGCCCAGTCCCCAGAGTTCTCTTACGCCGATTCCTTGGATTCGTCAGCTGCGCAATCCTCCCCCATAACCGCTGAACCCGAAGATTCCTTTGATGATGACGATGACGAGTGGTGAGAGACGCGATTCTTGTCTTCACCGCCTCCGTCAGGATTCGGTTTAGTGGACAAAAGTGTTGATTTTGAGTTTTTAGTAGTCGTATCGGTTTTTCAAACCACTCACCCCGGGGAATGAGAACATTCAATATGTCGAACATGTTATGCAGGACACTGCCACGAAACTGGCCATCCCCACGACCCGAACCAGCGTCGAAGTTTTCGGTGGGCAACTGAACCAATCCGGGTTTTCCTTCCGCTTTGAAGCTGGTAGAAGTTGCCTTCACCGCAGCCCGTCTCGCCACGAACACCCCCATAATTTTAGGTGGTTTTTGGGTAGTTTTAACCCCAATTTCGCAACCCTGAATACGCTCTGACCTGCGGTTTTGTCTGTCCGGTGGAGCATAGGGGATTCGAACCCCTGACCTCTTCCATGCCATGGAAGCGCGCTACCAACTGCGCCAATGCCCCGAAGTGCTCAACCAGTATATAGACTAAACCACAAACCAAGCAAATTGCGACAGACATACGAAGTTTGAGCCTTAAACTGAGAGTATGTCTTGGTGGATTGGCATGCTGGGATTAGCACTTGCGGGCTCTTTAAGCCTCAACATTTGGTTGTGGCACCATCTGCGCCGCAACCGCCGCGAAATCACCATGCTGCGACAGGTATCAAATCGACCACTAGCCGCGCCTAATGTACTGACTCACGAAATTCGCACTCCCCTATCACTGATTGTCGGCGCAGCAGAGCTCCTCGACGGTGAGGATGCCGGCCCCCTAACCCCGACACAGCAACAGTTCGTAGACATCATCATGTCAAACAGCAAAATCGTAATCGACATGGCCGAAGACTTCCTGTATTCCGCCCGGCTCCAAGCCCAACTATTTGAACTGCATCTACAACGTTTTGACTGCCGCATCATGGCTCAAGAAATCCTCGAAGAAATCCGCAAAGTCCATTCCACCGCTATCAGTCTGGACACCGATACCGCCCCGATATGGCTAGAAGGAGATCAGAAACTGCTAAAGCAAGCCCTGTGGAACCTCATTAATAACGCCCTGCGACACGGCGGAAACGCTACAGCTATCCGGTTGCGCGTGTCAAAAACCGACACCGGCGTGTTCTTTTCCGTAACCGACAGCGGAAAAGGCTTACAACTGCAAAACCTAACCGACTTGTTCACACCCTTTAAAATTTCGTCAACAGCCAGCAACAGCGTTGGTTTAGGACTGAGCATCACCGAGAAAATCGTGGCTCTACACGGAGGAAAGATACTCGTCGATACAATTGACGGACACGGCACCACAATTCTGGTGTCCCTGCCAGAAAAACCACCCCTTACAAAGGAAGACCATGATGGACAATGAAGCCTTGAACACCGCGCGGGTACTGGTGGTCGACGACGAACCACAGATGCGTTCCATCGTAACCTTTGCCATGGAAACCAAGGGATTTCACACCGCGACAGCCAGCAGTGCCGCCGCAGCCTGGACAATGGTGTGTCAAGAGAAATTCGCGCTGATTATCCTGGATTTGATGCTACCGGATTATTCCGGCGTGGAACTGTGCCGAAGAATTCGATCTCGAATGGACACGCCGATAATAATGCTGACCGCCTTGGGCGAGGAAGAAGACCGCGTGCAAGGCTTGGAAGCCGGGGCTGATGATTACGTCACTAAACCATTTTCGCCTCGTGAACTAGCCCTCCGAGCTTCAGCCGTACTACGCCGTTTTAGCCCCGAGGCGCACACCCCAGAAATACTGGAAAACGGGGAACTACGCATGGATGTAAGTGCCCTAGAGCTGACATACCGCAACCAGCGCATCCCGCTGAGCGAAATCGAATCTCGACTGTGTCTCGCTTTATTGCGCCGAGCCGGCGAGGTCGTGCCCACTCGGGTTTTACTAAACGAAGTGTGGGAGTCGGCACAAATCCCGGGAGGTAAAGAAATCCTGAAAACCACGGTTTACCGCTTGCGCAAAATCTTGAACCAAGCCACCGGTTTAGACGACCTAATCCGCAATGTCAGGTATCGCGGCTACCTGATGCGTGAAATATCCCCCAGGTAACACCGTTGTTACCAAGTGTGACCCCCATCGACACTGCTTGTTACCAAGCGTGACCCAAGCTTGTTTTGCATGGAAATTGCAAAACTGTCTACACGACGAGGTGATTAAGCTAATGAGTACTGAAAATTTGGCACCTGCCGCGCCAAAGAAACGGAATTTCTTTTCCGCTCCGCCCGCGAAGCCACGGCTTAGCGACACGGAAATCGCCAAGAAATACCCCCAGTTGCGCCGTCAGGTGTTCATGGGAATCTTCCTAGGGTATGCGGCTTTCTATTTGATACGTAACAACATTTCCCTGGTAGGGCCACTGTTGGGCGAAGCCTTAAACTATGACAAAGTGGCGGTGGGTATCATCGCCAACGCTGTGCTTATCAGCTATGGCCTGTCCAAATTCTTTATGGCCACCCTGTCAGACCGTTCTAATGCGCGTTATTTTCTGCCGCTAGGCCTGGCTCTCTCTGCTTTCACAAACCTATTGATTGCCCTAGCCCCTTGGGCTACCGCCTCACTGGGTATCTTCGCCACCGTCATGTTTCTCAACGGGTGGTTCCAAGGCATGGGTTGGCCTCCTTCCGGGCGTTCCCTAGTGCACTGGTTCTCCACTTCGGAACGTGGCATTATGACCGCCGTGTGGAACTGCGCCCACAATGTGGGCGGGTTCTTCGTAGGTATGATTGCGGCTTGGGGACTGCAAATCACTGGGGATCAATGGCAATCAGCGTTCTGGGCTAATGCGTTAGTTGCCCTGGTGGTAGCGGTCGTAGCCTTCCTCATGATTCGTGACACTCCCGAGTCGGAAGGTCTGCCGCCAATCGAGGAGTACCGCAATGATCCCGCCAAAGTTGAGGCCGTAGACGAGGAACTAAAGTCTCTGTCCTATTGGACGATTATTTTCCGCCATGTACTCACCGACCGAGTGGTGGTGCTTTTAGCGGTGTGCAATATTTTCGTCTACTCCATGCGTTACGGGGTTTTGAATTGGATTCCCTTCTATCTCGAAGAAAAACACCACTTGCAGCTGGCCTCCGGCATAGCCGGTTTCTCGCTCTATGAACTCTCTGGTATTGCCGGTACGTTGCTGTGTGGCATCGTGGCGGACAAGGTTTTCAAAGGCTGGCGTAGCGGCGCGGGCTTGCTGTTCCTGGGTTTGACCGGCGTGTTCATCGTTATTTATTGGTTGCTGCCGGTGGGCACAAACTTCTACGTGCTGATGGCCGTGATTTCTTGTATCGGCGCGCTGATTTATGGCCCGGTAATGCTGATTGGCTTGCAAGCCATCGACCTGTCGCCACGCAATGTGGCCGGAACTGCTGCCGGTTTCACTGGTCTTTTCGGATACCTGCTAGGTGCCACCATCGCTTCTTCTGGCATGGGTGTGATTGCCCATCAACTTGGCTGGAACGCCTACTTTATAGTGCTGATTGTAGTTTCTGTGCTAGCCGTCTTGTTGATGCTCGTGATTGGTAAAAGCGAGAGGCAACTCATGAATGCCCACCAGAAGAAATACTCGAAAGAGTGATTAACTGCTAGATTCGAGTGATAATAGGGGCGCGCCTTCCAACTGGAGCGGGACGGCGCGCCCCGCCCATTTCATGGCTTGACCACAGGAGGCTACATGGCCAAGAAACTTTCTCAACTACTGGCGGTAGTTCTTGGTGCCGCAATCCTCTCTGGCCTTGTTTTTTGGCACAACCACGCCGCCAAAGCTGGTTCTTTACAGGTGTTATGCTCCGCAGCTGCCGAGGTTTGCGAATCTTGGCGACAGGACTACCAGGCATTGACCGGCCAGCAAATCGCGATGACTCGCCTGCCAACTTATGAGGCTATCAATCGGATGCGACTGTTCAAAGAAAAACCCGAGTTTGATGTGTGGCAAGGCGGCCCCTTAGAAGGCTACGTAGAGGCACAAAATCAAGGCCTTTTACAGGCATACCAACCAAAAGACGCGGCAGCAGTGAATCCACAGTGGCGCGACCCGAAGCATCAGTGGACTGGAATCTATCTGGGCATACTGTGTTTTTGTGTAAACACTGCAGTCTTGCAAAAACTTCAGGTGGCGCCTCCCCAAGATTGGAGTGACCTGCTGAATCCTCGGCTGCGCGCCCAGATTTCCATGTCCGCACCAACTTCATCCGGGACGGCTTTCAATATGGTGGCCACCCAGATTGAACGCTTGGGTCACGAAGACGCGGCCTTCGCTTATTTGCGAAGCTTGGACGCAAATATATTGCAATACACCAAGTCAGGCGTGGCTCCGGCAAATATAGCGGCTCGCGGAGAAGTGGCGGTTGGCCTAGCGTTTGATTCACATTGTGAAAGATCTAAAAAGACTCATGGTGCCCCGCTGCGCAGCATTTATCCCCGATCGGGAACCGGATACGAGGTAGGTGGGGTAGCTCTGGTTAAAGGTTCACAGCACCAAAAAACTGCTCGTGCCTACATTGATTACGCGGTTTCACTGCGTTCCCAGAGCCAAGCCATGCAGATTGGTATCAAACAGTATCCAACCCGCTTGGATTCGAAGCACACCCGAGAATTTCTCGCATCAAAAAAACACCTGATACATTTGAATCCCCAGCATTGGGCTGCCCAACGCGACCACCTCATTGCCCGTTACCGCAACGAAATGCGAGGAATTGAGGATGTCAATGTCCAGTGATGTCTCTGCGTTACCACTCAGTCCTTGGTTGCGCTTGTGGACTTGGGTTTCCGTGGTCTTGGGGCTGTTAACCACGTCGATACCGCTATTGTTTATGGCTACGAAAATCTTTTCCATGAGTGGATTCTCGGCTTTAAAGGCTATAGCTTTATCGGCGTCTGGACACAGGCTCATTATTAACACCATAGCATTAGCGTTGATGGTGGCTGTTATAGGGACATTTCTGGGGGCAACAACAGCCTTGGCTATTACGGTTTTACCTTTGCCCGGAAAAATCTGGTGGCATAGAGGCTTACTGTTTCCTTCCTTGCTGGGTCCTTTTATTATTCCGGTAATCCTGATTGTATCAATCGGGCGTTCTGGAATACTCTTCAGTGGTTTCTTTTTGTTCGGTTTTGATTTGTATGGTTTCTGGGGTATTTCCCTGTGTCAAATCATCAGTCTGACTCCGACCGCCTATTTGATAACCTTATCCGCGTTGCGTACCATAAATCCACAGCTGCTCACCGGAGTTGCCACTTTAGGGGTTTCTAACTTCCAGATTATGCGATCCATGGTTTTCCCGGTGGTGCGCCAACCCATCAGGCAAGCTTTCATGATTCTAATGGTGGAATCGGCAGCAGACTTAGCCACCCCATTAGTGCTGGGTGGAAAATATCGCGTGTTGACAGCCGCCTTATATTCCCAGGCGGTCTCTGCCAACAGCCTGGAAACCGCGAGTGTCTACGCGTTGATTCTCGCCACATTTAGTCTTGGCATAATCCTGTTAACCAGGTCTTTCACTCCCCCACTGGCCGCCTTTTACAGCTCCGGATGGTTTTCCAATCAAACATGGCGATCCTGTCTGACCCCAGTTGAACCCCTCGCCCTTGTTTTGATTGGCATCGCTGTAGGTCAATCATTAATCGGGTGGGTGGTAACCGCAGCCCTTGGCGCTATGATTTTGCATACCACGTGGCTATGGTTACATCAGCCGATTACGGGTACCATTTCCGCAGTTTCATTAGTTGCCCCTCTGAGTAACTCCTTTTTACTGGCAACCATAGCCGTTCCTCTGATTGCGTTCTTGGCTCTAGGCATTTCCTTAGCCAGGCCACAAAAATGCGTACCTAGAATTTTCTATGGTATAACTCGATTGTCTTTGCAACTGCCGAGCAGTGTACTGACTTTCGCCCTCCTGTGCGCTTTTGCCCGCCCTTGGCGTTGGGGTGATTACCAGCTAATGCCAACCTTGGTGGGTGGCACCTCATGGGGGCAAGGCGCAATAGCAATTGTTATCGCTTATACCCTGCGTTGTTTGAATCTGGCAATAAATATTATTGAGATTGATTTACGCCGTATCAACCCGCTGTGGTGGGAAATCACCAGCACCTTAGGCATCAGACAGGATCGTCAACAAAACGAGATTCTCGTCCCCAACTTGAAGGTCTCTATAATTAAAGCCACCGGTTTAAGCTTTTTAACTGTGCTTTCCAGCTTATCCACGGTGGCGTTTCTGCCCTCTACCAGTTGGGAGGTTTTAACCATGTCGATGCTGGCGCAGATGGATGGGGCGAACTATGGGCACTTGTTCCTTTCCAGTGCGATTTTATTCCTGATTACTGCCGGTTCCCAAGTACTCAGTGCCCACTTTCGACGCCGCCAACATCGGGCTATCGGGGCAGTAGCAATTCCGGGAGGCACCTCATGATTGAAAAAAGTACCGGGGAACTTCACCTCAACAAAGTAAAGAAAATCCTTGGCAGCGGCGAAAAATCCGTCTCTATAACCATCGACAGTCTCGATGTTAACGCCGGTAGCATGGTGACTATTGTCGGGGATTCTGGCAGCGGGAAAACCACTTTACTGCGGTTAATCGCGGGGCTGGAAAACCCGGATGCCGGCACTATTATCGTTGATGGGCGTGACTACTGTGGAATTCCCTCGGCGCAGCGCGACACTCCGTATATTCCACACGAGAATTCCTTGCTGCCACATTTAACCGTGGCGCAAAACGTGGCATTTCCCCTAGGCGCCAAGGCGGTGGAACACGTGGAACAGCAGCGCGTCGAGGTTCTGTTGACCACTATGAACCTGGTGGGAATCAGTGACCGATTCCCAGCCGAATTATCGGCGGGTCAATCCCAGCGAGTGGCAATAGCCCGCGCTTTGGTGCTGCACCCTCGGTTGCTCCTGCTCGACGAACCCACCGCTAATCTAGATCCCAGCACACGAGAACAGGTACGACGCGACATCAAGGATGCGCAACGCCGCCGGGGTATGAGTGTTTTGTTGGTTACGCACGACCCGCAAGAAGCAATGGCTCTGGGCGAAAAAATCCTGGTTATGCACCGGGGGCACATCGAAGGGGTGGGGCGACCCCAAGATATGTATTTGCGCCCAACCTCGGTGGTTTGCGCCCGTGCTTTGGGCGATATTAATCTGTTGTCCTGCGCGATTAGCGCGGTTACCGCCGGGAGCTATCAGGTAAATGTTTTGGGGAAAACCGTATGGGTTTCAGGTTTAGTTCCCACTGGCACCACCAAGGCGCAGCTGCTGGTGCGACCCGAACACTTGCGTTTTGAGAGTAAGTTCAAAAACCGCGAAACCCAGGTTCACGCTAACATAGCGGTGGTGTTGGAAACCGAATTCTGCGGAGCAAACCGTAATTTTTTGGTGGAAACCATTCACGGCACCCTGAAAATCCGCGCCGACGCCGCACAGTTTCCTTTTGGCCCCAGAGATTTCGTGGCCTTGGATTTCAATGCCCAAGACGCTTGGCTACTGCCATAATCTGGCTTAGGGACACATCCGGGCAAGCACCTCGTGAAACCGAAAAAACGCACGGCGCCACCGTAGCCACAACACCGACGCACCCTGATGCCACCGATTACGGCCGCAACCGAGTGTCCGAGGCACCCAGGTTGTACCCGCGCACCCGCCAACCGGGGTGACGCGACGTGGTCTCCAGCCTAGCCCAGTGACAGTTATCCATACCGTGAAACCCAAACCAATCCCGGCAATCCAACCCCAAAAGCGTGGTCACTGCCTGGG
This sequence comes from Mobiluncus mulieris ATCC 35243, assembly GCF_000160615.1. Classification (GTDB taxonomy): domain Bacteria; phylum Actinomycetota; class Actinomycetes; order Actinomycetales; family Actinomycetaceae; genus Mobiluncus; species Mobiluncus mulieris. The sequence goes on along the minus strand of NZ_GG668518.1, from coordinate 364,847 downwards.
TGCAGGCCGACCCGTGCGAAACCACCAGCATCGTCTGTCCCGCTGACAAGTCCGCCGCGAAATCCCGGCACGCCTGGCTCAGGCGCTCCCCCACCGCGCGCCGCGATTCCACCCCCGTACGCGCGGAATCCGGGTCGCCCCAATCCCGCCACGAGGTGAAATCATCGGGCCAACCCGCCTTGATTTCCTCGCCGGTCAAGCCTTCCCACTGGCCAAAACCCCGTTCTTGCAGGCGAGCGTCGGTTTCCACCGGTAAACCCAACAGTTTCGCGACACACTGCGCCGTAGCGACAGCGCGTCCCAGCGGCGAAGACACAATGCGCACAATCGGTTCTGTGGCCAGCTGCGCGGCTGCTGCCTCGGCTTGTGCCACGCCGGTGGCGTTCAACGGAATGTCAATCTGACCTTGGATACGCAAGGCAGCGTTGTAATCGGTTTGACCGTGGCGCCACAGCAACAAGGTTTTCGCCGTATTTTCCATCGCTTTCCCCGTTTCAGTATTTATTGGCCAGAAAATCCAGGGGGGATATCGATTGCGCCGTCTTTGCGGTTGCGGTTGCGGATTCATGAGGTGCTTGCCCCGAATTCGCGTGTGGCGCAACAGTGGCGGGTTCATCTGGATCCGGAATCGGCACTACCGGAGCGTCAGCCCACAATCTTTCTAAAGCATAGAATTGTCGGTCGGATTCGTGCTGGACATGCACCACTATTTCACCATAGTCCAACAACACCCACCGGCATTCCTGGAATCCTTCCCGACGCGCCAGCCGCACCCCGTGGCGACTCATGGTTTCATCCACGGCCTCTACGATGGCACGAACCTGACGCTCATTATTCCCACTTGCTAATATAAAAATATCCGTCAACGCCAGGCGGGCGGATACATCCAGGGCAATAACCTCGGTAGCCTTCTTAGACTTAGCCGCAAGACCAGCCAGTATAGCGAGTTGTATTGCTTGAGAATCGGCGCTCATACCCCTCCTGTATGATATATTGAAAAATGTTGATACTCCGGGTTTTTGCTAATATACAAAAGTTTTTCGACTGGGAAGGTTTCCCCCACCGCAGCAAAGACCTGAGGGCTGAACCCACTGGCAGACTTTTGGGAAGCGGAACGATCCAAGGCGAAAATCAGCAATACCACAACCAGAACCGTTACCAACACTACCAAAGCCCAGCGGGCGGCCTGACCCACCATCAGAATAGTTTCACCCCACCGCCCGGATTTACGAATCAAGCGTTCGGTAAAAGTCTCTTCGAATTCATCCCAGTCAATATCTTCGATTTCCTCGTCGCTCAGCTCGCTGCCAAAGCGTTCGGCCTGGGACTTTAAAGCCTCAATTTCGGCTTGATGCGAGGCTTCCTCGGCTTCTTTGAGCTCCTGAATCTGGCGAGCCTCGATATTCTCCAGGGCTTCACGCCGCGAAGAACGAGTCTGTTGCGCCCCCCAAGCCCCCCGCAGAGGCATGGGCATCCCATAGCCATAAGGAGCCCGCGGACGTCCCCACCCATAGGGACCGGCGGGTGGAAAACCCGGGCGACCCATCATGCCGGGCATCCCGGGCATCGGCATCCCCGGCATTCCAGGCATTCCGGGCATCGGCATCCCTGGCGCCCCGGGGCGACCCATCATGCCCGGCATCCCCGGCATCGGCATCCCCGGCATTCCAGGCATTCCAGGCATAGCCGGGTAACGCCCCATACCGGAAACTCCCGGGGTGGGAGGAATCCCTTGCATACCTGGATAAACAGGGTTTTGCGCCGGCATCTCGGGTCGTTGCAACGCAAATCCGTTCTTGGCTAAATCGGGTTGCGGCTTCGACCCGGGCGACTGGGGTGCGGATTCCCCCGCAAAGGCCGGGTTTTGTGTCTGGGGATGGACAATCTGACCGGCACGAGGCCGCGCCTCGGTTTCGAGCAAATCTACGACATCCTGGCTTGGTTCGGGCTGCCGAGACACGGCTGTGGCCCCACCACCCGGTCGCGTGGCTGGCGACATCGACTGCCCCGGTGGATGTCCCTGGGTCTGTCGTGGCAAAGCCGGATTCGAACCGGGCTGCAAGGATGGCTGCCGTCCCGGCTGTGCCTTGGCTGCCGGTGATGGGGTCGGCGAAAACTGTGTTCCCGGGGATTGCGCCGGCCGAGGACGTGGTGATTCGGGTTGCTGTTGCCCTGAACGCGTGGCCTTCTGGGCAGGTTGCCCGCCGTTACTGGGCGGCTGTCCTGGGTTTCCAGGCTGTCCTGGGTGTCCAGGTTTCGCCGCCGATGCCCCCATTGGCACCATCTTAGGCGCCGTTTTAGGAGCCCCCGCTGGTACACTGGCCGCGTTTGGCGTCCCCTGAGATACCCCGTTTGGTGCCAGCTTAGAAGCTGCGCCACGCGCCGCGTTTGACACCCCGGATTGCTTCTGTCCAGCGGGAGGAAACTGCCGCGACCCTCCCGCTGATACTGGACGCGGCTGCCCCGCCACCTGTCCCGATGCAGTGGGTGATGCAGTGGGTGGCTGGGCTGGAGTAGTTGGCGGCGCAAGTCTATTGGCGTTCCCACCCGCAGCCTTGCCCTTCACGGGAGTCATTCCCGGCACTGGCACTGGACTCGGAGGACGCTTGACCGGCGCGGTCGGATTCGCCGTGGCACCGCCTAGCTTCGGTGTTGCGGCGGGGCGCAACACCGGTCGCGCAGAACCGCTGGTTTTCATGTCAGTTACCAAAGGGGTGGGATGGGATTTACTGCCGGTTCGCGCGTCGGTTACAATGGGCACCCCGATTGCACCCGGTTTCGCCTGTAGCGACGCAGGTTTCACGGGTGACGCAGGTTTCGCAACTTGCGCGGGTTTCGGGTTCCCCCCGGGGGCATGAGGTGCGGATCCGGAACTGGGCGTAACCACAGGAATCATCCCGGTAGTAGATGGCGGTATCGGCGCCCCGGGAGAATGCAGCTGGGATATCTGGGTGGCGGGACGGCTTGGAGGAACCGGAACGGCGGGTTTATCGGGAATTATCGGCTTGTTTCCCTGTACCACCACGGGTTCTACCCCTGGCAAAGCCGGTCCGGCATTGCTCTGGGCTTTGGCTTTGCCGATAACCGGAATCATCCCAGTCATCGTGCCGGTTGCGTCCACGGCTCGCACCGCATGGGCGGTTTGGGGAACACGCAAACCAGGAACACCCTCGCCAGACAGCACTTGACCAGGCTTGGGTGCGTTAACCCCCAAGCCTGGAGCTTTAATCGTGCCTCGCGGCGAACCGGTATTCTCTGTACTCACCATCCCCCTATCACTTAGGCGCTTCTTCCCTAAATTTTAGGATACCAGCATTTTCACAATCTTCCGCAGTCTTCGCGCTGCTTACAAGGAAATCGGAGTCCTGGTAAAGGCCATACTTGGCAATGTATTGCACCACCCCATCCGGCACCAGATACCACACTGGCTGATGTGATTTTACCCTAGAGCGACAATCCGTAGAGCTAATTGCCATGGCAGGTACTTCTACCAAGGAAACCCGTTGCGCCGGCAAGCTGCCCGAATCAAAGACTACCCCCGGCCGGGTCACCCCCACGAAGTGCGCCAATTCGAACAGTTTATCAACATCTTTCCACTTCATGATATCCGCAATAGCATCGGCTCCGGTGATAAAAAACAGCTCGGAATTTTGATAGATACCGTGTAAATCCCGCAAGGTGTCAATCGTGTAGGTGGTGGTACCACGTTCGATATCAACCCGTGAAACAGAAAACTTGGGGTTAGAAGCCGTGGCAATAACCACCATTAGGTAGCGGTGTTCAGCCGGGGTAACGGCGCGACCGAGTTTAAAGGGCTGCATAAAGGTAGGGACGAAAATGACTTCATCCAGACCGAAAACCGCTTGTACTTCCGAGGCCGCCACCAAGTGTCCGTGGTGTATCGGGTCAAAAGTGCCACCCATCACCCCGATACGCCGCACTCGGTGCCGAGACCCAGACCACAGTCCCGCGTCATGGCGTGTTTCCATGGTGACCTTCTTTGTTCGGGCTGTGTCCAATTATCTTCAAGTATACCGACATAAGTTCCCCTCGTGTCACTTGTCTATAAACCAGCTGAATCGCCCCCCGGGGCGTCAGTGTTGAAACTGCCGGCCGCTCGAAAAAAGGTCACGAGTGGCCGGTATTGCGCCAGAACCACCAGGTAAACCCCGAATGCAGTGCCGAAAAATGTTTCCCAGGCCAGGACTTGCCACAGCGAATCTGGCTGGAGCCACACTATGATTATCGGCGCGACCGTCATTAACACTCCCACTAGGGAACGCGGCAAGTGGCACAGCGACAACAGTAATGCCGCACGCAAGTATGTCCGCAGCTCGCGGCGACCTAGTTGCTGAGAGTGTCGTTGGTTGCGTTGGGGGTTGTGTTGGGGGTTACGTCGAGGGGTACGTTGGGGTGATGCCCCGTTGCTCTCAGCTCGAGGTTCATGAGGTGCCAGCGGGTTTCCCCCGCGCATTGCTAACATCGCCCACATCCACTGGTTCACGATTATGACCAGGAACACCGCGAGGCACAACAGCGCCCCCCAGGCTATTCTTAAACCCGGAACCCCGAGGCGTGCTAAAACAAACGATTCCCACAATACCAAGCTCGTAAACAGTAAATCCGCCAGCCACAAACCACTGGCCACCAGCCAATTCGCCCTGATGATTTCCCACAAGCCCCGCCAGGTGAAATCCCCGTCACGCACCAGGCAAGCCCCTAATGAAAACAACAACAACCAAGACAACCCACCCGGCAGCACCACAGCAAACCCCACTGCCGCCAAAAGATTCGCCGCAAACAGCGACACCACCCAAGAAAGCGCCTGATAGAGCCGAGAATCCGGGGAAAACAGCCCCCCCGAAGCGGTGACACCACCAGAGTGCGATTCCACCGTAATATCATCCCCCCAGACCTGATCCGGGGAATCTGCGGTTCCGGCACCGTCCCGTCCCACCGGCATCTACCTAGTCCTTTCCAGGAGACACCCGAGCCACCGAGCCTCTCTCGACCAAGGATCCCGGCACAATCACATGTTGGGGACTGTCCCCCGCCAACTGGGAAAACAACATATCACAAGTGATTTCAGCAATCTTTTCCACCGGCTGTTCAATAGTGGTCAAACTGGGATACACAAACTTACCCGCTGGGATTCCGTCAAAACCGACAATGGATAAATCCCGGGGCACCTCGCGCCCAGACTCGCGGGCGGCGCGCAAAGCCCCAATAGCCAAAACATCAGCAATAGCGAAAATCGCGGTTACCTCGGGGCATTGCGCCAACAAATCCCGGGTCATCTCGTAGCCACTCTCGAAAGAATACGGCTCGTCAGCGGTGGCATCAAAGGAACGCACCCAACCGGGTTGCGGCTCTAAGCCTAGACGACGCATCGCCTCAAGATATCCTGACAAACGCAACGAACCTATGGAATTATCCAAGGAATCCGATCCCAACAACGCGATGCGGCGGTGTCCCAACCCATAGAGATAGTCAACGACCCGCCCCGCCTCCCCCCGGTCGTCAATCGACACCGAGGCGTAACGCTCCCGATACGCACTGTCCATCCAGCTGACCGTGGAAACCACAAAAGGCACCCGCAGTTTTTCCATGTCGGCGGCGCGATGTTCGTACTGAGCGCCCAAAAACACCACCCCCGACACGGATTCTTCGTTCACGATTTTCACGGCTTCGCTTAGCTCGTCACTCCAGTGGGGCACCGACACGATGCTCATCAAATACTCGTGGGCGCGAATCTCGCGTTCCATCCGCCCCAAAATTTTGGCGAAAAGAGGGTTATCCAAGCCCTTAATCACCACTGCTATCGAGCGGTTAAAAGACAGCTTCAAGAACCGTGCATGCCGATTCGGGCGGTACCCCAAGGAATCCGCGATATCTTGGATACGCTGGCGGGTTTTATCGGAGACCCCTTCCTGACCGTTTAATGCCCGGGACACCGTCACGATTCCAACTCGGGCTTGTTTAGCCACATCTTTGATATTGACGCGCTGTGCTGGCATTTGTGTTTCTCCCGATGATTATGTTTGCCTCTACTCACTATAGCGCCCCGATATCCTTGTTAGCTGGTCAATAAACGTCCAAGGTATTGCGCCCAACGTGGTTTCGTCAAGCTTCCATTCCCAGTTACCGTTCGCCACCGAAGGCGTATTAATCCGCCCCTCAGAACCCAATCCCAGATAGTCCGCCACCGGAATAATGCAGGTATCCGCCACCGAAGTCATCGCCAAGGTAAGGAAACACCGGGGCAAATCAGCCAGGGCGGTGTCCTGGGCGGCACAGTAAACCCGAGCCAGCTCCTGGTCTGCCGAGGACAGGGAATCAAACCACCCTCGCAAGGTATCGTTGTCATGAGTCCCGGTGTAAACCACGGCATTTCGAGGCATCTCGTAGGGCCAATAATTCGCGGGTTCCCGGGAATCAAAGGCAAACTGAATCAGCTGAATTCCCGGTTTCCCGGTGGCTTCACGTAGCTGGCGAACTTCCTCGGTCATGTATCCCAAGTCCTCTAACACCAGCGGTAAATCGCCCAGTTCCGCTTCCATGGCCTGGAAGAACTCCAGTCCAGGACCGGGCTCCCAATGTCCTGCCCCAGCGGTTTTCGCCCCCGTAGGCACCGCAAAGTACGATTCCAAACCCCGGAAATGGTCGACACGCAACAAGTCCACGCGCCGCAACTGCACCCGCAGGCGTTCCTTCCACCAGGCAAAGTCCTCGCGGCGATGTGCCGGCCAATCATAGAGCGGATTGCCCCAAATCTGGCCGGTGGCAGAAAACCCGTCCGGCGGCACCCCCGCCACATTAGACGGCAATTTGTCCGCCCCTAGTTGGAACAGTTCGGGATTCACCCAAGTATCCACCGAATCCAAAGACACGTATATCGGGATGTCACCTAGGATTTGTATCCCCTGGGAGCTCGCGTATTGGTGTAAATCCTCCCACTGGCTTTCGAAAACCCATTGAGAAAATAGGTGGAATTCAATCTCTTTGGCCAGCTCACGTCGGGCTCGTTCCAGAGCCTCAGGTTGGCGGTTACGGAACTCTTGGGGCCATTCCAGCCACGACACGCCCCCGAAATGGGTTTTGAGCGCCATGAACAACGCATAGTCCGTCACCCAGGGATTCGCCTCATGAAACGCCACAAAATCGGGACTTTCCACCCACTTCCCCGCTCGAGCACACGCCAAGTGGAGCACTTTGCGCGAGGACTGCTCCACTTTGGCATAGTTCACTCGATTGGGAACGTCACCCCAGTCCAAGGATTCGATTTCATGAGGCGCCAGCCAATTCTTGGCTACTAATGAATTCAAATCAATGAACCAGGGATTCCCCGCATTAGTAGAGTGACTCGAATACGGCGAAGCACCGTAGCCGGGGGGACACAGTGGCAGAATCTGCCAAATCCGCTGCCCCGCCGCCGCGAGACGGTCAATAAAACCCCGCGCCTCTTGACCAATCGTTCCAATCCCATAAAATCCCGGCAGGGAAAACACCGGGAGCAACACTCCCGCACAACGCGAACCCATGATTATCCCTTTACCGCCCCGGCCACGACACCTTCGATAATGTACTTTTGCGAAAACAGGTAGAAAACCACAATCGGGATAATCGCCAATACCAACATGGCCATCATCGCGCCCATGTCGTTAGAACCGTGCGATCCCACCAGTTGCTGCACCACCACGGGAATGGTCTTGTATTCCGTGGAAAGCCCAACCACCAGGTAGGGCAGCAGATAGTCGTTCCACACCCACATGGCCATCAGGATAGCCACCGTGATGCTGACGGGTTTCAACATGGGCATCACCACGAAGAAATAGTTACGCAGGGGACTGCAACCATCAATCATCGCGGCTTCCTCGACATCACGGGGAATCCCTTTGACGAAACCAGAGAAAATAAACACCGACAGCCCCGCGCCAAAACCCAGATAGAGCACTATCATGCCCACAGGATTAGACAAGCCCAGCGTATCGGCAATTTTCACGGTGGGGAACATCACCATCTGGAAGGGCACCACCATAGAAAACACCAAAACCAGGTAAATCAGGTTCGTCCACCAAGCCTTTACCCGCGTGATATAGTAGGCCGTCATTGCCGCAAAGAATACGATTATCACCACCGAGCACACGGTTATAAAGGCCGACCAGCCAAAGGCCGCAAAGAATCCCGTGGCCGCCAAGCCTTGGACATAGTTCGTGGCTCCCGCAAAATACTCGCCCAGCGGCAAAGCGAAGGGCTCATCGGAGATAAAGAGACGACCTTTAAAGGAATTCATCAAAATGAACAGCAACGGTCCGATGAAAACCACAGTCAGAATAACTAGCACCGCGTAGATGATTGCCTTGGAAACCAGGCGAGGCCCGGTAGACGAAGGCGCGGTGGATTTAAGCTGAGTCGCCGCGTTCGTGGCGGGGCTTTGCGCAAGGTTATTCATGATTCAACCTCCTTGGAGCGAGTCAAGCGCAGTTGCAAGAATGCAATCAGGGTCACTATCAGGAAGAACACCACCGCTTTGGCTTGTCCCACGCCTTCGTAGCCAGGTTTACCAAAGAAAGTGTTGACGATGTTCAAGGCTGCCATTTCAGTGGCATGTTGCGGCGCGCCGTTGGTCAAGGCCAGGTTCTGGTCAAAGAGCTTAAACGAGTTACTCAAAGTCAAGAAGGTACAGATAGTGATAGAGGGCATAATCATCGGAATAGTGACATTGCGCATTATCTGCCAGCGACTCGCTCCGTCGATTTGAGCCGCCTCTACCAGCTCGGGTGGTACCGATTGTAACCCCGCAATGTAAATCACCATCATGTAGCCAACCTGTTGCCAGTTCAACAGCAAAATCAAACCGAACAACCCGTATTTAGCGTCCGTTACCAGGGTGGTATTAAAGTTGTGCAGCACCGCGTTTATAATCGTCTGCCAGGTGTAGCCCAGCACGATGCCCCCAATCAAGTTGGGCATAAAGAACACGGTGCGGAAAAAATTAGTGCCGCGCAACTTCCGGGTCAGCAAATACGCAATCGCAAAGGCGAAAACATTCACACTGATAATCGCGATAATGGTCACCACCGCCGTAAAAGCCAACGCCGAGACGAAACCCTGACGCTCACTAAAGGCCTTGATATAGTTATCTATCCCGTTGAAAGTCGCATTGGTCACCGTGGTGAACTTAGTGAAAGACAGATAGATACCGATAAAAAACGGTGCCAAAAAAGCAATAATAAAAGCAACCAGAGTCGGTCCAGTAAAGACTAAACCCCATCGTTTCAGACTTTTTTCCATATTGTTTCTTTCCGTTTACGGGGCTGGTTGCCCCGGGGTGGCGGGTTCATGAGGTGCCGGTCGCTTTCCCTGGCGACTCATGAACCCGCAACCATCCCCACAAAAGGCGAGCTAAGACTGTTTCTCAGCTTCCCAAGACTTCTTGAACAAATCCACTACCTTGTCCCAGTCCATTTGACCCGCAGCGTACTGCGCCAAAGCCTGGCCAAAGTCATCCTTGAACTGCTGAGAGGGGAAGGTGGTGAATTCCCACGGCACGCTGACCAAATCCTTGTTGGACATGTAGGAAACTACTTCCTTAGCCAAGGGGTCACTGGGTTGTTCAGACTCGGTGAAAGTATCGAAAGGTGGGATGAATCCCAGTTCCCCTACCATGAACTTCTTGCCTGCATCCGAAGAAATCAGCCAGTTCACAAAGTCAATAGAAGCCTTTTGGTCAGCCTCGGAGGCCTTGGAGTTGATGGAGAAGAAGTTTTCAGTGCCGATGTTGATGCCCTGCTTGGCTTCATTGGGGAAACCGCCATAAATCGGCATCATCTTGACATCTTCGGGTTTGACCGTGTTGCCATCTACCTCCGAGATTTGCCCGTAAGCCCAGTTACCGTTTTGTACCATCGCAGCCTTACCCAAGGCGAACTCGGCCATGGAATCGGTTACGGCCTTGGAGCTGGCCAGTTTGGGGTCAATCGTAGAGTTCTTCAGGTACAGGTCAAAGATATTCTTGAATTCCTTGTTGTACTTGAAATCCAACTTGGGCATATCGGTCTTGTTGTTATCGGCGTACTCGAAGTGAACCGGCAGGTCAGCCAGGTGGGTTTGCCAACGCCAATCCTCGCCGGGCTTCAAAGAGGTGGAAGCGAACACCCCGTCGATGCCCAGGTCGCCCTTCTTGGCTTGCATGTCTTCTACCACCGATTTCAGGGTGTCGAATCCCTTGATGTCGTCCATCGATTTGGCCTTGGCATCGGGCATAGCAAAGTACTTGTCCATAATGGCCTTGTTATAGATAATCCCGTAGCCTTCCTCTACATAGGGAACCCCATAAACCTTGCCGTCTTCACCCACGGCCATCTTTTTGTCCAACAGGTGCTTGTAGAAATCCGTATTCGACAGGTCGGCGGTGTAGTCCTTCCAAGATTGCATCCCTACCGGGCCGTTAATCTGGAATAATGTCGGGGCGTCTTTCTTAGCTACCTCAGCTTTGAGGGTCTGTTCATAAGTACCCGAGGCAGCGGTGACCACCTTGACAGGAACCCCGGTTTCCTTGGTGTAGGCCTTGGCAACTTTTTGCCAAATCTCGTCTTGTTCGGGCTTGAAGCTTAGATAGTAAACCTTGCCTTTGCCGTTGTCGGCGGCATTGTTCCCGCCACCTCCGCAGGCTCCCAGGGTCAAGGCCAGTGCGGCGGCAGCACCCAAAGCAGCAATTTTGGTGATTGTAGATTTCATTTCGACTCCTCACAGTCTCTTTCCCAGCTCCCGTGCTGTGGATTTTTGGCAACGGAAACGTTTCCGTTGACTCTAAGATAGCTCCATCAACTGTGAAAATCAAGTACTTTTACCCAAAAACTTTTTGCCGTGGCGTTTTTTGGGCTAGCTTGGGGGTTTTACGGTTCATGAGGTGCCATTTTTAATTACGGATTTACTCCGGATCGACCCATTTCCCGGATTCGCGCTCTTGCGCCAGTTCCTCGCGGGCGCGGCGCTTGGCATCCATCCAGGCGTGATAATCAATGCGTCGCTGCTGGTTGGAACGCCGTCCGGATTCATAGAGCCGCGAATCCGTGCCCCGCGCCCCCAGCAATTCCGCCCCGGCCTGCAGGGTAGGTTCCCAATCGAAAATCACCCCGGTTTCCGGATCCCCGATAATGACTGTATCCCCAGCCCGTGCCCCGGATTTAAGCAAATCGTCTTCCACTCCCGCATTGGCCAGCCGATCCGCGAGGTATCCCACGGCCTCGTCATTGGTGAAATCAGTCTGTTTGACCCAGCGTTCCACCTGGTCGCCCCGGATTTGAAAGCCGGGTCTGTCCTCAATACTGATAGAAGTGATGCTATAGTGTTTTTCGCCGCGGGCGGGTTTCGGGTTCGGACGCAAGACAGGTCTTACGGTTTCATGAGGTGCCAGCCCAGATTCCCGGAATTCTTTTACCAGCGTGGACAAACCGAGACTAAGATCCTTTAGCCCCTCATGAGTGGCGGCCGAAACCTCAAAGATAGGCCAACCCAAGCGCCCCAAATCCGCACGCATCACTTCGGCCATTTCCCGGCCGTCGGGTACATCAATCTTGTTCAAGATAATGGCGCGCCGTCGTTCCATTAGCGGCGGCAAGGATCCAGCGGCGCTGACCTGACCAAATCTGTCCAGGTCAGAGGCATAAGCCGCCAGCTCGGATTCCAAGGCGCGAATATCGGAAAGCGGGTCACGCTCGGGTTCCCAAGCCGCGAGATCCACCACATGCGCCAGGACACAGCAACGTTCGATGTGACGCAAGAAATCCAATCCTAAGCCTTTGCCTTGCGCAGCTCCGGGGATTAGGCCGGGCACGTCGGCCATCGTGAACCGGGTCACCGGACTGTCCACCACTGCCAGGTTTGGCACCAAAGTCGTAAAAGGGTAATCCGCAATCTTGGGCTTGGCTGCCGACAGCGCCGCCACCAGCGAAGATTTCCCGGCCGAAGGAAAACCAACTAAAGCCACATCCGCCACGGATTTCAGCTCCAGGATAACCGTGCGTTCCTCGCCGGGTTCGCCCAGCAACGCGAAACCCGGGGCTTTACGTTTCGCCGAAGCCAAACCCCAGTTACCTAAACCTCCGACTCCCCCGCGTGCCAGGGTGTATTCAGCCTCGGGGGTTCCTAAATCCGCCAGTAATTCCCCGGTTTCGCTGGTCACTACCGTGCCCAGCGGCACCGGGAGTACCAGGTCTTCCCCGCGTTTCCCATCCCGGTAATCCCCCGCCCCCGCCAAGCCGTTCTCGGCACTGACATGGGGGCGATGATGGAACTCTAACAGGGTCGTGACCTGGGGGTCTACCCGCAGGATTATCGATCCGCCGTGCCCGCCGGCCCCGCCGTCGGGCCCGGCTAGTGGCTTGTATTTCTCGCGGCGAATCGAGGCGCAGCCGTTTCCCCCCGCCCCAGCGGTGGCGAAAATTTTCACGTAATCCACGAAACTGACCAAGATTCCCCCTTGATTTTGAAAAGCGCGGATGCGGGCTACTAACTGTTCTTCCGGCTGGCACCTCATGAAAAGAAACCGACGAAACCAGCCTAACCCGTAGCAACCCGAAAAGACGGTTTAAACACGCAAAGGGGCTCGTCGGAGCCCCCTCGCTGCCGCTAGCGCACTATACGGTTTCCTTGACGGAGACGATACGGCGATCGCGGTGACGACCGAACTCTACCGCGCCTTTCTTGAGGGCGAAGAGGGTGTCATCCTTGCCGATGCCCACGTTGAAACCGGGATGATAGCGGGTGCCGTTTTGGCGCACCAGAATCTCGCCCGCGTTGACGATTTGCCCGCCGAAACGCTTTACGCCCAGGCGCTGCGCATTAGAATCGCGCCCGTTGTGCGAAGATCCCAAACCTTTCTTATGTGCCATTTCCTAACCCCCTACTTGATGCCAGTAATCTCGAGACGGGTCAGCGGCTGGCGATGGCCTTGACGCTTACGGTAACCCGTCTTGTTCTTGAACTTCACGATAGAAATCTTGGGTCCCTTAGCCGGACCCAGAACCTTCGCGCTGACCTTGACCTTGGCCACGTCCGCAGCCTTGGAAGTCACCTTATCCCCATCAACCACGAGGATAGCCGGCAGCTCAATGGTTTCCCCCGCTGCCCTTTCTACCTTTTCCACCAGCAGTTCATCGCCGACAGAGACTTTCTCCTGTCGGCCGCCGGCCTTGATGATCGCATAAACCACGTCGAAACTCACTTCTTGTTTAGACTTCTTGCATATCTTGCCCGCGCTTCGGCTCGGGCGAGCACAAAGCACCGAAGTTCAAAACTACCCTATTTTTACCCTCAGCGCAAACTGACCCAGCCCCCAGCAAAAGGCCGGAGGAATTTGAATCTTACTCGCATATACATACGAGATATGCCAGTTTCCCTCCGAACTTTTTCGCTACAGCTGCATCCAGGCACTTTGGCGCAACCGCCACCCCAATGTCACCAACCGCGCGGCCATAAACACCCCGCAGTAACAGCCCCACAGCCAAGCCAAACCCGCCGGTCCCGCACCCGCCCAGACCCACACCGCCACCAAGGCCGGGACGTAGATTGCCACGTTGGCCAAGCCCGCCCAGGCCAGGTACCAGGTGTCGTTGGCGCCTATCAAGACCCCATCTAAAACAAAAACCACCCCCGCCAAGGGCTGGAATACCGCCGAAACCAGCAGTGCGGCAGTCGCAACCACCGCCACTCGTGGGTCACTGGTGAACACCCAGGGCCACACCGGACACACCGCAGCCGTCACGACCCCCAAAACCAGGCCAATTCCTATCCCCCACCAGGTCACGCGGCGAATCAGGTGGCGCACCCCAAGTTGGTCAGCCCGTCCCAGTTCAAACCCAATCAGAGCTTGGGTGGCTATCGCGATGGCATCGTGAAAATTAGTGGTAATCCCCCAGGTGGCGGCCGCAACTTGCCGCCCGGCCACCGCAACCTCGCCTTGGGCGGCCGCAACCCACAGGGTAGCCAGGATTACGGTTTGCATGGTTATGGTTCGTATCATGAGGGGCGTGCCGCCAGTCAGGGCTTGCAGTATCGCTTTGAACTGCGGAACCAGGGAAACCCCGGCGGCGCGGGCACCGGCGATGATTTTCACAACAAAAGCCGCCCCCATCCCTAGAGAGGCCAGGCTGGTGCCAAGCCCCGCCCCGGTTATCCCCAGGCTGGCACCATAAATCAAGGCAGCGTTCAGGGCGACGTTTGCCCCGGCTCCGATAGCGGTTATCACCAGGGGGGTGCGGGCATCGAGTTGGCCCCTCATGGCGCCGGTACCAGCCAAAACCAACAGCATCCCGGCCATCCCGGGGGCGGCTGCCCGCAAATACGCGGCGGCCTGTAAGTTCACGGCAGAACCGGATCCAAACAGGGCTACTATTGGTTCGGCGCCCAAGTACAGAACCGCAGCGGCCGCCAGCCCAACCAAGACCCCCAGCCAGGCTCCGTCCACCCCGGTTTTCACGGCCGCTGCCCGGTCGCCTGCGCCAAGTTGCCGGGAAGCCACGGCGGTCGTGCCGTATACCAAGAACAGACACAGCCCTGCGACCAGCACATTCACGGAGGACGCCAAGGTCAACCCAGCCAGTTCAGTGGTGCCCAGGTGACCTATCATCGCGGAATCGGCCAGCACCATGAGGGGCTCGGCCAACAGCGACCCCAGCGAGGGCACCGCGAGCCCCAAAATACGGCGGTTCAGGGATTTCCCGTTAGCTGTTTTATCCACGTCTTCGACGCTGCCTTTAGCCCCGCTTTCATCCTCGCCTGGCTGATTCCCTCGCCGTTTAGTGTTCACAGCCTCATTCTATCGGCAAGGTTTAAAGATGAACCACCCGGTCTTTATACCCCTAATCAAAAATCCTAGTCATAATACCTGTCCTCCTATCGAATCAAACAGAAGAAAACCCAGACCAGTTCATATTCTTGTCGGTTACCCAGTCACCCCAACTCTTAACAACCCGAGGCACCCCAGGCGCATCTAGGAAACTCCGGGGATGCCACAGAAAAAGATGGAGGCTGGCAAAACCAGCCCCCATCAACTAAGGAGATGACAACTACAGTATCACGTTATTTGCCCAGACGACCTAGGTGAGCGCGCAGGAACCAAGCCTGCTTTTCCAGCTCGCGAGCCGTCCCAATCAGCAAATCGGAAGAAAGCGGGTCAACATCATCCACAGCCGGGATGAATTCCTTCATCTTGTTGCTGACCGCCATTAAAGCCGCCTCGTAGACCTCGTACCCCTTCTTTACCTGGATGTAGCCCTTGTCCAGAGGCTTCAACACGGTAGTATCCGCAATAGTCTTAGCGCGACCATCCGGCTGACCCCCAATAGCCACCAGGCGCTCTGCCAGGTCATCGTAAGAAGTGCGAGCCAAAGTAATAATGATATCCAGGAACTCGTGCAGCACCTGGAAGCCCTCCCCCTCTAGGTTCCAGTGAATCTGCTTGCCCTGCAATGCCAAAGCGTTCAAATCCACCAAACCCTGCTGCAGCGCATCTTCGACAACTTTGTTGCTCATATTTTTCATCCTCCATTTACTTCTAGATTTTGTTGACATTTGTTATCATAGACCACCTTTGTTGGTATAGCAATAGGTGTGACCTGGAACTTCGTCTAGTCTTAGGTGAGTGTTTCCTGAATTCCACGACCCCCCAGGCCAGCGCAAAACCGCAGGTAGGTTCACCTTTCCTAACGCCTATCACCTGGAGTTTTACCAGTCGGTTAGGGAAAAGTGGGTTAGAGGACGGCGATGCTCGCTCGACCGGATTGACCCGCTAAAAAGATGCGATTTGCTTTTTAATTGTCCTGACAAAAAGCGGGTCTAGGCCTGCCGAAACCGGGTCAGCCAGAGAACACTGGAGGATTTTCAAAACCCCAGGCTACCGGCTTGCAGACAAACCCGGTTTACCCAGCCGCAGGAATTTGACCATGTCGGGGGTACCCAGAACCTGGCGGTCACAAGTAAACACGGCCGCTGCGACGTGGTGAGCCACACACAAATCCAACCCGGCCTGCGCCCCCAGCAACAGCACCGCCGTGGACACAGCCTCCGCCGTGATTCCGTCCTTTGCCACCACCACAGCCAGAGCCACGTTGGATTGGGCGGGCTGGCCAGTCAGCGGATTTACCAGATGCGTAACCCAATCCAATCCCGGCTCAAGTTCTTGCGCCGTCCCGGACAAGGACACCGACCCATTGCAAAGTTCCAGGTAGCCCACCGGACTAGGCGTACCCACCCAAGGAGAACGAATCCCAATCCGCCACGGTTCGTTTTCGTCGGCGCGAAACGCCAACGAAGACGAACCCAGATTCACCATAATTCGAGACTCAGAATCAAATCGAGAATCACCACCCGAGGCACCCGCCTTACTCGCCTCGCCAACTACCACGCCCGCCCCCGCAGCCGCGCTGGTTCCACCGGACTCATTCTCCCCCCGAGCCGCCTTACAGAAATCCAGACAGGACTGTAAGGCCAGGTCAGCGGCCACACCTTTGCCGATGCCACCCAAATCCAACTGCCGACCCGCCCCCACGCAGGCCATCCCCGAATGCAGTATCAGGCCATGCCCCCGGCTCACAGCCGCGTCAATATTCTCCCGTCGAAAATAAAATCCAGAACTCTCTTCGACAGCACCACCCGCAGATTCTCCCAAATTCAGCTCGGGATTAGGTCGAATCGTTTCACCCCCGCTAGCCCCCACATAGGCCACGTCGAACAAGCCCCCAGTGGCGCGCTGCCAGTATCGCGCACCGACCAGCAAATCCCAGGTTTCCGGACTGACTGCCATAAACGCGCCCGGATGTCGGTTCAAAACCGAAATCTCTGAATCAGGCAAAAACCGCGACCACTTGGCCTCCAGTCCGCGCACGATTTTGGCTATCTGTTCACCGCGCGCATCTGCACCCGGAAACTGCAGTGTGCCCACGGTTCCCATAGCCGCGAAACTATAGGTGTCCACAGGCAAAGCCGGAGCCTCGCTCACAGCCAGCCCCCGCAACGGGCGAAAGCCGACGAAAGCTCAACTTGCCAAAACCTCATAAAAGCAAAACCCGTCTAACCACACTTGCCCAGCGCGTCCTCGACCGCTGACTGGAACAAACCGTGGGAAATCGAAGCCCCGGCAATCACCTCAACCTTGTCCGCATCCGAAGTCTCCACAAACTTCTGGGCGTACTGCGGCTCCGCCCCGACCGCACGCTGGGCACGCTGATAAAATTTGCCATCGGTGTGCCCCGTGGTGGTTTTGCCGTACTCCCCGTCGTGGGGTCGTCCGTGTTCGTCAATTACCGTGAACTTCGCGGTGGTCACTTTCTGGCCTTTAACCGTGAATTTGATGAGGGCGTGCTGCCCATCAGGGGCGGGCTGCGACTGCCCTTCGTAGGTGCCGTCCTTACATACACTCGCATCCAGGCTTTGCGAACACCCGGTCAGCATAGTGCTGGACACCGCCAAAGTCAGTGCCCCCAAGGCCGCCGCTTTACGCGTGGGTTTCGGTTTCTCGTGACTCACTTTTCCTCCTTGGTAGACTCTGTTTCATGAGGGGCTTGCCCGGAATCCGCGCGTAAATCTGGCGAGGCGCCGGACTGGTCCGGCGCATCGCCGGCTGGCACCTCATGAATCCCCGAAGAACCATCCCCCGAAGAATCCGCACCAACCGCACCAAAATCCCCCAAGCGTGCCTTGCCGCCCTGCTTCGGCGCCGGATGACCTTTGATTTCCTTGGTAACCCGCCCGTGATCAAGCAAAATCTGGCGCGTCCCCTGGCTGGCGACCGTCTGGTCGTGGGTCACCACAATCAGGGTCGTGCCCTCGTCATGCAACTGGTGAAAGAAATCAATCACAATCTGTTCATTGGCTTCGTCCAGGTTACCCGTGGGCTCGTCGGCCAAGATAACCTCCGGGTGGTTAATCAGCGCGCGCGCCACGCAGACGCGCTGCTGTTCCCCGCCCGAAAGCTGGTGGGGCAAGTGGGTCGCGCGCTCACGCATCCCAATTCGGTCGAGTGCCGCCAAAGCTTCCTTTTCATCTGGAATCGAGTGGTAATACTGCGCCAACATCACGTTCTCTACGGCCGTGAGATGCTTGACCAGGTGGAACTGCTGGAAAATCAGGCCAATCTTTTGGCGGCGCATCGTAGCCAGGGCAAGCTCGTCGAGTTTATCCAGGCGCATCCCATCCAGGGACACCGTACCCTTAGTTGGGGAATCCAAGCAGCCCAAGATATTCATCAAAGTGGACTTGCCCGACCCCGAAGAACCCACCACCGACAGCCATTCCCCGGTCTCTACCTGCAGCGACACGTTATCCAAAGCGTGCAGGTCACCATAGATTTTAGAGACACCGTCAACAATGTAGCCACCCATAAGTTATTCTCCTCCCAGAACATAAGCCGGTTGAATCTTTACAATTCTTCGTGCCGGAATCATCATCCCCACCACGGTAATCAACACCGCGAAAATAATAGTCAAAGGCCACCCGGCCTTCGAAGCATCAATATCCATCGCGAAAGCCTGGTGGGTGACGAACTTCGCAATCCAAATCCCGGCCGCCGAACCGATAATCCCCCCGACCAGACCGGTCAGGATTGACTCGCCAATAAACTCGACCAGGATTTGCTTGGGCATCGCCCCCAAGGCCTTTTTGAGCCCAATCTCTTTGGCTCGTTCATTGACCATCGTCACCAGGGTCGTGGACACCCCAATCAAAGTCAACACCGAAATAATCGAAGATACCAGCCAAATCAGGGAACGCAGAATCGAAGTCAGATTGTCCTCCGACTTCGAGATGCGCCGAACCTCTTGGGCGCTGGCGTTATCGGGGTCAACCTGAGACAAGGCCGTCGTCGCTTTCTTTAAGTCCTCTGAAGAACCCGGAATCGAGAACTCCACCACATTGGCTGACGGTGGTTCTTGCAAGAACTTCGCTAAAACATCCTGATCCATCACAATCAGGTCGTCCTCGGCACCCCCAGTGCGTAAAATCCCGGAAACCCCGAAGTTTTTGCTAAAGTTTTCGTCCTTCGGTGATGTCAAGGTCATGCGACTCTTGAGCGCCAAACGGTATTTTTCGGCCGCATTTGACCCCACCAGGATTTCATCTTCCGCCGGGAGCTTGCCCTCTATTTTCCAGTAAGACCGCACCTTTTGGGAATCCGCCATGTTTGTGCCCAGTACTTGCACCGACTGCTGGCCGTAAAGCACACTGGCATAGCGGTAACCCGCCCGCCCCAAAAGCTTCGTTTGGGTCTGGTGCAGTGCCCGGTCAATCTTAGGCATCAAATCCGCGCGAATCAGGTTACTGCCAGTCGGAGTCATCACCACATTCGCCCCGTAAGACCGCAACTGGTTCGCCAACTGACCCGGCACGGTATAGGCCAACAGCAACAAGGCACACAAAGTAGCCGAACCGGTGGCAATCGAAAGCAAGGCAATAAAAGTGCGGGACAGGCGGTGGATAAACGCCTTAGCCACAATGCGCAGATACATTCTTCGTCTAGTCATTTTTCACCGTCTTTACCTGCCGTGCAGCACTTCCGTCGGGTTCAACTTCACCAACGAGCGGATAGCCGGCAGCGACCCCACCAGCACCGTCGCTAAGATAATCAAGGCCATAAGCGGAATCACCATCGGGCGCATATTGATAGACGACTGGAACACCAGGTAGCCCACCAGCTGTGCCAACCCGAAACCACCCGCGAAGCCAACCAAGCCGCCCACCAACCCCACAATCAGAGTCTCGGTGACAATCTGGCCAGCAATCGCAAAGTTTCGTGCGCCGATGGCCTTCATAACCCCGATTTCCTTGGCGCGCTCCATCACCGAAGCCGTCACCAGGTTCGCAATCCCTAGCGAGGAAGCCAAAGTGGCTAAAACCGCCACCATCAGCATAATCAACTGGATTTTCTCCAGGATAACGCCTTCACTTTCCGCGATTTGTCGCACTGGCTTGGCCGAGGCATTGTGCATGACTTCCTCTAACTGATAGGCAATCGAAGACACATACGATGTGCAATACCAGGTTTCCCAATCCTGAGCTGACAAGGAAGACGGGTCTTGGGCGGCACGCTTAGCCAGCTCATTTTCCGGGGTCGTGATGGCGCGTACCTCGATTTTATCAACCTGACCCGCACGGTTAGAGAGATCCTGGGCGGTCTTAAGCGTAGTGAAAACCTTGTTTTCTTCGTCATCCCCAGAGGTGAAAATTGCGGCCACCTGGAAATCCCTAGCCTGGGATTCCGTACCGAAGTTGACCTTATCCCCGACCTTCCAGCCCATCAGGGAAGCGACTCGTGAACCTGCCACCACCAAATTATCGTCACCATCGCTGGGAAGCTTCCCGTCAAGCTGCCACCAGTCACGCAGGTTAGCGGTGCCGGTGGTCACTTTTTCGCCGGTGGCCGAAATGAAAGTCTTTTTCCACCACGTGCCCACCACGTCGACGGGCGCACCGTCACGAGTAGCGGCCGGGACATACAGATAAGGCGAAAAATCCGTAATCGCCAAAGACCAAAAGATTTCCTTGATTTTCGGAAGATCTGCTTCCTGCAGTGCCCCGTGAGTCGTGGTGTTGTCGATGTTGTACAGGGAGGACACCGCCGCCACGGACTGGGGCAAAATCTCGATGTTAGCGCCGTAAGACGTGAGTTCCTCGTTTACCTTATCCCCCACGTCCAGCATCACCGCCAGCATTGAGGTGGTCAGGCTTGCCCCCAGCGCCACGGTGAGCGCAATCATGAGGCGCGCTTTGAATTGACGCCCCAGAGCCCGAAAAACGATACGCAGAAAAAAGAACATAGCCTCACCTAAAAACGTCCTCGAACTGGGACAGTTCCTTTACACTGAACACCAGCGAGTCCTCGGTCTGTTTGTAACTGATGGGGATGGGATTGCAGCCGCCCTTGAACCCGATGGTCTGGGTGTTCATCATCACGTCGCAACGCGAACAGATAACCTTGCCGTTGCGTTCGTAATACCCGGCATTACCACAAATTTCGCAAGCGTCCAGTCCGGTACCGAAGGAAACCTGGTTCTTTTTGATGACGATGAAACGAATCTCGGTGCCGGTGTCGGTCTTGTAGGCGAAGCGGTGCAAGTGCCCGTCGGACACCAACTTGCGGTCAACCTTAATCTTGTCGCCTTCCACTACCGAGGGTTCAATAGGTGAGAGTTCAGGTTTCGCCTCGGCTCGGGTTTTCCCGTCGGTGCAAACCCAAACCAGTGCCGCCCCGAAAGCGAT
Organism: Mobiluncus mulieris ATCC 35243; assembly: GCF_000160615.1. Taxonomy (GTDB): domain Bacteria; phylum Actinomycetota; class Actinomycetes; order Actinomycetales; family Actinomycetaceae; genus Mobiluncus; species Mobiluncus mulieris. The sequence goes on along the minus strand of NZ_GG668518.1, from coordinate 343,592 downwards.
AGAGGCACCGAAAAATTCGCGGCGGGACAACACATCAGCCCGGTGGAGGCGCACCTGAGCGGGATTGAGTTTTTTACCCTTGATAGACGGAACCTTCAGGGCGATGACCCCGGGCAAAGCCGCCACTAGCGCCATCGCCAGCAAAGTCAAAACCAAGTGCTGTTGGAAGAACAGCACCATGTTGAAAACAAAACTTAGCCTGGGCAACATTCGCGCGTTGGAAAGAATGTTGTAGATAGAAAAGGACTTGGGCACAATCACAACCAGCAACACCAGGGTGGTCAAAATATTGCACACCCGTCGACTCATATGCCGGTAAGAACGGGCAATCACCCAGGCGCAAGCCAAGGCAAGCAAGGTGCCACCAGCGAAACCCACCAGTCGTAAAATAGACTGGGTTTCAAAGGCAGAAGTCCCCATCAAAACGATTGAGTCAATGCTCAGGAAATACGGCAGCGCAAAATAGAAACCCCCGATAGCTAGGAACAGCATCGAGGTTACCGCGAGCAAACGATGCCGCCAAGTCTGGTCAATGAGGTGTAGCTGACGCGACCCCAGAATCCACAGACTCGCGGTAAAAACCACCACCATCAGTAAAATCAACAGTCCAGCCCAGACCTTGATGGCAGGCAGGCTAATCCAGGGCGTGTTCAGACGCAAATACGCGATAACTCCCGCCACTCCTAAGCCGAGCAGACCGAAAAACCAGGTGATAAGCCCCATGCGCCGACGTTCCATCGGCGCATGGGGTCTGTTCACGAGTGCTAACACTACGGTCAGCATCAGGGGCAGGAGATCCAGTACAGAAGATACAAAGAGCTTCAGCACTGTATTATTCCTTTCTGTTCCCTATTAATTCTTGTTTGGAGTGGACGGTCTTAGACCAAGTCGTGGCTCCACTCCCAGTTGTCGAAGGTGACCTTCAAGGGATCCTTCCAGAAGCGACCTTCCACAGCAGAAGAGTCCTTACCGGTGTGCAGCATCCAGTCGTTTGCCGGGGACGGAATGGTCAGTTCAACCTTGTATTTACCGTCGGGCAACTTGATGTTGTTACCGTAGTGCGGGCCGTCGTTAGCAATCATCGGCATCAGGGTACCTTCGTAGCCAACAGCGCCGGTATCCTTGTTAATAATCTTGGCATTAATCTTAAGGTAGGGCATGAAGAGGTCGCCATCGTAGCCGATCTTCTTGGCCTCGTCGTTGGTCTTTACGTCAACCTCGAAGTGCATATCGGATTCAGAAGCCGGAGGCATCGCCATGGAACCCTGCTCCAAGTCAATAGCCTGGAAGAACACGGCGTTCACCTGTAGCATGCCGGCTTTCTGTTCGCCAGAGTCGCCCACCGGTTTTTCCTCGATACCAATGAACCCTGGAGGCAGTGGCTTCTTTTCTTCTTTATCGCCCTCGTCGCCTTCCTTCTTTTGCTGGTCTTCACAGTTGCAAGGTTTGCAGTCATCCTTGCCACCGCTGGCCTTAGTATCCGTAGACTGACCACAGGCGCTGAGCGTAAAAGCCACGCTCATAGCCGCCAGTACAGCCAATAGTCGCTTGTTCATAGACAAATTGCCTTTCACTAGTGGACGTTTTCGCCCGTTTTTTCCACCGATTCTTGTGAGTCGGGGAGATTTTGTGGTTTGGCCGCTAGTTTGTGCTGAATCACTGCCAGTGCCACCAAAATTACGGCCACGATTACCTGCCCTACAATGGTTTGCACACTGGGGTGCAGCCCTAGGAAGGAAATCGTCGGAACCCCGTTAAGTGGGGTGTTCAAGATATTGTCAAGATTCGGGAAGGCATCCTGCAGTTCCTTGATAGCCCCGCCCGTGATGGTGATAGCCATGAAAGCCAGCAGGAACGACGTCCACTGGAAGAAAGGCTTCAATGGCAGGCGCACCCCGAAAATCCAGACCAGAGCAAACAGAATCGCCAAGGCCACCGCCGCTGCCAGCACCCCGAACCAAACCAGGGCTTTGTCTCCACCGGTTTTAGTGGCGGCGAAAATCGGTTGGAAGAACAGAATTGTCTCGGATCCTTCGCGCAACACAGCCAGAAAGGCTACTGTCCACAGGGAAAAAGCACCCTTCCCGGATTTGGCTTCTACACTGGACTTGATGAACTGCGACCAGGCTTCGCCGTGGGACTTCGACAAAATCCAGTTAGACACATAAATCAGCATGAGTACCGCTGCAATACCGGTGATGCCTTCAATTAGTTCCTGGCTGAGCCCGGTGGCGGTGCTGGCGGTGAGGATGCTGAAGAGTACCGCTAGGCCGGCTGATACCAACAGAGCCAGGACAATACCCACGATGACTCCGGGCAGCTGATCGCGCCGTTTGGCCTTCATCAGGTAGGTGATTACCGCCGCAATCACGAGTAGCGCCTCGGCACCTTCGCGTAGCAACACAATGAAGGACGATACGAAGCCACCCCAACCTGAACCAGCGCTGTCTTTACTGGTCATCTTGTCGAGCTTTTCGGCATCTTCCATAACCATGCTAATCAGTTTGTCGGCCGAAGCCTGAACCGTCTCAACACCCTTGTCTTCCTTGATATCCACACGCAACTGTCGGAAAGCAGCCTCTACATCGGTGACCCGCGCCAGGGATACCAGCGCAATCGTGGCCTTTTCCAGCCCCATAGATTCGTAGTGCCCCAGATAGGCATCGGTGGCCAGATGAAAAGCCTTGTCTTTATCGCCGGCCTTGTATTTTGCTACCGCAGCTTCAGCGGTTTCCTTAATTCCGTTTCCAACGCGGGTCCACTGGTCGTTTAGTGCTTTAGACTTCGACAACGCTTTGACGCGGGCATCAAGATTGGCACAAATTTCATTTATCCGAGTTTTAGCCGAGTCTGCGGTCAGAGTTTTGGCTCGAATTTCCTTTCGCAGCCCAATCAGGGATTTTCCGAATTCCTCGGCCTGTTCGGCACCGACACGGTGTACGATTTGATCCTTTAGACCCGACATCCGGTAAATCTGGTCATAGGCCACGCGGGTTGTCGCCACCACGGCTTTTTCGTCCCCCGCCGCGACCTGTTCCGGAATTTTTTTGATTTCGGCACAGGTGTCTTTCGAGGCCTTTTCCCAATCAGCCTGCTTGTTCCCGGCGATAGCCAAGGGAGCTGCAAGTAAATAAAAAGTAATGATTATCAAAGCGCTTAGTAAAGCAGCTATCCGTCTACACCCTCGCGCGCTTGCGGTGCCCGCTACTGTATATCTTAACATCATTCTCACCTTAGATTAGCGATACCTAATTTGTCAACCACCCTCCGGACGTTAAGTATATGCACTCCTTACTTGGGGTCAAATAATTTCACCTATTGATAGCCATTACCGTTTAGTGTCGCCATGCGAGCCTGCCCTTTATCAACAGTTCTCCGCCCCAGACAGGGGGGTATCACTATCGCTAGGAGGAAAACCCCTGGTAAGGCGCCCATGAGAAGAATTACCAATAAGGGTTAGCATAAAAAAATCACATAAGCCTTGCCTAAGTCTTCCATTAGTGGTAGGTTACCGAAGTCCGAACCCAACCCGGGTTCCTAGGTAAAACCACAAGGACTGAGTTATGAAAACTAAATTGGCGTTCAGCCTGCCCATCATCATTTTAGGCATCCTCATTGCGATTGCCCCGATGTCTTTCACTCCCGTCTGCGGACCGATGGATATGCCGATGCACGGCGACTCTTCGACCATGAAAATGGGTAAAGACGACTCCATGAAGGACATGGACCACGACAAGATGAACATGGACTCCGACAAGAAGGACATGGATCACGACAAGATGAACATGGACTCCGACAAGAAGGACATGGACTCCGACAAGAAGGACATGGATCACGACAAGATGAACATGGACTCCGACAAGAAGGACATGGACCACGACAAGATGAACATGGACCACGACAAGATGAACATGGACTCCGACAAGAAGGACATGGATCACGACAAAATGGACATGAAAGACACGGACAAGGGCGAAACCCAGGCGCTGCAAATTGCCGCCCCCACCACCGTAAAGGCTCACGGTGGGCACAAATGGATGAAGTGCCATTGGACCGCACAAGCCTCGCTGGGCATCGGCATCGTGATTGCCCTGCTGGGAGTACTGATTTTCTTTGGCGACCCCCGGATGCGCATCGGCTTGAACCTGGCAGTAGTCCTGAACTCTGCCCTGGAGCTAGCGATTGTACACTTCCTGATTGGGATGTGTGGCAACCCCGAAATGCACTGCAACACCTTGACCAAACCGACGCTGTCACTGCTTTCCGTGCTGACCCTGATTTTGGGCGCAGTATTCGCCTACCTCGATTTCCGCCGCCCGGTAGCCGTATCCGCTGCTACAGAAGATAAACTAGCCTAATGAGTAAAGTTGGACAGGTTCGCTTCGGCCGCTTGGCCGAAGCGAACCTGCGTCGAAAATCATTTTGGACCGGAGTACTGATTACCATCGTGGGCGTGCTCACGGTAGCTTTCTTTTCCACCAGTTTCCTGTCCATCAGTCTGCATCAAGGGTTGGAAAACCTGAAACTGCGCATGGGCGCCGATTTAATGGTCGTCCCTAAAGGAGCCAACGAAGCTGCGGAAGGCGCCATCCTGGGTGCCGGGCCGCAAACCTTCTATTTTGACCGCTCTATCGAAGATAAAATTCGTCACGCTAAAGGCGTCAAACAGGTTACTTCCCAGACCTTCATTTCCTCGCTGAGCGCCCCGTGCTGTGCCTACAAGGTACAGATAATCGGCTTCGACCCCAAGACCGACTTCGTTATCGAACCCTGGATAGCCACCCAATACGACGGGAAGCTCAAAACCGGAGACGTAATCACTGGCAGCAGCGTGTTCCCCGAGGCAAACGGGAAAATCAAGCTGTTCAACAACGAATTCCCCGTGGTGGCGCAACTGGCGGAAACCGGCACGAACCTGGACAACTCGGTGTTCGTCAACCAGGAAACTGCCCATATGATGATTCGCTACGCCCAAGAAGTCAACCACCCCGTCAAACCCAGCGGGAACATTGACGACATTATTTCCACCGTGCTGATTAACGTAGACACCCACTACCGTCCCCAGCGGGTGATGGAATTCATCAACCGTATCCCGCAACTCAAAGACGTGGGTGTAATCTATCCGGCAGACTCAACCTCGCGCCTGAAAATGTCCCTGTCCGGAGTGACCCTCTATGTCTCGGTATCTATGGCCGTGCTATGGGTGATTGGCCTGGTAATCCTGGTGGCAGTATTCTCGTCTTCCGCCAATGAGCGCAAGAAAGAATTCGCTTCGCTGCGGGTAATCGGTGCCACCAAGGCAATGCTGCGACACCTGGTCGCCAAAGAGGCTCTGATGGTGGGAACAGCCGGGGGCATCGGCGGTATTGTCGTCGCCCTGGCGGTGCTCTATCCCTTTACCAGGGCAATTCGAAACCAGCTGGGCATGCCCTATCTGCAAGCCTCGCCGCTGCAGTCGTTGATAATCGGCGTGGTGTGTTTGGTGGGTGCATTAGTCGTCAGCCTACTCGCGGGCACTTTGTCGGTAACCAAGATGCTGCGCACCGAAACGTATTTGACGCTAAGGCAAGGTGAGTAACATGAGTGAACTGGTAATCGAAGCGAAACAACTCACCCGCGAGTTTATCCGACGCGAAAAACCATTCAACGCCGTGGAGAATGTCAATTTAGAGATAGCACCTCATGACCTCGTAGCGATAGTGGGAAGATCTGGCAACGGGAAAACCACCCTGTTGAACCTGCTGACCGGGCTGCTGAAACCCACCAGCGGCGAAGTGCGGGTGGCGGGGCAAAACCTGGCGGAACTGGGCGACCGGCAACTCTCGGAGCTGCGCAACCGCACCATGGGAATCTGTACCCAGAGTCAAAGCCTGCTGGCCAGCCTCAACGCGCTGGATAACGCGATTTTGCCGGCCACCTTGTATTCCAAGGCCAGCAGCGAAACGGCATTTACCCGCGCCCTGGAACTATTCGAGGCGCTCGAGATTAAGCATCTGACCGAGGCCTACCCCAACGAGCTTTCCGGCGGCGAGATGCGCCGCGTCGCGATTGCCCGTGCGCTGGTGAATCACCCGCAAGTGTTTATTGCGGACGAACCCACCGGCGATCTGGACGCTCAAAGCACCGAACTGGTGATGCGCCTGCTGGCCGGTCTGCCCGAGGCGGGCACCGCCGTCGTCTTCGCGACCCACGACCCGCAAGCCCTCGAGACTGCCCGCACCGTCTACGAAATCAACGCCGGGGTACTGTCTGAAGTTCCACCAAACTAAGCAGCACAATTTACGCCTACGCCCTTGCACCTCGAACATATGTTCGATAGAATGTTACTGTCCACAGCTACCTAAGGCTGTGATGATATAAACGTATCTAGGTAGGTTCAGCAAAAGGAAGCAAATCGTGTCGAACACCACAGGCGAAGTTTTTACTCGACGTTGGGTAGTGGAATTTATGCTGGATTTAGCCGGGTATGTCGGGGATGTCTCCCGGCTTCGCGTGATTGAGCCCAGTATTGGTGCTGGCGCTTTCGCGATGCCAATTGTGGAGCGTATTGCCAAATTGCATCCCGACTGGAATACACTGCACGGAGCGCTGCGGGGCTATGACATTAATCCAGACCACGTGGATACTTGCAAGGCAGCGGCGCGTACGGTGTTGGATGCCGCCGGGTGTCCTATTTCGGATACCCTGGTTAACTCATGGTTCCAGGTCAAGGATTTCCTGCTGACAGGTGATTTAACCGCCAGTAATTCCGCCCAAGCAGATTTAGTGATTGGTAATCCCCCGTACATCCGCATGGAGAACCTCAACTCGAGCCTGCTTCACTCCTACCGTAATGTTTGTTCCACCATGAAGGGTCGCGCCGACATTTTTGTAGGTTTTTTTGAACGTGGTCTAGACGCGCTGCGACCAGGAGGAAGGCTGATTTACATTTGTGCCGATCGGTGGATGCGAAACAGCTACGGAAAGGATTTGCGTGCCAAGATTGCTGCCGATTTCAGTGTTGATGACGTTTTGGTGATGCACGAAGCGGATGCGTTTGAGGAAAAAGTCAGCGCCTATCCCGCCATCGTAAACATTCGCAAGGGCTGCCAAGGGAAGGTGAATGTTGCCACGGCCAACCCTAGTTTCGCTTCTGCTGGAGCTAGACGGTTTTTAGAGTGGCAGAGAACATCAGCAGAGGCATACCAAGATGACGATTTTTCGGGTGCCAGAATGGAGCATTGGCATTCAACGAGTGCAGTTTGGCCCGACGGTAGCCCCGCAGTTTTACAGTGGCTATCAAAGCTCGAAAACATGCCTGTTATCGAGGAAAATGCTGTGCATATCGGCATCGGAATTGCCACAGGAGCCGACCAGATATACATTCAGAAACATGCCGATGTAGAGGACGACCGCTTGGTACCAATGGTCACGCCGAGGGCGATTAAAGGGGCGAAGTTTTCTTGGACGGGGGAGCATTTAGTTAGCCCTTGGCAGGGACGTAACCTGGTTGACCTGGAAAGATACCCAAAGCTAAAGCACTACTATAGCTCTAACTATCAGCGGTTAAGTGCGCGTAACGTGGCGAAACGGTCAAATTACTGGTGGCGCACAATTGATTCTTTCAATCCGGCCTTAATGGAACGCGACCTGATTGTGATGCAGGATATGAAACTTCATGCTCATCCAGTTCGTGTCCCCACTGGATTCTATCCGCATCACGGCTTGACTTGGTTTGCTAGTGACGTGTGGGATTTAGGGGTTCTGGGCGGTCTGCTCCTGTCAGAGCCGATAGAAAAACAGGTAGCGGCGCATTGTGTGAGGATGAGAGGTGGCACCCTGCGTTTTCAGCCTACCGTGATGAGGACGGTGCGGCTTCCGCTTCTTTCCACCATTCCAGCAGATATTGCCTCGGAGCTAAGCCAGGCATTTGCTACCCACGACCGTGCCCGGGCTGATGCTGCCGCCTGGCAACTGTATCCCCAAATGGAGTCTTGAAACATGAATAACGAGGATCAACAGCGTATCATTACAGCCGTAGATTTCTGGGTTAAAACTAAGTTGGAGCAGCAACAGCTCTCGGCGCTAGGCGGCAGGGCGCAGGGCGGAACTAGAGCGTCCGTAACAGGAGGAAAACACCTGGCTGGGGTAAACCAACTGATTCTTGAAGAATTAGAACGCCTAGGGATTACAGGACTGAAACATTACACGAATCGACAAGCCACCGTACCGGGGTATTACCGTGCTTCCAAATCCTGGGATTTGCTCGTGTTACGCGACGATGAGCCTGCTCTGGCGCTGGAGTACAAATCAATGACCGGTTCAGAAGGTAAGAACCTAAATAACCGGATAGATGAGGTTATCGGCGCAGCCCAAGATTTGCACAGAGCCCAGCAAACTGGCCTGCTTCCCAAAGAATTGAAACGTGGATATATTTTCCTCATGGAAGTAACACCCGCAGTGTTAAACCCAGTTGGCACTTCCACAAAGGTCGGTACTCTCGACCCGATTTTCGAAAGTACCTGTTATCTAGAACGCATGGCAATCATGTGTGAAAGGCTGCGAAATGACGGACTCTACGGTATGGCCTGGGCACTGGGTGTGGTGCGCAATCCCATAGGGATTGTTGAGCCACGCCCCAGCGTGAACTGGGACAGGTTTAAGGCCGACTTGCGCCAAGCCTTCACGACCTGAGTTTATTCACTGAAAGTATCAAGCATCGACCACAATCACGTGGAGAATGCGCGGGCCATGCACCCCCTCCACCCGGCTCAACTCGATATCTGAAGTGGCCGAAGGACCAGCCACGAAGGTAATCGGCTGGCGGTCTTTAATCGAGGCCTGAAGCCGAGCAATCGCCTCGGGGGTGTTAGACACGACCTGGTCGGCACGCACCACACAGATATGCGCATCCGGCACCAAGGTCAAAGCCCGCCGCCCTTGGTCAGGACGGTGATCCATCGCGAAAGTCCCGGTATTCGCCACCCCCACTGCGGCCGCCGTCACCACCGCGTCAATCTCGTTTAACTCCCGCGCCGTCAGGTTATCGTCGTCACGCACGTCAAAGTCGCCCGCCTCAATCGCCGCCCGCCACGAAGAATCCAAACCGGCCGGCAATATCACCGACTTCGCCCCGATATCGCGCAAATGCCGGACAATAGTAGCCGGCAAATCCGCAACCGCGACCCGCTCTACCTCCGCCTTGTAATCCGCAACCAGCTGCAAGAAATAATCCACAATATCGCCGGGAATCTCGCTGGGCTGGCCATACTGCCAAGTAATAGGCGATTCTTCCGGATTCTCGTCCGTCACGTCGACTAGCGCCTCATGAAGCCGCGAAAAAATTTCCTCTTTAGCCGAGATACTCATCATTGTTTCCTTGCTGCTCGCGCTTCCACATAGTCCGGGCACTCTGTGTCGGCGGCAACGGCACATCCCGCGCCCGCAACCACCGATACATCCCCGGAATCGGCCATTTCCCAATCTTTCGGGTAAAGGGACGCAACAGCGCCCCGGCTATCTCGGCCAGGTGCCCCGCCAAAGCCAAGCGCCAACCGCGACCCATCACCCAGCCGCCGCCCTTCATCAAAAGCGGCTCGATATGCGTAGCGTGCCCCGGTTCGCTGCGCTTCACCTCCACCACTTTGCGACGCAAATCCACCAAAATATCGGTGAAAGGAATCCGCACCGGACAGACCTCTACACACGCCCCGCACAGGGTCGACGCGAAAGGCAAGGAACGATCCACCGTCGAACACACCCCACGCAACTGGGGGTTCAAAATCGCGCCAATCGGACCGGGATACACCGAACCATAGGCGTGCCCGCCCACCTTTTCGTAAACCGGGCAGATGTTCAAACACGCCGAACAGCGGATACACCGCAAGGCCGCACGCCCCAACTTGTCACGCAACACCTTGGTGCGCCCATTATCCAACAGGACAATGTGGACATCCTTCGGGCCGTCCCCCTCGCGCTTCCCCGTCCACACCGTACCATAAGGCGCCATCCGCTCCCCCGTCGAAGAACGCGGCAAAAGCTGCAAGAACACCTCTAAGTCCTGGAAAGTCGGCAAGATTTTCTCTATCCCCACCAGGGAAATCAAGGTTTCGGGCAGGGTCAAGTTCATCCGCCCATTACCTTCGGATTCCACCACCATCAGGGAACCGGTTTCCGCAATCGCAAAATTCGCCCCGGAAATCCCCACTTTGGTACGCATGAACTTTTCACGCAAATGGATTCTGGCCGCACCAGCCAACTCGACAGGATTATCCGTCACATCCGGGGGGCACGGCGTGCCGTATTGCCCCATTTCGCGCAAGAAAATCTCGCGCACTTCGCTGCGGTTACGGTGAATCGCGGGCACCAGCACGTGGCTGGGACGGTCGTGTCCCAATTGCACAATCAGCTCCGCCAAGTCGGTTTCCCACGCGGCAATGCGTTCCCGTTCCAAGGCTTCGTTGAGGTCGGTTTCCTGGGTGACCATGGATTTCACCTTGGTGACCTCGGATTCGCCCGTCTGTTTCACCAGGTCAATCACAATTCGGTTGGCTTCCTCGGCGTCGCGCGCCCAATGTAGCGTCGCTCCCGCCGCCGTGGCGTTGCGTTCGAACTGTTCCAGGTAATACGGCAGGTGACGCGCCACTCGGTTCTTAATTTCCTCGCCCGCCCGCCGGATTTCCTCCCAGTTGTCCAACTCGCCGGTGACGCGAATCCGCTTGTTACGAATCGTGTGCGTGGCGTGGTGCAGGTTCTTACGTTGCGTTTCGTTTTTGAGTTCGCGGATAGCGGCCTTCGGGAAGGCCGGAGAGTCAATCAGCGCTCCTTCCGGCGGTGCTGGGGTCAAGCGCACCAACGTGGTGCCGGGTTCATGAGGTGCCATGCCCGCATCCCCCGCTTTCCCCGACAAGCCCGCCGCTCTAGATGAATCAGCAATGAGCACGCTACTCATGAAGCCCTCCTTAAATCCCGGCGGGAACCACGCGACCGATGTACCAACAAATCCACCAGGTGAATCGGAGTGACCGGCATTTTCTCGCGCCTCATGAGACCCCCAAAATTCATCAAACAGGTATTATCCAAGCTGGTGACGTAATCCGCGCCGGTGTCAAGAATATGATTGGCCTTGTCCCGCGCCATCGCAATGGAAATATCCGAATTCTTCAAACTGAAGGTTCCCCCAAAACCGCAACACTGGCGCATATCCTCGACCTCGACATAGTCGATACCCTCTACCGCGCGCAACAGGTCAATCGGAGCCGAACCCACCTTTGCGACCCGCAGCGAGTGACACGAGGCGTGATAGGTGACTTTGTGCGGAAAATATGCCCCCACATCCGTGGTGCCCAACACGTTCACGATGAACTCTGAGATATCAAAGACCCGGGAACGAATCTGGCGGGCACGCTCGGCCAGGCGCATATCGCCCGCATCCACGGCCAGCATCTCGTGCTGTTCCCGTACCGCCCCGATACACGAACCGGAAGGACCGACAATATAGTCGTAGTCCTCGAAAGCCGCCAGGAAAGCCTTAACTGAAGGCAGTGCTTCTGGGAAATACCCCGTGTTGGTAAACATTTGCCCACAACAAGTCTGTTTCTTGGGTAACACCACGCGACAGCCCAGTCGTTTCAACAGTTTCGCGGTGTTATTCACGGTTTTGGGGAACATGATATCGGACACACAGGTCGCGAAAATCGCCACCGTCTTTGGTGCCGTCTCCCCCACGATGTTAGTCATTATTTGTCCTCTCTCTTGTTGTTTATCACAAGTCACTAATCCTCTCGGCCGCCCCTATCCCAGACTTGGAATCATCCACCCCAAAACCGGCAAAGCCTGCAGCCCCGCCAACAAGCACAACACCACCAGCAGCCCCACGGCCCACGGCAGGGATTTACGCAGCAACACGGATTCTTCGCCAACCATATCCACCCCGCCAGTCGCAATCGCCAGGGTTTGCGGGCTGATCATCTTGCCAACCGCCCCGCCCACCGTGTTGGTGGCCACCATCAAGGCCGGATTGACCCCAATCTGGGAGCCGGCCGTGTATTGCAGATTCGAGAACAAGGCGGTGGTAGAGGTACCCGATCCGGTTACCGCCGTGCCCAGCCACCCCAAAACCGGCGACAGGAAAGGGAACACAATCCCCGCGCCCGCAATCCAGTTACCAATTGTCTCGGTCTGTCCCGACAGGTTCATCACATAGGCCAAGGCCAACACCGAGGCAATCGTCAAAAACGTCCAGCGCAGCTTATAAACCTGGGTGGCGAACACTTTCCCAATCGCCACGGGACTCATACGGAAAGACAGTCCAATCACAATCGCCGTCAGGAACAGCAAGGTGCCCGGGGAACTGAGCCACTGGAAGTTGTACACCGTAGAGGGCACCGTCCTGCCCAGAGAGTTGAACACCATATTGCGATAGTTGTCCTGCCACAAGAACGGCCACAGCACCTTGATGTCCGTGCTGGCCAGCGCGGTTTTAATGGGCGCCACCAGCTGGGTGATGATGAAAACCACGACAATCAACGCATAGGGATAAAGTGCCGCGAGGGTTTTCGCCCCGCTTACTTTTTCGGGTTCACGAGGTGCTTCTTTGCCGGTCAGGCGCACCGCCGCCGCCGAGGACCCATCCGGTTTCCAGATTCTGACCACCAACACGCCGACCGCAAGGCTGACCAAGGCCGCCACCATATTCACCAATCCAGGTGAAAACACGGCAGCCGCCCCCATCACGGCGGCGGAATACCCCAGACCCACCGCCAAGGCCAGCGGCCACACTTCCTTAAGCCCCTTAAACCCGTCCATGATAACCAACAGCACCAGCGGCACCACCCAAGCCATCAGCCCGGTTTGCCGACTGACAATGAACGACAGCTGCTCGGCCGGCATATTCGTCAGGTTTGCCCCGGTCAACAGCGGGGTCGCCATCGCCCCGTAAGGCACCGCGAAAGTGTTGCCCACCAGCACGGTCAGCGCGGCCTTCCACGGTTTGAAGCCCACCGCCACCAGCATCACGCCGCAAATCGCCACGGGTGCCCCGAAACCCGCCAGGGACTCCAACAGGGCACAAAACCCAAAGGCGATGAACACCCCCAGGACACGCGGGTCGGGCGAAATCACGTTAAACGCCTTCATCAAATCGTCGTGGTGCCCCGAGGCCACGGTCAGCTCAAACAGGAAAATCGCGCACAGCACAATCCACGTAATCGGGAACAACCCGAAGGTGCCTCCTTCCAGAGCCGCCATCAAGGCCATCGGCGTGGGCATTTGGAACACGAAAACCGCGACCCCCAGTGAGGCCAAAACTCCAATCAGCCCCGCCCAGTGCGCCTTCATCCGCAGCACGCCCAGCAGGAAAAACACCACCACTAACGGCAACAGGGCTACCAGGGCTGAGAGCCACAGGCTGCCCAGCGGGATTAGGCTCGGTTGGTGTTCCATGTTTTGCTACCACCTTCTCTTCATTGTAGAAATGTTTGCGCCCGACAAAACGCCAATTGGTTTGCCTAAACTGGATTCAGTTTACTATACGGTAAGAATCCAAAGGCAGCGGTTTCACCTGGGTTTTCGTGGGGGTTCATGAGGCGCCACCCACGATGTTTACGTAAGCATAATATGACGTATTTCTAGCTTCGGAGGCTCCCGACACGGGGTATCCCGCTGACAGTGCATAATTGTCACATGAAAAAAGCAATTATGACCGTCACCGGTCTGGATCACACCGGAATCATCGCGGCGGTATCCCAAACCCTGGCCAGCCAACGGGTGAACATCGTAAACGTCTCGCAAACCCTGATGGACGAGTACTTCACGATGATTATGCTCCTGGAATTCGACCCGGAAGTGGTGTCGTTGCGGGCCTTGCAAGACGCCATGAAATCTGTGGAGACAGCCGAAAGGCTGGAAATCCGGGTACAAGCCGAAGCCATTTTCAACACTATGCACAGTTTGTGAACCGGTTTTCACCCCCTGAATTTTTGCCAGTCCCGCGTGCGAGCTGAGCCGACGTGCCGGATGGCACCTCATGAACCCGCCGCACCCACCACCCACCAAACCGAAAGAAACCGATGAGTATTGACACCGAACACCAGATTCTTGAAACCATCCAGATGATTGCCGAGGACAATCTGGATGTGCGCACCGTCACTATGGGGCTGTCCCTGCTGGACTGCGCGGACTCCGACGTGGCGCGAGCGTGTGCGCGTATCGAGGAAAGGATTGTGGGGGCGGCCGCGCGGCTGGTGGCGGTGGCTGACGAAGTCGCCGCCGAATTCGGGGTGCCGGTCATCAACAAACGGATCTCTGTGACCCCGATTTCCCTGGTCGCGGCCGCCTGTCGAACCGACAACCCCCTGCCGTTTGCCCAGGCGCTGAACCGAGCCGGCCAGGCAGTCGGGGTTGACTTTGTGGGCGGGTATTCCGCGCTGGTCGAAGCCGGAGCGACCCGCAGCGACCAGGCGTTGATTGATTCCATCCCCGAGGCTCTGGCCAGCACGGATATTGTGTGTTCTTCGGTGAATATCGGGTCGACCCGCGCGGGAATCAACATGAGCGCGGTGGCGCGCATGGGCGAAATTGTGCGGGCGGCGGCCGAGGCGACCGCTGCGGCCGACGGCCTGGGGGCAGCCAAGCTGGTGGTTTTCGCCAATGCCGTGGGTGATAACCCGTTTATGGCCGGAGCCTTTCACGGGGTCAGCCAGCCCGACACGGTAGTGTCCGTCGGGATTTCCGGACCCGGCGTGGTGGAACGCGCCCTGCGCGAGGTGCGCGGCGCGACATTCGAGCAATGCGCGGAGGCAATCAAACGGTCAGCTTTCAAGATTACCCGCATGGGGCAGCTAGTGGGGCGCACGGTGGCCGAACGCCTGGGCGTGCCGTTTGGGATAGTCGATTTGTCACTGGCGCCCACCGCAGAAATAGGAGACTCCGTAGCCGCCATCCTAGAAGAACTGGGAGTGGAATCCGTGGGGGCACCTGGCACCACCGCTGCGTTGTCATTGTTGAATGACGCGGTCAAGAAGGGCGGGCTGATGGCGTGTTCCCTGGTCGGGGGCTTGTCCGGGTCGTTTATTCCGGTTTCGGAGGATATTAATATGATTCACGGGGTGCAGCGCGGGTCGATTAGTTTACCAAAGCTAGAGGCCATGACGGCGATTTGTTCCGTCGGCCTGGACATGATTGCGATTCCCGGCGACACCCCGGCCGCCTCGATTGCCGGTCTGATTGCCGACGAGGCCGCCATCGGGATTTCAGCGGGCAAGACCACTGCCGTGCGGGTCATCCCGGTACCCGGCAAGGGTGTGGGTGAATCCGCCAACTTCGGAGGACTGCTGGGATGGGCGCCGATTTTGGCAGTGTCACCGTTTTCCTCCGAAGCTTTCGCGGCTCGCGGCGGGCGCATCCCCGCCCCGGTGCATTCGTTTAGGAACTAGGGTGGCAGAAATACCGGGAAAAATGGGGGTGAGGCTCAAATATATCGAGCCTCCACCACAAATAACCCCGAATTTCTGCCACCAAGGAAACCGTTGACATTACGGCTTTGCTATCTCCGCGCGGATGCGCTGGGCGATAGCCGCTAGCCGGCGCAATGATAGCAACCACCCGGTTTTGTTCATCCAACAACACCAAGTCGACCTCGTATTCACGATTATTGCTGGTTTCACGCCAATAACCCCGCGCGGCACAGCTCCTGAAACCACCGCAAATCGACCCCGCGTTTTTGTGGTTTCTTCCGTACGCTTTTTGGATTTTGGTTGTTCAAAAGTTCGGATAATTGCAGTTACAAAACTTGGATAATTGCAGTTGGAAAGTTCGGATTTTGGTTGTTCAAATCCTCGGATTTTGGTATTCTGGAACCGACAAATGCCCTAAAATCAAAGGAAGCACCTCATGAAAACCGTCACCCCCGAAGGGTACCTGCCGCGCATAGTTGATTCCGAAATCGAGGAATGTCTGCGCCTCTACGGCGCGGTCGAAATCACGGGCGCGAAGTGGTGCGGGAAGACCTGGACGGCACGCCGTCACGCGCAAAGCATCGCCTATCTTGACGAACCGGGCAGTCTAGACATTGCCTTGAATGCTCCCCAGATTCTGCTCGACGGCGCAAATCCGCGCGTTATCGACGAATGGCAACTTGCACCCCAGATTTGGGATACGGTGCGTCACGCGGTGGACGATGCCGGGCAACGGCGGGGTTTGTGGATTCTCACGGGTTCTTCCGCCCCCGACTACAGCACGATTCGTCACTCCGGGGCGGGACGAATCGGACGGGTGCGTATGTCACCGATGTCACTGTTTGAGTCGGGGGATTCATTAGGTGCCATTTCGCTTAGTGGACTTTTTGCCGGGAATTTCACCCCCTGTCGCAGCGAGGTTTCCCCAGCCGACCTGGCTGCTTGCTGTGTTCGGGGTGGTTGGCCGGGTAATATCGGGAATAACCCGCGCGAGGCGCTGCGAGTGGCACGAAACTACCTGAAGGCCGTGACCACCATTAATGTGCCAGCTCAGGGACGCAGCGGCGCTGTTGCCTCGCGACTGTTGCGGGCTTTGGCGCGCAATGTTGGCCAGTCAGCCACGTATAAAACCCTAGTCAACGACATGTACGGCCCAGAAGATACCCCCGAAAAGCCCACCCCCCGCACGGTCAGTGAATACGTGGACATGTTGGATTCTTTCTATCTAATCGAACAGATTCCCGGCTGGGCACCGCCCGCACGCTCCCCGAAACGCTTTCAAATCAAGGAAAAACGGTATTTTACGGATCCGTCCCTGGCGGTGGCGTTGCTGAGGATGAACCCAGAATCTTTGTTACGGGATTTCCAGACTTTCGGCCTGGTTTTCGAAAACCTTTGTGTGCGTGACCTGTTGGTTTACGCCCGCGCTTTACCGGACATTGCCGACGAGCCGCTGCGTTACTACCGGGACGACACCGGACTAGAGGTTGATGTCATTATCGAGCAAGCCGACGGCTCCTGGGCAGGAATCGAGATAAAACTCGGGCAAAACAAGCTAGACCAAGCCGCTGCTAACCTGTTGCGACTAAAGCAAAAACTCGCCGATAATCCCTTGACACAGACTCGCGAGCCCGCCTTCCTGGCGATCATCGTAGGACTGGGAGAATATGCCTACCAACGTCCCGATGGGGTCTATGTCATCCCCAGCAACGCCCTCGCCCCCTAAATGGCACCTCATGAACAGTGCGTGGCAACCCTTAGTCCGGCTTTGTTATCTCCGCGCGGATGTGCTGGGCAATATCCGCCGCTATCCGGCGGAATTCCGCTGATTGCGGGGAAAACCACCCGTCCGCGACGGGCACATCACGGAAACGGTAGCGCTCCACCAGCTCGCGCGCGGGACTGGGGGGCACGCTATCACCCAGAGGCTGGATTATCAGCGGCAAAATACCCTGGTGTCCGCCGGTTTCAAGGCGGGACGCAAACGCAGTCAGCTCCGAGCGGCACACCTCCGATTTCAGGTAGCCGGGCGTCACCGCCGCTATCAGAAACGCCTGAGCACCCGCCGCACGCCGGACGCTTTGGTTCCAGTTTTCTTTCCACGAGGTGCCATCCCGATCCGTCAACACCTCCAGGTGTTCACCGGTTTGGAATCGATAGGCGCGGGCAACCTCGAGCCCCAAGGCAGTAATCGCCCCCCGCAGATACGCATCGTCTTCCGGCAAGCAACTCATGAACACCACCACGTCAACCGAACCAACCGGACTACTGACGCTCGCCACCGGGGCTGACTCCCTGCCGTCTTTACCGTCAAAGGAACCCCCCCGGCGGGCGATGGGATACTCGCCCAGCGCCTGGTAGGGAATCGCCCACAGCTTATCCCCGTAAGGCCGGGAGTGCGCCGTGGTGCAAACCACGAAACCACGATGGAAAACCCAGCCCTGTTTCACGCAAGACTCGCGCAGGCGCTTTATACCAATAAAATCACGCGGGGAAGGCTCCGAGGAACGCTTGACCTCGATAGCAACCACCCGGTTTTGTTCATCCAACAACACCAAGTCGACCTCGTATTCACGATTATTGCTGGTTTCACGCCAATAACCCAAGCGACAGGGGCGACGCGCCCACCCATTCTCGGCACGCACCTGGTTCACAACCCAAGTCTCGAAAGCCTGACCCATCAAAGAAATATCGTGGCTAATATCGTGACCCGCGCGAGCCACCGACTCACACACATTAGACGTATCCACCGCATGAACCTTTTGCTGACGGCGATTCAACCCCGTCACCGAGCCACGCAAATTCGGCAGAAAATGAATCAAAAAACGCCTCGAAAGCACCTCTAGGTAACGTGAGACCGTGCGCTGGTCAATCCCCAACTCGCCAGCCAAACGCAGCCTGTTCAACAGGCCACCCGGGGCACGCAACAAGGCATCGAGCAGCATCCGGGCAATCCCCGAGTCAAACACTTGTCCAGGCAGCACATCACGCCCCAACGCCAAGTCAACCTCGGCGGCCACCACATGATTAATATCACGCAAATCGATGGGCACATCCCTGCCGGGCAAACACAGATTAGGCATTCCACCCCGACGCAGCCTCCCCAGCAAAGAGTCCATCCCCTCACTGTCCACCGTGATGCCATCCCAATGCTCGTTAAACAAGGCATCCACCAGCGAGTAATCCTCTACCACCCCACGCCCGGAAAGCTCCGAGGCACTGAAAGGCAACAGTTCCAACCGATTGGCGCGTCCCGTCAACCAGTCCGGCGATCCGGCACGCTCCCGCCCAACCGTGGCGGAACCAGTCAAAATAAACCGCCGCTTGCTATCCAGCCGATCCACCAGGTCTTTTACATACTGGGTCACGTATTCTAGCTGTTGCGCCTCGTCAATAACACAACGCTGCGGCAGCGACTCCAACCACCCCACCGGATTGCGGCGCGCCGCAGCCAAGTTCCCGCCAGAGGGCAGCAAGGAATAGAAAGCATAACCGGGCGAGTCACGTTCCAAACGCCTGGTCAAAGTGGTTTTACCCACCGCCCGGCGCCCCTCCAAAATCGTCACCGGAAATACCTGGCTGGCGTTCAAACAACGCGCCAACCCCCGCCGCACATATGCCATATATCGATTATATCAGGAGAGGCAATATTTTTATTACACTGGATGCAGTATTTTATATAATGGCTGTTGTTGTGCGGTTTGCTGGGCGGCGGCGTGGCAGAAATCAGTGAGTATTTCGGTTTTGCGGGAAAAATTCCGTCAAAATCCCGATTTTTTTTACTCATTTCTGCCAGGATGTCTCGGGCTCGCCGGGGGTCATGAGGTGCCATCTGGGATGGCGGACGATGTGCCGGGGCTGCGGGTCAGGCAGGTCGTGGGGTTTGCGGGCTAAGTCTCCATGAGGCTTGCCTGTGGAGTCCCAGGCATGGAATTCGGGGTGAGGCGGGGATTGTTGTGGTCAATATCCCTGACGAAATCCTGGGGTGGACTATGGTTTTTGCGGTGGAACCCGGGGCTAGGGTCTAGTTTAGTCGGGGGATTTTTGGGGTGTTTATACTGGTGGCGGGGTTTTTGGGAAAGCTTTACTTTTATTTTGTAGACAGGACTGTTTTTGGAGGGTATCGTGGCGTTTTAGGGATTTTATGTTTCAGTAGATTCCTCGTGTTTCGGTGTTTTTTTATCACAGGAAGGAAATTTCGATTATGAATACCCCCCCGCAGTTTTGGCCGTAAGGCGTTAGCTTCTGTCGCGGCTGGCGCACTGACTGTCACTCTAACCTCGGCTTTATCCCCAGTCGTGTTGGCTGCCACACAGGTAAACCGCGTGGCTGGCTCTGACCGTATTGATACGGCCTTGAAGATTTGGGACTCCCAAACTACTTGGAGCAACACCGTGATTTTGGCGCGTGCGGATGCGTATCCCGATGCTTTGGGTGCCGCGCCGCTGGCAAAACTGTTGAAAGCCCCCGTCATCCTCACCCAACCCGGCAGCCTCCCCGCGAGCGTGAAAGCGAAGTTATCCGCGAAGCAGACTAAGAAGGTTATTATTCTGGGCGGCACTGGAGCCGTGTCTTCCGCCGTAGAGACAGAGATTACCGGTTTGGGTATCACCACAGAACGCATCGCCGGGGTAAACCGCTACCAGACATCCTTGAAGATTGCCCAGCAGACTATCGCCTTGTCCGGCGGGAAGGCGCTGCCCTTGTTGGTGGCTACGGGTAGAAACTTCCCTGACGCGTTGGCTGCGGGGGCAGCCGCCGCCCATACCGGGGCGGGTTTCCTCTTGGCAGACACTCCCCTATCCCCCGAAACTTTGACTTTAATACAAGCCGCGCCCTCCGTGACCGCGATTGGCGGACCAGCGGAGCGGACTTTGAGTCAGGCTGGGGTGCAGCACGCGAGTATTGCGGGTAAGGACAGGTTTGATACCGCTGCCCAGATTGCCGCTAAATTCTTCCCCGCCCCTAAAGGTGCCTATATTGCTACCGGCGTGGACTTCCCCGACGCTTTGGCGGCCTCGGCAGCAGCGGGCTTGAACGGCACGCCGATACTCTTGACCCAACCCCAGGCTCTACCCTCGACAACCAAAGCCTGGCTCGACGCTAACAAGTCACTCACCGCCACCACTATTATCGGCGGCACCGGGGCGGTATCCCCCGAGGCCGTGAAACAAATCAGCGGCGAGACCACCCCAACCCCAGACAAAAACAAAGACAAGAAAGACAAAGACAAGCCCTCCACCAGTAGCAGCGGCTCTAGCGGCGGATACAGCGGATTCAGCGGCGGCAGCAGCTCCTCCGGCAGCGGCGGCAGCTCGGGTGGCGGTTCCACCCCGGCGCCAAAACCAACCGAAACCACTACCCCCACACCCACCCCCAGCACTAGCCCCACACCCAGCCCGAGCAGTTCTCCAGCTCCTGGCAATACAGAGGAGCCAGTAACTGTTCCCACCAACTCCGGGCTACGAAAATGTTTGTACAGCGAGAAAAAAACAGAGGCCGGGGAATGGTGGTTGTCTTTTGATGATTTGAACAACAAATTCGATACAGTTGAAGCTATATCCTGTAGGGGAATTATTGAAAATATCGATGGCGTAAAAGTTTTCGTAAACGCTCACGACTTGTCATTTCTTGACGCTTCGATAAAAAGTCTTCCCAAAGAAATCGGCCAACTCCAAAACCTCCAAGCCCTCAACCTGGGAGAAAACCAGTTGACCAGCCTCCCCAAAGAAATCGGCCAACTCCAAAACCTCCACACCCTCAACCTGGGGGGCAACCAGTTGACCAGCATTCCCACAGAAATCCTCCAACTCCAAAACCTCCAAGCCCTCAACCTGGGAGAAAACCAGTTGACCAGTTTTCCCAAAGAAATCCTCCAACTCCAAAACCTCCAACACCTCTACCTGGGGGGGCAACCAGTTGACCAGCATTCCCAAAGAAATCAGCCAACTCCAAAACCTCCAAACCCTCTACCTGTGGAAAAACCAGTTGACCAGTTTTCCCAAAGAAATCAGCCAACTCCAAAACCTCCAACACCTCTACCTGGGGGAAAACCAGTTGACCAGCATTCCCAAAGAAATCAGACAACTCCAAAACCTCCAAACCCTCAACCTGTGGAGAAACCAGTTGACCAGTTTTCCCACAGAAATCCTCCAACTCCAAAACCTCCAACACCTCGTCCTTAGGGACAACAAGTTGACCAGCATTCCCAAAGAAATCGGCCAACTCCAAAACCTCACATCCCTCGACCTGGCGGGCAACAAGTTGACCAGCATCCCCAAAGAAATCAGACAACTCCAAAACCTCCAAACCCTCAACCTGTGGAGAAACCAGTTGACCAGTTTTCCCACAGAAATCCTCCAACTCCAAAACCTCCAACACCTCAGCCTGGGGGACAACAAGTTGACCAGCATTCCCACAGAAATCAGCCAACTCAAAAACCTCCAATACCTCTACCTGGAGGACAACAAGTTGACCAGCATTCCCAAAGAAATCAGCCAACTCCAAAACCTCCAATACCTCAACCTGCAGGACAACAAGTTGAAAGCTGAGTTATGGAATCTGCCTAAGGGATGCCATGTGAATGGTGCCATAAACTGCAACGCAGATGGTGCGCAGTGCAAATCACCAAAACCGAGTAACTAGGGCTTGGCTGGCGAAAATAACTGAATAGGAATGGTTTTGGTCTGGGTGCGGGGTACCCAGACCAAAACCTTTTCCCGCGCAAACGGCCCGTATTCACTTGACCGCACGCCCCGAACCCCGTTTTCAGGCCGGGTATCAAGGCAATATAGCCCGGCATCCCGGATGGCACCTCATGAACCCGGAACGAAACCCACCACGGTATAAGGGGCGGCAAAACCGCAGAACATCAACAACCTCGGTCAGTGCGGCTCTAGTGAAGGACTCAGCATAAGCGTGCGCATTATATGGAAACAGCGACACGGTGACGTTTTTTGTTGTACTCATCGAGCATTCGCAAGGTGACATCAGAGTCATCGCTGGGGTTTTGCGTGGCAAAGTCGCGAATCTCGCCCAAAAGCGCGGGGGTAAGAGTCACATCATGGTTGAAAACCTCGCGCATCAGCGAACAGACCAGAGAATCATCCCACTCGGCGTAGGTATAGTCATCCAGAACAAAAAAACCTCGACTCGGGAGCCTGATTTATGATGAAACATGGCAAACGCCCCCGAGAGACTCATCCCCCGCCGGGTCGTCAAATTTGGTTTCATCCCAGTCTTCCCACATGGTTTCATCCTACCTTATTTTTGTCGCTTTTGACTGACTTTGCACGGTTTCCCGTTCTTCCAGGCTCGTACTCCTGGCTCTTCCACCAGATACAAATGGATTTCTTTGCCAACACTGACGAAGTCACCAAAATCATATTCACTCTTGATATGCACCCCGAGATACGTTCCGTTGAACCTTAGGTTGGTTCCGTTGATTGCTGGATTGGTTTGTATCACATGATAAAAAGACCTCGCACACAGTTTCCACAGTCCAGTCGGCAGGAAACTCCGTGTGGAACTTCTTCCCACCGCCATTCTTCAAAGCATCTTGGATATGACCACCGCTGACACGTTTAGTTTTTGAATCTCTTTTCCCGTAGCAAATAAACCTTAAGATTTCCTCGGTGAGCACCGGCATAGGATAGCGCCCGTCGTGATTCCACGGCGGCAAACCCCACCACAGGCCGAAACCAAACCTGCCTTAAAGCATGGTTCAACCAATAACCCTAGATAAAACTAACGTACAAGCATTATACACTATTTACTATAGTCAAACAATATATACCATACTTAAAATGGGAACGGGATCTTAAAACTGCGATCATGAAGACCTTTACCCCGCGTAACAAATTCAGGAGATTTTGACGGTAGGGGGCGATTTTCGCACCTGGTGTACCCGGTTTTTCCTGGATTTTTCACCAGCATTCTGGGGAGGGTGGCAGAAATACCGGGAAAATGGGGGTGAGGCTCAAATATATCGAGCCTCCACCACAAATACCCCCGAATTTCTGCCACCAGCTCCGGTAACAGCTCCGGTAACGACCCGATTGGGCGCCGCGATTCTCTAAATCCGGGAAAGATAAATTAAACTGGGCAAAAACGTCTAAGGCTGGATAAAAACTTATGGAAACACTTACGAAAACAAACCAAGGCTTCGATTTTTGCCGAATCTGGGGAAACTTTGATTTCCTGGGGATTATCAAGGGAATCGACGCGGTTTTATGGGGGCCGTTCGTCCTGATTCCCCTGCTGCTGGGCTGCGGACTGTGGCTGACCGTGCGCCTGGGAGGGATTCAGTTCCGCAAACTGCTGCCAGCCTTGCACCTGGCTTTTGTCCGCCGGGACGAAGCAGACCCGCAAGATGGCGCCAGTACGGCAGTCAGCCCGGAATCCGGGCAGGCACCTCATGAAGCGGACGCCACCAAAACGCCGACGACCCGACCCGCGCCTCATGAACTCGACTACTCCCCCACCGCCACCGGGGAAATCCCCGCCCTCACCGCCACCAGCGGCATCCCCATCGTCAACACCATCGAAGGCGACATTTCGCACTACCAGGCCCTGACCACCGCGCTGGCCGCGACCGTAGGCGTGGGCAATATCGCCGGGGTGGCCACCGCAATCCACCTAGGCGGGCCGGGTGCCGTGTTCTGGATGTGGGTCACCGGGCTGGTCGGCATGGCCTCAAAGTATTCCGAGGCCTTCCTGGCGGTGCGTTTCCGCAAGAAAGACGCCAACGGCGAGATGAACGGCGGGCCGCAGCACTACCTGCAATACGTCACCAAAAACCG
Organism: Mobiluncus mulieris ATCC 35243; assembly: GCF_000160615.1. GTDB lineage: Bacteria > Actinomycetota > Actinomycetes > Actinomycetales > Actinomycetaceae > Mobiluncus > Mobiluncus mulieris. The sequence continues at coordinate 319,357 of NZ_GG668518.1, read as the reverse complement.
GCGGCTCGGCAAGATTTTGGCGCTGTCCTTCGCGATTTTCATGATTGTGGCCTCGCTGGGAACCGGGAACCTGACCCAGGCGAATTCGCTGGCCACTCAGTTGAATCACTCGTTTGGCATCCACCCGGTGTTGACCGGGTTGTTCCTGTCGGTACTGGCTGGGGTAGTTTTACTCGGCGGGGTGAAGTCAATCGGTCGCGTCACCGCCGCTTTCGTACCAATTATGATTATCATTTATGTCGGCGCATCCTTGATTGTGCTGGGATTGAACGCGGCCGCGATTCCCGGCGCGCTGGCTCTGATTGTACGCGACGCGTTTTCCGGCACCGCCGCAACCGGCGGCTTTGTAGGCAGCGCTTTCATAGTGACCCTGCAATACGGGGTGGCACGCGGGATTTTCTCAAACGAATCCGGGATGGGATCCGCCGCGATTGCCGCCGCCGCCGCCCGCACCCGCCAGCCCGTGCGCCAAGGCCTGGTATCCATGACCCAAACATTCATCGACACGATTATCGTGGTTTCCATGACCGCGCTGGTGATTGTGGTAACCGGAGCCTGGAAGTTGTCCGGACCCAACGGGCATGGTTTTGACGGCGCCCCCCTAACCGCCCAGGCCTTTACCATCGGATTCCCGGGTACCCAAGGACACTGGATAGTCGCCATTTCCCTGGTATTTTTCGCGTTTTCCACCGTGTTGGGCTGGGCGTATTACGGCGAGCGGTGCATCGAACGCCTGGCCGGGCTGAAAGCCGTGGCGGTCTATCGGATTGTGTTCGCGGTGGTTTTGTTCGTGGGATGCATTTCTTCCATCGAAGTCGCCTGGGTTTTGGCCGACATTTCCAATGCCCTGATGGCGATCCCGAACCTGATTGGGCTGGTACTGGCCTCCGGGCTGATTGCGCGAGAAACCCGGGATTACCTGCGCCGCGACCCGAAATTACGAGCCGCCGGGTAGCTGGGGTGGACGTGTCGATGTTAACACTGGACAGCGTGAGTGCCCGCCTAATTTTGGGCGCGAAAGGGTTTTTGCCTCGCTGTCGCGCGACTCACGCGAAACGCGTTAACTCGGCTCGCCAAATCGGCTACCGGTGTCCCCGCCGCGAACTGTCCGAATTCCTTTAGAGCCTCAGAAACCGCATCCGCTGCATTCTGATCTACATACGACACAATCCCTAACACTGTATCCGCATCCAGCCCGGCGTCAGACGCGAAATCCACCCACTGTGGCTCCCGGATAGCCACGAAACGATATTCTCCACCTATCTGCATCGACGAGGACAAACGCTCGCTCCTCTCGGGGTCAACCTTGTACAGGTACGAGGCCACATCATAAGCGGGAGCAAGCGAACACCCCTTTACAGTTTCGAGCATCGAAAAGTTTTTACCATGAGCATCAGTGCCCGCCACCGCAATGTTGAAAGCCAGCTGTTTTACAAACTCCAACATGTCTTGCACACTCGCATATTTACGTATGGTCCGGGCAATAGCAACAGCAGTTGGCCCCCCATTTTGCTCATATTTATATGCGGGCATACAGCGCAGAATCTGGCAAAAATCCTCCTGGTGAAACCGTTCTACCCCACCATCAGAAGTAACCGCACGGTCGTAGCGTTCGATAACACTAGCCCGCACCCCACCCACCAGCTCAATCGTCTCCACGCTAGCCTTGATACCAAGCCTACGCATCGCCGACAGACACACCGCCTCATTCACATCAGAATAGGCAAAATCACTGGAAATCTGAGGTTTAATAATATGCGTGGAAGGAAAACACCCCTGCGGCAGACACCACCGCCCATCAGGGGCACGATACAACGCGGTCTTGCGCTGCTGACCGGCAAGAGAAAACTTACCGGGGGCATCCTCATCCTGTCCCGCCGAGGCACCCCACACACCCTCCTCGCATGACACATTGCGCATTAAATCTTCTAGTTGGCGCCCGGATAGTGGCACAGCCCGGTCAGGCAGATTCTGTGCAAGCGGACGGCCTGGAGGTGTGAACTGGATAGCCCCAGGCGCGTCTTTACCCATAACCGCCAGCATTCCGAGAACACTCCCACCGGGGATACGATATTCCCTCTCCCAAATAGCCCTGGTCATATTGTTCTCAGGAAGCAAGCCTTCCAGAAATGGCCTAGCGTCATATTCCGGGTGTTGACGAGGCAAACCCAGGGAAATATCCTGCCCATCCCAGGATTCATCGTAGGTGAACGCTATAGTGCGGTCGGCATGAGATTTAAACCTGCCCACCCTATGCCCAAACAGGTATGCGTCTAGTTTTCTAAGCATCGCTATCCGCATCCTCGCTCGTGTAATAGGTAAGATCTTCCACCCCGAGCGCATCAAGTACTTTCAAAGCTGTATCTAAACGCACCGAGGGCGCCCCGGATTCTAGCCGCGTGATAGCTGGACGAGTCACCCCAGCCATATCCGCCAACCGCTGCTGGGTTAACCCGAAAGCCTGACGGTGAAATCTTACTAGCTGCGCGAATTTTGCCGTATCACTAGCAACCACTCGAGTAATAACCGACTTCATACCTTCATGATACGTTATCGATACACAAAGACGCAATAAACCACCCAGGAACCTCCGGTTTTACATCAACAGGTAGCAGGGATGGTTACAACCGCTACATTGAACGCATCGCCCCCAGTTTCTAACTCTCAGTTCATGAGGCGCTTGCCTGAAAACGTTTACTTGAAACGGGGACATCATCATGGAGACACTGCGGCTAGAAAAGCTCTACCCCGACTTGTTCGAGGGGCTGAGCTGACTCGTGCAACTTTTTTAGTTTTCCTGTTTTTAAGGTTTTCAACAGCTGTGCCGCGCTGCGTTCCGCCCAGAACCCCTCTCGCTAGGCTCGCGCCAGCAAATGCCCAATTGGCAAGTAGCCAATACGGGAGCCCGTTCATGAGGCGCTTGCCGGGATTCCGGGCGTTTTATTCATTGCAGACACTTGCTATCCGGTAAGTTTTCGGTTTGCGCAGGTCAGGGCGATTTGGGTTTTCTCGGATTGACCCAAAACCTGTCAAATGTGTCCGCTTTTAGTATTAGCCCAGGTCACGGGGATTTAGTCCAAATTCGAATGGCACCTCATGAACCCGAGCCGACCGCGACGCCCCGCCGCCATCATCCGCTAGCCACTCATGAAAAGCCGCTAAAACCCGCCTGACCAGCACACACACCACCCACCTAACACTTTTCAAGATTTCAATACGGCATTATTTTACACTTTTCAGGATTTCAAACCCGGCAATACCGACACTTTTCAGATTTCAGCCTGACTCCGGTGTCGGCACCGTGGCGGGAAACGCCAGATTCTTTGGGTTTGCGCGGAATTTTCCTCGCAAAACGCAGTTTTTTCACTCATTTCTGCCAGCAAACCATGGATCCGAATGAAGGACAGAGTTACTGGCCGATTTTGCTAATCAAATTGTTCAGATCGTCATAGCGGCTGGCCTCGCTGGTGGATCCCAGGCTGACAATCAGGTAATCGTGGCCACTCTTGGCACACAGGATGGCAAGATTGTGGATTTTCCCCAAAGACCCGGTTTTGAGGCCGGCGACTTCCGGGATGTAATAGATGCTTTCCGGGTTGAGCATTTGGTTGGTGTTCACCATCATGAGGTGCTGGCCTGATAGCGGGGCGATTGCATAGCGCTGCGACTTGACGATGTCGCGAATCCACTGGCGTGAAAGGAGTTTTTCGCTTACTGCCGCGATCTCACTTGGCGTACTCACCGCCCTGGGGTCATAGCCACTGGGGTCATTAATCCGGGTATGCGACCAGCCCTGTTTTTTCAGGTATTCAGCCAAATCAGTCATAAACAGGTCAATCCGCTGGTCTGTCCCGGCGGTTCCCGGATGCGTTTTCCCGCCGCAAAACTCCGCCACGGCATAAGCCGCGTCATTGCCGGAAGGTACCAACATCGCAGCTAGCAGATCTTGCAGCCGGTAGGTTCCGGGAACAATCCCCGCGAGCGAGGATCCCGGTTTCGCTTTCGTCAGGGCTTCGCGGCTGACGGACACTTCATCGTTCGGGTCGGCGACAGCCAGGGCATATTCCGCCACAAACAGCTTTGCCAGGCTGGCCGGCGTGATTTCAGTGTTTTCCCCGGCCGCCGCGATTCGCTGCTGCGAGGCCTCGTCGATAACAACATAGCCTTTCCCGGTATAAGGCGTACCGTCAATCCCCACGGTTGTCGGTTTGGGGTATATCCAGACCCGGATTACGCCCCGCCCCGCTGGCGTAGCGACCACCCAGGCAAAAAAGGCAATCACAACCACCGCGAACACTGCGGTCATCTTTTTGCGTCTGCCCTTCATCAAAACACCTTCTTTTGTTCTATTCAAGTTCTATTCACGTTCTATTCACTGCGATTGTTGACCGGTTCGCTGCTGCGACGCAGGGCTGGCACCAACAGGAGCATGGCCAAACCAGCCAGAATCAGCGCCACCAACAGCGCCAGGAAAATAGCGGGAGTGAAGCTCGCTTCGAGCCTGACCGAAAAGATGTGCATCATCATCCATCCCAGGCCGAAACCCAGACTGGCAGAAAGCAGCGCGATTGCTCCCAGCGGCGCGATGGCCTCCACCAGCATCATGCGGGCTAGTTGGCTTACTTTCATCCCGCAAAGCCGCAGTGTCAACAGGGAGCGATGCCGCTCCAGCAGTCCCGCATAGGTGGAAACCAGCATCGAAATCACCGCAATCAGCAGCGTCAGCCCCATGCCGATCCACACCAGTGTTGTCATAAGACTGATGAGCCCCACGTCCGTGGTGACGTTCACTTCTGTCGCCACGTTCATGAGTGGCATGGAGAATTCCGGCATAAAGTCCGTGGTGGCCAGTAGGGTACGCAGGCGTTCCAGGGCACGTGAGTCGCGTAGGCTGACCAGCACAGTGTAGGCATCATGCCTGGTTTCGGGCACGTAGTAGCGTTTCACCAACGTGTCAAAATCCGCGCGGTTTTTCGCGGGGATGAGCCGAGAGGCCTCGCCGGCACGTGCCCATAAGTTGACGCCCAGTAACCCGGATTTGCAAGGCGTAGCAACGTAGGCGCTCGCAGTCGTACACGGCACCAGACTCCAGGTTCCCCCTACGAAAGGCACGGCTTGGGCTTGAGCCACGTAGGATTGGGCTTGCAGTTGCGCGGCCAGGTGGACGGCTGCGGATTGGTCTGGAATCTCGGATATGGCTACCGCGCCTTGTTTCAGCGGGGTGTGTTCGTGATCGATGGCATCCAAGACCTTTCCGGTTTGGGAGGTGGCGGTCAGGAAGAACGTGCCCGCGAACAAGGCCAGAATCACGCCGGAAACCGAACGTGAAATCTGGCGGGAATGGGCTGCCACATAGCGCGTACTAATCAGTTCCGGCGCCCGCCGGCAATGTTTTGCAACCACCCAAGCCAACAGCTGGATTACCAGCGGACTTACCAAAATCAGAGCAATCATCATTAAAACCACATCAGCCAGCAGCCAATAGGCGTCAAGGCGTGTCCCCCGGTTCGGTTTCACGCTGACCACCAGATAGATAGCCAGGCCGATAGCCACCGCCATCACCAGGATGCGCACCACACCGGTTTTTCGGGTCACGATTTTTCTGGTTACACGCTGGTGGCGCACCACCCCCAGGGGCGTGGCGACTACCCCGCGCATCCCCTGCGAAGTAGCCAGAACCGTGATGATGATAGTCGCCACAAAAACCAGCGCACACTGCCAAGGCGCGACCGTCAAGTCAGACAGCCACAGGCGCCTGCCAGCCAGCGAAACAGCTCCCAGCCACGGCCGGATTGCGCTAAACACGCCCAAGCCAAGCAGAAAGCCCAGTACCGCCCCCAACAGGGCTTCGGCCACAAGAATCTGGAGAATCTGGTGGCGCGTAGCACCCACCAGGCGCAAAGCCGCATAGCGCTGTTCCCGCTGGACGCTGCCCAGGGCGGCAGAAATTGCAATCAGCAGCAAAACCGGGAACAGCAATACCACCAGGCCAATCGACAAGACGGCCTGGTTCACTGCGCTGTTTCCGGCCGGCGGCTGCGGGGTGTCAAAGTCTGCCACGTGCACGGCGGTTTTATCCCCAGCGAGATTCTTGCCGATAAACACCAGCAAGTCATCCGGGCCACTGGTCAACTGATACGGTAGCAATCCTTTGTTGACGTGCCCGAAGCGGGTGGTAATCGCCGCTTCCGGGTGCGTGGCCACCAGGCTTTGCACGCCCAGCGACATCAGGTATTCCCCCGGTTGAGGCCACTTTACCCCGAACAAATCGGGCGCGTGCTGGGTTGCTGAAGTGTCCACATAGGCCGCGTGGATTTGTTTACCGTCCACAACGAAGAAGGGGTTGTCAACCAGGCTAATCAACACTGCATCTGTGGCACCAGCTTTGGCATCATTAGTCGCTTGGGATTTGTCCGCGTTGTCGATTGCTCCCTGCCAACGCGTTGCAGTCGTGGAGCCAAAAGCACCCCAAAACGCGGCGAACACCAGTATCAGGCACACACAAAATCCCACTGCCGCACTGACCAAAGCCAAGCGACTCTTGGACTGACGCAACGAACGGCAAGTGAGCATCCAGGCGAGGTACACGGCTATACCTCCACCAAGCCGTCACGCACGATTATTTCACGGTCGGCATAGGCTGCAACGGTAGGTTCATGAGTCACCAGTACCACTGTCAACCCCCGCACGCGCACCAAATCCACCAGCAAGGTCATCACCGTCTCAGAATTCAGGGAATCCAAGGATCCGGTGGGTTCATCGGCGAACAGCACTGCGGGGCGCGGTGCCAAGGCGCGGGCGATAGCGATTCGCTGGGCTTGCCCGCCTGAAAGCTCGCCGGGAAGTGAATCCGCGTGATCTTCCAGGCCTACAGTCGCCAACCATTCGTGAGCCTGGGCATACGCGGTTTTCTTCGCGACCCCGTTCAAAAGCAGTGGCACTGCGATGTTATCCACCGCTGTCAGCTCGGGAACCAGTTGGGAAAACTGGAATACGAAACCGAAATCCGTGCGGCGCAACACCGTGCGCTGCGCATCGCTCAAGCTGGTGAGCTCACGGTCATTGTAGGACACCGAGCCCGAATCTGGCAGTTCGATTCCCGCCAAGGCGTGTAACAAGGTGGACTTGCCGGAGCCCGAAGGCCCCATAATTGCCAAGATTTCACCGCGCGTTACGTCCAGGGACACGCCACGCAGTGCCGGGGTAAGCCCGTAGGTTTTCTTTAGCTCACGGGCGCAAAGTATCGGGGTTGTCGGCGGGTTCACAGTTGCTCCTTTAGCGCATCCAGACGCGAGGTCGTCAAGGAAATCCAACGCAAATCCGCGTCAATGTGAAAAATCGCCTGGTCTAACAGGAGTTTCTCGGCCAGACTGGCATGCTGTTTACGAGCCGTAAGCTCGCGCATCCGCTGCTGATGGGCTTGGCGCTGGGCTTTCAGATACAGAGCCGCATCCCCATTGATTAACAGGGCCAGCACCGTCTTGAGATACAACTCGGATTGTAGGGTGGGGGAAGGAATCAGCGGCGTGCGCAACCATTCCACCAGTTCTTTTTCGCCACCCGCAGTGACGGCATAGCGGGTGCGTGCGGGTCCGGCTGGGGCTCCGCTGTCGGCGACTTCCATCACCTTGGCATCCCGCGCCAAACGCGCCAAGGTGGAATACACCTGTCCCGCCAGGATTGGCTTATCGCCAGCAAAATAGTGGTCGTATAGTTTTTTCAGTTCATAGCCGTAGTTCGGCTCGCGCGTCAACAGTCCCAACAAACCGTATTTCGTTTCCACCACGCCTCCTATACACTCAGTGACTAGCCGCAACTATTCACCAAGTGTATAGCTTTACGGCATCGGTTACAACAGGCGGTTTCATGAGGCGCCAGCCGGGTTCGCGGGTGCTTCGCCTAAACCGGCCAGCCATAGCCATTTTCTAACGGCTACGCCGTCTTAGCGACATTTCTTCCTCCCAGGTATGGGATAAATATGGGATAGCTCTATTGTCAATGGCAGTTGCAATACCAACAAAAACAGCCCGCCACAAAGGGCGGACTGTGCTATATTGCCTATGCGTAGTTACGGGATTGCTGGTATTAATACAAAGGTGAGGGCTGTGGAGACTGAGAAAATATGCCTGTTTTCCCTTGTTATCAAGCTAAAGTAGGGATTCAGAGCTTGCTCGGCTGCATCTTCTGACAGCGTCGATTTGAGCCTCTGGACCTGAATCATGTAACTTTAGTGGCCCAGCTTGTCTAGGATTTTTTGGGCTTGTGGGGTGATGGAGTCGCTGGATTGGATTTCGTGGCCTTGGTAGAGGATGGTTTACTCCTGGATAGGTCGTAGGATTCGGACGTATTTTTTCGCTGTGATTCCGGTTGAAGCGTCCCAGGTTTTGTTCCGCTTCTTATGCGGGTGCTAGTTGTTTAGCATGGGTTTGATTATATTGGGTTATCACTTCCTCGGGAGTGGAATAATCTAGCGATTCGTAGAGACGCTGGTGATTCCACCAGTACACCCAGTTCAGGGTCGCCCATTCGACTTCGGTACATGAGCCAGGTCTGGGAGTAAATCAACTCGGTTTTGTATAGCCCGTCTCGTAGCGACTAGACATCATAGTTCTGCTGAAGTGAACACCGCTTTGAAGGGATTTTTATGGTTTTTGCTTCTAATCATAAAGAGATTATTTGCGGAACTCGGGATGGTAAAAACTCAGCAAAATTGCCGCAGCTATCAGGACTGTGCAACATGTCATTGGTAGCCACGGAGAGAGCCCGTAAAGTGCGGTGGAGGCTATCGGCGCCACTACATAGGCCGCACCATTGTTAGCATTAATCAACCCGGCCAGCCCACCTTGCTCTTCGGGCTTCATTTGCAAAGTAGGCGCCGTGTTGTAGCCAGGCATCGCCAGGCCTAGACCAAAGCCTGTCAAGATGCTGGCCGCGATGAACAGTCCAAGATTTAGTGGATAAACCAAGAGCAGTAACCCGAGAAGAACGATTATTAATCCTCTTCTAAAGAGTTTTTTAGCACCCCAGTTTAACCTTGGAGCCACCAAGGCCTGCGCCAGTATCATCACCACACCCATTATTGACATGCACAAAGCGGTGAGCCCTGCTGTTGCGCCGGCCGCTAGCTTCAAAACATCCTGCAGTAAAAAGCCGAAAAGTGTAGCCACGGTAGAAAAAGCGGTAAACATTAGGAAACCGCAAGCCAGGAACACGAATACTCTTGAATCAAAATAGGAAACTTTTGCCGGTTGAGCGACTTTTTCTTCGCCACCTGTGGGTTTGAATGTTAGCAGCAAAACGGCAACGCCTAAAAGCATGACCAGAGGCATCACCAGCAAGGGCATCATGAAACCTCCTATAGCTGCAAGGCTGCCACCCAATAAGGCTCCAAGAATAGACGAGAATCCTTGTGCAGCGCCCAAGACTCCCAGACCTTTTACCCGTTGCGTCTCATTGTAGGTATGAGTCACAACGTAGGTTTGCGCGGCTGGGGAAACTGATGCGATGGCACCGCCGTACAGCACGCCCCTAGTTATGACTACTCCTATAATCAACGCTATGCCGGTGAGCAGACCCTTAAATCCTAGCCACACCACCATAGCGAATCCGCCTAGAGCCAGGATTCCGGCAAGCATGCCAATAAGCAAGATACGCCGAAATCCCCATCGCAATGAGACCCGTCCCCACCTGGTGGAGGTAAGAGAAAACATTATGGCTGCTAACGAAATGGTGGCGCCAATGTGCCATTCCTTCAGCCCGATTTCGCGCGATAGCGGAGCCAAAATTGGATTAAGAATCATCTGTCCCATATACGCCAGCAACACCGTCAAAAACAGGGGAAACAGTCCCGTTATTTTTGATTCGACTTTCTCGTTTCGTTCATTAGTGGCGCACATTAAAACATCCTTTCCAAAGTGAGCTACCAATCAAGCTGAAACAATACTAGAACAATGTTCTAGCATTGTCAAGGTTGAAGGTATGCTGTTTTCGTGGGAAATAAAGACAAGCGGGTAAACACGGGTAGACGCGCCTGGCTGACGCAGGAAAAAATCATGTACACCACAATGGAACTGACCCGAGAGTGCGGTCTAGAAAATGGTCGATTCGTGACCTTGCGCAGCGTCTGGGAGTAGTTCCCTCTGTCATCTACCACCATTACCAAAACCGTGACACCATTACCGCTTCTGTAATAGGCGAGATCACTAGCACCATCGAGCTACCGGACGAGCAGCTGGAATGGAAAGATTGGTTCATCTCCCTAGCAGAAAATGTCAGACCCGTCTTTCTTGAATTCCCCGGAGTCACCGACAAACTGATGTATGGACATATGGACGCCGCGTTTATACCAATCTTGGAGGTGGCTTACGAAAAACTACGGGACGCTGGTTTTAGCAAGTACATTCACATCGCATACTCAATTATCATCAACACGATGCTGTGGAGCATTACTGCTCGCAACTTGCGCAGCCCAACCAAGCAGGAACAGCGCCACGACCTAGGTCAGATGATTACCCGGCTTCAGCCCCTAGCTGCCTGCTCCACAACGCTGGCTGACATCATCCAGGGCTACTTATTTCCGCTAGCCAACCCGAAAAACGAAGACCGCATGAGTCAGGAATACTTTGAAATCATCATAGAAGTCGTACTCGCCGGTTTAGAGATAGCGATCTTGCCTCGCGAAAACGCCTAACGAACCCGCGAACAAGAGAAATCATCAATACGCATAAAATATTGCCCAAAATCGCAAGGCATCCAGCTAAGAGCAGAGCCTTTTAGCCTCTCCCTCTATTTCCTGCGATTTTCCAATAAATACAAGAAGATCCACTATATCCAGAGCATCCCAAACAACTGGTACGACTACGTCAAATACGGCACTGCCAATGAACTAGCTATCGCTCTTAACAGTACACAGGCTTCTCCCAGGAATCCGCAGCCTATATTGAAGACTGAGCCCACCCTATTGCGTATGGACGAAGAGGAAACCTCCATCTCGACTTCTGGCTTACCTCTTCAACGAACATCAACGTGAAGAAAGAAGCCGACGAAATCTTTCACTATTGGCTTCCTCTCGGTTATAAAGCTGGGAAAGCTGATCGCGGCGGGCAGAGGTGAGAATACCCGTCCAATCCGCTATCCCCGCAGTAGCCATACCACCAGGGGTTCCATCGACCAGAAAAAGCTCCACCGCTTTACCACGCGCCATCACAACCACGCCCCTCGTTCACACGCACCTAGCCCTAAGAATAACCGAAAAATAGCCCACACCTCAATACGAGGATCCAACAGAAAGAAAACATCATGGCAACTATTGGTTTAGACAAGCTCTACTACGCGAGCATTAGCGAAGATCCCACCAGCGGTGAGGAAACCTATGCCGTTCCTAAACCGCTCGCTAAAGCAATATCTGCAGAATTATCTGTGGAGGTAGCTGAGGCAATTTTGTATGCCGATGACGGGGCATCCGAGATTGTCAAGGAATTCAAATCTGGAACGCTCACTCTTGGGGTTGATGATCTCGGGGCAGAGGCTGCAGCTGCCTTAACTGGTGCGAGACTGGACGCCAACGGGGTACTTATCGCCTGGTAGTTACCTCTTCCATAACAGCCTCCATCCATTCTCCTTCTAAACAAATGGCGTGGGTTGGCGACATGCTAGTTACTGGTTTAGCCGGAGCAATAACCTCACGAGGCCATAAGGCTGCAGATGCGGCAGCGAACATGGCAAAAGACACCATGGACGCTATGGGCGAGTTAACTAACGGGGTTAACGTACCTATCAAGGTCAGTAAGGATTTGTCATTGCCAAACGCTGATCTGACCCCTGCCCTAGTTACCCACACATCGCAAACTGAAAAGGAAACTAATACTGGCAGCGTTGATGTTCAAGGGGTAGCAGATGCTACAGCTGCCCGGATTCTTAAGGGTTTGGATATCAAGGTTGTTTTAAGTGATGGGACCCTGGTCGGCAAACTCGCACCCAAAATTGATCAGCAACTATCACGGCTATCTCGGCGTAACAATCTGCGTGGCTGGCTATGCTCGCGTCTCCACCGATGATGCTGACCAGGCGAACTCCTCATCACCATCATGAGCTCCCTCGCCCAAGAAGAATCCAGATTTATCTCCGAGAACGTCACGTGGGGTTACAGGAAGCGCTTCCAAGACGGCAAAGTTTATATGCCCTACGGTAACTTCCTCGGATACAATCGCGGCCCAGACGGCGAGCCCGTAATCAACCCTGAGCAAGCAAAATCGTGCGCCGCCACGGCATCAAAGCCAAACTGACCAGGTTCAAGAAAACCCTCCAAAACGCCACCCTCAGCCAAGACTTTGACCGAGCAACCCTGCATGCTCTTTGCCAACGCATCCAGATCACACCATCAGGCGAGGCGAGCGTAATCTTTGCTGACGGTACGAAATTACCATTGCAGCACTGAACGCAAAGCGAGCTTGTCATTTAATGCAAAGTTAGCTAGTCTTTTTATGTAAAGGACGCTTTGCACAAAGGAACGGAATGCACACAAAAATCCCACAACTACGAAAAGAACGAAAGCTCTCACAAGAAGAGCTCGGAACTGCCGTTGGTGTCACCCGGCAAACAATCACCTCGATTGAGACCGGAAAGTACGTGGCTTCTCTACCCTTGGCGTACAAAATTGCCCACTACTTTGGCCGCACCATTGAGGACGTCTTCGACTTTACAAACCTGGAGGAATCAAAATGAACGAACTCGAGCAATACCGCAACGAACTGAAGAAACGTCAGGCCCTGGCACTGATCTTCGTTATTCTCGGTCTCGCTTTTAGTGCCCTAGGGAACGTCTTCCTGCGCGCAAATGTGCCAGGAACACCAATCTTCAACATCATCACCGTCGCCGGAATCATTTTTGAACTTATCTGTGTGGGATACATGGGCGTGAATCTTGGAAAAATGCGCAATGACGAAATATTGCAGGCCGCCTACATTCGTGAAAATGACGAGCGAGAAGCGGCGATTCGCATGAAATCTGGAAGACCCGTCATCACTGTGCTCTCCATGGTGCTCGTTGGCGCGTCACTTATCATGGGCGCATTCAGCATTACGGCATTCATTGCCCTCCAAAGCGCAGCAGCATTCCAACTCATCGCCGCATTCGCGCTCACCGGATACTGGAGCCATAAACTTTAGCACCCCGCGCAAAGCGAAATAGGGCTGACCACCGTTGAAGTAGTCAGCTCTATTTTTATGCCTGTGAGCAGGACTTTTATATTTTGCGCGCGTTTTCAAATTTTGCGCGCACCTCTGCGCAAAACCCTAGTTTTGCGCAAAGGTATCAATTCAGTGTGCTCGTAGTGGAGATGGGGGGAATTGAACCCCCGTCCGATCGACCAAGCCTGCTTCTTCTCCGGGTGCAGTCTGCTTTAGATTCTCGGCCGGTGGCCACCCACAGACAGGGCTGTCACCGGCTAAAGTTACCTAAAATCTCGAACCCGCCCAAGTAACCCGGGTGGTTCCAGTGGCTCTAAAAACGACGCCAGCCCCCGCAGCTAGAGCAACTGCGGACTGACGGAATCAAGCTCCCTTGGGTTAAGCAGCCAAGGCGAGGGATTCAGTACTGTTACGTTCAGCACTTATTGTTTCGTATCCAGCGTTTCCGAGCTGAGGATACCTCCTCGACCCGCTTCTCTCAGGACATCACCGACCGTCGAAACCGATCATCCCCAAATATTCAGTTACCAAAACACCCCGAAACTAAATCGCTCCGGGAAAGCATTTAATTTTACCACAAATCCATCCGAACCTGGGGTCGAGAACTCTCCAGTTACTCGTAGCAGTTCGACAAAACCAGGAATAACCCGCCACACCAGGCACAACACCATTCAAACACCTCTAAATATCCCTGAATTTGCCACGAAATCCTAGGGATAAAAAGCTTGATCCGTGAAACTACTAACTCGCTAAAGTTTGCTTCTTGCCGGACCTGTAGTATCCCCACACCAGCCCGGCAAGAGTTACGACAGCGAGTATCACTGCGTATCCTTTGAAGATAGGCAGGAAAGACACATCCAAGAAATCTCGCACATCCGGGTCGAAAGCTCCACCAAATTTTAGGTACATAAATTCAGGCAAGTACATCGAACCCAAGGCCAAAAGAAAAGCCAAAACAATCGCTACTTTTGGCAATCTCCTCGTTCCCATATCGGGAACAAACTTCCATACAAAAATTGAAAGCAGCAAGCCAATCAGCCCGATACTCGAAGCAGTCACTACTATCAGCACTTCCATGGTTACCTCGCATTCTCCAAAATCATTTACCAGCTAGTTACAAGTAATACTGTTGATTGCACCCGGACGTTTTGACGGCTCAAGATTCCATGGCGTCTTTATTGAGCCGTAGCCGACGTGGCAGTGGTACTGTTTTTGCATGCTTTCATCGGCTCCGTGCCCTCTGTAAGCTAGCCAGTGCCTATCGCCATGAAAACGATTGTACACTTGTTGCCAACCTTCCGTAGAGTACCTTATGGAAACCTCGGGGATAATCGTCTGGTTCGGCATCAAAGAAAGAGACCAGACATCTCTACTTATCCACCTGCCGTATGAAAAAAGATTACTTGACCACGAACTACTCATTGAGGTGTCTGCACCGGTCGCTCGTAACCCGGTCACTCGACTTAGCTGTTTCTGTTCTTCTTCAGAAGATTGGATATATTGCGCTACTTCCTCACTGGTGGGAACAGAACCAAACAGCTCTAGGTATTCCGCGTGTTCCTCGGTCGAGAATTCATGTCCGAACGCCTGGCGATAGAATGCCTGTTCCTGGGCGGTAGGAGGCGACTGTTCCTTAGCAAATGCAACGGACGGAACGGAAGCCGCCACTGCAGCCACGAGCGCCGACACCAAGACAGCTATATTCAATTTCCTATACACGATACACTCCTTTGTGAACAGTAGCAGTAGTTACCGTGTTATTGTATCGTAGATTTTTCTTGATATCAACCCGAATTGTACGTATTTGTAACATATGGGGCTTTTCTGGGTGTTTGTGCTGGTCAGGGGTTTTGTAGGATTAAGAGCCGACAATACGGCAACAATTGCCGTAAATTTTGATTTGACTCGCATCTTTGCTCCTTTAGTTTCAGCGTTTACGGTACGGGTTTGCCGCTGTGGTGTCACAGCTATCATCATATCACGTTAATTTCGAGCGAAATTTCATCTGTTATAACACCAGGTCAGACTACTTTTAGCCACAAAATTGCTCATTTTAGCAAGTCTTTAATTCCCGAGTAAGTAAAATAACTCCTTTTTGTGCATACTTCCGAGTTGCGTAGTGTGGCTGAAAGCGGAATCAACAGCACGAAACTGCACAGGGAACCCGGCGCGCCATTTCACCCAGGCTACCCCCTAAGCCGCATCAACCGCACCGCGCATTCCTCGTCAATAACCAAATCGGTCACCACCCCGGCTCGCAGCGCCGCCAGCAGCGGCACCGCCTTGTCCGCCCCGGAAACCACGCAAATCCGCCGGTCAATCCGCTGTAAATCCGTCGGAGTTGGCCCGGATGACCTCTGGTTTATCTCTAAATCTTCCCAGGTTCCGTCGGCTCGCAACAACACGGTACACACGTCACCGACGACACCCGCCGCTTTCAGGCGTTCCATCTCTTCCGGAATCAAATATCCCCCGGCATATACCATGGACAGGGGTTTACCGCTCAAACTGCCGACCCCGAAAACCGCGATGTCTATCTGGCTTTGCATCTCGAGCACACGACGCACCGAGCGTTCGCGCCACAGCATTGTCTTGGTTTCCACATAGTCAAAGAACGCCGGCACCGGAAAGTATTGCACCTGGGCACGATAGGCTCTCCCGAAGGCCTCCATGATTCCCCCGGCGTAAAAGATTCCGGTGGAGCTCATAGATGCCGCCCCGTTTAGTTGCACGATTCGCGCGCCCTCCACGTGGTTGTCTATCAGGTGTTCCGACACGGCCGACAGGGTGTTTCCCCAGGCGATACCGATGGTTACGCCCGGGTGTACCATCCCGGAAATCATAGATCCGGCGACTTCCGCCACCAGTTTCAGTCGTTGCCGCGCGCTGACTCGTGCCGGGACGGGAACCATCCAGGTTTCCACGCCGAAATGCCTGGATATCTCGGACAGTAGCCCGGGCGAGGCTCCGCGTGGCGGGTTGAAGGAAAATTTGATGTATCCCTCGGTTCGCGCCACTTGAATCAGCCGGGACACGGTGGATCGCGACACTTTCAGTTGTCGCGCGATGGATTCCATGGTTTCGTTTTGTGCGTAGTACATCAACGCGGCTCGATAGGCCAGTTCTTCGCGGGTATTCACGTCCCCTCCTCTCGTTTTTTCTTTTTTTCATGAGGTGCCATTCGGGAATCCTCGCTATTGTCCCCGGATGGCACCTCATGAACCGTGAAATTAATTTCATTATAACTGAAACTTTTTGCACACTTGCCAATTTTACCGCTTACCTCCGGGGATTTGTCCTACATCAGTCCAAGCATCGGGTACCATTCTTAAACATGAAGCACGCTCATGTTGTCACCGTCGCAGCTGCGGCGACAGCCTCCAATGAAGGGGGAAATTAAGATGAAACAACTTAGTGCAGATGTGGTAGTTATCGGTGGGGGTGCGACTGGAGCCGGCGTACTGCGGGATGCCGCGATGCGCGGTTTTTCCGCAGTACTGCTGGAACGCGCCGATATAGCCCAGGGTACCTCTTCACGTTTCCACGGACTGCTACACTCCGGGGGGCGCTACGTAGTGTCCGATCCACACTCCGCCACGCAATGCGCCGAAGAAAACGCCATCGTCCGCCGCATCAACGCGGACGCCATCGAGGAAACCGGCGGCCTGTTCGCGATGCCACCAGGCGATCCCGACGACTTCGGTGACAAGTTCCGCGACGGCGCCATCAAAACCAAGGTTCCCGCCGAAGAGATTACCATCAAAGAAGCCCTGCGGTTAGAACCTCGCCTGAACCCGCGCGTGAAACGCGTGTTCCGTGTCGAAGACGGCTGTGTGGACGGTTGGCGCCTGGTGTGGGGCGCGCTGGAATCCGGGCGAGAGTACGGCGCGAAAATTCTGCCCTATCACCTGGCCACCGAGATTGTGGTACGAAACGGCGCGGTCGCCCAGGTCAAGGCCGTCGACCAAAAAACCAACGACCAAGTCAGTATTGATTGCCGCTATATCGTCAATGCCGGCGGTCCGTGGGCGGGCAGTATCGCCCAGATGGCCGGAGCGCCGGGAGTCGACGTAGTGCCAGGGCGTGGCATTATGATTGGGATGAACCACCGCCTGGTCAACCACGTGGTGAACCGGCTGTGTGTTCCCGCCGACGGCGACATTATCGTGCCGGGGCACACGATTTGTGTGATAGGCACCACCGACCAGGCCGAGCAACACCCGGATTTCTTAAGCATCAAACCCCACGAAGTCCAGAAAATGTTGGACAAGGGCGAAGATTTGATTCCCGGTTTCCGTAAGGCACGCGCGGTACACATTTGGTCCGGCGCGCGCCCTTTGCTCAAGGATTCGCGAGTCAAGGCCACCGATACCCGTCATATGTCGCGCGGCATGGCGATTATTGACCATGGCGAGCGTGACGGTATCAAAGGGTTACTGACCGTGGCTGGCGGCAAGTTCACGACATATCGCCTGATGGCACAGGAAGTCGTGGATGTGATGTGCGAGCACTTGGGGGAAAGCCGTCCGTGTCGCACCGCCGAGGAAGCCGTGCCATCAGCGCGCTCCGGGCACCACGAATACGTTTCGAATCGTTTGGCCGAGGTCGAAAAAGAACTGGCCACCACTCAGATTATCTGCGAATGCGAGTTGGTGACCCGCGACACGATTGCACGGCAGTTCGAGCGGGTTCCAAAGTCCAACTTTGACGATATGCGCCGCCAGTTACGGGTGGGAATGGGACCGTGCCAGGGTACCTTCTGCGGGTTGCGTTCTGCGGGTATCGCTCATGAGTCGCGGCGCAAACACCTGCCTGCAGAGGAGCCTGCGGTGGCGGCCGATGTGACGACCACCATGCTGCGTTTGTTTTACGCCAACCGGATGCAGGGTATCGCCCCGATTCTCTATGGCTCGACCTTGACAGAGATTGCCCTGCAGTCCTGGATGCTGGAATCCAACCTGGATTTGAACCGCTTGCCGTCGCCCAGCAGCAACGCGAAACTGACTACCGGGGATATGGCTTTGATTCACGGGGTGCCCACGGACGCCAAAGCGGAAGACTGCCCACTGCTGCCTGCCAGCCTGCTGGGTCGTCGCCCCCACGGCGACCCCCACGAAAAAGGACGGGAGGTCGCGTGATGGCTCGCAAACCCCATGTGCTAGTTATTGGTGCTGGTCTGGCCGGGCTGAGTGCCGCGCTGCGACTGGCGGAAACCGACAACCGGGTCACCTTAATTTCCAAGGGGATTGGTGGTTTGCCGCTTAGCCCCGGGACACTGGATGTGCTGGGGTATATCGGCAAAGATCCAGTCGCCGCGCCTTTCGCCGCACTGGAGCAACTGCCGGATTGGCATCCCTATCGACGTATCGGGGTTGAATCCGTCGCCCGAGCTGTGGATTGGTTAGTGCGCCGTGTCCCGGCACTTTACCCCGAGGTCACCTCGGTGGGACAATCCCAGAATTCCTGGCTCCCCACGGCGGTTGGGGCGGTGCGACCAAGCTACATTCAGCCGCTGACCTGCCGCAATGCCGTATTGCAAGACGGCATGAAGCTGGTGGTGGTGGGCATTGCCCAGTTTAAGGATTTCCCAGCGGCGTTGATTGCGGATAACCTGGCGCGCTCCGAGCGCGTCCAGGTTTCCGCGCGAGCCATCGAGATATCTTTGGATGCCCGGGGTTTAGCGGATGTGAAAGGCACGGATTACGCGCGTGCCCTGGACAGCGACTTGCAACTCATGAAACGGTTCGCGCAACAGATTAACGCGGCGGCTCAGCCCGGGGAAACCGTTTTAGTGCCGGCAGTGGTGGGGCTTAAACCCGAAACTTTCCGGAATTTTGCCGCCCAAGTGAACCACCCGGTGGCCGAGGTTCCCACTCCCCCACCGTGCGTGGCGGGGCGACGGCTGAATGACGCGCTGGTGGATTTACTGACCGAGGCGCGCGTAGATATGCGCAACAACGCCACGGTTACCGGTGTGACCAGCGCGGATGGGGTGATTACCGCTGTGACGGTGGCGCGCGCCGGGGGCAGCGACAGTATCAAGGTGGATGCCGTGGTGGATGCGGCGGGCGGGTTCGCTTCGGGTAATCTGACGCGCGATTCGTATATGGCACTTCATGAGGCGATATTTGAATTACCGCTTTTCACCCCACCGGCGGCCGAAAAAACGGGGATTCACTCCATTGACACCCGCCAGAAAACCCTGGTGGAGCAGCTTTTGTCGTCGGGAATCATGGTCAACGAGAAAATGCAGGCGTTGCGTCCCGCTACTGAAGGCAGCGAATTCGACGCGCTAGCCTTTGAAAATCTCTATGTGATTGGCGAGGCCTTGGGCGGCACCAACCCGGCCAGCGAGATTTCAGGGGAAGGCCTGGCTTTAGGGTCGATGTTCAAGGCTTGCGAAGCCATCAATGCGGGTAAAGGAGAATTAAAATGAGCAGCGTTGCCACTAAACCTGTCAAGATTAAGCCGGGTTCCGCCCTGGAGGTCGCGCGGGCATCTTTTACTCGTGCCACCTTGGATCAGTGTGTGAAATGCACGATTTGTGAAACCCAGTGCCCCGTGTTGCGGGTCACCGAAAAGTTCCCCGGGCCGAAATACGTCGGCCCGCAAGCCGAACGTTATCGCGGGGGCTATTCGGTGGATCATTCCTTGGATTACTGTTCTGGGTGTTCGATTTGTTCTACATCTTGTCCGCAGGGCGTCAAAATAGCCGAGATAAACGCCCAAGCGCGGGCGGTGATGAAGGCTGGACATATGCCGTTGCGTGACCGGTTGATTACCCAGACAGAACTGGAAGGCAAACTGTTGACGCCTTTCGCGCCGATTGCGAACTGGGCTTTGGATGTCAAATGGCTGCGTAAACTGGTCGAAGTCGTGATTGGGGTTCACGCCGAGGCTCCCACCCCCAAGGCGCAGTTCCACTCGTTTATGCACTGGTGGAAGCACCATACCCCCCAAACCACGGGGGCTCGCGGCACTCTGGTGTTCTTCCACGGTTGCGCCGGCGGGTATTTCGAAGTTTCCACTTCGATTGCCACCGTGCGGGTTTTAGAGCATCTGGGTTACCGGATTTTAGTGCCGAAACAGGGGTGTTGCGGCTTGGCTTCCCAGTCCAATGGGCTGTTCGATACCGCCAGCAAGTCGGTGTTGAAGCTCTGCCGCGACTTGCGGGCGGCGGGGGATAATTTGACGATTATTTCTTCCTCCGGGTCTTGTGCGGGGATGCTGCGTCATGAGGCGCATGAGATTATGGGCGTTGATGCCGCCGAGCTGCGTGACGTGGGTTCCCGGGTGGTCGAGACCAGCGAGTTCCTGGCCGAGTTGTTGGATGAAGGCGAATTCCCGGTTGAGGAATTGCGCCCCATGGACTTAGAGGTTATCTATCACCAACCTTGCCAAGTGAAATCCCAGGGTATCGGGAAACCCGCAATTCGTCTTTTAGAGGCAATACCCGGCGTGAAAGTCGTGGAATCCGGCGAACCCTGTTGCGGTATTGGGGGGACTTACGGGCTAAAGAAAGAGAAATTTAAGGTTGCCCAGGCTATTGGGAAGCCCCTGTTTAATAAGATTCGCGCTACCAATCCGGAGCTGGCTTTATGCGAAACTGAAACTTGCCGGTGGCAAATTCGTAAAGGTACCGGCGCGGAGGTAATTCACCCGGTAGAATTGCTTTGTAAGGCTTTAGGTCTTTCAACAGAGGGGAGGTAATACTCTAGTCAGCATAAAAACGTTCCAGGCTGACTAAATTTACTTAGAAAACAGCGAGAAAGACCTCGCGGTTTTCGGATTAATTACAAGCACTAGAGAAAGGCAAGATATGTCTTTAGGACAGATTTTTCTCTCTGAATTTTTGGGAACCGCGTTCCTGATCCTTCTGGGGGTTGGCGTTGTCGCCACGAACCTGTTGGCTAAATCAAAAGGTAAAGGTACCGGCTGGTTGATGATTAACTTTGGATGGGGTTTGGCCGTGTTCATCGGTGTTTACGTCGCGTATGGTACCGGCGGACACTTGAACCCGGCCGTAACCTTAGGCTTATGGGCTGCCGGTAAGACCGAGTTTGTGCCCGGTGTGCCGGTTAACGCCGCTACCATCTGCACCTACATTGTGGCGCAGTTCTTGGGCGCGTTTGTCGGCGCTATCCTGGCTTGGTTGGTTTACAAGAAGCACTACGACGAGCACGAGAATCCCGCCGAAATCCTGGGTACCTTCTCGACTGGCCCTGAGATTCGTTCCTACGGTTGGAACCTGGTCACCGAGGCGATTGCTACTTTCGTCCTGGTGGCTTGGGTGCTGATTAGTGGTGGCACCAAAACAGCGGTGGGGCCGCTCGCGGTGGCTCTGGTTATCGTGGCTATCGGTGCTTCTCTCGGTGGTCCGACCGGATACGCCATCAACCAGGCTCGTGACCTGGGTCCGCGTGTGGCTCACGCGATTTTGCCTATCAAGAACAAGGGCGGCTCGGATTGGGCTTACTCTTGGGTTCCGGTGGTAGGGCCGACCATTGGCGGTATCCTCGCTGGCCTGGTTTTCGGCAAGTTTGGCATTATGGATATGATGCCTCCATTCCCCTCTTAAGCATTATTTGAAGTAACCTGGTTTCGGGGTGCCAATATCGCCTCACGTGAGGCACCCCGAAACCCCCAAAGTTTACGGGGATTAATCCTCGCTACAATTGAATACGCTCCAACTATCCGATTCATGAAAAGGACGTCAAAGATGACTCATAAAACATATGTTCTCGCTATCGACCAGGGCACAACATCTTCCCGCGCTATTATTTTTGACCACAGTGGTTGCGTGGAATCCGTAGGGCAAAAGGAACACGAACAGATTTTCCCGCACCCTGGTTGGGTAGAACACAATCCCATGGAAATTTGGCTCAATGTCCGTGAGGTCTTGGGCTTGGCATTGGCCAATGCCACCACTAAAACCGGACACGAGGTAAACCACCACGATATCGCGGCGGTGGGTATTACCAACCAGCGTGAAACCACTATTGTATGGGATAAATACACCGGTCAGCCAGTTTACAATGCGATTGTATGGCAGGATACCCGGTCTCAAGACTTGGTGGATCGTCTGGCTGCGAATGGTGGTCCAGATCGGTGGCGTTCTATCGTGGGTGAAACCCTGTCGACTTACGCCTCTATCACCAAATTGATGTGGATTTTGGAAAATGTTCCTGGGGTTCGGGAGCGCGCCGAGCGCGGGGACTTGCTATTTGGCAACCCCGACACCTGGGTGATTTGGAATCTGACCGGCGGGGTAAACGGCGGAATTCACATCACCGATGTGACCAATGCCTCGCGTACCATGCTGATGGATTTGCATACTCTCAAGTGGCGTGAAGACATCTGCCAAGAGGCCGGCATTCCCATGTCGATGTTGCCCGAGATTCGTTCTTCCTCCGAGGTTTACGGCGAATGCCGCCAAGATGGTTTGCTGGCGGGAGTAAAGCTTGCCGGCGACCTAGGTGACCAGCAGGCCGCGACCTTCGGCCAGGCCTGTTTCGAACCGGGCATGGCCAAGAACACCTACGGCACGGGTTGCTTCATGTTGATGAACACTGGCACCAAGCCGCAACCTTCCGAGAATGGAATGATTACCACTGTCTGTTATAAGATAGGCGACGAGGCTCCGGTCTATGCTTTGGAGGGTTCCATCGCGGTGACCGGTTCCTTGGTGCAATGGCTGCGCGACAACCTGAAGATTATCGACAGCGCCCCCGAATGCGACACGCTTGCGGAATCCGTCCAGGATAACGGTGGGGTCTACTTTGTGCCCGCATTCTCCGGTTTGTTTGCCCCCTATTGGCGAGGTGATGCCCGGGGTGCGATTGTTGGTATGACTCGCTACAACACCAAGGGTCACTTGGCTCGTGCCACGCTGGAGGCCACCGCCTACCAGACCCGCGAGGTTTTGGACGCGATGGAGGCTGACTCCGGGGTAAAGTTGGGCGAGCTGCGCGTGGATGGCGGCATGACTAAGAGCGATATCCTGATGCAGTTCCAGTCCGATATGCTAGGCGTACCCGTGGTGTTGCCACAGGTAGCGGAAACCACGGCACTGGGCGCGGCTTACGCGGCAGGTATTGCGGTGGGATACTGGTCTGGCACCCAGGATGTCATCAATAACTGGCAGGAGCAGCAACGCTGGAGTCCCCAGATGCCCGCCGAGGAACGCGACCGCAACTTGCGTCTGTGGAAGAAAGCCGTCAGCCGAACCTTCGACTGGGTGGACAAGGACGTGAAGTAAGACTTTTTGAATATTGTTTAACCGAAGTTTTGGGTCGCCCCATCTGGGGCGACCCAAAACGTTTCATCCGGCCGGTTGGTTACCCGGATGCCCTCGTTCCGGTTTTTCGGGTTTAATAGGAATCGTCACAAGCGTTGTCCTGGGATTTAGACCAGGTTTCCACAGTGTCGCGGTTTTCCTCATCCAGCGCCAGGCTCACCCAGTTGTTCAGGGTAGCCCGTAAAGAAACGTACCAGCCGCCGCCCTCTTGAACCGCTGAAATCGCCAAGAACGGCAGTTTGTCTGATTGCAAAGGCTTCATGTCGAACTTGCAACTACGCTGGTAGCCGCTTCTATGGCTTTCTTGCGTTTTCAAAACCTCGGCGAATTCTGGGGATACCCCTGTCCCAAGGGATTATGCAAACCTGCGGGGGGGAAAGGACATTTTATACTCCTCTCAAAATACAGCTATATACCGCCAGCCTATTGAGCGAGCAATCCAATAGTCACCCCTTTTACCAATAGAACCGCTGGGCGATAGCGTCGGCGAAGTGCTCGACGGCTTCACGGGCGGAATCCAAGTAAATATTGCCCTCTACCAGGCCAATCTCCATCACATAGTACGAGCCCTTACCGTCCGGCACCAAGTCAATACGGTTATACAACACCTGGGTGTCGTGCTTGGTGGTGCGTTTAATCTGGTCGTGGACATAACGACGCACCTCTTCACCCCAACCCCATTCCTCTTGGGAAGAATACCGCGCGGTAACAATTTCCTCTGGTTCTGGCTCGTCACTGGCCGCATGCAACATCGCGCTCTTTTGGACAGTGTGCGAAATCACACCATTAAAGTACACCACCGAAACCTCACCGTGGGTTTCCACCTGGGACAGGTAACGCTGAATCATCACCCCGGAACCTTGGGACAACAAATCCATAGCATGATGAATCGCCTCCATCCGGGAAACCGCTGAAGTCGCCGTATAGCGACCCACGCCGCGCCCCCCCGAAGAAATCGTAGGCTTCACCACAAAATCCCCGTGGGAAGGAAATCGGGTATGAACCTGATGCTTTGTCAGGTTCGCGTCTGGCTCCAGCCAGATAGTGGGAATAATCGGCATCCCCCGCTTGGCTAGTTCTCGCAGATAGTGCTTATCCGTGTTCCACTCCAAAATATCGGGGGAATTCAACAGTTTCGGCACGCTACGCGCCCACCGCAAAAACTCCTCACGGTGGTGAGCATAATTCGGGGTGGAACGCAACACCGCGAAACGACCCTCGGACCAGTCCACGCTCGGGTCGTCCCAATTACGCAACACCGGTTCGATGTCGTGCTCCCGCAAGGCCTCACACAGGTCTTCGTCCCCGGACAGCCCTTTGGGAGTGTCGGTACTCATTACCAAAATCAGTTTATCGTCTGACATCTTCGCCCTTTCAGTCCAAGTCCAAGTTCAAGTTCAAATAATCCTACCGTAACCCTTGCGGATGCGACAGGGCGATTTCTATCAGTTCCGTCACCAAATCTTGATAAGGCATCCCCATGTGCTCCCACATCCCCGGGAACAGAGAAAAGGGCGTCATCCCAGGCATGGTGTTAATCTCGTTCAAAATCAAACGCCCGGTTTCCTCGACATAAAAGAAATCCACCCGCGCCAAACCCTCGCCGCTGACCAGCTCGAAAGCCTGGCGAGCATAGTCACAGATCCGCTTGGCGACCAGTTCGGGAATCTGGGCGGGAATCGACAGGCTCACCGCATCCTGGGCGAAATACTTGCTTTCAAAATCATACATTCCCGGGGTTTGCTTCATCACCACTTCGCCGGGAAACGCGGTACGCGGAGCAGCGCCGTCCCGGCCTTCCAACACCGCGCATTCCACTTCGCGGGCTCCCACTACCCCAGCCTCGACAATTACCTTCGGATCGTGGCGGCGCGCTGCCACGACGGCCGCTTCGAATTCTTCCCACGCTTCAACTCGGCTCACCCCTAATGAAGACCCCGCCCGAGAGGGCTTCACGAACACCGGTAAACCGAAATCCAACACCTCGGCGGGCACCGCCGACTCGCGGTGACGCCACGCATAATCAGTAATGACATGGAACCGGCCCACCGGAATCCCGCCGCGTTCCAAAACCTGTTTCGTGTAGCCCTTGTCCATGCACAGAGCCGAAGCGGTCACCCCACAACCCGTATAGGGCACCCCGACCATCTCGCACAACCCCTGGATGGTGCCGTCCTCGCCGTAAGGCCCGTGCAACAGGGGCATCACCACATCGATACGACCCAAATCCCGAATCGGGGAATCCGCGACGCGAGTATCCCAAAAAAACAGGTGCTGGTTTTGCGGCACCAAGGCCACGAAGGTGCCGTTGTCTGTCACTTCAGCACCCTGACCATCTTGGAGTCGCAAGGCCTCGACCTCGTCAGGCATCAACACCCACGCCCCACCCCGGGTAATCCCAATCGGCACGGGCTCAAAGCGGTTACGGTCAATATGTTCCAACACACCGGCGGCGGTGGCGCAAGATATGGAATGTTCCCCAGAAGATCCCCCAAAAATCACCGCTACCCGGGTTTTCGCGTTTTGTGTCATAGAAGTTATGTTACCAGCCCTGGAGCGGTGCGGCGCCAGGGCACAGCCTTGACGACACCGCGCTTAACGGCAGAGGCGATTAAGCGATGGTAACGATTTGCTGTCACCACCCTAGCCTTGAATAACAAAGCTCAAATCCACACCCCTGTCCTGGTTTCATGCCTCTTCCGGAATAGCCGGAGGCTTCGGCTCCAGATTTTCCATCCAACCTTCGAGTTTCCCGGCCTGGTCGGGGCACAGCGACAGCACCGCGCTTTGCTCTAAACCCACCCAGAACAGCACCTGGGATGCCGGTGTGGGCAGCTTCGAGGCGGCGCTCTCGTTTGTCTGGGAAATAAACGACAGGACGCGGGTTGGCGACCACCCGGCTTCGAGTTTCGTACACACCCGCCAGCCCATCTCGGTGGCATCCGCGCGCAAATCCACCGGATACCCGGGGTTCAAATACTGGATTCGGTTCCAAAACTGGGTCTCGCGTGCCCCCACATCGGCGGGTCGTTCGCCAGCCTCGCCGTGAATCTGGCCGAACTGCCAGGCCAGCAGCATCCCAGTGGCAAAGAACACAAAAGTGACAATCATGGTTTTCTTGGTTTTCGTGTCCCAAATCTCGGATTCGAAGCCGTCGCGGCGTGCCTTACGAAACATGTTTCCCCCGGTTATTCTTCCGCCGGGGGTTTGGCGGGTTCATGAGGGGCTTGCCCGGCATCCGGGCGTTGTTCTTTTTTCCCCCCGTTCGGGTTTCCGCAACCCGCACTCTTCCGGTGCCTGTCGCGATGATACCGGTCGCCGTCGCGTTTCATATCCCACAGTTTTTCCGGTGGGGTTTCCCCAGGACGCATTTGCGCAATCAGGCCAGTCAGAGCCTGGGAAATGCGGCCGGCCGCTTCGATTATCGCCTCATGATCGTCAAACCTACCGTAAAGATCAGCCAAGTCGACCGGCGGCCCCGCGATGACCCGCACCCGGCCGCGCGGCGGGAAACGCCACTTGCCATAGGGTTCCAGGGTGCGATGCGCCCCCCACTGAGCCACCGGAATCACCGGCACGCGCGTCTCCAAAGCGAGCCGAGCCGCCCCGGTGCGCGGTTTCATTGGCCATAATCCGGGATCGCGCGTCAAGGTACCCTCTGGGAACATCCCCACGACCTCGCCAACCTGCAGCGCCGCGCGGGCAGCAATCAGGGAGTCCTTGGCTTGGGCGGATTCCCGAAACACTGGAATCATGCGGGAATGCTTGGCGCAAAACCCGACCACCGGCCAGTGCATCATCGTTTCTTTCACCATAATCCGCACCGAAACGTGATTCGCGAGTAAGAAATGCCCGAAAGTTACCGAATCGAGCTCTGTGACATGGTTGGATACCGCGATAAAACCGCCCCGTTTGGGCAGGTTTTCGGCGCCTTGGTACTCGCGCCTCATGAGCAGAATCAACAACCACCGCACCGGCCACGCCGCGAGGAAGTACACCACTCCCATCGCGGGGCGTCCCCAGCGGTTTTTACGGAAAGGCCGGGAAAACTGCGCGATAGCGCGCCTGATTTCGGGTTCATTAGAGGATTTAGAAGGCTTAGAGGGTTTAGAGGACATCACACCAACTCCACATCCGCGTCGAGGGCTCGCAGTTTCGTCATGAAATCCTCGTAGCCCCGGTTAATAATGTCTACCCCAGAGACCCGCGAGGTGCCCGCTGCCGCCAAAGCCGCGACCACATGCGAAAAACCACCGCGCAAATCCGGGACGTCTATCTCGGCTCCGGCCAAGGGGGTTGGCCCGGAAATCACCGCCGAGTGATAGAAATTGCGCGCCCCGAAGCGGCAGCGCAATCCCCCCAGACATTCACGATAGACCTGAATTGTCGCCCCCATACGGCGCAGCGCCTCGGTGAATCCGAAGCGATTTTCGTACACGGTTTCATGCACAATCGACAGGCCTTCTGCCTGGGTCAACGCTACCACCAGGGGTTGCTGCCAATCCGTCATGAAACCGGGATGCACGTTGGTTTCCAAGACAATGGAGCGCAGCGCCGCCCCCGCGACACGCCGGAACCGAATGGCGTCCTCGGTGATGTCGAAATCCCCGCCGACTTTGCGAAACACATTCAGGAAGGTCATCATGTCCTGTTGGCGCGCCCCGCGCACCGTAATGTCGCCGTTGGTGGCCAGAGCCGCCGCTGCCCACGAGGCCGCTTCGATACGGTCGGGCAGGGCGGTGTGTTGAAAGCCGCGCAGTTCCTCGACTCCTTCCACACGAATGACCCGGTCGGTGTCCACGGAAATAATCGCCCCCATTTTTTGCAAAATCGCGACTAGATCCATGATTTCGGGTTCCACGGCGGCTCCGCGCAGTTCGGTGATACCCCGGGCGCGCACCGCCGTCAACAGGGTTTGCTCGGTGGCACCGACCGAGGGATAAGGCAATTCGACCTTCGTGCCTTCCAGGCCGTGGGGGGCGCGTAGTTCGATGCCGTGGGACAGTTTTTCGATTTCCGCGCCAAAGGCTCGCAAGGTTTGCACATGGAAATCAATGGGGCGCCCGCCGATATTGCAGCCCCCCAGGTTGGGAATTACCGCGTGTCCGAGCCGATGCAACAGTGGCCCGCACAGCAGAATCGGGATGCGCGAAGACCCGGCGTGTTGGTCGATTTGCGCCACTGGGGCGGTGTGTACGCCTTGCGGGTCGAGGTGCAATACCCGCGTGGTTTTGTCGAAGACCACGCCGACCCCGTGCAGTTCCAACAGTTTCGTCACGACTTCTACGTCGCGAATATCGGGTACGGAAGCCAGGGTCGAAGGCGCGGCGGAAAGCAGCGAAGCCACCATCGCTTTGGGAACCAGGTTTTTTGCCCCGCGCACCGTGATTTCCCCGCGCAGGGGTCGCCCGCCGTTGACTCGTAAAACCGCCATTCGCTCGCCTTTCTGTGGGTGTTTCGGTCTTATTCTATCGTTACGGCGGGGGTTGCGTTGGGTGCGTCGGGTTCATGAGGTGCCAAGAATTTTTGGCGTCTCATTTTCTCACATATTGAGAGGGATTAGATAAATCCGCACCATAACATCTAGACTGGGTTTCACCCACAAAAAGTGGCTGACGTAGGCTGAAGAAATCCCCGGATATTCTCTTGGCTCAACTATAAATTTTGGAGGCTAACTAGTGAAAAAGAAACTACTCTCCACCATGGCGCTTACCGCCGCTATGGCCTTAACTCTCAGCGCCTGTGGCGGCGCCAGCGCCGACACCGACAAAAAGGCGGATGACAAGCCTGTCAAAACTGACGCGGTTATCACCGTAAATAACACTGAACCGCAACACCCCTTGATTCCCGGAAACACGAACGAGGTCGCCGGTGGGCTGGTAATTGACCATATTTACGCTGGTTTGCAATCTTATGATGAAAAGGGCGAGACTCAGCTGGAAATGGCCGAATCGATTAAGTCAGACGACAACCAAACTTGGACAATTAAAATTAAACCCGACCAGAAGTTCTCGGATGGGTCGGCGGTGAACGCGAAATCTTTCGTGGATGCCTGGAACCAGACTGTCAAACAGAACATGGTGAGCGCTTCTTTCTTTGAAAGCGTGGAAGGCTACGACGATGCCGTAAAGGATGCCGAGGCTCAGGTTAAAGGTAGCGGCGTGGGCACCGTGGACATGTCTGGTTTGAATGTGGTGGACGACCAGACCTTCACGGTAAAGCTGAAACGACCGGAATCTGATTTCCCCTTGCGTTTAGGTTATTCCGCATACTTCCCCATGCCCGAGGCTGGAATTGGCAGTCCGGACAAAGTCGCTAAATTCGGGGATGCGCCAATTAGTAACGGCCCCTACGTAGTTAAAAAAGGTGACTGGGAGCACAATGTCCAGATTACCCTCACCCCTAACCCCAATTACAAGGGGCCGCGCAAGGTTATGAACGGCGGGATAACCATGAAGATTTACTCTGGACAAGACGCCGCGTACAACGACTTGCTGGGCGAAACGCTCGATATTTTGGACGCGATTCCCGATTCGGCTTTCGGCACTTTCCAAAATGAACTTGGTAAACGGGCGGTAAACAAAGCTTCGGCGGTTTTCCAGTCCTTTACTATCCCCGCTAATGACAAGCGGTTCCAAGGTGAAGAAGGCAAACTACGCCGCCAAGCCCTGTCCTATGCGATTAACCGTAAGGAAATCTGCGACAAAGTCTTCCAAGGTACCCGTACCCCCGCCACGGATTTCATTGCCCCGGTAGTTCCCGGACACAATGACAACCTCAAAGGTAAAGAGGTTGTGAAGTTCGACCCCGAAAAAGCTAAAGAGCTGTGGAAGAAAGCCGATGAAAAATCCCCCTGGTCGGGTTCTTTCGAGCTGGCTTACAACCCGGATGGAGGTCACCAGGCTTGGGTGGATGCCGTTATGAACTCTATTAAGAACACCTTGGGTATCGACGCGAAAGGCAAGCCCTACGCCGATTGGAAGTCCTTGCGTGACGATGTCCAGAGTCGCAAGATTACGGCGGCTTTCCGTACCGGTTGGCAGGCGGATTACCCCTCGCCGTACAACTTCTTGCAGCCGCTATACGGCACCAAAGCCTCGTCTAATGACGGGGATTACTCCAACCCGAAGTTCGACGAACTGCTGGATAAAGCCTTGAATACCTCAGATCAGGCGGAGGCTAACAAGATTTACGACCAGGCTCAAGAAATCCTGTTCGAAGATCTCCCGGCCATTCCCCTGTGGTATTCCAATGTGGTAGGTGGCTTCGGTAAGGGCGTGAAGGGTGTCGTCTTTGACTGGCACTCCAAGCCTTTGCTCTACCAGGTTGCCAAGTAGGTGGAGGCTGCTAAGCGCCGAGTTTAAAACCTGAAAAATTCGTGGCTCGGAGTTTCCTCCGAGCCACGAATTTTGTTTTACCACCTATTTACCAAGTAAGATAGAAACTATATTGTCTAAGTAAACATGGAAGGAGGCAGGGTTGTTACGATACCTTGGCCGACGACTCCTCCAGATTATTCCAGTGCTTATCGGTGCCACCTTTATTATCTACGCGCTGGTATTCCTGATGCCCGGTGACCCCATCGCGGCACTCGGCGGGGATCGGGGTCTCCCACCCGCTGCTGAAACCGCCTTGAAAGCCAAATATAATCTGGATAAACCATTTATAGTCCAATATTTGCTCTACCTCAAAGGCATTATGACTTTTGACTTCGGGCTGACATTTTCGGGACGTGAGGTCACCGAAGTAATGGCCTCCGCCTTCCCCGTCACCATTAAACTCGCGTTTATGGCACTGGCTTTCGAAGCAATCTTCGGAATTACTTTCGGCACCATTGCCGGGTTGCGGCGCGGTGGTGTCTTTGACGCGACTGTGCTGATAGTTTCCCTGTTCGTCATCGCGGTGCCGACCTTTGTGATTGGCTTCGTGATGCAGTTCATAATCGGGGTGAAACTGGGATGGCTGCCCACCACTGTGGCGGGTAAAGATAATTTCGTTTCCCTGCTAATGCCTGCCATTGTGCTGGGCGCCGTATCTTTCGCCTACGTGCTGCGACTCACCCGCCAATCCGTCTCCGAAACGACCAGTGCTGACTTTGTGCGCACCGCTAAAGCCAAGGGCTTAAAAAACGGGCGCGTAATTCGCGTACATATCTTGCGTAACTCGCTAATTCCCGTGGCGACCTTCCTCGGAGCCGACCTGGGCGGCCTAATGGGCGGTGCCATTGTTACCGAAGGGATTTTCGCCATCAACGGGGTGGGCGGCAACATCTACCAAGCAATTATTAAAGGTGAACCCGCCACCGTGGTTTCATTTACCACGGTACTGGTCTTAGTTTATATTGTGGCAAACCTGTTGGTGGATTTACTCTATGCCGCCCTCGACCCGCGCATCCGCTACGAATAAGGAGGACGTAATGAGTGACCACACGAAAAACCCTGAAACCACCGCCAAGCTCGCATTTCCCGCCCAAAAACATTACGTGTCGGATATTGACGAAACCGGTCTGGGCGCGGTCGATGCTGTAGCCGATGATTCTGCTCCCGCCTCGCTGTGGGGCGAAGCCTGGAAATACCTGCGCAAGCGCCCCTTGTTTTGGATAGCCGCGATTATCATTGCCTTTTCTATCGTTATGGCGGCCTTCCCGCAACTGTTCACTCGGATAGACCCGAACTTCTGTGAACTATCGAACTCCTATGCCCCACCCAAAGCGGGTCACCCCTTCGGTTATGACCGGCAAGGCTGCGACATTTTCGCGCGCACCATCCACGGAGCACGAGCCTCGGTAATAGTTGGCTTGTTAACCACCTTCATGGTGGTGATTATCGGGGGAGCCTTTGGAACTCTCGCCGGGTTCTTCGGTGGCTTCGTAGACGCTTTTCTCTCGCGTATCATCGATATTATCTTTGCGGTACCGTTTATTCTCGCAGCCATCGTCGTGATGCAAATGTTTCGTGACAACCGCACCGTTTTCACTGTAGTGCTGGTGCTGGCGGTATTCGGCTGGCCTTCGATTGCCCGCATTACCAGGGGTGCCGTGATGCAAACCAAAAACGAGGAATTCGTCACCGCCGCGAAAGCTCTGGGGGAAAACAAGTGGAAAATCATCCTGCGCCACATTGTGCCCAATGCCATCGCCCCGATGATTGTCTATGCCACCGTAGCGCTCGGAACCTTTATTGTGTCCGAAGCCACCCTGTCCTTCCTGGGGGTGGGGCTGCCCTCCAATGTAGTCAGTTGGGGTGGGGATATTTCTAGGGCGCAAACAGCACTGCGTCAAGCCCCACAGGTCTTGTTCTATCCAGCCGGGGCTCTGGCTTTAACCGTGTTGAGTTTCATCATGATGGGTGACGTGGTTCGGGACGCACTCGATCCGAAAGCGAGGAAAAAATGAGCGAAGCAAGCCAGGAAACCCAGATGGCACCTCGTGAAGCCGAAACCAAAACGGCTCCCACGGCGACCATCGCACCAACCGAGGCGGGACAACTGCATGTCGATACCCCCGCCACCGCCGCCGAAATGAAAGCCACCGGCGAGGAAACCATCTTGAAATCCGTGTCCTACCAGGCAGCCAAGAACGGCGAAACCATGCCTCTGCTAGAAGTTGTCGACCTCGAAGTCGCCTTTCGTTCCACCACCGGAATGGTGCCCGCGGTACGCAAAGTCAACTTCACAATCTATCCCGGGCAAACAATTGCTATCGTGGGCGAATCCGGATCCGGCAAGTCCACTGCCGCCGCCGCCATTATTGGACTTTTGCCCGGCACCGGGAAAATCGTCGGCGGCAAGATTCTGTTCCGCGGCCACGACATCACCACGTTGAACAAGAAACAACAAGTGGCTCTGCGCGGCTCACATGTCGGGATGGTGCCCCAAGACCCCATGTCCAACCTGAACCCCGTGTGGAAGATAGGTTTCCAAGTCAAAGAAGCCTTGACCGCGAACCGCAAAGCCAAAGGCCGAGAAGACGAGCGGGTCGTGGAACTGCTGGAAGAAGCCGGGCTACCCAACGCCACCAGGCGGGTGAAACAATATCCCCACGAATTCTCCGGGGGGATGCGCCAGCGCGCGCTGATAGCCATAGGTTTCGCCGGGGAACCGCAACTGCTGATTGCTGATGAACCGACCTCTGCCTTGGATGTGACGGTGCAACGTCGAATTCTCGATCACCTGGCTACCATTACCGAAAAACGCGAAGCCTCCGTGCTGTTCATCACCCATGATTTGGGACTCGCGGCCGAACGCGCTTCGCACCTGGTGGTGATGCACCGGGGTCGCGTCGTGGAATCCGGGCCGGCTTTGGATATTTTGGGACAGCCCCAGCATCCCTACACCCAACGCCTGGTGTCGGCCGCGCCATCCCTGGCCTCCCAGCGGATTCAGGCCGCCAAGGCGCGCGGCGAGACCTCCACCGAGTTGCTGACCCACGGTATGGCTCATCCCGAGGAATACAAAGAAATCATTCGCGCCGAGAAACTGACCAAGATTTTCGATATTCGCGGCGCCAAGGGCGAAGCAAAACAGCTAAAAGCCGTTGATGAAGTGTCATTTTCTTTGCGGCGCGGCACCACCCTGGCCTTGGTCGGAGAATCCGGGTCAGGTAAATCCACCGTGGCGAATATTATTTTGAACCTGATTAACCCCACCTCAGGCAAGGTTTACTATCAGGGCACCGATTTATCCACCCTGGGACGCCGGGAGTTGTTCGACATGCGCGCCAAACTGCAAGTCGTGTTCCAAAACCCGTACGCGTCTTTGAATCCGATGTTTTCGGTGTACCGCTGTATCGAAGAACCCCTGTTGGTACACCATTTCGGGGGGCGCAAAGAGCGTGAGGAACGCGTGGCGCAGCTGCTGGATGCGGTGGCTTTGCCGCGTTCGGCGATGCGACGCTATCCTGGGGAACTCTCCGGGGGGCAGCGTCAACGGGTGGCGATTGCCCGCGCTTTGGCGCTACGACCCGAGATTATTGTTTTAGACGAGGCGGTTTCCGCCCTGGACGTCTTGGTGCAAGAACAGATTCTGCAGCTTTTGGCCGATATCCAGCACGATTCGCATATCACGTACCTGTTCATCACCCACGATTTAGCGGTGGTGCGCCAGATGGCCGACGAGGTCGTGGTGATGCAATCGGGGCGCGTGGTGGAACGCGGGTCGGTGGACGTGATTTTCGACCGTCCGCAAGAGGCTTACACTCGGGATTTGATAGAGGCGATTCCGGGACGCAATATTCCGTTGTGGAATGGCGACTAGTCGCTCTCGCGCCGCAAGAACTCGGACAGACGCTGCGCGGCGGCTACCACCGCCGGACCAAGATTGCGCCCGGGCTGCCGCCCCAGACGCTCGATAGGCCCCGAAACACACACGGCCGCCACGACGCGCCCATTCGCCCCGCGAACGGGCGCTGCCACTGAGGCCACGCCAACCTCACGCTCCCCCACTGCCTGCGCCCAACCGCGCCGCCGTACCTCCGAGAGCTGGGTGACATTGAACACCGCCCCGCGCATCGCACGGTGCATCCGTTCGGGTTCTTCCCAGGCCAGCAAAATCTGGGCAGAGGATCCGGCACGCAACGACAGCAGCGCCCCCACAGGAACCGAATCACGCAACCCGATGGGACGGTCCACAGCCGCCACACAGATTTGCTGGTCAGCTTGGCGGCGAAACAGCTGGCAGGATTCGTGGGTATGGTCACGCAAAGCAGTCAATACGGGGGTGGCAATCGCCAACAGCTGGTCATCGCCCGCCGCACCGGCCAGTTCCGCGAAACGCGGCCCCAAGATGAAACGCCCCCGCGCATCCCGATTCACAAAACGGTGGTGTTCCAAGGCTACCGCCAGTCGGTATACCGTGGGGCGTGCGAGGTGCGTAGTGGCCACCAGCCGCGACAGGCTAGCCGGGCCAGCCTCGAGCTGTGACAGAATTGCCACGGCTTTATCCAGCACCCCAACCCCGGAGTTCTCCTCTGTCTTGTCCATAACACGATACTGACATCTCAAGATGTGAAATGCAAGCGAGGCACCCCGAATAATTTCGAGGTTTCTATGCGTCTCCACGGCATTCAACATGGTAGGGTAGCGAACATGAGTAACAATATGCCACTAAATAATCCATATGCCCCGCTTCCAAACCAAAATTTATCGAACCAGGGGCTTCCCAATCAAAGCTACCCGGGTCAGGGCAGCTCAAACCAGGGCATGCCAAATTTCGGATACGGGACTTCCTCGGGTCTCCCGATGGGTTTCCGCGAAGTCGACAAGGTGCTCTACGTTGTTCTGACCTTCTTCATCGGGAGTTTCGGCGTACACCGCTTCCTGCGCGGTCAAGTTGGCATCGGGATTCTGATGCTGCTGTGCAACTGGATGACGCTAGGGCTGTGGTGGCTGATTGACTTCGTTATCGCGTTAGTGAAACTGGGACAGTACCCCGGCGATAAATTCATCTTCGACGCGAACGGTAACTGGGCTTACATGCAGTAGTAACTCTGGCTTTGTACCAAAGCCAGGTTCCTGGCACTGCCAGAAGCCTGCATTCTGCTAAAAGTTATGGCGTGCGGCTTTTGCCGCACGCCATAACTTTTAGCAGTACCCCCAACCGGATTTGAACCGGTGTTACCGCCGTGAGAGGGCGATGTCCTAGGCCGCTAGACGATAGGGGCGCTGGGGTACCAGGACTCGAACCTAGACTAAGTGAACCAGAATCACTCGTGCTGCCAATTACACCATACCCCATGGTGCCGTGCCCAATTCAGAGCGAAAAAACGCTGCCAAATCGAAGCACCGAGAGTTCAGACTACCCGATTTCTCTCACCAGCGCAAATCACACTTCCCCCTCCGCTGTTTCCTTGTATTTGAACTGAGAAATGTAGCCATCCATAGTGCGCGCCGATGTTACCAATCCCTTCGAGGTCTTGTGCAAGGACACGACCTTGTCGCTAAAGTCCTCTGCCAGGGTTTGATACTGTCCGATGGTGTCGGTAATCTCGCCAGAGCCACTGGCGGCTTCCGAGACAGAGCGCGACATCTCATTAGTGGTAGCAGTCTGTTCCTCTACCGCCGCCGCAATCGTGGTCTGGTAGTCATTGATTTGCTGGATGATTTCGGAAATCCGCTCGATGGCCGCCACCGCTCCATCGGTATCGGACTGAATAGCAGTAATCTTCGCGGTGATTTCATCAGTGGCTTTCCCGGTTTCCTGAGCCAAGTCCTTGACCTCACCAGCCACCACCGCGAAGCCCTTGCCGGCTTCGCCAGCCCGAGCGGCCTCAATCGTAGCGTTCAAGGCCAACAAATTCGTCTGCTCCGCAATCCCGGTAATAGTCTTTACCACATCACCAATCTCACGGGAAGAAACCCCCAGCTTCGCCACAGTTTCATTAGTCCGCTTCGCCACCTCAGTCGCATCATTAGCCACCCGAGCGGCCTCGTTAGCATTGGTAGAGATTTCACGAATGGAAGCCCCCATCTCTTCGGCACCAGCCGCCACAGTCTGAATCGACTGGGCGACATCTCCAGCGGCTCCCGCCACCACCTTGGTTTGGGCAATAACTTCCTGGGTCTCGTCATAGGCATCGTTAATCCCTTGCCCCACCTCAGTAGCCACCGAGTTGACTTCACCCGCGACTTCCGCTGCCGAGCCCACCAGCCTACGCAACGATGCCTGGGTGGAGTTCAGCTTGACGGAAACGTCACCTACCTCGTCGTTCATGAGGAGCTGTGATTCGGCAGTAAAATCTCCGTTGGCCATAGCTCCAATGGTGTTCCCGGCCAAGGTAACGGTCTTGCGCAAAGTACGACGAACCAGAATACCAATCACCAACGAAATTACCAGGATTACCAAGGATACCACCACCATAAGGGTAACCATAGCAACACGCATGCTAACGGCCTGATCCACAGCGACATCCATCTTGGCTTCCGAAGCCTCCACAATCTGCGGAATCAGAGTGCCAAGATCATTGACATAGGAAGAAACGTCAATCGCGCCGCCTTCTTCGTATTTACGTTGACCATACAGTTGCATGATTTGCTTGATTGCATCGTGGAACTGTTCGGTAACTTCCGTGGTTTGAGCCACAATCTTGGCGATATCCGGATCTTTAATCTTGGACAATTCCTCTAGTCTCTTATCCGTCAAATCGATATATTCGTTAACCTCTTTGGTATGCCCCTGAACCAGGGAAGCTCGCACGTCCTCTTCAATCGTGGTCTTTAGCAGGGACAGGCGTTTAACCTCGCTTTCAGAGGCAATCAGGCGCAACATGTCATGATTCAGCGCCTGTGCCAGTTCCACATCGCTTTCCTCTTGGGTATAGGCATTGGAGGCACCGGCATACAGGTTAATCCCGATGACAAAGGTCAGCAGCATAATCAACAGCCCCAATACCCCGGAAGCCCCGATGGCTCCCAACTGAATGGACAGCGGAACACGGCGCAGCTTCTTTCCCCTGGCATTGCACCGAATCTTGGAATCTTTGCTCTCAACCTGGCGGTTAGTAGTTGCCATATCTGGCGTATTCATCGTCATTGTCTTGTCTCCCCCCTAGTACTTCAGCTCATTCAAGCGTGAAGCCAAATCCTGTGACTGGCCGGACAGACCATCCATACGCTCATTCATTTCGGTGAACTGCTGTGCCAACTCATTGGTTTGTTTGGCGATATGCGCCACATT
The DNA here is from genome assembly GCF_000160615.1 of Mobiluncus mulieris ATCC 35243. Classification (GTDB taxonomy): domain Bacteria; phylum Actinomycetota; class Actinomycetes; order Actinomycetales; family Actinomycetaceae; genus Mobiluncus; species Mobiluncus mulieris. The sequence continues at coordinate 281,203 of NZ_GG668518.1, read as the reverse complement.
CTCCGCGATTGTCTGGGAACTATCAGCGGCCTCCAATACTGACCGCGACATCTCATTAGTGGTTGCGGTTTGTTCTTCTACCGCCGCCGCAATCGTGGTCTGGTAATCATTGATAGAAGCAATAATGTTAGAAATTTCCTCGATGGCTGAAACCGCCGCCTGGGTGTCGGTTTGAATCTGTTCCACCTTGATAGCAACTTCTTCGGTGGCGCGACCGGTCTCGGCCGCCAGGTCTTTCACTTCCGAGGCCACCACGGCGAAGCCCTTACCGGCATCACCCGCACGCGCTGCCTCAATTGTGGCGTTCAAAGCCAAGAGGTTGGTCTGCTGAGCCACTGCGGTAATCGTTTCGATAACCTCGCCAATCTCCTTAGAGGATTCGCCCAGTTTCGCCACAGTTTCATTAGTTTGCTGTGCCACTTCCGAAGCTTCCTTGGCAACCCCGGCAGCAGAGTTTGCATTGGAGGAAATTTCTTTAATGGAAGCATTCATTTCCTCGGCACCAGCCGCCACGGTTTGTACCGAACGAGAAACTTGCTCGGCGGCAGCCGCTCCGCTGTTGATGTAATCAGCGCCCTTTTGAGCGGCCTCTACCGCGTTACGGGCACCATCGCCAATACCAGAAGTGATTCCCACCACTTCCTCGGCCGAAGTCACCGTGTTGCGGATACTATCGCGCATCCGACTCATAGCCTGATTGAACTCTTCACTCATATCACCGACTTCGTCAGTGCTTCCCCGGGAAACCTCGACGGTGAAATCACCCTCCGCCAGTTGATCCATGCCAGCAGACAGAGCCTTAGCGGAACGAGTCAAGGACGTAACCATCTTGCGGGTCATCACTGTCACAACGACCACGGCAATCAGTAACAGTACCCCGGCAAATATCAGTGCAGTACGGTGAATCGAATTCTGCAGCTCCTCAGCATCCTTGCGACACTGAGCGAAGGTATCCAACAGCTCTGCAGCCTTATTGGTAAAGGCATAAGCATTATCGGTTTGCCAAATCCCGAATTCGTCGGCTGCCGCCGCTGTGGACACGCGATCCTCCGAGACACCGGTAATAAATGCCTGCCACCGCTTCGCGTAATCCGCAGCGGCTGCCCCCATAGCATCAACAATCTGCCTTTGCTTCCCGGTTAACTTGGATGATTGCAGCTTTTGCAAATCCTGGTTGACCGTTTCCAAGGCATCCGCCACCGCAGTGGCATTCGGATTGTCTGAACCAACTTTAGTTACCGTCCAAGTCTGAATTTGTGTCGCAAGTTTAGCCTCCTCTGAACGCATTTTGGTCCAGGTAATGCGGGCATTTTCTGTCGTGGAGACGGATTTATAATAATCAATCTCCGAGCGGAAAGCTCCCTCGTAGGACCGGACTGAAACCACCATATAAACTAGCATAACCAGCAGTAAAACAGCAACAACAGCCGAGGCTAAGCCAGTTTTAACTGCAATAGTAAAACGAAATTTTTTACTCAATTCACTACTCCTTGAACTCACAATCCCAATCCTAAAAAAGAAGATTGAGAACTACCCCATCAAAACCCGGTAGACCAGGATTCTTACCTCAATAATAGCGTTGTTTACTGAACAATAAAAGACTCCGGGGTACTCTACGCGTACTGAGCGCGAAAATATACTACCCTGCCGGTATTCATGAGTGTGGTGCCTTCTCCAGCTGTCCACACCGGAGCATGTTTACCGGCAAAAACACACCCCGGTGGTTGATAAAAATCCCAGAAAAACCGATACGGCCACAAAGGTGGTTTTCACCGCAATAGCATATTTAAATTTCCTCTCTATCCAATTCCCACTCCTAGAGTCATTAAGCCCGCCCCGAGAATTAGAAACCGCGACACAAGGTGTTTTAAAATCAACCGTCGGGACTAGTGAAGCTAGAACCTAACATACTTCCACCTGGCGAAATCGGATTTGAGAGAAGTTATATCATAAATCAATCTAGCTACCATTTGTGGCACAATATTTAGCGCAAAAACTAGCTAAACGTCGCAAAGTTTCTTCACGTCCCAAAATCCGCATCGAGTCAAAAACCGGAATGGAAACATTAGTCCCCGTCACCGCCACAAACAGCGGTGCGAAGGCCTCACGCGGCTTTAACCCCAAACCATCAATCAGCGCCTCGTTCAACACCTGGTGGATAGCCTCGGTATCACCCCAAACGTCTGCGGCGGCGGCTTCCAAAGCGCTGGCCGCTCCCGACAGCGCCACCGGCGCGGAATCTTTTAGCTTACCCACGGCCTTGTCGTTATAGCACACCTCGGAGCTAAACAGGAAACCAATCAAATCCGTAATCTGATTCAGCTGCACCACGCGGGTTTGCGCCAAGGGGGCAGCGGCGGCCACCAGGCGCTGCTCCTCGGCGGTCAGCGCCTCGAAATTATCGCCAGACACCGTCCCAGTTTCCGCCAAGAAAGGCACCAAGCGCCTCATGAAGTCGTCCGTATCCAACAAGCGAATATGTTCAGCGTTTATCGCATCGCATTTCTTTTGGTCGAAGCGTGCCGGGTTCGGGTTCACGTCCTTGATGTCGAACGCCGCCGCCATTTCTGAGAGGCTGAAAATATCGCGATCCGGGGCTATTGACCATCCCAGCAGCGCCAGGTAGTTCACCAAACCCTCCGGGATAATCCCGTGCTGGCGGTGCAACAACAGATTCGACTCCGGATCACGCTTCGAGAGTTTCTTGTTGCCCTCGCCCATCACATAGGGCAAATGCCCGAAATACGGCACAAACTTCGCGATTCCCAAGGCGTAAAGCGCACGATACAAAACAATTTGACGCGGGGTGGAAGACAAAATATCCTCGCCGCGCAAAATATGCGTAATCTCCATCAGGGCATCATCAATCGGGTTCACCAGCGGATAAAGCGGATCCCCATTCGCGCGCACAATCACATAGTCCGGCACCGAACCAGCCTTGAAAGTGATTTCCCCGCGCACCAAGTCAGTGAAAGTGATGTCTTCGTCGGGCATCCGCAGACGCAACACCGGCTTGCGCCCCTGACGGATATATTCCTCGCGCTGGGCGGCCGTCATATCGCGGTCAAAACCGTCATAACCCAGTTTCGGGTCGCGCCCCGCAGCCACATGGCGGGCTTGGATTTCCTCCGGGGTGGAAAACGACTCGTAAGCATACCCAGCTTCCAGCAACTGCCCCGCGACTTCGCGGTATATATCCATTCGTTCGGATTGACGGTAAGGTCCGTGTGGCCCGCCCTTACCCACGCCTTCATCCCAGTCCAACCCCAGCCAAGTCAAGGAATCAATAATCTGGTTGAAGGATTCCTCGGAGTCACGCGCCGCATCCGTGTCCTCGATGCGAAACACGAAAGTACCCCCCTGGGAACGAGCATAAGCCCAGTTGAACAGGCAGGTTCGCACCATGCCGACATGCGGGGTGCCGGTAGGACTGGGGCAAAAACGCACCCTCACGCCGGAGCCGTGCGCCGGCGGGGTCGGAACAGTGGACAGGTCAGGAAGCTTCGCATAATTAGTCACGACCCTTATCTTAGCCCATTGTCACCAAGACAGTTTCCCGGATTCGGGTTCAAATCCCCCGCCATTTATGCAAACGTTTTCATAACCGGGATTTTCCCGTTTTATTCCTCTAAAATCAAAGGTGAAGCGGCGGTTGGCCAAGGTTGGTCGACCCCGCAAACATCAGGAAGGAACAGCCTCCCGCCGTGAAAGAACACCAGCGGGACATAGAATTATTAAGGATTGCGAAATGACGGAAACAAAATACCTGGTTGGAATCGATTTCGGCACCCTATCGGGGCGAGCCGTGGTGGTGCGAGCCGACACTGGTGCTATGGTTGGCACCGCCGTGGTTGATTATCCCTACGGAGTGATGGACGAACGGCTGACCAGCGCCGATAACCAAGTCCTCCCCCCTGAATTCGCTTTGCAAAACCCTGCCGACTATATCCTGGTGTTGCGCCAGGCAGTTCCGGAAGCCATCAAGGATGCCGGAATCGACCCCTATGATGTGGTGGGAATTGGGGTGGATTGCACCTCGGCCACGGTGTTAGCCACTGATAAACACGCGGTGCCGCTGTGCCAAAAACCCCAATTCGTGAATAACCCCCACGCCTGGGTAAAACTGTGGAAACACCACGGGGCACAAGACCAGGCTGATCGTCTGGTGGCGGCCGCCAAAGAACGCGGTGAAGAATGGCTCAGTCGCTACGGCGGAGTGATGTCTTCGGAATTGACGCTACCCAAAGTACTGGAAACCTTTGAAAAAGCCCGTGAGGTATATGACGCAGCGGATTACTTTGTGAATCTGTTGGACTGGTTGACTTGGAAACTGACGGGGCGGCTGACTTTTGCAGCCGGGGACTCCGGTTATAAACGCAACTACCAAGACGGGTCTTATCCCTCGCCGGAATATCTAGAGGCGGTCTCTCCCGGTTTCGGTACCATGTTCCAAGACAAGATGGATGCCCCGATTCTGCCCTTGGGGGCGAAAGTGGGGGGACTCACCAGCACCGCCGCCGCCCTGTTGGGTCTGCCCGAGGGAATCGCGGTGGCCTCGGGGAATATCGACGCTCACGTGGTGGTCGCCGGGGCTAATGCGGTTAACCCCGGCCAGCTGACCGCGATTATGGGTACTTCTAACTGCTACGTGGTAAATTCCCCGGAGCTGCATGAGGTGCCAGGAACCTTCGGCGTAGTCTGGGGTGGCGGGGTTGACGGAGCTTGGGGATACGAAAGCGGGCAAACCGCCGTAGGCGATATTTTCGCCTGGTTCCTGGACAACTGTGTGCCCTCTAAGTACGAAAAAATGGCCGAAACAGCCGGGAAAACCGTGCACGAGATTCTCGAAGAACTCGCAGCCAAGCAAACGATTGGTGCCCACGGGCTGATTGCCTTGGACTGGCACAACGGTAACCGTTCGATTCTAGCCGATTCACGCCTGTCAGGCATGATTCTGGGGCTGACCTTAACCACCAAGGCCGAAGATATTTACCGTGCCCTGTTGGAATCCACCTGTTTCGGGGCACGGGTGATTATTGAGAACCTCGAGAAACACGGGGTTGCGGTCGATGAAATCGTCGCCGCCGGGGGACTGTTGAAAAACCAGATGTACATGCAGATGCTGGCCGATATTACCCGCAAACCCATCACGATTTCCTTGGCGCCGCAAACCGGAGCGCTTGGGGCTGCGGTATTTGCGGCGGTCGCGGCCGGGATTTATCCCACCGCCAAGGAAGCCGCCGCCGCGATGGCACAGGTACAGCATCATGCTTACACCCCGAATCTAGAGGCCGCCCGCCTTTACGATGTGCTCTTTGGGTTCTATCAAGAATTACATGACCATTTCGGTCGCGGGGAATCCGAAATTATGCCGCGACTGAAAGCATTTCAAGCCCAGCAAAAGGCTGGCAACTCGTGAACCCGAAAATATCCCTAAGGGAACTGGACGCAACCACCCAAGCCGCCGTGGCGAAAACCCGGGAAACCGTGGCCCGATGGCACGCCGAGCTGCCCGCCAATAACCTGGTGGTGTGGACGGCTGGAAACGTGTCCCAGCGGGTTGCCGGCACCGAACTGTTCGTGATTAAACCTTCCGGGGTGCGCTATGACGAACTAGCGGCCGACAATATGGTGGTGTGCGACCTTGAGGGGAACAAAATCGCAGATGGCACCGCTGAGACACTCCGGCCTTCCTCGGACACGGCGGCTCACGCCTATGTGTATCGGCATCTGCCCCAGGTCGGCGGGGTGGTGCACACGCATTCTCCCTATGCCACGGCCTTCGCGGCCATCTACCAGCCGATTCCCTGCGTGTTGACGATGATTGCCGACGAGTTCGGCGGGGAGATTCCCGTCGGACCCTTCGCTATCATCGGTGATGATTCCATCGGCCGGGGTATCGTGGAAACCCTGCGGGAATCACGCTCCCCAGCGGTGCTGATGGGCAATCACGGACCGTTCACCGTGGGTAAAGATGCGAAAGCGGCGGTGAAAGCAGCGGTGATGGTGGAAGAAATCGCGAAAACCGTGACATTCGCGAAATCATTGGGAACCCCGCGCCCCATCGACCCTGCGGCCGTGGATGCCCTGTGGCAACGGTACCAAAATGTTTACGGTCAACCCGAAAACTAGCCCGACCCCAACTGAAAACAACATAGCAATCAATAAACTGCGGCGCCAGCCGCCCGACAGAAAGATAAATAAATGGCAATAATGGCAGTTTTAGGCAGCGGTATCATGGCCACCGCCCTGTCTTTCCCTATGAGCGAGAATGGCCACGAAGTGCGCCTGGTGGGCACGCATTTGGATCGCGAAATCATTGATTCCATCCAGAAAACCGGGGTTCATCCCCATCTGGGATTGAAAGTCAATCCCGGGGTCAGCGCCTATCAGCTAGAAGATGCGCCAACAGCCTTTGCGGGAGCCGACGTGGTGATGTGTGGGGTGAATTCTTTTGGTATCGAGTGGATTGCCGAACAGTTCAAAACCCTGTTGCGACCGGGACAGAAATTGTTGTGCATCACCAAGGGGATGCGTGCCGATGCGGATGGCACCCTGCATCTGTTGCCAGAAATTATCCAAAACGCGCTGCCCAAGGAGCTGGTGGAACAGGTTTCGTGGAATGCGGTGGTTGGCCCGTCTATCGCCGGGGAAGTCGCGGTACACCACGACACCGCCGTGGTGTTCTGTGGGCACAACAAAGACGACTTGGAATACCTGGCCGACTTGTTCCGCACCGATTACTATCACGTGTGGACATCCCTGGATTTCGTGGGTCACGAAACCGGGGCGGCCACCAAGAATATCTACGCTTTCGCGGCCGGATTCGCGGCCGGACTGTTGAAAGCCCAGGGCAAGGAAAACGACCGCTACGTCATGTATAACTATGGTTCCGCGATTTTCGCTCAGGGCCAAAAGGAAGTGCGCCAATTCGTGACTTTCATGGGGGGCATCCCCGAAACTGCGGATGGTCTGGGTGGGGTGGGCGACATGTTCGTCACCTCGATGGGCGGACGCAACGTAAAAGCCGGAACTTTCGTCGGCCAGGGGATTCCTTTTTCGCAGGTACGTAGTGTACACATGAAGGGGGTGACCTTGGAGGGCGTCGCCGCGATTTCAGTTATCGGCAAGGCCTTGCGTGCTTTGACTTCACGAGGGGTCATCCAGGAATCCGACTTCCCCCTGTGTCGCTTTTTGTATTCGGTGGTAGAAGAGGACGCGCCGCTAAAGATGCCGTGGGACAAGTTCTTTGCTGACTTGCGGTAGTTTTCTGGTGCTTCTGATTCATGAGGGGCGAGCCGGGATTTTCGGCATTTTGCCGGGATTTTCGGCTTGCCCCTCATGAATTGGCCGCCGAATTCCCCAGGCGATTTCACAACCGAAGCGTTAGACTTTTAATATGCGAGTAATACGGTTTGACAAAGGCGATGGTACTTACGGATTCGGCGTACTGGAGGACGATTCGACGCGCGTGATGGTGCTGGCAGAAAATCCGCTGTATTCCCCAGGCAAGATTAATGCCACCGGCCAGATTCTGCAGCTAGAAGACGTGCGACTGGTGGCACCGGTGATACCAGCCTCGAAACTGGTAGGAGTCGGGGCGAACTTCTATGCTCCCGGCGCGGAACATACTCCCCCCGAGAGTGACCCAATCCTGTTCTTGAAACCCAATACCACGGTGATTGGGCCGGGCGCCCCGATTATGCTGCCGAAATGGGCGAAGGAAATCGTGCACGAAGCCGAGATTGGGGTGGTGATTAAACATCCTGCCAAGGATATCGACCCGGCACACTGGAAGGACTATGTCTTTGGCTACACTGTCGTTAACGATTTGACGGCGCGCGACGCGATGGCCGTGGACAAGACCTGGATGCGAGGCAAGAGTTTCGACACAGCCTGCCCGATTGGGCCGTGGATTGTGGTCGACCCGGATTTGGATCCACAAAACCTGCGGATTCGCTCCTGGGTGGATAGCGAATTGCGCCAAGACGACACCAGCGCGAATATGATTCATTCGGTTGCCAAATTGGTGGCCTATATTTCCCGGGTTACTACCCTGCTGCCCGGGGACGTGATTTTGACTGGCACCCCCGCCGGGTCGGGGACTTTGGAAGATGGCCAGACCATGACCTGCGAGGTGGAGGGTATCGGCACTTTGACGAATCCGGTACGCAGATAGGGCGTTTCCCCCGGAATTGTCGCCTAGGGGGATGCCCGGCCAGCAGCCTTCGAGTTAACCGATTTTTGGGGGTGGCGGTTTCGCTAAACTGGAGACATGTCTGAATCCTTGAATGCGCTGCTTGACCGGTTGGAAGACGCGGGGAAACTCGGCGACTCCCTCGAGGTGCTCTCTGGTTTCGAAGCCTGGGCGGAAAGCACCGGGAGACCCCTGTACCCCCACCAGCTGGAGGCCGCCGAACACATTATCCTTGAAGACCGCCATTTAATTGCCCCCACCCCTACGGGTTCAGGCAAATCCCTGATTGGGGTGGCGGGTATCTTGTGGGCCTTGGCGCGCGGCGGCGTGGCCTACTACACGGCGCCGCTGAAGGCTCTGGTTTCCGAGAAATTCTTTGACCTGGTGGATTTGTTTGGTGCCGCGAATGTGGGGATGATTACTGGGGATGGCTCGGTAAACGCCGCAGCGCCAATTATCTGTGCCACCGCCGAAATCCTGGCCAACCTTGCCCTGCGGTGGGGTGACACGCTGGACGTGGACACCGTAGTAATGGACGAATTTCACTACTACGGGGATGCCGAGCGCGGCTGGGCGTGGCAAGCTCCCCTGTTGCTGCTGCCCAACACGCGTTTCATTCTCATGAGTGCCACCCTGGGTGATACCACTTTTCTCCAGTCCGACTTGCAGCAACGCACCGGACGCGAAGTGGCGGTTTTGGATTCCGCGAAACGCCCCGTGCCCCTCGAAATGGAATACCGCGTCGAGCTGATTGAAAAACTGCTGGTGGAACTGGCACATCACAATCAGCTCCCCGCTTATCTAGTGCATCCCTCGCAACGCGCGGCCGTCGAAGAAGCCAGCCGCTTGGCGGCGCTCGACCTGGATTTGGGATTGGATGCAACCCAGATACAGCGCTTGAAAACTGAAATCAAAACCGTAGGGTTCAACTCGGCTTTCGGTAAGACCTTGCGCCCCCTGTTGCTTAAAGGTATCGGGATTCACCACGCCGGAATGCTGCCGCGTTACCGCCGGTTAGTGGAACGTCTAGCTGGATTGGGTTTACTAAAGCTCATTAGTGGCACTGACACCCTGGGCGTAGGCATCAATGTGCCGATTCGCACGGTGGTTATGACCAGCCTGGTGAAATTCGACGGCGCCAAAGAACGACACTTGAACGCCCGGGAATTCCACCAGGTGGCGGGGCGCGCCGGGCGCGCCGGTTTCGACACGGCGGGGTACGTGTTTGTCCTTGCTCCCGAATGGGAAGTTGAAAACGCGGTGGCCTTGGCCAAGGCGGGGGATGACCCGAAACGCCAGGCGCGGGTGAAAAAGAAGCAAGCCCCCGAGGGGCGCGCCACCTGGAGTGAAGGCACTTTTAAACGCCTGGTAGACAGTGAACCCGGGGCGCTCTCGCCCCGGTGGCAAATTACACATGCTATGGTGCTGTCTACCCTGCAACGCCCCGGGGATCAAGAAAAAAACCTCGCCGCACTCGCAAAAGACAACCACAATGTGCTGCGTTTCGGTGCCACCGCTGCGCAACGTCTGACCCAAACCCTGAACGAAATCCTGGATTCCCTGGTACTCTCGGGAGTACTCAAACTAGGCACTCCCACCGGCTACGAACTGGTAGGGGATTTACCCGAGAACTTTGCTCTGAATCAATCTCTCGCGCCTTTTGCCCTGGATTTTTTGCACAGCTTCCACTGTTTCGAAAAACCGGATTTGCGGCCATCACCTAATGAACCCGAACCAGAAGAAGAGGAACACTTCCCCGTATCGGTGCTGTTTAACGAGGTCTTGGACGTAATCTCGGTAATCGAAGCGGTGCTTGACGACCCGCCGGCTCTGCTGCGCGCCCAGGAACGCAGCGAAAAAGACCGCGTGTTCGCCGAACTGAAAGCCGCCGGAGCCGACTATGAACAACGCCAGGCTGCCCTGGAGAAAATCACCTACCCGCGCCCGCTTGAAGACCAACTGAATGCCACCTTCGAGGTGTATTGCGAGGAAAACCCCTGGGCAAAATACTTTCAGCCCCGGGCTAAATCGGTGCTGCGCGACATGATAGAAACCGGGGCGACATTCTCTTCATATATTGCCTCGCTAGCTTCGGCTTATGCCGAAGGGCAGCTGCTGCGTTACCTTTCCGACGCGTGGCGTACTCTGAACCAAATCGTGCCCGAGCAGCTGCGGGTGCCGCGTTTCTTGGATGTGATGGAGTGGCTCCAGCAGCTGATTCGCGAAGTGGATTCCTCGCTGCTAGACGAGTGGAAATACCTAGAGAACCCGGATTTGCGCCGCGCCCCCACGGCGGATACCACGATTACGGACGCACCCGAACTTGCTTTCGGGCAACGTGCAGACGGCAGCTTTGACTGGCCAGCCAATCCCGAAGCCGCCGTGCGGGGCTTGCGCCGCGCCGCTATGACCTGGCTCGACGCGATGGCAGGCGACGAATTTGAACTGTTGACCCGCATGGAAAAAGACCTCCGGGAAGCCAGCCTAGAGCGCAGCGAGACCCTGCGGCAATTCCCCCCGTTAGGTGAGAAACACTGGGACACGATGCTCGGGGAGTTTTGGCAAGTTCATGACTTTATGGACGCCGGGGCGGAGGGACGCAACAAGAGAAACTTTGAGCTCTACACCATCAGCGACGAGGTGTTCCAGTTCACCCCCGAGGTGATGAAAATCGTAGACCAGATTGAAAACCGTAAACTGTGGGTGGCGGAATTGGCTATAGTTGACGGCAACAAGTATCTGGATTTCGCGTTTTATATGGCCATAGACCCGATGGCGACCCTGTCCACCACTCCGGCATGCCCAGCGTGGGTGCCTTTGGGGTTGTGGAGCCGACTGTGACGGCGCAACGAAGTAACGGCGCGTAACGGCGGGCGCGACAACACCCCGTGGCCGAACGCCAAACAGCCAAACAGCCAAACGCCGAACGACCAAACAGCCAAACGCCGAACACCAAACACCAAACAGCCAAACGCCGAACGACCGAATTACTGCAAAATCTGGCTTAACTCGTCCAGAACCGTTGTCCCCGCCCCCATCGATCCGGCCTGCGCGGCCATCGCAATGAAAACCCGATTGCCGCTGCGGTCTTGATACCAACCGAACTGGCGCACAGTGTATATCCCCCCACTTGGCCCCCAGCCGCCTTTAAACGTCGCCCCGGGCAGCCGCCCCATCCCCCAACGCTGCGAGGGAGAAATGTAGCGCATCTGTTCTATTACCCCACCGGCTTGCGCCTGGCACGGCAAAGTAGCCGCGAAACGCACCTGGTTCAAAGGGGTCCACTCGGTTTGCCCGAAAATCGAGAATCCGGCCGCGCGGCGCGTGGAGGGAACCACGGTATTTCGATCCCCCGACTGGCGTATCACCTTGGTTACAGCCTCGGCACGTTGCGCGTCGGTGTCGGCCACGCCGCGCCACAAACGGTCAGCCGCGTCATTGTCTGAAACGGTTATAGCCTGGCGGATGCTGTCTTTGAATTCGGCGGCTTTCCCGGCTTGGCTCACCGCCACGGCCAGCGGGACTTTGGAAGTAGACCAGGCGGGCCAGCCGCCCTCCGCCCCGGCGGTTACCAAGCCGTATTGGGGGTCGTACCAGGCCACGGCGATTTTCGCACCGGTGTTGGACGCGATGGTTTCAAATCTAAGACGTAACTGGGCGGCGTTGAGTCTGCCATTGCCAGGTGCCACCACAGTGGCTCCGTCACAGGCTTTCACGGGCGGTAACGCGGCGGTTCCGGTTGTCGCAGCGCTACCTTCCGGGGCTGGCGACGTGGCCTGCCCGGCCTCCGGGTCGCCGGCTTCCGGCAGGTTCGCGGGGGTGGTGGGGCACGGATGAGCCGCGTCCCCCACCCCGTTGATTCCGCAGGTGCGGGGTTTTTTGGCTGCATGAGTTGCATGCGTGGATGGCGTCGAAGTCAGGGAATCTGAACCGGACGGGATTCCGGTTTTGGTGCCTACGGAATCACCAGGCGCCATTCGCTGCGTGCTGGCCGCCTTCGGGGTATCCGCCAAGGTGTTACCACCGTTCAGGTGGGTGAACGCCAAGATGACTCCGGCTAAAATCAGGGCAGCAACTAATGACATCACGAAACCGATAACCAACCAAAACATTTGACTATGCGCCGAGGCCGCAGCGTGTTGGGGATATTGGGAGTACTTCGACGCTGTCGAACCCCCGGGAGGGTATTGGCCGACTGCCGTTTGGGGGGGAACCTGGCCTATTTGCCCCAGCTGGCTGGGCTGCTGCCCCGCAGCCTGCCGGGGATAGGAACTCATCTGTCCGGAAGCAGCATCGCGCGCGGCCTGCCCCAGTTCAGAAGGCTGCCAGGATTGATGTCGACCCATAATCGGTGGTGACCTCACAGACGCGGGATATTCAAATGTACCCCGTTGAAATCAGAATACGCCGATGTTACCGGGAGCTCGCGTCCATCGGGGAACCGAACAAACACCGCGTCGTCAGAACCTAGCGGCCGGGATGTCGTGACGGTAACCAAATACGCGGTGGTAATTGACTTCCGGGGTTGTTCGGCCTCCAGTTTCGCGATGGACTCGGGTTTCTTGGCGTGCGGCTGCGAGTGTTCTTCCAGCGAGCCGTACGCGGAAGTAAATGTGTCCAGATTCGTACGGTATCCCGCCAGGAAGTGCGGCACGAATCGGCCTTCCTCGGTGACCTCTCCGAAGGGTTCTTCGCCTTGCAGCAGGGGTCGGGGGTTGGCGTTTTCCGGCAGCTTAGTGCCGGAAAACGTGGATGTTTCGGTCTCTTCGGGGATGGGTTCGGGAATCTCTTTGGGGGTGGAGGGCTCCTCAGTTTCACGAGGTGTCGACGCGGTTTCATCCGCCGTGTCGATATCTGTGGTTTCCGCTAAACGCGATGCGGCCTCGTGGTCAATGGGCACCTCGGTAAAGGTGGGTCCAGTCACCGTCTCAATCCCGGTGGCCGGGGTCAGTAATTCGGCGGGATTAAGCGGTTCTAGTCCGGGAATGCCAGCCAGTCCCGCCGGGTATGCTGTTGTCACGGTGTCGCCCCCGCCGGGCTTGTCCCCCCTGTTGCGCGCGAGATTCTTGGGGGGCTGCGTTGCGTCTGGTCTTCCGTTTTCTACAGTGGCAGTTTCCGCAGCGGTTTCGGTGGCACGACTGGTTACCTCGGCGAAGCGTTTGTGGTTGGGGCTCGCGGTGCTGGCGACTTGATTTGCGGCCGCCACCGAGTTGGTCAAACTGGCTTTGCCGAGGTCAGGGTCGTTTCTGGCCTGGTCGAGGGCTTCGAGCGCTGCGGCGCTAAATTTGCCGGTCGCGTTGGTTTCGCCGGGTTCATGAGGTGCCTGTCCGGATGGCGCTTCGCCCGCAGAATACGGCTCGGTCTTAGAATCAGTGGTTTTGAGGCTGGACAAATCCAAGCCCACTCCCGGGGTGGGAAGATCCGGGGTCACTACTTCCGTCAAGGGTTCGTGGGGCGGCGTCGCGATGCCGCTTGATTCCACAGCCCCCGCCGCATTGCCTGTGGCAGGGGTAAAGGGATTGCGGATGGGCTCAACCGGCGTGTCGACGGGGGGAACAGCCGGAGCCTCGCCGGGAAGATTGAAGGCTGGGGTTGTAGCGGGAACCGCCGCTGTTGGGGTTGTGCCCCCTGCCGGGCTATCCAAGCCATCCGCGCCGCCAACAGCGTCGCTGCCAGCAGCTAGCGTATCGGGTTCCACCCCGGGATAAGTCTCGGTTCCCCAGCCAGGAGTCGCGAAACCGCCGGTATCTTCCGTGAATTCCGCGTTAGTTTCGGGGTATCCAGTCGCCTCAAAATCGCCGCCGCCCGCGTCGCCCATCCCCGCTGCCGTTTCGGTGGGGTAAGCATTATCGTCGTTATACCCAGTCGCGTCACTGTAGCCTTCGCCCCCACCAAATCCCGCTGCGAATTCACCGGTTCCCCCATTTTCCGGGCTGACTTGTTCGGGATACGCGTCGTATTGTTGATAACCATTCGACATATCGGTGGGAGCAAATGGGGTTTCCACCGCGAATTCGGACACATCCGGGTTTGTGCCCGGGGTTTCGGGGTAATCCGCGTATTCCGGGTACTGACCGGCTTCGCTCGGATTGTAGGTTTCGCCGTTGGTTTCCCCGCCCGCTGCCGCCATTTCGGTCTCGGTATAGCCGTCTTCCCCGAAGTTGGCCTCGTAGCCGGTTGCAGCTTCGTTCGCGTAAGCATCGCCATAACCGGCCGCTTCAAACTGGGCACTACCCGGGGCATCGTAGGGGTTATTGCCCTGGGGCATCGGGGTATCGTTCCCCGGCTGGGGCATTGCTTCCCAGTTCGTCTCGCCCGAATTTTCGGCGTAAACCCCGTCTTGCTCTTGGTATCCATAGTCCCCGGCAGGCGCTCCCGGCTGGGCATAGCCGTAGGCAAAGTTCGGGTCACGGGGCACCTCGGGATACCCGCCGGGAGTGGTGTCCGCAGCCGAGCCGTCATTGCCCCAGGCTTCGGGTTGCCCATAGGCTTCGAATCCCGGGTCGGGAGCGTTCCCGTAGCCGCCGGATTCCATCGGGTATGGGTTGGGGGTCGGGGTGTCGGTGGGGGGAGGGAAGGCGTCTTCATGAGGCGCCATTTCCGCTGCGGGCGTTTCGCCGAAATCATCGAATCCGGTCGCTTCTTCTGTCTCGATTAACCCGATTTCCCCAGGCAGTTCCGCCTCGGTTTCCCCGTCATCTTCAGTCAAATCAACATCTGGCGTATCCGCTGCCATCGACTCGGTTGGCGAGCCCGCCGGAAAACCATATCCGGGAATCGCGCCGCCCTGGTTCGCTTGCCCGGACGGAGCCGTAGTTTCTGCTGGAATCGCAGCGGACTCGTCTTGATTCGGGTTTCCTCCGTTGTAATCAGCGTATTCGCCTTCCTCATCATTGTAATCCGAGGCATATTCGCCCGGCGCTACCGGCGAGAAGCCATATCCCGAGGATGCCCCGAAGGTCGTGGAATCCGCATCTGGCTGGGGATAGAGCGGCGGATAATCCGGATAATTTTGGGGTGAGGAAGCCGGGGATTGTCCCGGAGCTTGCATCCAGTCCAGGCTGTCCCCGGGGTACTGGGGAGCCTCATTAAATTCGCCAACGCCAGGTTGCCGCGCCGGCGGGGTTCCTAAAACAGACGAGTATCCTGGCGAATTAGGCGCCGTTTCGCTGGCACCTAATGAAGCCGCCTTATCCGCCGCGCTCGGGGCGGCATCCAACGGAACCGCGCCACCCACGCTAGCGCCTAATGAAAGCATATTCCCCGCCGTCACCGGGGCACCGCCCGCCGCCGAGTCACCCAAAGCCACCGGCGCGGAAACCTCGGCGGGCAACTCGCCAGCCGCCGCCGCCTGCTGGGCAGCCTCCGCTTCCAAAGCCGGACCGTCGACCTGTAGCACCTGATAGCGCTGGTCAGACGGCGGAATTCCATAGGCATTTTCGTAGGCTTCCAACGTGGCCGCGACCTGATCCAGATAATCATCCACCGCGTCCTGGTCATAACCCACCCGCATCCGGGTATAGTCAAAGTCAACCTCGCGCACATCCACGCCCCGCACCGTGATATAGGTCAAATCCACTTCGGCCTCGGGAGCGGCACTCAACGCCTCGTAATAGGAAAGAACCCGCACGACTTCATCAAGATAGTCGTCAATCTGGTTTTGATCGTAACCATCCCGGAATTTCGTTGCCGGAAACTGTACCGTGAAAACATCTTCACTGGTCAACAGTTGAGGGGTGTATTCCTCGCTCATAGAAAACGGTCCTTTCCCCGTAAAAACGCAGCTAAGAGAAATTTACCGAATTTTGCGGGCATTTTCCTAACAATACGCCGAGTATTGCTTAATAATTGCCCGAAGCTGTCGGTTTTTACAAATAATGCACTCCCGGAACCACTGTTACTATGATAAATCCGGGGTGTTTCTTATCCTGACGGGGACAGACACCTTTAGTGAGGCTGTTGAGACACGAGAGAAAGACAGGAACATGCGCGTACATATCGGCACAGATCACGCCGGATTTGCGGAAAAAGAAGAACTAGTAAAGTGGCTGAAATCCCAGGGCTACGAGGTTGTCGACCACGGGGCTTTGACCTTTGACAGCGAAGACGACTATCCCGGGTTTTGTATCGCTTGTGCCCAAGGCGTCGTGGAAGATCCAGGCTCCTTGGGGATTGTGATTGGGGGTTCAGGCAACGGGGAACAGATGGCGGCAAACCTGGTTGACGGGATTCGTGCCGCCTTGGTGTGGAACCCAGAGGTGGCCAGCTTGGCGCGGCTGCACAACGATGCGAACGTGATTTCCTTGGGGGCACGCCAGCATTCCATAGCCGAAATGCAGGAGCTGACCAAGGTGTTTTTGGAAACGAAGTTTTCCGGCGAAGCGCGCCACGCTCGGCGCATCGCCCAGATGCGAGACTTCGAGGCCGCCCGGAAGTAAGCCGGGATTGCCGGGATTGCCGGGATTGCCGGGATTAGGGACGGCCTGGAAGTTATTCAGCGCTTAAAGTGGTGTGGTCACCCCTGGGGGGTGACCACACCACTTGGTTTCCGAAAGGCACCTCATGAACCGAGATATTTAGCGAACCGGGTCAACCGGCCGACACCATCCAACCCGGTTCCCCCGGTTCACCCGGGAATCAGTATTTGAACTGGTTCACACTGTGGCGCATCTCGGTGCCAAGTTTATGCATCTTTTCGGTAGCAGTGTTGATTCCCTGCGTGGTTTGCCGCACGCCTTCCGCCATTTCCACGAACTGCCCAGTGGTGTCCGCAATGGAGCTGGCTCCCGTCGCGGCCTCTGACACGGAATGTGACATTTCGCTGGTGGTCGCGGATTGTTGCTCTACGGCGGCCGCAATCGTGGACTGGTAGTCGTTGATTTGATTGATGATTTCCGAGATGCGCTCAATCGCAGCCACCGCCCCGGCAGTGTCTTCTTGAATCGCCGCTATCTTGGTGGAAATCACATCGGTAGCTTTTCCGGTTTCCCCGGCGAGGTCTTTGACTTCCCCGGCAACCACCGCGAAGCCCTTGCCGGCATCCCCAGCGCGGGCGGCCTCAATGGTGGCGTTTAGAGCCAACAGGTTGGTTTGCTCGGAAATCCCGGTAATGGTCTTGACGACCTCTCCGATTTCTTTAGAGGACACCGCCAAGGCCGCCACGGTTTCCTTGGTGCGCGCGGCGGTTTCGGTGGCCTCATTGGCCACACGCGAAGCCTCGTTGGCGTTAGAGGAAATCTCGCGGATGGATGCCCCCATTTCTTCGGCTCCGGCCGCCACGGTCTGGATAGACTGGGATACGTCCCCAGCCGCCCCGGAAACCACCTCGGTTTGCGCAACCAGCTCGTTGATATTGTCCATAGCCGCGTGAATCGCGCCGACTACCGTAGTGATGTTACTGTCGAGGGAATCCGCCCCGCCGCCAATCTTTTGGAAATTGGCTTGACTGGTTTCTTGGGCGTGGTTCAAAGAGGTCGCCAACTGGCCGAATTCGTCGCGCGAGGTCACCTCGGCTCGTGCCGTGGTGTTGCCCTGTGCCAGTTCGCTCATAGCATAGGTGATGGAGTTTACCCGCCGACGAATCTTAGAGGTCAGCTGGTAGGTGATAAAGGCGACAATCCCCAGCACCACCAGGAATTCGACTATGCACAGCACCCGCAAGAAGGGCAGCACCGCACCGGCTTGTTCACTGTCAGTCTTCAGCTCTTGGCGTTGCAAATCACGGAACTGGTCGTTGGTCGCGTCGAAGTCTTTGAAGCTGGCGAACAGCTTCTCGAACTGCGCGGCGGCTTTCGCCCGGTCACGAGACTGGGTTACCTGTTGGGTTTGGTTAATCTCGCCCACCAAATCAGTGGCTTTGCCCTTGAGGTCTTTGGCCAGTGCCACCAGTTGCGGGTCGTCAATCTTGTCCAACAGGGCAATCTGGGTGTTGACCTGGTTGAAGGTGGAGCCGATCTCGGAGAGAGTGGCAACAGCGTTTCCGCTGCCATTGAAGATTTCAGAGGCCAAACGACTCTGCAGCTCGGTCAGATAGTTGATTTCGTAGCGCAGCACCCAGGCATCGTTGGTACGTTCCCGTGCCACCTCGTAGGCGCCCTGTTTGGTGTTGTACACCTGGATGCCAATCACGAACTGCACCAGCATAATCAGCATACAGGCCAGGGCGGCGATGCCGATATAGGCTATCTGCAGGATAAACGGGGGACGGGCTTTGGCATAGGTGTCGACCTCTAGGGGTTGCCCTTTGGCGCGTTTTCCGCCTTTGCGCGCGTTGGTTGGGGTGGCTTCGGTTTCACGAGGTGCCATTTCAATGGTGTCGTTTTCTAGCGTTGCAACCTGGTTTTCACTCATTGTTCGCGCCCCCTTCACTCGCGGTCACCTGTCTTAGTTTCAAATCCGCAAAATACTCGAGAATCTGGGTGGTTTCTTCGCGCATTCCCGAAACGACTTGGTTGCCTTGGGAATAGATATCCGCCAGGCCTTGGGTGTTGCGTGCGATATCCGCGACATTTTCCGCGATGGTAACCGAAGAATCCGAGGCTTCCTGGACGGATCGCGCCATCTCGGCGGTGGTGGCGGTCTGTTCCTCTACCGCCGCCGCAATCGTCGTTTGATAATCATTAATCGAAGCAATAATCCCCGAAATCTCCTCAATGGCTGCGACCGCCGAATCTGTGTCTTTTTGAATCTGTTCGATACGCGCAGCCACGTCTTGGGTGGCGGCAGAGGTTTCGGCCGCGAGGTCTTTCACTTCCGAGGCCACCACGGCGAAGCCTTTACCGGCTTCCCCGGCGCGCGCGGCTTCGATGGTGGCGTTTAGTGCCAGCAGGTTGGTTTGCTCGGCCACAGCGGTAATGGTCTCGATGACTTCCCCGATTTCTTGCGAGGAAACCCCCAGTTTCGCCACGGTTTCGTTGGTGCGCTGGGCAACTTCGGTGGCTTCGGCCGCTATCTTGGCGGCTTCGTTGGCATTAGAGGAAATCTCGCGGATGGAAGCGCCCATTTCCTCGGCCCCAGCGGCAACAGTAGAAATATTGGAAGACACTTGTTCGGCGGCAGCGGCACCGTTATTGATGAAGTCCAGGCTCTTGTCGATTTGTTCGGAGCCGGTTTTAGCGTGTTCGAGGACTTCATCCATGGCATCCAAGGTGCTTTGCAGGTTATCGCGGGTTTCACCCATAGACTTGGAAACCTGTACCAAAACGGTTTCGATGTTGCGCGACATATCCCCAATTTCATCATTGGAACGCGGCCCGAAGGTATCTGTGAAATCATTACGGCCATAGTGGCGGATATTCCATTGCAAGGCGCGGATACCGCGTTCTACGGGTCGACCCAGTGGCAACGGCAGGGACAAAACAATTACCCCAGTTACCACCAAAATAACGATGCCAACAATAATGGTGGTGCGATTAGCATCCGCGGTGGCCTGGCTACCGGCTTTGGCTGCTACCGTGTATCCGTCCAGCATGGCGCGAGCCGTGTTCAGGAAGGTGCCGTCTGCTTCCCCGCTGCGCTGCGCCACGAATTGTGCGAAGTCCTTAATCAAGTTAGCCTTTTCGCTTTCCCCAGCCGAGGGATATTGGCTCTTGAAGGCATCAAACTTGGTGCGGAAATCGGTATAGGACGCTTCCAAACGAGTGAAGAGATCCGCAATGTTATAGGTTTGGCCATCCCCGGGATTAACTATTTTCACCGGCAGCTTCTCGGTCTTGAGTTTTTCCATACCGGCCGCCACTAAATCCAGGTTCTGGGCAGCAGATTCAATGGATTTATCCGTGCTGCTGCTCCCAATCATAGTAGCATCAATCATGGTATCCAGCCAGGCCACCCGGGTTTCGTGAACCAGTCTCCGTTGACCGGTTTCTAACAGTTGTTCATTCCCCATCCCGATAAGCTTGCCCACAGACAAAAGCATGGCCACTAGCATTACCAACAAAAGAATCAGGCTTACCACCGACATTATGCCGATTTTCAGGCCTACCCCTGATAACCTACGCTGTTTCAACGTTTCAACTCCCTTTGATAGAACCGGTACATCCCGTTAAGCATACCTCCCCCAAGGGCTTGGCAGTAGCATTTTAAAGCCCTAAATCAGTAAATAAATTGCCATAAATCAACCAACAGTTATCCTAAATACCGCCAGTTAAAAACCCAGTCGATTCAGCATTTTAGGGTCTTTCTGCCAGTCCTTGGCGGTTCGCACATGTAAATCTAGATATACATGGCGGTTTAACAAAGCCTCTATTTGCGGCCGGGCTCGCATTCCGATTTCCTTCAGACGCCCCCCTTTACGCCCAATAATAATTGACTTTTGAGAGTCTCTCTCAACGAAGAGATTAACCACGATTCGCCAGGTCTTATCACGAATAATTTCCTCGACTTGTACCGCCAGGGAATGTGGCAGCTCTTGTCCCAGTCCCTCCAAGGCGGCCTCGCGGATTAGCTCCGCAATCATAACCTCGTCGTCTTCGTCACTGTCTTGCCCGGCCGGGTACAACGGCGCGGACAGCGGCATCAGCCCTCCCAGCAGGTCAATCAACAGTTCCACCTGTTTGCCTTGCACCGCCGAAACTGGGACAATCTCGCGGAAATCATAGAGTTCGTTTAACGCCAGCAGCTGCGCGGCAATCTGATTGGGGGTGGCCACATCGGTTTTGGTAACCACTGCCAGGGCAGGAATCCGGTTGGCTCGCAGTTGTTTTTCCACGATTCGTCGGTCACCCGGGCCTATCTCTTGGTCGGCGGGAACACAGAATACCAGCAAATCCACATCCGCCTGGGCTTCCTCGACCCGGTCGTTGAGGCGCTGCCCCAACAGCGTGCGCGGGCGGTGAATTCCTGGAGTATCCACCAAAACCAGTTGAAAACCCGGGCGATGCACGATGCCACGCGACACGTGGCGCGTGGTTTCCGGTCGCGCGGAAGTAATCGCGATTTTCCGCCCCACCATTTCGTTTATCAGCGTGGATTTGCCTACGTTTGGCCGCCCCAGCACCGCGACGAAACCGGCGCGGAAATCCTCGGGCCACTCGGTTAACAGTCCCGTATCTTGCATCCCTTTAGCTTAGCGGTTTACCCGAATATAGACACACAACTAAAGCACCCACACCTGAACGACGGAAACCTGACGGCGCCTGCCCCCCGCCTCTACCGCACGCAAACGCAGGCCGGCAATCTCAGCTTCCGCCCCCACCAGCGGCACCATTCCCACCGCCTTGGTCAGCAAGCCGCCCACCGTATCCACGTCCTCATCCTCGATTTCGGTTCCCAACAGGTCATTCAAATCCACCAACGGCAGCCGCGCCGCCACCACCCACGACCCGTCTGGCTGCGCCTCAGGCTCTCGTTCGTCGTGATCGTGTTCGTCGGCTACCTCGCCGATAACCTCTTCCACCAGGTCTTCGAGCGTCACCAGCCCGGCAATCACTCCGTATTCATCGACCAGAATCGCGATGTGATACGCTCCAGCCTGCATCTCGCGCAGGGTATCGTCCACCAGGTTCGTTTCGGGGATAAACTGTGCCTCGCGTTGGGCTTGTTCTGCGGTCATGAGGCGCGATGCCCCGGTTTCATCCTCGTGAATCCGGCGCAAGACATCCTTCAGATACAGAATCCCGCGCACATCATCGGAATCCTCGCCCACCACCGGAATCCGGGAAAACCCAGAGCGCACAAACAGAGTCAGGGCGTTATCCAGGGATTCATCCGACCCGATAGTCACCATATCCACGCGGGGCACCATCACCTCGCGCACTAAAGTACGTCCCATTTCAAACACCGACCAGATCATTTCCCTATCGGCGGCCTCTATCGTGTCCGGTTCGCCCATTTGATCCACCATTTCTCGCAAATCATTGGCGACCTCGTCGCGGGCTTCCTGGTCGGTTTGGGCGGCTGGCCCGCGCGCGGCCTTCCACATTCGCCCTATCGGTTTACCCAACCGCCACACCCGGGTAATAAAGCCCGCCAGGTAGCGAATCGTGGTTTCGGGATAGCGCCGCCCCATCCAGTTCGCCGGCAGGGTCAACAGCATCAAAGCCAAGCCCCCGGCCGCCGTCAAGGCCAGAGCCACTGCCCACCACAACCAAGGAATTTGCGAAGCCAACAGGGCAGCCGACCCCAGGGCGGCCGCGACAGTCACCGAACGAGTAGAACGAATATAGGCCAAGACTTCCCGGCGGTGTTCGGCCAGATGATGAATCGCGGCGGCGTGTTTCGCACCGGCCTCCTCGAGGTCTTTGGCACTGGCCTGGGTCAGGCGAGTCATCGCTCCCTCACCCAGGGACAGGGGCACTGTGACCAGGAAGGACAGAGCCGACACCAGTCCCAGAATCGCATACGCCAGGGAAGAAAAAATCATAGGTTTACCCTTCGGTTCCGGGATGGCACCTCATGAAACCGATACCGCCGACGCAACCGCCCCCAAACGCGACCATCCCCGCACGCCGACCCGCCGGGGACATCCCCGCACGTCGACCCGCCACCGTGAAACCTGACACGCCACACCCTACCTTTGCGCGAGGAAACTGAGCAACAGGCGCCGCTGCAAGGTGAACATGGTTTTTTCTTCCTCCTCGGTGACATGGTCGAATCCCAGCAGATGCAGCAGGCCATGCACCGTCAACAGCAACATTTCCTCTACCGCAGAGTGCCCCGCGTCGCGCGCCTGCTCGGCGGCCACATCCGGACACAGCACGATATCACCGAGCATCCCGCCAGCGGAGGGCTGGCCTTCCTGACCGGGGGTCAACTCGTCCATCGGGAAAGACAACACATCAGTGGGTCCAGGCAAATCCATCCAGCGAATATGCAGGTCAGTCATGGTCGCCATATCCACCATCATCAGGTTCACTTCGGCGGCGGGCGACACGTAGAGTTGCTCGAGACAAAACGATATCAACGCCACGAACTCGGTGGCATCCAAGTCCCACTCGGTTTCATTATTGACTTCCACTGACATGGCGGTTCCCTTCGGTTTGGTGGTTGCTTCTTAGTGTATTCCGTTTTCACGAGGTGCTAGCGCGTGTCCCGGGCGGGCTCGGAGTGGCGCCCGGCTAGAATCCCTGGGTGTCGGGCTGGTTCTGGGTGGCCTCAAAGTCTTGATATGCGCCAATAATTTCCCCCACCAAAGAATGGCGCACCACGTCGGCGGCCGTGAGATAAGAAAAGGCAATATCTGGAACCCCGGCCAAGATATTTTGCACTTGACGCAGCCCGGAGGGCTGGCGGTGCGGCAGGTCAATCTGGGTAATATCCCCGGTCACAACCATTTTGGAATCGAAACCCAGGCGAGTCAAGAACATTTTCATCTGTTCACTGGTAGTGTTTTGGGCTTCGTCCAGCACCACAAAGGCACCGTTCAGGGTGCGTCCGCGCATATAGGCCAGAGCGGCGACTTCGATGGTGCCATCGGAAAGCATTTTAGTGATGCTGCCGGGGTCGAGCATTTCCCGCAAAGCGTCGTAAAGCGGGCGCAGGTACGGGTCGATTTTATCGGTGAGTGTCCCGGGTAAAAACCCCAGGGTTTCCCCGGCTTCCACCGCCGGGCGGGTCAGGATTAAGCGGGAGACCTCGCCGTCTAGCAGCGCCCGGACGGCTCGCGCCATCGCCAGATAGGTTTTCCCGGTGCCGGCCGGTCCAATCCCGAAGGTAATAGTATGCGTGTCGATATCCCGAAGGTACCCCGCTTGACCTGGGGTTTTGGGGCGAATCACCCGTTCGCGGTTCACCAGCACTGCCCGGTCGTTGAAAGCAACGCGGGCATCCGGGCGAGCGGCCGAACGGATGTTCAGGCGGTCGGCGGTGCGGTTACGGTTCGACGCAGTTGCTCCCGTTTGGCTCCACGTCCCCGCGTTGACCTCTGTCCAGTCTTGTTCCCCGGCGTGACGCTTGCGCGACTGCTTGTGTTCTGGGGCGCGGGTGTCTGGGTGGTTTTGTCCGCTGAGAGGCCGGTTCTGGCCGTGTTCCCCAGCGTGTTCGAATCGCGGGGTGGCCGAATCGGCAGCGATCAGTCGGTGCACGGCTTGCGTGGCGAGGGCGAGTTCATGAGTCGCCCCTTGAATCAGCACCGCTTCGCCGTTACACCAAAAGCTCAGCTGCGGGAAATCCGCTTCTAGCGCCCGCAGATTGGCATCCTCTATCCCGAGCACGCCGAGAATGTCAACCTCGGGCGGTATCGGCACCGCTATTCGCTTGGTGTTTTCCATATCCCTCCATTCTACATCCTACGCTTTGACGTTTCCCCGCTACGTTTTACTTTTCATGAGTGGCAAGGTATTCGAGAACATCTTGTTGGATATCCAAGGCGGATTCGTTTCGGGGTTGCAGCCTCTCAGCCCATTCCCGCCCAGGATGAAGCGTGTCCCAGCGGGGACGCATTCCTTGATACCGTCCGGCACCAGGATTATGGTTACCCAACCCATCAGCGATTACATTCCACACGGGACTGTGCATCCGAATCGCTACCACTTCCGCCAGTGGAATCCAGGTGGGAGCCACCGTCAGAACCCTAACTTGAAAATCCTCGACACCTAGGTTTTTAGCTAATTCAATGGATTTACGATGATTTTGAATTCTGGCATACAGTTTAGAGCCAACCGTCGAATAAACCTGTGCCGGGTCACCTTTTCGCGCGTTTTCTGCCTCAGCTTTTCCCACATATATGGCCCAGGAACCTGGTGTTGTTCGGTTTCTTTCCGCCAGCAGTCGGTAAGCCGGATGCTCGCCGGTATAGTACAACGCGTAAATTCCCGCCCCGTCGAATTTCTCTAGGTCTAACAGTGAAATCACTGGCTGGTCATCTAGCGCTCGGGCAATCGAAGTACCCAGGTTCTCGTAGCTCAAAGGATCAAAATACCCAGTCATGCCAGCACTCCTTCACAAACCTGAGCTGTGGCGTAAATCCGTTGTTGGCGCGCGGCAAGACAATGTAAGGCTGTGTCCAGTTCCAGATGCTCGACCACGCTGGAGACAACCTTTTGGGCAAGCAACACCGGCACCGCGTTACCCAGTTGACGCATCGTTTCCGTCCAGGCACCGTGCAAAACATAGCGGTCAGGGAACGTCTGTATCCGAGCCGCTTCGCGGGCAGAGAAATAACGCAAAGCACCATCGGGGAATCGGATCATGTTCTCGCCCCCGGGAACCCCATGAACCCCTGCTTTCAAAGCCTTCGCCGGTTCATCTAAAGGTGAACCGGTATGTCCCGGATATGCTTTAGCCCCAGGTTGAAACTCATGGTTCAGCCACTGCCAACTTTCAGGAGAGCCCGGCTCGGGCAGCCCTGTCAAGGCATCTCGCACTGTGCGCCATGGCAGTCGCGAATCCGCCACCGGGAGCAACTGAGCAAAATGACGGCCTTTAATCGCAATTCGGTGTCGCTCCCAATATTCGCCAGATTCCTGGGCAGCCCGTAAAGCTGATGCCGAATGGGTCGGAGCCGGGAAATTCCATCCCGCATCAACATCACTGCGAAAGCCCACCATAAACACCCGATGCCGCCGCTGTGGTACCCCGTAGTCAGCCGCATCGACCACCGTGGTAACCAGCCGGTATTGCAAATCCGACACCACCGAAGTGTGTTCCCTTTGCAAACGACGGAAATGCTCCACCCAAGACTCGCTGCTTCGCGCCTTAAGCTCCGGGTGCTGCAAACGTAATTTAATGTATTCAAAGTAGTCCGCAAAGGCCGCGCGGGTCAGCCCTTTGACATTTTCGATAACAAAAGCTCGGGGGCGAAGTTTTTCGATAACCGCCGTAGTCGTGGGGAACATATCGCGCGGGTCATCCGCACTTCGTGCCACACCGCCCAAAGAAAAGGGCTGACACGGTGGGCCGGCCGTAATAATGTCAATCCTTTGCCTCGATAATTCGCTCCCCCAGTCCACCAAGCGCACATCGCCTTCCAGCACTCGCACTCCGCGCACCAAGGGATAATCAAGACGCGCGTTTTCGCGTATAGTTTCACACGCCCACCGATTCCATTCGGCCACTGCCAAATGTTCAACGCCCGCCAGCGCAGACCCCAGTAGCAGCCCCCCGCCGCCCGCAAATAATTCAATGCCAGTAACTGTCATATGTCCTCCCAGAATTAACCATTGCAGCCAGTGTCTCACACCCCCCATCCCCAAAAATTCTCTAAGTTGACAACAGGGTTTTTAGTGTGTTTTCAGCGCAAATACCGCCGTTTCACTGCCGACTAACGCAAAGAGGGCACTGGCGCTACCAGGAACCAAGAGTGGCCTGGATAATGGCCAAAGCGACCGGACCGGCGGTGGAACAGCGCAGCACACTGGATCCCAACAAGACGATTTCCGCGCCCATCGCCCGAAAACCCTCGAGTTCCCCCTCGGTGATGCCCCCTTCCGGGCCGACCACCACCGCGATTTCCATTGTCCCACCGGGGTTTCCCGCGCCAAGATTTCCCGCGCCGCTCAGCTCTCCGCCGGGTTCATGAGGTGCCTCCCGGGATATCGCCCTCAGCAGCACACTCAACCGTTCCGAAGCACTCTCGTGCAGAACAAACACCCGCCCCCCGGCGGCAATAATCCGCCTCGTCTCGGCAAAAACACTGTTTTCATCGCCCGCACCGCGCCGTGAACTGGGCGGCACCCCGGTTCCAGAATCGGCACCCCCCGCCCCGGATTCCACGTATTCCCCGACCTCAGCCAACCGGGACTGCCGGGACTGTTTCAAGGCGGAAACCGCCAGATTCTGCCACTTTTCACGCCCCTTGACTTGCTTGGCGCGTCCATCCCACCGGGACACCGAACGCGCAGCCCCCCAGGGCACCACCCGCAACGCCCCAATCTCACAGGCGGCCTCCAGAGCCTGTAAATCGCGCTTTTCCTTGGCCAAAGCCTGAATCAAAGTCAGACGCAACGCCGGGCACGCCTCGAAACGCGGCGCTTCCACCAGCCGAAACCGCAAATCCGTCCCCGATCCAACTAGTTCCGCCCCGGCGCGCCAGCCCCGACCGTCCACCAGATCCACGACCTCGCCCGCTCGCAGCCGTTTCACACTCGCATGGTGTGCTTCCGCGCCGGTCAACCGGGTTTCCGTTCCGGCCTCCAGCTTCATGAGGCGCGTCCCGATCCCCCCGGCTTTTCCCCCGGAATCCCGGCCAGCTCCCCATCCCGATTCAACGCCTGAATCCGGGATGGCACCTCGTGAAGCCGAAACATCAACCGCCCCCAGCAAGCCCGGCGCGGCCAATAAAAACACCTGGCGAGTCACTTAGCGCCACCGCCGGGAACCACCCGCGCCGCGATTACTACCGGATGGCGCCCCGGACGAAGCACCCCCGCCCGAATGACCCGCATCCCGAGCCTGACCACCAGCAAAACCGCCCGCAGCACCGTCCCCCGCAAGATCTGCGGCGGCGCCGCCCGCTGTCAGGAAACCTTCGCTATCTTCCCCACGCAGCCGCGCCAGCTCCAGCAGCAACTCGCGCTGGCGCGCATCCAAATCCATCGGGACTTCCACATC
Organism: Mobiluncus mulieris ATCC 35243; assembly: GCF_000160615.1. Classification (GTDB taxonomy): domain Bacteria; phylum Actinomycetota; class Actinomycetes; order Actinomycetales; family Actinomycetaceae; genus Mobiluncus; species Mobiluncus mulieris. The sequence continues at coordinate 253,518 of NZ_GG668518.1, read as the reverse complement.
CAGATGAACATACAAATCCCCGCGCCCGGGTCGCTGCAAACGCCCCACTCCCAGGCCTTTAAGCTTGATAACCCCGTCGGGCTGGGAACCGGGTTCGACCGTGATTTCACGTGACCCATCCAGGGTTTCCAAGGCGTATTTCAAACCCAGAGCCGCGCCCGTCATCGGAATTCGCACCCGAGTGTGCAGGTCATCGCCACGACGCTGCAACATCTGGTGGGGCAGCTCCTTGATTTCGACGTACAAGTCCCCGGGAACTCCCCCGGCACGTCCGACCTCGCCCTCGCCGCTGAGCCGGATTCGCGTCCCGGTTTCCACCCCGGTAGGCACTTCCACCTTGATTTTCCGCGTGGCGCGCACCCGGCCTTCCCCGGAACAGTCCGCGCAAGGGTGGCTGATAACAGTACCGTGCCCCCCGCAAGCCTGACACGGGGTGGTGGTCATGACTTGCCCCAGAAAGGATCTGGCCATGCGCTGCACCGAACCGCTGCCACCACAGGTTTTACAGGTTTGCGGGCGGGTGCCAGGCTGGCAGCACGTCCCTTTACAGGCCTTGCAACGCACGAAAGTGTTGACCTTTATCTCTCTAGTTGCCCCAAAAGCGACATCTTCCAGACTGACTTCGATAGTGGTCAGAATATCCTGGCCGCGAGTCCCGCGGGGGGTCGGTCCGCTGGCTCCGGCGGCTGCCCCAAAGAATTCTTGGATAATGTCGGCGAAACCGAAGCCCGCCGCCGACGCGCCGCCCATTCCGCTGAACCCGGAGCCGCCCAGGTCGTATTGCGCACGCTTGTCGGGGTTGGACAAGACCTCGTAGGCGGCGGTGACCTCTTTGAATTTCTCTTCGGCTTCCAATCCGGCGACATCGGGGTGCAGTTTACGCGCCAGACGCCGATAGGCCTTCTTTATCTCTTCGGCACTGGCATCGCGGCTGATCCCTAGGGTTTCGTAATAGTCACTCACTTTGTCTCTCTCGTTTGCATGGGTGGTTTTCGGATTCTCTTTCGCTGGGGGCGGGGGCGTTTTCATGAGGCGCTGGCCGCCTCGCGTCCACTTTGCCCCTTCGCGGGCTTCACTGACGCAGGAACCCCGACAGGTATCTGGCGACGGCTCGTACCGCCCGCATCGAACCAGGATAGTCCATCCGGGTCGGGCCTATCACCCCGACATGTGCCCGGGTTGCCCCGGAAGTATCATAGCTAGAGGACACGATGGCCGTGTCGCGCAACACTTCATGCCCGGATTCCTGGCCGATAATCACCGATACCGGTTCGGGTTCGTGCATCTGGCTGAACAGTTTCAGCAACACGACTTGTTCTTCCAGGGCTTCTACCAGCGGGGTCAGGGTTTCTTGGAAGTCGCCAGATCGCGCCAAGTTCGCCATTCCCGCCATGACGATGCGGCTTTCGGCTTGACCCGAGGCGAGGGTGGCGGCGATAGCCTCGCCCAGGACACGGGCGTTTTCCCGGGTTTCCGGGGCGGACAGGGGGTCGCACCACTGGGTGGAGGCCTGTTGCTGGGGGTTGCGGGGGGTTGCGGGTTCGTGTTGGGGGGCGTGGCGGCTTGGGGTTTCCTCGGTTTCACGAGGTGCCATCCCGGCACCGGGCGTAAATTCGCTTTGTGTCCCACCCGGGGTTTCCGGGGTGGTGAACACGTTTTCTAGCGGCCGAGCCAAGCTGTTCAACTCGCTTTGCGTGGTTCCACAGGGCAGGTTCACCAGGACTTGATCCACCCTCCCGCTAGAGGCAATCACAACCGCCAGTACCCGGCGGATTGGTTCCGCGCCCATCCCCACCAGTTCCAGGTGGCGCAAAGTGGACTGTTTAAAGGCTGGGAATTCAATCACCGCCGTCTGTCGGGTCAAATGCGCCAACAGCCGCACCGTGCGTTCCATCACATCGTCGAGTCCGACTGCGGCCGAAAAGAACTCGGTGATGGCCTGGCGTTCCGGGGCGGAAAGCGGTTTAATCTGGTCGATTTGGTCGACAAAGAACCGGTAGCCCTTGTCGGTGGGTACCCGCCCGGCGGAAGTGTGGGGTTGGCGAATCAGGCCTTCTTCCTCTAAAGCGGCCATGTCATTGCGGATAGTGGCCGCAGAAACCCCCAGGGAATACCTTTCTACCAGGGACTTCGACCCCACGGGTTCCTGGGTTTCCACGTAATCAGAGACGATGGCGCGCAACACGTCCAGCCGCCTATCAGCGGTTTTATCAAACATTATCGTCTCCTTTCGCTTGTATCCCGGGCTGGCACCTCGTGAATCCGTCCCCAAAAGTACCGCCACAAACCGAACGCAACCGACAGTCGTATCCTGGCCACCTTAGCACTCGGTATCCCCGATTGCTAAGTTTACTCTTTTCATCGGGAAAACCGCCACTTCGTCGAGTTATCCCCAAAACGCGGCCAGACCGGTAAAATTGAAGGGTGGAAGAAAGCAGTGGAACGAAGACCCCGGGGTTGGCGACGTGGCAGCGTCAACTGGGGTGGATAATGATAATCGTTGCCGGAATCGGGGCGGTATTGGCGTTTTTGCACCTGGGAGGGCGCGTGGCGCACCTGGGGGCGGGGGGGCTGAAACTGCCCGCCCCGGATACTTGGATGGGGTATCAGGGGTCATTAGGTGCCACCTTGATGCTCAGCGCCGAGCAGTTCGCGGGTTTGACGTCGACCTGGGTGGCGTTCCTGGCACTGACGTTGGCGTTGTTTACCTTAGATTTAGGGCATATTGGGAACCCGCGCGTGCGTTCGATGTGGCGCGAGGTCATAACCGGCACCGCCATGATTCTGTTTGGTTTCATGGTGGCGATTTTGGGTTTGATTTCGGCGATACTGCTGCGTGATGAGCGGATGATGCTGGTAGAGGTGCCGATGCCGGCGCTGGCTTTACCCGCGCTGATTTTCGGGGTGAGTGCGCTGGTCGTCGGCACGATGCGCCTCGTGAATACCCTGAAAACACTACCGGCCACACCCCAGCCGCAAGCCCCCAGGAAGGTCGAACGCGCTGCCGCCAGCCCGAAACCTGGCCAGACTTCGGTGCCGGCCGCTAAGGCTAAGCCCAGCCAAGGTGCCTCAAGGGTCAAAGGCGCAACAAAGGGCAGCGGCACGGGCAGCGGCCAGCCGGGCAAAGTAGCGCGAGTCACCGCCGCGCCGGCCGGTAAGATTGCCGGCTCAGCACCGCGAAAACCCGGGGCGTCTGGCTCCGGGGCGGGAACTTCGAGGGGAGGCCACTAATGCTAACCATCATCATTACCTTTGCGGTAATCGTTATTGCCCTCGCGCTGCTCGCCGCCCGCACCCCCATCCTGGTGGCGCTGGGGCTACCGGCACTGGTCGGGATGCTACTGGGGAGCGAACCATCGGCTGTGGTTGCCTCCTTGAGTACCCTGGGGCTGAAACTGGGGAACGCGTTCAATAGTTTTTCTTTCCTGGCACTGATTTTGTGGCTGGTGTCCGGCGCGCTGGTGATTGAATCGGGGCTGATGTGTCGGTGGTTCACGGCGCTGTATGTGCTGGCCGACCGCCAGGTCACCCCGGAGCGCCAGGCCGCGTGGCGCAATTCTTTCCTGGGGTTGCCGTTGACGATTGTGGCTTTGTTGCTGGTGGCGGGGTTGCGCGGCATGGTGGATAACCATTTCTTGCTGTTGCAAATGTTTCTGTTGGTAGTGATTGTGGGGCTGATTGCCGGGGGCGTGACCGTGTTTTCCGCTCCAAAGGCCAGCCGGATGACCTTGAAAAAGATGCGCTCGGCGGACGGGGAATCTTGGCGGACTACGGCAAAGGCCACGGCAGAGGTCAGCGAGGAAGGCGAGACGCGCCGCAGCCAGTCCAAAGGCGATTCGGCGGTGGCTCTGGTGTTGCCGGGGCTGTTCTGCGTAGTGTTTTTGGGGCTGCTGTTGGGGCTGCCGGTGGGCTTGGACGACTTGTCTGGCTTGGTTTTTGTGGGTTCATTAGGTGCCAGCCTGATTGACGGGCTTTTGGCTGGGGATCTGTCTTGGCTGGGGGCGGCGGGGTGGCGTGCCTGGCGGATGCTGGGTTATCTGGGATCCACGGTGGCAGGCGCCTGGGTTATGGGCGAGTTTCTGGAACAAAACGGAGTGTTGCGCGTCACGCTGGAGCGTGACGGCAACACGGTCATGCTGGTTTTGGTGGCTACTTTGGTGACAGCGCTGGTTTTGGGTGAACTGTTTGGCTCCACGGCGGGGGCGGTGTTGGCAGTGACCGTGTTTTCAGGGTTCCTCTCGGCACCCTTTGGGTCAGAGGTTTCCCAGCAGGTTGCCTCTGCGATTCTGACCAGCCTACTGGTGGGATCAGCGGTTATTGGCGGGATTATTGCCCGCGTATTGCCGCCGCGTAACCAGCCGTATCCGCTGACTGTAACCCCGCTTCACTAGGTTTCCTGGTGGTTGTGGCTCCCGCTGGCTTATGCTCCGTTGAGGGCGCTTCCTTGTTTTCCTGTTGAATGTGTTTTCCCAAAGCACAGGTGCGGCAAGCGCCGCAAAAGAAACTAGGATTCCATCAAGCGATCCAGCAGGTTCCCCACCTGGGAAGAGTTATTTTCCATCTCTTCTAGGTGCTGGTGCAGTGCTTCGCAATCCCCGGCTATGAAAGCTTCGACCACGGCCTTACCCGCCGCGTGTGTTCCGTCGTGAACCGCTTCGAGTTGGCGGAAATACGGGTTATGCGCATAGTCGAGGTGCCCGCGTCCTTCATAGTACCACTTGCCGAGTCGGCATCCGTGCGACGAGGAAATCCCGGCGGGGTTGGGCGCTGACATCCCGGTAATCTGGCGGTAAATCCCCAGTTTAAAGATAAAGTGATCCAGTTTCACCACGGTCACGAAGGAATCCGTGGTGACATTAGCAATGGAATCCGCCATCGAGGTGACTTTCTCGCTGACTTTATTGGCGGTTTGACTGGATTTCTCTTCGAAGTCTTTAGAGTCGTCGATGGCCGAGTTGATGCTTTCCAGGGCGCTAGAGGTACTGGTGGTGATGGCGTCGACCAGGGCACCGATTTCTTTGGTGGCGCTGGCGGTGCGTTCGGCCAGGGTGCGGACTTCCCCGGCGACTACGGCGAAACCGCGTCCGGCTTCCCCGGCGCGCGCGGCTTCGATGGTGGCGTTTAGTGCCAGCAGGTTGGTTTGCGCCGCGATACCCTCGATTTGTTTCACGAAGTTGTGGATGGATTCGGAGGATTCCGACAGGGTGGCCATGTTTTGCCCCATTTGCTGCAGCTTGGTGGCGATTTCCTGTGCTCCGTTGGCCATGTCATACAGGTCACGAGTTGATTCCGACATGATTCGCTTGGTTTCCGCTGAATCCGAGGAATCCGCGTCCAGTTCCGTGACGATTTTCCCCATGGAATCGCGCGCGTTGCCGGCCGAGTCGAAGCACCGCGACAGTGATTGATGCAGGTCGTCGATAGTTTGTTTGTCGTGTTCCAGGGTGCTGAGGGTTTCGGCTTGAGCTTTCTTTTCAGCTTGCAGTTGAGCTAGCTGTTCTTGCAGTTCCACAACTTGCTGTTCCAATGCTTGAATGGTGGTTGCGGTCTTGGTCTTTTTCATCATGATTCCTTGTTTACGAAAATAACAGTCAATTAATAGCAAATGCGCTTAGGTTCGGCTTTTATTTAACGGAACAGCTCCGCAGTATACTTTAATTTTTCAGTACATTTGATGTATTGTCAGGACATTTCTGGGTGTTGGTGGCGGTGGTTTTGTCGGGTTCACGAGGTGCCAGCCTGAAATTTCAGCTAATACCGGTTGGGGGGGTTTCCCGCTTTTGCGGGCAGCCCCCCCCAACCACGGGAAACCCGGGTTATGTCCCACCCGGATTTCCGCGATTTGAATTGTAAAACCAGCCGTAACCTGGGTTACTTCCCGGTGGTGGTGCTGCTTTTGTCGAGTTCCGGCTTTGCAGTATCTGGTTTCTTGTCTTTGTCCTGTTGAGCCTTGAAGTCATTCAGCAATTTGGTCAGGTCATCGATGGAACCGAAGCCGAGTTGCGACATGACGTCTTTGAGGCTATTGCTGTCTTTAATCATCCCTCTGACTGTGCTCAGGGCGTTGCGGCGTTCTTTGGCTTCCTGGTTGGCTTTCTCGTCACGCAGTTTCTTGCGTTCCAGCAGCGTGCCCAGCACGGTCTTGGTGTCGGTGTTTTTCAGCGTAGCTCCGTTGATGAGTTCCGCGACTTTCGGGGACACGGCGGATTTGCCGCCCATCACTATGGTTTTTTCGGATCCGAAGCGTTGCAGGGACTGGTAGCTGGCCGGGGGCAGTTCCTGGGAGCGGGTCAAAACGAGGGTGGCGTTTTGGTCAACAGCTAGGGGGCCGCCGGATAGAGCGTCAGCGAAGTTTTCCCCGGTGGCGAGCACAGCTGCCCTGGTTCCCGGCAGGGTGGTGGCCAGTTTCGCGGCGGTTTCATAGCGGTCTTTGCCTACTATCGGGGCGATGTTAATGCTCATGGTGGTGGGCCAGGGCGTGTTTTTGACTGCTGCCGTTGCGGGGCCGCCGACCGGGATGATTTTGAGCGGTCGGGTTTGTCCCAGGTTAGAGATGTAGTTGTAGGTTTGCGGGTCGAGCTGTTTGCCTTTAGAGAGCAGCATCAGGCCGCCGACACGCCCGGCGGCGGCACCCGCTACCAGGGCATCGGGGAAGCCTACCCCGTCACCAATATAGAGGTTGATGGGTTTCTTGGGTTTGGCACCGATGAGGGGTTCAGTGGCTTGATTGACGCCGACAGAGGTGGCGTAGCGGTCGGGACCGGCAATACGGAAGATATCGAGCCCGGCGTCACGCAGTTCGAATTCGTCATAGGGAGTCATCGGTACTTGTCCGCCTACCAGGAAGAGTTTCTTTTTGCCGGAGGCCTTGATTTGATCCATGAGTGCCGGTTCTAGGCCGGTATTCCAACAGGTCAGCAGCACGGGCGCTTTGAGTGCGGCCGCGAAGGGGGTGGCGGACAGCCCGTCCGCGTGCACGTTTCCATCTACCAGCACCAGGGAGTCCCCGGGGAATTTACCTATTTTCCACGCGGCAATAGAGGTCAGCACCCGGTCGGTGCCTTCGGCTCGCAGGGTGTTCTTGGACAGAGCCTTGGCCAGGCGGGCTTCGTCCTTTTTGGCTTCATCGTCAGCCTTCTTCTTTTCCTCTTCGGCCTGTTTCTTTTCAGCCTCAAGCTTTTCCTTCTCGGCTTGCTGACGCTTTTCCGGGGTATCGCCAGGCTTGCCATCTTGACCGATACCGTACTTCTTCTTCAGCTCCTCCTCCAGCTTTTTGCGCAAGGCATCTTCTCTGGCCTTAGACTCCTCAGCAGCCTTCTTGGCTTTTTCCTCCGGAGTCATATTTTTTTCATTGACAATGTCTTCAAATGATTTGCCGGATAACAGAGCCTGAATAGCATCGTTTGTACCCACTGCATCTTTCAAGGCCTCTTCAGAAGTCTTGATGGGATCATCCACCGTTCCCAGCTCCGTTTGTGCTTGCAACAGGTATTTCTTCGCATCTAACACTGAGTTCGTGCGTCTCGCCTTGTCCCATAAATCTTTCAATTTGTCCACTGCTCCACCCACAGTGTTAGCAGCCTCATCTGCACGACCAGCATGTCGCTCCAAGTCACTGACCAGGATTTTTAGCTGGGGCTTCACTTTTTCCGGTGCTGTCTCCAATCGATTACGAGCATCTGTCAGCATATCGCCAATCTTGATTTGACGGCGCATAATGTCAGGTCTGGCAGCGACCGCACGGTTGTAGTATCCACCAATCTGTTCGGCTATACTGTCCTTTTCCGTTGGATCTTCCAACGCGCTGCCATCCATGCTCTTAACAAGAGCACGCATTGTCCATTTAGCGTTGTTAACATTCAAAACTAGATTCGGCATTTTTTGTGCAACATCCGCCAGTTTTGCAGATAGATTAGAAATCTGCGGCTGATACTTCTCGTCAGTAGGGCTGGGAGCCTTCAACTTCGCTAGTGATGCTTTCTTCTCCGCAATTTCCTTCGATTTATCGTCTACATTCTGTCTAGCCGCAGCTACTTTAGCTTGAGCAGTATCTTCTTTAGTCTTGTCATAGGGAGAGGCATTCTTAGCATGTTCCAGTTCCACTTGGGATTCACGTAGTTCTTTTTCCAGCTGGGCTTTCGCTTTCTCTGCCTGTGCAATTTCCTGCCTGAGGCTATATGCGTCGTTTCCCCACTGGTAATAATCGTCGAGGAAAGCCTTGTTCTTGTTGTAGACTTTCTCTGCCCATTCAGCTTGAATTGCCGCTGCAATGTTGTCGGCTTCAGCCTGAGCTGCAGTGGCGATTCCTTTCACTTTTTCCGCCACAGTCTTATTCATCTGCGCCAGGCTAAGAGCCTTTGTAGCTTCGGAAAGTTCAGTGCTTTTTTCCGTAGCGTCATTACGTGCGGTGTCTAGTTCAAAAGAAACATTACGTTTAGCTTCTTTCAGCCATTTATGTAGTTTCTCCCCCGCTTTGGTGTCATTTACACCAGGATCGGCAAAAACTGTACCCATAGTCACCAAGGGACGGCATGTGCCACCTGTAGTGTCGGCAAGACGCTGGTCACGATTACAGAATTGTTTTTCAGAATCTGGATCCTGGTACGAGACACCCTCTCTCACCCAGGTGGGGAGACCAGCATAGTTGTGGGTGCGTTGGAAGTCCGCGATAGTAGTGGGATTGTTAAACTCGTCAATTCTCTGGTTTAGTTCGTCGAGTTCCCGAACCTTATCATCATAGCGGTTCTTAGCATTCTTAGCGGCCTTCTCATCTTCCTGCAGTTTTTTTATTTTTCCATCAATATATCCCTGCTGCTTAAGAATGTCAGACATTAGCGCGGAGATAGACTTGTCAATACTAGCCTTGCACATCGTAGACTGAACTTTGTAAATAGGAGTTCGTTGGGTAGCACCGCCGGCTGTAGCTTTACCACCCACGTATCCATCGAAATTATACTCTGATTTTTTGACAATATCGCCGCCAGCAGCTTTAAACTCGGGATTACTATTGATTACTTTTTTGATTCCCACGCCAATGCGTTCTTCCACATTCTTGTCTGCAGCTTCATTATATTCAATAGATACCTTCTGTCCATCTATGCTGTCCTTACCCTCACCATTTTCACCCTTTTGGCACAACGCTTCTTGGATTATATCTAAAGCGTCTTTCGGGGCTGATTCGGACTCCGGGTTAGGAATAACAACTTCATCTGCTGCGGCAGGGCGTGTCGTCAGGAAATAGTGAAAATCTGTCTGTTGAGCATCCAAGATGATTCCCAGACCAATGTGGATACCAACCAGAGTCTTTCCGTCTTTACTAAGCACCGGCGCACCAATATCTTCAGAAATAACCGTGATTTTCTGAGGATCTTCCCACCCTTTACGCACAGCATCCCAAGAGATTGTCCCCAAATCCTTGTCGTCTTTGAAACTGGGGTGATTTTCTCGCCATTGATTCCACTGTTGCACCTTTGAGCGAGGTAGCGTAACCGTATTATTCACAAGCTTAGTAATCGGAAGCTTGGTGCTCTGGTATGACAAACGGGGCGTACCGCCCTCCGGACGCCAACCAATCATGACAGCTTCCTGGCCACTCATGTTACCGTTGATACCACTATCTTTCACTGCTACCGGACTGGCTACTTCAGCAGGAACCGGGCGATCCAAACGTGCGATAACAACTTGTGTAGCCGCCTTGGGGTCAAGAGCAACCGAAGAAATCCAAAAAACGTTATTGAAGCCACCGGAAGGTACTGCTTCCGAACCGAAAGTTACCCGAGGGGGAGGAGGCGTTTCGTTGCCAGCTTTTTCAGAAAGAGCAAAGTCATAAGGCTTACCATCTGCCGTGGTGACACAACGTTTCATAGTGGCTATGTGCTGTTCATCAAGCAGTACACCAGTACACACATCAACTGTCGGAGCATTTTTAGATGCACCGTTTTCCATATACATCGCCATTCGAGGAATTTCCACGCGCGCCACGGAGCTAATTCCAGGAATTGGACTGGTTCCGGGCTGAACTGGTTCGCCTTCTAACGCACCGGCGGGGGCGACGCCGGTGAAGGCGAGGCTGGTCGCGAAGAGAGCGACAAGGCCGGCGCGGCCGAATTTACTTAGAACCTGGTTGTGCTGTTTCACTGTGTCCTCCTCGAATACCTTCCGTGGATTCGTGATTCCTCCAGGAGCCATCCGGATAAGGCTCCCCCGAACGCCTTCCAGCGCTCAGCTTTCCTATCGGTACATACCTTTTAATTATGAGGCATCTTGCCCGTTTTCAGCGAAAAAACTTAAAAAGTTCAGACAATTCCCATATCCCCAGTTCACAGGGTAAAACCCCAGGTGACAGGGTAACCTAAGCCCCCTAAAATCCGAGTCGGCAACTTCCCCCACCCCCATTTGTCCAGACAAACACGGGTTTCCACGCTCCACCACCCCCGTGACCACCACCCCCGTACCTCCATCGCCGCCCCGTGACAGCTGCACCCACCCTTGAATAGGCCAGAATTCCAGGCTGCTGCGTAGCGCTACGATACCCCGGCTTCGCCGTGAATCCCGGCTGGCACCTCATGCAGCCGTCATGTACGCATAGCGTCAAGAATGCTTGAGCACCGGGCTGAAAGCAGGTACAGTATAATCTCATTGAAATCGCGGACATTCTAGGAGGAATCGTGAGCACCACTGTCAGCGTTCAATTCGACGAGGAAACGTCGGCTAAACTTGCTGAACTGTCACGCCAGGCGAACCAACCCCAGAGTTTCTATATTAAGCGACTAGTAAGGGAAAACATCGACCGACTGCTCTATGAAAACAGCATCCGCCAAGACTGTGAAGACATCGAAGCCGGGCGAATCGGTACCATGAGCCTGGAAGAATTACGGAAAATCTCCGATGTGGCAGATTGAGATTTCGCGTAAAATTCAAAAAAAATTCCTGGGTTTCGACAAGCGGGCTCGAAACCGGATTTTGGATTACCTAGAGGAAATCCGCCAACTGGACAATCCCAGTGACCGAGGCAAAGCCCTGACCGGAAACCTGGCAGGGATGTGGCGCTGGCGGGTAGGAGACTACCGGATTACCGCCAAGATAAAGAGCCACGTCATCACCATAGTCATCATCGACATAGACCACCGCAGCAAGATTTACCAGTCATAAATTCAAGAAGCACCTCATGCAGCCGTCATGGACACATAGCGTCAAGAACGCTTGACAACGCGAATTAGGTTAAGCCTGTGACCAGGAGTTTTACCAAGACCAATATCTTAGCAAAGCGCTTATGGATTCATTAACATCTAGGGATTAGTCCACGTAGTGGCCACGGCACTGGAGGATTTCGATAGTGTCACCGTTTACACGGTAAACCAGACGATGTTCCTGGTCTATACGCCGACTGTAGCACCCCCGCCAAGTCTCCCTTGAGACGCTCCGGTTTACCCAGACCCGTGTCGGGGTGGCGCTGCATATCCGCAATTAATTTATTAATCCGCCGCAGGGTTTTCCTGTCGCCCGACTGCCAAACGAGATACTCGCCCCAGGCATTTTCTGAAAATGCAATATCCGTCATTCCATCGCCTCAAGATCAGCCAGGGTCTTGTAGACAACCTTGCCTTCGTCCACCTGTTTAATTGCCTCCCGCAAGGCTTGCATATTGGATTCCGAGTAGAACGGGTCGGGACGGGATACCTGGAAAGGAATCGCCTGTTCCCCCACCATTTTCTTGGCAAAAATCATGAAAGCCGTCGTCAGATTCATCCCCAACTCCGCACAGAGCTTTTCCATCGCAGCCTTCAACTCTGCATCCATCCGAATCGTCACATTAGCAGTCGCCATTTTCATCACCTCGCACACCATTATACACCTAGCGCACAACATTAGAAGGGCGGGCAGAATTTCGGCTGGCACCTCATGAACCCCAAAACCTGGCGGACAGATACCGAGTAAAACCGCGTCACTAGAGGATGGCGCTGATATTGCGGCGATTGTACAAAATGCGGCGAACTTCCATCGTATCGCCCAAAACCACGTAAAAAACAATGAAATTACGCACATAGATGGGATAGTACGGATGCTCGCGAGTCCGCGTGGAAGGAAAAGGCGCGAAAGACTCGGCCATGTTCAAGCGCTCTTGAATAGCCGTTTCCACGTCATCCACCAGGCGCCGGGCAGCCGCAGGATTGCGCAAAACCACGGAAATATAGTGCACGATACTGTTCAAATCCTCGCTGAACAGCGGCAAGTAACGCAGCTTATAGCGTTTCATTGATAACCTGGCGAGCCGAGGAAAACACGGCTTCGTGGGACAGACGCGCAGACGTATTACCCGCAGCCGCGTCGGCCTGGTCAAGGCTGGTTTCGACGTCTTCAGCCAGTGCGGAATACTGCGCGATGCTCATGAGTACCATGGTGCCGTACCCGTTCTTGGTCAAGAAAACCGGCTGGTTACTTTGCAAAACCGCCTGTTCTACCTCCGGGAATTTGTTGCGCAAATCCGAAACTGGACGGATAGTAATCATGACCACACCCCGTTTCCTGGAACTATTTTGATACTTACTTATGCGTAAATCTATCATGATTTTATCAAAAACGGGGTTCGCTGTGGCTAATCCTGTGTTCAGGGTGGCAATGCGCCCCGCCCCACTGTGCAGCACACCTTTTCGGGTCGGAGTGGAAGAACCAGTCAGTAGAAACTGGCCTTTCTCCGGGTTTTGGTCGACTTGGAAGCGCACCGCATCCCAAAGTTCGGGGACATCTTGCCAATCGGTGCGGCAACTCGCCTTCCAGGACAAATTTGGGGTCAATCCGCGCCAAGTTGCGGTTCGCGAAGCCTCCGCTAGGGTCTTGCATATAAGTAACCGAAGCAGTTTGGTTTAGAGAAGACCAGGTTTTCCCACACCATTTCGGCCCTTGCACGCACACCGCGTCGAACTGCTCCAGCAGGTCGACAATCTGGGCATCAATCAGGCGGTCACGGTACGGTTTAGGGCTGAGCATTTTTTCTCTTTTCATGAGGGGCTTATCTGGGAATATGCTAACAAGATGAAAATTTCGCTGTTTTGAGAGTGAGTTTTTCGCTATTCTAAAAGTGAGCTTTTCACTATCTTGAAAGTGAGTTTTTCGCCAGAGATGCGCCGATACTGAGAAAAGCCGTGATTTCGGCTGGCACCTCATGAACCCCAAGAAAAAACCGCAGTCCTTGGACTACAGAGCAACGCCGCGTACCTGGTGTGTGTATAATTATGTGTAACAGGAGGTGTGTGATGGCCACTAACCTTGCGATTTCACCGGAACTGCTGGATACTGCGTTGGAAATTGGCGGATTTGCTACCAAGAAGGAAACCGTCACCGTAGCGCTGCAAGAATTCATTGCCAAGCGTAAGCAAGCCCAAATTGTGAAGCTGTTTGGCACCGTGGATTGGGACGAATCCTTTGACTACAAGAAAGCCCGCCGTGACCGTAACTAACGGGATTCTGGTAGACACCGTAGATTCAATCCTGGCCGCGCTCACCATCAACAACGGCTTGGCACTGCTTACTACCGACCGGGATTTTGAGTACGCAACCAGGCATATTCCATTGCGATTGACTGCGATTTAGCCCAGATTTTCGGTTGGCGACTCGTGAACCCCGGAAAACACCGCAGCATTTGCATTGCCCAAAGCTACGCTGTCTGATATTCTTGACAAGATGGATGCCGGGGAATTCGAGATTCGAGATTCCGCATACAAACACGGCATCAGCGAGTCCGATATTCGCCACGCTTTACGCAATCCTTTGGCAGCTCGATGGGGAAACCACGATATGTACCTGCTTATCGGGGCGGCCAGTGACGGCAGCGTCTTGGAAATCGGATTCGGAACTACCGGAGCCATTGTTCATGCCATGAAAGCTCGCGCTAAATACTGGCCATAAGGAGAACCACCATGAAAACTACGCACAGTGATGAAGAATTGGCCAAACTCTACGAGCAAGGCCCCGATTTACCGCACCAAATCAACCCCACAGACCTTTTGGCTATTATGGAAGCCAAAAATGCCCAGGCCAAAGCCGATTTAATGATGCGCCAGGCGGTGGCAAATGCCCGTGAAAACGGAGTCACCTGGCAGCAAGTGGGCGACATACTCGGAGTCACCAGGCAAGCCGCTCACTCCAAATATGCCCACGCAATCTAGCTGCTGCGCCGAGAGGGCGAGAATTCATTTTCCACGGCACAGTAAAGCCGAGATTTAGCCCAGGGATACGCAGCATAGTTTGCTGATTTTGGGAAAATCCAGCAGAAAACCGGGGGTTCGGGGAACAGCACCACCCAAACGGTGGAAAAACCGGGGGGAGGCTGCCATATACGGTCAGGGGTAGGCCGAAAACTCCATCATTTGGGCACCCCACCCCGGCCAGCACCCAAGACACCACCCCGGCCAGCACCCAAGACACCACCCCGGCCAGCACCCAAGCCAGCACTCGCGGCAAACCGGGGATACCGGCAAAAACCGATTTCGGTTGGCACCTCATGAAAACACACCGGAAATATGAAATATCTTAATGTATCCCCGTACGATAACCGGCGCAAAAAGATAATCGCCCTGGCAAAGGCAAAGCACACCATTCCCAACGAAGTAGTGCGAGACCTGATTGACGCAATCTAAGTGCAGCACCAAGAAAGCGCTTTTTGCTCTGTCAAGTCACCGTTTCGTGTTCCGACAATAGTCCCTGCTGTGTTTGGTGGGGCGGCGACCGGGATTTACCGGGTTTAAGAGCACACCCAACGGACATAAGGTACACTTAGAATTACAAAAGATTACAGGGTTTTCCAAGGAGTTCACTGATGTCCACACATACTATGGAACCGATTTCTGCGAAACTACGCGCGGATGAAAAAGCCACTTTCCTGCGGATTTGCGAAGATATCGGGACATCCCCCAGCAACGCGCTACGAATGTTCGTGGCCGCCTTCAACAAGCGTGGCGGCTTCCCCTTCGACCCGGCCAACCCATACGGGTTTTCCCCGGAAACCCTACAGGCCATGGCAGATGCCGAAGCCGGGCGGGTTTATGGCCCCTTCGACACGGTCGAGGCAATGATGGAATCTCTGAACCAAGATTAACACCTCATGAAACTCGAATACACCGCAAAATTCAAGAAAGACTACAAAAAATGCCTTCGGCAGGGGCGAGACATGCGAGTGTTAGAGAAAGTACTGCGGCTGCTGGTGCAGCCAGGAACCTTGCCAGCACGCTATCGAGATCATGGACTTGTGGGAAATTACCGAGGCCACCGCGAATGTCACCTGGCACCGGATTGGCTGTTGATTTACCGGATTGACCAGGACAAAGTAACTCTGACAGCCACCAGACTTGGCAGCCATTCCGAGCTTTTCGGACAGTAAGACAAAACCCCACAAGTTGCGTTTTAAACCCGCGGACACCCAAATGGTTGAAAACCAGGGGCTCCGGGGAACAGCACCACCCAAATGGTGGAAAAACCGGGGGGAGGCTGCCATATACGGTCAGGGGTAGGCCGAAAACTCCACCATTTGGGCACCCCACTCCGGCGCTCAGACCCCCGCCAGGCGTTGGATGACGGTATCGGCCAGCAGCCGCCCCCGCCGGGTCAGCACCGCGCGCGGGTCTTCGTGCGGGTCTTCGCCCAAGCTTCCACCCGAGTCGTATCCTAAAGGTTCCGCTTCCAGTAATCCTTCGGCGGCCAGTCGCTGTGCTTCCGCCAGCAGTTTTGTTTCAAATTCATGAGGTGCCAGCCGGGAGCCCTCGCTAGCTGCCGACCGGTGGACTTTCCTGGTATCCGCAGCAATGCCCGACCCGTATTTCCGGGCGTATTCCCGCAAATCCAGGCCGTCGCGCAACCGCAATCCCAGCAGCAGCTCTTCTAGCTCCAGGCTCTCGCCGGTGACGGTTTCCCCGTCCTCGATTGGCAACCGGCCAGCGTCAACTGCGGCCGCCCAGCGCGCGGGATGTTTCAGGTTCCAAAACCGCCGGCTTCCCGTCGGGGGGAAGCCCTCCGCCAAACCCCGGTCATGCCCGCAATCCTTGCCGCCTTCGCCGGGAAAATCCCCCGCCGGAACCCGGCCGCGCCCCCAGTGTTCACCGCGCAAATGCGAATGCGCGCCCGGCCCAAAACCGTAGTAATCCCGGTTGCGCCAATACGCTAGGTTGTGCCGACACTCGTGGCCCGGCCGCGCCCAGTTCGAGATTTCATACCACTGCAACCCGGCCGCACTCAGCAAGTCATCAGCAATCTCATACTTTTCGGCCTGATCATCGGGATCGACCGGCGTTATCTTCCCTTGTCGCAATTCTCTGCCCAGGGCGGTCGCGGGCTCGATACTCAGCGCGTAACACGAAACGTGTGACACCCCGAACGCCAGCGCGGCCTCCAAGGATTCCCGCCAATCAGCCACGCTTTCCCCTGGGGTGCCATAAATCAAATCCACCGAACATTCCAAGCCCAGCGACTGCGCCGCCCGCACCGCCGCCTCCAGGTTCGCCTGAGTGTGAGTGCGGTCTAAAACCCGCAATACGCCGGACACGGCGGATTGCATTCCGAAGGACACCCGCGTGAAACCGCCGGCCGCGAGTTCTTCCAGGTAGCCCGCATCCACGGTGTCGGGGTTAGCCTCGGTGGTGACTTCGGCACCCGGGCACACCCCGAAGGCATCCTTCAGGGCATAGAAAATCTGTACCAAGTCTTCGGGCGGCAACACGGTGGGGGTGCCCCCGCCAAAGAACACGGTGTCGATTGCCCGACCGCCGGGGATTTCGTACGTTTCGCTCGGGTCGATTCCTCGGGTGGTCGGGGTCGCCCCGGTGGCATGAGGCGCCATTTCGGCTGGCGCCTCATGAACCGACCCAAGCCGGCCGGAAAAAAGCCGCGCAACCAGCAAAATCTCGCGCCCCACCGCATCGGTGTAGCCAGCCACTCCCGGCCCCAAGCCCAGGTTGGCATAGGTGTTAAAGTCGCAATACCCGCAACGCCGCAAACAGTAGGGGACGTGCACGTAGGCGGAAAAGCTCACCGCTCACTCCCCCCCACACTTTTTTTGATATAGCATATCGTTCATTTTGTGGCTCGCCGCATTGTTTATTTCGCGGTTCACCGCAAAACCCGCCGGGCACACAGGTCGCGCACCACCCGGCCTTCCCGCCCGGCACGCCGCTCGAAAGCCGTGCGGACACGCCCCTCAAAGCGCGGCGCGAACCCGCCGCGAGGCCCTGCCGGGTCTTCCTCGTCTGGGCGCTCACCGGCATAGACGTTTTCCAGGCCGGGAGTGGACTCTATCACGTCGCGCATCTGCCAGGCGTAGTCCGCCCAGTCGGTCGCGAGTCGCCACACTCCCCCGTCCACCAACAGCGCGGCGGCGATACCCGCGAATTCGGGGGCCACCAGCCGGCGTTTCCGATGCCGGGTTTTCGGCCAGGGGTCGGCGAAAAATGTCCACAGTTCGCTGATAATCCCCACGGCTTGCGCGGAAGTTTTCCGGTTTGTGCCGCGCGGGTTTGTGCCGCGCGGGTTTGCGCCGGTTTCATGAGGCGCTAACCCGAATCCCGCGCCCTCTTCCGGGCTGTCCGCGCTTTCAGAACCAGGAACCACGGCCAATTCAGAATCCGCCGGCATCCCCATTGGCACCTCATGAACCCCGCGAGACCGAGCAAATGCGGCGCGAACTGCGTCGATATCGTCGTCAACCACTACCGCGGCCGCGTCACGCCCCCCCGAAGCCGCAAAGTCCGCGAACAGAATCGGCAAGGCCTGTAGCGCGTCCACATCCGCCAAACGCAGATTCGCCAGCCCGCCGTAGTTGCGCACCGCCGAGGACACAGCCTTGGCCACGCCGGGCATCCACACCTCGAATCCCAGGTAATTAATATCCGGGTTCGCCGCCGCTGCCGCCGTAATCTGTTCCCCGTTACCGCACCCGACCTCGACAATCAACGGAGCCTCGCGACCAAACACAATCCGGGGATCCAGGCGCGCCGTATCCGCGACCATAGTCACGCCGGCACCGCGCGCCAAATCCAACAGATAAGCGTGCTTGTATTTTTCGAAAGTCCGTTCCAGGGTGTCGCTCATGCGGTCGCCGCGCCGCGCGAAAGTCCGCACTCGCGGATAGGGTGCCACGTCCGGATTGCCGCGTTCGTGCGCCGCGTGGCCGTGGCTTGGGTATTCCGTTTCATGAGGTGCCACGTCCGGATTGCCACGCCCCTGCCGCAAGCCGCGTTCATGTCCAAAACCAGGGGTGGTTTCCCCTCTAGCGCCGGTTCCGGCTGGCACCTCATGAACCCCGGCAAAACCGGAACCATCCGCGTCCAGCTCCGCATCGTCCCACGGTACCGAGCTGTCAAAACGTCCGAAGCCGGCTTCACTTGAGCCGAATCTATGGTCGCGCGTCATTTCTTGGGCTCCTCGGAACTGAGCGCCGCGATAAACGCCTCTTGCGGAACCTCGACCCGGCCAATGGCCTTCATGCGTTTCTTGCCGGCCTTCTGCTTTTCTAACAGTTTGCGCTTGCGGGTAATATCGCCACCATAGCATTTGGCGAGCATGTCTTTGCGCAGCGCCCTAATGTTTTCCCGCGCGATAACCCGGGTGCCGATGGCAGCCTGGATGGGAACCTCGAACTGTTGGCGGGGAATCAACTTCCGCAACTTCTGAGCCATCGTCGTGCCGTAAGAATACGCCGCATCGCGATGCACAATCGCAGAAAACGCGTCGACCTGTTCCCCGTTGAGCAAAATATCCACCCTAACCAGGTCGGCCTCGGCCTCGCCATCCAGGTGGTAGTCCAGCGACGCATATCCCCTGGTGCGCGACTTTAGCTGGTCGAAAAAGTCATAGACAATCTCCGCCAGGGGCAAGGTGTAGTGCAACTCCACCCGGTCGGCGGACAGGTACTGCATATTCTTCATGGCACCGCGCCGATCTTGACAGAGCTCCATGACCGGACCGACAAAATCGGAGGGTGTCAAAATCGTGGCCGCCACCACGGGTTCCAAGACTTTTTGTAACTTGCCGTCGGGGAATTCCGAGGGGTTGTGCACGTGCACCTCGGTGCCATCCTCGCGTACCACGTGGTATTCCACGTTGGGGGCGGTGGAAATCAGCGCCAGGTCAAATTCTCGTTCCAGCCGTTCGCGGATAATCTCCAGGTGCAGCAGCCCCAGGAAACCACAACGGAAGCCGGAGCCCAACGCGGCGGAGGTCTCTGGCTCGAAAGTCAGCGAGGCGTCGTTTAGTCGCAGTTTGTCCAGGGCATCGCGCAGCACCGGGAAATCAGTGCCCTCGATGGGATACAGCCCGGAATACACCATTGGCATCGGGTCGCGGTATCCTTCCAGCGGCTCGGTGGCGGGTCGATCCGCGCCGGTCACGGTGTCGCCCACGCGGGATTGGCGCACGTCTTTCACTCCGGTAATAAGGTAGCCGACCTCGCCAGCGCTGATGCCGGCGGTCGCTACGGGTTCGGGGCTGATAACGCCCAGTTCCAACAGTTCATGAGTTGTCCCCGTGGACATCATGTTAATTTTTTGTCGCGCCTTGAGGGATCCATCGACCACGCGCACATAGGTAACGACGCCACGATAGGTGTCATACACCGAATCAAAAATCATAGCACGAGTCGGGGCGGTGGGATCGCCGCCCGGGGCTGGCACCTCATGCACGATACGATCCAAGAGTCCCGCGACACCTTCCCCGGTTTTCCCGGAAACCATCACACAATCCGTCGGTTCGCATCCCAGCAGCCCCGCGACTTCCTCGGCATGTTTTTCCGGCATAGCCCCCGGCAGATCGATTTTGTTCAACACCGGGATAATCGTCAAATCACTTTCCAATGCTAGATACAGGTTCGCCAGGGTCTGGGCTTCTATCCCCTGCGAGGCATCCACCAGCAGCAGCGCCCCCTCGCAGGCCGCCAGCGACCGCGATACCTCGTAGCTAAAGTCCACGTGTCCCGGCGTGTCAATCATGTTCAGAGCGTAGGCCACGCCATCGACTTCCCACGGCATCCGCACCGCCTGGGATTTAATCGTAATGCCGCGCTCGCGTTCGATGTCCATCCGGTCGAGGTATTGGGCGCGCATCTCGCGGGCGCTGACCACCCCGGTCAGTTGCAGCATCCGGTCGGCCAGCGTGGATTTGCCGTGGTCAATATGAGCGATAATACTGAAGTTGCGAATCAGGTGCGGGCTGGTTGCCGCCGGTTGAATCGTTTCCAGCAGGTCGTCGTGGGGTATAGACATCGGTCTCCTTTCTGTGACCATTTTCGCATATTTTTCCGGATTGCCAGTTTTCGCGGCGAATCGCCTGGCCAAAATTTGGAGGCAACCGGGTCGAGGCGCTAGAATGTTGTGTCGCTAGCGTGACAAAATACCCACCAAAATTTTGAGGAAGAAATGGCAAATATTAAGTCTCAGATGAAGCGGATTCGCACGAACGAGAAGGCGCGTCTGCGTAACCAGTCGGTGAAATCCGAACTCAAAACCTTCGTGCGTAAGACCCGCGAGGCCGTGGTGGCCGGGGACAAGACAGCAGCGGAATCCGCTTTGCGTGTCGCCACCCGTAAACTCGATGTGGCGGCATCTAAAGGGATTATTCACAAGAACCAGGCCGCCCAACGCAAGTCCAAACTGGCAACCAGCGTGGCGGCGATGAACTAGCCCTCGGTTTGACGCAGACTTTCACCCCAGCACCACGGTGCTGGGGTTTGTGTATACTCACACCACGACGTGAGTCAGTCCTTGATTCAGAAATTTTAAAGAAATCCTATACAAAAGTGTCCTGTGAGTTATACACTGGCTCTGTTTGCTCTCAACACAGCAAACAGTATTTTCATAGTTTTTTCTTAGGAGGCTCTTACCTATGATGCGGATACAAACGGAACCTTCACAGTTAGTAGTGTCTAATTTCTCTAAAAGACGCAGTGCTGTGCTGACCGCTTCCCTGGCTGTTGTAGCCTTGGTCTCTAGCACGCAAGTTAGCCCTGCCTTAGCGGGACCCACTAGTCCGCCCGCTCCCCAGCTAAGCATTACCGAGCGTATCAGCGGCGCAGATCGCTATGAAACTATGTTCAAGGCATCCTCCCGTTTGGGTAAAGGAGCGGCGGAACTGTTCTTAGTTTCTGGCAAGTCGCAGGTGGACGGGATTACTTGCGGCACGGCTCCCGGACCGGTGTTGTATGTGGATCATTTTGGAGGCAAAATCACAGCCGCTTCGATTCGCTCCCAGATTGATACCCTGGCACCAAAGAAACTGACCCTCCTGGGAGGTCAGTCTGTCCTGACCGATGCGGAATTTGCCCAGATTAGCGCCGGATACGAAGCCAAACGGGTAGCAGGGGCGAACCGGATTGAAACCGCTATCGAGTTTTCACACTACCAATATCCCGGGCTAGAAGACAGCGCTCAACCCGGCGATAAAGCTACTGCTGACGGCAAAGCGGCTGCCCCGGATACCACAAATACCACAGATGCTTCTGAGCAAAAAGAGGCCGGAACGAAACCCGATGACAACACTGCTGCCGGGCAAAAAGAAACCGGTACCAAACCCGATGACAACACTGCTGCCGGGCAAAAAGAAACCAACCAGACCCCCACACCTAAGGCTCGATCAACAGCCAAGCCAGCTACCCCTCCTCAGAGTGTGTACCTCGTCAACCAGGGTACAGGCGCTGGGGTGTCTCCCGATGCTGCCCCGGCATCTACCCTGTTCGGCGGACCGATTTTGATAAGCGCCCCCGAGGGACTAAGTGAGGCTACGCTAGCTGAGATTAACCGTCTCTCTCCAAAGGAAGTAGTTTTGATTGGTGGTACGGCCGCGCTCTCGACCAATATAGAGACGCAGCTGAAATCCTTGCAAACTCCACCGCAGGTATCGCGTTGGGGCGGGAAAAACCGCCAGGAAACCGCCATGATTGTGGCGGCGGGTCGTGCGTATCACGGGGGACAAAACTCCCACATTTACCTGGCTCGTGCAGATCGCCCCGTGGATGCGGTTACCGCAGGGGTGTTGCCAGACGGGTTTTTTCTGTATTTACCTCCCAATATGCCGCTTACAGGCGGTTTCACCATGCCGATGGCGAAACAGTTTAACGTGTGGTCCGTTATTCCCATTGGTGGAATCGAAGGTAAGGGTTTTGTGTTCCTTGACGAGTCGCTGTTGCCACCGCCACCACCGCCGACCCCACCGAAACAGCCAGCTCAGCCGAAACAGCCAGCTCCGTCGGATCCATCCCGCCACGTGGAGATTCCAGTGCCCTATATTTCCCAAATTTGGCCTTACCACGCCTATGTAGGGTGTGAACCGACCGCGCTGTTGATGGGCTTGCAAGGCAAAGGCTATGCTAGAGGGGTTAACTTGCGCAGTTTCCTCGCGGCTATGCCCCGGGCAGCGACTAACCCGGCACGTGGTTTTGTGGGCAGCCCCTATCAGCCCTCGGAAACGCTGCGCACCACGATTTACCCCGCTCCCCTAGCTGCTTATGGCCGCCGCTTCGGTGATGTGCGGAACATGGCGGGTGCCTCTATGGATCAAGTCATTGACACGATTCGCCATGGCAACCCGGTGGTGGTCTATCTGACCTTGTACTATCGGCCGGCTTACTATAGGTGGTTTAATATCGATGGGCGACGCCAGCGTCTGTTGCGCAATAACCACGCGGTGCTTTTGACCGGGTACGACGCGAATACCCAGCAATTCCTAGTGGCTGACCCGTGGAACCAGGGCGGACAGAATCCCTTTATTTACTGGAAGCGCCGCGCTGTGATTGAACCCTTGTACAATCTGCGCCGCCATGCGGTAGGCGTGTTCTAGGCCAGTATTTTCTCCGTTTAGAGCCCGAGGCTTTTAAGCCTCGGGCTCTATCGGTCTAGACTAGAAACTGGAAATTAAAACCTGTACAACAAGCAATAGGGGTGAAAACTATGTCAACCGAAGCCAATGCCATTCCCGCTCACCGTTACACCGCCAAACTGGCGGGCGACATAGAGGCGAAGTGGCAGCGATTGTGGGATGAAACCAATGCTTTCGCCGCCGATAACCCGGCGGGTGATTTAGCGGGTGATCTGGCAAAACGCGACAAGTACTTCATCTTGGATATGTTCCCCTATCCTTCCGGCAAGGGGCTGCATGTGGGACACCCCTTGGGCTATATCGCCACCGATGTGGTGGCGCGCTATCAGCGCGCCCAGGGCAAAAACGTGCTCTATACCATGGGCTACGATGCTTTCGGTTTACCTGCGGAACAGTATGCTTTGCAAACTGGCCAGCATCCCCGGATAACCACTCATGAAAACGTCGACAACATGAGCCGCCAACTGGCGCGCATCGGCCTGTCACACGACCGACGCCGGTCTTTTTCGACCACTGACCCGGACTATTTCCGCTGGACACAGTGGATTTTCTTACAGATTTTCAATTCCTGGTATGACCCCGAGGCCACGCGGCGTGATGGCTCGGGCAAGGGCGCGGCCAGGCCTATTGACACCCTGGTGCAACGCTACGCCTCTGGTCAGCGCAAAACCCCGGACGGGCGCGCCTGGGATTCACTGTCGGCAACCGAACAGGCAGAGTTGATAGACGCCGAGCGCCTGGCCTACGTGGCATACGCGCCGGTGAACTGGGCGCCCGGCTTGGGAACCGTGTTGGCTGACGAAGAGGTCACCGCCGAAGGGCGCTCGGAGCGCGGCAACTTCCCCGTGTTCAAGACGAAACTGCGCCAGTGGATGATGCGGATCACCAAGTATGCCGACCGTCTAGATGCGGATTTGAGCACGATTGACTGGCCGGACAAGGTGCGCACAATGCAGCACAACTGGATTGGCAAGTCCACCGGCGCGACCGTGAATTTCCAGGTAGAGGCCGGCCAGGGACAGGTTCCGGCTCAGACCTTGCGGGTGTTCACCACCCGCCCGGATACCCTGTTCGGGGCGACTTTTATGGTGATTTCCCCGGAACATCCGCTGGTGGGGGCGGTTGATGGTACCGCTGGTGACAGCGGTGCTAGCGGTTCGGTCGGGTCTAGCGGGGTTCATGAGGGGCTCCTCGTGCCCGCCGCGTGGCCGGAAGGCACCCGCCCAGAGTGGACCGGGGGCCATCGGACGCCCGCCGAGGCCGTGGCCGCCTATCGGGCGCAGGCCGCAGCCAAAACGGAGACCGAGCGCAGCGCTGACACGGATTTCACCGAGAAAACCGGTGTGTTTACCGGGATTTTCGCTACGAATCCGGTCAACGGGGTGAAAATACCAGTGTTCATGGCGGACTATGTCCTGATGGGCTACGGGACTGGCGCGATTATGGCCGTGCCTGCCCATGACGAGCGCGACCATGCTTTCGCCAAAAAATTCAACCTGGACATCATCCAGACGATTTCTGGCCCGGAAGGCCACGACGTACAGGCGCAGCCTTGGACGGGCGACGGGGTGATTGAAAACTCCGCTAACAGCGAGGTCAGCCTGAACGGCCTGGGTAAAACCGAGGCTATCCGAAAGATTACCGATTGGTTGGGCGAGGCTGGCCTGGGCGAGCGCACGGTGACCTACCGGCTGCGCGATTGGCTGTTTAGCCGCCAACGCTACTGGGGCGAGCCTTTCCCGGTGGTCTATGGCGAGGATGGGCGGGTACACGCCCTGCCGGAAGAAATGCTGCCGGTGGAACTCCCGGAGGTTTCTGATTTCCGCCCTAGGACTTTCGATCCAGACGACGCCACTTCGAAGCCCGAATCCCCGCTGGGACGCGCCACCGACTGGATGAAAGTCGAACTGGACTTGGGCGAGGGCAAGCAAACCTATACCCGCGACTCGAACACCATGCCGAACTGGGCGGGGTCTTGCTGGTATGAACTGCGCTACACTGACCCGCACAACGCCACCGAGTTCGCGTCCGGTGAGAACGAGAAGTATTGGATGGGGCCGCGCCCCGCACAGGGCAACACCTCCGGCGGGACAGACTTGTACGTGGGTGGGGTGGAGCACGCCGTGTTGCACCTGTTGTACGCGCGTTTTTGGCACAAGGTCCTGTTCGACCTGGGGTATGTCTCCAGTTCCGAGCCCTTCCATAAACTGTTCAACCAGGGCATGATTGAAGCCTATGCTTATACCGATTCGCGCGGCCAGTATGTGCCCGCCGAAGAAGTCTCGGGTGACGAGGAAGCCGGGTTTACCTGGCACGGCCAGCCCGTGAACCGTGAATATGGCAAGATGGGCAAGTCGCTTAAAAACATCGTCACCCCCGACCAGATGTGCGCCGATTACGGGGCGGACACTTTCCGGGTCTACGAGATGTCCATGGGACCACTGGACATGTCCCGCCCGTGGGATACCCGCGCGGTGGTCGGCTCCCAGCGTTTCTTGCAGCGTTTATGGCGCAATATCGTCGACGAGGAAACCGGGGCGGTGACAGTCACCGACGATGCGCCCGACAAGGAATGTGCCAGGCTGCTGGCACGCACGATTCACGACGTCACCGTAGAATACGATAACATGCGGGTGAATACTGCGATTGCGAAAATGATTGTCCTGAATAATCATTTGACAGGACTGAAGTCCGTCCCGCGTGCGGCTGCCGAGGCTCTGGTGCTGATGGTCGCCCCGGTTGCCCCGCATATCGCCGAAGAATTGTGGCAGCTTTTAGGTCACGAGGGCGGCATCACCCGCGTGCCCTTCCCCGTGGTTACCGACCAGTCGCTGTTGGCCGCCGACGAGGTCACCTGCGTGGTGCAGGTCGCCGGGAAAGTACGGGCGAAACTCTCGGTAGACCCGGGGATTTCCGAGGCCGACCTGGAGGCGGCAGTCTTGGCCGACCCGGCCGTGGTTCGCTTGCTGGACGGGCGCGAACCGAAGCGGGTGATTGTGCGCGCCCCGAAGCTGGTTTCTTTAGTGCTGTAGGAATTTACGGGAGTCCTGTTAGCATTTAGCTAACCGGACTCCCGTATCTCTAAACGATGTGTCCCCGGAAAGATGTTCATATCGGGAAGGAATCCGTGAAACTGAAGCCATCGCGCTACTGGTGTTTGCACACTACGTACACGTCGTTTATCTGGCATCTTTCCTTGGCCTTGCTTAATAAGATTTCGGACTTTGTAGACCCACCACCAAGACTAACTTTGTTGCCAATTTTAAGGACAGTATTGTCAGGCAGCGTAACAGAGTCACTTGATAAAACAGTACCTTTTGGCCACAAGGGAACGGTCTTATCTGCTCTTTCGCCCTCAGCGCGCAGTATCAGACAACCTTGGTCATCAATTTCTAAGGTACCTGTAAATAACGCCTCCATGCAAGCATCCGTGTCCACGGTATCAGAAATCGCAAAGTAGTCATCCCCGTGAACCCCTACGGGTGTTGGTGTACTTACTCGCGCCTTCGCTGCAGCAGTGTCTTGAGTCGAATCTTTAGGATTACTAGTGGCGCAAGCCACTAAAACCGAACTTGCAACAACGACGGCGCATGTGACTGTAATACTACTGTTTATAGAAGTCACGAAAGCTTCACCTGAAAATTTAGTAGTTGTTGAGCTCGCAGAACCGGTGTGAATCCAGATCTGGCACGACCTCCAACTATTATCCTGCCTTGGTGTATACCGTATCCAGTATTTCTCCAGAACCAAGGAGCACCTGAATCTCCACCTTGTGTAACATAATCTGTTGTGGCTGTCAATCCACAAGCTCCATCTCCACAATTATTCACAGAAAGAACAGTCGTGCACTTATTGGCGCTATATTGGCCATTCACACATATTTTCTGTCCATTGTACGTGTTCTTTACCGCATTTATATCGCGAAATTTTCCTGGAGCGTAATAGAATTTAGGAGCTGTCCACCCCCTATCTGCATGATAAATAGCTACATCTCCAGAATCACCTATATATGTTCCCTTTCGGGTTAATGAAACTTGCCCACTAGCACCATACCGCTGCGGACTTGTACAGTGTCCTGCAGTCACTAAACCATTTTCTGTAACCCCAGACTTACGAATAGAGAAACCAGCAGTACACGTACTCAGATAGCCACCTCCATACAAGGCTTCCCCCACTGCCTCTGTAGAAGAATCCGCCTCCAGGACGACTCTGGTACCTTCATCGTCTTGTTCTGGCATGTTCAAGAGGTCTTCAATCTGGTGCTTCTGCTCTACCGCTACTCGCGCGGATATTGAAGGTCTGTAGTAAATATTTATTTGATTATTATCTACAGAGCTAGTAGAAACAACATACTCTTTGGGATAGACCTGAATTACTTTACTATAGACATCCCATTGCTTATTTGACAATTCCTGGTTACTTATTGGTAAATCGTCTCGCAGTTTTACAGGTACTGGCAATTTCTGCGCCCTTTGCTGAATCTTTTGTGGAATTGTTCTAGTAAACCAAATCCAAGCGGACTTCCTGTCTTCAGCAATCCCAGCTCCAGCATAGCTGTCAGAGTACTCCAAAGTGGCCTCTGTTACTATATCACCAAATTCGTCTTCCCAGCTTGGAGTTTCAGATTCTTCCGGTAATACTCCGTTTAGGTCATCATCACTAAAATCTGACTTTGGCATCGCATATGCTTCAGCAGACAGACCAACAGCGATAATAAATGACCCTAATATTGCTAATATTCTTCTCTTCATGGCATTTCCTCTCTGAAACCATGCCGTGAACCCTGAAATCACAGCAGCCGTGCGCTCATGTTAACACACATCCCACCAGCAGTCAATAGATGCGAGTTCCATCTCCCCACAGCTTGTATTTAAGCACGTGAACACCCATTTGGCCGAACCGTGAAGATATAGTTCCGCTTCGGCAAACTTCCCTCGTTACTAACAGTGACAAAAGGTGAGCGCACAGCGGCGCCTCTGAACCAAGGATATCGGTGTAGAGGGACATATGTCCGGTCATATTTGACTCTAAGGGATGGCACCCCTAGGTTAGAATCATGAATTTGAGAAGCAAGATTATTACCGTTCCTGCGGTGTTGTCCCTGGTCGCCATCGGTTTAACCGGATGTGGCGCGAATGCAGGCGAAAAGACAGCTGCCGGGCAAACACCTCATGAAACGGAAGGAAAACCCATCGTACTGACCACCTTTACCGTGTTACAAGACATGGCAAAGAACGTAGCCGGAGACCACCTCGACGTGCGCTCGATTACCAAACCCGGCGCCGAAATCCACGACTACCAGCCCACGCCCTCGGATCTCAAGTCCGCCAAGGACGCCAAGCTAATCCTCAACAACGGCCTAGGCTTGGAACGCTGGTTCGAGAAATTCACCGCCGATTTAGATGCCAAAACCGCCAACGTGTCCGAAGGAGTCAAACCGATCCCAATCGCGGAAGGCGACTATGAAGGCAAACCCAACCCACACGCCTGGATGAGCCCCAAGAACGGCGCCCTCTATGTACACAATATAGCCAAGGCCTTTTGTGACCTCGACGCCACGAACTGCAACGACTACAAGGCTAATGCCGACAAGTACGCCGCCGACATCGAAAAAGTCGGTGAAGACATCAACACCACTCTGTCCAGCCTGGATCCCAAACAGCGCACCCTAGTCAGCTGCGAAGGCGCGTTCTCGTATCTGACCCGCGATTATAACCTGAACGAAAAATACCTGTGGGGTGTGAACGCCGAAGGCGCCCTGACCCCGTCGCGCGTGGCGGAAGTCGAAAACTACGTCAAGGAAAGCAAAGTCCCGGCCGTGTTCTGCGAATCCACCGTAGGAGAAAAAATGAAGCCCATTGTGGAATCCACCGGGGTGAAATTTGGCGGTGAACTCTATGTGGACTCCCTGTCCGAAGCCGACGGTGACGTGCCGACCTATCTGGATTTGCTGAAATACGACGCGAAACTGATTACCGACGGGTTGACAGGCAAGTGAACCATACGGCGGAGTTAGAAAAAAACCCGCCCCTGCTGCAAGTCACCAACCTGCATGTTAGTTACGGAACGAATGTCGCCCTTACGGGGGCGACACTCGCCGTATCTGCGGGTCGAATTGCGGGCTGGCGGGAATGAATGGTTCTGGAAAATCCACCTTGTTCAAATCCATTATGAACAGTGTGCCCCGGCTGGCGGGCACGGTGGAAGTCGCCGGGATGGACGCGAATGTCGCCCGGAAACGCGGCCTGATTGGCTATGTGGCGCAAAGCGAAGAAATCGACTGGGATTTCCCTGTCAGTGTCAACCAAGTCGTGATGATGGGACGCTACGGTTTCATGGGACCGCTGCGCCGCCCCCGCGCCGCCGACCGGGAAGCCGTGAATAAGGCATTGGAACTGGTGGAACTGGCTGACCTGCGCCACCGGCAAATCGGGGCGCTGAGTGGCGGGCAAAAAAAGCGGGTATTTATTGCCCGCGCTATTGCCCAAGGCGCCCCCCTGATGCTGCTGGACGAGCCTTTCGCGGGAGTTGACAAGTATTCCGAGGCCGCGATAGTGGAACTCTTGCGTCGGCTCGCGGCGCAAGGCACCGGGCTGGTAGTGTCCACGCATGATTTAGCCTCGATGGGGAAACTGTGCGACGAAGCCGTGTTGCTGTATCGCCGGGTCGTGTACCACGGGGATGTCGACGGAGCGCTGCGACCCGAAAACCTGGCCAAGGCCTTCGGGTTAAGCGACAGCGAGGACACAGCGGAAAACGCCTCTGATCCAGGCGAAACCCCCGTTACCCAGGGAGGCCAGAAATGAATGTTTTAGCATATGTTCCCGAGTGGCACCTCATGAACCCCGCCACCACCACGAAAACCACCGACTGGCTCGAGGCCATAACCGATATGTGGCACCAAGGATTTATGGTACGCGGCATTCTGGTAACCGGGGTCGCAGCGGCCGTGTGCGCGGTGCTGTCCTGCTGGCTAATCCTGATCGGCTGGTCGCTGTTGGGCGACGCCCTGTCCCACGCGATTCTGCCCGGCATCGTGGTGTCATACCTGTTGGGAGCCCCTTTCGCGATTGGCGCGCTGATAGCCGCGCTGGTGGTCGTGGGCTTGATTGGCGCGGTACGCGGACGCGGGCGAGTGAAAGAAGACACCGCGATTGGCGTGGTGTTCACCACCATGTTCGCCTCCGGGCTGGTACTGATCAGCCTGTTCCCCTCGCATATCGACTTGCATCACATCCTGTTCGGCGACATGCTGGGAATCACCCGCGCCGACATGTGGCAAGTACTGATTTTGAGCCCGATAGCGCTGGTGGTGCTGTTGGTTAAACGCCAAGACCTGGTGTTATACGCCTTCGACAAGACTCACGCGCATACCATCGGCCTGTCGACCCGGCGCTTGGCGGCCATTTTGCTGGTCTGTCTGTCGCTGACCGTAGTGGTCGCGATGCAGGCCGTGGGCGCGATTCTGATTGTTGCGTTGGTGATAACCCCCGGAGCCACCGCCCGGCTGCTGACCAGCAGTTTCAACCGAATGCTGTGGGTGGCGCCGCTGGTGTCGGTGGGCTGCGTTGTTTTGGGAGCGTATATTTCGTATTGGTTCGATACCGCTTCCGGGGCGACCGTGGTGGCCTTGGAAGGCGTGCTGTTTTTGGTTGTCTGGGGTGTGGATTTGTTGCGGCGGCGCTCGGTTTCATGAGGCGCTAGCCTGAAACGCTCGGCTGCATGGTTTCTACCTCACGGCGCTACGACTCGCGGGGAACGCGCTCGCGAGACAACGGGGGAAGTTTCCCCCCGACTTTTGCTATAAATTATAGCAAAAGTCTCCCCCCTCAGTCTCGCGTACGCGCGCTCCCAACGCTTCGTCGTTACGCGACGTCCCCCTTCCCTCGCTCGACCGGAGCGCAACCCGAGGAGGGGAATCCGGGCAGGGAAATGTAGGCGTACGTTGGATGGCGACTCATGGAAACCGGAAGAATGGGCGGGATTTGAGATGGCACCTCATGGAAACCGGAAGAAAACTACGGGAGGCGCCAAAAGGTGAGGCTGCCGCGAGCGGCACCGGCATCGCCGATTTGGGCGAGACGCGCGATACCGCCGGAAAACGCGAGTGGATCGCCGGTTAGAACCGCGTCCTTGATGGGCGGCGTGAGGCCCTCCCACAGTTGTTTGCCGTCGGCCAGGCCAAAGGCTTCCAACCCGTTCGCGACAGTGAATACGACGGTGGCGGCGTGGTTCATGAGGGGCTTGCCCGGGGTTTTCAGCTTAATTTCAACGCCGTCTCCTGTTGTCCAGGTGGTCGCCGCGCAAGTCGACCACGCCCCACAGGTTTCGCCGGTTGGAGCCAATAAATAGGTCTTGTCCGGCATGATGACGGGCACTTTCCCGGATTGCAGTGCGGTCGTCGCAGTGGCGAGATCCAAGGTCAGCCCGGAGCGCAGCTGGGAGTGCATGGCCTGCAAGGCCGCCACGGGAGCCTGCCCTTCGGCGCTGAGGCTGCCGTCGGGCTGGTACAGACGCCACGTTCCGGTGGCGGTGGCATTGCCGGTGGTCGCATCGGCTACGGCGCCGTCCGGGTCGGAAGAGGCGAAAAACCCGGCCTCTAGCAGGGAAGCCTGGGGAGCCTCGCCCAGATTAGCAAGGTCAAGCTTCCCGGTTTTCATATTCAACATCTGCGAGAATCCCCAGGTGTACTGGCGATTCGAACCATCAGCGTTGGCGGTCAAGGATCCCACCAGGGTGATGGAACCGCGAGACTGGACATGCAGGGGCTTTGCGGCCGAGGCATTCGGGGAAAGTACCTGGTATCTGGTGTGATAGGTGAAATCCGGGTTGATGAACTGGACTTCAACCCCCGCTGCGGCGCCCTGCGAGATGCCGATTGGCACCACCAAGAAACGGTCGAAAACCGTAGCAATAACGTGTTCGCCGGTAGCTAAATCCCAGATTCCCCCGGGCAAATCCCCCACGACAATATTGCCGGCCGGGTCGATTTTCACGATTTTCTTGGCCTGTTTCGATTCGCACACCACCTGGCTTTGCCACATTTCGGGCAAACAGTAATCCAGCGGCAGGTCGCCGTAGGTTTTTTCCCACACGGCTCGGCCGGTGGCGGTGTCTATCAGGGCTAAGGCCTGGGTTTCTTTGGTGCCGTCCGTGCCCTTGACCAGGGTGAGAATTTGGTTTTCAGACAGAACTTGGCCGGTGAAGCCGCTAGCCGCATCCTGGGAGGCCACCGAAAGTTGGGCGGCTCGCGCGTCCCAGACTTGGAGGCGGCGCGGATCCTTGATTTCCTTGGGGAAATCCAGCTGCCAACCGTCTTGCAACGGTGCCACCGTTTTGACAATTTTTACTGTGGCCTTGTGGCGGATTTTGGCGGTGTCACTGAGCCACTGGGTGGTGGCGGTGACCAGGACTATAACCGCCGCAACGAGGATGAAAACCCCGAAAATTCGTTCCGGCAGCGTCGGTTTGCGCCCCGCGCGAGGGGCAGGTTTGGGCGGTTTGGTTGGTTTGGCTGGTTTGGGCGGTTTGGGCGCGGCTTCATGCGGCGCACCGGTGGCGGCGGGCGCGGCAAACGCGGCGGGCGCAGCTCCATGAGGCGCACCGGTGGCGGCAGGCGCAGCAAACGCGGCAGGCGCGACTCCATGAGGCGCAATGGGCGCGGGCATCGCGGGAGACACTACTGTTTCGGCACGGCTTCCTAGGGGCGTTAGCTCCGGGTTTTCTTCCTTCACTACCCCAGTCTAACCCGAGCGAGACAACGAAAAATCACCTTCGTCGCGAGTTTTCCACAGGCACGGATTTTTGGGGTTTTCCACAGGGAGAAAACCTGGGTCTGGTTTCCACCGCTAGCCCGGTTCTAGGGTGAGCCTATGACGATTTTTACACCGAATGAGCGCCTGGATTACAGCGCGGAAACCAGGGATCCTAGCGGATACGAATCCGACTCCCCGGGGGTTTCCAGGGTCGGATCCGGGTCAAGACTGGGTGGGAATCCGGGCAACACCCCGGTTGACAAGCTGACCGCCGGGGTCTTTGCCCGCGCGCGTGCCCAAGGGGTTGGCTACGATGCTCCGGTGGCCGGGGAATATGAAACCGCGGCTGGTGGATTGGGATACGACGACCCAGATTTCGACACGCAACTCATGAACCCGGCAACTGATCGGCTGCAAAACACATTTGATGAAGCAAAAGCCAAGGTCACGCGGGGAATGAAGGTTTCTCCCCCCGGTCGCACGCCGCAGCGAGCCCGCCTGGCACCCACGCCGCGCGTGGCGACGCTGGTGGCAGTATTCCTGCTGGCTATCGGCGGTTTGGTGGTGGGGTGGCAGGTTTTGTCCGCCCCACCTAGCCAGCCGGTGCCCGGAACGGTGGAAACGGGCGTGGGGCAGGGCTCAGCTTTGCAGGCGGCGGGCACGGGTTCACGAGGTGCCAATGGAAATTCCGGCGCAAACGGTGAGGGCGGGGCTGGCGGTGGTGACGGAGGTGGCGGTGGCGACGGTGGCGACGGCGCTAGCGGGGCTTATGCCAAGGATCCGAAGGTGGCTGGCCAGTCCCCCAGATTATTACTGCCGGGGGCGAATGGCGCGGAACTGGTGGTGTATGTTTCCGGACAAGTCGAGCGTCCCGGGGTGGTGCGTTTGGCGGATCCGGCGCGAGTAACGGATGCTTTAGAGGCCGCCGGTGGGGCGAAACCCGGGGCTGACCTGCGGGCTTTGAACCTGGCGCGCTTGGTGGCGGATGGGGAACAGATTAACGTGCCTCTGCCGGGCGAGGCTCCCCCACCGGGGGCGGATGCGGGGAGTTCTGGCGGGAGCGGCAGCGCGGGTGGTTCAGGAGGGTCAGGAGGTTCAGGAGGTTCAGGCGGGTCAGGAGGGTCAGGAGGAAAAGGCGACAAGGTGAACTTGAACACGGCTGATGCCACTGACCTGCAGACTTTGAGCGGAATCGGGCCGGCTTTGGCGCAACGGATTTTGGATTATCGGAAAAAGAACGGTCAGTTTCATTCCATCGAGCAGCTCGACGAAGTCAGCGGGATTGGGCCGGCCATGATGGAACGACTGCGTGACCACGTGATTTTGTGAGTCTGTGAATGGGCGAGCGCGGAATGGTGAACACCCGGGATGGCAAGCACGAGAGATAGCAAGCACGAGAAATCAGGAGGAAACGAGTCCATGCAAGGCCTGTTCATGAAAAGGCGAAAATACGCGGGCGAAATCAGGAGGAAACGAGGTGATTAAGCGTGGATTTTGGCGAAACTATGGCCTGGGTTTTGGGCTTGACGAAAACCATGGGCACTTAGCAGATACTCAATGGGAAGTCACTAACCCAAGCGAAACCGCGACCAGGGGGCTTACTAATCGGGAAATCCCATCCCCAGCGTTAAATGCTTGGAAGCATTTAACGGGCTTGGACTCAGATGCGGACAAAGCGCCCCAGACTGTAACCCACCTCAACGCTAATGCGGACGAATTCACGAACGAACTAAATGCCCAGGGATATTTAGCGCGGCGCGTCCGCCAGGACACGGATCGGGTTCCCCGGCCGCTAGATTTTCGCCTGGCGATACCGGCGGGTGCCCTGTGGGTTTCGCTGCTGGTAGCGCAATGGTGTGGGGCTTTGGGTTTGGTTCCCAGCAGCTGGATTGCCGGGGTGGCGCTGGGGATTTCCCTGGTCGCGGCCGGGGTCACACGGACACGAAACC
>NZ_GG668518.1:213997-218519 GCF_000160615.1 Mobiluncus mulieris ATCC 35243 | reverse complement strand
TCGGATCCGCGGCGGCGCTAACAGCGCTCGCCGCGTTCGCGGTCGGGCTCGGCTTCGCCGGGCACGCCGCGAACCTCGCCATCGCCGCGAGCGACCCGCTCGCGGCGATTGGCGCGGATCCGAGCCACCGCTTTGAAATCCAGGCTCAGGTTATCACCAGCCCCCGGCCGATGACCTTCGGTCACAGTGCCGAGAAAACCCCCCAGCCAGACCGCCGCTTCGAAGCTAGCGCCACCGCAACAAATGTCACAATCAACCCCACCAACCCCAACCACAACCCCACCAACCCACCCGCCAACAGCACCACCCCAACCGCGACCAACCCCAAATCCAGCAATACCAACCAAAGCTACCGCGTCACCCTGCAGGCCAAGTTTTTGACCTGGAGGGGAAGCACCTATCGCACCCGGGCAAAACTGCAGGTGAAAGGCAAGGGCTGGGCGGATATCCCGCTGGGAGCAACGGTGTCGCTGCGCACGGGTCTAGCCCGTTTGGATCCCAGCGGGGAGTTCCTGGGGCTGGCTAAAGCCCCCGGAACTCCCCGCATAATTGCCCCACCCAGCGGCCGCTTCATCTTTGTTAACGCGGTGCGTTCCCGCCTCGCCGAGGCGGGAACGCACCTTGCCCCGGAAACCCGCGCCATGATTGGTGCCATGTCCCTGGGCTTGACTCAAAATCAGAGCCAGTCCGACCGGGATGCCATGCAAATCGCGGGGTTGTCACATCTTACGGCCGTATCCGGCTTGCACCTGAGTGTGCTGCTGGGTTTGGCTCTTGGCCTCACCGCCCGCGCCCCGCGAGCCATCCAAGTGGCGGCGGCCGGCGCTATGATGATTGTTTTCCTGGGGATGTTGGAAGGATCCGCCTCGGTGACCCGTGCGGCCGCTATGGGCAGCGTGACGCTGCTGGGTTTAGCGCTGGCGCGACCCGCCAAAAGTATCGCGGCCTTAAGCCTGGCAGTGATGGCAATGCTGCTGGTCAACCCGTGGCAGGCGGCGTCCTGGGGTTTCGCCTTGTCGGTGGTAGCCACGTTTTCGATTGTGACCTTGGGGCAAACTTTGTCGCGCTGGCTGGCGACGTTCTTACCGCGATTCCTAGCCCTCCCCCTGGCGATTTCGCTTTCAGCG
This sequence comes from Mobiluncus mulieris ATCC 35243, assembly GCF_000160615.1. Taxonomy (GTDB): domain Bacteria; phylum Actinomycetota; class Actinomycetes; order Actinomycetales; family Actinomycetaceae; genus Mobiluncus; species Mobiluncus mulieris. The sequence goes on along the minus strand of NZ_GG668518.1, from coordinate 217,392 downwards.
CAACTCGGTTGCCAGCCGTTAATGTTGATATTACGCGGAAAACTCCAGTTGTTTTCGCTACCAGCAAACCTGCTTACCGGCGCGGTCTCTTCCATCGTCACTGTCGGCGGCCTCGTCTTGGTTGCCCTTGCCGCCATCACTCACCTCGGCATCACCCTCGCCCAATTCGCCACCTTCCTCGAACCGGCCAGCGCCCTGATTTTCGCCCCGTTCAGCCCCCTCACCGAAGTAACCGCGCAGGTCACCGGGCTGGCCGCGAATTGGATTCTGGGGGTGGCGCGGTTCTTTTCACGACTGCAAGGTGCGGAAATCCCCTGGATCGAATCCGGCTACGGCATTTTCGGAATTCTGGTGGTCACCCTGGCCTTCCTGTGGCTGGCCGGCCGCTACGCCTACCTGCGCCACTGGTCGGTCAGCTTAGGCTCGCCCTTCCGCTTTCATGAGGTGCCATTTTAAATCTACGCTCATTTTTCCTTGCCCGGCTTTCCCTTCCCCCATTGTCGCCCCAGCGCATAGCTAGCGAAGGCGCCCGCCGCGCGGCTATTTTCTAGCGCAGCGACAGACTTCCAAAATCATCGCCTCCAACGCATACTCCGCATCGCGCGACCCGCCTTTGACCTGCGCATCTGCCACAGAAACGGCACGCAACGCCCGGCCAAGACGCGCATCATCCCAGCGCCCTAATAGGGGGCGAATTTTACGCGCCATCCAGTCATTCATCGGTTTCACGTCGGCCAGCAGACCAGTCTCTTGCACCAGTCGCGAGGGCGGCGCCGCCAACTGCAGCAACTGCCGAATTTTCATAGCCATCGCCGCCACTATCACCACGGGCGCCACCCCGATTCCCAAGGCATGACGCAATTTCGCTAAAGCACCGGACACATCACCCACAACGGCTGCATCCGCAATGTCAAAACCGGTGGTTTCCACCCGGCCTTTCAAGTAAACCTGCACGTCATCGAGACGCAGCGGGCAATCCATATTCCCGGCGGTCTCGAGTAACTGGTCGGTTACCGCCACCAGTTCCCCGAATTCCTCGCCCAGGGCATCCACCAGCGCATTTGCTGCGGCCGGCTCCAATTTGCGACCTAACCGGGTTCCCTCTGTGGTCAAGAACTTCAGCTTTTCATCGCGACGCTTCAAATCATCACAAGAGTAAATCGCTGCCCAAGGCCCTTTGCCGCCATCCCGGTTGGCACCTCGTGAAGCCGCCGCGCCCGAAGCGACCGAAGCACCCCGCCCCCCAGCCCCACCGGCCAAACCTTTGACCAGGTCAAGCACTTTTTTCCCGCGCACTCCCCCGCCATGCCACAACACCAGATAAGCCTCCGGGTCGCCCCCCGCAGTCGCGTCGCCATCCCGGCTGGCACCTCGTGAAGCCGCTGCGCCCGAAGCACTCCGACCACCCGCACCCGAAGCACCCGCCGTACCAGCCGCCGCACCCGAAGCACCCGCCGCGCCTCGACCCCCGGCGCCTGCCGCCGCACCCATCAAAGACTCCAAATACGCCGCCAAATCGTCCAGCAACGCCGCCGAGCCACCCTCCAGCCCAGACACCACCACCAGGGGCTTACCACCAAACAACGACGGCGACAAAAGCTGCGCCAGAGAACCCGCCTCGTAACTGCTCGCATCCAACTCGGTGACCTCCGGCGGCTCGAAATCCCCCGCCGATTCCGCCAGAGTCATCGCCTCGCGGCGCAGCATCGCAATCGCCCGTTTAGCGAAAACCTCCTGTTTACCAAGCAATAGCACCACTGGCGCTAAAACCGCTCGCGACCAGGGCGGAAACCCCGTCCCCACCCCGGCGGTCTTACTTTTGTAACTCTTTGTACTTCCAGCCACCCTTTAACCTTAAGGTATCGCTTCCCCCGTTATGGACACATAAGTCCTTTGCTAAAGCTCTGCGACCTTACCGCTCAAGGGAGATTCGGCTGTTTGTTATAAGGCGCGACGGCTAGAACGGCAAATCGTGGTCATTCTTTACCGCTTTCGCAGGTTAGTGCGTGGCTCGCGCGACTTTGTCCCGAGTTCCACAGCAGGGTGTCCGGTTTGTGGCAAAATCGGGGAGTTTTTGGGGTTGTGTGAGGGGTTTTGTGGCAAAATCAGGAAAAATCAAGACCAGGTGGCTGATTTAGTCCCTTATCGAGGCGTTTTTTCCTGAATTCGTCACGGCAGGGCACGAAACATTGCCGCCAGGTTCAGAAAATGCTGCTCTATTTCTATAATTTGAGATTGCGGTGCCATAACGGAAACCTAGACTCCTCTAAATTTCGGATACTCGACATCAAGATACCCAAATTCTCGGCTTATGCGTCCATAATGTGTCCATAACGGGAACCAATGGAACACCAACGGACGCCGCATCCAAAATCACTTATGATGAAAACAACGAAAGGAAGCCCATATGTCTACAATATTTACCAAGATTATCAACGGCGAACTGCCCGGGAATTTCGCCTGGCAAGACGAGAAATGCGTCGTTTTCGCCACTATTGAACCGCGCTCCCCCGGCCACATGCTGGTGGTGCCGCGCGAAGAAGTCGATAACTATCTCGATGCCGACCCGGATTTGCTCGCGCATCTGGCTAAAATCGTCCAGATTATCGGCCAGGCCGGATGCCGCGCTTTCGGGGCACCGCGCGCCTTCATTGCGGTGGCGGGTTTCGATGTACCGCATCTGCACATTCACGTGATTCCTACGGATTCGCTGAAAATCCTGCGCCCCGAGTACAAGAAAGCCGCCACGGCGGAGGAATTGCGCGAAAATACCGAGAAAATCCGCGCTGCTTTGCGTGAACTCGGCCACGGTGCTCAGGTACCCACCGCCGTCGACCACCTGGACTAGGTTCCGCCGACGGCCTCCGCCCACCGGTTCCACCCGACTCGGCTCCGCCGACGGCCCCCGCCCACCGGTTCCACCCGGCTCGGCTCCGCCGACGGCCTCCACCCACCGGTTCCACCCGGCTCGGCTCCGCCGACGGCCCCCGCTCACCGGTTCCACCCGACTCGGCTCCCCCGCCCACCGGTTCCGCCCGGTTTCATGAGGTGCCTGCCCGAATTTACGCCGTAAATCCCAGATGGCACCTCGTGAACCCGACCATTCCCGGTTGCCACAAAAACGCAACCACACCCCAATTTGCGATTTAGCCGCCGGAGGATTAAGATTATTTTCTGTTGCGTTCGCTGAATCGTAAACCGAAAACGCGTCAGGCAACAGAGCACCACTAGCTCAATTGGCAGAGCAACTGACTCTTAATCAGTGGGTTCAGGGTTCGAGTCCCTGGTGGTGTACGAATAAACCGTTGCGGAAACACCTCCCCGCAGCGGTTTTTTCATACCCCCTATACGCCCAAAAAGCTTGCACACCCCGACCTTACGTTGCTATACCAATC
>NZ_GG668518.1:204419-212648 GCF_000160615.1 Mobiluncus mulieris ATCC 35243 | reverse complement strand
AAATATTACTTAACCCAAATCCTGCCGGTTACCCAAATATTACTTAACCCAAATCCTGCCGGTTACCCAAATATTACTTAACCCAAATCCTGCCGGTTACCCGCTTTAACCCCAACACCCCAACACACCCCACCACCAGCACCCCCAAAGCCACCCAGCACCCCCAAAGCCACCCAGCACCCCCAACACGCCCGGATTCTCCCCGGGGGATTCAACCCCAAAACCCGAATTAAAAACACAATTTTGCCGGTTACCCTACCCCGCCGTGACAAATTCAGGAAAAACCAGCACCACCATGAACTAAATCGGCCACCCCACCTCGAATTCTCCTGAATTTGCCACAAACCCCCTCACACACCCCCAAAATTTCCCGATTTTGCCACGAACCGGACGCGCTAAGGCTTGTGGAACTCGAATCCGCACCCCATCTCACCCCCGACTTTCCCAATACCAGGCCCCAAACTAGCCCTATATCAACCCCAGCCCCCCCCAGAGCGGTTGTCCTCACGATTGAGCCTTCTCAGAGCAACCAGAGCAACCAGAGCAACCAGAGCAACCAGAGCAACCAGGGCAACCAGGCAAAAATACGCGTCGACCCGGGTTCCCCCGGGTCGACGCCGCAAAATCCCAAAACCTACAGAATCTTCTCTACCTGATCGAAGTTCAGCTCCACCGGGGTTTCGCGTTCGAAAATCGTCACCAACACCTTTAACTTCGAGGTATCGGGGTAAATCTCGGCGATAGTCGCGGTCATGGTTTCGAACGGGCCAGAAGTAATCGTAACCCCCTGTCCGACCTCGAAATCGGTAACAATCTGGGTCGAAACTGCCTGGGATACCGCTATCTGGCCATCTTCAGTCACGGTAGCCTTAGCGGCCTGGGCGGCAGTGGGTGCCAGCATATCGATGACTTCTTGCAGTGTCAGCGGCACGGGGTCTTGCTGGTTACCCACGAAACCGGTTACGGCCGGGGTATCTTTCACCAAACGCCACGAGTTTTCTTCCATATCCATGCGTACCAAAACATATCCGGGGATACGCGGACGCAGCACCTTTCGCCGGCTCTTAGCCTTGACTTCAATGTGTTCTTCCATGGGGATTTCGACTTGGTAAATCCACTCTTCCATCCCCGGGTTGTTCGCCACGCGCTGTTCGATGTTCTGTTTCACGCGCTTTTCGTACGACGAATAGGTGTGAACGACGTACCACCGCCCGGGCAGGCTGCGCAGTCGCGCGGCGAGTTCCTCGCGCGGGTCGGCTTCGTCGCCCTCGCTCGCACTGTCGGCGCTGGTCGCCTCGGTTTCACGAGTCGCCTCGGCGGTATGAGTCGCTTCCTCGCTTGCAGACGTTTCGGTTTCACGAGTCGCCAGCTCCGGCGCGTCCGCATCCTCGAGAATCTCGCCGGTCTCGGGGTCAATTCCGGCCGGTACAACCTCTTCCAGCTTTGATTCTTCGCTGCTTTGATCTAAATTTTCCATTGCCTCAGTGTTTCTCTCTTATTGCCTTACATCGCGGAAAAAATCAAGTCGGTCAATGCCCCGAATCCCAGGTCAACTAATCCAACCAGAGCCATAATGATACCCACGAATACGATTACCACAATGAAATACCGCTTCAGTTCTTCGCCGGTGGGGTAAACGACTTTTTTCATCTCGTCGATAACCTGACGAATAAACCGCCAAATCTTACCGAAAAACCCCAGTTCTTTATCGGGGGTCGGCTCGCTCTTCGGCGCGACGCTGGCTTCTAGTTCAGCCATGATGTCCTCTCTCTATAATTCATGCGCATAGACACACTTCCACCCTGACATAAATTTCGGGGGGAACATGTCAAATTATAGTTTATATAAACCGACATCGGCAACTCCATGGGTATCGGACAGTGACAAGCCTAAACACAGATCAGCGCGGTAAAGCCTTTACCACAGCAGATTCCCCGGGCTGCGCCACCCCCGCTAATTCTTCTATCTGCGCAGCACCCCCCGGGACAGGATTATGGACGGCAAGATGTTTCCCAACCCGTAATGCATTCACATGCCCTGGCCGCCCCGTCCCCCGGGCAAGTTTCTCGGTGGGGCGCAACGGGGGCGTATTTTGGGCGTGTTCATTGAGGGGTGTTTTTGGAGGGGAGCCACCCCCGGTGGCAGGGCAGACAGGACTCGAACCTGCAACCTACGGTTTTGGAGACCGTTGCGCTACCAATTGCGCCACTGCCCTTCGGTTAATCCGGAGCCTTAAACCCCAGACAGGGTTTAAGTCTAAAGGATAGAGAGGCTGGTTTTCAAACCGTAGTGTTTTTTCGGCTGGCACCTCATGAATCCGCGCCCACCGCCGCCACCACCGCCATCAACACCCTAAAACAGCTGCCCCGAAGCAACCACCGCATGTTACCACCACCTTAGCCACCACTATCCCCCGATTTCCTCGACACCAGTAAGGATTTATAATGTCTACCATGACTAAAACACGAGTTTCTGCGCGTCTTGGCGCGATTGCCCCATCTGCGACCCTAGTGGTCTCTAACAAGGCGAGGGAGTTAAAAGCTGCCGGCCACCCGGTTATCGGTTTCGGTGCTGGTGAACCCGATTTTGCTACCCCGGATTATATTGTCGCGGCGGCGGTGGAAGCCTGCCAAAATCCGGTGAACTACAAGTATTCCGCCACCAGGGGGCTGCCGGAACTGCGCCAGGCCATTGCCGCGAAAACTCAACGCGATTCGGGGTATGCGGTCGACCCAAACACCCAGATTCTGGTGACAAACGGCGGGAAACAAGCCGTATTCCAGGCCTTCGCCGCGATTGTGGGCGAAGGCGACGAGGTACTGTTACCCGCGCCCTATTGGACGACCTATCCCGAGGTTGTCGCCCTGGCCGGCGGCAAGACCGTCGAAGTTTTCGCCGGTGCCGACCAGGATTACAAGGTCACCGTGGAACAACTCGAAGCCGCGCGTACCGAGCGTACCAAGGCGCTGCTGGTGTGTTCGCCGTCGAACCCGACCGGCGCGGTTTACACCCCGGCGGAACTGACCGCGATTGGTCAGTGGGCGGTGGAACACGACGTGTGGGTGATTACTGACGAGATTTACGAACACCTGCTCTATGACGGAGCCGAGGCAGCGCATATCGTGAAATTGGTGCCGGAATTGGCCGACACCTGCCTGGTTTTAAATGGGGTCGCGAAGTCCTATGCGATGACCGGGTGGCGCGTGGGCTGGATGATGGGTCCGGCCGATGTGATTCAGACCGCCACGAATTTCCAGTCACATTTGACCTCTAATGTGTGCAATATCGCCCAGCGGGCGGCCGTGGCGGCGGTAGGCGGGTCGCTGGATGTGGTCAAGCAAATGCGCCAGGCTTTCGATCGGCGCCGCCAAACCATCGTGTCTATGTTGCGCGAGATTGACGGCCTGTCGGTGCCGACCCCACGCGGAGCGTTCTATGTGTACCCGGATGTGACCGGGTTGTTTGGCCGGTCGCTGGACGGGGTCAAGATTGAGAGTTCCAGCCAGTTGGCGTCCCTGATTCTGGAAAAGGCCGAGGTCGCGGCCGTGCCGGGCGAGGCCTTTGGTCCCAGCGGGTTCCTGCGGTTTAGCTATGCCCTGGCGGACGAAGACCTCAAGACCGGGATTACCCGCGTCCAAGAACTGTTGGCTCGAGTCAAATAGCCTGGTTTCAAGGTTTCCATGGTGGTTCACGAGTGGCCAAGGACTGCTCGTGAACCACCCGTTTTGTATCCGAACCAAAAGTTGGTGGCACTGGTAGCGGGGTCATGAGTCGCCGCCAGAATTCCGACTCATATCGCGTTTCACGGCGCGCCGAACCCAAAAGTAATGCGCCAGCGCCCCGATTAGCATCATCAGGCCAATTGGAATCGACTCATATCTGCGGCCGGTATAAATTGCAATACCACCCAGAGTGAAAGCCGCCAGGCCAGAGAACCCCAAAACCAGGCGCGCCAGAAACATGACCCGATGGTATTCCTGCAGCGTGCTTTGCGGGCGCGGCACCGGTACAGCGGCTTGGCCAGGGGGAAAGTCGCGGCCGCTTCCCAACATGTCCTCTCGCCTTGCCCCGGGATTACCAGCAGCCCCGCTAGCGCCGCCAACCTCGGGGAGGCGATTCGAGCTTGGTTTTGCTTCATCTTCCGTCATGGTTCTAGCCTAGCAATCCGGGCGGGTCGCGGGGCGGCAGTGACGTAACTGGTGCGATTTCGTCAACCTCGTCGGATATAGGAAGATATGACCAAAATCGTAGCGGTTACGACCGGTTCCCCAGGTATTAACTTCCCCAGGTATCAACGATACGCGGCGGCGTATCGCACCGTGAAAGTGCGGGATTTAGCGTCGGTATAGATGCTGCCATTGACCGTTCCGGAAGCCGACTTCTTGTCCTCGGATAGTGTCGGCGTGGCACTCGGCACCGGGCTAGCATTTTTCCCCGGCGCGGCGCTCTTTTCCGGCAGAGGTTGCGAAATGCGCAATCCCGACAGACCCTCCACCACCCAGGCGCCTTTCCAGTAAACCCGGCATTGAATCTGGTAGTTACCCGGTCTGTGGTAAGTGTGTCTGACCGAGCCTTGTGGCCACTTTGCTCCGGAACTGCGGGTGGTGCTGACCTGGCCGTCCCCCCAGTTCCACTCGAAGCGCTGGGGTTTGACGTCAATAACAATTCGGATTGGTCCAACTGGAAACACCTTGGTCTGTGGTTTCACGTCAACATAGGCGTTGACGGCTTTGTCCACCAGCACCCGACCCGATACCGGGTTCATCTGCACCTTTTTTGGTCCTTTTACTTGGGTGGTTATGTCTATTTTGATGGGCTGATTGGCTTGGCTCGCACCGGAACCACCCCCATCCTTGCCTTTACCGGATTTCGAGCCTTTCTTGCCGCCTTTACTTTTACCCTTGGTGACTTTCACGCCCTTGGTGCCGCCAGACGACCCGAAAGCGGCGGCATCTAAACCCGACCCCGAGATGGTAAATGTGCCTGCGAGGTTCCCCCCAGAAGCATTCATGAATCCGGAAAAGTTCATGGAGGCAGCGGCAACTACACTGGTTCCGACGACTACCAGCACGACGGCTATCACGCTAGCCGCTTGGTGCCACCGTCCCCGCCAGGTGTTTCCCTCACGCTGGTTTCTTTGGGACTTTTCACGAGGTGCCATTTCTATTATCCCAACTCTCCTAAGTCTTATCCCTGCGGTGGTATCTGGTTTCCTATCACTCTAGCATGACGCTGTCGTCATAAGTCTCGGCACCAGGATTTGGCAATTCTTTGACAATTATTATCCATGGATACCGCCAAATAACAGCTGCTCTCCCCAAGCATAATCCCAGTTCACAGGGGATCTTGTTCGCGATGGCGGCCGCCACCTATCCAAGTCGTGTCCCTGACATGTAAAATAGGCGCGTGGAGACAACTTCCGGCATTAACACGGATACCCCACAGCCAGAACCCGCCGTCCCCGCAGGGGTTCAAGCCGCCTGGGCAGTGGCAGGGTTCCCTGGCGAGCTTCGCGCGGCTTCTTACCTGGTGGGCGAACTGGCCGCCGTGGAGGCGGCGCTGTACCACGAGATTCCATTGGCGCCGCATCCACTGTGGCTCGACGAGGTTTGCGATGGACTCGATGCCGTGAACCGGTCGATGGTGATGAGCATGTTGCGCAGTTTCGATCTAGATGTGCTGGTGGTGGAATCGGGACACTTGGTGAATGTCGCGGCGGTGCCGCTGGCCGCGATTTACTAGGTAATCCGGACACCCGAACCGCTGCCGGGGGCGAGTTTGACCCTGGCTTTATGGTCGAGGAATTCCTTGGAGCACTTGACGTATTCCTTTACCCATGGGGGGCACTGTTGGTTCTGTTGATTGCGGGGCCAATGAGGCGCCAGCCCTGGCAGAAATTCAGGAAAAAATGGGGTGGAGGCTCTATATATTTTAGCCTCGGGGTCATTTTTTCCTAGATTTCTGCCACCAACCGGGGAGCAAGGGCGCGATGGCTAGCGAAATTCGGGATTATTTACTGGCTTGGGCGCGGACGCGGGTTTCGGTGTGTACCAATCATGAGGCGGGTGTCGAAATTCTGGGCTCAGTTCTGGGGGTTCTCGCTGGCCAGAGTGCGAAAATCACCGCCGATGTCAGTCGGGCGATCCCTGATTTTGGAAATGGAGAACACGGATGAAAGTGGCGCGGCCGGGGCGAGCCGGGGTGCGGCCTGCGACGAGGTATCCGCACAGGTCTTGGTCTTGAATCTGCCCTTGGAGGGGACGGCTCCGGCGGTGGCTTTGGCGGGGGCGACCCCGAACCAACGTGGCTGGACACCGGCAGACGGTCAAGGAACACAGTCCCAGGCGGCCCCCGAACCGACGTGGCTGACTTTGCGGTCACTGCGTGGCGGCGGATGCCCGACGAACAGCATGACTGCGAGAAAGAATTCATCGTGCTGTTGTTGTCTGACCTGGAAAAGCCGTTGGATTTTTAGGGTGCTTCACCGGGAACTCCCCCAAGCAAATCCCCTGGTCACAGCCTTACAAACCAGTGCGACACTAAAAATACTCCCCACAGATTTCCCCGGGCATCTAGCCACGCCTGTCTATAACTGAATCCATGGATAATATAAACTTGACACAATTCGCCACGTTCGGCGACTTCGCCCAGTTTTGGCTGGCGACCAAGGTGGATACCAAACCCACCACCCAGGCCTGTTACCGTTCGCTGCTGCAATGTGCGGCCGCGCGTTTCGCCGACATGCCCATCACCCAGATTGAACGCGCGGATATTATGCGGTGGATCGTCGACCTGATTGAGCAGCGCGAATACGATGCCGGCCAGGTTCGCGCGGCGCATCGGGTGGTGCATTCCACCCTCGCTCTGGCGCGGTGTCTGGGTGCCATCGAGTCGAACCCGGCCACCGAGATCACTTTGCCGCGGATTCGCAACCATTCCCCGCGTCTCGACCGACGCTTGGCCGTGCCGGAGCTGGAGTCCTTGGCGCAGCAAATCGGCTGGTGGAAGTTGGTTCCCGTTCACGAGGTGTCTCTCGGGCTCTCCGGCGCTTTCTCCCGCAGCGGGTCGACGCGGGACAGGTTGGGTGGGGGCGGCGGGACGCCGTTTCACGAGGCGCCATCCGGGGCCGGCGGCGCTGCCCCCGATGGTGAATCGAGCCGGGATATGGGGGTGGCACCTCATGAACCCCGCCCCACCCCGAAGATAATCCAACGTAACCCACAGTTCCTGCAGGTCAAGGGGAAGAGCGGCTACCTGATGCGGCGCGAGGAGCGTTACGGGAATCGACAGCTGCCGGCCTCGAAACGGCGGCATCGCGGGGGAAATTGTCGCTGTCTCAAGGGTGTTTCCCCGGAAAATCCGAGCGCCACCCGGATTGCCACGCCGCCCGGCACTCTGCCCGGCACCCTGCCCGGCACCCTGCCCGGCGCAGTGCCAGCCACACCACCCGAGGTAAACCAGCTAGAGGTACTAATACTAATGCTAGGGTATTGCGGTTTGCGTATCGGCGAGGCGCTGGCGCTAACCTGGAGCGATATCGAATGGAGTCGCCGTATCATCCAGGTGCGACACGCCTTTACCGAGGTCTCGGGTCGCCTGGTGCTGGGCACACCGAAGAACGGCAAAACCCGCACCGTGCCTATCCCCCAGTTCTTGGTCGAGGGTGGGTTACGGCGCCTGTTTGACTTTGACCGCGCGGTTTTCGCGCCGTTTCACGAGGCGCCATCCGGGATTGGCGGCTGTGCCCACGATGGTGAATCGAGCCGGGATATGGGGGTGGCACCTCGTGAACCCCGCGTCGTAGAGACGTTTTGCGGCAGCGAAACCCCCCGGTACACCCCGGGCGAACTGCGCCAGGTGCACGTTTTCCGCACCCGCCAGAACAAACCGTTGCGGGCTTCCAACCTGCGGTTTCACTTTGCGCTGGCGGCGGCGGCCATCGGGGAAACTGGGCTGCATATTCACGATTTGCGCCACACGGCGGCGTCGCTGGCGGTGAGCGCGGGGGCGAATGTCAAGGCTCTGGCCCAGATGCTGGGGCATTCCAGCGCCGCGATGACCCTGGATGTGTATGCGGACTTGTTTGCCGAGGACTTGAGCGACGTGGCCGACGCGCTGGACGGATTGCGGCGCCGCCAGCTCAGATAGAGCCTTGTGATGTTTAATATGATGCCTGTCATTTTCAAAATGATGGGCATCATATTAAACATAAGGGCGATGACGCGTTTC
>NZ_GG668518.1:200809-204048 GCF_000160615.1 Mobiluncus mulieris ATCC 35243 | reverse complement strand
CTAACGAGCAGGAGGTGCCTGGTTCGTATGATGGCATGGTCTCTACTGATCGTTTCGGCGGGTATGATCGTGTTGAAACTGCTATTAAGATTGCGGAGAAGGCTTTCGAGAAGACTGCTACTGATGTTGAGGTAGCGTATCTCGCCTCTGCTAGTGATGCTTCTGCGGTGGATTCTGCTGCTGCTGGTCACTTGTCTGACGGGCCGATATATTTGGTGAGTGGGGATAACCGTTCCGCCAAGGCTGTAAGTGATTCTATTAACAACAAGTTCCCCAACGTGCAAAAAATCATTGCTATTGGTGGGGAGAAAGCTGTTGCTGGTAGTTCCTTGAAGACTGTTGCTGATGCTGTGGGTGTGCCGTCTGAGCGTCTCGGCGGGGCTGACCGTTATGAGACCGCTGTGGCTATCGCTGAGCGTGGTTTGAATTACAAGGGTATGTCTTCTGTCGGGCAGTTTTATCCTAAGAAGGTTTATTTAGCGCGTGGTGATAACCCGGTGGATGCGCTAGTCTCCGGGGTAATGGATGACGCGCCGGTGCTTTTGTTGGGTCCGGATGGTTCCGTGCCTGAAGTAACTAAGAAATACTTGGCTAAAACCTTGCCTTCCAAGTTTGTGGCTTTGGGTGGTGAGAAGGCTATTCCGTCTGCTTCTTTCGTGAAGGCCGAACAAAACCCGGTTATTCGTAACGCTTTCACTGGTAATGAGGATATTAAAGACGCTAAAAAGAAAATGGATGAGGCCGAGTTCCTGCTCAAGGGTGTGCCCGGCAGTAAAGGTGTTAATCCTAAAATCCGGGAAACCCAGACCCTGTCCGAGGAACAGCTCGACGTGCTCAAGGCTCAGGTAGCCGGACTCGAAGCAGCCCGGAAGGCGGCTCAAACAGCCTACAATAATGCAGTAAAAACCGCGCTAGGTGCAATTGCCGCGCCCAAAGATACTGACCTGAAGACCGCCGAGAGCGCGCTGAAGACCGCCGAGGATGATTTGGCGAAGAAGGAGGGGCTCCTTAAAACCCGTCGGGAGGCCGAGGCGGCTATCAACGCGGCTGTGAAAACCTACCAAGACGCAATCAAAGCTGCGGGCACCGATACGAATGCGAAGAATGCTGCGGCTGTGGAGTTGAAAAAGGCTTTGACCCCTTACATCACCGCATACTGGGATGGCAGCGCCTCGGCAAGCCTCTCCGCCATGACGACTAGTGCCCTAGCTGACAAGCTCGCCGGTACCACTGGCGCCTTGAAGTCCACCACGGAAGTCTCCGCTGTCTTGCACGCTGCTGCTGCTGCATCTGGTAAGGCCGTGTTCACCAATGACTACGAGGATGCCTTCGGGAAGGTCATCGAAAACGGTACCAATGCGGGGTTGTTGAAGGATGCTAACGATGCGTATGCTGCGGCCGCCTTGGCTCAGAAGAAGTATGCCGAGGCTAAGACCGCGTATGACAATGCTAAGGCTGCGTATGACAAGGCTGTGGCCGAGGTGGAGAAGACTCCTGCGGTGAAGGCTGCTAAGGCTAATCTTGAGGCCGCTCAGAAGGCTTTGGATTCGGTTCGGTTCCAGATTGATAACGCTGGCGGTGGTTTGGCGTTCATGGGGTATAAGCGTATCGAGGCTGCCTATTCTTCTATCGACGGCGTGTATGCTAACGGTTTGAACAAGTATAAGGCTGCTATTGATAAGGCCGTGTCGGATGGGGCTAACTCCCAGCTGGGTGAAAACACGTTCGCTGGGTTCGCCCCGGCTGTTAAAGCTGTGAAGGCCGCCTACGGCGTGGATTTGACCCAGGAGAACGTGTCTAAGTTCTTTGCGTTCAAGAAGAACGCGGAGGGTAACCGGGTGGTGTTCCGTGCTAACCACGCGAAACTCTTGGCTGAGAGTGACGCTTTGGTTGACCAGGCTAAGGATCTTATCAACGAGTTTTACGCCGCGATGCAAGATGGGTTCAATAACGGGGACATGATTGGCTGGTTCCAGTCTCTGCGCTACACCACGCTTAACAACGGGATTTGGGGTAAGGCTGACGCTAAGAAACGCGCCCTGGTGCGTGATGCGTCTATGGCTGTTGTTGATGCTCTGCTAACCGGTGCCCGCGATTTTGACGGCACCCGCTATGACGAGAGCTTTTTTGGGCTGGATAAAGGCGAGGCGTTTACTATTAACCCGCGTGGTTTCGCTGGGGCTTCGCGTGTCGCCCACATTCTGGAATCTATCGCGTTGAACAATCGTAAGAGTGCCGAGTCTGCCTATAACGAGGCTCGTGTTGCTTTCAATGTTGCTTTGGATAAGGTGACTCCTAAGCGCTACGACCGGCTTTATGGAACGGATCGGTTCGAGACTTCCGCCGCGATTGCGGCTTACTGGAGGGCGTACTATGTGACCCTGCCTGATTCCCAGGGTGGTCTTGGCTATGAGCTCGCGAAGAGCTCCCGGGTATACCTCGCTAACGGTGATACCTTCATCGACGCGGTTGCTGGCGGGCAATTGAAGCAAGGTCCTATCCTGTTAGTCAACAAGGCTGGTGTCCTCACCGACCAGGTTAAGCAGCGTCTCGCTTTCGCTCGTACTGATTCGAAGATGCTTACCGTCACCGCGTTGGGTGGTGCTAATGCTGTATCGGATAAGACTCTCAACGACGCGGCGAAAGCCGCTAAAGACGGGTCCTTGATTGGTAAGACCCTGTTCGATAACTCGGTAGGGAAGACCCTGTCTAACACCCCGGCCGAGCCTAAAGCCGACCAGGCTAAAGACAAGAAAAACCCTAAAGACTCCAAAACTGACACCAAGTAGGACTGGGAAACTTTTTCTTGAATACAACTAGATAACCCAGGCCGGCCCCCGGAAACCCCGACAGGTTCCCGGGGGTCGGCCTTCCCTGTGGCAGGGAATAAAATGGTCGAAAAAAGCGGGTAAACCGTTTTGGGGACAGCGGGTAACCAGCAGGATTCCGTGTTTTTAATTCGGGTTTTTGATTGGTATCTCAATGAAAAATAGAGGTTGTTTAGCTTTTTTGGCTTAAATCATAACCATGCTTGACATTCCACAGATTTATGCCAGCAGGTGGTACGTGCTTAGTGTATGCCAAGAAAACCGCTCCATCATCTATACCTCTAACTTGGAATTCTCCAGATAAGGAACCATTCTGGGTGACACCCCCAATACCAGCCACCATCATCGACCGCACCGTGCATCACGACAGAATCCCCCGCTTCGCAGGAACCTCCTACCGCGTCACACATG
>NZ_GG668518.1:196610-199644 GCF_000160615.1 Mobiluncus mulieris ATCC 35243 | reverse complement strand
GCCCGTGTTCCGTTGACGGCTTTGTTGGGGTTCATGAGGTGCCGGTCGGGGTGGGGGCTTTTTGTTGAGGTGTGGCGGATTTAGTGTCGGTGGTGGTTTGTGATTTGAATCGTGGACGACCTGTCATCAGACAGACGATCACCAACTATCCTCGACATACGATTCCTAAACTCTGGCGAATACCCCTTAGACATGTTCCAATCCTCTCAAAACAGATAGGAACAAAACCCAGTATGCTTCAATATCACCACTGCAAAAGGTTAGTTCCACAACATAATCCGCAACACAAACAGAACAACCTGGCATACGACCCCGACAAACCGGACCAGGAAAAACCCAGACCGCTCCAGGCAAAAATTTTGACACGGATAAAAACGGCTTGTTTCCCCGGCGAATGCCGGGGAAACAAGCACACAATATTCTGTTATCCGGGATGGCTCCTCATGAAACCAAACCCAGGGTATTCAGTCAGTACTATTTGATTTCATAGACCGTGTTGGACTTCACCAAGTACTTCACATCGGTGCCGCCTTTAATACCCCACTTGTTATCGGTGGAGTGTTTCACAGCAACTACTCCGTTAGGAGTAACTTCGGTGCCGTCAGCTTTGTAACCTTTCCAGCCGTTAACAGCATCATTTGCAGATGTGGTGTTGGGATCAGCATTGATACCGTAGGCGCCAGTAATACCGGTGGTGGCTACAAGAGCGGTCGGGTTTGTCGGGGCTTTGTATTCGAAGGTGAAGCTGAATTTCTTGGTGCCGACCTTGCCGGTTACCTCGTATTTACCGAACTTAGTGGTACCAGGAGTAACCGTCACATCAACCTTACCGTTCTGACCAGCAGTGGCTGTGGCGTTAGGCCGACCATCAGCGTTAGGAGCCGCGTTGTTGACCTTGATAGCGGAGGCGGCGGCAGACGGAGCAGTAATGTCAAGTTCCACAGTCTTAGCCCCTGCTGGAGAAGTGAGTGTCATCCCGTTCAGGGCAGTAAGACCAGCATCGTTTGCTTTAGCTCCGGCGGCGGGGGCTTCCACTACCTTAATAGTGAAGGACTTGCTATTACCTTTCTTGTCTTTCACAGTAACCTTATAGGTACCAACACCAGTATTGGCCTTGGTGGCTACGCTCAACACGCCCGTGTCGTCTAATGCAACAGTGAAGTTGCCCTTAGCGTTTGTTGGGTTACCGCTCGTGGGGACGGTTTCAATCTCTACATCGGCATCGGTCAGCTTAGTGATAACCGCGCCGACCTTGTCCTTCAACAGGTACTTGAAAGTAGCTACCTCGCCTTCAGTCGCTTTTTCCGGGTTGGTGTAGTCTGCTACGGAGTGCAGGTTGATATCACCGCGGGTACTGGACTGCTTGTCATCGGTAACGAATTTACCGCCCTCCGAGAACTTAGCAGCCCCGGCTTTAGCGACCTTGTCAGACACAGCCTTTTTACCACCGATTACCCAGCCGCCTTGAACCTTTTTAGCGGTACCCATGTTCTTGATTTCCTTCGCCACAGACTCCGGCAAATCCCCATCAGACTTCACCAACAGAATCGGCCCGTAGCGCAACTGACCAGCTACCACCGAGTCAATCAGGTGTGCGTCCTCACCAGAAGCGAAATACACATGCTTCCAGCCGCCGAAGCCCCAGCCGTCATTCTCAGTCCAGCCCTCAAAGTTACGAGAGTTAGACGCGCCACGCAGATAGTAAGACAACAACGCAGAAGTCTCGTAACGGTCTTTACCCACAATACGCGGGGAACCAGAACCCTTCCGCTCGACAACCTTAGCGAAAGGAGAAGCCTTCCACGCGATAATCGCATCATCCAAAGCCTTCTTAGCCTCAGCATGACCAGCCTTCAAATCCGCTAACGCCTTCTTAGTAACCTCAGCCACCGCACCGAAGTTAACCTCAAGATTCGTACCGCTGGCTTTGTCGATATTATCAGCGGTGCCAAGGGTAGTGGTCGGCAAGTCACCCAACTTCACCGTGGTGGAAGCATTGAGCTTAATCACCTTGGAATCCCCCGCCGCGTCTTTATAATCAGCGATAACCGAGGCCACCGCGTCCTCATTCACCCCATCAAATGCCCCGTCAGCACTAAACTTCCAGGAACCAGGGTTATTCACCGTGATAACACCCTCACTATCGATAGTAGCCTCCGGAGCCTCCGGAGCCACCCCATACATAGCCTTAAACGCACCCGACAAAGCAGCGTAACCACTATAAGCAGCCAGATTCCCTGCGTTAGCCGGGTAGCCCTTCACAGTTTTACCTTCAGCCTGCGCAGTCACGTTAGCAGCTTTAACCGCCTTCACCTGGTTATCCAAAGCATCCTGCTTAGCGGAAACCTGTTTCAAAATCTTCGCAGCATTAGCCTTCACCAAACCAAGGGAACGGTCATACCCGATAAAGCACTTCTCAGTCGCGGGAATACCATCACTAACGTTAATCAGGCTCTGATCACCAGAAAGCTTCATATCGTCAATACAAGCACCATTATTAGAATTCTCTGCCGCGCGACCGAAATAACCCGCCACATTATCAGTACCCTTCTGCCAAGCAGACTGACCAATAAAATTAGCCGCCGCTTTACGCAGATTATTCTTCAACTTAGTGACTTCATCCTTATAAGACCACGGATCAAGCTGCTTAACACCATCAAACAACTTCTTTACCTGATCCTCAGGCAACACACTCTCGCCACCCAAAACAAGAACGTCCTGATTCTTACCCTTCAAAGAATCCATATAAGACTTAGTAGACTTATCCACATCCCCAGCAGGATTCACCAGCAACGTCGCCGCTGCCTCGTAAGAACCAGCCGTAATCCCATCAACCGGGTTATCCCCACGAGTCAACAAAATCGGACCAGAGCCGCCGTCCTTATAAACCTTCTTAGCAATAGCCACATTAGTCTCATAACGATTCTTACCACCAAGACGATCAGACTTAGAATTAATATTCCGATTCATCTTCGCGACATTCGCCACAGCCTCTTTAGGCATAACAGCCTCGCCACCAATAGCGACAAGCTTC
>NZ_GG668518.1:193017-196185 GCF_000160615.1 Mobiluncus mulieris ATCC 35243 | reverse complement strand
CTCAGCAGGGGCAAAACCCCTGAACTCAATCGTTCGTTTTATTCGTTTTGTTCGATTCTTTCGTTTTGCTGTTGTCGAGTGTTACAATTGCTGTATGGCTACCCAATATGCTCTTTCACGAACCCTGCACTCCTCGGAGTCGGGGGATACTTTTCTTCCTGACCAGGAAGAACTCGATTCTCTACAGCAACTTGCTTCTGTGCTGACCCAGGCTACTGAGGAGGATTCATATTTCCTGGTCGATGAAAAGACTCAGGCGAAGAACCGTTTGCCGCGTGACCTGTATAAAATCCTACTGAAGGCCATTATTGCTCTGTCTGAGGGGCGCGCGATTAGTGTGACCCCGTTATCGACGCGCTTGACGACCCAGCAGGCCGCAGATTTTCTGGGGATTTCCCGCCCTACCCTTGTGCGTCTGCTTGACAAGGGTGAGATACCTTACAGTCGTCCGCGTCGCCACCGCCGGGTCCTTCTGGCAGACCTTTTGGAGTACAACGAACGCCAGCAGTATCGGGCCGCGAAAGCGTTGGACGAAATCATGGCTGACACGGCACGGATGGGGTTTTATGATGAAGAATTCGCTCGCCCTGACCGGCTCGCCCAGCCAGACGAACCTGCCTCCCGCGCTCGCCCAGACAAATCTGTTGACACTGTCCGCCCCGCACAAACTACTCAATCCTGATGTTCAGCGCCGTTCTTGATACTAGTGTTCTTTATCCTTCGCTGTTGCGCGATGTGTTGCTTGAGCTGGCTTGGGAAAAGGTTTACCGCCCGGTGTGGTCAGACCGTATCTTACAAGAGCTTGATGCTGTCATTCGCCGTAGGCACTCCCACCAGACGGACATGGACGTTGACAGTTACATAACACGGCTGATTTCCCGTATGAACAAAGCGTTCCCTGACGCTCTCACCGCTGACGTGCGGGAACTCGAACTGGACCTTCCCGATCCTAAAGACGTTCACGTGGTAGCATGCGCTGAAGCGGGCCATGCCGAGGCCATCATTACCCGGAATCTCAAAGATTTTCCGCCTGCTGCCCTCCCGCAAGACATTCGTGCAATCCCACCTGACGCTTTCCTTCTGGATTCGCTAGACATGAATCCGCAACTGTTCGCTCAAGCGCTGGGTGCCATCGCCTCTCGCAG
The DNA here is from genome assembly GCF_000160615.1 of Mobiluncus mulieris ATCC 35243. Classification (GTDB taxonomy): domain Bacteria; phylum Actinomycetota; class Actinomycetes; order Actinomycetales; family Actinomycetaceae; genus Mobiluncus; species Mobiluncus mulieris. Next base: position 195,040 of record NZ_GG668518.1, on the reverse strand, counting down.
CGGTCGGCACGGACTGCCTATCTCCGCGTTTAATGACCTCGTCGTCCACCTGGATCGGAAGTGGTGTCCCGGTCTGCGCTTGACCCTCAGTGAACACGGATTCTAGAATAAGCACCCTCTCGATAAGCCCGGTGACGGGTTCGTCCGTCTCAGATTGCCCGAGGTTTTGAGGGGCTGGGTGGGTGGATGCTCCGGTGTTTGGGATTTATAGGGGGAGAATAGCTGGGTAGCTGCCAATAATGGCAGCTACCCAGCTATTCTCCACTTTTAGGCACACTCCTGCCGGGTATCCCCCCCTCAAAAAACCTCCCCTGATTCGCTACAGCCTTTGCGGATGTCGACCCAAAATCCTCGTTTGCCCGCAACTAGGTGTCGGCCCAGGAATCCCCGCGTGCTTATTGAAGGCAGTAGGTTGTATCTGGATCGCCTTGGCTACCAAGCATCACCACGCTCCCGGCAGCGATGAGCTTCCCGAGCGCGTATCGGGCCTGACCCTCGCTGAGTCCCGTAACAGAACGTATGGTGTTTAGGGTTTGCGGACCGCCTGACAGTGAGGCAAGGATAGCGGGACCGTGCTTGGTGCTTGTTTGGATGGGAGCGGCGGGTGTGGTCGGAATCGGTTCCATAGACCTCAAGAGTGGTTGCATCGGGGCTGGTCGCGGGGGGCTGGGGGTGAGTCGCATGAGGACGTGGAGTTCTATTCCCTGGTCGATAAACCGGGGCCGGGGCAGGCCACAGGCTTCAAGGACTTGGATGGCTTCGCGGATGCCACCGCCTTCACCCTCGATTACGCGCGCTCCGTCAGGAGTGCGGACGTTTTTCAAGATTTCGTAAAGCATCGGGTTGACCGCGCTTTTACCGCCTGGTTTACCCAGACGCTCGGCAGTCACGCCCCATAAACCGCCCGGGCTGGTCACCGATAACACACTCCCACGGATGCGAATCTCGACCCGCTTGGAATCAGTTATGGGTGCCAGCGAACGGTGCACCAGGGCGTTAGCGATGATTTCACGAGCCGCAGCGAGTGGGAATGTGGGCAGGTCGCGGGCATGACCATGCTGGTCATAGACCAGGGCTTTACTGGTATTGCGCTCCACCCAAGCAAGAGATTGTTCAAGGAGTTCCGGAACCGGGCCAGTAAAATGCGACAAATCCATGACGCGCGGCATCGAGACCGTTCGCGCGACTTCACCCAAGGACGTGCCTGCGGTCGTGTTTGATCCACGCTCTGAGTCAACCACCTGAACCGCAGCGGTCACCCCCAGGCTCGGCGTGACCGCTTGGGGCATCTTGCCCAGCGCATAAAGACCACCAAGCGTGGCTTCGCCACCAGGAGTCAGAACCCCAGAATAAACCAGCCGCTCAGTGCGTGACATCTCATGAAAACGCCGAGAGGCCAGTGACAGCGCTTCATCGTAGGCCGCGACCAAGGACACATCCAAATCCGTCAGGGATGTTCCCGGGACACTAAACCGGTCGGGATGCAACGGTTCGAAACCCTGTGTCTTCAGAAGTTCGACATGCTGCAGTTCCTGGGGACTCATCGGGTATTCGCCGTCTGCCTGACGCAAATATGCCACACCCTTATAGAAAGCAGGGCGGGACGCGAGTTCTAGCCCGCGCACCGTTGCGACAAGGATGGTCTTGCTGCCGATTTTTAGCGTCTGGAAATCGAGCTGCGGAGGCGGCTTGATATGGTCGCGAGCCTGAGCGGCTATGCTTTGTTCCAGCTTCGCGATACGCGAAGGAGCAATCCCCAACACTTTGAAATCCAGGTTTTCCGAAACGCCAATGATAATCGTGCCCCCATCAGGCATATTAGCAAAAGCGCACAAGGTCTGTCCCAGACCAGGAATGCCATTAGCACCCGTTTTCACTTCAACATCGTAAGAATCCCCACCACGTTCCCGCAGTTCATCAAGCACTTTTACAAGAGTTCCAGAGTCCAGCACTCTTTAAGTATAAGACTTAAAGAGTTTAAGTGTAAGAGCAGGTGCGAGAGCTGGGGAACAGGACAGATTTA
>NZ_GG668518.1:186978-192663 GCF_000160615.1 Mobiluncus mulieris ATCC 35243 | reverse complement strand
TGTTGGGGATGAGATTAAGTTCCCTGATGGTGGTTCGTTTACTCGTGTTTCTGGTGATTCGCGTATTGATACGGCTTTGGCTGTGGCGGAGAAGTTGTATAAGGATTCTAATTCTTCTTTGAAGACTGCGTATTTGGTGTCTTCTCGGGATGAGAATATGGTTGATGCGGCGACTTCTGGGATGTTGAAGGATGGTATTGTCTTGTTGGTACCGTCGGATCGTTCGGGTCAGTTGTTGTTGGGTGCGACGATGAAGACGAAGTTCCCTAATGTTAGCAAGTTGGTTGCTGTTGGTGGTAAGAAGGCTGTTGCTGATGAGGCGGTGGCTGCGGTTAAGAAGATGAACGATAAGATTACCAAGACCGAGCGTTTGGATGGTAAGAATCGTTATGAGACGAATGTGGCGGTAGCGAAAGCTTCGTATAAGAGTTACTCGGTGAGCCGGGTGTATTTGACTCGTGGGGATCAGCTTGTTGACGCGTTGACTGCGGGCGCGGCTGGTGATGGTCCGGTGTTGCTGGTGAATCACGAGGGTGATGTGGATAAGGCTACTAAGGAGTATTTCGAGAAGCTTACCTTGAGTGCTGATGGTGTGGTGCTTGGCGGTAAGAGTGCTTTGTCTGAGGAGCAGGTTAACAAGATTCTTGGTGAGACGAAGAAGCTTGACCCGTGGTCTTATTTGAAGACTACTGCGGAGAAGAAGGCTGATGTGCAGCGTGCGGCAGCGGTGTATTTCGGTCAAGATAAGTGGCAGCGCATGGGTAAGGGATTCATCGAGCAGAAGTATTGGGATCCGAAGAAGGTTGATGAATACAACTACTTCGGTAACGGGTATACCGGCGGTGCTGTTGTTGGTGAGTCTAAGGATCCGTCTACGGTTAACGTGAGTGTGAATGTGACTGATCCGAAGAAAGCGTTTATTGGTTACAAGGATTCTACCGAGAAACTGGGTAAGAATGTTTTAGCGTTGACTAACAAGCACACCGCGCTGCAGGCAGATTTGGATGTGGCGTTGCGTAACGCTATCGCAGAGAAAGTCAAGGCTGGTGAATTCGTAGGTGGCACCGCTGACGTACGTACTAAGGCTGGGGCTAAGGCTGATGCGTTGTTGAAGGCGGTTAAGGATATGTATGGTGTGTCTTCCCAGGCTGCTGGTACCACGTTTAAGAAGGGTAAGCTTTCTGATGGTGGGGCGTTTACTTTTGATAGTGATACTGACGAGATTACTGGTTTGAATACTGATTTCTTCAAGGGTATCGAATCGAAGCTATCTTCTGGTGATTGGAGCGAGGTTAAGGCCTACATGATTGGTACTAAGCCTGCTACCTTGGGTGGGGCCGTCTACCTAGACATTGATTCTAATGCCAGCAACGTGCATGCGAATGACCCGGTTCCGGCTGGTAAGCCTGTGGTTGATGGTGTTAACTATGATGCTTTGTTTAACCAGGCTACTTCTGAGTATAAGTCTCAAAAGGAGAAGGCTGATAAGGCGAAGAAGGATTTGGTTGACGCGGTTAACTTGTATTTCGGTAAGGAACGGATGAATCTGGTTACCCAGGAGGGTACGTGGCCGCGTTTGGCGGGTAAGGATCGTTACGAGACTTCGGCTTTACTCGCGGTTTACAGTCTTTTGCGGGGTTCGTATCTGCATCAGGACAAGGTCGATCCAGTTAACGGGCGGGCTTATTTGGCCTCTGGTGATGATGCGCATCTGATTGATTCCGTGGTGGCGGGTCAGTTGACGGATGGTCCGATTATGCTGGTACCGACCTCCGGTAAAATCAGTGAGCCGGTTTTGAAGCATCTGGCGTATTTGAAGTACCGTACCACTAACCTGGGTACTTTCGCTATTGGTGGTAAAGTCGCTATCAGTGACGAGGTACGTGATGAGGCGGTTAAGGCTTTGCGTAACGCTAAAGACTACGCGGGGGCTGACTACCTCGGTGAGGTCGGGAAGAAACAAGAAGAAGCCGCCCTCCAACTGGTAGACGCCAGTAATAAGGCTGTTGAAAACGTGGATATGCCAGAGTCTGGCGCTACCCTGGCTCTAACCGCTAAACTCACCGATAAATCCGCTGTGCCTGTGTTGAGCCACACTGTGAGCGTGAAGAAAAACAACGTAGTCTCCACCGACCTTACCGCTACGGTGTCTAACAACAACACCCTGACCATCACCAAGAACGCTGGCGCGTCCTTGACGGCTGGTGACGTGTACACTGTTAGCGTGAAAGACGGCGACAATAACACCGCCCAGGTCACTGTCACCATAAAAGCGGACACCGTCACCCTAGACGACAAGACCGTCACCCTAGACGACAAGACCGCCACCTGGGCTAATGCTTTCGAGCTGTCGTTGAAGCTCAACGGCCAAGCCGCTACCTCAGCTGCTACCGGCCTGCAAATCAATGGCAAGAACAGTGGCACTGACGCAACGGCTCCGACCGTGGCTGATGATGGCGCTAACGGTAAGGTGAAGGTTACGGTGACTCCAGGTACCACCAAGTTCGGTACCTACACCATCAAGGGTAAACTCGGCACTAAGGATTTCTCCGCGAAGTTCACCTACCAGGCCGGCAAACCCACCGAAGTAACCGGCGTGGCTTCTGGCGCTGACAAGCTTTTCGAGGTTGGTGAAACTAATGCTGCCGTAACTGTTACCAATGCTTTGGCATTGGATAAGGACGGCAAGACCGTATCCGGCGCTACTGTTTCTCAAAGCGGAAGCAACGACGGTAAAGTCAAGGTTGCTACCGCCAACCTGACCAATGTCAAGTACCTTTACATTCCACAGAACGCTGCTAGCAAGCCTAAACTCTTTGAAGTAAAGTAAACCCTGAGCTAACAGCCATTCTGAGTGAAAACTAAATAACCGTGGTGCTCCCCAAGTGAAACTTGGGGAGCACCACGGGCTTAACCTTAATTATTCGACTACTACCAACATGACACCGGTCTTCACCTGGGAAACAACCCGACACTAACTAAACCGGGGTGTTCCTCGAGCCGGTAAACACCGGGGGTTTCTGGGTGTTGTCAAGTGCAGGTTTTTTCTGCGAGTGTAGCGCAAGTGGTTTTGCACGTGTAGCGCAACGAGAGTTGCACGGTTTTTGGTTCGTGAATTGGGTCGGCTCCTAGCCCCTCCGGGGTGTCTAACGACTCGGTGGTTGCGAGCCGGTCTATATGCGGGTTGGCTCCCGGGAAATCTTGTATTCCCCGGGAGCCAACTGTCTATTTATTCGGTTATATTAGATACTATCCGAAACAGCCCACCCTAGTTGGCTACGGTGATGGTTGCCACATCCGAGTCGGTAGGCATTTTACCAGTCTCGGTTTGAGTAAGCGTCAGCTTAATAGTTTGGTTGGCTGCGATATTCTCCGGAACGTTGAACACGACATAGGAATCAGTGTCTTTCTTGACAATCTTCGCGTCAGTAGCCGCAGCGTTGTTGACGCTGACACTGGCTTTCAGCTCAGCACCTTTAGTACTGGTTTTAATCTTTACAGCGAAAGACTTGTCTTTCAAAGAGGAAACCTTCAAATCCGTCGGGTGGTCTGTTCCTACAGTCTCACCAGTCAGCGAGTACAGTTCGGTGCTTACAACACCACCTGCGGTCACGTTGAGTGCTGGTTTAGTCGATTGTTCTTTCACGGTGGCGGTGAAGTAGGCTTTCCTGCCTCCGGGCAGTTCTATTTCGTAGGTGTAGGTGCCGGGAGTTGCACTGGCGGTGGTGACTTTAACCTTGCCGTCAGCCTCACCCGTGGGGGTTGGGGCGGTGCCGTCTAGCGGCATACGCTTAACCAGTTTCACCTTATTGGCGAGGTTCTCGCTAATCGCTGAACCCATAACCTTCACCTGAACCTCCACACCGGCGTTATCGGTAGTTTTGATATCGAAGGCGGGTTTATCCACGGTCACGTTTTCACTGTTAGTAAACGGGTTTTTCTTGCCTGGGGTGGGTTGGTTGGTGTTGTCGCCGCGTTGGGCTACGAGGGCGGTGGCGTTAGCGGTTTTCAACAGGCTGTCAGAGATTACTTTACTGCCGCCAACCCCGTAAATCTCGATTAGTTTCGAGTTTTTAGCACCCAGGCGTTTCGCGGCGCGGATAATCTCGTTGTTAACCTCGTTCGAGTAGGCCTCCGCGCTGTTAGTGAGTAACACCGGGCCACGATGCAACTGGCCAGCTACCACCGCATCGGCCAGAGCATCACCATTGACCAGGTAAACCGCAGTAGTCCAATCCGGGTCATAATGGTTTTGATACCAAGCCGAGATAGCCGCCGCAGTACCATAACGGTTCTTACCAGCCAGGCGAGTGTAAGACTTACCCTGGAGCTTGTCACCCAAACCAGCAGCCTTCAAATCCAGGTAAGCCACCGTGTCTTTAGCGGATTTCAGGTTAGCCTCTGCCGCATCCAAACGGTATTTAAACACCTGCATCTGCGCATACAAAGAAACCCCAGTAGTCTGTACGTCACCTTCAATAACATGCTTAGCTAACCCATCGAAATCAGACTCCGTACCATCAGCCTGCTTCGCGTTATACTTATCAATCGCTTTCTTCGCGTCCTTAATCGCATCCTTCGCGTATTTTTCAATAGCAGCAGCCTCATCAAAAGTAATCTTCTCACGAGAAGGCTTAAACAACTTCCCCGCCACATCCTTATCGGCAGTTACCATGTCTTTAGAAAACACCGGAGACAGCTTCGCAATAACATCTTGGACTTTACTGTTGGCTGCGAGTTTCCCTCCGTCCAAAAGCTTCTTATTCTCATCGATGCCTTTAACACTATCCAACGGGGCAACAGCCTTCTCCAAATCAGCCCGCGCCACGTCATAGCGAACCTTAGCTTCTTTGTATAAACGCTTCGCGGTCTTAACCGCCTGCACATACTCACCATCAGAACGATTCCACTGGCTATCAGCTTCAGCAATCAAAGCCTTCAACCGGTCACGCTTCGCAATAATATCCGGATAAGAATCATCCGTAGACAAAGCACCATTACCCAAAGCAGTGTACTGCGCAGACAACACCGTAGAATCCGGAATCACCTTAGTACCACCCACCGCAATAAAGTTCTGGGGCTTAACCTTCTTCAAATACGCCATCACGGATTCCGGCAGTGAACCATCTTGTTTAGTCAACAAAATCGGGGAATCAATCGTACCCGCAGTCAACGCATCAACCAAAGTCACCCCATTAGCCAACACCACCGTACCCGGGGTGAAACGGCCAGTAACCTGACCAATACGATTCGCGATCTCCACAGAAGTCTCAAAACGATCATGACCAGCCACACGAGCCGTCTTCAAATCCCCAGCCTTCTTAGCAATATCAGACAACACCGAATCCGGCACCGCCTTATCACCACCAAGAGCGATAACAGTCTCCACGCCGAATTCCTTCACTGCTTCCGCGACCTTCTCATTAGAAGACCCATCAGCCTTAGCCAGCAGCATCGGCCCATCAGTCAACGCGCCACCAGCAGCCGCATCTACCTCACCATCATAACCCGCGATATAAACCACCTTCGGAGGCTGATTACCATTCCAAGAATGATCAGACACACCATCAGCAGCCTTCATCGCGTGCTTAGCCACCTCAATCGCCGTATCAACACGACTCTTACCAGAAAGCCGCAAACGATTCACATCATAAGACGGAGACGGAACCATCCTATCCCCACCCG
>NZ_GG668518.1:177447-185135 GCF_000160615.1 Mobiluncus mulieris ATCC 35243 | reverse complement strand
CGCTCCGGCGGCTGTGGCTGCGGAGGAGCCTCGTCCTTTGGATGGTGGCTGGGATCGTATTGCTTCTGATAGGGCGAATAATGATCGTATTGATACAGCGTTAGAGGTGGCTAAGGTTGCTTTCCCTGAGGTGGCTAAGGCTAAGGCTGTGTATGTTGCGAATTCGACTGCGATGATTGATGCGGCTACTGCTGGTCAGTTGACTGATGGGCCTATTCTGCTGGTGGATAATAATTCCCGTACGCTTGATGTGGTTAAGGCTCAGGTTGCTAAGTACACGTCTGCTACCACGGTTTACGCTGTTGGTGGAGAGCAGGTGGTGCCTGAAGCGACTTTGAAGGCTGTGGCTGGTGATAAAAAGACTGGTCGTCTTGGTGGTAAGAGCCGGTATGAGACTGCTATGTCTGTGGCGAAACGAGTTATCGAGGTAGAGCCTAGCAAGTCTAAGAATGTGATTGTGTCACGCGCGGATGTACCGATTGACGCGTTGGCGGCTGGCACGTTGGATCATGGCCCGGTGTTTTACACGAAAGACGGGGAATTGCCTGAGGATGTGAAGACTTGGGTGAAGGATCACAAGGTTCAAAGTGTTATTGGTTTAGGTGGTAAAAACGCGGTTCCGGATAAGGCTTTGTCCGAGGCGTTGGATCCGGTGGTTAAGGTTAATCCTGGTAAAGCGGATTTGGAGTCTATTAACGCGCGTAAAGCATTCGAAGAGGCTCGCGCGAAATACCTGGGTGTGAATACCTTCCGTTCGGATTTCGAAATCACTAAAGCCGGTGATTCTGATTATCTTAATACTGCTACCTCGCGTGATCCGAGAATGCTTGATTTGGGGCGTCAGGACGCTGGTAACCGTTTCGAGGGCTACAAGGCGTTGGCTAGGGAAGTCGCGGAGCGTATGGACGTGGTTGACTCTGCGGTTAAGTCCGTGAAGATGGATATCGCGAATAAGATTAAAGACGCTAAAGGCGACTACAATACGATTAAGACTGGTATCGCCTCTGACCTGGGTAAACTCTACGGTACTGCTAACCAAGCTAATATTGCGAAGAATAAGGATTTCTTTGTTTTTGATGAGGACGGGAAAGTTACCGGGGTGGCTTATGGGGCTATCGAGTCTAATAACGAGGCTGTGAAGACTGCTATCAAGTCTGACAAGGCTCGTATCAAAGCCTACTTCGAACACAAAGACGCAGCACTGCTAGGTAATGCAGTGGCTCCTACAGGCTACAAGTTTGACTCGGTAGGTGTGGAATCCCAGAACTTGTTCTCGAATAAGTCTATCTCCACGTTGACTACTGGTGATTCGAATCTGGTTGTGTTGCAGCGTGACACCGAGTTGTTCTTGGCTCAGGCAAAGCAGAACGCGGATTCCACTAGCGCGTCTATGCTGGATGCGTGGGCGAAGCTGAAGCGTGGTACCGGTTATGTGCGTCTTGGTGGTGCGGATCGCTATTCTACTGCGGCGATGATTTCGCAGTACCTGCGTTTACAGCGTGGCGCGTTTATTGACCGGGTGTATTTGGCTAACGGCGAGTCTATGGTTGATGCTCTGGTTGCTGGGGTGTTCACCCGTGGGCCTATCTTGTTGGTTAACAAGGCTGGTACGTTGACTGATGCTACTAAGACTGAGATGCAAAACATTGGCCAGTTCCTGACAGTCAGTGGCGATAAGGTTGTTGAACGTAAGAAAGGTGCTTTCCCGGCGGTACTCGCTGTGGGTGGTAAGAACTCTGTAACTGACGCTGCTGCGGCTGCTGCGGCTGCTGAGGTCAAGGTTGGTAACGACCGCGTCACTGAGAAGGAACAGAAGTTCCTGGTCTCTAATGAACTCAAAGTCACCTACACCGAAGGCGAGAAGGCTGTTGCTAATAGTAAGCCGGCGACTTTGAGTTTCTCTTTCCAGGTACCCACCGGGAAGAACGCCGACAAAGCGACCGTAACCTGGCAATACCGCGCCGACGCAAACAGCAACTGGAGTGCGGTAGCTAACAGCACTCCGGCCGGTGTGACTTACGGTACCGAAACCAAGACACCGTCTGATAAGGGTATTGTCACCGTGTCCCGCAATATCACCACCCCCGCCACTGCTGCTGACGCTAAAGGCGATTACCGGGCACTCGTTACCTACAAGAACGACAGTGGCGTAACCGAAAAAGAAATCGCCACCAACCCCGTAACCGTACAACTATCCGCACCGGCGCAGACACTCACTGCCGTGACTATAACCATGAATCCGGTTAGTGGTGAAGTTAAGACCACTGCTTCTGATACAGGTGCGAAAACAGTGACTTTGACCTGCGATAAAACGGGTACTGCTGTTGATGTGCAATACTCCTGGGATATCACCGGTGCTAGTGGCCAAGTTAAATCCGGTGCTGCGGATGCCACCCACTTTGGCGCGGGAGCTTTGAACACTAAAACGTTGACTCTAACGTCACCCGCACACGACGTTGCTACAGGTAGCATCACGATTCCTGCTGACAAGATAGTCTGCAAGGCTACATCCGTGAATGCCGGCGTAAATGCAGGCTCTGCAAAGACTGCTAAGAACACGGTGATTAAGTACACCAAGGGTTAAACCGTGGTTGCATGTTGTTTAGTCCTTACCCGTCTTGAAGGAGACGATAACTGAATAAGACGTGGCACCTCTGGGAGTCATTGACTCCTGGGGGTGCCATGTTTTTAGTTGCTGCCGGGGAAACATTCAGGAGAAACTACTGGAAGAACTGGGTCTAGCAGACAGTTAGTGTCAAGTATTTTGAAACGGTCTGGGTTTTTCCTGGTCCGGTTTGTCGGGAGCGTATGCCAGGTTGTTCTGTTTGTGCTGCGGATTATGTTGTGGAACTAACCTTTTGCAGTCGTGGTATCAGCTTGTTGTTCCTGTTTCCCTGGTTCGTTTTTGTGGGTTTGGCAGGGAGTTTCCGGTGTTACGGGGCGAACGATAGTAGGTTGGCGACCCAGTCAGCGAAGTGGGGACACTCGTCCATTACTGCCTCTATACGGGTATGGTCGAACACTTCTTTCGTATCGGGTAGTTTACGGTAGGGAACCGGACTGCTTTCTTTTAGCTGGATAAGTCGTTTAGACGGAGCGGTTTGGGGTGAATCGTTGATTTTTTCGACCTCGCCGGCGGCGTCTTTCCAGAGTGTCATTTGGCGAATCTCTGCGTTGCTAAACACGGTTGATTTTCCGTGCAAGGCTGCGGCAATAACCAGGGATTCAAATTCATGCTTGACTACGAAAGGCAGCCATTTTCCCGGTTGTTCCCGGTTCCTATAGTACTCGAGCAGTTTCTCCTCAATGTCCTCGCATCGTGGATTGACTAACCCTGCTTTCCTAATGAAATCTTGCGGAAAACCGTAGTAGTCAATCATCGTTGACACTCCCTGCCATTGCGGCTGGCCCAACAGCATCCTAATCAAAGAGTCATAGCCTGTTCCCGCCCTGGAATACCAGCCACCACCCCCAAAACGAGCTTTCCCGTTCGCGGCGACACTGGTTTTTACGACAATGGCTTGGGTAAACAATTTCCCTCCGCTAGCCTGCTGCAGGTAAGGGGCTAAATTGTTCGTGATGAACTGTTGTTCCGACGGACCCTCTGCAACAATCGCAATCAATGCCATAGCAGCAACCCCACCCGCCTTGTGACTATCCATTTCCTATTCACAAGTCCGTTACCTCCCTTTTGGGGGACACGTTTAGGACATTGTTTTCCCACATTTGCCCTACCGAATAGTCATCCAGCCATTGCGTGTAAGCCTCTGGTTCGGGACGATTCACCGCAGTCGCGCCGTTTTCCCGAGTAACCAGGGCTAATTCTTCCAACGAGAACTGATTTGCCAGCGTGACTGATTGCGTGGTGACAATAAGCTTCCTCTCCGGGCTGGCAAACTCGTGCAGCATCTGCGCGAGTTGATAGATAGCAAAAGGATGCAGACCAAGTTCCGGCTCGTCCAAAACAATCGTCTCAGGCGGGTTGGTTTGCTGTAACAAAACAGTCAGACAGATAAACCGAAGCGTACCGGAGCTTAGTCTCTCTCCCGAGAAAACACCATCCAACCCTTTCTGTCGCCAACGCAATATAGTGTTGCGCGAACCCTCATAAACCGGATCAACCTCGAAATCCTCAAGGAACGGTGCCACAACACGCACCGAACGTAAAATTCCCTCGTACCGTTCAACATCACTTTCCCGCATCCGCCACAACACCGCCGCGAGATTCCGCCCATCACTGTGAAGCCTTAGATTATCGGCAACATCACAACTCTGTAACATGGGCGATCGAGAGGAAGAATCATCAAAATGAAAAACCCTACAACCCGTGAGAATACGTCGAATATTCTCCTGTACCCCAGTCCTTGAGCCGCAATCATCCGCATCTGAAAGCACCGAACGATGCGCCAATGGTAGCCAACCATGATTGCCTTGGAAATCGTCACAGAAAGGGGTGGTGTACTTAGCCTGGTTATGGAAGAAAAGCCGCTCTCGCACCAAGGCAGTATCTCCAGTACCGCGACTGAACTGAACATCATACCCATTTGTAAGCGTTTCGTTTATCCGGTAATCAGCATCGATTGCAAAACACCGTGAATCAAATCCCCCGCCTTGCTCCGCCGAGTCAAAATCAGCTACCGGGCTACCCTGGAAAAAGTGTTCACTAAACCCGCCCCCACGCATGATTTCATCCTGGAACGTGTCATCAACCAGACGAGAAAGCAGCTCTATCCCTCTGAGCAAGTTCGTCTTTCCCGCACCGTTTGGACCAATCAACAACGTCACCGGAGTGACCAATTCCAAAGTAGTGTCTCTAATGGAAAGCAGATTTCTGATTCTAAAAGAACGAATCGCCATACGCTACATTCTAACCGCTCCACCAGCGCAAATTCTCCCCCCCAAACCAAGGGAACTCGTTACACACCACCATACCCGCGACCGTCCCGGAACAGGTCTGACCCCGGTAGTCATCTACCGGGGTCAGACGTTTATGAAGTTATCGTTGAAACCATTGAGGTTTCACTAGAATCAAAGGGCTCACTAGGAGATGTTTACAGTAACGTCTTTCTCCGCACCATCGGAAACCGTCTTAGCTGCACCGGCGGCGCCGTCCTCGTCAACCTTGACCGTCACTTTAATCGTGCCAGAGACAGCACCATTGTGAGAGTCGTCGGTAGCGGTAACCTTGCAAGCCTTTGCGCCATCATTCCAAGCAACAGTGAACTTTACCTTGCCAGAAGTTACAGCAGAAAGCTCGTTCTTATTGATAGAGCAGGTGTACTCGGCAGGCGCAGACTTAGCGCCAGTCACAGGAACCGAAGCAGTACCGTTTGCGGCAGTGATGTTACCGGAAGGCGCACTCAAAACCGGCTTCGCGGATTGGGTGGCAGGAGGAGCTGCGGCTAGTTTAACCGTGACATCTACACTGTCTTGATATTTGATATTACCCTTGCCGTCAATCCAACGGACAGTCACCTTATAGGTTCCGTTAGCCGCGACATCCTCTTTTCTATCAGCAGGAGTGAAAGTGAGTTGGCCGTTAGCACTGTTACCCGTGGCGGTAACACCCTTGGGCAGGCCATCAAACAAAGCGCTAAGCCCCGCAACCCTACCGTTGTTAGCGGCTATCGACATAGCAGCAGTCTTAGCACCGGCATTGCCAACATTCGTGATTTCCAGGCTGGCGTATCCGCCTAGGGATGGAGCCTGATTACCGGCATCATCGTTACCACGGAAGTTGTTCGTGCCCTTGTAGTTCTTAGCTTCTTTCAAGGCTTTAACCGCAGCGGCACGGATTTCCTCGGAGATAGACATCTTTCCACCTAAAGCGAAGGTACCCAGATTCGGTTCCTTCTTCTTCAAATAAGCCAGGTGGTTCAACACGGTCTTATCAATCTCACCAGAAGCCGGCACCAACAGAATCGGACCATCAGTCAACTGACCCGCCACTACCGAGTCCACCAAGTGAGCATCATCACCAGAAGCCAAATACGCCCGCGAATCCTTCTTAAAGTCCTTAGACCCCGAGTTCACGAAACGACCCCGCTTCTCCAGGTACACCGCCAACAAGGAAGAAGTCTCATAGCGAGACTTACCAGCCAGACGCGGCACACCAGTCACACCAGTAAGCAACTCCATATTCGTGTTGTTATAGTAGGCATTCACCGCGTCCAACAAGTTCTGCTTCGCCTCATCATGACGCTTCTGCTGGTTATCCAACTCAGTCTTTGTCACGTTATAGAACGCAGACCAGTTCACCTTACCCGAAGCCAAAGCCTCCACACCAGCAAGATCCTTACCCGGCAAAACAGCGTCCTTGTTGGCAATCTTGGCGTAGACAGCCTCCTTGAAAGTCAAATCCGTGTCACCAACCTTATAGACCTTCTTACCAGACCAGTCACCAGCAGCCAGCTTTGACTGTACCCCGTCAAGCTTATCCATATCCAAACCAGTCAAGTTAGAATCATCATCAAACTTGAACACACCAGAAGTAGAAACCGCCCCAGAATCATTCAAAGTAGGCCTGATCTCGCTGAGAGACAAACCATACAAATCCTGAACCGCTTTCACCAACTTAGCAGCCACATCACCAGCGTTAACATTGGTAACGGCGGATAAAGCCGCAGCTTTAACCTCAGCGGTTTTAGCGTCAACTAGGGCATTATCCTTCACAGCATTCAACTCATTATACTGTTTAGTGATAACCACATTGTTAGCCTTCAAATCCTTCAAAGGCTGCACATAACCAACAAACGCCTTCTTCGGATCACTAACAGCGGTCTCAACATTCACACTCGAAGGATCCTTAGACTCAGCCTTAACAGACCCGCCGTTAAGACCAAAGAAATCATATTTCTCGAACTTGGTAACATCAAAAGCGGCACCCTTGTCTTGAGGCGGCATAGAATCTTTAACAAACTTACGGGACTGCCAATCAGACTGACCAAAATAAGTAGCAGCCGCTAACGCCACATTAGCCTTAAGCTCTTTACCACTCTTAAGCCAAGACCACGGATCAAGCTTCTTAATCTCAGCCCCTACTTTAGCAACCTGCTCCGAAGGAAGAGCCTTCTCCCCACCAAGAATCACCGCGTCACGAGCATGCTTCACAGCCTCGGCATAATAATCCTTAGTAGCCTTATCAATATCACCAGACGGAGTGAGCATCAACACCGGTCCATCCCCGGCCGCACCCGCAGTCAAAGCGTCAACCATCACATCACCACGAGTGAAATACACACGAGACGCGTTCTTAAAATCCTTATACGCAGCCTTAGCTACCGCCACATTCGTCTCATAACGATTCTTACCATCCAAACGCTCGGTCTTGGTAATCTTGTCGTTCATCTTCTTAACCGCAGCCACCGCCTCATCAGGAACCGCGTTCTTACCACCAACAGCAACCAAAGTATTAACCTTGTCAAACTTCGATTTAATCGCAGCACCCAACAACAACTGACCCGAACGATCCGTCGGCACCAACAGCACCACACCATCAGTCAACATGCCAGAAGTAGCAGCATCAACCAAATGCGAATCACCAGCAGCCACCAAATAAGCCTTAGTCAAAGACTTACCCTTATCAGCATACAAACGCTCCGCAGCCGCAATCGCCGTATCAACACGAGAATCCCCCGCAATACGCTCAAAAGAACCACCCTCCGGGAAAGTAATCCTCTCAGCCCCCG
>NZ_GG668518.1:146325-177120 GCF_000160615.1 Mobiluncus mulieris ATCC 35243 | reverse complement strand
GTAGAAGGCGAGGGAATTATAGGCTTATCCTTGAGCCCTGTTTGCCGCTCGCCAGAGCCTGAGGATACAGGCATCCAGCTACACAGTTTACCTCACCATTGTTAATTATCAATGTTGCGATTCCGAAATTCAGCTTTTTGCTGAAATTTTCCAGTTGCGGATAACTCGGAAACGCTCCTAACCCCCGCCCAACAAGGCTTTTAGGCTAGGACAACGGGCTCTCATGAGCTCACCCTAAGGTCAACCTCCGAGGTTTTACCCCCAAGGTTTCCCTCGAGGCTCCCGTCCTCGCTTACAACCTTTATATGTAAGGGAAGCCCCCAGTCTTACAGCCGATTATATGTGATATAAATCACAATCGCATTTCATGGTTTCATGGGGTACCACAAGGTTTCCCCAGCCACTGCCCCAATTATTACAGACCAGGCGACAGAAACGGCACGAGCGGATTTTTCGGATGGCACCTCATGAACAGAAAACCCCACAGCTACCAACCAAGACAACCACCACGATCCCCCAACAAAACACCAGCCGCAACTGCCCCTCAAAAGCCACGCCGACCCATACTCATCACCCCGTCAACAACCCACAAAGTCCTAAAACAGCATCTACAAACTCTATACCTATTGATATTAGACGATTAAGTATGTAACAATACCTAACATGAACAAAGAATACTACAGAGGCATATTTTCCACGGCAATGCTGCGAGAACGTCAAATCTCTCGGCGGCGACAAGAAAAGCTGGTGTCAGAAGGAAAACTACGCCAGATTAGACACGGGTGGTACGCCACGAACGATGCCCATCAAGACGCCATACGAGCCATAAAGCACGGCGGGCAAGTCGGATGCATCTCGGGATGTAAAGTGCACGGACTGTGGATTCCCCCGAAGTACCAAAAGGGACTGCACATTTGCCTCCCGGAACATACTGCGGTCGATTCCAGCCTGGCTAAACGAGGCATAACGGCGCATCGCGGAGGTAACCGAGAAATCAGCGCTATTCGATCCGTTGAAGACTGCCTCGTAGATGTAATGACACATCATGACCCAGAAACCGCGTTGATAGTTTTAGAATCGGCCGTGAATAATAGGTTCATTACCTTCAGTGACGGCGAAGCGCTGATTGCTGGACTGACTGCACGGAAACGAAAACCGCTGCGGTTTTTTGAACGCGGAGCTCAATCGGGTAGCGAAACCCGTGTCAGGTTGTTTTTCAGGCGACGAAATATAAAGGTCAAACCCCAAGAGCCCCTGAGAAACATCGGCTGGGTTGACTTGTTAGTGGGGAAATCATTAATTGTGGAATGCGACGGTCGCGCCTACCATTCCAGTGAATCCGCTACTCACAACGATCGGGTTAGAGACGAGTATGCCGACCTGCAGGGATATTCTGTAATCCGGCTAAGCTATGGGCAAATCTGGGACGAATGGGAGCAAACCCAGGAATATTTGGAGAAGAAAATCAAGACCCACAGATACAGATATTTGCCGCAGCCCATTTAAACCCAATATCTCAAACCTGGCTACCGGAAACCCCGGCAGAAATCCGGGGTTATTTGTGGTGGAGGCTCGATTATATTGAGCCTCCACCACATTTTCACCGGAATTTCTGCCACGGGTACTTAAAAAACTGGCTGTGGTGATTCGCGAACCACCACAGCCAGCAGGAACCCCAGAACTAGCGCGGCCGGTTCGGGTTACCAGCAGACGGACGCAAAATCAGCACCCCCAGCGGCGGAATCCGCAAGGATGCCGACGCCGGCCGCCCATTCCACGGGATATCCTCGGCCAGAACCTTGCCCATGTTCCCCACCCCGGAACCGCCGTAAATCTCGGCATCCGAGTTCAAAACCTCGTCCCACTCGCCCGCAAAAGGCAAGCCGACCCGGAACGGATCGTGAGGGTTGCCACTAAAGTTCGCCACCACAGCCAGCAAACCGCATGAATCGCTGGCCGCAACCGACACTCCCCCTGGGTTCACCGCCGGGTCACCAACGCCAGGATTCCCGGATGGCACCTCATGACAGCCACAACCATCCCCGCACCCAGCGGAAACCACCGGCAACGCACCCGAGGGCGCGCCACCAAAACCATCCGCCAACACGCCCGGCACGAAACCAGACTGATCCGGGTCAGCCTTACGGATATAAGTCAACAGGTTGTGATCCCCATCCGAGGCATCAATCCACTCAAACCCGCGATAATCATCACACCACAAAGCCGGATCCGAAGCATACAAACGGTTCAAATCTGTCACCAACCGGCGAATCCCCTGGTGTTGCGGGGAATCCAGATGCCACCAATCCAGGGAAGCCCCCGAATTCCACTCGCCACCCTGGCCGAACTCGGTACCCATGAAAATCAACTGTTTGCCCGGATGCGTCCACTGGTATCCCAGCAGCAATCGCAAACCCGCGAGCTGACGCCAATAATCGCCCGGCATCTTGGACAGAATCGAGCCCTTGCCGTGCACTACCTCGTCGTGAGACAGCGGCAACATAAAGTTTTCGGAAAACGCGTAAACCAGGCTGAACGTCAGTTCATTGTGGTGCCACTTGCGGTTGACCGGATCCTCGGCGAAATAACGCAGCGTGTCATTCATCCAGCCCATATTCCACTTGAACCCAAAACCAAGCCCACCGCCGCTGGTCGGCGCGGTCACACCGGGCCAAGCCGTGGATTCCTCGGCAATCATGGTGGTGCCCGGGCACACCCGGTAGCACGCCGCGCAAACCTCTTGGAGCAAAGCAATGGCCTCGAGGTTTTCCCGCCCGCCATAGACATTGGGATGCCACTGGCCTTCCTTACGGGAATAATCCAGGTACAGCATGGACGCCACCGCATCCACCCGCAACCCGTCGATGTGGAACTCTTGCATCCAATACAACGCATTGGCCACCAAGAAGTTCTTGACTTCGCGCCGCCCAAAATTGAACACCAAAGTGCCCCAATCCGGGTGCTGGCCACGCTGCGGGTCGGGATCCTCGTAGAGCGCCGTGCCGTCAAAACCGGCCAGCGCCCAGTCGTCCTTGGGGAAGTGCGCCGGCACCCAATCCAGAATCACCCCGATACCCGCCTGGTGCAACTGATCCACCAAATACCGGAAATCATCGGGCGTACCGTAGCGCGCCGTCGGGGCATAGTAAGACGTACACTGATATCCCCAAGACGGCCCGTAAGGATGCTCGGCCACCGGCATGAACTCCACGTGAGTGAAACCCATTTCCTTAACATAGGGCACCAGGTGTTGCGCCAAATCCCGATAGCCATAGCCCTCGCGCCACGACCCGACGTGAACCTCGTAAACCGACAGCGGCTGGGTGTGAATCGGGTGCGACTCGGCATTCGCCGCGCGCCGCTCCATCCACGCCGCGTCGTTCCACTCGTGGAATTTATCGGTCACCACCGAGGCCGTAGCCGGAGGAATCTCGGTCGCGCGCGCCATCGGGTCGGCCTTTTGATGCCACCCGCCGTCGGGGCCTTTAATCTCGTATTTATAACGAGCCCCGACCCCCACATCCGGGATGAAAAGCTCCCATACCCCGGAGGCGCCTAATGAACGCATCGCCGAAGCAGAACCGTCCCAGAAGTTGAAGTCACCCACGACTCGCACCGCCTGGGCGTTCGGCGCCCACACCGCGAAAGCCGTGCCGTCAACCGCACCCATCGGCCCGTCATAGTGCCGCAGGTGCGACCCCAACACGTCCCACAGGCGCTCGTGGCGGCCTTCACTAATCAAATAGGTGTCCATCTCGCCCAGGGTCGGCAAGAAACGATACGGGTCGTCGGCGAGGACTTCATTGTCGCCATACCGCACCCGCACTCGGTAATCGCCGACCTCGGAGCCGGGGATTACCGCGACCCACACCCCATCTTGTTCGTGCTCGGCGGGGAAATCGCCGTGCTCGGTCACAATCGTGACGCTATCCGCCATGTGTCGCACAGTGCGGACAGTTACATCCGAGCCGTCGGAATGCGGCCCCAGAATGGAATGTGGAGAATAATAATTCGCGTAGGCGACCTGATTTAGCAGGTCGGAGGAAACAGGTATCTTTGCCATGTTTATAGTGTGACATAAGTCGCGCCGGTTTAGGGCAAAGTTGAAAAAGAAAAAACGTGGGCGGGGCATTTCGCTGGATTTAGGGACACGAAGTTGTCCAAGGCCCAGGTGAAGGTATACGGCGAGGTTTGCCCGTGCGACGCGGCATCGGGGGCGGCATCGGGGGCGGTTAGTCCCCGGGACAGTTCGTCGGTGACACGGAAAACCTTTTGGCCACGGTTTTCCGCCCGCCAGGCGGCGCCGAATTCATGAGGTGCCAGTCCCAACGACGGCAAATCCAAGTAAATCCACCCCTCCTGGGTATGGTGGGGGTCGAGGTTCAACACCACCAACACCGTGTCATCGCGCCCCGTCGGGGAATGCCGCGCATCCAAGTGCTTGGAAAACACCAGGATATTCTCGTTGTCACAACCATGGAATTTGATGTTTCGCAACTGGAGCAAAGCCGGATGTGCCCGACGGATACCATTTAACACCCGGTTCAAAGACGCGATTCCATACTGGTCGCGCGCCTCCCAGTTATACAGTTTGATTTCATACTTCGGATTGTCGATGGCTTCCTCGACCCCGGGACGCGGCACGTTTTCACAAAATTCGTAACTGCCCCCCAAAATTCCCCAAGTCGGTGCGCTGAGCGCCGCCAATACCGCCCGCGCCTTGAAAGCCGCCGGACCGGCCGTCATGTACTCGGTCAAAATATCGGGGGTCATCGGAAAGAACGCCGGACGCAACACATGCGCCGTCTCGTAGGCCAGTTCCTCGAGGTACTCGGTTATTTCCTGTTTCCCGTTGCGCCACGTGAAATAGGTATAAGACAAGTGGAAACCAGCCTTGGCCAAGCCACGCATCATCGCGGGTTTCGTAAAGGCTTCCGCCAGCATCACGACCTCCGGGTGTGTGGCTTGCAGGTCGGCCGCCAAGCGCTGCCAAAACCGCACGGGTTTAGTGTGCGGGTTATCCATACGGAAAATCGTCACCCCATGGTCTATCCAAAACTCGATAACCCCGCGAATCGCGCGATAAAGCCCCTCGGGGTCGTTATCGAAATTCAGGGGATAAATATCTTGGTATTTCTTCGGCGGATTCTCGGCGTATGCTATAGTACCATCGGCGCGAACCTTGAACCACTCCGGATGTTCCTTGACCCACGGGTGATCCGGGGAACACTGCAAGGCGAAATCCAGGGCAACCTCGAGTCCCAAGCCCCGCGCCTTTGCCACGAAAGCATCGAAATCAGACAAAGTGCCCAGTTCCGGGGCTATCGCCTCATGACCGCCGAACTCGTTACCGATAGCCCACGGCGACCCGGGGTCATCGGGCGCCGAATGAAGCGTCGCGTTCTTGCCCTTACGAAACGCCCGCCCAATCGGGTGAATCGGCGTCAAATACAGCACATCGTAACCATCCGCCGCCACGTCAGGCAGGATTTCCGCAGCCGTCCGCAACGTGCCCGAGACAATTTTGCCATCCGCGTCGCGACGCGACCCAATCGAACGCGGGAAAATCTCGTACCAGGCACCCGCGAGCGTTCGTTCCCGGTCGACACGCAACGGAAACAGCCGGGTACGAGTCGCCAAATCCCGCAGTGGAGTTTCCCGGAAAATCGCCGCCACCAGGTCAGATGTCGCGGCTGTCAAGCGAATCTCGGGGGCATGTCGGGCTTCGCGCAAACCCGCAATTGCACCTTGGAGGATTGCCTTATCCGCGTCAGCCAACGGCGGCTGGGCGGCGGCCGTGGAACCCACCGGGCGGGGCGCCTCGCCCGCTATAGCGCGTTCCAACAGGCGGGCGCCTTCTTCTAGCATCAACTCCACGTCAATCCCGGCCGCAATCTTGACCTTCGCGTCGTGAGCCCAGGTCAGATACGGATCCACCCAGGATTCCACCGCAAAAGCATAGCGTCCCCCAGTTTTTGCCTGGAGTTCAGCCTGGAAATGGTTCAAACCTTGCCCGATTTCATGCATTCGTGCCCGGTCGACTACCTCCCAGGCTGCGGGGTCGTCGACGTGCGGTAACGGTTCATAGATGTCATATCCAGCTTCGCCCCGGTCAGCCGGGGCGACGGGACGCAGCAGCACAGCATCGGCTCCGAACTGGGCGTGTCCTTCGACGAAAACCGTGGCGGTAACGGGGAAAACCTCGCCAATCGCGGCTTTGGCGGGAAAGCGGGTTTCCTCGACCACCGGCGCAACCTCGGTTACTGACACGCGCGGTATTTCGGCCGAAGCCGGGAGGGTGTAGTTCGGCGGAATCGTGGTTTTGGCGCGGCGCGACCGGCGCGAGGGCGCAGTGGCCGGGGCGGATTTCCCGGAACCCGGGGTAGTCTTCCCACCCGAGGCGGGCACGGCGGCCGAGGTAGGTTCAGCGGATGTCTCGAGCACAGATTTCGAGGTTCCCGACACAGTTTTAGTGGACGCGGCAACAGATTTGGCGGACGCGGCGGATTTCCCGGAACCCGAGGTAGCCTTCCCACCCGAGGCGGTCTTCCCACCCGAGGTAGCTGGGGCGGACGCGGCGGCCGAGGTAGGTTCAGCGGATGTCTCGAGCACAGATTTCGAGGTCCCCGACACAGTTTTAGCGGACGCGGCAACAGATTTGGCGGCCGGGGTGGCCTTCCCAGAACCCGAGGCGGCCTTCCCAGAACCCGAGGTAGCCTTCCCGCCCGAGGCGGGCATGGCGGCCGGGGCGGACGCGGTAGTCTTCCCGGAACCCGGGGTAGTCTTCCCACCCGAGGTAGCCATTTTGCTGGTTTTCGCCGATTTCTTTGCGGTAGTCATAGATGCATCCTAAATTATTCCCCCCAGCTTTTCTTGGTCAATGGCAGAAATTCACGAAAATTTGGGGGTGAGGCTCAATATATTTGAGCCTCACCCCAATTTTTTCATGAATTTCTGCCACCTCCCCCTGACACACTGGGGAATATCGACGGGAAAATCGGGTTTTGGCGACTCCGGGAAAAGTCGCCAAAACCCTATAAATACTTGGGAAATAGCGCGGAATTTCAAATGACACCCTTTAAAACCGACCCCAAAAAACGTGAAAAAATCCGAAACAACGACACAAGCCACGCTGAAACCCGTAGGATAGGAGGGTGAAAGCAATACGAAGATTTACTGTACGTTCTGTTCTTCCCGAAAACCTACGGCCTTTGGCGGCCTTGTCGCAAAATCTGCGCTGGTCGTGGCATCGGCAAACGCGCGACTTTTTCGCGTCCCTCGACCCCAAAGTCTGGGATGAAGTCGGACACGACCCGGTCGCGTTGCTAGGTTCCATCCCAACCGAGAAACTGGCGGAACTCTCTGCCAACCCCGACGTTGTACGTCAGGCCGCAGATTTGGAACGGGAACTCAACGATTATCTGACCAAGCCCCTGTGGTTCCAGTCAGATTTCCACAGCCCCGACAAACCGTCGGCTATCGCTTATTTCTCGGCCGAATTCGGCATCACTGCGGTAATGCCCCAGTATTCCGGGGGGCTTGGGATTCTGGCCGGCGATCATCTGAAGTCGGCCTCCGACTTGGGCGTGCCAATTATCGGCGTCGGACTTTTGTACCAATCCGGTTACTTCCGCCAGTCTCTGACCCGCGAAGGGTGGCAGCGTGAATCGTACCCCGTAATTGACCCGGATAACATGCCGCTGACCTTGCTGCGTAACCACGACGGCACCCCGGCTTATGTCAGCGTGCCTCTGCCCGACCATCGCACCTTGAATGCCCA
Source organism: Mobiluncus mulieris ATCC 35243 (assembly GCF_000160615.1). Taxonomy (GTDB): domain Bacteria; phylum Actinomycetota; class Actinomycetes; order Actinomycetales; family Actinomycetaceae; genus Mobiluncus; species Mobiluncus mulieris. The sequence goes on along the minus strand of NZ_GG668518.1, from coordinate 169,340 downwards.
GATTTGGGTGGCGCATGTGGGACGTGTTCCCTTGCTACTCATGGATTCCGACGTGACAATCAACGATACCGCCACCCGCCAGGTCACCGACCGCTTGTATGGCGGTTCGAGCGAACACCGCGTGGAACAGGAATTCCTGTTGGGCATGGGCGGGGTGAAAGCCCTGCGGTTGTACAGCCAAATCACCGGCGCTCCCACCCCCGAGGTCTACCACTGCAACGAAGGACACGCCGGATTCCTGGCAGTCGAACGGATTCGCGAACTCATGTGCGGCGACGAACGGCTGGACTTTGGCGCGGCTATCGAAGCCGTGCGTTCCGGTACCCTGTTCACCACCCACACCCCCGTACCGGCCGGTATCGACCGTTTCGATCGGGGCTTGGCGCATCGCTATCTGTCCGCCATCGAGATTCCCGGGGTTTCCACCGAACAGCTGCTGGATTTAGGGGCGGAAAACTATCCCGGCGGCGAACCTAATTTATTCAACATGGCCGTATTCGGGCTGCGCATGGCACGCAAAGCCAACGGGGTAGCCAAGCTGCACGGCAAGGTTTCCCGACGGATGTTCCAGCAGTTGTGGCCCGGTTTCGACGTCACCGAAGTGCCGATTACCTCGATTACCAACGGGGTTCACGGGCCGACCTGGACCGACGGACGGCTGGCCGACCTGGCTCGCGAACATCAAAACCCCGGGGAACACGTGAATACCTACCGCTGGGTACGCCCGGCTTCCGAAGGCGGTATCAGCGACGAGGATTTGTGGAAGATGCGCTGTGATCTGCGCCGACAGCTGGTGGAAGATGCCCGGCGGCGGGTGCGCGAATCCTGGCTGGAACGCGGGGCATCCCCGGCGGAACTGGGCTGGTGTGATTCGATTCTCGACCCCAACCGCTTGACCATCGGGTTTGCCCGGCGGGTACCTACCTATAAGCGTCTGACCCTGATGCTGAATGACCCCGACCGTTTGGCGCGGATTTTGACCGACCCGAAGCATCCGGTACAGATTATTGTGGCCGGCAAATCCCACCCGGATGATGAACAGGGCGTTTCCCTGATTCAACAGCTGGTGCATTTCGCGGATCAACACGGAATCCGCGACCACATCGCGTTCTTGCCGAACTACGACATGGACATGGCTCAAACCTTGATGCCGGGGGTGGATGTGTGGTTGAACAACCCGCTGCGCCCCCTAGAGGCCTCTGGGACTTCCGGTATGAAGTGCGCCATCAACGGAGCCTTGAACCTGTCGATTTCCGACGGCTGGTGGGACGAGATGTACGACGGACGTAACGGCTGGGTTATCCCCACTGCCGAAGGCGTCGACGACCCGGTGCGCCGCGACCAGATTGAGGCCGCTGGGCTCTACGATTTGATTGAACAGAGCATCGCCCCGCGCTTCTATGACCGCGACGAAACCGGGATTCCCCGTCACTGGATGGAGATGGTGCGCCACACCATGTCCACCTTGGGGCCTCACGTCCAGGCACAGCGCATGGTCAGCGAGTATGTCGAACAGCTCTATACCCCGGTTGCGGCGGCTTCACGCCGTTTGAACGCCCTGGGTCACGGGGATGCTCGGTCGCTGGCCGATTACAAGGCGCGGGTGCGCTCCGGCTGGAACCAGGTTGCGGTCGGACATGTCGTGTCCAAGGTCGGTGATGTCGCGACTGTCGGAGACAACGTGACCTTCCACGCCGATATCCGCCTGGGTAATCTGCGCCCCGAGGATGTAGAGGTACAGGTTGTTTTCGGTCGAGTCACCCCTGACGACAGTATTTCCAAGTTCGACGTATATGCGATGAACTGCATCGGCGAAGAAAACGGGATGTTCAAATATGAACTGACCCGGGCTTTGACCCAGGCCGGTCCTTACGGATACCAGGTTCGCGTCGTGCCACGCAACGACATGATGGATTGCTACACCGAACTCGGTTTGGCAACCAACGCGGAACGCGCTGCGGACTCTCCCGATTTGCATTACAATTTCGGAAGCTAGAAGCTCTACTTCTCCTTTCTGGCGGTAATCCGTCGACTCCGGTCGGCGGATTACCGTTTTTAGGTGTCTGGGCGGCATCCGGACTAAAGCTTAAGAACTAAAGATTAAAAGCTTAAAAAGTGTGTCTTTATTTTGTCCGAATCGGAAAACGCATCGCCCGGCGCGCCATTGTACCGAATGTTCCAGTTTAGGGTGATACTGGCCTTAGTGGTATTAAAACCGGCAGGAAGGTGCGGAAATGGGTAAACCTAGTCGCGAAGTAGTCGTCAAGGAACTGACCAATATTTTCGAGGAACTCGGCTATACCGGGGCGGGAATGGCGCAAATCAGCGCGGCGACGCAGCTAGGGCGTGGCTCGCTGTACAACTTGTTCCCCGACGGTAAGTCGCAGATGATGCATGAGGTGCTGGCCGCAGTGGAAGCCGAGTTTCACGATGCCGTCATCGCCCCGCTGGAGGCGGGGCATATCGAGGGTATGTTCGAGGGACTGCTGGCGTTCTTTCGGGATGGCGAACGCCCCAGCCTGTGGGGGCAACTGACCTTGGATGAAGGCGGCACGGCTTTTCACGAAGCGATTCGCGATCACTATATGAATTGGCGCGGAGCCTTGACGAAGGCCATGTTGAGTGCCGGGGCGGGGCGCGGTTCAGCGGCATCCCTGTCGGAACGTACCATCAGCGGTGTGGAGGGCGCGCTGCTGTTGGCCGTGTCCTTGGACGACACCGGAGCCTTGGGGCGTGGCCTGCGCACTATGAGTGTCGAAATCTCGATGGTCATCCCCAAGAACCAATCTAAAGCCCAGCCCAAAGCCAAGGCCACGCCTAAGACTAAAACTGCGACTCCCCCCAAGACCGCCCCCAAGACTGCGACTCCCCCCAAGACCGCCCCCAAGACTGCGACTCCCCCCAAGACCGCCCCCAAGACTGCGACTCCCCCCAAGACCGCCCCCAAGACTGCGACTCCCCCCAAGACCAAGACCGCTCCCAAGACCAAGACCGAGGCTTCCACCAAGACCGCGTCCAAAACCAAAACAGCCGCAAATTCTAAACCCCCCAGCCCAGCTAAATCCAAGGCTGCGTCTAAAACCCGGACTGCCTAGAAATCCGTAACCAAACCCGCTGTGAAGTCGGCGGCGAAGCCGTCACTCATGAACACATAAGCCCCTTATTGAGAAACCTCGATAACGAGATAAGCCCGCAACACGCGCCGCAAGCCGACGCAAAACAAACAACAGCTAGTAAAGCAAAGTCGCCAAACGCGAACGCATGGCGGGAACAATCGGATCGTCGCCCAGAATCGCAAAGAACTCCACCATGCGAGCCCGCGCTGCCTCGCGGTCTGCCCCGGTGGTCATCCGCACCACCGCCAACAACCGAGACAGGGCTTCCACCGCATTCCCAGCGTTGAGTTCAGCATCGGCCGCCGCCAGCTGTGCGGGAACATCGGTGGTAGGGGCGGCATTGCCGCGTTCGACGGCGGCGACTCCGGCGGCGGTGCCGTCACTTTCGACGCGCGCACCGAGCCGCGCCCTGGCCAGCAGCGGCGCGACGGCGGTTTCCTCTTCGGGGTTTTCCCGCACGTATTCTTCGTATGCTTTGACGGCGGGCGCGAATTCTCCGGCCGTAACCAGTTTTGCCGCCTCGCGCAGCGCTTCGGGTAGTTCGGGTTCGGGGGTTTCACGAGGTGCTAGCGATTCCGCTGGCGCCTCGTGAACCCGCAGCCGACCGGCAACGCCTTGACTGGCGGCGAGTTCTAGGACTTTATCGAAAGCGGCGCGCACTGTGCTCGCGGGCAGCGCCCCGGTGAAGAGTGGCGCGGGATGCCCGTCTAGCAGCAGGAACACCGCCGGAACACTCTGGACGCGAAAGGCTTGGGCAAGTTCAGCTTGTTCGTCAACATTGACTTTCGCGAGCGCAATCTTCCCCGCATATTCTTGTACCAGCTGTTCCAAAACGGGGCCGAGTTGCCGACAGGGCGCGCACCACGGCGCCCACATGTCAAGCACCACCGGAACCTGTTTAGACAGTTCCACCAACTGCGGGAATTCCGCGATGGTTGCGTCGCGTACCAAGTCCCCGTCCAGCACTGCACCGGCTGACTCGCTAGTTTCGTCGCCCACGCTGGCGCTCGCCTGATTTTTCAACTGATTTTCGCTCATTTTAACTCCTTACCTCCATTGCTAGAGTAATAGAAGTCGGCAGCAAAGGCAACTTAATCCGCTCAATCAGCTGACATTGCGGTCACCGCTTCGGCGGCTCCCAAGGCGCGGATTTTCGCGTCATGGCCGCGTTTTGGAATCTTGAAAAGTACCAGTGCCGTATGGGTTTCATTCAGGGTGCTCGTAGCGGTGTTCTTGCCCACCCAAGCTTGCGCCACCGGATTAAGATTCAAGGGACGCGAGGATTTCATAGTCACGTCATATTGCAACTCGGCCATAATCAGCGCTTCCCCGCTGATGGTTCCCAATCCAACGAACCCCGCCCCGGGTTTGGCATTGACATTGACCTGCAGTCCGTGCGATTTGGATGCCAGCTGTTGGTAAGAGTCGCGGCGATGGTTGTACGCCGCCACAAAGGAATCCGCCCCAAAATCGAACCGGTTTTTGGCGCTGTCCCCCGGATTGTTTAATACCTTAACATAGGCCGCTGCCACTGCTCCGGGGTTCACAACCAGTTCCTTACTTTTGGCGGGCACCGCGGGCGAGCCAACTTCCGGTTTGAAGGTTGCGGGAAATTTGGCTTTCGGGAACAACCGCACGTGCCCCCACAACCCGTAGTTTGCCCGCGCCTGGCTTTGCACGAAGGCAAACATCTGGGGGGCTTCGTTCTGTGCTCCCGCCGAGACCGTAAACAGGTATCTTGGCCACGACCCGGCTTGACTGACGGTCATAATCTGGGGTTTCGCCAGCGGTAACGGTTTAACAGTGGCACCGTTGGCGACGCTCGCTACGCGGTATTCCCCGTTTCGCATCGCCAAGGCAGGGTTGAGGAATCTGGGGGCGAGTTGCTGCCAGTCTTTGGCCGCGTCCCCGGCGGCCGCGACCTGGTTGGCCTCGTTTACCAGCGCGTTTATCCGGGTTTCACTCAGAGCCGGGGGCTGTTTCCCGCCGGTGGGTGAACTGACCAGCTTCGGGGTGTATCCACAGGCTCCCAACGATATCGCCATCGCCACAGCCGCTGTAATCGCCACGGCGTGACGCGAGGAAAAAAACGGGCGAAAACGGGTTTTCATAGCTGTGCCTCCGGTTCGGTGTCGGTCGATTGCGCCCCAGGGTCGTCGCTGTCGGGTTCAACGGCGGTTTGTTTCGCGTGTCTGCGTTCGCGTCGGCTGGGTCTGGGGGGTTCATGAGTCGCGGAGGTGTCATCGGCGGTGTTTTCCGTGGTGTCGCTCGTGTTTTCAGAATCGGCAGCGAGCGAATCGGCGTCGCCATTGTTGGATGGCGCCTCGTGAATCCCGGTTAGTGAATTTAAGTAGCGCAATTTGCGGCGGCGCGGATGCAGTGAGGCTTCCACTTCCCCCACCGCTTCGGCGGCGAGACGGATGGTTTTGTCTTTTTCTTCGGCGGCGGCGCGGCGCGTCTTTGACCGCAACTCCGAGATGAATGACAGCGTGATATACACCAACACGGCCAGCAGCGCGAGCACCCCGACGATGGTCATGAACCAGGCGGGGGCGAGGGAGGGTTCGCGGTGCCACTTGAGTTGCAGGGTCGGACCGACGGTTTTCGCCGCCGTTTTCGAATCGGTTTTGCCGGTTTTGGAGGCTCCCTTGGTATCTTTGCCCCCCTTGGCATCCTTGGCACCTTTGGCGCCCTTGCCATCCTTGGCATCTTTGCCATCCTTGGCACCTTTGCCACTCTTGGCATCCTTGGCTCCCTTGCCATCTTTACCGCCCTGACCGGTGGCTTTAGCCGCATCTGCCGCTGTTTTGTCCCCGGTGGCGACCGGGTTGCCCACGAAGGCTACCGCGCTCCACCGTGAATCCGACAGAGTCCATTTCAGGCTGACCGTGCCTTTCCCGGTGGCGCTTTGCGACCAAATGTCTAGTTTCCGCAGGTCAGCCGCGTCGGCTTGGGTGGGTTGGGCGGGTTTTTGTTCGGTTTCATGAGGTGCTGGCTTGGCGGGCGACTTCGTTTGTTCGCTAATGGCTGAATTGGCCTTTTTTCCGGAAACATGACGAGTCACGAAACTGTCTTTGCCGGAAAAATCGGCCAGCACCTCATGATCAGTAACGGCGGCGAAAGCTTGAACATCCGAGGTCAAAGCAATCCCCAGAAAAACCTCGGTGTCACGCGGGGCTCGCGCCGTAATCGTCACCGATTCAGCGGTCGATTCCAGAACATTCTTGCCGGTCAGCACTACTTGCGAACGGGTCGGAGGGGAGGTTACGGTCACAAAATCACTGGGACGCATCCAGGTCAGTCCCCCCACCCCCAGCACGAAAATCACCAGTGGCACCAGCACTAAAATCACGCCAGCGAAGTGTTTCGCGCGAAAAGTTGACAGCATAGGACTCCTTAAGTTCGGATTGCGACACAAAACACAAATTACTCTACCTACATTGCCCATACACCTCGACTTGCAATTAGAATGTAGATAATGAGCACGCGATACCGGTTTTACGGTATAGACTACTCTTGCAGATATACTATTTGGGCGGGGCAGGTGGCCCTTATCAAAAGTCTTTATAGGAGGACTTGGAAGTGACCGAAGAGCAGACAGATTTTCCAATCGTGATGCGTGGGTACGACCGCGTACAGGTTGACCTGCAAATACAGACTTTAATGACCGCTTTGGCGGAAGCGCGGCGGGAGGTGGAAACCCTAGACGCCCGCAACGCCACTTTGGCGGGAGACCTGTCCGAGGCTCAGAAGCGTCTGCGTGACACCGACAAATCCAGTTATACCGGTTTGGGCGAGCGCATCGAACAGCTGCTGCGATCCGCCGAGGAACAATCAACCACCGTTATCAACAAGGCCAATGCCGACGCGGAGGCTCTGTTGGAGCGCACCCGGTCTAACACCGAGCGTCTGACCCAGCGCGCCGAAGCCGAAGCCGCGTCCATGCTAGCCGAGGCTCGCCGCGAGGCCGAGGAACGCACCACCCAAGCCGAAACCGAGGCCGAAACCGTTTTGACCAACGCCCAGCACCGCGCCGACGAGCTAGTCGCGGCTGCCGAACGTGAGGCCGCGTCCCTCCGCGCCGAGGTAAACACCCAGGTCAACGACCTGCGCGCCACCGCTGACCGGGAAACCGAACTGCAACGCGCCCAGGCTGAAAAGGACTATGTCGAGGCTCGCGTCAAGGCGGAACAGGAAACCACCCAGCTGCGTAACGACGCCGCCCAAGAGATTCAGGAATTGCGCGAGGCCGCCACGGCCGAAGCCACCCAGGTTCGCGAACAAGCCCAACAAATGGCCGAGAAACTGCTGGCTGAAACCCGCGCCCAGGCCGACGAGATTACCTCCAAGGCACGCCGCGAGGCCGAAGAAATCAAGGCCACCTCTGAGAAAGCCCGGCAAGACACCGAAACCGAGATTGCTTCTGCCCGGGCGGCCGCTCGTGAAGCCGACGCGCAAGCCCACGAGCAAGCCCGCGCCGAGACCTCCGCGATGGTCGCCACCGCGAAATCCCAGGTCGCGGACGCTGAAAAACACTTGGGTGAAACCCTGCAACGTGCCGAGCGGCTGCTGACCGACACGGATGCCGTGGTGCGTCGTCGCCAGGAAGACGCCCGCCGCACCGCCGAAGCCACTATTGCCGCCGCCGAAGTCGAAGCGCAGCAGTTGCGCGAATCGGCTCGAGCCGAAGCACAAGCCGAACGCGCCGCCGCCCAGCGCACCGTTGAGAAACTGGAGCGCCAACGCGAATCCGTCGCGGCCTACCTGGACGAAATGCGCGGTTTGCTTGGCTCCAAGGCCGCTGCGGCTATCGCTGGCTTGTCCCCGCTGGGAGGCGAAGAAAAGGAAACCCGCGTTCCCGTCGAGATTCCCACCGACTCCGATGTGGATGCTTACGCCCTGCCGGAAGAGGAAAGCGACAAGTAGCGTTGCGCTTGCGCCGGTTGCTCTAAGTTGGGGTTTGGGGCGCCGACGCGGGTTGGTTATCCTCGGTTTTCCTTTCGGGTTCACGAGGTGCCATCCGAAAACACAAGCTATTCTCCTAACACCCCCATAGTTTTGGCGACTCCTCGGAGTCGCCAAAACTTTATTTTTAGGCTTATTTTCAAAATGTGACAAAATCAGGAAATTTTGCGGTGGGGATGCCAAATTCGGTCATTACAGGGGTGTTTTTTCCTGAATTTGTCACGCCCGCAGTCCCGCGTGCGCGCACCCGCGAGACTGTTATAGCGCAGATTCCCCACAAATCGCCCAAATTCCCCCTGGTTTCCCCTCCCGTGCCCCTCTCTCAGCGCTTGCGCCGCTCCCGATGGCGCAGCGGAGTGCGACGCAAACGCGGGACTGGGGGGTGAAACTTTGGCGGTAGCCAAAGTTGAGGGGGTGCTCCCCCTCTCCGTCCCGCGTGCGCGCACCCGCAAGTTATCGGGAGCGGCGCACCGCCAAAAGAGTCACCCCTACATGCATTGGGGATAAAGGGTCATAATGTGGCGCGATGCCGCGCCGGGATTCTCGATCGGAATCAAATGCGAAGTGTCGTGAACCTCTATCACGTCCACTCCCGCCGCCTGTGCCAGAGCGGCGGTCTGTTCCGGGGGTGTAACCGTGTCGTTTTCCCCGCGCATCACCAACACGGGCTTGTGGAAGGCGGCGATTAAATCCAAACGATTCGGGCGCGACGCGATGGCGCGCTGTGCCCAGCTGATTCCCTCGTCAGTGGCATCGCGTGACCACTGCACCGCTTGCGAGATAATCTCGGGACGAGCCCGGCGCGTGGATTCGGTAAACATCGATTCTACCTGGGGGGTCAGCAATTCTTCGCGCCGCCCCGCCAGCATCGTCACCAGGTTTTCGAAGCGTCCCGCCTTGGCATCCACCGAATCCGCGTCCGCGCGGGTTCCCAATAGTCCCAGGCCAGCCACTACGTCCGGGTGGCGTTCCAGCAGTGCTAAAGCTACGTAGCCACCCATAGAGTTACCCACCGGGATAATGCGTTCCACCCCGAATCGTCCCATCCCAGCCACAATCTGGTCGGCATAGGCATCTAAAGAGGGGGTGTCCATCGAAGGCTCGGATTCGCCGAAACCCGGGGCATCCACCAGTAAAATCGGCACCCCCGCTAGGCGATCCACCGTGGGCAACCACATACGGTGATCAAAAGGATAGGCGTGCAACAGCAGCACGGTCGGGCCGGAAGGACCGGGGATAATATCGCGGGGAATCATGTTTATTCGCACTCCACTATTCTAGCTTTCCTTACAAGTAACGTGGCAAAAAATGGGATAATGCAACCATGAGTGAAGCATTTGCAGTTCGTGGCCGTGTAGTAACCCCAGATTCCATCCTGGTGGATGGCGCAATCGTGATTCAAGACCAGGAAATCATCTGGATTGGGGAAGCCCCTGAAGCCCAAGCGGCGGGTTTCGGGGCTCAGGTGGTAGCCGCCGATTCCCCCACTGACGGGCGGTATATCCTGCCTGGCCTAGTGGATGTTCACTGTCACGGGGGTGGCGGCCAGTCCTTCCCGGATGCGAAAACCGCTGACGAGGCTTTAACAGCAGTGTGGGAACACCGGTTGCACGGCACCACCACCCTGGTGACCTCGCTGGTGACGCAGTCCCCCGAAGTGTTGCGTCGGCAAGCCCAAATGCTGGCAGACCTGGCCGATGCGGGGGAAATCGCCGGGATTCACTTCGAAGGCCCTTTTGTCTCGGAAGCACATAAAGGCGCCCAAGATGCGCACTACATTCAAGCCCCGAATCCGGCTTTAACCAGGGAACTCATGATAGTGACCCGTAATCACACCGTAACTATGACCCTAGCTCCGGAAGAAAAACGCGCCTTTGGCTCTGGGTCGGTGGCGGAAGTTTTGATAGAAAACGGGGCGTTGCCGTCATACGGGCATACCGACTGCGATTCAGAGACCATGCGCAACGCCGCGCTGTGGACGCGCGAGAAACTCGGGTTAACGCCCGAAGGGGTGCGCCGTTCGCCGCGTTACACGATCACCCACCTGTTCAATGGGATGGAGCCTTTCCATCACCGTCAACCCGGACCGGTTTTGGAAGCCATTGCTGATGCGGCCGGCGGCGGGGCGGTGCTGGAGTTGATTGGCGACGGGGTGCATCTGCATCCCGACGCGGTGCGTGCCGTATATGAACTGGTGGGGCGGGATTCAATCGTGTTCGTTACCGACGCGATGGCGGCGGCGGGCGTGGCCGACGGCGACTATGTGCTGGGTGGTCAGGCGGTTATCGTCCAGGAAGGCCGAGCCTATCTGCGCAATGAAGACGGCAGTACCGGTTCGTTGGCGGGGGGCACCGCGCATCTGTTGGATGTGGTGCGCAACTCGTGGCGTAACAGTGGATTGCCGCTGATAGACGCGGTTTACTGTGCTTCGATGCAGGGAGCAAAGATTCTGGGTGAATCTGAGCGTATCGGTTCCCTGCAAGCCGGGAAGTTGGCGGATATGGTTGTGGTAGATGAAAATCTCTATCCGCTGCAGGTGTACCGCCGCGGCATCCAGGTTGCCTCGGTGCCGACTTCATGAGGTGCTAGGGTGACTCGTGCTGCGCGTCGCACACCGCTTCGCTACCTAGCGCGGCGCAAATAGCGCGAAGAGAGGGGTACCCGGGGAAAGATTCAGGAGATTGAAAACTGGGAGAATATTTCGAGTAGCACCTCATGAACCTAGAAAACCGACTTGTGTCGTCCGGACGAGCCTACACGAAAGTAGCGTTATAGAGTAGTAGGCGATGCCGAGTGGGCGGCGGCGCGTGGCGAAGCCATATAACGCCGCAGCCACTGTGCGCAGGCGTGAAGAAACGCTCCAGTGGAGCGTTTTAGCCGAAGCGCCTCAAGCAGCGAAGCTGAAACGCGATGAGGTTGTAAAGTAATAACTGATGCCAACCAGAAAGCGAGGGCGGCGACAAACGCCACGAAAGGAATGGCAGCCGTTGAACATGGAGCGGTTGGCCTCGATGCCGCGCACCGTACAGCGGCGCGGCGTAGACTATACGGTTTCCCGGATTTCCGGCAGTGAAAAAACCTATATCTGTCCGGGATGTAACCATCCGATTGCTCCGGGAACCCCGCATATCGTCGCTTGGGCTACGGATTCCGGCTATGCGCCTTTCGGTTTGGACACGGGGGTGGGGGCTCGCCGCCACTGGCACACTCGTTGCTGGGGATTGTAAACTATAGCGCATGTCCAAAAAGGTGATTATCGGGTTGAGCGGCGGCGTCGATTCCGCCGTAGCGGCCGCGCGACTGTTGGAACAGGGATATGATGTCCACGCTTTCTTTATGAAACTCGAGGAATCAGATTGCGACGGGGAGAACAACCCAACCGCCCAAGCCCTGGCCGATGCACGGAAAGTCGCGGCCTACCTGGGGATACCACCCGAAAAGTTCCACGTCTGGGAACTGGTCGACCGCTTTGAGCGCGGGGTGATAACACCTTTCGTCGAGGCCTATGCCTCGGGTTTGACCCCGAATCCCTGCGTGCGTTGCAACCGGGTCTTTAAGTTTGGCTACGTCGTGGAACGCGCGTTGCGCGAGGGCTTCGATTACGTCGCCACCGGGCATTATGCGCGCCTCGACCACATTGGTGACGGGTTTCGACTGCGGCGCGGGGCGAGCCTGGAAAAGGATCAGAGTTACGTGCTGGCCGGGGCACGCGCCGAAATGCTCGCCCACGCGATTTTCCCACTGTTTGACGTACGTGACAAAGCCGAAACCCGCGCCGAGGCGCAACGGCGGGGGCTGCCCGTGGCGCATAAACGCGACAGTTTCGACATTTGCTTTATCCACGACGGCGACACACGCGGATTCTTGCGTGGGAAGCTCGGCGGGGCGCAACCAGGAGCGATTGTAGACGAGAACGGCGCGGTTGTCGGCCAGCACCTTGGCGCGTTCCTCTACACCGTCGGCCAGCGTCGCGGGCTGCATCTGCCCCGCCCCCACGAAGATGGCCAGCCACGCTATGTTACCGGGGTGGATGTGAGCCGCAATGTGGTCACCGTGGGACCGTTAGAGACCCTGGATGTACACCAGATTCGCTGTGGGCGGATAAACTGGCTGGTAGAACCAGGTTTCGGACGGCAACTGTTGACTGTTTCTGGCCAGGAATCCAGAGAAGCACCTCATGAAACCAAAGAAACCGAAACGCCACTAACGGTACAGTTCCGGGCGCACTCCCACCCCGAACCCGCCACCTTCAAGATTGACGACCAAGACCGGCTGACCGTGATATTCCCGGAAACCGCCACGATTCGCGGGGTAGCACCCGGACAATCCCTGGTGATTTACCACGGCAATTGGGTTATTGCCCAAGCGGGGATTACCGGGACGCAATCCGCTAATCCCCGCCAGGACACCACCGAAAGCTAATTAAGCAAGTCCAGGCTTACCCAAATACCATCCACGGGGATAACCCCACGTCACCAAGCAAACGCCACAGCCAACCATGAACCGGGATTTGTATTAAATTTTGTTAACACGACCGTGAAATCCCTGATACCGTACATTCATGACCTCAATGCACCCCGAGGATCCGACTACCGCATCCTTCACGCCGACGAAAGAAATCGCGCCGGAACCCAAAATCGACCCGCATCACCTCGGGGCGCATATCACCGAGACCGGAGTCGCGTTTTCCGTCTATGCCCACCAGGCCACCGCCGTAGAGTTATGCCTAGTCACACCCGATTCAGATAACAACTATCGCGAGAACCGCTACCGGCTGCGCGGCCCAGAAAACGGCATCTGGCACGGACACATCCCCGGGATTCGCCCTGGCCAAATCTATGGATACCGCGCCTACGGGCCATGGAACCCCGACGCTGGGCTGTTTTACAATCCACAGAAAATCCTGCTCGACCCTTACGCCAAGGCCATCACCGGGACGCCACACCTAGGACCAAGACTGTACGCCCACCAGGTAAATGACGATTTGCGACCCGCAACTCATGAACTCAAACCCGACCCCCTCGACTCGCTACCCGACGCGGCACTCGGAGTAGTAGTCAACACCAACGCCTTCCCCGTCAACGATCGACCACACACCCCGTGGCGAAACACCGTAATATACGAAGCCCACGTCAAAGGATTCACCCGAACCTTGCCTGGAATCCCCCCCGAACTACAGGGCACCTACGCCGGGCTGGCGCACCCCGTCGCGATTCAATACCTGCGAGACCTGGGAGTCACCGCCATCGAGCTGTTGCCGATACACGCCAAATTTACCGAGCCATTTCTCCAACAACGCGGTGCCGTGAACTATTGGGGATACTCGACTCTGAGCTATTTCGCACCCGAGCCATCCTATGCCACCGAGCGCGCCCAAAGCCTCGGCCCGCAAGCCGTCCTGGATGAAGTGCGCGGCATGGTTTCCCTGCTGCACCTAGCGGGAATCGAAGTCATCCTAGATGTCGTGTATAACCACACGGCCGAAGGCGGGCTGCACGGGACAACCCTGTCGCTGCGTGGGCTCGACCCACAACGGTATTACGTGTGGAACCACGGGCGCCCCAACCAAATGGTGGACTATACGGGATGCGGCAACTCGATGGATTTCACCTCCACCCAAGTCGTGGGACTGATGATGGATTCCCTGCGCTATTGGGCAGGCGAAGTCGGTATCGACGGCTTCCGCTTCGATTTAGGGGTAACCCTGGGGCGTAACCGCGACCAATACGCCGTGCGACACCCGTCCTTTGTAGGCATGGCCACCGACCCGATTCTGGCCGGCTGCAAGCTGATTGCCGAGCCCTGGGATATCGGGCCGAACGGGTGGCAAACCGGGAACTTCCCCACCCCCTTTGCGGACTGGAACGACCGGTATCGCGATGCCATCCGGGGATTTTGGCTGACAGATGGTTCCGCCCAGATGCACGGGCGTCACGCGCATGGCCCGCACGAACTAGCCACACGGATTTCCGGTTCCGCCGATTTATTTGCTTCTATAGTCCCCGAATTGGATCGCGGACCGGGTTCTTCAATCAACTTCGTCTGCGCCCATGACGGCTTTACCCTGGCCGACCTGGTGTCATACAACCACAAGCACAACGAAGCCAACGGGGAAAACAACCGTGACGGTTCGGATAATAACCACTCGTGGAACCACGAATACGAAGGCCACGTCCTGCGCGGTCGACAGTATTCCAACGACCCGAAAGTAGTGGAACAAGTGGTTCAAGTCGCCCCCCTGCGGCTGCGTAACCTGCGCAATATGTGGGGCACCCTAGCGATTTCGGCTGGCACCCCGATGGTTTTGGCCGGCGACGAGTTTGGCAACACCCAAAACGGTAACAACAATGCCTATTGCGTGGATTCGCCACTGTCCTGGCTGGACTGGAACTGGCTGCCCTGGCAAAACGCCCTGCACGAAACCGCGCGCTACCTGCTGCAACTGCGCGCGAAGCACCCGGTGATGCGCCCCGATTGTTTCGCTTCCGGAACCCCGGTGCAAGGCGATAAACTGGCCGATTTGTCGTGGTACGACCGGGACGGGATTCCCTTGACCCCCGGAGCCTGGCATGACCCACGCAACCGAGTGATGCAAATGCTGCGTTCGGGAACCCGCTGGAATGACGTAGATTTGCTGGTGATGATTAACGGCACCATGGATCAGGTGGAAATCAACCCACCGGTGGCTCGTTCGCGGGTATTTAACCTGATGTGGGATTCGAGCTGGCCAAATCCCACCACCCGCTCCGAGGAATCCCCCGATTCCCTGGGGGTTTCCGGCTATGATATTGACCTGACCGATTCGCTTGCCCCGACGGGGACAGAAGGCGATTCAGCCTCGAGCGGTGGCCTGGCGGCGGAAGTCGGCCTGGTTCCCGGAGCCGGGGTGGACTTGACCGGCCCGGCCACTGAACTGCCGGTAACCGTGCGGGGAATGACCTCGAAGATGAGCGCCATGTCGATGCGGATTTTCTTTGCCGAAATCCCGGATAGCCCTTGCGAGGATTCCCAGATTGATTTGCTTAACGTGCTAGGAAAGCTGCGCAACCGTGCGTAGCTGCGGGGCGCGGCACAAGTCGGGTTGTCAAGCTTGATTGACGCGATGTGTCAATGAGGGAAATCAAGAGTCAATGGCCTTCGGGTTCGCCTTGAACGGAGACTTGGGATAGGCAATGTGCTCGCCGGCCGGGTTGTCACGGGCGGAAAACTGGCCAGCACGGAAGTCTTCCTCGCCGACCTCGTAGGCCCACTGCATCAGCATCTCGGTCGTCTCCGTGAGCAGCGCCTCGCGGGTCTCGGCTGAAACATGCGCCGAGTCATTCTCGAGATTGATAATCCACAAAGCTCGCTCTACCATGCGACTGGCCACCGCCGCCGCATGATCGTGCCGGGTAATATTCTTGGCCAGATTCCCGCCAGTATCGTCTTCCATAACACCCCTTAATCGCTGTCAAATCTTGCCATTTAGTCCCGCGGCTAGTCCCACAGCGCCGAAACCCCGTGCGGGGAGCCACCACCGGTCGACGACGTCGATCCGAAAACCATACATCCTTATACCCTAACCCCGGGCGGCTCAATGCCGCGCACCGGAAACCACCGGCCAAATCACCAAGCCAGTCAAAAACCGTAGTTCATCCCCATGGCCTGCTTCATCGCCCGCAAGGTATCCGCGCCCAGATCGGCAACCTTTTCATTGCCCTCACGCAACACGCCCCACAGATATCCGGGGTCTTCCAGCAATTGCGCGCGCCGCGCCCGGTGCGCCGCCAAATGTTCATTCAAAGCCTCGGTGACCAGTTGCTTCAGCGCTCCCCCGCCACCGTTGCCGACCTGGGCGGCCAAGTCCTCCGGGCTTTGCCCGGTGCACAGCGAGGCAATCAGCAACAAATTCGCCACCTCCGGGCGCCCCACCGGGTCATAGGTAATCTCGCGGTTGGAATCCGTCACGGCTTTCTTGATAATCTTTGCGGTTTCCTCGGCGCTAGCCCCCAGTTCCACTGTGTTATGCCGCGATTTCGACATTTTCTGGCCATCAGTGCCCAGAATCATGGAACCACGCCCCAACAGAGCCTGTGCCAGCGGCAGCACCCCACGCGAATCCTTGACCTTGTTCCCGGCCGCGTCACGCTGCGGGTAGCGCTTGTTGAACCGCTTGGCCACCACCCGGGTTTGCTCCAGGTGCGGCAGTTGATCTTGCCCCACCGGCACCAGATTCGCCTGGGCGCACAGTATGTCCGCCGCCTGGTGTACCGGGTAGGTAAGCAGCAACCCGGTCATCGGCCGTTGAGCCGCCTCCATCTCTGCTTTCACCGTGGGATTGCGATGCAGCTCGGCTTCGGTGACCAAAGACAGGAAGATGACTAGCATCTCATGAATAGCGGGCACCTGCGAGTGGCAAAAAATCGTGGACTTCGCGGGGTCAATCCCCGCCGCCAGGTAATCCGCCACCAGGTTCAACACGTATTCGCGCACATTGCCGATATTGTCCCGGTCAGTAATTACCTGGTAGTCAGCAATCAACACGGTCGTGTCTATACCCAGATTTTGCAGCTCCACCCGGCTTTTGAGGGTGCCGAAATAGTGCCCGATGTGCAAAAACCCGGTCGGGCGATCCCCGGTGAGAATCCGGTATTTTTCCGTGCGCCCTTCCTTGATGTCCTGCCAGATACGGTCGGAGGTCTCGCGCGCGGCACGCAGGGTGGCGCGGGTGTCGGTTTCGTTCGGTCGGGTTATTTCGGTTTCATGAGATGCCATTTCAATCACCGCTCCAGTCTAGCAGCGTCCCTGTAAGAATCAGCAGTCCAGCTACATACGTAAAATAGAGGCTCAAATCACGGGAGGCACCTCATGAACCCGTTTGAGCCACCGGACAAAACCAACGTCCCCAACCGAAAGGAGCACCATGAGAAAAGAATTTTTGACTTTGGGCGCCACCCTGGCCGTGACCGCGCTAGTAGCACCCGCAACCGCCGTGGCCGCGAGCACCGCCGACCGGCTGGCCGGAACCGACCGCTACGACACCGCCATCCAGATTGCCGACGAGTTTAAGACCTCCGACGTGGTCTACCTGGCACGCGGCGACAACCAGGCCGATGCGGTGGCCGGGGGCAAACTTAAGAACGGCCCGTTGCTGCTGGTAAACGAAGGGTCTAGGACACGAGAAGCCGTGGCTGCCGAGATTAAGCAGCTTAAAGCCAAGCATGTTGTGGTTTTGGGTGGCGTCGGTGCCGTGTCAGATGACACCGTTAAAGCCGTGGCGGGCAATGCGGACATCCTGCGGATTTCCGGAGCGAACCGTTTCGAGACCGCCGTGGAAATCTCTAAGGCCTTGACCAACAACCAAACCGCCGCGAAGGTTTATTTGGCAAACGGGATGACCTTGGTGGATGCCTTGGCGGGTGGCACTATTCCCGACAATGCTCCTATCTTGTTGACTGACGGATCCGGGAGCCTGCCTTCCTCCACGGTCGCGGAAATCAAGCGTTTGAAGCCCACTGAGATTGTTGCTTTGGGTGGTGCCAGGGCAGTGAAGACAGACGAGTTGAATGCGGCATCCCGGGTGAATGGATCCGGCGGCGGGCTAAGCCAGGATGCGGCGGTAAAGAAGGTCACCGCTGATTTAGCCAAGGAACTTCGCGAAGCCAAAATGCAGCTGAAGGGATGGTTCACTGTGGCCAAGGACGTCAATCTGAACCAATTCATGGATTCCGGGTGCGTGGCTGCGGATGGAGGCAAAGACGACAAGGAAAAGGCGGAAAAGAAAGCCGCGCTGAAGGCCAATGTCGAGATGACTTTCCCACGAGTACTGCCTAGTGACGTCAGCAACGACTGCGACAAGCGGATTTTCCAGGTTGACGGTGCCACAAGTGATGGCAGCCTGGCTGAGGCCAAGGCTAAAGCCCAGATGCTGGCCACCGTAGATGGCCACGGCGTAGCGACTTTCATGGGATTTGAAAAGTCCCTGGAATTGGCCACGAAGCACGCCGATGAAACCAAGGGTGCGGCCTATCCGAACCAGAAGAAGGACGACAAGTCCAAGGACGAGGCTGGCAAAGACAAGAAAGGCATCGAATCCGATAAGACTCAAGCGAAAGAGAATTTGACTCAGGCTGAAAAGGAAAAGAGAGCCGCTGATGCTGCAGTGTTAAAGGCCGGAATCGCGTTGTCTTTGGAAAAGGCCAAGAACACCTATCGAGAGGTTAGTGATACCTTTAAAGATGTGCAAGGCGCCAAGAACAGCGACAAGGTCAAGCAGCTGATTCAGGCTGCGATGGGAGGCGGCGGGGCCAAGACCTCGCGTATCGCCGGTAACGACCGCTACCAGACCGCCCTGGAGATTGCGAAGACGGCCTTCCCCTCTGGCGGCAATGCCAAGGCGGTTTATGTCGCTAACGGCACGGCTTCAGCCGATGCCACTGTGGCTGGTTTTATTGACAACAAAGCCGAGTTAGCCGGACCGGTGCTGCTGGTGAAAGCCGACACGGTTCCCGCCGAGGTCGAGGCCTATCTGAAGGCCGCACGCCAGGCGAATTCGGCACTGGAGGGCAAGTTCAAGGCTCTGGGTGGAGCTATGGTGATCAGCGACACCGTGGTGGATACCGTGAAAGGCCTGTTGAAGTAGGTTTTGAGCCACTCTTAAATGTTTTTGGGGTCTGCCGAGAGGCAGACCCCAAAAACATTTAAAAACTGTGAGCAGCGAAACCGGAAAAACACACATCGAACCACATTACCCCATATTTGGCAACGTGAACCGTAGTGCCTCACATAACTTTGAGCGCGAAATATTTGTTTCTTTTTGGCATGAAAGGGTTTGGTGACGGCAATATGAGCTGCAGCATGACCAACTGACGCATTTCATGACCTTCGCAAGACCTCAACGATTGCAAGACCTGGTTTACCATCTCCAAACGCCTCAATTTGAGACAAAAACCGTTTTTCGCGCTCAAAAACAAGTGAGGCACCAGTCTGCTTTCGCGCTCAAACAATCTGAGGCATGTCGTGAACTTGAATTCGATTCCGGTAATCAGTATAGTGCTATGAAACGCCAACAGTAGTAATCAGATGCCCTGGGCAGGGGGTAGCAAATGCTAAAGAAACTTTCGACTACACTAGCCCTGTTAGTATCGCTTTCACATTCACAGCTGGTACAGCAGCCGGTACGGAGATAAATCACAGCACTAAAGGCGTACAATATGAAAGCATAAGTGAGGATTTACGACTCAGGCACTCAACAAATTCACCTCCGCTCTTCTATGGGGGAAAATATATTGGAAACAAACCG
Organism: Mobiluncus mulieris ATCC 35243; assembly: GCF_000160615.1. Lineage (GTDB taxonomy): Bacteria > Actinomycetota > Actinomycetes > Actinomycetales > Actinomycetaceae > Mobiluncus > Mobiluncus mulieris. The sequence continues at coordinate 149,978 of NZ_GG668518.1, read as the reverse complement.
AAAACGGAGTGTACCAGCACGGCTAAGTATATGCAAATCGATACTGTTTTATTTCGCAGACACTGGCTTTTTGGATGGGGAAGCCCTACTGAACACACAGGAATAGCATACAATACACACAAGTTCAAGCACAGAGGTGTTGCACGTAAATGCAACGGTTACAAAAAGCATGACTGGAGAGCTGTAAATACTCACTTTATTATTGATAAATATGGATGCAAAATTATGCTATACAGCTCAACTGAAAAAGAGGGTGTGTCCTGTTCGTAAATTCCGCTAGATTCCATCAGTACACCCCATTTGGGGTTCTTTTGGTGCTGAGCATCCTAGAATCCCAGATAGGTGAGAAGATAGGTACCACCAACGAAATACGCTTTTTTAAAGATTTCATAGAAGGTGATGAAAAAGCACTTAAAGCAGCGGAACAAGAAGCGAATAAACTGACACCTAGAACATTTGGTACATCTAGAAAGCTGCTGCAAGATTTCCTAGAGACATACCCCTGGGGGTTATGGGAGCACTTTTACCATTATTCTTCAATATCAGAGAGGACACTGGGTTTAGCTCAAGAAGTATTCGCTAACATTCATCCGAATATGCAAGCTTTCTTGATGGGGACACGCGATAGCAGTCAATTAATTACGCATGATTATGAGAATTTAGTTCAAAATAATGATTCTAATTATGTCCCCTCCTGGTGGGCTGCAGAGGCTATGCAGCCTTTTCAGGTGACACTTCCTGGATGGTACGAAGAAGAAAGTAAATCCTGGTTGCCTTTCCTGATGGATGAGTACGAGATTTCTCCCGGTAAATGGAGGGCAGTAGCGGGTTCTCCAGCAGAAACAGATAATATAAATATTTATACCATTAACTCTTATTCAGACTGGGTAAATTTATGCCGTCAATATCCAGCATTTAGACGTACTAGTTACCCCCTAGACAGCTTTGAGCCCAAACTGTGGGTAACGGCTAATTTAGATGAAGCCAGAAATCGATACAATGCGATACGGCTCAGCGTACCCGGATATTTGGATGCAGCGTACAGATACGAGGCTTACCTTTATAATGCCCCGTGCCTGCTAATGGGGTGGCATCCCGGAGCCACGCTGTGGCTATGAGCATTTTCCCAACAGGCACTGCACCGAGCGTAAAGATGTGCAGATGTGGACGCAGCGGCACAAGTCCCAAATGGCACCTCATGCACCGTCATAGAATAGATGCCGATTGTTTCGACAACTGGACAGCAGTGGTGCTGCCAGCTGACATCTTTATCAACAAGAAAAGAGGACAAAACATGTCAGACACTGAAATGATTTTTGCACATCGCGGTCTCAACCAAGAAGCCCCCGAAAACACCATGGCGGCGTTCCGCCTGGCGCACCAGCGCGGTGCGACCTGGATGGAAACCGACGTGGACGTGCTGGGAGATGGCACCGTGATTATCTGCCACGACACCACCCTGGATCGCACCACCGACCGGGCGGGCAGCTACTACGGCTTGAGTGCGGCCGATTTGGATCATATTGATGCCGGGTCGTGGTTCGCCCCGGATTTTCGCGGCGAGCGGATTCCCCGGTTGAGCGAACTAATCCAGTTCATGAATGAAACCGGGATGAACTGTAATATCGAAGTAAAGTCAAATGAAGCCGGCAAAGAAATGACCCTGATGCTGATTAACAATCTGCTGGCCGAATTGGAAAAGCTCGATACCAATAAGTGCCAGGTGATTATTTCCTGCTTCAACCACGTGCTGCTGGCGAAGCTCAAGGAAAAAGCGCCGAAGCTGCCGGTCGGATGTCTCTACGAGACTTGTGCGCTCTATGACGACTGGAAGAGCCTGTTAGAACTGGTAGGGGCGGATTATATTCACCCCGAGGACACCGGGTTGACCCGCGAAAAGGTGCAGGCTTTCCGCCAGGCCGGCTTCGGAGTCAACGTGTGGACAGTGAATGACATCGCCCGTGCCAACCAGCTGTTCAACTGGGGCGCGACCGGGGTGTTCACCGATATCGCCGACCGTTTCGTCGCCGCGCGACACGCTAAGTAGATTTAGCGGTTCATGAGGGGCTTTTTCGGTTATGGACGCATAAGGCCGAAAAACAGGTATCTCTATATCGAGATAAGCCTCTGACCTGGGGATTTAGGAAAGGTATTGCCTTAGCAAAGCGCTTAAGTGTCCATGATGGCACCTCGTGAAGCCGAGAAAAACGCAACTCGCGCCACCCCACACAAACAACGCAAGTCAATTCAACGAAGAACGGAGAAAACAACATGACTGACGCAACGAAATCCAGTAAATGGCCAGTGTTCCTGCGCCGCCACACCATTGCCGGCTTCCTCACCGTAGTTATGGCCGGGCAGTTGGTGTACTCCTCTTTCGAAGCCTTCAAAGGCTCACTGATTATCCCCATGACCAACGCTCTGGGGTTAACTAATGAGCAATACGGCACCCTGTGGTCGTGGATTGGTATCGCCATGTTCCTGTATGTGCCCGCCGGGTGGATTAACAACCGCTTCACGATTCGCAACATCCTGCTGGTCTGGTCGGTGTGGCGCCTGGTGACCTTCCTACTGCTGTGGCTAGCCCCGATTGGGTACACCGGAATGGTGATTATCGCCGCCTCCTGGGGGGTATGGGATGCCATAGGCTGGCCGGCCGTAGTCAACGGTGTGTCATATATGTCAAAAGACTCCGACACTGAAGGACGCGGCATGGCGATGGGTCTGCTGGAAACTATTCGCCGCGCCGCCGAGTTCCTGATGAACATCATCGTGGTCACCTTGATTACCATTTTTCCTAAGGCTGTCAACGAAATTATGGTCGGGTTCGGGGTTGGATATGCCCTGTTGCTGATTCCGCTGGTGCTGTGCTTGTTGAAGTTCGTCCCCAAGAATGCCATCGCCCACGAAGAAAAAACCTCGGACAACATGGCCGCGCTCAAAGGCCTGTTGAAAGTGCTGGCCATTCCTCGGGTATGGCTGGCCGGTGTCGCCGCGCTGTGCCTGTACTGGGGATACATCAACATGTTCTGGTCATCCGCCCCGTACCTAATTAAGGTGTACCACATTTCCGACGGGGTATCAGCTATCTTCGGGATTTTCAACACCGCCGCCGTGGGGATTCTGGCCGGGCTGGTATCCGGTTTCCTGGCCGACTACGTGTTCAAATCCTCGACAGTGATGATGGCAGTGGCCTTGGGCACCGTGATGGTAGCCTCCATCGTCGTATTCTTCCTGCCTAATAACCCCGGCGCTATGTGGCCAGCCATCCTGCTGCTGATTGTCACCTCCTTCGGGGTGTTCTTGGGTAAGGCTGTGATTTTGGCACCTATTGCGGAGCTACATCTGCCGGAGCAGATTAATGGTGGCGCTATGGCGGTGGGCTCCTTCCTGGCCTATGCGGCCGTGTTCTGGGCCAACAAAATGAACGGGAAGTTCCTGGACGATTTCAAAGGCCAGGAATACTGGGCATACCACTGGGTGTTCCTGATTACCGCCGGCGTCACGGCGATTGGTATGGTTTGCGCTATCCTGCTGGCCATTATCAACAAGCGTCGTGCTGTGACTCATCAAAACGCTGGTACCACTGAGGCTAAGTAGGATATAGCTTCATAGTGTGGGGGGCGCCTACGGTGTCCCCCACACTGTTTTTA
>NZ_GG668518.1:141889-144982 GCF_000160615.1 Mobiluncus mulieris ATCC 35243 | reverse complement strand
TGGATCGGGTGGCGGCCTGGTTGACGCCAAATCCCGGCGGGGTTGGACCCATGACCCGGGCGCTACTGCTGGTCAACGTGGTCGAAGCGGCGGAACGCGCAGCCGGACTGGCGTAGTTATTCCCATAATTTAATTTAAACAGTGTTCCCGGTCGGTTTCCGACCGGGAACACTGTTTATGAGGTCAGCTGCTAGCGACGTGCCCGGCGCCGAGACGCGACCATCAGGGCTCCGCCAGTGAGGAACACAATCATGGCTCCGCCGGCCAGCGTTTCGGCAGACGAACCGGTAGTCGCCAAAGCCTTATGGGGACTCTGCACTGCCGGGGGTTGGGGCGCAGCCGGAGTAAATACTCCCGCGACCGGAGGCTGCGGTTCAGTCGGGGTAGCGACAACTCCCGCGACTGGAGGCTGCGGCTCAGTCGGGGTAGCGACAACGCCCGCCACTGGAGGCTGCGGCTCAGTCGGCGTGGTGACAACCCCTGCGACCGGAGGCTCAGGCTCGTTGGGAGGGACTGCAGCCCCTCCCGGAATGGGATCTGGGTCAACACTCGGCGTATCCGGAGTGACCGGTGAATTTGGATTCACGGGGTTTGGCGGAGCGGGCTTCGGCTTGATGTCCATAGTTAAGGAAATACCCTGACTCTGGGGGCGAGTGGAATCGGTGCCGTTCCCGATGAGATTGCCCTCTTCCTGGCCTTGCAGGGTATACCAAGACCTAGACAGTCCTCCCATGAAACCACCAAAATACATCGCTTTTTCACGTCGATTTGTGCTGCTAAATCCGCCGATGGACAGGTATCCTGTAGTGCGGAACTCCAACGTAGCCTGGTTTTCGGAGGCAACGTGGTCCTTAACCTTGACTCCAGAGATAACCAAGCCCAGCGGTTTATTTGCGTAGGCCTTGAAGCCGTCCTTCAGACGCGAGTAGGCGCCTTTTTTACTATCTCCTGTTTTATAAAACTCATTCAACGCCAAAGTAATAGCCAGCCGTTTTTCGGAACGTAACACGCTGACAATCCGGTACAACGGTTTGTCTCCGCCTTGAGGCTCCAGTTTGTAAGACTGCGGGTCGCTGGGCATTTCCAGGTATTCCGGAACCAAAATAATCGTCTGAAAGTTGGAATCGGCTTCACCGTATGTCAGATTCTCGTCTTTAACTCGCTTAACTTTTTCCTGCCAGTTTTCCAGTGCTTGCAGTCCCACGGTGACATCCAGATTGCTTTTAATATCCAGGGTATCCCCGGAGTCTACCTTTAGAGTGTCATCGTGCTGGGTCGTGTAGTCTTTGTCCACAGAGAGTTTCCCCAGGGCATCGCCATACATACTTTTAAATCCGAAGTCGCCATAATCCAGCTGTGGAATTTCACTGTCCGCAACGTCTTTGACCGTGAAGGCAGGGTCGCTTGGCTCTGCCGGAGCGGGCGTTGCCGGAGTCTCTGTAGTTGGAGCGACGGGAGTAGCAGTGACGCTGGGTGTCGGGTCTGGAACCGAAGTGGGCGCCGCATCGGATTGTTGGGAAGAAATTTCATCCGTGGGGGGAATAGTTGTTTCGGTTGCAAAAGCAGCCGGGGCAATACCGACCATGCCCAGTCCCAGGGTCAAAGTAGCTGAGGAGCCAATCACTAAAGCGCGGTTACTGAAACGAGTTAATAACCGGGAATCACATTGAAAAATTTTCGTCTTAATCATCTCTTTCTAATTCATTCGCCGGGCAGTTCTTTAGGCATTTCCCAGGCGATTAACACCACCTACATACATTCTATCGTCAGTTATCCCGCGCGATTAGAAATTTTTCAGAAATTCAGAGAATATTTCTGAATGCAGGCTGGAGACGTGGGAATTACTCCGGAAAGTCGTAAGCTACCGTGACAGGGGCATGATCCGTGAAACGGGCATCATAAGCCGGGGCGCGATACACCGCAGCCGATTGGGCTTGCCCTGCCAGACCGGGGGTAGCCATGTGATAATCCAGACGCCAGCCCGCGTTATTGTCATAAGCCTTACCGCGCCACGACCACCAGGTATAGGGTCCGTCCGTGTCCCCGGCGAGGGCTCGTCCTACGTCTACGCAAGGCAGTCTCTTACTCCCGGACAGTGTGTCTGCCATCCATGCGTCTAAGAACGCAATCTCTTCATCCATGACCCCGGAGGTCTTATTGTGATTAGGTTTCCAGTTTTTAATGTCCCGGGCAGTACGCACAATGTTGAAATCCCCGCAAATCAGGGCCTCCTGCGGAGTATCGGAGCCCGCTCCCGCCATAGCGCGCGCGCTCAGCTGCTGCACCCGTTCGCCAACTCGATGCAGGAATGCAATCTTTTGTTCCTGCTTTTCCGTGCGCAACTCCCCGGAATGCAAATAGGCGCTTACCAGGGTAAATGTTGTTCCCTGAGGTTCGTGAATGGCAGCCTCCAACCAGCGTCCGGAATCCACATCCGGTTCCCCACCGACCTCCGCATACAAATCCGGGGGGAGACCCTCGGTAAGCTGACCAATCTCCCAGTCGGAATCACGTCGTGCCCCCAGCGCCACCCCGGCACGACCTTTCACCCGGCAGGGCCACACGTGCACGTCCCAAGCCGGACCAAACAAGTCTTGTGTGTCTTGGGGAGTGGCGCGTACTTCTTGCAGGCACAACAAATCTGAATCGTCATTTTCCAGCCAGTCCCCAAATCCTTTACGGAAAGCCGCCCGGACACCATTGACATTAACTGTGGTTACTTTCATGGGTTACCTCCGAATCAGTTTCTGAGACATCACACTCGGGGCAACAGGGCGTCCCGACAGGTGGTGTTTCTCGGCAGCGGTAGCAAAACGATGAGACTGGTCCTGGTGGCTCCAGATGACCTGCTGAGACAGACGCCAAGCGGCTTCTTCCTGGGCAAGCGACCAGATTCGACCGGAGAGCGGATCGTGAGGCCAAAACAGGCTGGTGGGAGCTGAAACAGTCACGAAATTTGGGCGCTCGGAAAATTGCGGAAAGTCCCTCTCCGGAGCGGGAGCCGCCGGAGGGTTCGCAATCCAGCACGACATATACAGGAACAAGCGGCACAAGACATTGACCCACAGGACAATCGTCAAAATTAGGGTAAAC
>NZ_GG668518.1:0-140540 GCF_000160615.1 Mobiluncus mulieris ATCC 35243 | reverse complement strand
ATGGGGTTCATGAGGGGCTTATCTGATGATGGACGCATAAGCCCCTCATTGAGAATGCTTTATAACGGGATAAGCCCCTGACCCGGGGATTTAGGAAAGGTATTACCTTAGCAAAGCGCTTATGTGTCCGCGATGGCACCTCATGAAGCCGTGCGACCAACGTAACCGAGGAGATTAAACAGGAAAAGCCGCCTCACGGCGGCTTGAACCCAGGAACCAGCGGAACCTAGCGGGTTTCCTTATGCGAAGTAGACTTTTTGCAACGCGGGCAATATTTATTGAGCTCCAAGCGATCCGGCGTGTTGCGACGGTTCTTCTTCGTGATGTAGTTGCGTTCCTTGCACACCGTGCAAGCCATCGTAATCTTCGGGCGAATATCTTTAGACTTAGCAGCCACTGTAGTAATCCTTTATTCCTAGCGTGTCCCGAACCGGCCGGTTCGTAGCGGGGGAGGGATTCGAACCCTCGACCTCACGATTATGAGTCGTGCGCTCTCACCAACTGAGCTACCCCGCCGCGTTCTGCGCCGCGTAGCCGGGCACTAGCGGCAAGCGAGCCCCGGCAGAGAATCGAACTCTGGACCTTCTCCTTACCATGGAGACGCTCTGCCGACTGAGCTACCGGGGCAACGACACTAAAGTCTACCTGATTAAATCGCGCGACACAAACTGAAGTGTTTACACTGAAATCTCGGGGTTAAACTGCGGATAAGCTAAGATGCAAACATGAATCAGAACACAGGGTATCCAGAAAGACCGACAACGAAGACGGTGGGACTGCTGGTGGGAGCCACTCTGGTGGCGCTCGCCGCCAGCGCGGAACTGGTTTTATCTGAAATAACGCATCTGAGCAACCCGGGTAGCGGACTGGGATGCGATTTAAACCCGCTGATAGGATGTTCCTCCTCGCTGATGAGCTGGCAGGCACACTTGCTGCTGGGCATACCAAATGCGCTGGTCGGAGTGGGACTGTATGCCGGGCTAGCCGGGGTGTTCCTGGCCTGGTGGGGCGGACGACTGCCGCGCTGGCTGCCGCTGCTGATAGAAACCGGATTGACGGCTTCCCTCGCCTTGATATTCTTCTTTTTGCAACAATCCGTGACTTTCTTTCGAACGCTGTGCCCGTTTTGCCTGCTGGTGTGGGGCGCCACGATACTGATTTGGATTCACCTGGGAGCCGCGCTGATGCGACTGGGACATTTGCCCTGGCTGCCACCCGGGTTCCGCAAATTTTGGACACAACAGCGGTGGCTGCTGACCATAGCCGTGTTCCTGCTGATAATCTTGATAATAGCCGTGATGCTGCCAGACAAGCTGATGTATTTGTTCTAAGGCGGATTGCCTGGTGGCACCTCATGAACCCACCCCAAAGGAGGAAACATGCGCCGCGAGACCCTGACCAGCATCGAAAGCGACTTCCTAGCAGAGCTGCGCCAGCAACTGCTGAAACGTCCCCGCGCCGCGTCCCTCACCGCCGAACAAGCCGCACACGCCCTGAAACTGACCCAGGCGATTCTGGACACCCCCACCACGCTCAGCGAGCAAGTCGGAGCCGTGTGCCGCACCGGAGCCGTGTGCGACTGGCTGGGAATCTCGCGGCAAGCCGTGCATAAAGCCGTGCAAGACCAACGGATTTTGGGGTTCCAAACCCTGGATAACAAGTGGATTTACCCTGTGTGGCAGTTCGAAGCCCCCGAGATTTACGAAGCCTGCATTCACGGGTTGCCGCCAGTCTTGGATGTCCTCGATTCACGCGGTGTCAACGGAATCGAAGCCGCCGCCTGGTTCGCCGCCCCCAACCGCGCCTTGACCGGAACGCTTGCGGGCAAGGCGCCGTTGCAAGCCTTCAGTTGGGAACCCGAGCCCCCCGTATCCGTGCTGGTAGCCGCCGCGAAACGTGCCACTCCCCCGGCGAAACCGCGGCCGTTGCCGCGTCTCAGCGAGGTTTGCGCCGTTTCGATTTAGGGTCTCGAAAAGTTGCCGCTCGGCACGGCGGGTGCCCACTTGGTGGCTCAGTTTCATGAGGCGCTTGTGGTGCGACGCTTGGCCGCGTGGCAAAGCCACACAACGGCGCAGTAACAGTGCGGAGGCGTTAAAAAACGGCCACGATTGGCCGTTTTAGCCGTAGCGCCTAACCACGTAACACGCACAGCACGCGCCTAAGCAAACAAAAGTGCGCGAGAGCGGGCTGCGCCGCGTGGCGAAGCCACACAACGGCGCAGTAACAGTGCGGAGGCGTTAAAAAACGGCCACGATTGGCCGTTTTAGCCGTAGCGCCTAACCACGTAACACACAGCACGCGCCTGAGCAAACAAAAGTGCGCGAGAGGGGACTTGAACCCCTACGTCAAAGACACAGGAACCTAAATCCTGCGCGTCTACCAATTCCGCCACTCGCGCGTAGGTTTCAATCTTACTTTGATTTGGCTCGGTAATTCAAAGTGGGGATAAAACCTTAGTTTTCCTCGGCGGGGGCTTGGAGTTTAGCGAGTTCGGCCTCCAGTTTTTCGTTGGTCTTGCGCAGCTCCGCCAGGTCTTGCCCGGCCAGGTACTGCAGGAAGCGCCAATACTCCTTGCGCTGTTCGGTCAGCCGTACCATCTGTGGGGATGCTTGATATTTCACGAGGTGCCCCTCGTGATTCGTGGCGTAGATGAACGGCGTGGCCTCCCCGCGTTCTGTTTCAGGCAGCTCGATGAAATCCGCGATAGGCGTGGGATTTGGGGCGTCGGGGGGCAAGAGCGTGAAATGCTTGCGGAACCGGCCTTCGGTGAAAGCAAAGTCCGCTGGGGTATAGACCGTTTGCAGGTTCTTTGCCGCACCGGCATCGTCCACATAAGCGATCTTGTGACGTGCCCACAGACTTTTGGGTTCCGGGTTGCCGTCAATCAGGAACCTATCCGGGAAATCTGCCCCCGCCGGTTCGTGTACAAACAGGGGCGAAACCCGCGATTTCACGGCCAACTTGGAATGATCCGCCGCCTGGTCGTCCCCGATACCGTGCTCTGGTTGACATGGCGTGTACACATCAATCACCGCCGGATAATCCACTTGGCTCATGGCTCGCGACACGTTCTTTAGGAAATGCATTTGGAAAGCCGGGGTGGTGGAAACCACCAGTACTCCGGGGTGCATCGCGGCCAACAGCGCTAGTTCCTTGCGCTGTTCGTCCTTACCCTTGAGGTACTTAGAGTGCCGTGACAAATCCGCATCCTGTCCTTCCAGGGACGCGGTGGAGGCTTGGCCGCCCGTATTGGAATACGCCCCCGTGTCCAACACCAGCATTTTCAGCGGAGTGCCGCTGGACAGTATGCGACTCAAGGCTCCGAAGCCAATGTCATACGCCGCCCCGTCGCCAGAGATACTCATTACGGCGGGCATAAGTTGCAGTTCTTCCGGGGTGAATTTCTGCCATTGCGGGGGGTCATGAGGGATTTGCCCCGAATCCGTCGCTCCGCCTAGAATCGCGCGTGCTTGGCGCATTGCCAACACATCCGCCGTCAAATCGGCTGCCAGACCTTCAAAAATCCCCTTGGCTAGAGGTTGGGCATCTTGGAACAGGCCGTTTACCCAAGGCTCCTGGTAGGCATTGTACGGCGTGGTGGAAGCATACACGCTGGAGCATCCCGTCGAGTTCGCGACCACTGTACCGGCCGGTCCCCTGCCCCCGCCCGGGCCCTCAAATCGGTACAGGCGGTGTTCCAGGCGTGCCAAAGCTGCGGCGGCTAGCTCCCGCAGGGCAGGGTCGCCCGCCGGGTCCAGTTCGGCCGGGCTGGCCACGCTAGCCGCACTATCGAGAGTCGCAGTGTCCGGGGGGGCGTCCTCGCTCGCCACCGGGTCAGCGGCACCTATGCCTGTTAGCACGGGTTCTTGCACTGTTCCGGCCAGCCAGGCGCGCAGGCCAGAAACCAAATCTTCGAGCTCTGCGCGGTGGTTTTGTACCCGGTGGCGATTAATCTCGTTGGCCAGCGACATGGTTTGGCGTATCGCCGTGACCTCGCCGCAGCCCTTGCACGCCCCGTGCCCGCCAATCGTGGCGTAATAGTTGTCGTGATTGAGCAAAATCCGCTTCAAATCCAGGGTCGGCCCGCTGGTCGGGTCGCTGACCTCGTCGGGGGAATTCGGCAGTTTCGCCAGGTAGCTAAAACGTTCTTTGGCTTGCGTCAACACGGCGGCATCCTGGTCGACAGGCTGCAGACAGCCCGGCGCACACACCGCCACACATTCCAGGCATCCGGTGCATTTCCACGGGTCAACGGTGGCAGCAAAGAGCACGCCGGAACCGGGGTGCTTTTTTTCGGGCACATCAAAGAAAGGCCGGGTTTGTGCCACCGGATAGCTTTCCAACACGCCCGCCACCGCATCCACGGCCGCCAGAATCTGTGGGTCTTGAATATTCGGCGCGGATTCAAGCGCATCGCCCGAGTCTGCGGATGGCTCCTCATGAACCCCCAACACCACGGCGGTGGCCTCGCGGAAAACCTGGGCGAGGCCAGGGCGATCCTTGCGACCCAACAGGTTTTCCCGCATTGCCGCCTCAATGGCGCTGATTTGGGGCAACAGCGGCGCGGCCGGGTCCCCCGCTTCGCGCAGGGTCATCTCTAGCAGACTGTCCATGGTGAAAACCGTGTTCGGAATCGCCCCATCCGGGCAGACCAGCGCGCATTCCATACAACCGGTACAGGTATCCGCGTGAAACACCGGCATTTGCAGTCGAAACAGGCCTTTGTTCTTGTCTGCCGAGGACGCGGGGGGCATAAAGAAGCCCGCGCCGGGATAAACTGGTGCCTCGCTGATTTTGCCGCGCGTGAACGGCTCGGCCACAGTTTTGTTAAAGTAATCTTGGTTGAACAGTCCATTGGTCAGCGCCGGACAGCCGCGCTGGCACATCTGGGTTGAAATCGACAGTGGTTTTCGGGTGCGGGTCGCGTCTTGCGCCACCGCAGTCCCCGCCGCATCGAAACGCTCCCAGTCGACCCGCTGGGCGGCGGCCGCGCCCTCGGCAATAACCTCTAGGTTTGCCGCCACCACCTGGGCACCTTTATTGCCGAATTTATATTCAATTTGCTCGCGAATCTTTGCCAACATATCCGCTTCAGAGGCTCCCGCAGCAATCCGGTCGACTTTCGCCCCGATTGCCCCGATGAAAGCCACCCCCATCATGCGGGTTTGCAGGGCAGTCGTGGGGGCGTGGCGTTTAGCCACCCCGAAAGCATCGAGCACAAACACATTCAGCCCCCGCGCCCGAATCGTTTCGCGGGCAATCGGCGGCAAACCCGCCCAGAAATCCTCCGGGGTTTCCCGGGACTGTATGATGAACGTGCCCCCCGGGCGCAAGCCTCGCAAGGGATTATCGTGAGCAAACACCATGTGATCGGGGGAAACCACAATCTCGACGTCTTCCAAGTCGGCGTTGGTAATTTTAATCGGCTCCGGACCAAGTGTGATATAATAATTCGTGGGAGCTCCAGACTTCTCCGAACCATACTTCGGCGCCGCCTTGGAATACAACCCCAGCACTTCGGCCAGAATATCGGCCAGCAGCTTACCCGTGGCAATCGTGCCATATCCCCCCACCGAGTGGAAACGAATCCGCAAGGTTTGAGGGGGCAACAGGTCAGGCGGATTATCCTCCAGCTGCAAAGCCATACGCTCGGTCTGGGGATAGGCCCGGCGCAGTTTGTCCTGGATGACCCGCAACTCCCCAGTGGCAGCCGGATCAAAGAAGGTCGAACCAAGGTAGAACTCGGGGGCAGCCGTGCCCGTGGCCATCGCTTTCGCGGCACCAATCAAGTGTCGCGGCTGCACATCATGGCCACCAATCCCAAAGAACCCCGTCGAAAGTAGCGGCAGCGCGGCGGTGTCCACGGCCGCAATCCCCGGGAAACGCGGGTCTTGCCCACGAGCAGCCGCCACCGCGTTTTGGGCAGCTTTCACCAAGGCACTGTCCACGAACTTGGCCAAAGCTGCCTGGTCAGAACGTTCCAAAACCGTGACATGTTTCGCCCCGCGCAACGCCGCCACCAACTCCGCCTCCGGAAAGGGTTGGAGCAAAACAACCTGCACCAGCCCAACCCGCAGCCCCAGCCGGCGCAAATGCGGCAAAACCGCTTGGACATCTTCGCAAATGGAGCCCAAGCCCACAAAAATATAATCCGCATCATTGGTGTCAAAACACTTCAAGGGTGCATAGTCCCGCCCAGTCAAGGCATTGTATTCCGCCATGGCTCGGCGCACCAGCTGCGGCACATCCGCCACGAAGTGGGTACGATGGTCAGCCACCCCGGCCTGGAAATCCGGTTGGTTTTGCACCCCGCCCGTCATCCCGGGATTATCCAAATCCACCAGCGCGGGAACCAGTTTCCGGGTGCCTTTCACCGGGGCATTCACCCATTGGCGCCGCCAGGCCGCCAATGTCGCGGCCGGCAATTCCGGGGCGATTTCCGCATCGAATAATTCCCCGGACACATCCGCCTCACAGTCGGCCGCGCGGGTCTCCAACAAAGCGTCGATAACCTCCCTGGCACCTCGTGACAAGCAAGCTCGATGTTTCGCCAGATACCCCTCAAACTGTGCCACCCGCCCCGCCGCACCGTACAGCACCTCCTGGGCAACGGTGGGACAGGGAATGTATCCGGCCGGGTCGCCCAGATACTCCTTGACCAAGTCCGCGCTGGGCAGCCGCGCCTCGCTGAGCATATGGCTGGTCGAAAACCCGTCCATGCAGTTCGCCACCGGAATCAGGCTCAGCGACGATGTGCGATAGGAAATCAAAGCCAGGTCGGCGGCTTCCTCTGGGTTCGCCCCGAACAACACCGTGTAACCGGCCGGCAACAGGGAATACACGTCGTCGTGCCCGCCCATGACATTCAGGGAATGCCTGGCCACCACCCGCGAGGCCACGTGCAGCACGAAACCACCAATCCGCTTGCCAACCGTCACATAGTGGGATTCCATCGCATAGAGAATCCCCTGGGAGCTCGAAGCATTGGAAATAAACTTCCCGCCGGTCAAGGCCGCGCCCATCGCCCCGGATTGAGCGGAATGCTCGCCCTCGGGTTCAAAAAAGAACGGGTGACGTCCCCAGACGTTTTTCTGGCCGGACGCCACATTGAGTTGGAAGGTCTCGGCGATTTCGGTGGAAGGCGTAATGGGATAGCCGATAACCCCGCCGCAAACCAGGTTCATCACGCGCGCCACCGCCACATTTCCGTTGATAACCTGGGTTTCGCCGGGATACTTCGGCTGGTTCATGAGGTGCTTGTCTCCTTCCTGGGCTGAGGCAGGTTTTCGGCCTGATATTTTCCCCGGTAGAAGTCTATTAGTTTTTGCCACAATTTTCTTTTTCCACCAAGGCCACACCCCCTTCCCCCAGCAGCTTAGTTGTAAAGCGCGGGAACAAAATCTAAGGGCGCCGTCTCTGCCGAGACAGCGCCCTTAGATATTAGTAGCGTTTTAGGAATTCAACGCAGTTTTGTAAGCATTATCTAGACGCTCCACCGCATTAGCCACATCCTGTACGGTAGCGCGAGCCCGGAACCACACGCCCACCGCCTTGGTGATTTCGCGGTTCAACTGGCGGTAAACCTTGTAAGGCTTCTTGCCGAGGATGTTCTTGTCACGGGCGACGCGAACCTTCCAGATAAACTTGTTCAAGCCGTTCTTGATATAGAAGTTAGCGCGGCTGGTGGCGGTGAGTTCTGGATAGGTCGAAACCCGCTCGTAGGTTTCTTGCAAGTCTTTGATGGAATCCAACAACTGCGGGGTCTTGGCACCAATATTGGCCACGCGGATGATTGCACGAGTCACCGCAAAGCCCAGTTCCACATGTGCCTTTTGAATCTTGTAGCGAAGGTTATCGGAGGATTTCTTGATGGTGGAACCAATCTCTACTACTAGCTGGGCGCGAGCAATCTCGAGGTCAGCATCAGCCAGATTCATACCGTGCTGCGCCACTGATTCCATCACCTGCGATAGTTCCGCTGCCGTGGACAACAACTTACTGATTTCCTTGCCCCAATCAGCCTGCGGATCGTTTTTCTGGGCTTCCTGGACATTTGCAATAGCATTGTTGATTTGATCCAGGTATTCTGCCGCAGTGGTACGAGTCAAAGTTTCGGGGGCGGTGGTGATAGCAGCCACCGTAGTATTGGTGTTGTCGTCAGCGGCAAAAGCTACCGTAGGAGCAGCCAAACCGGGGAGTACTAAAGACGCGGCCAAAGCGAAACCAATAAACTTTTTGTTCATGTTTGATAATCCTTCTTGCTAAATCTGTGGAAAACTGTGAGTCCGAGACCCTTCTCTTGACCCTGGCAACGGAATCGTTTCCGATTGGTTGCTGAATACAACCATAGAGCATTCTGATAAAAAAGTGAAGGCCCGTTAGTCGCTTGTGATAACAATGTCACTTACCAGGCGTTCAGTTTACATAAAAGTGCTGGTAGATGCCTTAATGCGAGATATTTCCTGTAATGGACAATCTGACAGGAATCTAAAGTTCCCAGGTTTTCCCCAGGCTAAAGCTGAAAAACCTAAAAAAGTCGGTTGATGCAGTCATCCATCCCTCGCAGGGCATCATAGTCAAGCAAAACACACCGGATACCCCGGTCTTCGGCCAGGGTACGCGCCTGGGCTTTGATTTCTTGCGCCGCGAAAATCCCGGTAAGCCCAGCCAACTCCGGCTGGCGTCCCAACAGTTCCAGATAGCGGGTCAACTGTTCCACCCCGTCAATCTCGCCGCGTCGTTTGACTTCAATCGCCACCGGGTGTCCTTCGGGGTCGCGAACCAGCAGGTCAACCGGCCCAATCGGGGTCGGCCATTCCCGACGCACCAGCCGCCAGTCCTTCCCCAGCACGGCTTCGACTTGTTCGGCCAACAGCGCCTGGAGATGTTTTTCCACCCCGTCCTTTTCCAAGCCGGGGTCAATGCCAAGACCAAAGGTTTCATCGGAATACACCCGCGAAATCTCGATGACCAGGGTCTCGTTCTTTTTGGTGGTCACCCGCCAGGTTTGTGCGCCGTCACCGGTTTCGGTAGAGCCAGCGGCGGGGTCGTCACGCTGGGAATCAGCCGCGCCAGCGGCGTTTTCATGAGGCGCAATTCCCGTTACGTCCGTTTCCCGGGATGGCACCTCATGAACGGGAGTTTCGCCCCGAATCACCTCCAGGCGACACGGAGCACTCATCCAGTTCAGCGGCTTATACGAGCCCCCATCACAGTGAATCAGCACCGAACCGTCGGCCTTAACCATAATCAGGCGGCGGGCGGGAGCCAGATGCGCGTCGAGGCGCCCGGAATAGTTGACTTCGCAATCCGCGATTACCAAACGCATTGCCCTAGTTTAGCAAAGGCCCGGCGCAGATTGCGGCGGGGCGGCCGGTGGCTTCGGGTTCGTTGGTTACGCCAGATTCAGAGATTCTGTTGGTTACGTTGGCTTAGCCGGTTTCGTTGGTTTCGTTGGTTACGCCAGATTCATGAGGTGCCAGCCGTCATACCGGCGTTTTCAGAAAACCTCAGCTGCCTGGGGCGGGACAGATTCCATCCAGGAAACCAAGCCAGAATAATCATGAACCCCCATCGCGAGATAGAAATCAGCGGGGGGTTCAATCTGACCATGTTTAGCCTGACCGGCACGACAGTGCAGAATCGCCAGCGTCTCGCCATCGGCTTCGCGTACTTCAGAGTTGAGAATTTCGAAATCCTGGCGCGTCCAGCGCACCGAAGAACCCCACTTCAGCGAGAAAAGCCGGTACCATTTCAGTAAATCCTCGGCATAGTGGCATACGCCGGCCACCCAGGTATCTTCGGGCTTTTCCCGGTAAGCCACATTGAACGAGCCCGCATTCAAGGCCTTAATCTTCAGGCGGGCGATAAAGTAGACCGCCAGGATACTCAAAGCAAGCAAAATGAAGACTAATACCGTAACCACGGAACTCGCAACATCTACCACGAAAACCCCTATTCTCCGCTCGCGTTGGGCGGCGCGGAAAGCGCATCACGGGGGGCGCCAGAACCGTTATCCGATTCTGAAAGATCCGAGCCCAAAACCACCGTCACTGCGTTGTTATCAACCGAGGCGAAACCAGAGGTGACCGCTAGCTCCTGGGTTTTCCCGTTAGACGTGACCCGGACTTTGCCGGGACGCAGCACCACCAGCAGGGGTTGGTGCCCCGGCAAAATCCCCAGGTCGCCGTTCGCTGCGGGCACCACCACTTGGTGCGCCTCGCCTTGGAACAGGGTATGGGCGCGGTCGACAACTGCAACTTTCAGGGACATCACATTTCCTTCTGGAGTTTAGCCCAGGCAGCTTCGAGATCCTCGATACCACCAATATTGAAAAAGGCCTGTTCCGGAATGTGGTCGTACTTCCCTTCACAAATCCGTTTGAACGCCTCGATGGTTTCGGACAGCGGTACCGTCGACCCGTCAATACCGGTGAACTTTGTGGCCATGTAGGTGTTCTGGGACAAGAACTGTTCGATACGACGAGCCCGAGCCACGGTGACTTTGTCTTCTTCCGAAAGTTCATCGACACCCAAGATAGCAATGATGTCTTGCAGTTCCTTGTTCTTTTGCAGAATCTGTTTAACCTGGGTGGCGACTTCGTAGTGTTCTTTGCCGACATAGCGCGGGTCAAGGATTCGGGAAGTCGAAGCCAAGGGATCCACCGCCGGGTACAAGCCACGCGAGGCAATGTCACGCGACAGGTTCGTGGTCGCATCCAGGTGGGCGAAAGTGGTGGCCGGCGCCGGGTCGGTGTAGTCGTCGGCCGGGACGTAAATCGCTTGCAGCGAGGTAATCGAGTGACCACCCGCCGAGGTAATCCGCTCCTGGAGCTGACCCATCTCGTCAGCCAGGTTGGGCTGGTAGCCCACGGCGGAAGGCATCCGGCCCAACAGGGTGGAAACCTCGGAGCCAGCCTGGGTGAAGCGGAAGATATTGTCGATGAACAGCAACACGTCCTGGTTTTGCACATCGCGGAAGTATTCGGCCATGGTTAGCCCGGACAAAGCTACCCGCAAACGGGTCCCCGGGGGCTCGTCCATCTGGCCGAAAACCATCGCGGTTTTATCCAGCACGCCAGCGTCTGCCATTTCGTGAATCAGGTCATTACCCTCGCGGGTACGCTCGCCCACCCCGGCAAAGACGGATACCCCGCCGTGGTCTTGAGCCACGCGTTGAATCATCTCTTGAATCAACACGGTCTTGCCCACCCCGGCACCACCGAACAGGCCAATCTTGCCGCCCTGGACGTAGGGAGTCAGCAGGTCGATAACCTTAATCCCGGTTTCAAACATCTGGGTTTTGGATTCCAGCTTGTCGAAGGTCGGGGGGTTACGGTGAATAGACCAGCGTTCCTTAACCTCGATGGTTTCGCCTTCCTTGAGGTTCAAGCAGTCCCCGGTCACGTTGAATACATGTCCCTTGGTGATGTCCCCCACCGGAACTGAAATGGGAGCACCGGTATCAATTACCTTGCCACCGCGCACCAAACCGTCAGTAGGTTTCAAGGCGATAGCGCGCACAATATTGTCGCCCAGGTGCTGAGCTACTTCCAGGGTCATGGACTGGTCTTCGCCACCCATGCCCTTGTAGTTGACAATCAAGGCGTTGTACATATCCGGCAACTGGTCGGGGGGAAACTCGATATCCACCACCGGGCCAATCACGCGGGCAATCCGCCCGGTTCCGTTTTTCTTCTCTTCAGCCATTGTTTTTCCTCAGCGTTTCCTAGTGTTTTTGTGCGGTTATTTCTTCGTTTCCTTCAGTGCATCCGCACCGGAAACGATTTCAGAGATTTCTGTGGTGATTTCGGCCTGGCGTGCCTGGTTCATCTCGCGAGTCAGGCCGCTAATCAGGTCTTGGGCGTTGTCGGTGGCGGAATGCATCGCGTTTTGACGGCTGGCCAGTTCGGCGGCCGCCGCATGCAACAATGCGGCGCGAATTCGGGATTCCACGTACAGCGGCATCACGGTTTCCAAGACTTCGTGGGCATTCGGCTCAAACTCGTAAAGTGGCAGCACCGAATCTTTGCGCATATCGGCCAAACCCATGCCGTCAATCTGGATTTCTTCGTCCGGATCAATAACCTTGATGGGCAGCATTTTGCGCACCTGAGGGACTTGAGAAACCATGGAACGGAACTTGGTGTAAACCATGTATAGTTCGCTGACCCCGCCCTGGTCGGCCGGAGCCAAGAAATCCCCTAACAGACGTCGGGCGATTTCTTGGGTTCTGGTTTCCGAAGGGCGATCCGAGTTACCTGTCCACGAGGCGGCGATTTCAATGCCCCGGAAGTTGAAGTAGCTCAAGGCACGCCGCCCCGAAACATAAATCACCGGCTCTTTGCCTTCATTGTGCAACCGCTCAATCAGACGTTCCGTTTCCCGCAAGATAGCAGCGGAATATGCCCCGGCCATGCCTCGGTCAGAGGTAACAGCCAACACCGCGACCTTTTTGGTATCGGTGCGTTCGGTAATCAGGGGGTGATTCAGCGACGAGTGCGCGGAAACCGCCGCCACCGCAGCGGCAATTGCGGAGTCATAGGTGGTAATTGATTCCGCAGCTCCGCGCGCCTTGCCGACTCGCGAGGCTGCAATCATTTCCATAGCACGGAAAATCTTTTGCAGCGTCTCGGTAGAGCGGATGCGCTGTTTCAGAGCTCTTTGCGAACCTGCCATGTCTTTTGCTTTCTTCCTCTAGGCTCTAGCTGCGGGAGCTGCGCGCCACAATCTGTTCCTCGGAGTGCTCGGCTTCTGCCTCGCCACCGATAGCATCCAGTTTCTTTTCTGGAACCAGTTCGTAGGTCTTACGGAAGGCTTTTACCGCCGTTTCCAGGCGCGCCACCAGCTCGTCGGGCCACGCCCCGGTTTCCCGCAGCTCCTTTAAGATAGATTCCTCTTTACGCAGGTAGTCCAGCCAGTCGCGTTCGAACTGCAGAACTTTGTCGGTGGCGATGTCATCAAGATAGCCATTGGTACCCGCCCAAATCGAGCAAATCTGCTCTTCAACCGGATAGGGGGTTCCCTGCGGCTGCTTTAGCAGCTCCATCAGTTTCTCGCCTCGGGTCAACTGGCGGCGGGTGGTGGCATCCAAGTCGGAAGCCAGCATCGCGAAGGCCGCCATCGAACGGTACTGTGCCAAGGTAATCTTGAGGGTACCGGCGACCTTCTTCATGGCCTTGACCTGGGCATCACCGCCGACACGGGACACCGAGATGCCCACATCCACGGCGGGACGCTGGTTGGCGTTGAACAGGTCTGACTGCAAGAAAATCTGGCCGTCAGTGATAGAAATCACGTTGGTCGGAATATACGCCGAAACATCATTTGCCTTGGTTTCGATAATCGGCAGGCCGGTCATGGAACCACCGCCCAGTTCATCGGAAAGTTTCGCGCAGCGCTCCAACAGGCGGGAGTGCAGATAGAACACGTCACCGGGATAGGCTTCACGCCCCGGGGGGCGGCGCAACAGCAGCGACACCGCACGGTAGGCCTCGGCTTGCTTGGAAAGATCGTCGAAAACAATCAAAACGTGCTTACCTTCGTACATCCAGTGCTGGCCAATAGCAGAACCGGTGTAGGGAGCCAAGTACTTGAAGCCGGCCGCATCCGAAGCGGGCGAGGCCACAATCGTGGTGTATTCCATCGCTCCCCCATCTTCAAGGGCACCCTTCACCGAGGCAATAGTGGAACCCTTTTGACCAACCGCCACATAGATGCAACGCACCTGTTTGCTGGGGTCGCCCGACTTCCAGTTGTCACGCTGGTTCAAAATCGTGTCAATAGCGATGGCGGTCTTACCGGTCTGGCGATCCCCGATGATGAGCTCGCGCTGACCACGGCCAATCGGAATCATCGAATCAATGGCCTTCAGCCCGGTCTGTAGCGGCTCACACACCGAACGGCGCATCATTACGCCGGGAGCCTGCAGCTCCAGGGCACGGCGTCCCGCCACATCCTTGATTTCGCCTAGCCCGTCGATGGGGTTACCCAGGGGGTCAACCACCCGGCCGAGATATCCGTCCCCCACCGGCACGGAGAGCACATCCCCGGTACGGTAGACCTCTTGGCCTTCCTCGATTCCAGTGAAATCACCCAGGACAATAGCGCCGATTTCGCGCACATCGAGGTTCATCGCCAACCCCAGCGTCCCATCTTGGAAGCGCAGCAGCTCGTTGGCCATAGTGCCGGGCAGCCCCTCGACGTGGGCAATACCATCAGCGGCCTCGGTTACATAGCCAACTTCTTCCGCCGTGGCGGCAGACGGTTCGTAGGACTCTACGAATTCGTCCAAGGCACTCTTGATGTCCTGGGGACTTATTGATAGCTCAGCCATCAGCATTCCTTCTTTTTCGGTTCTGCTCCAAGGGGTTCCCTGGAGTTTTATTATTTTAACTAGCCAGTTGCCGGCGGAACTGTTCCGCCTTGGTAGAGACAGCGCCGTCCATGACGATGTCTCCGCGCTGAATCTTTAGACCACCCACCACAAGGGGGTCAATAACCACATTGACCACCACGTCGTGCCCTGCCTGTTTAGACAATAAATTCACCAAACGGGCGTGTTGGGTTTCACTCAAGGGTTTCGCAGCGTAAATCGTGGCCATAGTGCGGGAACGCATTTGTGCTGCTGATTCCAGCACGGCGCGAATATCGGCGCTAATCCGCCCCGGCTGGGCACGCTCTATCACCGCATTCACGAGGCGCAAGGACAATACATCCACTTGGGAGCCGACGAGCTTGTTGAAAGCTGCAATTCGTTGGGCAGTGGGAGCTCGATGCCGGTCGGTCAAGAAGTTTCGCAAATCACGGTTCTTAGCGATAATCTGTCCCATCGCGAAAACATCGCGCTCCACCTGGTCAAGTTTCCCGTTATCCGAGGCGGTTTTCAGCAAAACATGCTTGCCTAACAGGCGACAAGTCTCACCCAAATCCGCCTCGTTAGACCAACGTCCCGCCGCGCCGACACGCATGGCTTCCAGAAGCGGAGCCGAAAGCTTCCCGGTGAAAATTTTGGTTACCAAGGCTTGTTTGTCGCCGGGAGTCCGTGCCGAATCTGTGAGGTTGCGCGCGAGCCGAATATCACTATCAAACAAATTTGATAGCGCAAAAAACTCTTCGGCGACCTTGGAGCCATCTGCCTCGGAGGCCTGACCAAGTGTCTTGTCCGCAGCCACCACCATAGTGGCCAGGGTTCTAACCGATGAGGCTCTCATGAAACTTTTCCCCTTTAATCCGACCGCCTAAACAGCGGCTACCTGCTTGTCCAACTCGTCCAAGAAACGATCCACCACACGCGCCGAAAGAGCCTCGTCCTTTAGCTGCTCGCCCACAATCTTTTCTGCCAACTGGGTGGCGAGACCGCCGACCTCAGCGCGCAGGGACTGTTCGGCAGCCACCCGCTCCGCTTCAATCTGGCGCTGGGCAGTTTCGACGATGCGCTTGGCTTCCTGTTCAGCTCGAGCCTGGGCGCGAGCCACAATATCTTCGGCCTGAGCCACAGCCTGGTCACGAATCTTAGCGGCCTCGGCTTTGGCCTCGGTCAACTCAGCGGCGATACGCGACTCAGCTTTCTGGGATTCCTCGTGAGCCTTGGTGGTTGCGTCCAAGCCTTCCTGTAGCTTCATCGCGCGCTCATCAGCCAGAGTGTTGTACTTGGGCAGCGCGACTTTCACGATTACGAACAGAATGATGGCAAAAATAATCGCCGACCAGACAATGTCGTACATCGCCGGCAGCAGCGGATTTTTATCCTCAGCTGCAGCAACGGCTGCTACTAATGAGTTCACGTATTCCATGATTGACTACTTCCTTGCCGATTTAGCGGAACAGGAAGCCAGCCACCAAACCAATCAAAGCCAGGGCTTCGACGAAGGCGATACCGATGAACATGTTCACCGTAAGCTTGCCGGCAAGCTCCGGTTGGCGGGCAATAGAATCCTGGGTGTGGCCAATCAAGATGCCCAGACCGATTCCCGGTCCGAGCGTAGCGAGACCGTAGCCAATGGTTGCAAGTACTGCTACACTTCCAGTCATGTTTTTCTTTCCTTTTTCTTGTTATTTCCCGAGCCGGTCGACCCGGGAAGCTTGTGTTTTCTAATGGGCGTGAACCGAAAGATTCACGTATACGGCAGTGAGTACCGCGAAGATATAGGCCTGGAGGAAGGCCACCAGAATCTCGAACAGCGTAAAGGCGAAAGCCGCCGCAAAGGTGAGAATCCCCAGGGGAGACAGCGTCGAAAGATGCGCAAACAGAAAATAATTCGAAGCACTCAAGGTCAGCGCCAAAAGGAAGTGTCCCGCAATCATATTGGCCAAAAGCCGGACAAACAGGGTGAAGGGTCGAATAATGAAAGTCGAAATCAGTTCAATCGGGGTCAGCAAGATATAGAGCACCCAGGGAACCCCCGGCGGGAACAGACTGGACTTTACAAAATGTCCCAAACCGGTTTCCCGAATCCCCGCATAGACAAACACGAACCAAGAGAAAACCGCCAGCAACAGCGGGAAACCCGGTTTCGCGGTTCCAGCCAAGTTGAAACCCGGAATAATTCCAGCGATGTTCATAAACAACACCGTGAAGAAAATCGCGGTGATAATCGGGGAATACTTGCGTCCCAGCTCCTGGCCGATAATCTCTTCGCTGATGTTCTTGCGGCAGAAATCAAAACCCATTTCCATCAAGGTTTGCACCCGTCCCGGAACTAGCTTCGCCCGGGTCGCATACAACACCAGGCATAGCACCAAAACCAGACACATCACCAGACGAATCATCATCACTCGATCCATCCCCAAGACCGTGCCCTCGAAAGCAAACACCGGGGGGAACAAGTCAGAGATATCAGGAGCGTGAAACCCATCACCGCTAGCAGAGACCAGCACTGGAGCGAACACCGAGTCCAAACCCGAGGTCATGTGTACTCCCATCGACTCTCCTTTGAAGTAATCCTATTTCTTCGTCGCCAAACCAACGCTACCATAAAAGCCCAATCGATTTAGCACCCCGCGAAAATTAAATTTCTAAAATTTAGGTTTCCCTTTCCGGAGCCTCTACCAGAGGCACCCGCAACCGTAACAAAGACACCGAAAACACCACTGCTTGTACCAAAATCAAAGCCAGCATTGTCAAAAACAGCACCAGCGGGTGCACGATTGGAAACTGGCGTGCCACCGCCACCAAACCCAAAAACAGCAGCAACTTGAGGACAAAATCTGCCCCCATCCCCACCATCATCAAATCCGGTGCCCGCAAAACAAACCGATGCGAGCCCACGGTTATCCCTAGCAGCAACAGCCCCGCTACCGCACACAAACCCACGGTTTGCAAGCCAGAAACCCCCACCAGGACACCCGCCAAAACCGCCGCTAAACCCAGGGTTACCAGTATCGATATCGCTGTAAGCCGCAAAGAACTCACGACGGCACGCCGAGTTTGAGACCCGATTTGAATCCCTGTATTTGCGGAACTTTGTTTTGACATACTCGTAGGGTACCACGCCGGTCGGGGCGTTGTGACCAAGAAAACCAGAGCAAAGAAGCTCACCGGTTCGGCCATGTATTTCCTAGCAAAAGGGCAATATCACCGCATGACGACAGGTAGGCTTGAAGCTATGGTAAATCTGGAAAAGCCGGAAGTGGAAACGAACCGATTCATCTTCGACCTGCCTTATAACGACCACCTGATTATTTCGGAAATCGTACGCCGTGCCGAGGTTATAATCGGCCCACAGCCCCGGGTCGAATACCCCAAAGGGGCAAAACTAACCGTAGAAGGCCAGCCCATCACCAAGGTCATCCTGGCACTGTCGGGCGCGATTGCCTTGGAACACCACTCTGAGGCGGGAGACATCCTGATGCACCACGCCTCGACCGGCAATATCATCGGCCTGTTGGGAGCCACCGACATGGATGCCGCCTTTTTCACTGCCATCGCCACCACTCCGGTTACCGGCGTAGTACTGAGCCTGCCTCAACTCAACGAGGTAATTGATGCCGACAATAAAATCTCTAACCTGGTTACCACCCTGTTCCTCCGCACCCTCGATCGGCGGCTGCGCCGCGCCGAAGCCCTGCACATTGAACAAGCCGAACTGGCCACGCAACTGAACGTGGAAAGGGAAAACCTGGCGCGAGCCCTCAAACACCTCGAGGAAGCTCGCGAAGAAATGGCCGCCCAAGCCCGCTTCGCTTCGCTGGGAGAACTCGCGGCCGGGGTGGCTCACGAACTGAACAATCCCATGGCCGCCATCCGCCGTAACGCGGATTACCTCAACGAAGACACCATTTCCCTGTTGGAAACCTCGCCGGATTTGCAATGGCAAGAACACGCCTTGAAATCCTTGCAGCTTGCCCAACACGCCAAGGTGTTATCCACCAAGGAACAACGCCAAATCAAACGCGAAATGCGAGAAATCACCGGCGATCCGGTTTTAACCCAGAAACTAATTTTGGCCGGGATACACGACCTCGACCTAGCCAGAACCATCGCCGAAAGCGATGACAAAACCCTGGGCGTGGTGGAACTAGCCGCCGCAATCGGCACCAATCTGCGGGATTTGCGCACCGCCTCGGAGCGTATCGTAGAACTCGTGGCCTCCCTGCGGTCATACGCCAGACCCGACGGCGACCCCGTAGAAGACATCGATGTGCCCGAAAACCTGGAAGACACCCTACGGTTGTTGAACCACCGTTTACGAGCCGTAAAAGTAATCCGAAACTACGAGGAACTGCCGCGCATAACGTGTCGTCCCGGACAGTTGAGCGAAATCTGGACAAATGTAATCACCAACGCGGTGGAAGCCATGAGCGAACATGCCAGTGACCCCAACCAAGTTGGCAGCCTGACAATCACCACCCAAACGATAGGGGAAAACCGTATCAGAGTGTGTTTCCGTGACACCGGACCGGGAATTCCCCCCGAAATCATCAATCACATTTTCGAACCACACTTCACCACGAAAGCCGGACAAGTCAGATTCGGCGGAATGGGAATAGGCCTGGGATTGTGCAAAAAAATCGCCTTGAATCACGGCGGTTCCATTGACCTGAAAACCGTGGAAAACCCGCAGGGAACTCTGGCAACTGTAGAGCTGCCAGTGAAAAGTCCCCAGACGCCGGAGCTGGTCGGGGAATTTCGCGAAAATACCCCGTAAGCACCTCATGAACCCGCGCCCCCGAACCAGCAAGGAAAACCCGTGAAAACACCCCAACAGACAAAAAGTAAGGCAAAATAGAACACATGAAACTCGCAATCTTAATTTTGGAAGACGAAACGGAAGTCCGCAACGCCATAGAGCGAGACCTAATGGGCTTTTCCAGTGCGCTACGTATCGAAACCGCCGAAGACGTAGCGGATGCCTGGGAGGTAATCAACGAAATCGACGCCGACGGGGACGTGCTGGCTCTGGCCGTGTGCGACCACCGGATGCCCGGCACCACCGGTATCGAATTCATGGGGCAAATGATGGAAGACGAACGTACCGCCCTGACCCGCAAAATTTTGCTGACTGGACAAGCCAGCCTGACCGATACCATACGCGCCGTTACCGATGCCGGGCTCGATCAATACGTCGCGAAACCCTGGAAAGCGCCCGAACTCCAGGAAGTAGTGCGCTCCCTCTTGACCGACTATATAGAACTGGCGGAAATTGAACCCATGCCCTACCTGGGGGTTTTAGACCCCCAGCGAGCCATGCAAATCGCTCGACACCACAGCGTAGCCGACTAGTGCCCAACCAGTAACCTCCCTGCGGTCGGCTAACAACGCAAGCCTAAATCACCTCAAAGAAGCGGAAACCTCGGTATAGGACTGTGACATGAACGCCAAAAAAGAATCCTCAGAGCCCTTGCTGACGCATGTGCGCCAACTCCACACCCCAACCCCGGCACCGCCAAAAGTGGTACGTCGGCGTCGACCCCTGAGCTTGAAAGCCAAGATTGGCCTTGTGCTGGGTGCCATCGTTTTCGTGCTGCCCCTGACGATAGACATCCCCCACCTGGACGAGCCCGGCGAACGCATGTTGGCGATTTTCCTTTTGGCCATCGTGTTTTGGATTACCGAACCTATCGCGCTAAGCGCCACCGCCGTGTTGGTAATCGGGCTGGAAGTAATCATGGTGTCCGACCGGGCTCTGGTGGATCCCACCCTGGGCGATGCGGCCTTGGCAGACCAGGTGGCCAGCTATAAAAGTTATTTCGCTACCCTCGCCAACCCGGTGATAATCCTGTTCATGGGCGGATTCATGATAGCAGACGGGGCGGCTAAATACGGACTGGACAAAAACCTGGCCGCCGTGATGCTCAAGCCCTTCCCGAAAAACGCCCGCCTCACCACCCTGGGGCTGATGCTGATTACTGCGGTGCTGTCCATGTTCATGTCCAACACCGCCACTACCGCCACCATGTTCACGGTGGTGATACCGATTCTAGCGACCCTACCGAAAGGCAAGGCCCGGGCGGGGGTGGCCTTGTCTATTCCCCTGGCCGCGAATGTGGGCGGTATCGGCACCCCCGTCGGTACCCCGCCCAATGCCATCGCCATCGGCGCGCTGGCCGAAAAAGGCATCACGATTTCCTTTATCCAGTGGATGATTCTGGCGATTCCCTTTATGCTGGTGATTTTGTTCGCCTCCTGGGTTTTTTTGTCCCTGATGTTTATCCCCAAAAACGCCGAAATCAACATAGAAATGAGTACCTCGTGGAATCGCTCTTTCGCGGCGGTTTTGTTTTATATCGTCGCGGGCACCACGATTTTGCTGTGGATGACCGAGTTTATTCACGGCGTGTCGTCAACCGTGGTCGGTTTCCTGCCGGTGGTGGTGTTGCTGAGCCTCAGGGTGATGACCGGCGAGGATATAAAGAAACTGGACTGGCCGGTGTTGTGGCTGGTGGCAGGCGGTATCGCCCTGGGTGAAGGAGTGGGAGCCACCGGTCTGGGCACCTGGATGGTCGGATCCATCCCCTGGGATAGTTTCAGTCCGATGCTGATAGTGGCGGTTACTTCCCTGATTGGGTTCGCCATCGCGAATGTGATTTCACACTCTGCCTCGGCAAACCTGTTGATACCGCTGGCGGTAACCTTGGCCGTGTCCCTGGAATCGGTGGACACTATGACCGTGGCGGTAACCGTAGCCATAGCTTGTTCACTGGGCATGTCCCTGCCGATTTCTACCCCGCCCAATGCCATCGCTTATTCCACCGGGGAAGTAAAGGTCAAAGAAATGGCCACCCTCGGCATAGTGGTTGGTAGCGTGTCCACCATTGTGCTGGTTCTGGTGATGCCCCCACTGTGGCAGCTCCTGGGCTTGGTCTAGCAAGGTTCGTGCTTGAAGTCTTCGGGCGGCTCGCCGTTGGGGTCGGCTTCATGAGGTGCTTTCCCCTCATGAAGCCAAACCGCACAATCCGACCCATCCCACGCGTGAACCGGACCGTGAACCGGACGATAGCGCGGATTAAACACCCGGCGGACTCGTTCCCGAGCCGCTGGCAAAATTTCGATAGAAACCACCAAGGCCAGCACGGAAGCCACCGAAACTAAAGCCAGGACATAGCGCATCCTAAGCAGTGTCAACGAGGCAGCACCTAATGAAAACACCGCCGTCCACAGATACATCACCAACACCGCCCGCACCCTGGAGCGACCCGCCCGCGACAAACGATGGTGCAGATGACCAGCGTCGGCCTGGAAGGGCGATTGATGGTGATACAAACGGCGAATCACCGAAGCAACCATGTCAAACAGCGGAATCGCCAACACCGCAATCGGCAACAACACTGGCAAGAACGAAGGAAAAGCCTGGCGGAAATACACCGCCGCCGGATCAATCTGGCCGGTAATGATAATCGCTGCCGCCGCCGTGAGTAACCCCAGCAGCATCGCTCCGGTATCCCCCATGAAAATCGAAGCCGGTGAAAAATTATGCGCTAAGAAACCCAAGCAAATCCCCACCAAAGCCGCCGCTACCGTCGTCGCCAGCGAGGCATAAGAAGCCGCCCCCAAGGTCTTGGTCAGCGCATAGGAATAAATGAATAAACCCGCCGCGCCGATAGCCATCATCCCCGAAGCCAGTCCGTCCAACCCGTCCACGAAGTTCACCGCGTTAATCGCCGCCACCACCACCAGTACCGTCGCGAATAGGGAAAGCCTCGAGGAACCGATAGTCAAACCAAAAACCGGAAAGGAAGTCAACTGGATCCCCAGATAAGCCATGATTCCGGCAATCAGAATCTGGCCGGCCAGTTTGGTATACCAATCAAGATCCCAGATGTCATCCACCACCCCTAGCAGGCAAATCAGCACGGTACCGACCACCAAGCCCTTAGCATTATCCCAGTTCACCGCTTGATTCAAGTAAGGCGTGTGCCCGGCAATAAACAAGGCCACCAGGAAGCCCAGTCCCATCGCCACCCCTCCCAGTCGTGGAGTTGGGAATTGGTGCACATCGCGGGCGCGCACCGGGGCAAGGGTGCCGGTGGCGATGGCGAACTGGCGCACCAACGGCACCGTGAGGTATGTCGCGGCCGTGGCCACCAGGAAAATCAGGGCATAGAACTTCATTTGTTTGACATTTTAGCTTTTACTTGCGCTAGCGGTGGTTTGCGTGTCCGGCGCGTGACGGAGCTGCGGGGAAGTTTGCGGGGATTCCGGGGTTTTCGGGTTTCCGGGTTTTCGGGTCTTTCGGGGTCTTTCGGGGTTTCGGAGTCAGGGGCAATCCGTTTTTGCGTCAGATTTACGGGGAAATCCGCAGCGGGTTAGCGAAATGTTAGCGCTAATTCGGTTTTATTTATTATATCGCCAATGTCATTTTGTAAATATTTGACCCCTTCCCTCACCCCTCGAAGGGGTGTAGAGTGAGCGATGTTTTTTGGGTAGTAATTTTTAAGGAAGGGAAGATGAAGTCGCCATGGAAAAACCCGGAAAAACTGTTAGTAAAGTCTCAACTATTCGCGGAAAGCTGTTGCTCCAAGGTGTTATCGGAGTAATTTTGGCGGTAATTATTGGAATTTTATGTTTTTCTTTTGGTCGCGCTTATGACAGTGGCGTGGCTCGACAGAATCAATATAACAGTTCCAAGCTTGGCATTTCCAACGTTCGTTATGATATCATGGATGTTGATGGCTGGGTAGAAGGCCTGATGCGCCGGGTAAAGGACGGGGTCACGGACGCGGCGGCTCCAGGCAACGAAGTCGCCACCGGCACACAGGGAGTCAAAGACAATGTAGCAGCCCACATAAAGCAAATAGATGATGCCGTGCTAACCGCTGAGCAAAAAGCCGACAAAGAAACCCTGAGGGCTGCCTGGAATGAATACTGGCAAGTAAATGCTAACTTGTTCACGACTCTGCAAACTGTAAACCCACAGAGCATCGCAGCCGCTAACGAATTGGTTCGCGGCCCCCTGGCAGATGCCTATGGCAAAGTCAATGATACCGCCAGCAAACTCGACAAAAGCATCACTAAGGACACGGATGAATACGCCGTATACCTACAGGGAACCCTGTTGCGCTGGATGCCGGCCTTCATTGTGGCGCTAGTGGTAATGATTGTGTGCATCCTGGTGATATCTCAAGTAGTTTCCCGTCAAGTTTTAGCTGCCATCGCGCAGCTACAACAAGCCACGGAGCACTTTGAACGCGGCGATTTATCGGTTCCGATTGAAGCCAAGCGCCTTGATGAGCTAGGCAAGGTTTCGTTGTCTTTGGAGAATGCCCGCAATTCTTTGGGCAGAGCCATTTCGGTGGCTTGCTCCACTTCCGGCGTAGTCGCGCAAAGCACCTCTTCCCTGGCCGAGAAACTTTCGCAAACCGCAGTGACTTCTTCCCAGGCTTCCACCGAGGCTGATACCGGGGCACAAGCCGCCGGGGCTGTTTCAGCAGCTATTGAAACTACCGCCGCTGGAATCGAAGAAATGAGCGCTTCCATCAGGGAAATTTCTTCCAATGCGAACCACGCCGCTGACATCGCCGGTCAAGCAGCCGAAGCCGCCCGGGAAGCCAATAACACAATCTCTAAACTCGGGGAATCCTCACAGCAAATTGGGGAGGTAATCTCTACGATTCAAGCTATTGCGGAACAGACCAACCTGCTGGCACTAAACGCCACTATTGAAGCCGCTCGCGCCGGGGAAGCCGGCAAGGGCTTCGCCGTGGTTGCCGAAGAGGTAAAGGACTTGGCCGGGGAAACCGGCACCGCCACCGAGAATATCTCGCATCAGATTGAAAAGATTCAGCAAGATTCCACCGCTGCGATTGACGCGATTACCCGCATCACCAAGATTATCGAGGATGTCAACAATGTTTCCATGACAATCGCTTCGGCGGTGGAACAGCAAACCGCCACCACAGCCGAGATGGGTCGTTCCGTCACCGAGGCTTCATCAGGCGCCAGTTCACTTTCCCAGCAAGTTGCTTCTTTCGCCTCCATGGCCGCCGGTGCCTCCACCGAGCTGCGTAAACTCAGCGAAGACGTGAAGGATTTGGACACACAAGTCAACGAACTCAACACCGAGATGCACAAGTTCACCATCGAAACCACCAAATAGGAATTGCGAACCTAGGATGATGTGTGTGCCATAGCCGCGTATTCGGATGGCACCTCATGAACCCAAAACGGCACGAATTTCGGCGGCGGTTATCGCGCCGGCGCGCGCGATAACCGGCTGGCCGGCGGCATCAAGCTTAGTCAAGTTCACAATCGTGGAGGGCTGGCCACTGGGCGATTCGCCCGCATCCACATAAACCGCGACCTTGTCCCAGAAATACGCGGTGGCGGCGGAAATATCCGTGGCGGGGGGCGCCCCGTGGCGGTTCGCGGAAGTCACCGCGAGCGGGCCGGTCGCCTCCAGGATTTGCAGTGCCACCGGGTGGTTGGGCTGGCGCAGCGCAATCGTGCCCCCGGTTTTCCCTAGGTTCCACCCCAGACGCGGATTTGCCCGAGCAATAATCGTCAAAGGACCGGGCCAAAACGCCGTCGCCAGCCGCCGTGCCGCCTCGTAAAGCGGAGCCGGTGCCCCAAAAATCGCCGGGCGCTCCAACAAAGAATCCAAGGCCGCCACCCCGGACACCAGCACTGGCGGCGGAAAATCCTCGCCGCGGCCTTTCGCGCCCTGCAGACGTTCCACCGCCGCCGGCTCAAAAGGAACCGAAGCGATACCATAAACCGTATCCGTGGGTATCACCAGCAGCTCACTGGATTTCACCGCCGCTTCGCAGGCGGCAAGTTCCGATTCCGACAAGGCACCCGACTCGGGGTCAACCCGAAAAATTTCCATATCTCTATCCTAAATCGTGGCTGTCAACCCTCAAATCGGAGGCTCGCCCCGCTAGCAAAACCCGCAACCACTCAAAGCACCCCCTGTCACGGATTGGGCGTATCAAATTCGAAAGATTTCGGGGGTGGGGTCACGTTTTCGGGGAGGACGCACCCACTTTCCCTCAGATTTGATACGCCCGTGCCGGGCATAACCGAGGCGAAAGCCGGCGGCAGATTCAACATTCCACGAACTATACAAACGGAATATATCCATAATTTGCGACTAAGCACACCGACTCGCGGGTAAGCTATCCCCAGGAGGTCAGGTATGGAACACAAGCAAACACCGTTGGTTGGCCTGGTCATGGGTTCGGATTCCGACTGGAAAACCATGAGCGCCGCCGCGCAAGTCCTCACAGATTTCGAGATTCCCTTTGAAGCCCGGGTGGTTTCCGCCCATAGAATGCCCATTGACATGCTGGAATACGCCCAGAGTGCCGCCGAACGCGGGCTGCGGGTGATTGTCGCCGGGGCGGGGGGCGCGGCGCATCTGCCGGGAATGCTGGCCTCCGCCACGGTTTTGCCGGTTATCGGCGTGCCGGTGCCGCTGGCGCACCTGGAAGGACTCGATTCCCTGCTGTCTATCGTGCAGATGCCCGGCGGGGTGCCGGTAGCCACGGTCGGAGTCGGCAATGCCAAGAACGCCGCCCTGCTGGCAATAAGAATCCTCAGTGTCGACCAGGGGGATTTCGGCGCACAGTTGCGCCAAAAAATGCTTGCCTACCAGGCGGAGTTACGCCAGGTTGCCATCGACAAGGGGGCAGCCTTACGCTCGGTCACGTCGGGACTTTCTGGGTAGCTCTTGGCGTCACTTTTTCGTTTCATGAGGGGCTTGCCCCGAATCCGGTTGCACCCCCAGCAGCGCATAATCGAATCCGGAAACCTGTGATTTCACATCCTAGGAGGAAAAATGTATCAACCACCAGTCGTGGCCTGCATCGGAGCCGGCCAGTTAGCACGCATGATGGCCACTGCCGCCGGGGAACTGGGGATGGCGCTGCGGGTAATGGCGAACTCGGCGGACGACCCGGCGGCTTTGGTGTTGCCCGAAACCCAAGTCATTGTGGGTTCACCCGCAGATACGGCGGCTTTGAGTCGCCTGTTAGCGGGAGCCAGCGTGTTGGCTTTTGAACACGAGCTAATTCCCGATACGGTGTTTGACCAGGCTGCGGCCGCCGGGGTGGCGGTGCATCCCCGGCGCGAAGCCCTGGTGTATGCCAAGGACAAACTGGCGATGCGCCGGCGCCTGGGGGAACTGGGGCTGCCCATGCCAGCCTGGGTCGAAGGCGACGATATTGACGGGGTAGCACAGCTGGGTAAACACTGCGGCTGGCCGCTGGTCGCCAAGGTGACACACGGCGGCTACGACGGGCGCGGGGTCGAATTCGTCACCAATCTGTTTGACTATCAAGAGTGGCGCGAAAGGCTGGATTCTGGAACGCAGTGCCTGGTGGAACAGCGGGTTCCCTTTACCCGGGAGCTGGCGGTTTTGGGGGCGCGGCGTCCCTCGGGCGAGATGCGCATCTGGCCGGTGGTACAGACCTGGCAGGAATCCGGGCAGTGCGCCGCCGTTTTGCAGGCACCTCATGAAACGGAAACAAAAGTATTTGCCCAGGCCGAAGCCATCGCACGGCGAGTCGCGGCGGAACTGGACGTCACCGGGGTGTTCGCAGTGGAACTGTTCGAGGTGCAAAGCCCCAGCGGCAAATCCCAGTTGTATATCAACGAATTGGCGATGCGCCCGCACAATTCCGGGCACTGGACCCAGGACGGGTGTGTGACCTCGCAGTTCGAACAGCATTTGCGGGCGGTTTTAGACCTGCCCCTGGGCGTAACCACCCCCACTGCGCCTGTCACGGCGATGGCCAATGTGCTGGGCAGTGCGCTGGAGGATCCCGGCCAGGCGGCCGCAACGGTGATGGATCGCTATCCGAATGTCAAGATTCACCTGTACCGCAAGGGCAACCGGCCGGGGCGTAAACTTGGGCATGTGAATGTCTGCGGTTTGAGCCCCGAGGCTTTACTGGCCGAGGCTCGCGCTGCGGCCGACCTCTTGATGGGGAAGTAGCAGCGCTTGCCAGTTCACGGTGTCCGTCGGAGCGGCACGGCGTAGGGCGATTCATGGTTTACCGATATTTTTCTTAGCAACTTGTGCTTAGAAAAATAGGGCAAACCATAGCTAGCCCGGCCGTGTCGCTCCAGGACACCGTCAGCGCCTCATGAACCCGCCGAAACGGCAACGGCAAGAACGCGAGCTACCGCAAGGAAAGGTGGCGGGTCAGCGAGTTGTGCGCGAACCAGTAGCCCAGCATCAACAGCGGAATTTGCACCAGGGTGCCCAGCGGGATGTGGGTTCCCGAATCATTGGTGGTCATTGCCGAGGTGATTATCCCGGTGGTGAAGTTGATGGAGACGTTGTCCCCCAGACCCGTCAGGTGCAGGCTGGCGGGGATGGCAAAAATGGCAGCCAGCGAAACCGCCTGGTAGATAGCGAAACAGATAATAGCCCCCAGCCACACGGCTTTCTTTTCCGCGATACGCGCGAAGGCGAAGCGGTTACCCAGGGCGCTGGATGCCACCGTCCAGATGACCCACTGCAAGGGCGCGAACAGGAATACTACCAGGAGCATCCCGTACATATAGCCCGGAATATAACCCAGAGCACTGCTAATAGATTCCCAGGCTTTGGCGATTCGTTCGCCGTAGTCCCAGCCTTGGGCGTCGTGCATGATGTTTTGGCAAGCCACCAGCCACACAAAAGAAATTATCGCAAACAGCGTGCACGCCATGGATACCAGATAGAGCCACAGGGTTTTCGCCCCGAGGATTACTCCCCCACCTACGGCCAGGGTGTTCGTGAAATAGCCGCGTCCCCCGTAAACCGACTGGTAGTAGCGCATCGCGTTGAGGATAAATATCACCGCCGGCACAATCAGTGCCGCTAGGAAACCCACCGTGGTACCCAGCCCGACCAGCATCTCTTGCCCGGTGAACACCAGGAAAGTCGAACCAATCGCAACAGCGGCACCGAAAATCAAGCCCACCAGGGAGGCCAGACCGAATTCCATGAAGTCGTATTTCAGGATTTTAGCGAACATGGGAGTACTCCTTCCGAAAGATTTGATCCAGGGACAGGCCGTATTTTTCGCGTAGTTCGTCGGCATCCCCGTTCATGAGTAGCTTGCCGGTGTGCAAGAACACTGCCTGATCCATGACGGTTTCGATATCGGTAACCAGGTGGGTGGAAATAAACAGCGTTGAATCGGGATTCCACCCGCGCATAATCGTGTCCAGCAGGGTTTGCCGGGCGGCCGGGTCAACCCCGGAAATCGGCTCGTCCAACAGATAGAGCCGCGCCTCGCGTGACATCACCAGGGTAAGTTGCAGTTTTTCGCGCATCCCTTTGGACATGTGGTTGGTTTTTTGTTTCAGTTCCAAGCCCAGAAACTGGGCGAGTTCCCGGGCTTTGTCGGCTTGAAAGTCCGCGAAACAATCCGCGTGCTGGGCAATGGCCACATCTACCCGGGTGGCGTCTGGCAGCCAGGCCGCGTCGGGCAGATAGGACGTGACGGCCTTGGTTTTGGGTCCAATGGGCTGCCCGGCGATGGTGACCGTGCCGGCGGTGGGTTCGAGCACCCCGGCGAGGATTTTCAACAGCGTGGTTTTCCCCGAGCCGTTTTCGCCCAGCAGGCCGATGATTTTCCCGGCCTCCAGGTTCAAGTCGAGCCCATCCAAGGCCGGCGGGCGCCCGGAATTCGAGCCGGTATAGCATTTACTTAGGTTTTTGATTTCAACTAGCGTTGGCATCTTTATCCCCTTTCCATTGTGTTTTGACCAGCGCCTCGGCCTCGGGCAGGTCGATGGCTAAAGTTTTCATATCCGCAACAAAAATCCTGGCGGCCTCGCAGGCCAAGCGCCGTCCCAGGCTGCGGATGGCAGCGGCGTTATCAGTGACGTATCGTCCCAGACCGCGCCGGGTTTCCGCGACCCCAACGCGTTCCAGTTCCACGAGCGCCTTTTGTACCGTGTTGGGGTTTACCCCGTGCGCGGCGGCAAGTTCGCGCACGGAGGGTATCTGGGAGCCGGGTGGCCATTGTCCGGCGGCAATGAGCCGGCTGAATTCGTCGAACAGTTGGCGCCATATTGGCGTCCCCACGTCAAAGTTCATACGCACCCCTTTCCCTGTATCGGTGTATTACTAGACTAATACACCGATACGGCCTTGTCAACATACACGTGGACACATAAGCACTTTGCTAGAATTATAGGTCAGGCAAAACCCCAGGTCACAGGGTTTTATTGTTATCAAGCGTTCTCAATAAGGGGTTTATAAATCCATGCTGGCACTAGACCCACAGGTCAGGCCAGAACACGCCCAGCTCGCCCAAGAGGCGGCGCAGACACGGCAAGGAAATCCCAACGACATTGTGCGGATCACCCTCGATACCCCGAATAAACGCCCCACCCCGGCCATCAATCGTGAAAGACCCCGCCACTTCCAGGGGTTCGCCGGTGGCGACATAAGCCTCGATTTCCCTTGGAGTGAATTCCTCGAAGTGCACCACGGTGGATTCGGTAGCACCGACAGATTCCGGGCTGGCACCTCGTGAAGACGAACCCAACAGCACCACCCAGTGCCCGGTGTGCAGCACCCCCGACGCCCCTGACAGCGCCCGCACCCGCTCACGTGCCACCTCGGGCGAATGCGGCTTACCCAAGACTTCCCCGTCAAACTCCAGCATCGAGTCGCAGCCGATTACCAGGGTCGGCCGGGCGGCAGGGCTCGGCCGGGCGGCGGCTTCATGAGGTGCCACCCCGGGTTTCTCGCTGAATTCCCCGGACTTTGGGGCTTTGCCCACCGCCGCATCACCGGGCACCCCCGGCATCACGTCCGCATCCACGGTCGCGGGTCGGCTCGAATCAAGAATACCGGCCGCTAAATCAGAGGCGATTTTCTGGGCTTTAGCGCGCGCCAACCCCAGAACCTGGCCAGCCGGGGGCGTGCCCGCCGCCCGCAAGTCGGCCAACAGCGCCGCCTCGTCCACGTCAGCGGGGTGGACTTCCGGGGATAAACCCGCGTTTTCCAGGGTTTTCAGGCGCGCGGGCGAAGCCGAGGCCAAAATCAAGCGATACGTTTTCACCCTGCAATTATCTCATGGACACATAAGCCCCCTTATTGAGAATACTCGATACCGAGATCCTGCGGTGCAAGGGCGAAGCCCTGAGAGCACCGCAGTCGCAGTGTGGAACCGTTAAAAAACAGCAACGATTTGCCGTTTTAGGTGAACCTCCTTGAGCGGCATGCTATCACAGCAAAGCCCTTATGTGTCCACGCCGAAATGGCGACCCGAGAATCGCAGAAATTAATGCAAAACAAGTCAAAAACGAGTAAAGTTCTTCATAGAGCGAACTGGAAATTTTACCAATCCCACGACCAGCCCAGCAGCAGAAGAAGAGGAGCTACTATGACAAAAGTCCTGTTAGTAGAGGATGACCCCGCGATTGCGGAGCCACTGGCACGCGCACTGGGGCGCGAAGGCTACGAAGTCAGCGCCCAAACCACCGGCGGTGCCGCCCTGCAGCAAGTCGGGGGCTGCGATATTGTGATTCTAGATTTGGGGCTGCCAGACATGGACGGCCTGGACGTGGCGCGCACGATACGCGCCCAAGGCATCACCATTCCTATCCTGATTCTAACCGCCCGCACCGGGGAAGTCGACATGGTGGTAGGGCTGGACTCCGGAGCCGACGACTATGTAACCAAGCCCTTCCGCCTAGGCGAGCTGTTGGCGCGGGTACGGGCGCTGCTGCGACGTGCCGGTGGGGAAGTCACCGAGGACGAAATCATCGAATGCCAAGATGTGCGAGTCGAAGTCGCGGCGCACCGCGCCTTCCAGGGCGAGCGGGAATTGCAACTGACCGCCAAAGAATTCGACTTGCTACGAGTTTTGATTCGCGATGCCGGATCGGTGGTGTCGCGCGAGCAAGTCATGCGCGAAGTGTGGGGTTCCGACCCATCCGGTTCCACGAAAACCCTGGATATGCACGTGTCGTGGTTGCGGCGTAAACTGGGCGACGATGCGAACTCGCCGCGTTACATCACTACGGTGCGTGGTATGGGTTTCCGTTTCGAGAACGTCTAAAAAACTCCATTTCACGAGGTGCCATCCCGGGTTCCTGGCATTTCGCCTAGATTCCCGGCTGGCGCCTCGTGAAAACGACACCAACCGCACCGAGGCGACATGCGTAAACAGATACTCTTGTCCACGCTAGCGGCCGTGATTGTCGCAGTACTGCTGCTGGGGGTGCCGCTGTGCGGGTTTGCCGTCAACCAACTGTGGGCCACGGCTCGCGCCAATGTGGATCAATCCGCCCAAGAATACGCACTGGTGTATGATCGCAACACGCTGAGCGGGCGGTATGTGACCGATGTCACCCTAGCAGGATGGTTGTGGCCAGGAACCGGGCAAGACGCGCGTATCGAAATCGTCACCGCCGACGGACGGAAACTCGCCTTCGGTTCCAACCCCGAAGCCGCCCGCATCATCTCCGAAGTCACCACCGCCACCGGCGCGAAACTGCGGCTCTTTGTGTCATCCGAAGCCGTACACTACCGCTCCGTATTCTTTATCATAGTCACCCTGACGGGCGTGGCTGTCTCGGTTTTTGTTGGCGCATCCATCGCATTTCGATCCTCGCGGCGCATCTCGGCACCCCTGATTTACCTCTGCGCCCAAGCTCAACAGCTCGGCAGCAGCGGGGTGCGACCCCGGTTAGACCCCTCGGGAATCGAAGAAATCGACCTGGTACAAGCCGAACTGGTGCGATCAAGCGAAACCCTGGCGGGGCGGCTCGCCGCCGAACACCAATTCGCCTCCGATGTGTCCCACCAACTGCGCACCCCCCTGACCGCCCTGTCCATGCGGCTCGAAGAAATCCAAATGATATCCACTGAAGACGAAGTTCAACACGAAGTCGGCGAAGCCCTCAACCAAATTGAGCGCCTGACCGGAGTCGTCGAAGACCTCAAACGCAACGCGCAACGCACCGGCGGCGGCACCACCCAAGCCATCGACGTCGACGATTTCCTGATACACCAACAAAGCGAATGGGAAGGCCCCTTCCGCGCCGCCGCCCGCCCCCTGGTGTTCCGCAACGAAACCGACCGGCCCGCCCTGGCCACCCCCGGATCACTCGGGCAGGTCATCGCGACCCTGCTGGAGAACTCGCTGAAATACGGGTCAGGCACCACCACAGTACGCGCCAAAATGAGTGCCAACAACAAAGGCATGTTCTTTGAAGTCAGCGACGAAGGAACTGGGGTCGACGACGAAATCGCCCCCGATATTTTCAAGAAAGGCGTTTCCGGACACGGGTCGACCGGAATAGGGCTGGCACTGGCGAAACAGCTGATTGAAGCCGACGGCGGGAAACTGGAGCTGACCGTGCGCCGCCCCCCGACCTTCAGCGCCTATGTTTCCGCCGCGCCGGCATCGCTCGATCCGAAGCGGGTCATGCCGCAGGGGGCGCTGGTGTCGGTGTCGCGGCCGAAACGGCGGTTTTGAGTGGGTACTCACGGTGCTCGGTGTGCCGGTGGCTCGAGCTGATGGGGACCCGCTCTGTTTTCCTAAGAAACTTCGTTTCTAAGGAAAACTACGAGCACCCATAGGCTCTTCGCCATCCGGCATCACCTGCGCACCGAGCACCGTTGCGAGCCGCAATAGGGAGGGGAATCCGGGCTGGGAAATCGGAGCGGACGTTGAGAGGCGGGCGGGGAACCGGGACACAAGCAGGTAGGATAATTTGGATGGAGAAAGATGTGGCCAGCGTGAACCTGTTGATTCGCGGGGATTCCCTAGCGGCTTTAGAGAGGCTCACCGGCCGCAAAGAGCGCGTGGATACCGGGCTGGCACCTCATGAATCCGCAAAAAACCAACCCACCCAAAACAACCACAGCGACCAACCCACCCAAGCCAGCAACGCGCCAGACGAATCAACCGGGGCGGGCGCGACAACCAGCACAGTAGCAGGGGCGGCAGGGACAGCAGGGGCAGCAGGGGCAGCAGGGACAATTCCCTTGGTAAAAGGCCAGGTCAAGATGATTTACATCGACCCGCCGTATAACACCGGTAACACTTTCGCCTACCACGACGCGCGCGACAAAGACGCCTGGGCGGCGATGATGCAACCCCGGCTGGTGCTGGCCAGGGAAGCCCTGCGCGACGACGGACTGATCTTTATTTCCATTGATATCAACGAATTCGCGGAACTAAAAACCCTGTGCGACCGCGTTTTCGGGGCGGAAAACTTCGTAGCGAACTTCGTGTGGGTCTCGAACCTGAAAGGCCGGCAACTAGGCAACGGCCCGGCGGGAACTCATGAATACATCCTGTGTTATGCGCGCGAAGCTCGCCGGGTTGGAAAACTGCGCGGGCGCGTATCGGTGTTGCGCCGGCTGATGCCCGCAGTTTACCGGCTGCCCAAACGCCAGGTGAAACGCGACGCCCGCGGGGAATACGTGACCAAAAACGAACTGTACAACACGAACTCGAAGTTCAACGAGGTTACCTCGCCTTCACTGGTTTATGCGATTCACTACAACCAGCGCACCGGCGAGGTCTCCGTCAGCGGGGTGCATGAGGCGCCCCCCGGCACCCCGGCCGAGGGCTGGATTACTGCTCTGCCGCATCCCAACGCGCGCCCGGGTTTACGTTGGCACGCCTGGCGCTGGTCACGTGAACGGGTGCTGGCCAACCCAGACGATTTAGAGTTCGAGGTGGTGAAAGAACACCTGGTGATTCGCACTAAAATTCGTGATTTCGAAACGACAACCCTAAAGGATTTGATTATGGGGCCGAGTACCCGCACCGGGCAACGCGAGTTGGAACGCCTGGGTCTGGGCGGGATTTTCGAAACCCCGAAACCGGTGGATTTGTTGGCGGTGCTGCTTGAGGCCGCGAGTGCGCCGGGGGATTTGGTGTTGGATTTTTTTGCCGGCTCGGGTTCCTTCGGGGTGGCGGCGGCCGACGGGTTGCGTCGGTTTATTTTGGTACAGCTTCCAGAGCCGTTTTCGCCGCTTCATGA
This sequence comes from Mobiluncus mulieris ATCC 35243, assembly GCF_000160615.1. Taxonomy (GTDB): domain Bacteria; phylum Actinomycetota; class Actinomycetes; order Actinomycetales; family Actinomycetaceae; genus Mobiluncus; species Mobiluncus mulieris. Next base: position 106,151 of record NZ_GG668518.1, on the reverse strand, counting down.
GGCGCGTGCCCGGGATTTAGGCTTTGATACTATCGCGGATTTGACTGCCGAGCGGCTGCGCCGCTGCCACGTGGCTTTCCGGGAAATCCGCCTGGGGTGATGGGTTTTTGACAATAGGTGGAGAATCCCGTTTCGCGCTCGCGGCGGGACACTTGTAACAAAACCAGGATAATTCGGACTCGCGGCGGGTCACTTGTGACAAAACCAGGATAATTCGGACTCGCGGCGGGTCACTTGTGACAAAACCAGGATAATTCGGACTCGCGGCGGGTCACTTGTGACAAAACCAGGATAATTCGGACTCGCGGCGGGTCACTTGTGACAAATTCAGGATAATTCGGACTCGCGGCGGGTCACTTGTGACAAAACCAGGATAATTCGGACTCGCGGCGGGTCACTTGTGACAAATTCAGGATAATTCGGGCTACCCACGCCAATTTATCGCCCGCCACGCCTGTTTTTTCCTGAAATCGTCACGCCCACGATTGGCGACGGCCTCTATCACACACCTTCTTCCGCGCAGCGAGCCACTTGTGACAAAACCAGGATAATTCGGACTCGCGGCGGGTCACTTGTGACAAATTCAGGATAATTCGGGCTACCCACGCCAATTTATCTCCCGCCACGCCTGTTTTTTCCTGAAATCGTCACGCCCACGATTGGCGACGGCCTCTATCACACACCTTCTTCCGCGCAGCGGTCAAGAATCTTCGAGAACACGGTATTCTTTCCAGACATCAACATGCCGAGACAGAATTTCAAGGTACGATGACAATTTTTCATTCATATAAAAATGAGAAGCTTCAATTAAGTACTCTACCCATACAAAATCTGGACCAGGTACCCTGTAATAATCAATACTAGAAAGTTTATCATTGCTGATACTTTTTTTAATATTCGAAACTAAACCCTGTACGTATACTATAAACAATTGACATAATTCCAACTTATTCTGCACCGTAGAACGAAGCACCAAAGGGACTACATGAACAAGAAATTGCAGCTCCTCACCACACGATTTCACTAATCCCATCCTCTTAAGGAACAATTCTAATGCCAAATCTTTAAAGTTAGGCGTGACATCTTTTGACATCAACAAACCCGATTTATCATTGCTCGGTACATAATTTTTACTGTGTAAAAAATTATCTAATGCGTCTTTATGACCCATTAGATTTAATGCAAGCTTAGAATCCAATTCCCGTAAGTACCGAAGATGTTTTTGAAAATCATCGACATGTTCTAAATCACTCTTTGCCTCTGTAACTTCGGATTCTGATACCCGCACGGAATCAGTGTCAGTGTTGATTATCTGTTGACGGTGAAAAATTATTACCTTGTAAAGCTGATTCGTAATATCACGTGTCAGTTTTTCGTATTCCCGCGTTTTGGGATTGAGCTCAACCAGAGACTTAGCCCTTCCTATTGCCCCATCTAAGTCATCACCCCACCGAATATCATCTCTATCAAGAAACAGTCCAATCGACTGCCCCGAGATATAGTAATACTCCTCTTGAATAGCCTTAGCCAGCTGGATAATAGCCCCTCTAAGATGCTCATTGTCATCATGCCGGTAGCTGACAAAAATAGTACTAACATCACGATTAGATTCATTCTTTCCCGCAGTCATACGCCACTACCTTTCACTATGCAAGCAAAACACCTTACTCCGTCAAGCCTGCCTCGTATCAACACCCTTTGAGAGCCTCCCACTCGAAGCACAAACATTCTCTGTCTGCTTTATGTGGGGGATGCCAAGCATGGCTTGACATCCCCCGTTTCATCATCATCTGAAAGTCTGAATCCTTGGGCTTGCGCCCAGTGTCCTGGGGTATGAGCCTTGGAATCCAGATAACACTGCGGTGGCATCGTCTATGCCCGCGCCGCAGACGTAGGATTAGAGTAAGGAAAACGACTCGAATCCTACGCTGTGCGGGGGTGGTGTACGGCCGCCCCCGCGCAGTCTTTGTTTTCGTTGCTTGTGTCGCCTCGGCTCGCGGTTTCATGAGCCGCTTGTGTCGCTTGTTGTCGCGGCGGCTGGCATCGGCTTGCGGTGTGCACACGTGCGGGACAAAAGGGGAGGTTTCCCCTCGACTTTCACTGACGCGAAAGTCTCACCCCTCAGTCCCGCACTTGTGTTGCACACTCGCTACGCCTTCCGCCACGCCACCGCTAGCTGCGCCGCTTCGTCGCGGTCGGCGTTGCGGTTTCATGAGGTGCTTGCGTCGCTTGACTGCTAGGGGTGTGCGCTAGCGAGACGGGGAGGGGAGGTTTCCCCTCGACTTTCACTGACGTGAAAGTCTCACCCCTCAGTCTCGCTGCGCGTCGCACTCCCTACGCAGTCCGCGCTCTACGGTACTGCGGGGCTCGTAGGGGGCTGTGCCGCGCGGGCGAAGCCCGCATATCGGCACAGTCACTGGCGAAGGCGATTAAGCGACAGCAACGATTTGCCGTCGCCACCGAAACCTTTAACGTAGGGCGATTCATGTTTTCCGTAATTTCTCTTAGCGGCTTTGCCGCTAAGCGTTATCGGACAAAACATAGCTAGCCCGGCCGTGTCGCCCCAGAGCCCCAAGCGAAACCGCGCGCGAAGGCGGTGCAGCAAGGTGTGGCAAGGTGCGGCACGTAGCGGCTGTTACGGCTTCGCCGTTCAAGGCGCTACGGCGGCGACACAAGCACCTCATGAAACCGGCGCGGCGAAGCCACGGAAATAGCCGTAAAATAAGGAAGCGGCCAGCCTAGGTAGGCTGGCCGCGATTTCCTTAATCGTCCTTCTTGTTATTCCACAGCTTCTCCTTTATCAGGATTACTGCTAGAATCGAAGGAGGTAAGGAAATCAGTATCTGGATGAGGGTGATCATCTGGATATCCTTTCCTTAAAGCCCCGGTTGCGCCCGGGGCTTTTACCATGCGTCAAGGCAGGCTGCCTTGACGCAGCCAGAGCCTTTCCCTGGCTAGACCAGGATACAGTCCCAATCCGCGAGCACAAAACAGTTTTCCACAGCCTGTGGAAAAGAACTGGTTAGTACTTAGGCGCGGGGCGGTGCCGAGGACGGCACCTCATGAAACCGAAACGTAACCAGCCGGACAGGTGGCGCAGCGAACCGTTTCAACATATGGACGGTTATGTCAAAATACGAGACGGTTTTTCGGGTTTTCTAGCGCTGTGCTAGTCTAAGTTTTCATTACAGCGCTGCACATTCCGCATCAATCAGCGGTTATGTGCGCCTGTAACCTCTGTAAACGACTCCGGCCACCGGCCGTAACCCACTGAAAGGAGTGAGTCATCATGAGTAAATCCGTTAAACCGGTTAAAGGCTTTGACAGTTACCTGCTTGTTTCCGGTTTCGCTCTCTTCGCTATGTTCTTTGGAGCTGGCAACTTGATTTTCCCGTTCCAAGTCGGAATCACCAGCGGCGCCCAAGTCATTCCCGCCGTATCCGGGATTTTGTTGACAGGCGTATTGTTTCCGGTCGCTGGAATGTTGGCAGCATCCACCGATTCCCACGGTGCCGGGCGTATCGCCGACCGAATCGGTCACGTTCCCGGATTAGTCCTCACGGTGGCAATATTCCTGTTCTGTGGGATATGTTATGCCATGCCACGCGTCGCGGTGGTCTCTTGGGAAATGGCGGTGAAACCGCTGACCGGTCTAGGCAGTGATTCTGGATCCGCGAGCCAAGTAGGCTTGTTTGTCTATTCAGTAGTGTTCTTTGCTTTGACCCTGTTCCTTTGTAACCGCCCCGACAAGATGCTCGACCGTATCGGCCAATACCTGACCCCGGCACTGCTGGTGCTGCTGGTGGCGATGATAGCCATAGCGATGTTCCGGCTGCCCAGCGTCCCCACGCTGCATCTTGACCCAGCCTATGCTAAAGCCCCATTCGCCACCGGACTGAAAACCGGATACGGTACGATGGATGCCCTGGCCTCCCTGATGTTCGGGGTGGTTATCATCACCCAGCTGCACAACCGGGGATATAACGAAAAACGCACTGTGTTCCGCGCCACCGCTTTCACTGCTGGTATCGCCGGAGTGTCGCTCGGTTTGGTTTACACCGGGCTGGCCTTCCTGGGCACCCGTATCGCTGACCAGAAAGTCGATAACCCCGCAGCTGGCCTGTCGATGGCAGCGGAAATGGTGTTCGGGCCGGTGGGCAAGGTACTGTTCTCTATCATCGTGTTCCTGGCTTGTTTGACCACTGCGGTTGGCCTGATGGGAGCGTCTTTACAGTACTTCAAGGCGTTGCTGCCCAAGGTGCCGTCGAAAGCGATGGTGGGGGTTCACGTCGTGGTTTCCCTGATGGTGGCAAACCTGGGCTTGGAAAACATCCTCGCTTTCGTGGTTACCATCGGTCTGGCGACCTATCCCCCGGCTATCTGCCTGATAGTCGTGACCTTAGTGGACTACGCGATGAGCCGCAAGCAACTGTACTGGGCGTATCGCCTTTCCGCCTGGGTAGCTGGGGTTGTGGGCTTCCTCGAGGCGGTCTCTACCTTCGCGCTGCCGGCTTGGGGCGGTAAAGTCACCGATTTCCAAGAGGCGATGCAGGGAGTGTTGAAGATGTTGCCATTAGGCGATATCCAAATGGGTTGGCTCACTCCCGCCATGGTGGTCATGGTGGTAGGCCTGGTTTTGGACGTGGTGGCTCCGGTCGACCCCTCGAAACTGCCGCACTCCCAGACACCCACTGGAATCCCGGATCGCGAATCCACTACCGACGAATTAGTCTTAGCTGAATCCTAGAGTTAGACAGTAAAAAGGGGGAATCCCCGCCGGCCTGGCGGGGATTCCCCCTTTTTACGAGCACTCGCTTAGAACTTGAACTTTTCCATCTCGCCTTGCAAGCCAGTGGCCTGCGCCGAGAGTTCATCGGTCTTGGTCACCATATCCTCGAGGGTTGCGGAAGTGTGATCTGCGCCCTCCGCCACCGAAGCAATATTCTGGGCGATTTGCTGGGCGCCCTCGGCGGCACTCTGCACCGAACGCGACATTTCGTTGGTGGTCGCGGATTGTTCCTCTACTGCGGCCGCAATCGTGGTTTGGAAGTCGTTGATACTGGAAATAATCGCAGAAATCCGCTCGATGGCCGACACTGCCTCGGCAGTGTCGGCTTGAATCTGGGTGATGCGCGAGCCGATATTCTCGGTGGCATCCCCGGTTTGCGAAGCCAAATCCTTAACCTCGCCGGCAACCACCGCGAAGCCCTTACCAGCGTCCCCGGCACGGGCGGCCTCAATAGTGGCGTTTAGCGCCAGCAGGTTGGTTTGCTCGGCGATAGCGGTGATTTCCCTGATGACTTCCCCGACTTCTTTGCTGGACTCGCCCAGTTTAGCCACCACTTTGCTGGTCTCACTCGCGACTTGGGTGGCCTCGGCGGCAACCCGGGCGGCTTCGGCGGCATTAGAGGAAATTTCGCGGATAGAAGCCCCCATTTCTTCCGCGCCAGCAGCCACGGTTTGAATAGATTGGGAAACCTCGCCGGCAGCATTGGAAACCATTTCAGACTCACTGCGAACCTGGCTGGCGCCGGCCGCCGCCCCGTCAGCGTCTTGCTTCAACCCGGTAGCGGCCGCATAAACGCCACCCACCAGGGAAGATGACTGGTTAATCAGTTTCGCCACGGACTCTATTGAAGCGTCTAGACCCTGACAAATTAGACCCAATTCGTCTCGAGCCACGTATTCGGTACGATGGGTGAAATCCCCGGTTCCCATGGCTTTCACCACCACATTCACCAAATGCAGCGGGCGCTTGATTCCGCGATACAAAACTATGCCCAGGGTCAGCCCAATCCCCAAGGCCACCACCAGCAGCACGCCGATAATAATCATCGAGCTGAAACGAGTGAAATCCACATCTTGCTTGCGTTCCAGTTCCAGTTGCGTGAAACGCTTCGTGATAGTGTCATAGGCCTTGTAATAATCCCCACGTGCTTTCTGGTAGGACTCCCCGGCCAAGCGTTTCGAGTACAATTCCCGGTCATCCACAATAGCGGCCGACACCAGTTCATCCTCCAAAACTTTCTGCCAGTGGTCGATAGCCGCGAAATACTGGTCCAGTTCCGCAACGGTTTTCGCTATCGGGTTCGCCATAATCTCTTGGCGCATCTTGTCCACATTGGCCTGCTTGGCTTTAAACCCGTCACGGAACTTGTTTTTTTCCTCTTGACTAGGCATCCCCAAGGTGAGCAACACGTCGGAACGGGTGGAAATTAAGGTGGCATCCATAGCCGCCATAGAACGCGAAAATCGGCTGACCTCCAACAGTCGATCCGCGTCATCCCCCAAGGCATTTACCTTGACAATAGAATATCCCGCCAGCCCCACCAGCAGAGCCAGCAAAACCGCGATCACTACAGTGAATTTCACAGAAAGCTTTAAATTAGCAAAAAAGTTATGTTGTTTTTTGGGATTTAATCCATTCGGTTCGATGGCTTCACCAGTACTCATGACGAGTCCTTTCTGAATTTTACGATTCGGAATTCGTATGCTTTTACACTTGCAACACCAGCCCCACCCCGGACAGTCACCGGCGACTTCCTGCAGCCAAGGCCTCAATGCAACAACTACAATTCTACAGCACGGATACTAAAGAAATACAACAAATAGGGCATAGAAAAGGGGGAGGTGCACACACCGCACCTCCCCCTAGCGACTCATGAACGTTACTTAACCGTAACCTCGGCACCGGCCTCTTCGAGTTCAGCCTTAGCCTTGTCAGCTTCTTCCTTCTTGACACCCTCGAGAATGGGCTTCGGGGCGTTATCAACCAAATCCTTGGCTTCCTTCAGCCCCAGGCCGGTCAAGGACTTCACTACCTTGATTACCGGAACCTTGCCCGCACCCGGGTTCTCCAGGATTACGTCAAACTCGGTCTTTTCGTCGGCAGCGCCGCCCTCGTCGCCGCCAGCTGCCGGGGCAGCCACCGCCACCGCAGCCGGAGCCGCCGCGGTCACGTCGAATACCTCTTCGAACTTCTTTACAAAATCCGAAATCTCAATCAAGGTCATTTCCTTGAACACATCAATCAGTTCATCAGCAGTCATCTTAGCCATTTTGGCTTCCTTTCGGTTAGTTGCCGCGACGCGGTTCTATGGGTTTATTGGTTTATGCGCCAGCGGCGGGTTTGAATAAGTGGTCTGTTATTGTTACGCAGCCTTGGCTTGCTTTTCACGCAGCGCGTCGACGGTACGAACCGTCTTGGAGGCCGGAGCCACCATAACGGCTGCAGCGCGGTACATGAGCGCCTTGAGTACCCCAGCGGACTTCGCCAGCAATACCTCGCGAGATTCGAGGGACGCCAGCTTCTTGACATCCTCGGCGTCCATGACGTTTCCGTCCATGAGACCGCCCTTGACGACAAGCGCCGGGTTTTCTTTCGCAAACTTTGAAATCACCTTGGCGGCCGCAACGGGATCCCCGTCGTGTCCAACAAAAGCAATCGCGGTGGGGCCAACGAGGTATTCGTCGAGACCTTCCACCCCGGCTTCCTTGAATGCGAGCTTCGAGAGCTTGTTTTTGGCCACCGCATAGCGAACCTCGCCACCCAGCGCCAAACGCAACTCCTTCATCTGCTTTACACTCAGACCACGGTATTCGGTCAAAATGACAGCGGCAGCGTCCTTCGCGGAATCCGCGAGTGACTTCACCCCTGCAACTTTATCAGGCCGTGCCATGAGCCCTCCCTTCCGTGTTAGTGCCGGTCGCCTTGGTTTCTTCAGTGTCATGAGGTGCCATTTGTGGGGCGAGAAAAAGCCCCGCCGCAGGCGGGGCTTGGAGATGGCGACTCATGAAACAGAAAACGCAACCACAAAATCACGTAACCATCACAACACCCGGCAAGGGCGAGTCGCTCGATTCACAAACACAACCTGCGCAGGCTCAGCATTCACTGATTATCCATTCGGACCGGCGGTCTTAGGCCTGTCCAGGCTACCACAGAGAAAACCGGTTCACAAAATTTTCCAGGCTCCGAAAAAGGACGAGTGGCTCGGAAGAAGCACTTCCGAGCCACTCTTATTTGACACTAACAGAATATAGACTCGGTTAGGAAAAACTCAAGGAACCAACAGTAATCAGCCGCCCACTCTTACGATCAAAGAGCAGGATATTGTTCCCTTTGAAACTCAGCTTCTCGGTTTCGCCCAGTTGATAGGTGTTCGAACCGAACATCACCCCAGTCAGCAGATATTCCCCGATACGCAGTTTCAACGTGGTTTCCATACCGGTGGGCATCGCACCGTAAATCTCGGCTTCCAGGGCGCCGTCATCACTGATGTCCAGGTATTCGGGACGCACCCCCACCACGAAATCTTCGTCAGTAGGCAGGTGTTCTTCCGGGTCAAACACAGTTTCGTCCACTTTGGCGATGTGGTAGTTAAAGAACTCGTCCTTGTTGGACTTTTCTACGGCTTTCCGGTCTTGCATCTCGAGGGCATGAGACTGCTGTTTCTCCTTGATTTGAGCATCGCGTTCGTTTTGCCACGCCCCCAAATCCAAAGGTTCGCGCGGGGTAAACACGGCTTTCAGACCATCGAGCAACTCCAAATTTAGCTTGCCCTGCCCGTCTTGGGTGCCCTTGGCATCAATAAAGTTAATGGAGGGGCTGCCCACGAAGTCCGCTGAGAACAGGTTCTTCGGGTTGTTATAAACATTCAAAGGCGCGTCATACTGTTGGAGTACACCGTTGTTCAACAGACAAATCTTGGTAGCCAAAGTCATGGCTTCCATCTGGTCGTGGGTCACATACACAAAGGTAGACCCGGTTTCCACATGCAGACGCTGCAGCTCGTAGCGCATCTCCAGGCGTAGTTTCGCGTCCAGGTTAGACAGCGGCTCGTCCATGAACAGCACATGCGGTTCGGGTGCCAAGGTACGGGCGATAGCCACCCGCTGCTGCTGACCGCCGGAAAGTTCCGCCGGGTAGCGATCCATGAACATCCCGATTTTCACCACCCGGGAAACCCGACGCAAAATCATGTCGGTTTCTTCCTTGGTGTATTTGCGCACGCTGGTAACCGGAGTACCGTTCTTGATGATTTCGAACTCTTTGCCCAGTTTTTCGCCAGCCGCCTCATGCCGAGCCACAATCCCGTCCAAATGTTCGCACAGCGACTTGCAACGGGCCGAAACCGCCGCCTCACCCTGCTTTTCGTAGTGTTTATCAAACACTCGTTTCGCGGTAAAATGCGAGACTGTAAACGCGTCGATAATCGCCAAGATAGCCCGCTGCGCATCCAGTTCGCCTTTCTTGTTGCGGCATTCTTCCAACAGTTCCAGCAGTTTCTTCGGCGTGGTCAAGATACGGATTTCGTCGCTGACCAGTTTGGCTTCTTCGTCACGAGTGGGCATTTCCTCCTTGACGTTGGAAAGCCCGAAAGTAATGTTTTGCTGCACCGTCATATTGGGCCACAACGCATAGTTTTGGAACAGGAACCCGACCCGACGCTTGTTGGCGGGCACGTTAATACCGGCCTTGGAGTCGAAAACCACCCGGTCGCCAATCTTGATTTGGCCACTGGTCGGGGTTTCCAAACCTGCAATCATGCGCAAAATGGTGGTCTTGCCGCAGCCGGAAGGGCCGAGCAGCGTGATGAAGGCATTGTCTTCAATCTTTAGGTTCAGGTGGTCGACCGCAAAAAAGGTTCCCCACCGTTTTGTGATGTCTGTAAGCGTAATTTCAGGCATTATTTTCCTCCAATGCCGTTGTCGAGACTGACCCCGGTGAGCTTGTTCACCAGAGTATTAAAGAACAGGATGGTAACAATCAAGATTAGGTTGATAGCGCTAGAGAACGCGTACAAGCCCATCTCGTCGAAATAATCCAGGGTGGTTGCCAAGATGAAACCTTGGGTACATAGCAGCAAGAACAAGGGCAACTCACGCAAACAAGTCATGAATGGCAACATATAACCGCTGATAATCGAGGACTTCTGGATGGGGACAATAATCTTGAACATCCGTTTGTGCCACGCAATGTTCTGGATAATCGCGGCTTCTTCGATTTCGTTACTCAACTGCAGCATCGAGTTCAGCGAAGCCCGCGACGCGAACGGAATGTACTTGATAACACCCGCGATAATCAACAACCAGTAGGTGTTGAACAGGTTCAGGCGCTCGGTAGAGAACAACACGAACAAAGCCGCCCCCACCGCGATAGAAGGCATCAGGTAAGGCAAGAATGCCACGCCATTGACGTAGTTCGCCCAGCGGCTCTTGCGATTCTTAGAAACCGCGTAACCCACCAGCGTACCGATAGTGCCGGCAATCAACATACAGGACAGCGCTACCAGTAAGGTTCCCCAGAACGCCGACCAAATCGTGTCATTGTACAAGATACCGTGTTGGCCATACATCCCGTTTTCGGTGATGTTTTCATTAGTCAGCCACCACTTGGTCGTCAAATGCGCGGGATTCATGGTGTAAAGGAACGAATAGTCGCCCGGGTTGGGCAGCAGGGTTTCTAAAGCGAAAGAGAGAATCGGGAAAATCGAGGTGAAGAAGGTAACCACCAGCAGGACAACTCCAATCAACCAAGATCCAATCTTGCCCAGGCTAGCCTTGGAAAGTTGCCCGGATTTGCCGGTTACCGTGGTGTAGTTCTTGCGGCTCTTCATCGCATGGTTGTTCACGAGCAGAATCGCCACCCCGAACAGCATCATCACAATCGCCAAGATAGAGGCCTGACCCGTGTACTTGGAGTTCAGTGAAATATACTTCGTCGCCAGCGTGGTCAAGTTCAAGTAGTGCGGCACCGGATAGGAGCCCATAGCCGAGCCAAAAACCAGCAGAATCGTCGAGAGAATAGCCGGTTTGATCATCGGCAAAGTGATGCGCGACATGGTCTTCCACCGGGGCGTATCCAAAATCGTGGCGGCCTCTTCCAAGTTGGAATCCATATTCTTGAAAATCCCACCAATCAGAATGTAGGCGAAAGGCGCATAGTGCAAGCCCAGCACAATCGAACTGGGCACCAAGCCCTGGCACCACCACTGGGGGGCGTGAATCCCGAACAGGGAAGCCAGCAAACCGTTAGACGTGCCGGTAACCTTGTTGGAATAGAACACGTTGCGCCACACCACCGACAAGGTCCACTGCGGCATGATGTAGGGGAAAATGAAAATAGAACTCAAGTAGCGCTTAAACCGCAGGTTCGTGCGCGTAACCAAGAACGCGAAGAACCCACCGTAGACAATAGAAATTATACAGGTGAATACTGCCAGGAGCAGGGTGTTGAACAGCGGCACCCACAGATTGGCTCGCGCTAAAGGCGAAGTAAACAGGTCAATATAGTTAACTACGGTGTAACCTTCGGTTCGCCCTGTCAAGTGAGCATCAATGGTACCAGGGTGAATCGTAATCGTGTCTTGCACGATGGATACGACCGGCATAAACGTAGATATGGTCAAAACCACGCCGAACAGCAGCAGAATCACATTTTGTGGTTTTGAAAAATAAGTCTTGATTTTATTCAGCCGCACCGCTCTCTTATTCACCTGAGAGCGCGCTGTCCAAGAGGTATCCGGAGGCGAAACCGGGCTGGAAGTTTTCGATAGTGTATCTCGCATAATGTCTTCTTTGTTCACGGCGATATCAACGCTGATAGCACCTGGTGAATAGGAGCTTTCGGGTTTCGTGGGGGCGACACCGGAGTCACAGTGCCACCCCCACAAGACTTACCTCTATTTATTTCTGCTCTGCGGACTTAGCTTTATCCAGCAAGTCAATCCAAGAACCCACTGTGAAAGAAACTGACGAACAGTAGGCCGGGTCTTCGACAACCAGCTTGCCTTGCTTTACCCACCAGTCGTAGCCACGATCATTTAGCGCATCGTAGACATTGTTCCCAGCCTCGTCATAGCCACCCTTAGAGTGTTTGAATTTGGCTTCGGTATCCGCTGCCACCTTCGGGTTCATCGAGTAACCACCGATGTCTTTGCCCCAAGCGCTGAAACCATCAGCCGTGGTGGTCATATATGCAATGAATGCGGCCGCCGTCCACGGCAACGGAGAGTTGTTCGTCAAGAACAGGTAGTGCTGGTAGCCAAAACCGCCAAAGCCTTCAAACCCATCCTGATAAGCAGCTACCTTGATATTATTCTTAGAAACCTCGGGGGATTCCTCGACAGAACGCAACTTCGAGTACACCAGCAGACCGGATTTATCCGTAGCCGAAGCGCTAACCAAGGTGTTACAAATTGGGCCGTCATCGGTCTGTTCGTTGTAACCACCAATCCAAAGCTTAATCCAAGCCAGCGCATAGGCGCCGTTCTTACCCAAGCCCAGTTCCTTCGCGTCGCCCTCTAGGGATTTGATTACCGGTTCGAACTCTGACTTAGACGCAGAATCCAATTTGTCAAAGGCGTCCTTTAAAATCTTGGCGTTTTCATCCTTGGTCAACATGTAGAGGAAGTTCTTGCCCACCAGCTCCGAATCGACATCCATGTACAAGGGGTGGGCGTCTTTCTTCACGAAATCCCACACGTTCTTGAATGTCTTGGAGCCGGTAGAGTTGTACATGAACACCTTGTTCAAGGTCTGCAACGGCAGGAATCCTTTGTACTTCTCCGGGGTGGTGTCGTTGGCCTCCGCCCATTCTTTAGGAACAAAAGTCTTTAAAATGCCAGTATCGGCCATCTTGGACTGAATCTGGTTGCCGTCCTGAATCAAGGTCATGGCGAAAGTACCTGTGGATTTCAGGGAGTCAGCCTGGAGCTGTTCGAAAATCTTGTTGTTCTTGGGCTGTTGCCACTCGAACTTGACATCATAGCTGGAATCAATCGACTTGAGGTATTCCACGAACAGCGGGAAGGCTGTCTTACCACGGCTGGAATTGCCCAGACCGTAGAACATCTTCCCCTTGGATTCCTCGATGGCCTTCTTAGCCAGTTCTTCGAGAGTCATTCCCTGCGCTTCGGTAATCACCTTATCGACGGCAGATTGTTCGCCGCCTTTATTCCCAGTGGCGTCACCGCCCTTTGCTGCGGGCGCTCCGCTGCCCCCACACCCGGTCAAAGTCAACGCCAACGCTGCACTGGCCACAACCGCCGCAATTCGTTTCAAATACATGAGTTTCTCCTTTGAAATTGGATTCGTTTTTGATTAGTCAGTCACCGCTACCGGCAGCTGACGGCCTAGCTAAAAATTCTGTTCGTGGTGCAGCAGCCAAGTCTGTTTCGTTTACATAACCCACTGCTGCTTTGACTCCTTCCTACATAGATTTCCTGCGGCCGATTACGGACGTTCAAGCCTTTGGACGACCTTCAGGTGAGGTATAGTTCTCACCTGAAGGCCAAGATTTATTCTCTAATGCGCCATGCCTGGTATTAATGCCGTCATGACAGAAGACCAAACCCGCAGTACCCGACTGCCTTTGTAGTCACAGCACGGCCACTTGGTCTCACAAAAAGCATAATTCGCTCCTTTTTCGCTGCCCTTCGTTGGGCGGCGCCTCTCTCGTCGAGTCGCCTTATTCCATTATGGGCAAATACCGGCCGTAAAGCCAGGGTCTGTGAGTGGCAGATGGTGACAGTCCTGTTACCGAAATCACGAGGGGATAACCGCGCAAACTAGCGAAAGTTATTTTTCCCAGTATTTCCTGGCGATTATCATAGAAAGTAACAAACACCGAAAAGCAGCGGATTGGAGGGAAAATTTGATGCCTTGGATTATCGCCGGATGTTTTTTTGTCACTACGCTGGTTGCGCTCGGATACGTGCTGTTTTTGCGTCGAGAAAATCACAAAGGACAAATTGAGCTCGAATGGCTGCGGCAAACTCATGAACAGTACAAACGCAATCCTTCCATTTTGGCTCACGAAATCCGCTCCCCCCTGACCGTCCTGATTGGAAACTCAGAACTGTTGCAAGACAAGACTTTTGGCGAACTAAGCGAACGACAACAGGAGATGGTTTCCCGCATTGAAACCAATGCCCACCTATTGCAAGACATGGCCGAGGACTTTTTGACTGCCGCGCGTATCGACGCGGAACTTTTTGAACTAAAACTGCAAACCTTCGACATTGTCAGCCTGATTCGCCAGATTACCGGGGATTTGCTCTCTGTGAAGAAAGCCCGCATAAAGGTGACCCGGCGTGTGCGCTCTATCTGGGTACAAGCGGATAAACGCCTGATTCGCCAGGCTTTGACCAACTTGATTAACAACGCCATTAGCCACGCCGGAGACGATGCCAGCATCGAGGTGAACCCCTATCACGGCAAAGAAGGCTGCGTCATAGATATTACCGATAACGGTGCGGGCATGACCGAGGTGGAGCGTATCCGGATTTTTCAGCCCTATGTACGTGGCAGCAGCGGCCAGCCGGGAACCGGCCTGGGCATGATGATTACCAAGAAGATTATCAACCTGCATCAGGGGCGTATCCAGGTGGATTCGATAGCCGAACGTGGCACCCGAATGCGGGTGATTCTGCCGGCTCTAGAAGTGAAAGAGGAAACGGACGATGAGCTCTGATTGGAAAGCCCTGGTACTCGACGATGACCCGCATATCGCCTCGGTGATTACTTTTTCGCTGGAAACCCGCGGATTCAGTTGGGAAACTGCCAGTACGGGACGCGAGGCCTGGGCGATGTTGCGCAAGAAACACTTTGACCTGGCGGTGCTTGATGTAATGCTGCCAGACATGTCGGGGGTGGACTTGACCCGGCGCATCCGGGCGGCTTTTTCTATCCCGATTATTTTGGTTTCGGCACTGGGAGAGGAATCCGAGCGTATCGCCGGGCTCGAGGCCGGAGCCGATGACTATATCGTAAAACCATTTTCCCCTCGTGAACTGGCGCTACGAGCGGAACTGGCCGTAAAGCACGGCACCGGGGCAACCCCCAACGCAGGCTTAGTAACCAACGGGCCACTGTCGCTCGATTTGCAGTCTGGCAGCGCCGTTTGGGATAGCGAACGCCTGGATTTAACCGATATCGAATTTAGGTTCCTGGTGGCGCTGGCCTCGCGGATTGGCAATGTGGTATCCATCTCTGACCTGCTAAACGAGGTGTGGCAAACCCAGGAAATCGCCGGGGGGCGCGACATGATTAAGTCCACGGTTTACCGGCTGCGCAAAAATCTGGCGGGGATTACTCCCCCGGATTTGATTGTCAATGTGCGCGGTTTGGGGTACTCCATGCAAAAACTCTGAATTCATGAGGCGCTAGCGAATTCATGAGGCGCTAGCCGGGATTCCCGCCGTAAGTGGTGTGATTTAGGTCACAGCTTCGTATTATGCGCGGACAAGACCGAAATCGCCCCGGTTACAACCAGCAAAACCAACCAGCAAAACTAACCAGGACTCTGTCATAAAAATGTTTTGTGGCTCGGTTCCCCGAGCCACAAAACATTAGGCCTTTATCCTAGGATGTCCCTAAGCTTCTTTCTTTTCGGCCAAAGCCAGAGGAACCGAAGGACCCATGGTGGTAGAAACCGTAGCCTTGGTGATGTAACGGCCTTTCACAGTGGAGGGACGCAAACGCATGACTTCCTCGAATACTGCGCGATAGTTTTCCGCGAGTTTCTCGGCATCGAAGGACACCTTGCCCACCACGAACTGCAGGTTGGCGTGTTTGTCGACGCGGAACTCGATACGGCCGCCTTTAATGTCTTTGACGGCCTTGGCCACATCCATGGTCACCGTGCCGGTCTTGGGGTTCGGCATCAAGCCACGCGGGCCGAGCACCTTGCCCAAGCGACCGACTTTGCCCATCAAATCGGGGGTGGCCACGGCCACATCAAAGTCGGTGTAGCCCTTCGAGACCTTTTCAATCAGCTCGTCGCCACCGACTTCGTCGGCACCGGCGGCCTGGGCATCAGCGGCCTTTTCACCCACTGCAAACACCAGGACACGCATGGTTTTCCCGGTGCCGTGCGGCAGATTCACCGTGCCGCGAACCAGCTGGTCGGCCTTGCGCGGATCAACATTCAGGCGCATCGCGACTTCGACAGTCGCATCAAACTTGGTGACCGAAGTCTCCCTGACCAGTTTGAACGCATCATCAACCGGGTAGAGAGTATCAGGAAGAATCTTCTTCGCAGCTTCAACGTATTTCTTCGCGTGTTTCATTCTGATTCCTTCCCCTCTTAACCGACCGTCACACCCATAGAACGAGCTGTACCCGCGATAATTTTCTTCGCGGCCTCGATGTCGTTCGCGTTAAGGTCTTTCATCTTTTCTTCGGCAATCTTGGCGACCTGATCCCAAGTCAGGTTCGCTACCTTGACGGTGTTGGGGGTGCCGGAGCCCTTCTGGATACCAGCAGCCTTGCGAATCATCTCAGAGGCCGGAGAGGTTTTCAGCACAAAATCGAAGGAGTGGTCTTCGTAGACGGTGATTTCCACCGGCACAATCGAGCCACGCATGGATTCCGTCTGGGCGTTGTATGCCTTGCAGAATTCCATAATGTTCACGCCGTGTTGGGACAGCGCGGGGCCAATCGGCGGAGCCGGGTTGGCGGAACCGGCTTGAATTTGCAGTTTAATCAAGCCAATAACTTTTTTCTTAGGTGCCATTTTTGGGTCCTTTACAATGGTCAGTGACCGGCGGGTTTTCCCGTCGGAGTTCCCCGTGACACGCGCCCCACCAGCGGGTTTGTTTCCTCGCTGGGGTTCGCTCCCCTGGGGTAGTGCGCCGCGAGTGCGCACAAGGTTTCATTCTAGCGCTTTCCTTGCGGTGGGGGTAATTTTGCGGGTTCATGAGGTGCCATCCGGGATTCCCGCTAAGCATCACGGACACATAACGCGGATTTTCGCCGCGGGCGAAAATCCAAACCCAATCCTGACCTGCGGGTTTACGATGCGCGATGTCTTATTCCCTGGCTTATGAACCCATAGCTACGGACGCGGACGGGGCAACACCGCCAAAACCGCGTAAAACCCCAGCAGCACCGCGAACCCTGCCTGCAGCCCTATCAGCCCCAGCAAAACTCCCAACACTACCGGGGTTCCCAAGGCACCGAAACCGGAAAGCACCTCGATAATCGCTGCGGCTCGATGGGATCGAATCCCCGGCATTCCACTAAATTCCGAGGCGCTAATCGGATACAGACAACTGGCTCCCACCCCGGAAATAAAGAAACCCAGCACCGCTATCCACACGACTGGAACGTAGGCCGCCAACGCGGTTCCCCCCGCTCCAAGACCCAAAAAGACGTACCAGGCCATCCACCGGTGCGTGAAACCGGCTCCGCCTAGACGACCCAGCGCCATTCCCACTGCAAAACTGGTAGCCAAACCCGAGGCCGCCGCCAGTGACACATCCAGTTGCGTAAAACGTGTCACCGCCCAGGCATAGACCGCGAACTCCACCCCGCTTTGCAGAATCAGACGCAGAATCTGGCAATAAAACAGCATCGAATGGCCACGCCGAGTGGGCTGGCCGAACCGGCCGGGTTGACCGGGTTGCTCAGTTTGACCGGGTTGACCGGGTTGACCTGTCTGGCCGAACCGGCCGGGTTGCTCAGTTTGACCGAGTTGACCGGGTTGACCGGGTTGATTGGGTTGCTCAGTTTGACCGGGTTGACCGGGTTGACCTGTCTGGCCGAACCGGCCGGGTTGCTCAGTTTGACCGGGTTGACCGGGTTGACCGGGTTGCTCAGTTTGACTGGGTACCGCTGCGGATTTCGCGACGGATTCATGAGGTGCCATCGAAGCCGACGCTCTCCCCGAATCCAAGGCCGGTACGGTTTTCTCGACCAACGCCGGGGAATCCAAATGACCCCTCATGAACACCGCAAACGGCACCGCCGGAAGCCGCCACGCCATCACCAACGTCGGAGCCACCACCAACATCACAAACCAAACCGTCAAACGCCCCTGACCCGGAAACAGCCGCTCCACCAGCGCAAACAACACCGTAGTAGTGATAGAAACCAAAGAGGCAACCCCCACCGTCAAAGCCAGATTCTTGCCCCCCTCGGCACCAATAAAAGTCCCCGCTGCGGCCGCCGACAGCATCGTGCCACCCAAAGCCGCCAAAATTACCCCAGCCAAAGCAGCCGCCACATTCGGACTCCACGCCACCAAAACCGTTCCCAGCACCACCAACAGCGGCGTAAGACGCAAAAACCACACTGGCCCGAAACGCAAACCCCACGAGGACACCAGGCCCGCCACCACCATCGCCACCCCGAAAGCCGAACCCAAGGGCGCCAGTTGCGCCACGCCGACCTCCAAGTCCCGAGACAAAGTGGCAATCAGCGACCCGGCGGCGGTCGCATAGAAACCACCCATCGCTCCACCAACCGCCAAGGGTGGCAACATTTTCCTTTGGTCATGCCAGATTTCATAGGCCAGGGAATTTTTCATAAACTCACCGAATCACTTTACTTGTCGAGAATCATCAAGAATTTTCAAGAATTGCCAATAATGTCAAGAACTGCCGAGGCCTGTCAAAAGCGGGCAAGGCCGGTCGGGGAAAACTTACTGTGCCCCGCCGGGACGATCGGTTTTACGGCGCTTGGGGTCAATCGCCCAAAACACAATCGCCAAAACCAGTGAAATCGCCGCGAAACCAGCCCCGGCAACGAAAACCACCAGATAGGCCAGCGCCCAATCCGCAGCCACCGCCGGTTTAATCGTCCCAGCGGCCAGCTCCGCCGCAATCGTCACCGCCCCCGAATCCGTAACTGGCTTTACCCCCGTGGTCATCCCAAAGAACACCCCGGTCAAAATCGCCGAGCCTACGGCGGTAAGAATCCGCTGGGCGGTTTGCTGAATCCCCCCGGCAATCCCCCCGTGTGAGGCCGGCACTTCCAACATGGACTGGGTCTGGTTCGAAGACCCCATCGCGCCTTGGCCAATGCCCAACACCGCCATGCCAATCGCGATGAACCACACCGGATAGCCGTGCGCATACAACCACCCCATCGCCCCGGTTATCAACACGCCGGTAACCATAATCGCCAGCGACCAGGCCTGAATCGCCCGACCGTGCTCAATCGTGTATCGCGCCACCACAATCGAGGTGAAACCGGAGATAATCGCGCCGGGCAGCCCCATCATCCCCGCCACCAGCGCGGAAGTCCCGAAACCCACCTGGAGGTAAATCGCGGTCACCGAAAACACCGAGGTCAGCCCCAGGAATTGAATCGAACCAATCGCGGTGCCGAAACTGAAAGTCTGGATGCGAAACAGGTTCAAATCCACCATCGGGTAGCGTCCCCGCGCTTTGTATCGTTTTTCCCAAAAAACCCAGCCAACCAGCACCGCCAGCGCGGCTGGCAGGAACAAATATCGCCACGGTGTGCCAGTGGTCACAAACGGCAGCATTGTCCCCAACACCGCCGCCCCCAGCAGGGTCATCCCTACCGGATCCAGGTCGACTTTTTGACGTTTGGGGGGCTTGTGCCCCACTTTCGCGGCCGCCGCAATGTCACGTTCCAGGGCTTCCCGACGGGCGCGGCGCGCAAAAATCCGTTCGCGTTTAAACGGCAACCACAGCAGCGCCAAAGCGACGCAAATCCAACCCAATGGCAGGTTTAGCGCGAAGGTCAGCCGCCAGCCCATCTCGGGTCCGAAGGTTCCCGCCAGTAATCCCGCCAGGGACGGCCCCGTCGCCACCGAAGCCGACAGTACCAATCCCATCAAGGCATATGCTCGGGCGCGGGCTTGCCCGTCAAAGTACTGCTGGATGATTCCGGCGGTTTGCGGGCTAAAGATCCCGGCCGCCAAGCCTTGGGCGACCCGCATCCAATCCAGCATCGACCCATCTTGAGCCAACCCGCACATGAAAGAAGTCACCGCAAACAAAAAAGTGCCAATCGTGAACACCAAGGATCGCCCGTAAAGGTCGCCAATCCGCCCCATCGGCACCATAGACAGCCCGATTGCCAGCATGTATCCCGAAATCACCCATTGGACTTGCTGCGGGGTGGCATCAATCGATTCCGGCAGCATCCCTAGCGCCACATTCACAGAGGAAACCTGGAGTAGCGTGAGGAATAACGCGACCAAAATCACGGCCAGAATCAAGGAAGTGCGGTATTTTTTCTGGCTGCCCGGCACGGTTACAAACCGGGGGTCACCAGGGTTTTCGTCGGGTTGTGGGGTCTGTGTATCTTTGGTCATGTATCGCCTCTTCCATTTCATATTGTAGGGGACGAGGCGTTTTTTCCGCATCCGGGTTGCCGGCGGGGCTCCGGCGGACGCGGGGTTCCGGGTTCCGCCGCATGAGGCGCCAGCCCAAATCCCCGGCGGGGTTCCCATCCCTAACCGTGAAAAATGGGGGGTGCCTTGCCTCAGACGAGTAATGCAAGCCAGTTTTCCCGCCATTAGGAACCCTCCTTAGAGGGGAAAGACCCACCTATAATCGCCAGCTGTCCCAAATTTTGCGATTTGCCGGATAGATTTGGTAGTCTTATGTGGCGTTCTTGAAGAGTTTCAAGAACGCCAGTTCGAGAAGGCTCGCTAACCGAGCCGGATTGAACCCGGCGGGTTTCCCGAGTGGCCAAAGGGGACTGACTGTAAATCAGCTGCGCAATGCTTCGGGGGTTCGAATCCCTCACCCGCCACCACTCAAAACGTTGCAATGAAGCCAAAACTTGCGTTCTAATAAACCTGGACACACCGTCAGGACATACGTGGGACATAAGAGAAACAGTTTTCGTCTTTTAAGCCCCTTATTGAGAACGCTTGAGAACAAGGCAAGCCCCTGACCTGTGGTTTTACCCAACCTATTATCCTAGCAAAACCCTTATGTGTCCATAACTAATTCCGCGCTAAAGCATTACCGGTTCGGGAACCAAGGTCAGTCCAAAATGCTCGTTGACCTGGGCGATTACATAATCCCCAAGTTCGCGAATCTGGGCGGCGGTCGCGCCGCCCAGATTCGTCAAGGCCAGCACGTGTTTACTGGAAACCGCCGCCCGCGAACCCGGCAACGCAAAGCCTTTCTCTATCCCAGAATTACCAATTAGCCAAGCCGCCGAAAGCTTCACCGCGCCCGCGTTGGCCACCGGCCAACGCGGCGCCTCTGGCGTTAGCCGCGCCAACACCGGCGCGGCTAACGCCACCACCGGATTCACAAAAAACGACCCCACCGACCAGGTGTCATGATCCGCCGGATCCAAAATCATCCCCTTAGACCGACGCAAATCCAAAACCGCTGCCCGCAGCTGGCTCAAGGGCACCCGCGCCCCGGTTTCCACCCCCAAATGCCCCGCCAACTGCCCGTAAGCCACCGGCACTGACAAATCAGAGCGGCGCAATATCAAGTCGACTTCCAACACAACCCAACGCCCAGTCGCCCCCCACGAAGCCCGCGAACGCTTCAAAATGGAATCCCGATACCCCAACCCCAGCGTCGCGCGCGACAGATAGCAAACCCGATTCAACTGCCGATCCCACGCTACCACACCCAGCAGGGCACTAGCGACCTCTCCGCCATAGGCTCCGATGTTTTGCACGGGAGCCGCCCCGACCGTCCCAGGAATCCCCGAAAGCATCTCGATACCGCTAAGCCCTTGCGCCACCGTGTATTCCACCAGTCGATCCCAAATAACCCCCGCATCGGCTCGCAGCAAAACCGTGTCGGGCGGGAAACCGGCGGGGTTAGGGAAGTCTTTGGGTAAATCCATATCGGAGGGCCAGTCCATCGGGTCATTGACCACCGACACGTTCGTGCGGGCATCTTGCACCACCAAGCCCTCGAACATTGCGTCTGGCGGCACCAAATTCGACCCCCCGCCCAGCATCAGCAACTCGACATGCGACCGGTCAGCCGCCGCTACAGCCGTGGTCAAATCACCGCAATCCGTGGTCTTGTAAAACCGTTTCATCGACCCGCCGAGCCGCAGCGTGCATAGTTTCGCAAAATCGGGTGGCGGAACAATCTGAGCCATATTTCTCTCGTTTCTGTCAGCCCTTCCAGCCGGGGTTTCGGGAACCGGAAGGAGCGTTTGGGTTGGGGAAGCCGGGTTCATGAGGGGCCTGCCCGGGATATTGGCTAAAACCACCCGACTCGGGCCGTGAAAAATCACCAGAATATCCCGATTCGGGGGAACCACCACCCGGGCTATCCCCGGGATATCCCGGGGAATAGCCCGAGCGCGGGGCAGCATAATCCGGGTACGACCCGTATCCCCCAGAACTGTATCCAGAGCCACCCTCGAAACTATACGGGTCGCCACCCTCGAATCCCGGCTGACCCGGGGTATCACCTGGTGGCGGGGTTTCGGGCTGACCCCTCATGAAGTCGGAACCACCCGGAAGCTGCGCGGGGCGAGAAGCAGCCTCGATATAACCCGCCGGTCCGTCGAAACCACCCGACCCGGGCGAACCAGCGCCCGCACCGTAGTCAGCGTATTCCCCCGAAGACATCCCGTAACCCGGGTAACCATAACCCCCATACATGTAGTATTGCGGGTCATATCCGTATTCCCCGCCATAAGAATCGTAGGAATTGGGATACCCCGCCTCCCCGTACCCCATTGAACCGTAGGCACCGTATCCGTAAGCGGGATCGACATACATCGAATCGCCGTAGGCGGGGTCGCCGTAAGCACCCCCATAACCCGGGTTACCATAGCCGTCGCCCATGTCGCCGTAACCCAAATCGGCATAGCCATAGGGGTCATAACAGTTATAGGTTTCGTATCCGTAGCCTCCGTATTCATCGGGATAACCGGGGTAACCGTAATACCCATAGGCTTCCATGGCGCTTTGCTGCATCGCGGCCATCTCGGACATTTGTTTTTCCTGAAGCTCTATCTGTTCCTTCTTTTCGTCGTATTCCTCCCAGGCCGCGATGGTTTGCTGGTCAAGCCCCACTACCGAAGTCGCCTCGGTTTGCCCCAACAAGTTACGCAGATTCTCGTCAACTTCCGCTTCGGCTCCCTCAGCTTCGTCCGGCTCGTTTTCCTCGCCGCCTCGCCCCAAGCCAAAACGCCCCCACCAGTTGGAAGACCCGGCCTCGTGCTGGGTTTCAACCCGAGCTAAATTCGAGGCCACGCCTTCATTCAAGCGGGCGCGACGCTCGGCCAGGTCTCGAATAGCCTCGCGGATTTCACGCAAGCCCTCGACTTCTTCAACCGACAGGGACATCCCGGCACGATCCGCAATTCGTGCCATATACATGTACGCCGCCAAGACTTCATCCGGCGAGGATCCCGTCCCCGGGGCGGTCAGCTCCTCGCGCGGCGGGGTCTGAGAGAAAATCGCGGCCAAAAAATTCTTGGTGGGTCGCGGCGTGGAACCCGCGATAATCTCGTCGTCATCCATCCCCAACAAATCCTGGAAGTTCTTGAGACTAAACAAATCCGGTTCGCGTTTTACATCCAGCACCCGCGTCTCGATATTCTTCATCAAGCGTTGCGAAGGATTGCGTTTCCCAACCAATACCCACGTCGGAATCAAAGCCAACACCAAAGTCACCAGCGACACCGCCCAGCTCAACACGAAAGACAGCGCCGCCAAGACAAAAGGTGCGCTTTCGTACTGCAACTGTGCCAAAAACTGTAGGCAGCGCGATACCCCCGCCCCCAGGAATACAGTGGAAATCTGTTGCACATGCCCCAAGTCGACTCGACGCAGCTGCATGTCAATCGCCAGCGGCACCCCCGGAACCGGGGGTCGCCTAGAGATTTTAGTCTGGATATAAATCGACATCCCCAGGAAAAAAAAGCCTTCCACCGTGTAGTAAAACACCGTTTTCACAATTTCGCTGGCACTGACCGAAGACGTGGCCGGTTTGAAAAACAATCCCCCCACTACTAGCGCGAACTCGGTGCAAACCCAAATCATCATCACCACGACCCACACCCGCAACCGAATCCGCGGTGAGACAATCCACGAACGGCGGGGGAACCAGTGGGTGGGACGCGGAAACCATATGTGTACCGAAAACAGGTGCGGCAACAGATACGAAATCCCCACCACCATCACCACCATGGTCGACATGGCGTTGGCGGCGACATCCGAAATCAGCCCCACGGTATTCAGCCAGGCCAACACGGCGGGTGCCAGCATCAGTGAAATCAGGGCAAACGCCAGCGCGATGTGAAATACCCACTGTTGCTGGGTGATGGCTCGCCGGTGGTGTATCGGCATGGCACGCGGCACATGCGGACGCGCCACCACAACAATCACGAAAATCACCAGGATAAACGGAATCGGCCCCCAAGTCACAAACAGTTGAATCAGCCACGACACCACATTGGATGGGGCACTCAACCACTCTGAAAACACTGTTCGCTCCTTGTTTAAATACGCGGCTCGGCTGTGAGGAGGTGCCCATCCGGGCAGGTCATCGAGTTGGCGGTTTCGGCTTCATGAGTCGCCATCCGGCAATCCCGGCGTATTCCGTGCCGCTTAACTGATTTTATCGCCTAATTGGTGCCGGGCGGACATTTTAACCAGTCATCAATTTCGGCTTCCAGTCGTTTCTTAGTGGAGTCACTGGCTAGCGAGGCTTTTACCGAAGCCTTCGCCAGCGCAGCCAGCTGCGCATCGGCTAGTTGGTGCTGGTCACGAGCAGTGGCGTATTGGTCTAGCAGCCGCGAGAGGAACAGCAGCGGGTCGTCCGCTCCCAGCGCAATAGTAGCCCCGGCTTGGATGAGTTTCGCCAGCGGCACATCTTTCAAAGTATCATACACCCCCAGGGACACATTCGAAGCCGGGCAGACTTCCAAGGCAATCCCCTGGTTGACAATGGATTCTAGGAGTGCCGGGTCTTCGGCCACCCGCACCCCGTGTCCAATCCGACTAGGATGCAAATACTGCACCACTTCCCGGATATGATCTGGTCCCAATAGTTCCCCGCCGTGCGGCACCAGAGCCAAACCTGCACGCCGGGCAATTTGGAAGGCCGGTTCGAACTGAGCCGTGTTCCCGGCGCGTTCATCGTTAGACAACCCAAAACCAACTACCTGACCCGGCTGATCCCCCGCGTAACGCACCGCCAGACGCGCCAGAATCCGCGCATCCAGCGGGTTTCGCATCCGCGAAGCCGCCACAATCACCCCGACTTCCACCCCGGTCGCGGCGGTGGTAGCTTTGGCTTCGTCCAGGATTATTTCCAACGCCGGGGTCAACCCGCCCACATGCGGGGCATAGGACGTGGGGTCAACCTGGATTTCCAGGTGCCGTGACCCTTCCGCCGCGTCGTCTTCGGCCGCCTCGCGGATAATGCGGCGCATAATAGTTTCCGAATTCACGAGGTGCCGGGCCAAATCATAGGATCGTTGGAAACGGAACCAGCCGCGTTCATCGGCCGGAACCCTAAGAGGGTCGCCCGAACCCATAAACTTCGGCAGCCGTGTCCCCTGGGTTTCGGCTAGCTCCCGCAAGGTTTCGGGGCGCATCGCGCCGGTAAAATGCAGGTGAAGGTGCGCTTTGGGCAGTCGCCGCAGGTCTCGCTTCGCTTCCATCCCTCCAGCTTACCCGGTAAATTCCCCCACTCACCGCTCGCTTCCCATGCTCCCTTTCCCTTCTACGCCCAGATTTCCTTGCAGTTTTCTTTCCCCCTACCCCGGCAACGCTCACTTCTCTTCGCGACGCTTCCCCGGACGCTCGGCGACTCGCGAGTGCTTTTTCGCTCGGTGCACGGTTCGGCGGCGGTTCGAGCTAATGGGGCCCCACTCTGTTTTTCTAGGCAACAAGTTGCCAAGAAAAACTACGAGCACCCATAGGCTCTTCACCGTCCGCCTTCCCCGCGCGCCTTCGCTTTTCCTCAGCTACGTATTTCTTCCGTGCCTTCACCCCGCGCGTAACGACGAAGCGTTGGGAGTGCGCGCAGCGAGACTGAGGGGGGAGACTTTTGCTATAATTTATAGCAAAAGTCGGGGGGAAACTTCCCCCGCCGTCTCGCTAGCGTACTCCCCGCAAGTCGTAGCGCGGAATATCTAGAAAAGAAGGGATGGGAGCGAAGCGCGACAGGACGGCTGGCCGCAAAGCTAAGGGAAGGCCGGGAAGGGAGATTTGGGCGTAAATTTCGGATGGCACCTCATGAAGCCGCCGGATTAGTACCCGGCCATTTTTTCGAGGCGACGGATGCGCTCGTCCATCGGAGGATGGGTCGAGAACAGGTTTTTGACGTTGAAGGGGTTCGCAATCATCATCGAGGAAACCGTCTCGCGCTGTGGAGTGGAAGGCAAAGGGGTGCTGGCAATCCCGGTTTCCAGTTTCTTTAGAGCCGAAGCCAAAGCCAACGGGTCGTTCGCCAGGCGGGCGCCGTCCTCGTCCGCATCGAACTCGCGGGTTCGCGAAATCGAAAGCTGAATCAAGGATGCCGCGAAAGGAGCCACTAAAGCCAACAGAATCCCCATCCCACCATTGCCTTCCCGGTCGCGACCGCCCCCGAAAAACAGGGCAAACTGGGCAATCGAAGTAATCACCCCGGCAATTCCCGCCGCCACCGAGGAAGTCAGAATATCGCGGTTATAAACATGGGACAGTTCGTGGCCAAGAACCGCTCGCAATTCGCGCAGTTCCAACAAATCCATAATCCCCTCGGTTACACACACCGCCGCATGTTCGGGGTCACGTCCCGTCGCGAAAGCATTGGGAGTTTTGGTGGGGGCAATGTAGAGTTCCGGCATGGGCTGCCCGGCCTGGGTAGCGAGATTTTGTACTATTTGGTACAGTTCGGGGGCTTCGGCCGGGGACAACGGGCGCGCCGACATGGCACGCAAAGCAATCTTGTCCGAATTCCAATACCCCACAGCGGTTTGAACCAGCGCTATCGCCGCGAAAACCAAAATCCACACGGCACTGCCAGTACCGCGGGCAATCAAAGCCCCCACCGCTAGTAACACCATCCACAGCACGCCAATCAGCGCCGCAGTTTTCAACCCGTTGTAATGTTTGGTCACGTCTTTATGCTAACAGCGCGGCGCAAAAAGTGCCCAGGAAAGAATCGTCCCGGGGGATGATTTGCGAGTCTCGATAAACCCCCATGGACACATAGCGTCAAGATTACTTGACGACTCGTAGCTGTCCGAGCCTGTGACCTGGGGGTTTACTTAGCCTAATATTTTAGCAAAACGCTTATGTGTCCGCCGTCTTTAAGCAGCCCAGATTAGAGACCTACGTCGTACCCCAAATGGCACCTCATGAACCCGGCGCCCCCGGCGAATCCACCGTACCCGCCAAACGCGACGGACGCGCCGGACGCGACGGACGCGGCTTATTCTTCCCCGGCGGCAACTTGTCCAAACCGGGATTTTCGAAATTCTTCCAGCGCGTAATCGGAAAATACCGGAACAAAGCACGACCCACAAGCTGTTGCTCGTTGACAAAACCACCGTTTTCGTCATCCTGATGATACCGAGAATCCCCGGAATTATCCCGGTTGTCCCCCATCACCCAGTACTTGCCTTTCGGCACCACCACGTCAAAAGGAAACGGCATGGATTTGAGCCCATCTTTAAGATACGGCTCGTCCAAAGGCTTGCCATTAAGCAATATCCGATTCTTGGCATCACAACACTTCACCGAGTCCCCGCCCACACCGATAACCCGTTTCACCAAATATCCCCCGGGATATTCGGGACGAATCCGGAGTAAACGCAGCCCCTTGTCAACGGCTTGCCCCAGGGCGGTCGCGTCGAAACCCGTGGGATTATCACTCTTGTATTCCGGGGGCAGCCAGTTATAGCGATCCTCGAACACCACAATGTCGCCACGTCGCACCGGCTGGAAGTTTTTCATCTCAGAGACAACGATTTGATCCCCGCGCAGCAGCGTATTTTCCATGGATTCCGAAGGAATCTTGAACTGTTGAAACATAAATGCCTTGATACCAGTGGTAATCAACAGCGTAGCGACAACCCCAACCAGAATGTCTTTCCACCAAGGACTTTGTTTGCGGTGTTTCTTTTTTTCTTCCCTCTTAGCAACCCGGCGGGCGCGGCGGGCGACACGGCGGCTGTGGGCAGCTTGGTTCGCCCCCTGGTTCGGCATTTCGGTGGTTTCACTCACGTCTTCGATTCTATCGGTATTACCCACCACTGCGCCGCAGCTAGGCCGTAGTCGAGCCGGATGCTAGATGGTGATATCCACGCGGTTGCGCGCGGCCTCCTGGACAGCGGCAGTCAGGAAGGCGATGGTTTGGCTGGTGTTTTCCCCGCTGATAACACTGGTAGTGTTCAGCTCCGCAACTTTAGTGGTTACTGATTGGGGCTTGCCGCCGATAATCAGTTCATCTACTAGCGGTTTCGGGGTCGCGGCGGGCAGGCGACAGACGCCCCCTTCGCACACCACGCCGGCCGGGACATCGGCAATCTGCAAGCGCGATTCAAGACCGGTATTACCCGTAATACCGGCATTCACCAGCTGGTTCACAGCCATCCTTTCTCTGTTGTTTCCAGTCCCGCGAGGGGATTTCAAAGTTTTTTCGCCAGAGCCTATCGGTTCTTTGGCTTCATAAGATGAATTCGACCGCGTGGTTGGCAATATTAGGATTCCGCCGGTGAACATTATTCGGGTTCATGAGGGGCCATTCGGGGTTTGCGGCGTTTTGCCGGGGATTTCTCGCAGGTCGAGTTACACCAATTTTTGCCTAGAGGGGTGTGGGATACTGGAGGCGTTGAGCATTTTGGGACAGGGCAGTTTCCCAGAAAGGCAGGGTGAACGGTGACGATTGAGAGGAATGCTGCTCGCGCTTTTACGGCACGCTGGGCGGGACACGGCTATGAGAAGGGCGAAGCCCAGAAGTTTTGGCTGGATTTGTTGGAACACGTTTTGGGATACAAACAGACGGAATCAGTTGTTTGAGCATCATTTGCCTGGCGGTGGGTTTATTGACGTGTGGGTTCGTGATAAGGATGGTGGCGATGATGAAAACCTTTACAGTTACGGCGCAGCGTGCCGGTAGGTGGTGGGCGTTGGAATGTGCCGAGGCTGAAAAGCTGGTGGCTTCTGCGGCATCAAGTTCCCGGTTGGTAGCCAAGGAAATGAAAGACGATGGTTTCACCTTGCGTGATATTGGGCAAGTTATGGGTATTTCCTACCAGCGTGCGGGGCAACTCGTGGCCGCCTGCAACAGAGATTGATAGTTAAATACAGTTTCATCCCGCCAGCCGTGCCCCAGGTGGGGAGTCGTTAACCGCATTGCGCAGGAAATCCCGGATGGCACCTCATGAACCCGACTTTTACCGGCATATTTGGCTGCGGTCGCACTTCCACCTTGAATCCGAGCCCGTACCGCCGGGTGGTACTACAGACTTAATCATGAGCATAAAAGGACATAAAAAACGATATATTTATAGATATCTGGTTTGTTTTTGGCGAGGAGGGCTTTAGCATGGCGACGAAAACTGCGGCGTTAAGCGCAATACGAGACACGGTGCCGATTAGTCTGTTTAACAAGGGACAGGCGGGCAAGATTTTTGAGGCGGCGCGTCGAGACGGCGTGAAAGTCGTGCTAAAGAACAACGTCGCCGAAGCCGTTGTTATGTCGCCGCAAACGTATGTAGACTTGGTCGAGCAGCTGGAGGATCTCCGCTTAGAACAGTTAGCTTTGCGTCGCCTGGCAAACTTTGCTGAGGATGATACTTTTACCCAAGAAGAAGTGATGGCAGAGTATGGCATCACCGCAGCTGAGCTGGAAAAACTTGGCGACGTGGAGTTTGAATGATTCAGTCTTGGCAGGTTCGGTACCTCCACAAAGCGAAACAAGACCTTGACAACCTGGATAACAGTCAACGGGCATTGGTTTTGAAGGCGCTGAGTAAGGCCAGCGTAAACCCGTTGCCGGTTTCCGAAGGTGGATACGGAAAGCCCCTGGGGCACAGTGCCGGGCAAAATTTGACGGGATTGTTGAAAATCAAATTAAAGAGTTCCGGGATAAGAATCGTCTATCTGTGCAGACGAGAAGAACAAGAAATGTTCATTGTGGTGATTGGGATTCGTGACGATTTTAAGGTTTACCGTGAGGCAGCCAGACGAATAGAAAATGAGGATTTCCCATTTTGACGACAATGACATTATCTTTACTCACCTCTTCCTCCCGGATGGCACCTCATGAACCCGACTTTTAGCGGTATATCTGGCTATGGTCGCACACCCACCTTGAATCCGGGAAGGCTGAGCTGGTTGATGTATCACTGCTATACTAGAGATATGTTTGGGATAGGGAGAAAGGCTGATGGAGATGGCTAGTGCTGATGTTGCTGTGAAAGCGCCAGTGAAGGATCAGGTTGTGGTGCGGGTGCCTCGGGAGGTGAAGAAGCGTGCCGAGGTGGCGTGCAAGGCTATGGGGCTGCCCATGTCCTCTGCGATTACTGGCTTTTTGCGCTATATCGGTGATGAACAGCGTATCCCCTTTGAATTCTCCGCGCCGCGAGACTCGTTTTATGACCCGGCACATATCGCTGAGCTAGAGAGGCGTGCCGCCGACATGGAAGCAGGGTTGCATATGCGCACTCATGAACTCATTGAGGTTCACGGTGATTAAAGCTTGGCATGATATGGCTTGGCAAGAGTATCTATCCTGGCAAAACCAGGATAGGAAGACCCTCAGGAGAATAAACCGACTTTTGACGGATATAGACAGAAATGGCTACAACTGCACCGGCAGTCCAGAGTCTCTCAAAGGTAATCTGCAAGGTTACTGGAGCGTAAGAATCGACAAGAAGAACCGCATCGTTTTCCGCATTAAAGATGGCATCCTGGAAATAATCGAGTGCGGCGGCCATTACGAGAACAGTTGAGCATCACATGGACTACAAGCCGAGTTCCGGACTGTAGTATCGTGTGAATCATCAGTCCTAAACGACACAGTAACCATTGCGAATCCTTCTCGCGCAGTTGTCAATAGCTGAAAGAGAAATCCCGCCAAACGGCTCGCGTCCTAGTGCAGGCTGGAATCACCCAACGTGATGCCGCTAAATTGATGGGAATCTCTAACCAGCGTTTCTCCCAGCTAGTCAACGCCTAGAATAAATCATCATAAGAGCCGGTTCTGGACAAAACCAGCAGCAGCTCATCGCGCTCGATACGATAAATCACCAGCCAGTCCGCTTCAACATGTATTTCGCGGTAGCCTTGCCAGTTTCCTTTCAAGGCGTGGTCACGGTAGCGGGTGCGCAGCTCGGTGCGGTTTTGTTCTAAGAGAGCCTCGATAGCCTGGGCTAATTTCGAGGCATCGTAGTGTTTCTTGAAAAGTGCTTTAGCGTCGCGTTTGAACTGGTTGGTGCGAAAGACCCTAGTCAGCTGCATTGAGATCCGCCATGAGGTCGGCCACGCTATCGAAGTAAGCGCCGGTGCGGGTTTCGGCTTCTGTTCTTGCCAACGCGTTAGTGGCGCTGCCTCGGTGTGGAGTGAAGGGGATGCCGTTGCTGGCTATTGACTGGCGCAAAAACAGGTTAATCGCACTGCTCATGTCCAGACCCAAGTCTTGAAACAGCTTCGCAGCCCGGGTTTTCGTCTGGTCGTCAGTCCTAAACGACACGGTAACCATCGCAAATCCTCCTCGCGCAGTTGTCAATACGTTGTATATATTCTAGCGCTTTTCGGTGCGCGTTGCTCACAGTTTCATGAGGTGCCAGCCGGAAATCCAGGCTGCTGTCGCACTTCCACCTCGAGTCCGGGTTTACTAGGCAAGAACTGCCTATCGTGATAGGCTATTTTCGCGAAGCGGGGAGCGGTGTTCAAGAAACTCAAGCAAGCCGCCAGAGCCGCAGGTAAAGAGTTTTACCTCGAGGAACGCACCCGCCACCCCAATGTCACTATCAGGCAACCGCACGGATTCACTAGACTCTAGCCAGGTTCAAAATCGGGTATTCACCTGGCAGAATTGAGTGAAACTATTGAATTTGAGGTAAAAAATCGCCCGAAATCACAAAATTCTCACCAGTTTTTGCCACAAAGCAGCGAACGGAGGGTGACACTCGCCCAAACATTTGAGAATAGGCGTGTCAATGGCATAGCCTTGGAAACGTGAGTGAAACCGCAGGGGCTGTTGATGCCCTGGAAGAAAAATTGACCGAGGCGCTCTCGCGGGTAGAGGCGCGCCTGGTCGAGGAAACCCGCACTGCCGCCGAAAACACCACCGAGATTGTGTCCCACCTGCGCGCCGCCGGCGGGAAACGGATGCGACCGCTACTGGTGTTGCTGATTTCCCAGCTGGGCAACGCCGGGGGCGACGCGCCCATTAGCGAGGATTTGATTGCAGCTGGGGTGGCAGTTGAGCTGACGCATTTGGCTTCGCTCTATCACGATGATTTGATGGACGATGCCACCGTACGCCGGGGGGTCACCGCCGCGCATGTGAAGTGGAACAACACCTTGGCGGTGATGGCCGGGGATTTGATTTTCGCCCGCGCTTCGCTGATTGTCTCCGATTTCGGCCGCGAGTTGATGAAGTACCATGCGCGGACCTTCCAGCGGCTGTGCCTGGGTCAGATGCACGACATTTTGGGGCCGGGCGCGACCGACGACCCGATTGATTTTTATCTGCACGTATTGCGCGAGAAAACCGGATCCCTTATCGGCACGGCGGCGCTCTACGGCGCGGCTTTATCCGGGTGCTCGCCCGAAATCTGTACGGCCGTCACCGCCTTTGGCGAAGACCTCGGGGTCGCGTTTCAAATCGCCGATGACGTGCTGGATTTGCGTTCCACCGCCGCCGTTTCCGGGAAAACGCCCGGTGCGGATTTGCGCGATGGTACCAAGACCTTGCCGGTATTACTGTTGGAAAAGTCCGTGGCGGCGGGGGGCGCTTCGGATGCCGACAGGCACCTCATGAAAATGATTGGGGATCATGAGGCGCTATCCGCCGATGCGGCTCTGTCCGAAGTCGTCGACCGGCTCGCGGAGCATCGGGTGACCCGGGAGACTGCCGCGCTAGCCGAGACCTGGGTGGAGCGGGCGCTTGGGCACCTGGCGGTGCTGCCCGAGGGCGCGGTTAAAACCGCGCTCACCGAGTTTTCCCGCCAACAAATCAACCGCCTCCACTAGCTTTCCGCTTGCCGCTCGGCTGCGGAGTGTACTGGAGACTATGACCATCCGCATCCCGCGTCAACTACGGAAGGGACGACAGTGAATGCTCATACCGTTGTGAATTGCGTAGGCACGCTTGATGATAGCGTCAAAATAAAAGTAAGCTCCAGTATGCACACTACAAGTGGGCGAGTTGGGAAAACATCCACGAGGGAGGGATATAAAAGGGTTAAAGGTTATGGCGATTTGGCATGCACATGGAATATAGAAACATATTATGCAGTTGCAGACGTCGAAATCTGGTATCCCGCCCCCTATGCGAGACCCTATGATTCATTTAGATACAGAAGCAAATTTAGGAAATTTAAGAAGAACGATAGCGGGAAATGTATACCGGTTGGAAAGGCAGTTGATAACCTGTAGTGTAGGGCTTGATAGAAACTTTTACAGCAAACAGCCATGAAGGAAATCTAAAATGATACTCAGGTTAATGGTAGGGTGAGTCTATGCGCAAAATTTCGCAAGAAGAGGCTGAGTGGTTTGCGAGCTGGATGAATTCACAATCAACGCCGCCAATCTATTCAAAATACACAATTATTATTCCGCACGGAGAAAACACTATAGACTTCAATAGAGAATTCCCCGTACAAGGCTCCACATCGACATCGACCGAATACCTCATTTCACCGCAACAAGCGAAAACATTGGATAGGACTTTTCTAAATCACCTCGCCGCAGAAACACCCTGCTGTTTAGCCATGTACGCCGGCTTTATCCACACAGCCTGGGGGGGCAAAAAATAATTTCTATGAACCCGAGGGCACCTGGATGTTTGGTGAACTGAATTACGTGCTTTTCGCTACTAGTTTAGCTGAAGGCAGCTTCGGAGCCACAGAAGAAAGATGGCGGCGTGTCCTTACGGAACGTAGTTACCTGTGGGCCGAAGATCACTCCTGGTTCGTCTCCGCACACCCAGACGCAGCCGGAACTATCGTAGGAACAGAAAGTAACGACCTGGCTAAAGCACTCCTGAACGAAAAAACCTTACGCGCGGTCTCGATACCGTATATAACCCTAAACGGTTTTACATAAACGGGTACGGATAGCTCAACCAATCACCGCGTCTCTCCAGCCGTAATTCCCATTCGCAAAGGCCGCACGACAAAAGGTGAGCTGCGGGAAATCGGCGGCGCAGCGAGAGCACCACACGAGTTAGCGAAGACGGTGCAGCAACGGTGCAGCAATGTGCGACGCAAACGCGGGACTGGGGGGTGAAAGTTTTTGCGCCAGCAAAAACTTGAGGGGCTGCGCCGCGCGGTGTCAGCCGCATATCGGCGCAGTAACTGGCGAAGGCGATTAAGCGGCGGCAACGATTTGCCGTCGCCGCCGAAGCACTAAAACACCCCCTCTCCGTCCCGCGTGCGCGCGCATGCGAACCGTCAAGCGGACACAGCACATGCGAACCGTCGAGCGGCGAGCCGCCATAGCTACGCGAGGAGGGCGAGGACGGGCTGGACGAAGATGCCGAGCGCCACGGTCCCCACGGCGCAAAGCACCACGACAGCCTTGGTCAATAGGTCGCCGGAACCGACGGAGGCGGTTTCCGCGCCGGGCTCTACCATGAACATCCGCATGATGACCCGGAAATAGAAGAACGCGGTGGCTACCGAAGCCAGCAGTCCCAGCAACACCAGCTCCCCGGCTCCGAGCTGCAAGCCCTCGCGGAACACCAGGAATTTCCCGATGAACCCACCGGTAAATGGTATCCCCGCGAAGGACATCAGGAACACGGCCATGGCCGCACCCAACACGGGATGCCGCCGCCCCAGGCCGTCCCAGGCGGACAACTGAGTGGCCTCGCCCAAAACCGTGGCATCGGCCGATTCCTCGCGCACCACCGAAATCAGGGCGAATGCCCCGATAGTGGCCACCCCGTAGGCTAGGACATAGAACAGCACGGCCACAGACGTGGCGGGTGCCGACCCCACCAGGGCAACCAGGATGAAACCGACATGCGCCACCGAGGAATACGCCAGCATCCGCTTGATGTCGGTCTGTACCACCCCCAGGAAGGTGCCCACCAGCACCGTGGCAATAATCACTGCCCATAGGAAAATCGACAAATCCCAAGACAAAAGACCAGTCACCATCATGGACAAACGCACCAGTACCGCAAATGCCGCGACTTTCACCCCGGAGGCCATGAAACCGGATATCGGGGCGGGCGCCCCCTGATATACGTCAGGAGCCCAGGCGTGGAAAGGCACCGCCGACACCTTAAAGAACAGGCCGACCAGCAGCATTGCCACGCCCACCAGCAGCATCCAGTCCAGGCCAGGGGCGACAGCTGCCAACTGGGTTATCTGCGCCAGATTCAAGGTTCCAGTGAACCCATAAATCAGGGCGATACCCATCAGGAAGAACGCGGAAGCGTAGGCACCCAGCAAGAAGTACTTAAACCCGGCCTCCTGGGACAAAAGCCGGCGCCGGCGTCCCATCGCCCCCAGGACATACAGTGGCAGGCTCATAATCTCTAGGGCTACAAAGAGCATCAACAGGTTCCCGGCCGCGATGAACGCCATCATTCCGCCGGTGGAAAACAGCAGTAGCGCATACATTTCAGTGCGCTGATACCGGGTCTTCATGGCATAGTTTTCTTGGGGGGAACCGGGAATATCAGCGGCTTGGGGGGCGAATGACCCGTCAACTGGTTCGGCGCGTCCCAGCACTACCAAGGCGGCCAGAATCGAGATGACCAGCAGCACCGCTTGAAAACCCAGGCTAAGACGGTCTTCTATCAAGACACCGACCGCCAAAGCCCGACGCGCGCCGCCCGACACGGCGGTCAACCGCCAGCCTACCAATGCCAAGGCCGCCACCAGCGACAGCAGCATAATCACGCCGTTGACAACGCTGCGCACGGCCGCGCTGGGCAAGGCCTCGACCAGGGTAGCCAGCACTGCCGCGCCCATCACCACAATAATCGGAGCCAAGCCGTCCCACTCCACGACGGGCGTGGCGGCTATCACGGGAAGTATCGCGTTTAGCATTACTTAGTGCTCCCTTCAGCGTGGTTTTCGGTTGGGTTTGCGGCATCCTTTTCATGAGGTGCCATTTGTCTGGTGCCCATAGACCCCAGATGCGGGCTTTGTACCGCATACATTTCGGCCGCATCGGGTTTCATCAAGTCGAGGGTGGGACCGGGCAGGAACCCGAGTCCCAACATAGCGAGTATTACTGGCACCATGATGAGTTTTTCTCGCGACCCCAAATCCGGGGCAGTGCGCACCCGGGCATCTGTCGGGCCAGTGAACAGATTTTGATAAGGCAACAGCAGGTACACGGCGGCCAATACTACCCCGAGTACCGCAAACAGTGCGGCGGCGAGGGAAACCTTGAAAGTGCCCACCAAAATCAGGTATTCCGGCAGGAATCCAGACAGACCGGGCAATCCGATAGCCGCGAGCCCGGAGGTCAGGAACAAACCGGCCAGGGTCGGGGTGACACGCTGGAACCCGGAATAGGCCGCAATTTCTTGCGTCCCACCGCGTTCGGTGAGCCAGCCAGACAGCAGGAACATCCCGGCGATGGACACCCCGTGTGCCACCATGTAGAGCATCGCGCCTTCTATAGCCGTCTGGGAGCCGATATACAAGGCCATCACCATGAAGCCGAAGTGTGAAATGGAGGTAAAGGACACCAAGCGCATTAAATCCTTTGAGGCGATGGCGGCTAATGCCCCCCAGAGGATTGAAATCACCGCCAGCACTATCACCAACGGCGCCACCGCAGCCGAAGCAGCGGGGAAAAGCTGCCAACAGAACATAATCATGCCCCAAGTGCCGACCTTGTCCAACACCCCGACCAGCAGCACCGAGGTGCCACCTCGCGCCACCGCGGCGGTGGTGGGCAACCAGGTGTGCACCGGCACCATCGGGGCTTTAATCGCGAAAGCCAGCAAAAACGTCCACATGGTGAAGTAGGCCAGCGGGTTGGATCCTAAATCCAAGGCAGTGAGGTTATCCATGTGGAACAGCCCGGCCGGGGACTTCGTTACGGGCGCGGCGCCAACATAGACCGCAATCACCCCGAAGAGCATCACCAGCCCGCCAGCCAGGGAATAGAGCACAAACTTGATGGCGGCGTGGCGGCGACGCGCCGCCTCGCCGTGGCCAAAGCGCCCCACCAGGAAGTACAGCGGAACCAGCATGGCTTCGAAAGTTAGATAGAACAGCAGTAAATCCCGCGCGGTGAAAATCAGCACCATGCAGGCCTCGAGGCCGAGTATCAGTCCCGCGTATCCGGCGCGCGCGTCGGCATCCTGGTCTTCACGCCAAGACGAGAGTATCACCAGGGGGGTCAGCGCGGTGGCGAGGATAATCATCACCAGTCCCAAGCCGTTTACTCCCAGCGCCCAGGACAGGCCGATGGCCGGAATCCAGGGATAGGATTCGCCCAGCTGGAAGGCGGGAGCCGCCGCCGGGTTATAACTGGTGGCGGCCGCTACCAGCACCCCAGCCAGTTCCACCAGGGATACCGCCAGCGCTATCTCGCGTCCCAGGGGACGCAGCGGCTTGACCAACCACAGCACCAGGGCAAAGACCAGCGGCCAGGCAACCAGGAGTGTCAGCCAGGGAATCGAACTGGCGGTGGGCAGAGTTGTTTGGGAAAAAACCATGTTCATTGTGTTACCTCTTCCTCACAGCCTGGTCACCAACACCAAGCACAGCGCTGCCACGGTTCCCGCCAGAGTCCAGGCAGCATAGCGACGCGGGGCACCGGTATGAACCGCCGAGCCGATACGCCCCAGCCACTGGGTCAGCCAACCGGTGGCCTCTACCAGACCATCCACCACCCGGCTATCGGTAACTTCCACGCCGCGCGCCAAGGTCATCACCGGAACAATCACGACTTTTTCGTTGACCACGTCTTGATACAGGTCATTTCGCGCGGCACTGACAATCGCGCCAGCCGCAGGGATAGCCCGACTAACTTCGCGGCGCAAGAACAGGACATAGGCCAGCAGCGCGCCAATAACTACGACCGTCAAAGTGAGAACCAACAGTACCATTTCTGGCAAGACGGGTTCGGGGTGGGCGGCGTGTTCCCCACTGGCACCTAATGAAGCCGCACTTACCGAAAGCACCGGATCGAGCCACTGCACGAAAACGTTCCCCACCGACAGTACCCCACCAGCGGCAATCGAAAACACCGACAAAACCAGCAGCGGCACCGTCATCCAGGCGTTAGCCTCGTGCGGATGCACCGGGGCACCCTCTAGCTCGGTAGTCCAACGCGGGGAGCCGTGGAAAATCAAGAAGAACAGCCGCGACATATAGAACGCGGTGATACCCGCGCCAACCAGCGCGGTCAAGCCAAAGACCCAGGGATACCATTCACCGTAATGCGGATTTGGCAAGAAAGCCGCCTCGATGATTTTATCCTTCGAGAAGAACCCGGAAAACGGCGGAATCCCCAAGATGGCCAACCAGCCCACCAGGAAGGCGAACCAGGTGATTTTCATGACCCGGCGTAAGCCCCCGAAACGGCGCATGTTGACCTGGTCACTCATGGCGTGCATCACACAACCGGCCGCCAAGAACAACTGTGCCTTGAAGAACCCGTGCATCACCAGGTGGAAGATGGCGAAAGCCCACCCCACCGGGCCTAAGCCCGCGCCCAGCATCATGTAGCCAATCTGGCTCATGGTAGAAGCCGCGAGCACCTTTTTCATGTCGTCCTTGGCGCAACCCACCACGGCACCGAACACCAGGGTAATCGCCCCGATAATCGCCACCGCCAGCGCGGCCACCGGGGTTTGCACATAAATCGCGCCGGATCGCACCATCAGGTACACCCCGGCGGTAACCATCGTAGCCGCGTGAATCAGCGCGGAAACCGGGGTCGGACCAGCCATCGCGTCTCCCAGCCAGGCCTGCAAGGGGAACTGGGCGGATTTACCACAGGCCGCCAGCAACAAGAACATGCCAATGAACGTTGCCCAGGGAATACCACCACTGTTTCCGGCGGGTTCCCCCAGCACGGTGGCGAAATCCACCGCGCCGAAACGCGCAAACATCGCCATCATCGCTATCAAGAGTCCCAGGTCACCCACCCGGTTCATCACAAAGGCTTTCTTGGCGGCCAAGGCATTGTTGTGCACCTGGTTCCAAAAGCCAATCAGCAAATACGACGCGAGCCCCACGCCTTCCCAACCCATGAACAGCACCAGATAAGAATTGCCTAAAACCAGGGTCAACATCGCCGCCACAAACAGGTTCAGATAGGCAAAAAAGCGGCGCCGATCCGGGTCATGCTCCATGTAGCCCACGGAATACACGTGAATCAGCGAACCCACGAAAGTCACCAGCATCACGAAAGAAATCGACAAGGGATCAAGCAGCAACCCGAAATTGACCTGCAGTTCCGTGCCGGGCAGCCACTGCCACAGGGTCACAGCTTGCGCCCGCGCCTCGGGGGCACGCCCCAGCATTTCCACGAGCACGCCCCCGCCAATCCCAAAGGCCACCCAGGAAGCCAGCACCGACAGCCAGTGACCCCACGCGTCCACGCGTCGCCCGGCCACCAGCAGGAACAGGGCGCTGACCAGCGGAATCGCTATCATCAGTCCGGCGTAATTCGTTATCCCGGTCGCGGCTCCGTATTGCAGTTGAGCCGCCACTGTGGATAAAGTCGGCAGCGCGGCCGGCACCTCATGAACCGGCGCCCCGGCGAGCGAACCGACCGATGCACCGGAAAAAGCCCCGGCGACCGCCCTGACGGGCAAATCCAACACCGCCATCGCACCAAAAATATGTGCTAATGTGTTCATTCTTTCCCCCTATCCGTTCAGAAGCTTGAAATCATCCACCGAAGTGGTCCGCCGCGAGCGGAACAGGGACACTATCAAGGCCAGGCCGACCACGACTTCCGCCGCCGCCACGACCATCACGAAAAACGCCATGACCTGACCGTCAAGATTGTGGTTAATCTGGCTCAAAACCACCAAGGCCAGGTTGCAGGAATTCAACATAATCTCTACCCCCATCAGGGCAATCACGGCGCTGCGATGCAGCAACACCGTCAGCGCGCCAATCGCGAATAAGCCCAGCGCCACGTAAACCAGGAACATCAGGGTCATGATTGGGCTCCTTTCTTGGTGTCGCCAGGTTTCTTGACCGGGTCTCCCGCCGCGCCGTTCGCACCGTCAACACCGTTGGGGCTGTTCGCGCCGCTGCCAAGTTCGGGGTTCGCCTCGGTTTGTCCCGCCGCCAGTTCCGGATTCATGAGGGGCTGGCCGATTTCCGGGGCATCCTCTCCGGGCATCCCCCAAGCCTGAGATCGGGCAACCGCGTGAGTGGCTTTCACCCCGTGCAGCCCGACCCCGCCGCTGGCCTCGGTCGCCAAAGCCCGCGCTGCCCAGGGCGAGGCTTCGCCCAAAGTGCGGGCTTCCCCGCGCACCCGTATGACGCGCGGCACCGAACTTTCCTCGGGGCGTTGGGTTTCGCCGTTGATAGCCGGCACATCCAGGGCGTTGGTTTGCGCATACACCCCGGGGGGAACCTGCTGGCCAACCAAAGTACCCTTGTCACGATAGGCTTTCATGCGCTGTTCCACCACGAAACGCTGGGTCAAACGGGGCAACAACGCATCGGAATGCGTCAAGGTCATCGCCCCGACCGCCGCGATAATCAACAGGCATGCCACCATCTCCATCGGGAAATAGTACTGGTTGATTATCGCGCCGGCGATTTGCACCGGGTTATCCGCCGGATTATCCGGAGCCTTAATCAACGCGTTCATCGTGGTGTGGCTCGCGGCCACTATCGCCAGGATGGCCAGCGCCACAGCCATCAGGACAGCCGCCACCACCGTGACCCGCTCGGATTCACGCGGGGCATCTATAGATTGCACCCCGACCAGCATGATGACAAACAGAATCATCATCATAATCGCCCCGGTGTACACCACAATCTGGACGGCACCCAGGAACTCGGCTCCCAGCGAAAAGTAAATCCCCGCCAGGGAAATCATCATGCCCAGCATGTAGACGGCCGCATGTACCGCCCGGCGGGAAAACGCCACGGACAGGCCACAAACCAGCGCCGCCCCCGAGGCCACCGCCAGGAATATCGCCTGTCCCAGGGGGATTTTCGCCAGCGGTAAAACCGCCGGTACTAAAGCATTGAGGGTATTCACGCTTGCACCTCCTGTGTGGTCTCGGCCGGGCGCGCCGGAGTTCCCGAAACTGCGGGGGACTCGCCACTGGGAACCCCGAGCGCCATCCCGGATGGCACCTCGTGACCCGCAGCCCCCGCAACGCCCGAAACCTCTGGCGCCGGCACCGTCACGGCGGTCGCCACACTCGAATCATCGGGGCGTTTGCCCCGCACCCACTCGACCTGCGCGGCGGTGGGCCCGGTCACCACCCCCCGATAGTAGTCCACGTCGGTGGTGCCCTCTACCATAGGGTGGGGCGCGGCCAGCATTCCATCCGCCACCGGCACCAACAGCTCGTCTTTCTCGTAAATCAAATCCTCGCGGTTGTCGTCCCAAATCTCGTAGTCATTGGACATAGTCAAAGCTCGGGTAGGGCACGCCTCGGTGCACATCCCGCAGAAAATACAGCGCAGATAGTTGATTTGGTACACCCGCCCGTAGCGCTCCCCCGGGGAATGCTGGGCTTCGGGGGTGTTCGACGCGGCCTCGACGTAAATCGCGTCGGCCGGGCACGCCCAGGCGCACAGTTCACAGCCGATGCATTTCTCGAGCCCATCAGGATAGCGATTCAACTGGTGGCGACCGTGGTAGCGCGGCTGGGTGGGCACCTTTTCAAAGGGCCACTGTTCCGTGACATAGGGGCGGAAGAAGTTACGGAAGGTCACGCCAAATCCGGCCACGGCCTTCAGTTGTTCCCCGATAAAGCCTTTTTTGGTGGGCTCCCACAGTTTCGGATCCGCATCGGTTTTCGCGGGTTCCGACGCAGGGGTTGCGGGGGGCAAAGGCGACACGGGCGGTTGCGTTGCGTTCGCGGTGGCCGGATTCACCGGCTGGGGCTGGTTTTCGCTCATTGTTGCGCCCCTCCTTCCTCTATCGCAGTGGCGGGTTCATGAGGTGCCATCTTAATTCTGCCCGCTCGTGGGGATGGCTCCAGAACCTGTCCCGGGAGGGGCGGCACTGGATAACCATCGGCGAAAGCATCGAATGGCGCCTCATGAATCGGAACGGACCGGCGCGCCGGGATCACCAACACCACCACCAACAGCACCCCGCAAACCACCGCGACGGCCAGCATCACCTGTTGCGAGTTGAAGTTAAAGAACACCGGCAAAGCCTTTATCCAAGCCACAGCCATCATCCACACGAAGCCCACCGGAATCAGGACTTTCCAGCCCAGGTTCATGAACTGGTCGTAACGGAACCGCACCAGGGTGCCGCGAACCCATACAAAGAACCAGAACATGCCCCAAACTTTCACGCCGAACCACAACGGCCCCCACCACGGCGAACCCGTTACCGGATTCATAAAGTCCCACGCCCACGGGGCTTTCCACCCACCTAGGAACATGGTGACGCTCATCGCCGAAACATTCATGATGTTGATGTATTCCGCCAGATAGAACCACGCGAAGTTCATGCCGGAATACTCGGTTTGGTGCCCGGCCACCAGTTCGCCTTCACATTCCGTGAGGTCAAAAGGCAGGCGGTTGACCTCGCCGAAAGATGCGATGACATAGATGATAAAGGCCGGCAACAGACCCAACAGCCAAGTCGGGTCTTGTTGTGCTTCCACGATTTTCGAAGTCGACATGGAACCAGCCATGATAAACACGCTGACCATCGCAGTGCCCATCGCCAGTTCGTAGGAAATCACCTGAGCGGTGGAACGCACTGAACCAAGCAGCGGATACGGCGAATTCGACGACCAGCCGCCCAGTACGATTCCGTAAACCCCCACCGAGGAAATCGCGAGCACTATCAGGGTCGCCACCGGCGAATCAAACATTTGCAGCGGCGTGGAAATCGGCCCAATCTGGACATTTGGTCCGAGCGGAATAATAGAGAAAATCGCGAAGGCCGTGAAAGCCACCAGCAGCGGCGCCAGGATATAGATGAATAAATCCGCGCCACGCGGCCAGAAGCTTTCTTTGAACACCATTTTGCCGGCATCCGCGATGGCCTGGAGCAAACCGAAAGGACCGCGCACATTGGGACCGGGGCGGGTTTGAATCCGTCCCAGGCCGCGGCGTTCTACCCACAGTTGCAGTAACACCCCCAGAATCAGGATTAACAGGATAGCCACCGCTTTAATCACCGAAATCCACCAGGTTTCATGGCTGAAATCGGTGGTGTTCACGGCCGGGTTTATCAGCATTTCCATTTCCTACACCTCCGCTGCCTGCAAGTTGACTAGGTGCCCATAGGCTACCCCCAGCGTTTCATGAATCTGGGATCCGGGCGAGCATTCCGGCAGCCACACCACCCGCGACGGCATGTCCTCGATTACCACCGGCAGGGTGATACTGCCGGCCGGACCGGTGAGACGCACCTGGGTGCCAATCTGGTTTTCGGCGGCGGTCTCGGCGCTCAGCCGCGCCACCGGAACCTTGGCGGAGCCGGCTAAATCGGGTTCCCCGTCCAGGCAACGTCCCGCATCCAGCAGGGGCTTCCATGTCGCCACCAGGGCTTGACCGGCCTGTGGCTCGCAGATGGGCGGGTCTTGGCGGTATGGAGCCGAGAGTCTTTGCCCGTCCCAGGTGCCCAAACTTTCGTACTCGCGAAGAATGGCCTCTAGTGAATCCAAACCCAAGTCGACCCCGGCCGCCTTACCCAACAGATTCATTACCTTCCAGTCCGGTAAAGCGCGCGTGGCCAGAGCCTGGCCGAAGGGTCGCAGGCGACCCTCCCAGTTGATAAACGTTCCGGCCTTTTCGTGGGGCGGCGCCACCGGCAACACCACGTCGGCATAGCTCGTAATCTCAGACTTGCGCACTTCCAACTGGATTACGTGTTTCACCCCGGCCAAAGCCTTGTGGATACCCGCGAAATCTTCCATATCGCGCAAGTCCACGCCCCCCATCACCAGGGTGGAACCTGGCAAGAACATTTCCCAGGCCTCGGGGATGACCATGCAGCGGATGCACAGCGGCAATTCCTCGGTCAACGGGTGTTTCACGTCCCAAGCGGCATCCATATCCGCGCGGGCTTCCGGGTCGGTGACCAGGCGACCGCGCGGCAAAAGCCCGGGGAAACAGCCGGCTTCTATCGCGGCGCGTTCCCCGACGCGCCGGGGTATCCACGCCCATTTCGCGCCGGTCGCATCAATCAGGGCGGCGGCGGCCTCTAGTTCGCCTTCCACCAGACCGGCACGTTCGCCAATCAGAATCAAGGCATCCGGCTGGCTCAAGGCCGCTTTGAGGGGGACAGAATCGCCTTGACCGGCGGCAATGTCCTTGAGAATCTGGGGCTGCTGTCCGGGTCGGTTTGCCAGTAAGGTTGCCTGGAGTTTACGCGCCCCCTGGCTCAAGTACGGTGCCAAAGTTGTGACTTTCGTGCCGTGTTGGGTGGCTTTACGCAGCCGCAAGAACAGCGTGGCGCATTCGTCTTCCGGTTCGAAGTCAATCAGGAACACGGTGGAAGCTCGGTCAATATCGGCGTAAGTCACTTCCATGGGTCGCCCCGCCACCCGGGTTTTGATGAAGTTCACTTCATCCATGCGGAAATCCCGCACCCGCGCATCGAGGATATTCGAACCCGTCACCACGCGGGCGAATTTGCCCCACGCATAGTAATCTTCCAAGGTCAGGTGTCCGCCCGGGAAGAAGCCGACTTCGGAGTCCTTAGCGGATTCTTTGATATAGTTTGCCGCCGTACGCAGCGCA
This sequence comes from Mobiluncus mulieris ATCC 35243, assembly GCF_000160615.1. Lineage (GTDB taxonomy): Bacteria > Actinomycetota > Actinomycetes > Actinomycetales > Actinomycetaceae > Mobiluncus > Mobiluncus mulieris. The sequence goes on along the minus strand of NZ_GG668518.1, from coordinate 61,385 downwards.
GTGCCCCAGTCGGTTTCCACCAGTTCCCCGGCCTCGTTGCGAATCATCGGGCGGGTCAGGCGATCCCTGAGGGTTTGCCACGGGAAGGCGTAGCGATCCTTGTCGGAAATCCATTCCTCGTTGACCTGGGGGTTTTCCCCGGCTAGGCGGCGCAACACTACGCCCCGGCGCGCATCGACGCGAATCTCGGCACCCGAGGCGTCTTGGTCGGTGATGCTGGGGGTGGAAATCAAGTCGTGGGGGCGCGCCCGGAAGCGATAACTGGTGTTGGTCAGGGCTCCCACCGGGCAGATTTGGGTGACATTACCCGAGAAATACGAGGCGAAGCGCCGCCCGGACATGTCTTGTTCCGCTACCGGGACGTGCCCGGGATGCAGCCCACCCAAGCAGCCGGGTTGCCCGCCCGGCCCGGTTATCTGGGAGGGGGTCAGGGTATGACCGTCGGGGTTGGAATCCGGGTCGAAGAAACCCAACACCTGGGTGTCGAAAGATCCGATGTTTTCCCCCATGAAATCGTGGTGGTCGCGCGGCGAGGATCCGCCACCGCGCCCCTGCAGGTCAAGGAAGGCATCCCCGGCGATTTCCTTGCCGAAACGTACACAGCGTTGACACAGCACACAGCGTTCCCGATCCAACAGAATCTCGGAGGTCAGCCGCACTGGCTTGGGCTGTACCCGTTTCGCGTCGGTGAAGCGCGAACTTGGGTTGCCTTCCAGGAAGGCCTGGTTTTGCAGGGGGCACTCGCCCGCCTTGTCGCACACCGGGCAGTCCAGCGGGTGGTTAATCAAAATAAATTCCAGAATCCCGTTTTGGGCTTTAGCGGCGACTTCGCTAGAGAGCTGGGTGTAAATCTCCATCTGGTCGGTGACGGTGGTAGAGCAGGCCGGCTGGGGTTTCGGCATTTTCGCCACCACGCCCTGGCGGTTCGGCGCGGCGATTTCCACCAGGCAGGCGCGACAGGCTGCCACCGGTTTCAACAGTGGGTGGTCGCAAAATCGCGGTACATACACCCCGGCCTGTTCACAGGCGCGTATCGCGAGCGTCCCTTTGGGTACTTCCAGGGGCTGCCCGTCAACTTTGATGTTGACCATCTGTACGTCCTCCATTTACTGTTCACCGGCCTTTTCGCTGGTAGCGGGGTTGGTTTGCGCTGCGGCTGGGGTGGATGCGCCGGGTTGGGCATCGGCTTCATGAGGTGCCATTTCATCGGCTGCTGCCCCCGGACTGGCGAGGGGTTGAGCCTCTTTACGGGCGAATATCGCAGAGCGTCGATAGGGGAACAGTTCCCAGGCGGGCGTGTGATAGCCCTGTTCAAATTCCTCGCGGAAGTGGGCGATTCCCGATTTGACCGGGGTTACGGCCGCATCCCCCAAGGCGCAGAAGCAGCGCCCGCCTATCTCCGAAGTGATTGAAAGCAGCTTTTCGATGTCGCCCTCTTGGCCTTGACCGGCTTCCAGGCGGTGCATTATCTGTTTCATCCAATAGGTGCCTTCGCGGCACGGGGTGCATTTCCCGCACGACTCATGCTGATAGAAATCCACCCAGCGGGTGATGACGCGCACCACCGAGGTGGTTTCGTCAAAGACCTGGATGGCACGAGTGGCCAGCATAGATCCGGCGGTTACGACTTCCTCGTAGGTCAGGGGCACATCAAGTTCGGCCGGGGTGAAAATCGGCGCGGAAGAACCGCCTACCGCCCAGAATTTCAACTCGTGACCGGCGCGGATTCCCCCGCAATACCCCAACAGTTGGCGCATGGTAATCCCGAAGGGCGCCTCGAACTGGCCGGGATGCTTGACATGACCCGAGATCGAGAAAATCCCGTGTCCTTTGGATTTTTCGGTACCCATCGAGGTATACCAGTTATCCGAATACTTGAAAATCCCCGCGACCTGGGAAATCGTCTCGACATTGTTGATTACGGTCGGGCGGGCGAACAGGCCTTGGGCGGCGGGGAACGGGGGTTTTAGGCGCGGGTGTCCGCGGCGTCCCTCTAGGGAATCCAACAGCGCGGTTTCCTCGCCACAGATATAAGCCCCAGCCCCGGCATGAGCGGTTATTTTCAACCCGCCCAAAACCCCGGCTGCGGTGGCCTCCCGGATGGCCGCTAACAGGCGGCGGTATACCTGGGCGACTTCGCCGCGCAGGTAGATGAAGGCGTGCTCACAGCGTATCGCGCGGGAACAAATCGCCATGCCTTCGAGCAAAACATGCGGGTTGGCCATCAAGTGCGGGATATCCTTGCAGGTGCCGGGTTCGGATTCATCGGCATTCACCACCAGGTAGCGCGGGCCACCATCGTCGGGTGGCAGGAACGACCACTTGAGCCCGGTGGGGAATCCGGCACCACCGCGCCCGCGCAGACCCGAGTTCTTTACAGCATTCAACACGTCCGCAGGTTCCATCGAGTTGGCCTTTTCCAGGCCTTGGTATCCCCCGCGTGCCCGGTAGGCATCCAATGTCCAGGAACGTTCCACCCCCCACATATCGGACAGAATCGGGGTCAAGGGGACTTCACCGGCGGGGAAATCAGTCAAGTTCAGTTCACTCATTGCGTTTCCCCTTCCTTTTCGGGGGTCGACCAGCCCGGGTCGGCGGGTATCCCCCAGCCATGTGACTCTGCCACACGCTTGCCTAACAAAGTGGCATCCCCGGCGGAAGCCCCCTCGTCAACGTGCCCGTCCTCGAAACCAGCTAGGAGATGTTCATTTTCCCGGAAAGTCGGGATTTGCTTCGGTCCACGAGTGGTGCCCACCGGGTTGCCGGCCCGCAAATCGTCCACCAGTTTCACGGCCGACTCCGGGGTTTGGTTGTCGAAAAATTCCCAGTTCACCATGATGACCGGGGCATAGTCGCAAGCGGCGTTACACTCCAGAGCTTCTAGCGTAATCTTGCCGTCGGCGGTGGTTTCTTCATGTCCTACTCCCAGGTGCTCACACACGGTGTCCCAAATCTCGTCGCCGCCCATCACGGCGCACAGCGAGTTCACGCACACCCCCACGGTGTACTCCCCATTGGGACGGCGTTTGTACTGGGTATAGAAAGTCGCCACGGCGGAAACCTCGGCGGGGTTTAGTCCCAGCAGCTCGGCGCACAGTTCGATGCCATTGGGGGACACATAGCCGTCCTCGGATTGCACCAGGTGCAGCATGGGCAGCAGCGCGGAACGCGCGTGTCCCTCCGGGTAGCGATTGATGATTTCTTGCGCTTCTTTCACGAGGCGCTCGCGGACATCCTTGGCGTAAGGTTTCATCGATCCACACCTCCAAACACGGGGTCGAGCGAACCGATACTCACCACGAGGTCGGCAATCAGGCCGCCTTCACACATCATGGAGGCGGACTGTAAGTTGGAATAGGACGGTTCGCGGAAATGTGCCCGATAGGGGTGTGTACCGCCGTCTGTCACCAGGTGTACCCCGAAAATCCCCTTGGCGTGTTCCACTTTTTGGAATACCTGGCCGGGCGGGATGCGATAACCCTCGGTGACCAGTTTAAAGTGGTGAATCAGTTCTTCCATCGAGGAACCCAGGATTTGCGCCACATGCGCGGGGTTTTGCCCTTGCCCGTCCGGTCCTAAGGTCAGGCCGCCCGGGATAGCCAGTTTCTTGTCGGCGACCATCACGGGCTGGCCGACGCTGGCCTCTAGGCGGTCAAGCGCCTGGTAGACGATACGCAGGGATTGGAACATTTCTTCGAAACGCACCTCGGTGCGGGCATACACGTCGGATTCCTGGGCGGTGGCCACATCGAAGGAATACGTTTCGTAGCCGCAATAGGGTTGTGTCTTGCGCAAGTCGAGCGGCAATCCCCCGGCTCGCAGACACGGCCCGGTCAACCCCAGCGCCATCATGGCTGAGAGCGGCATATACCCGGACTTTTTGGTACGCCCCAAGAAAATCGGATTGGCCATAATCAAATCCTGCATTTCCTCGATGTCGCGTTTCACCAGCGGCATCTTGTCGCGCACCATCTGTACCGTGTCCGGCAGCAAGTCATTGGCGACCCCGCCGGGGCGCATATAGGCGTGGTTCATGCGCAAACCGGTGACATGCTCGAAAATCCGCAAGATTTCTTCACGTGCTCTAAACCCGGTGGTCAACATGGTGGTGGCACCCAGTTCGTTGGCTCCGGTGCCGACCGCTACCAGGTGCGAGGCAATCCGGTTCAGTTCCATCATCAGCACCCGGATTTCACTGGCGCGCCCAGGAACCTGGTCAGTAATTCCCAGGGCTTTCTCGACCGCCAGACACCAGGCGACTTCCTGGAACATCGGTGCCACATAGTCCATCCGGGTACAAAAAGCGACACCCTGGTTAAAGGTGCGGTATTCCATGGATTTCTCGATGCCGGTATGTAGGTATCCGGTGCCGAGCCGCAGGTCTTTCACGGTTTCACCCTCGAGTTCCACGATAACACGCAACACGCCGTGGGTCGAGGGGTGTACCGGCCCCATGTTTACGGCGATACGGTCATTGTGAACCGACTCGATGTCGTGGGCAATGGCATCCCATTCGCCGACCTCGGCGTTATATTCGGGCAGACCGGGGGTCTGATCCGGGGCGCCGGGAGTGGCGTGAATATCGGTGAAGGCGGGATTAGTTTGGGTACTCAATTGTAGCTCCTCCGCGTGTCAGCCGGCGGGGTGGTGCCGCCTTTGAATTGCACCGGAATTCCCCCCAGGGGATAGTCTTTGCGTTGCGGGTGCCCCACCCAATCGTCGGGCAGCAAAGAACGTGTTAACGCGGGGTGCCCGGTGAAAATAATCCCGAACATGTCGAAAGTCTCGCGTTCATGCCAGTTGTTGCCGGGATAAATATCTACGACCGAAGGAATCTTCGGGTCAGCGTCGGGGCAGGTTGTTTCCACCCGCAGGTTGCGGTTGTGTGTCACGCTCATCAGGTGGTACACGGCGTGTAATTCTCGCCCCGTGTCGTGGGGGTAATGTACGCCGGATACTCCCAGGCACAGTTCGAATCTTAAGTCTTGGTCGTCGCGCAGCGCTTGGGCGACGGCGCGGATGGCACCTCGTGAAACGTATATCGTAAGCTCCCCGTGGTCAACCACCACCCGCTCGATGGCGGTTTGCGGATCCAACCCGGCTTGTTGGAGGTCTTCCGTGAGGTAGTCCACGCACTCGTCGAACCAGCCGCCGTACGGACGCGGGGACTGGCCGGGCATCTCTACCGTCTTGCGCAGGCCGCCGTAGCCGGTGGTGTCGCCCGTACCGTGTGAGCCGAAGGCTCGCCCGTGCGCGCCGAAAGCGTTGTCGCGTATGCCCAGCGGGGTGCCGTCGGGGTGAGCGTAAGTTGCTTGGGTCGCGACGCCCTGGTTGGTAGCGCCGGTCGCGTTGGTTGCCTCAGTTACTGCGACTTCATGAGGTGCTTGCTGGGGTTTCTGGGTTTCGCTCATGCCATCAGCCCTTTCAAATCCGAGGTGGGAACCGCTTTCAGGGCGGCCGCCTCGGCTTTACGAATTGCTTCTTCCCGGCGTTTACCCAAGGGGTCTTTCTTGATGTGGTCGCGCAGAGCCAGCAAGGCCCCCAGGAGCATCTCGGGGCGCGGCGGGCATCCCGGCAGGTAGATGTCAACCGGAACCACGTGGTCGCAGCCCTGGACAATGGCGTAGTTGTTGAAGATACCGCCGGAGGACGCACAGGCTCCCATAGAGATTACCCACTTCGGGTCGGCCATCTCGTCATAGACATTGCGCATAATGGTGGCCATCTTGTGGCTGACCCGTCCGGAAACCAGCATCACATCGGCGTGGCGGGGCGAGGCGCGAAAGACCTCGGATCCGAAACGGGCGATGTCGAAGCGGGGGGCGGCTGTGGCCATCATTTCGATGGCGCAACAGGCCAGACCCATCGTGACCGGCCAAATTGACAGCGAACGGGCAAAGTCCACCACTGTGTCCAGGGGTTTGCCGCCCTTTTCCGAGATTTCAGGGGGGAAAATCGCCATAGTGCACCTGCCTTTCCTTGCCCCTTATTTAGTTCCAATCAAAGCCACGGCGAGCCCAAACATAGATAAATGGCACCGCCAACAGTTCTACAAATAACATCATCGCCAACATTCCAAACTTGCCTTGTTCCATAAAGGAAACCGCCCAGGGATAGAGGAACACTACCTCTATGTCAAAGATGATGAACATCATCGCGGTCAGGTAGTACTTCACGGGAAAACGCGCTTGGTTGCCACGGTTCGGGGTGGGGTCGCAACCGCATTCATAGTTGGCGTTTTTGACTTTATCTGGGCGGGAGGGACCCATGATTGCGCCCACTGCCATCCCGGCGATAGCCACAAACAAGGCCGCCGCAAGCATTATCAGCAAGGCAATATACAGATTCACGATTTCTCCTTATATTTAGCGCCCCGGAGCGGTGGGGATTAGCGAGCCACCGCTTCGGTTTCCGGGCAATGCGCCGCGTGGGCGGGCATCGCGCAGCCGTGAGTCACGTTTCGAGTCCCGCGACCGCACCCGGCATCGACCCTAGATACCGTCTAGGCATAAGGGAACGACTGACCTCGAGTCCAGGGAACACCCTACTAGTTTTTTTCCCAGCCTGTTATCATTGCTAAAATGAAGCTCTTTTTTGGCGGAATTTCACGGTTTCAGGCGCGATGGAGGTGCGAATTTGCGGGGTTTAAAGAAATTATATCCTTGCATAAATACGGGCGTTTCCTTTGTTTTGCACGCGAGTGACCATTTTGGCTCGATAGCGCGTGGGAGCACGCTCGCGGGACGAGAAGGGGGAGCACCCCCTCAAGTTTTTGCTGGCGCAAAAACTTTCACCCCCAGTCCCGCGTTAGCGTTGCTCCCACTTGCGCTACCTCGCTTACAAGCTCGCCTCGCGTGCCACACAGCACAGTCGCGTGCTCAGCTTCGTAATTTACGGAGCTGTCCCCGGAAGATATCGTGGTTACCCTAGAAAAATACCTCGTCAACGCCCGAAAGGATTCGCTATCTTCGTGGTCAGATCGTGGTTACCCTAGAAAAATACCTCGTCAACGCCTAAACAAGGGAATTCTATTGCTACTTGCCGGACTTTTGATTAAATCATGGGAATCCGACACCAGATAGCAGGCGATTTTAACAAAATCAGGAGAATCAGGGGACGCCATATGGGGGATTTGATTAATCCAGGAAAAACCGCCCCAGGGGTGCCAAATTTGGGCACGCCTCAGCCGGATTCTCCTGAAATCGCCAACGCACACAGGTACTGCGCTGGGCAACGCACCCCAACAAGACTGAAATTCTTACCAGCGAAACCCCGCCCGAAATCCAGAAAGACGCAGCCCCTAGCGGAACTGTTGAAACGTGTGCGCACCTGCGGCGGCTACGCCACGATATACTCCCTGCGTAATGACGGCGTCACCCGAGTTATCGCCTGTATCAAACAGGAATCCGCCCTGCCCTCCAGCCCCACCGATTTACCCCACGCGGTCGCAGCTTCGCCACTCAGGGAATTTCACCTAAAACCACGCCGCGAATCCCGGGCAAGCACCTCATGAACCCACCGAAGCAACCGAAACTGCTTTCAAAATCGAAACCTGGTTTCCCTTTTGAAAGCAGCCCTAGCGACACGCTAGCGCCACTCGCCCAGGAAAAAGTCCCGAGCCGACACCACCCGGATTCCCGCAAAATCGGTTACCACCTGGGGTTTCCTGGTAACAATCAACTTGGGGTACGAATCGCGTAAAGTCCGCAACGGGGCAAGTTCGCGTTCCTGGGTCGCGGGGGTCGGCATATCATCAGTGGCCTGAATATACAGCCGCTCACTGTCCTTGATGGCCACGAAATCAATCTCTTGACCGTAAATCTTGCCCACATGCACCGCGTACCCCCGGAACAGAAGCTCTAGGTAAACCGCGTTTTCAAAAATCCGCCCCGCATCACTGACCCGGTATCCCCCCAGGAAAGACCGCAGTCCCAAATCCACAATGTAGTGCTTTGGGTTCGTCCGCAGCATCGCCTTACCGTGCAGGTCATAGCGTGTCGCCCGGTAAAACAGGAACGCCTGGTTCAGGGCTTCAATATAGGATGCTGCCGTGGGATGCGTGGTTTTCATACCCGCCGAAGTCAGCGTGTTGGCAATACCGGAAGCCGAAACCAGATTGCCAATATTGTCTGCCAAGTAAACCGCGATGCTGCGCAGCAATTCCGGGTTAGTAATACGGCTTTGCTCGCGGTTGCGCTCCCGGTTCACAATGTCACGAGATGCCACCGCCTCATACAAGCCAGACAGGTAAAGGGCGTGTTTTTCCTGGTCGATGTCACCGCCAGCAAGAGCCGGCATTCCCCCATAGCGCAAATACTGGGCAAAAAAATCCTCGAACAACACCGGTCGTCCCGCCGCATCCAGGGTCACGTTTTTCCCCGGCGCGAAAGACAACCCACAAAAATCGGCGTATTCGCCAAACGCCAACGGCAGCATCTTAATCTCTACATACCGCCCCGACAGGTACGTGGACAGTTCACTAGAAAGCAAATACGCATTAGAACCCGTCAGGTATATATCGCAGTCAAAATCTACTCGCATCGCGTTGACTGCATTTTGCCAGTTCTTGATTCGTTGTGGTTCGTCCAGAAAGAAATAACTGCGCCCCTGCGGGTTGAGGCGCTGACGGAAATAATCGTAGAGTTCCCTATCGCTGTCTACCGGGCAAGACATGCTTTCTAGATTCAGTTCCACTGTCCACGTCCCCGGTGACTCCCTCTCCAAGTGCCGGCGAATCAGCGCCAGCAGGCTCGATTTGCCGCAACGCCGCACCCCAGTAACGACTTTAATCAAGTCGGTGTCGCGAAACAGCAACGCCTGGTCAAGGTAGTGTTGCCGGTTCATGAGGTGCTGGCTCAACTTCGCCCACTTTCAAAATCTAAACCCGGTTTCTATTTTGAAAGTATAACCCACTTTATCGGCAGGCACGCGCTAGCGAGACGAAAAGGGGAAGTATCCTCGTTGAGGAACCCACCCCGGTAACGACTTTAATCATCCCGTTACCCATCCGGTCAAGCAACTGACCCAGGTAGATATCCCGCTGGATTTCCGCACTCTCAGCATATCTAGCTTTGAGTGATTTTGCTTCATGTAGCAAAATTACTCAAAACAGTCCGCGTCGAAATCCAGGCAATCGCGGATTGGCGCCAGTTTCGCCTCGGTTTCCAGGAACTCGCCCTGCGGATCAGAATCCGCCATAATCCCCGCGCCTACCTGAGCCGATACTGCCCGTTCGCTGACCTGGGCGCAACGCAGCGCGAGGGCGAACTGGCCGCCGCCCCGCGCATCGACCCAGCCCACCGGCCCGGCGTAGCGCCCGCGATCTAGCTCCTGGCGCCTAATGAAACCCAGGGCGACCTCGCGCGGCAACCCCGCCACCGCCGCCGTCGGGTGAATCACCCCCAACAGGTCAAACACGGTTTTGCCGGGCGGAATCGGCGCGGTTACGTCCGTTGCCAAGTGCACCAAATTCGGCAATTCCAACCGGTACGGTCCGCGCGTTTGCACCGCGCTCGGCTCGCGTCCGGGTTCATGAGGTGTCCGCCCAGGCACCGGCGCGGATTGTTCGGGTTCATGAGGCACCCGTCCGGGTTCGCGGGGTGCCCCTGCGGGTTCATGAGGTGCTGGCCGGGTTTCTGTCTCTGATGGTGGAAAAAACGGCCTGGCCTTGTTCTTATAGTCCAACCTAACCCCACTTTTTCCACCGTTGGCGAAGTTTTCTCCCGGCGTAAAGGCTCTCGCCTCCGGTTGCTGAAATCCTGGCGATACCACAACCGGGTTCACGCAACCATTCGTAACCACGTCTGCGGAACTTCCCGACAGCAACGCTTCCAGCGGCGCTACGACCGAGGCCACCGCCAACTCGTGTTCACGCCGGTTTTTCGCCGATTCCATCAGGTTCACCCCCTCGCCCGGCCGCGCGGTTCCCGCCAACACCCGCGCGTGAGCTACCCGCTTCCCCGCCGCCACGCCCACAGCCTCGCTATTGGGTGCCTCGCCGCGCGCCTCCAGCAGCATTTCCGGGGTCGCCCCCGTAAGCCCACCCACCGAGAAAACCCAGCAATCCGGGTATTTTCGGGACAGCAACGCCACCAAACGGGCGCAAGTTTCCGCCACTGGCGCGGGCTTGACCAGCGGAAAGTCCACTCGCCGGGCGCACACAATCTTGCGTGCCGCCCCCGCCCGGATCGCCGCGACCGCCGCCCGAACATTCGCCTCAAAACGTTCGCGCCCCGGGTTTTTCGGTGCCCCCACGGGGATTCGGGTACAGGGTTCAACTTCGCTCGGGTTCGTCGGATTCACGAGGCGCATACCGGAATTTACGCGCCAGGTTTCGGCCTGGCACCTCATGAATTCCACCAAATCCGGGCGGGGTGCCTCCGCGCGATACGCCACCGTCAACCACGCACCCGCCGCATCCGCCCCGAAAACCCAGCGGGGCACGGCGAAAACCGGAGGCGCCGCGTCGAAACCGAAAGAAACGAAGGCCACCAGACCCGTGCCGCGCCGCTGTACCCGGTCATCAACCTGAGCCTGGGCAGCCAACTGTTCCCAGGCTCGCCCCGCCGCCGCCAAAAAAATATTTCCGCGCTGTCTTACCAGGTCATCGGCCTGTGTTTTGACATTCACCCGCTCCTCAGCCGACGTTATTCCCCCCGCCGGATTCCCGCAGTATTCCCAGGCCGGGGACTCAGCGCAGCCGACCAGGGTCAGGCTGGCACCTAATGAACCCGGCGAACCCGGCGAACCCACAGACCCCGGCGAATCCGGCGAATCCGGCGAACCCGCAGACCCCGGCGAAGAAAAATAAAAATCGGTCGCCGGCAACGGACGAACCGGAACCGGGCAGGTCGAAACAAACAGCATCCCTCCATCCTAGCCAACCCCAGCCCGACAGCCGGCCGGCTGTCGCGAGTCTGGCGCGGCGCGTCACCGGATTTAGGGGTTTCACCCGGAATACCGAACATAACCGGTGCGATTTCGGTCGTATCATCTTATATCCGACGATGTGGTCGAAATCGCACCACTTACGATTGGCACCTCGGGAACCAGAAAACCACAGGGTTCACTGCAATTGGTGGATGTTTGGATTCATATGCTGGTGCGACCGCACGACGACGCAATCCGACTAGAATAAAGCTCATGCGCGCAAATCTGGACAAAAACCCGCACGACGTGAAATCTATGTTCAACGCGGTGGCGAAACATTATGACCTGATGAATTTTTTGGCCTCGCTGGGACAGGAAAAGTTTTGGCGCCGGGCGACCCGCCGCGCGGTCGTGACTCGCCCGGGAATGCGGGTGCTTGACGTCGCGGCCGGCACGGGAGCCAGCGCCATCGAGTTTGTGCGCGCGGGGGCTGAGGTGGTCGCGGTGGATTTTTCGCAAGGCATGATTCATGAGGGGCAAGTCCGGCACCCAGAGCTTGATTTCCAACAGGCCGATGCCATGAACCTCAAGTTCGCGGACAATTCCTTCGACGCGGTGACCATCAGTTTCGGGCTGCGCAATGTTGCGGATCCCGACCAGGCACTGCGCGAATTTTACCGGGTGCTGCGTCCCGGCGGGCACCTGGTGGTGTGCGAGTTTTCCCGCCCAACCTGGGCGCCGTTCCGAGCCTTGTATCGGTTCTTTCTAGATGCCGTCCTGCCACCGATTGCGCGCCTGGCATCCAGTGATGCGGTGGCCTACGATTACCTGACCGAGTCGATTTTGGCTTGGCCTTCACAATACCAGTTCGCCACGCACTTGCGTGACGCTGGCTTTGAACACCTACAGCTGCGTAACTTGACCGGCGGCATTGTCGCTCTGCATCGCGGCTACAAGCTTAAATAACCGGTCGGGGGTAATGCCCGAATGGGCATTACCCCCGACCTACGCCTAAATCCCCCGGCCCGCGCATTTCTCCCCTTTTCGCACGATGCCCAAAAGGCAGTGACTCGGTTTCCACGAGTCGCCACCAAAAGCCCCACCTAAATCCCCCTGCCCGGATTCCCTCCCCGCTTCCTAAGAGGTGCCTTGAAGTCGAGCGCGAAGCGGCGCTCGAAGGGGCGGCACGACGTAGGGCGATTCATGGTTTACCGTCATTTTTCTTGGCAACTTGTTGCCTAGAAAAATAGGACAAACCATAGCTAGCCCGGTCGTGCCGCCCCAGAGCGCCGCGTAAGCGGTCAACTGACACTGGCGCCTCATGAACCCGCCTACTGTGCTTGCAAGGTAACCGAAACTTTCATCTCTTTGCCGTCACGCACAATCTGCAGGTCAACTGTGTCGCCGACCGCATACTGGCGCACCCAACCGATTAGCGAACGCATCCCCTTGACCTGTTTACCGTTAATGCCCACAATAATGTCGCCGGCCTTCAGGCCCGCCTTGTGCGAGGCTCCGCCACGTTGCACCTCTTGTACCGAGGCTCCCAGGCGCGACACTCCACCTACCGAGGCAATATCGTCGCCCACCACGACTCCCAGGGCGGCATGAACTGCCTCGCCGTGTTCAATTAGCTGGGTGGCAATCATCTGGGCTTGGTTAATGGGTATCGCAAAGCCCAGGCCAATCGAACCCGTGGCCGTGCCGCCGCCACTCAGGGTCGCAATCGAAGAGGTCACGCCGATAACTCGGCCTTTCGCATCGAACAGCGGCCCGCCGGAATTCCCGGGGTTCACCGCCGCGTCAACCTGGATGGCATTGGTGTAAACATCGTCTTTCGGTTTGGGTCGCGGCTGGGGGCGAATCAAGCCGTCGTCCGAGCCCCCCAGGTCGCCGCCAAAGAACTCACGCAAATCGAGTCCCGGGCCACTGTCTTCCTCTTCTTTACCACCCGGCACCGCGTCGACCCGCACCGTGCGATCCAGCGCGGACACAATCCCGGTGGTCACAGTAGAAGACAATCCCAGCGGGTTGCCGATAGCCGCGACGGACTCGCCGACGCGAAGTTTGCTGGAATCCCCCAGCGCCACCACGGTCAAATCCTTGGGCGGGTCGACGATTTTGATAACCGCCAGGTCAGTTAACACATCGCGTCCCACGATTTCGGCCTTGTACAGCCTCCCGTCGTGCAGTTCCACCATGATTTTCCCGTTTCCATCGGCGGCAGCCGCGACCACGTGGTTATTGGTCAAGATATGTCCCGAGGAATCGATTATCGCTCCGGATCCTTGTTCGGCGCCACGATTGGTGCGCACGTTGATAGCGACCACGGCGGGTCGCACGGCTTTCGCGACGGATTCCCAGTCGGGGTTTTGCGAGGTCGAGTTCGCGACCGGCGCCGGGGTGGATACGCCTTTATCGTCGGGGTTGAACAGGGTCGACTTGCTGGCTTCGGCTTTGGCCGGCAGGTTCGAGGTCACGGTATAGAACCCGCCGGTGGTGACTAGCGAGGCCGCCACCGCGATGCCGATGGCTCCCAACCATCCCGGGCCGCGTCGCCGGGCACGCGAGTCGGTTGCCCCGCCCCAGGTTGCGCTGGTTTGCAGGGGTTTGGCTGCCGCCAGCGGATCGTTGAATCCGGGTTGTCCCCAGAATTGGTTGGCGCCGTATTGCGCACCGGGCTGCGGGTTGGTGGGGTTTTGGTTTGCGGGTTCATGAGGTGCCATCGGGGTAGCATCCTTTCCGGGAATCGTGTCCGCCCCGGGATTTCCGGGTGTGGCCGGGGTGGCTGCTGCCACCGAGCCCGCCCCGCTGGGGTTCGCGAACGGGTTTACGGGCAAGTTCGTTTCTGGATTCATGTTCGCAGTGGCGGACTGGTCGTGATTCGGAGCCCCCGGCTGGGTCGTAGTGTCGCCTGTACTGGGATTCGGGATGGCACCTCGTGAAGCCGAGGCGTCCGAAACACCCGACGCGAGCTGCGCCGAAGAGTCCGGCGCGGCGGATTGAGGATTGGGGGACGGGGTCTGCTGCGGGCGCCCGTCGGGGGAAGCCCAGGGATTTTCTGCGTTCACTTTCGCTCCTTTTGTCTTCGCGGCGGATGGAACCACCGTGGCCTTGCGGCCTTTCACAGTGTCAAATTTAGCGTTGCGGGGGCACGGGGGAAACCCGGGGAATCCTGCCATGGAATGATTTTGTGCTCCTCCTCATTGCGGACACATAGCGTCAAGTAATCTTGACAAATGAGGTTGGTGCAAGCCCCCGACCCGCGGTTTTACCCGACCCATTACCCTAGCAAAGCGCTTATGTGTCTATGAGCATAACCCGCACCAGGGATAGCCCCACGACCGGGCGCGCCAGCACCGCCCGCAATTCACCCAGGTCACACACGGTTTCCGCCGGCCATCCGGCCGCGCGAGCCAGCGCTACCGGGTCGGGGACTTGCGGGGTCAAGAACAGGCGCTCCAACACCTCAGGGGCCGCGCACCCGTGCTCCAGACCGGCGAAAATCTGGCCGCCGCCGTTGTCCAGCACAACGACCTGCAGATTCGGGGTCGCCTCGAGCCGTCCACGAACCAGCGCCCCCAGATCGTGAAAGAAACTCACATCCCCCAGCACCAGGCGCATCGCTCGGTGCGCCGCTGGCTCTCCCACCCCCCCAGATTCACCGCAGGACGCCAGACTTCCAGACACCTTCACATCGATACTTGCACCAACCCCAGATTCACCGCAGACCGGTTCGTTCGCGGCTCCCGAATCGCGCGGATTTCCCGCGCGCCGAGCCGTTTGACTCGCCAGCGCCGCCCCCCACGCGCAGGCTATCGTGCCGTCGATTCCGGCCAACCCGCGGTTCGCGTACACGCACCGAGCCAGGCCATTCGCGTCGGTCGGGGTCGTCTGGCTCGGGCTCGCCCCGGTTTCATGAGGTGCCATCCCGGATTCCGCGCGCTGTCCCCTGGCCATGTCCTCTTTGTTTTCGGCACAGCGGTTTGCTAAAGCACCGCCAAGATCCCCACCCAAAACCGGCAGGGTATTCCCTGAAATACCGCCATTTCCGCTCTCCCCTAATGAACCCGACGAAGCCAAGTCAGTCCCCAGCCCCGCGATTGCATCAAAGGCACGAATAGTCGAGGACGACCCCAGGAACAAGTCCACCGGTTCCCTGCCCGCTCCCGGTTCCGCACCGGTGCCCGGTTCCACGCTGGTTCCAAATTCCACCCCCGTACCCGCGACCCAAATCTCGCGCGCGACCTGGTAAATCCCCCACTCGGAACACAGTTCCCGCGCCACGACTTCGCCGGCCTGGCGCCACTGGTGCACCCAGGATTCCGGGTTTGCCTCCAGGCTTGCACCCAGCGCCGCCGCGTCGCTCCACCGCCGGTGTTCACCCCCGTCCAGGTTGATTCGCAATCCCGGCGAATCCAGGAATTCGGCTCGCGCCTCATGCAACAGCCGCGTCACCGGGCGTGTCAGGGTGGGGCGACCGACGACCAGCACCCGGCGTATCGCCCGCGCCCAGCCCGCATCCCCGGTCACTCGGCTGTAGGCTCGCACCGCGTTGGGGTGGAAGCGCCAGCGGGTGGTCGGTTCGGCGAAAACCGGCACGCCGGCGGCCTCGACCGCGCGCCACAGTTCGTCCGCCCCGGGGAAGTCCTCGCGCGACAAGTCACCGACAATCAGCACATCGCCGCTGATGGTGGGGGCTTTCGACCGCGCGACTTCATGAGGCGCCGACCCGGAATCCGCCGCACTTACACCCCAGCCCGCCCCGGATTCATGAGGCGCCGGCTGGGGTTCCGCGCTGGTGTGTCCACAACTATCGTTATGGACACACCAGGCGGATTTCGACTCCACCCGAGATTCACCCGAACCTGTGACCCGACCCCTTACCCTGCGTGCTACAGTGCTAATTTCCTTAGGCGCCCGCAACTCGAACCGCGCCTGTACCTCGGGGGGCACCAGCGGTTCCACAAAGCTGACATTGAGGTGCACCGGACCGGGCTGTGGCTCTGTATTCCAGTTTTGTCCCCAGCCACAATCCTGACCCAGATTGACCCGCAAGTCTTGCCCTTGACTCCGATTTTGCCTCAGGACTTGTCCCCCATCATGCCCGGAAATATTGGTTTCTGTAGCCGACTCCCCGGCACTTGCATCCAAAGTGACCGGGTTATTTCCCGGCTCAGAAAGGTCGAGGGACTCGGCACTTTGCCCCGGAATCCCGGCTGGCACCTCGTGAACCCCGAGGCAACCGCAACAAGCCGCAACGGCCGCGCGGGCAACGGACTCCAACGCACCCCAGCCGCCAGGCTGCAAGTCGGCTTCGAAACGAACAAAAGACCGGAAAATCCCCGGCTGAATCGTGGTCTGGTTCGCGCCCGACCCGCGCAATGCCGCCGGACGGTCGGCACTAACCACCACCAGCGGCACCCGGGCGTGATGCGCCTCCATAACCGCCGGTAGCGCGTTTCCCACCGCCGTCCCGGAGGTCATCACCACTGCGGCCGGCCTCCCGGAAGCCCGAGCCGACCCGAGAGCCATGAAAGCCGCGTCACGCTCGTCAATGCGCACGTGCACGGCCAGTCGCAAGTCACGCGCGGCCAGCTCCGCCAATGCATATCCCAGGGGGGCATCGCGCGAACCGGGGGCGTAATACCAGTTGCGCACCCCCTCCGCTGCGAGTGTCCGCACCAAGACCCGCGCCCGCTCCATCGAATCCATCGAATCCATCGAATCCACAGTTTCAGCCACCCCTCGAGTTTATCGAAGCATTCCCACAGCCTTAATACCTCCGCCGTCACATTCCTGGTTTGAATCCAGCTAATTTCGGGGTATTTTGCCCGTATCCGTCGCCCATTCCGGTTGCCCTGGCAGAAATCCGGGAAAAAATGAGGGGAAGGTGCAATATATGGAGCCTCACCCCCATTTTTTCCTAAATTTCTGCCACGACCCCCGCTGCACCATCAACTAGGCCTCGAATTTCAGCGTGTATTCCGGCGCCAGTTCCAGCACATCCCCCGGCTGTACGTTGTACGCCTGGCCTGCCACCAGTTCCAACAGGCTCCCATCCGCACGACGCAACAGGGTGCCGTTCCCGGAACCCAGGTCGGTGACGCTGACTTCCCAGCCGTCCTGGTGAATCCGCAGGTGTTGGCGGGAAATCTCTAGCAGCCTCGGCGGGGTTTCCAGCGCGGTCACGCCCGGGATTCCCCCGGTTTCCGGGGCGCGACCCACCACGATATCGCCCTGCAAAGGACGCATCTGGCCGTCAGCTGCCCGCACCCACCCCAACTGCGGGACAGCCACCAGCATCGGCGCCCCCAAGGTTCCGCCGCACACCCGGCAGCGCGGAAAATCGGGCGGATTATGGTGACCTAGTTCACAAATTCGCACTTCAAAGCGCGGCGCGTCCCCGGTTTCAACGTGTTTCATTCGCGTTCCTTTTTCGTGGGGTCGCTCGCGGTTTCATGAGGTGCCATTTCCACGGCCGGCTCTATATCCAAAACCACCACAGTCACATTATCCAATCCGCCCGCTCTCAGCGCGGCCTCTATCAGGGATTTTGCCGCTGCTTCGGGGGTGGGGGTGTCAGCGAGCACCCGTTCGATAAGCGCTTGGCGAACCAGCGAGTGCAACCCGTCGGAACACGCCAGGAAACGTCGCGTTTCCCGGCTGAGCTGCTGGGGTTTCCGCCCTGTCATGCCAGTCGGGTTGCCCGCATTTTCGCTGCCCGTTTTCCCGCCTGGCTCAGCGCCGGTTTTGGCGTTATTTCCGGGGTTATGCCCAGTGTTTGGCGCTGTACCCGCCACGGGCAACCGCCAGGTGTCAACCTGCGGGAGCGTGGTTTGCCCGGCGCCGATAGCGCGGGTAATGACCGAACGATTGGGCATAAACGGCACCATTTCCGGGGTTATCAGCCCGGCCTCCAGCATCTGGGCGACCTGGGAGTGGTCGCGCGTCAGTTGCCGCAACTGCCCGCCCGCGAGCACGTAGGTGCGCGAATCCCCCACATTCACGACCAGCAGCTCTGCCGGGGACTCCGGTGGCGCGGGCGGATGGGGTGGTTCCGGGGGATGCGGCGGTCGCGGGGGTTGGGGTGGTTCCGGGGGTTGGGGTGGCGCGGGAGCCGCCCCGGATGGCGCCTCATGAACCGGAGGTAAAACCCCGTTGACCAGCACTAACCCGGTCAGAGTCGTGCCGGGCGGCGAGATGGAATAGTCCAGATTGGCGTCGGCCAAATCCATGACTTCGTGACAGGCCGTAGCCAGCAAACGGTGGAATTTTTCGATGCTGAGGGCGCGACCGCAAAAAGGCTCCAGGGCATGCAACAGGGTCGCGGAGGCTTGCTTCCCGCCGGCGTGCCCGCCCATGCCGTCTGCGACCAGGAAAAACGGGGGCGCAACCAGGAAGGAATCCTGGTTGTCGGCGCGTTTCAAACCGATGTCGGTGCCGGCTGCCCAGGACAGCCGCCACTGCGGGACACTGGATTCGCCGGAAGCGACCGAAGCGGATTCAGAGGGCACCTGTCCTGAAAACGACTGCAAAAACCCCCCGGTACCACCAAGGATAGCGCCGCCGCCTAGGGGTGGCGCCGTCCTCAGAGTACTCTCGCCAGTCACAATCTCCATAGCGTCCCCTCGGTGTTCATGAGTTGCTGGTTAAATTCTAGCAACTGTCAAGAATTAAATGCCCGCTATCATTTCCAGGCGTTCGCGCCACCGCGCACTGAGTTCCGCGTCCGGCGCGGGCAAGTCCAGGTTTAACTGCGGTTTTATTGGCGCAATGAGGTAGCCGTTCTCGAGGCGGGGTTCCTCGACCAGGATTCCGCCGCGCATCAGTCGCCCGGTGCCCAAACCCATTGCCACACTCGGCTGGGGGTTCGTTATGCTAGGGCTAAAACGATCCGCTGGAGTGTTTTTTTGCGCTCCGGCCAGTGACGGCGAAGTCTGCGGGTCGGAGTCCTGATATAGCATTGTCGCCAGCGACATTCCCGCCACCAGCCCCACCCCGGAATCCAAAGCCGAAGACACCACGACCATAGGTCTTGCCTCGGTACCGTTCCTTTCACTGTTTGTTTTAATCCCGTCCTCCGTAATTTGGCAGTCCGCGTTATTTTCGCGCGGCGCCGCAGTCGCAGCGTGGAAACGAATAGGCGATGGTAACGATTTGGCGTCGCCGCCGAAACTCCTTTGGGTGCTTGCACCCTGGAAACGGTCGCGATTGACCGTTTCCGGCGAAAATTCTTGCGTGGCGAAGCCGAGGGATTCTTGCCGTTGCACAGTAGGCGCAAATGCCTGCGCCATCGCCTGGGCTAGGGCTTGTAAGGCTGCGGCCGGGCCGCGCAGTGGCATTGCCTTGATTACCATGGCGGCGAGCCCAGCTGCCACTACTTCCCGGATGGCCAAGGCCGGGTCGGGGGCGAGGCGGATTGATTCGTCGGCCGCTATCGGGGCGATACCTTCGGCTTGCAAAACCGCTAAATCGCGCAGGTCACGGCAGGGTTGTTCGGCGTATTCCAGCCCGCCGGCGGCCTCAACCAGGCGTGGCAGGTTTTCTCGCGCCTGTTCCAGGCTCCACGCCGCGTTTACGTCAACGCGGATTTGCCCGCCACCCGTTTGGGTCGCTTGGGTTGCGCCACTCGCGTTTGCTGCCAGACTGACCCGCTCGTTTGTTCCACCGGCATCATAGCCGCCACTCGCGTTCACCTCGCCACTCGCGTTTGCTGCGTTGGTTTCGACTTCATGAGGCGCTTGCCCCCAGCCGCTCACTTTCGGATTTACACCGTCCCCGATACTTAAAATATCGCCTCCACCAGCGGTGTTGCCACCCGTTGCCAAATTGTTCACCCCGGATCCATGAGGTGCCCATCCCGACTGGCACCTCATGAACCCGTCACTACCAGGGGCATTAATAGCCGCGCCGGGTCCCCACAATTCATCCAGAGCCGCGCGCACTGCCCGAACCCGCGCCACGTCCGCGTCCAGATTCGCGCGGGGGTCGGCGACCTTGACCTTCGCGGTGCGACACCCCGATTCCCGCGCAATCTGGCTCGCAACCTCGGGCGGGACTATCGGCACGGTGACGTTGAGCGCGACCGGCGCGGGGGGAACCGGCAGCCCCTCGCGCGCTATCGCCAGGGCACCCTCGAACCAGCGCCTGGCCACCGCCGGCGCATAGTTCCAAAACGGTGCGGCCTCTGCCAGGCCTCCCGGGCCGGCCAGAATCAGTCCGTCGCGCGCGGTTATCCCGCGAAACTGGGTAGTAAGGGGGATTTCATAGACCCAGGCGGCCTCCACGCCCGCCTCCGCGAGCCACCGCGCGGCACGCGGGCCAGGCTCAAAGCGGGCGAGCCGCGCCAAGTTCTTACCCATTGATTCTTTGTCCTCTCTGTTTCATACGTGGCAGAAATTCAGGAAAAAATGACCCTAAGGCTTCCATATACGCACCGCCCCCCGCATTTTTTCCTGAATTTGGTACAGAGCTCCCCTCAGATGGCATCCGGCGAATCGGGAATGACCGACACCGAGGCCACGATTTTAGTGCCCACCTCGCGCAGCGCCCCGAAATCCGGGGCGGCGACCTGGAAAGCTGCCACCCACAAGCTGCCCGGCTCGGATCCGCCGGCAACACCAGGTTTTTTGCTGGGTAAGACTGCCGCCCAGCGCTGTTGCACTCCTTTGCCGCTGGCCAGGCGGGTGATAGCCATAATCCCGGGGACACCGGCGAAGGGCGCAGCCTGGACATCGACCAGTTCCCAACCGGCGGGAACCACGACTCGCCGCAAAACAGCCATTATCTCGTTGACGCTAACCGCAGCGGCGCCAATACTAGGCTCCGCCTTGATTCCAGTGCCAGCGGCCGGCCTCGAACCCGCATCCGCACCGGATTCAAGCTCGGCTTCCAAATCGAGGCTCGTCTTCCCATTCAGGCTAGCCTCGATATCAAAACCCAAGCGCTCATCCGAACTGGCACCTCGTGAACCTGCATCCGCACCCACATCCGCACCGGATTCAAGCTCGGCTTCCAAATCGAGGCTCGTCTTCCCATTCAGGCTAGCCTCGATATCAAAACCCAAGCGCTCATCCGAACTGGCACCTCGTGAACCCGCATCCGCACCCGCATCCGCACCCACATCCACACCCGCCTCGGGCGACTCGGGCGACTCGGGCGACTCGGGCGCCAAATCCGCCGACATGACCAAAAACCGCGCGCGGGGGCGGAAATCGTGGGGCGTATCCACCGCGAAACGCGAGCGCAACCGCAACCCGGGCACGGCACCGGGCGCCCCCGGATCCAGGTTCAACACCCAGTTTTCCGGGTAAGCCAGCGACACCCCAGCAATCACCTGGGTGTTAAAGTATTCAAAGCCGCGCCGCGCTACCGTCCGGTCGCGCCGCTGCTTAGCTTTTTCCACGCGCCGCAACGAAGCCACCGCCGCTCCCAGGCGCTCCTCTTGCATCCAACGCGGACGCAGCCAAACCGGTACCGGCGCGGGAACCAGCGCCCACAAGGCCAACCCGAAACCCACCAGCGCCAACAATCCGGACAGGGGAATCCCCCACACGCGCCACCACGACAGGCCGGTGGCATAGGTCGCCAACGCCTCGAACACGGTCACACCCAGGCACATCAGGGTCAGGCCGGGAATCATAATCAGCAAAATCCGATCCCCAAAGTCGCCCTTCGCCAGCCCGTCGCGAATGAACTTGACTTTCGGGGTCATATAGGTCGCCACCGTCAACGCGATACCAACCAGCGTCGCCACCAGAAACGTGAAGTCCACGCTCGCTCACCTCTCTCTGCCTTGAGCCTGCATGGTTTCAATAGTAATACGGGAAGGCGCTGAAGTCGGCCGGGCGCCGCTCCAGGAAAGAATCGCGCCCCTCGCGCGCCTCGGCGGTGCCATAGGCCAGCCGAGTGGCCTCACCGGCGAACATTTGCATCCCCGCCAGCCCGTCGTCCAACGCGTTAAACGCAAACTTCAACATGCGCACAGCCTGGGGGGATTTCCCGGCAATCGTCAGCGCCCATTCCCAGCCCACTCGTTCCAAATCCCGGTGTGCCACCGCGCGGTTGACCACCCCCCAACGCGCGGCCGTTTCCGCGTCATAGGTTTCGGCCAGGAAGAAAATCTCGCGGGCGCGTTTATCCCCGACTTGCCGCGCCAGCAACCCCGAGCCATAGCCCGCATCAAAAGATCCCACATTCGCATCGACTTGTTTGAACCGCGCGTGTTCGCGCGAAGCCAGCGCCAGGTCGCACACCATCACCAGCGAGTGTCCCCCACCGGCCGCCCACCCGTTGACCAGCGCAATCACCGGTTTTGGGGTGGCGCGTATCAGGCGTTGTACCTCTAGGATGTGCAGCCTGCCGTATCGCCCGGCGGCATCGCGCGGGTCGGTTTCGTACCGGTCGCCTTTGCTTGTCTCTCCTGCGTTCGGG
Organism: Mobiluncus mulieris ATCC 35243; assembly: GCF_000160615.1. GTDB lineage: Bacteria > Actinomycetota > Actinomycetes > Actinomycetales > Actinomycetaceae > Mobiluncus > Mobiluncus mulieris. The sequence continues at coordinate 39,080 of NZ_GG668518.1, read as the reverse complement.
TCACCTGTCCGCAAGTCGGTTGGGTATCGGCCGGCTGTGCTCGCCTTAGCTCCGACTGCATGAGGTGCCATCTGGGATTGCACGTCGCCCTCTTGAATTGTGCGCTGGCCTTGGTTTTCGGGAATATAGCCAGAATTGTCGCTGGCACCTAATGAACCCGCGCCCATATCCGCACCACCGCTGCCGCCCTTCGGCACGGTGACGTGGTATTGGTATCCGTCCCGGCCACGAACCCGCTGGTCGCCGCCGCTGCAAAAGGCATAGCCGCCGTCCGCCGCCGGTCCGTTGCCGGTCAGCAGCACGGCCGCTACCGAGGCGGTTTGGCGTGCGTGGTCGAGGCAACGGTAGAGTTGGTCGACGGTCTGGGGGCGGAAGGCATTGCGCACTTCGGGTCGGTTGAAAGCCACTCGCACCACCGGAGCGGGGCTCCCATCAGGCATAATACCCCGGTGATAGGTCACATCCGTGAGTCCCGTCAGCCCGACTTCCCGCCACCTGGCAGCCTCAAAAACATCCGAAATCATGTTCTCACTCTATCCTGCCCGGCCGCAGCAAACCGCCTAAAATCCCAATAAGCACCTCATGAATAGGAAAACGTCCCGGCAGCCAACAACTCCACCCAGGTCTGGCCCGGCGCCAACACAATCGGGGCTCCCGACACGTCGGTCAAAACCAGCGGGGAACCCACCGAATCCTTCGACCACTTCGCGTCCATGATTTTCCCGCCGGTCGCCACATAGGCCTGGCCGCCACCTTCCATCACAGTTTCCGGCACCGGGAAACCGGCGGAATCCAGCGCGTTCGTGGCCACAGTAGTGGTGCGCACCACCACGACATTATCGGCCTGCAGCGGCACCCCGGAGCGTGCCGTCGAGGCCACACCCTCATCGACGCGCTGCCACTTCGAGCCATTCCAGTCGAAGCGCGCGTGGGCGGCCGGGAAATTCACCACCAGCTGTTTCGCCTCCACCCCGGTTGACACGGCGCTAGGTGTTTCCCCGGATTTGGCGAATTCAAAGATTTTCTCGGGCTCGGTCGTGTCGGCCGCGCCGTTGGCCGCGCCGTTGGCCGCGTTACTGGCACTATCCGCGCCGCCCGCCCCGGTTGCGCCCGCGCCGCCGAATTTCCCCAGCAAGGCCGGAATCGACAGGTACAGGTTATGCGGCATCCACCGCCACTGCACCCGATACGACGCCCCCATCGCCTGGTCCTCGTTGAAACCACGCAAACCCTCGTCACGCACCCGCTGTTCAAACTGGGGCACTCCCCCGGAATAAACCAACCACGCTCTGAAAGGCGCCGCAATCGCGGGATCCATGGGACGCACGGATCGCACCGGCCCGATTTCCTCTGGCTGCTGGGAATGGAAAATCGCGTTGTACCGGGTCACCCCGCCTTCCACCAATTCCTCGAAAACAATATCGGCGGCCTCCAGCCCGGATTGCGGGCGTGCCGCACTGGTGTTCTCGATTTTCACCGCCACTGCCTGGCGTGCCCGCGCCCCGGCGTTCGCGGGGCGCTCCAAGCCAGTTAGAGGCCAGGTTTCGGGCTGTGGAACTTGCGTCGGCACCGGCGTACTCGCAGCCGGTGCCGCACTTTTGCCGGGTGCAGAGTTCACGCATCCGCTTAAACCCGCCGCGTTTACAAGTCCACAAAGAACCCCAATAACCGCTAGAATCTTCTTAGGACTAGCTGTTGTGCTGTGCCGGTCAGGTTCCGTTTGCCCTGTGGCGGCGGTATTCTCCCGGATAACGACCATGGAATAAACTGTAGCGCTTGCGAAAGGTGAAAAGGGTGAGTGACACGTCAAGGCGAGGGGTTCCCGTTCGATTCCGCATCATGCCGGGAGGGACTAACCCCGCCGCAGTGGTCAGCCTCGCGGAGGTTCTGGCCACGTTGATAGAACCGCATCTGACCGCCGATGAACGCCGTATCCGCGAGGGTCTGCCGGTTGTCGATGACTACGACTGGGGCTACCCCCAGGGTGACACGGAGGGTTCCGTTGACCCCGATTCCGCCGGGGTTCATGAGGCGCCATCCGCAAACACCGCTCTGCCCGCCGCCGCCCCGCCTTCCCCAGTTCCAGGGATGGCAGCATCTGGGGATTCCAGCGCGGATTCCGAACTGGCACCTCGTGAACCGGAAAACCCCGGCGAAACCAATACCGCCACCCCCGCAGTGGTGCCCCCTGAAACCCGCGAAACCCCCGCAACCGGCACCCCGCGTGTCAAAGAAATCCTGGTGCCCATCACCCCCGGAACTAGCCCTGACCAGGCCAAACGAGATATACAGCGGCGACTGAAAGGACCCCTGCCGGCGCGCTGCGACTTGATTATGCAAACCTCGGGTTCGCAAACCGGCACCGGACACCTGGTGGCGATTTCCGCTGCCGCACTGGTGTCATCGGCGCGCTCCACCCTGGCGATGATAGGTGAAGGCCGCTGGATTTTGGCGCTGCCGGTCAACCACATCGGCGGGCTGCAAGTGTTGACGCGCTCGCTGATAGCCGGCACGAAGCCCGTAATCGTCGATACAACCAGCGGGTTTAACCCCAAACAGCTGGTGCGCGCGGTCGAACGCGCCACCAGCGACCCCGGGATACCGGCCTATATTTCCCTGGTGCCCACCCAGGTGTCGCGCATCCTGGACGAAGGCGGCGAACCAGTCGAGGCGCTGGCGAAACTGCACACAATCCTGGTTGGCGGGGCGGCTTTCACCACGTTCCTGGCCGACCGGGCAAAAGCGGCAGGGTGGCATGTGGTAGAGACCTATGGCATGACCGAGACCTGTGGCGGCTGCGTATACGACGGGATGCCGCTGGTTGGCACGCAGGTGTCCACCGTGGGCGACACCGTATGGATAACCGGCACGACATTGATGGAAGACTACCTGGAAATCCCCGCCCCCGGCGAGGAAACCCCCTGGATTCAGATGGGACCGCGGCGCTGGTTTAAGACCTCGGATACGGGTCGGATGGAAGGGCCGCGGCTGATTATTCAAGGCCGAACCGATGATGTGATTAACACCGGCGGGGTCAAGGTTCACGCTTCGGCCGTCGAGGAAGCCGCATTGACGGTGCCGGGAGTCGGGCGGATATGTGTAGTTGGTTTGCCGGATGCCCGCTGGGGCGAACTAGTCACCGCGCTGGTCGTGCCCGGACAGGATGTAGATGTGGATTTATTGGCTCCCCTGATGGGTTCACCGGCCTCGCTGGGGGTGCGCGGAGCGGACGGCCAACGGGTCGAACCGGATTCCCTGGCGGCGCGGATTCGCACTGCGGTAGGCGCCGAGTTGGGGGCGGCTCACGCGCCACGCGTGATTATTATTGTGCAGCAGCTGCCGTTGTTGGGGCCGGGCAAGGTCGACCGTCACGAAGCCGCCGCGATTGCGCAGCGCGAACTGAGGGCGGGGCGCGCCTGGGTGAGGTAGGTCTGTTTTTGCTTGTCCCGGCGGGTTCATGAGGTGCTTGTCTGAGACGCTCGGCTGCTAGGGGTGCGCGCACGAGAGGCGAAGGGGGAAGTTTCCCCCGCTCGAGCTGCTGGCGCAGCTCGAGCTCCCCCTCAGCCTCTCGTTTGCGTCGCACTCCCTAAGCAGCCTTCGCTTACGCCGTTTCACCCCGACGAGCACCTTCGCTAGGCTCGCATCTACCCGCCGGGAAAGCGACAAAACAGACTCGGGGAACACTTAATAAGGAAGCGGCCAGCCTGGGTAGGCTGGCCGCGATTTCCTTAATCGTCCTTCTTGTTATTCCACAGCTTCTCCTTTATCAGGATTACTGCTAGAATCGAAGGAGGTAAGAAAATCAGAATCTGGATGAAGGTGCTCATCTGAATATCCTTTCCTTAAAGCCCCGGCTGCGACCGGGGCTTTGACTTTATGTCAAGGCTTTCGCCCTGACATAGTCAGGGTGTCTCCCTGGCCTCACCAGGATACCGGCTCTGGTTCGAGACATAAAACCTGTTTCCACAGCCTGTGGAAAACCAGATTTTACCCTGTTGCACCAACCAAAAACCCCAAAATAAGACACATAAAATGTTACTTAACCCCCGTCCGCGCGTAAGCAGCGACGGCGCTCGTGAGGGCGAAAAGCGACACACCCAAGCAAGCACCTCATGAACCCGAGGGGACAACGAGCAAGGCACGGCGGTTTAGGCTAGGATATTGGGCGTGGGAAGGGCGATTCTGTTTATTCTGATGGTGGCGCTGATGCTCTATGCGCTGGTGGATTGTATTCGTACCCCACGCGACATGATGCCGGCGAAACTGCCGAAGGCGCTGTGGCTGCTGGTGGTTATGCTGTTCAGTCCGATTGGGCCGATTGCGTGGATTATCGTGTCGCGGGTCACCGCCGCCGAAGAAAAGGGCGGACGATTCGAACCGACCGTGTGGTCAAGTAAGGATTCCGTACAGGTCAGATTCGGGAAGGAAAAACCCGCCGCCCCGCAAACCCCCGACGACGACCCCGAATTTCTAGAATCCCTGGAACAGCGAATTCGCGACAAACGCCGGGAAGAATACCAGCGCCAACAGCGCGAAGCCGAAGAAGAACAGTTTAGGGGGCGCCGGCAGGGCGAAACCCGTGAAGGTGGAGCGGCCGGAGACTTCAACGCGAACCCCCACCCGGGCAAAACAAACCCGAATCCGCACGGCGGATACCCGGATTCTGCGCACCCAACGGAACCGGATGATGCCACGGCGACAGGCGAAAACCCCGATAGGCCTGAAGACCCTGAACAGTAACAGCCGGGATTTTGGGTGTCCGTAGTTTTTCGGGCAAGCGCCTCATGAATCCGCACCACTTTACCCCACCGACACGCGTGACAAATTCAGGAAAAAATGCCCCTCACAGGCGAATAAACCGCCAGCCTATCCCAAATTTTCCTGAAATTACCACCAGACACGGTCACGGAACCACCGGAACACTGCGGTTTTGGCAACGAAACCAAAGTTGCTAGGCCTGGTTGATTTCCGCCTGGGCGGCCTCGTTTAGCTCGTGAATAGTGGCCTGGGCACGCTGGCGTTCCGCCTCGGCCGCCTCGCGGACTTGCTGCTCATGAGTGCGCCGATCAACCACCACCGCCTCGCCGGTGCGGTCGTCACGCCCATCGCGGTCGCGGTCACGTTTACGGCGCAACAAATCGGCCGGCGGCGTATCACTAGGACGCAAGAACACGTCAATCCACACCGTGCGCGGGTCAGAATCCACGAAAATCGCCTTGATAAACAGGGTCATCGGCACGGAAACCACCGCCCCCAACGGCCCCAACACCGCCGACCACACCATCAAAGACAGGAAAGAAATCGTCGGATTCAAACCCACCGCTGAGCCAGCGAAACGCGGCTGGACAAAATTGAACACCACCGTGGAAATCACGATGAAACTGACAGCCACCCCGATTGCCGGACCAACACCCTGGGTCACCAACACCATCAAAACGGGGGGAATCATGGAAATAATGAAACCCACCGCCGGGATATAGTTCGCCACGAAAGCCAGAATCCCCCAGGTCAAGGGCGAGGGCACCTCGAAAATATACATGACAATGATGTCCAAAACCGCCACCCCGGCACCAAAAAACGTGGCCATCAGGAAGTACATGCGCGCCCCCCGGGCAAACTTGCGCAACGAAATCGCCAAACCTGGCGCGTAAGTCGCCAATTCGGCGGCACGGCGCCGCATCACCACCAGGTCGCCAACCAGGAAAATCGCCAGCATCGTGAAATAGAACATGGTGGTTCCCGCGCTGCCCAGCGAATTAGCCAAGCTCCCGGCATAGCTTGTCACCCGCCCCAGGTCAACCCGCTGAGCCGGGCTGGTCACCGAAGACATGTCGATGTTGAAACGGTCACCGAGCCTTTCCAACAGGTGGATACTGTCTTGATAGAGTATCTGGAATTTGCGTTGGTAGCGCGGCAGTTCCGTGGTCACGGCGGTGAGTGCGCCAGCTATCATCCCAGTCACGCCCAACATGACAGCAAACATCAACACAATGTTCAACAAGGCAGCCAACGCGGCGGGAACCTTGCGGCGAATCAACCACTGGGACACCGGATGCAGCGTCAACGCCATACACAACGCCAGGAAGGCGGGGGTGAACACCGGGGCAATAATCCACAGCCCGGCCACCACTGCGAAAGTGCCGGCCAGCGCCAAGGCGTAACGCATCCCTGCCGGCCAGGCCGCGAGCCCGGTTTCATGCAGCAACGCGGCGGTTGCAGCGGGGTTCGCGGGGTCGCCGGTTTCTGTGGTTAGTCCGCTGGTCGCGAGGTTGCCCTGTTCCAGGTTTCTTTTGGAGGTTTCATGAGGTGCCAGTCGCCGCCCCCGCACGGCTTTCGCCGCCTTCCCGACTGTCCCAATCAATAGTCCAAGCCTGCCCTTTATTTCCATAGTCTCAACTGTATCGCACTGGGTCTAAATATCCATTGACATATAAGCGCTTTGCTAGGATAATAGCCTGGATAAACCCCCATGTCACAGGCTTATCTCGATATCAAGCATTCTCAATAAGTTCCTTATGCGTCCATGACCAGAAAGGCATTCCAGCGAAGCAGCTGGATAATCGGATGGCGCCTCATGAAAAGTGCGACGCGCGAGCCGAAACCCGCGCGCCGCACTTGCTAGCGTTTAGCGAAACTAAACCCCAAACGGAAAATCAATACTCGCGTCCGAGAAATCCGTTAAATCCCCAAAGCCAATCGTGTCGCTGTACGGCAGCTGCGCCATCAATGCTTCACGACCCTTTTCAGAGGGGTTGATTTCCACGTTGCGATAACGCACCAAGCCGGTTCCGGCGGGAATCAGTTTGCCCAGGATGACGTTTTCCTTCAACCCAGACAGCGGGTCGTCGGTGCCGTTCATCGCGGCCTCGGTCAACACGCGGGTGGTTTCCTGGAAGGACGCGGCCGACAGCCACGAATCCGTAGCCAGCGAAGCCTTGGTAATACCCATCAACTCCGGGCGAGCCGAAGCCGGCTGTTTGCCCTGCTCCACCATGCGGCGGTTTTCGGACAAGAACCGCGCCTGATCCACCAACTCGCCAGGCAGGAAGCTGGTGTCACCGACTTCCTCCAGGACGGTCACGCGACGCAACATCTGACGCACAATAACCTCGATGTGCTTGGCGTGAATATCCACACCCTGGGAATGGTACACCTGCTGTACCTCGTTGACCAGGGCTTTCTGGGTGGCCTGCTGGCCTTTGACGCGCAACAGCTTCTTTAAGTCCACCGGACCTTCGGTCAGCTTCTGGCCGACCTCTACCTGGTCGCCCTCGGCCACCAGCAGTTTCTGGCGCCGGGAAACCTCTATCACCAGGTCGTCCTTGCCATCATCGCGCACAATAATGACTTCCCGGGCACCCGCCGGGTCGTCGTTAATCTTAACACGTCCTGCGGCTTCGGTAATCGCAGCCTCACCCTTGGGGGTGCGGGCTTCGAACAGCTCCTGGACACGCGGCAAACCCTGGGTAATATCGGAACCCGACTGAGCACCACCAGTGTGGAAGGTACGCATCGTCAACTGGGTACCCGGCTCGCCAATGGACTGAGCCGCGATAATCCCTACGGCTTCGCCGATATCCACGCGCTTGCCAGTAGCCAGGGAACGTCCGTAACAGGCCGCACAGGTTCCGACCGGAGCCTCGCAGGTCAACACGGAACGTACGGTAATCTCAGTGATACCGGCACGCAATAGTTTGCGTATCGCCACGTCACCGACATCTTCCCCGGCGGTCAGCACGACTTCGCCGTTCTCGTTGACGGCGTCGCGCGCCAAAGTACGGGCAAAAGCGGTAGTTTCCACCAGTTCGTCGGGTTCCACCACACCGTCATCGTTGCGATGCCCGATGACAATCTTTAGACCCTTGCGGGTGCCGCAGTTGGCTTCGCGAATAATCACGTCCTGGGACACGTCAACCAAACGCCGCGTCAAATACCCGGATTCTGCCGTACGCAAAGCCGTGTCCGCCAGACCTTTGCGCGCGCCGTGGGTCGCGATGAAGTACTCTAACACGGACAGGCCTTCGCGGTAGTTCGACTTGATGGGGCGCTCAATCAGGCGCTGTTTCGGGTCGGACACCAGGCCGCGCATACCGGCAATCTGGCGAATCTGGGACCAGTTACCACGCGCCCCGGACTTAACCATGCGATAGACGGTGTTTCGTTCGGGGAAGTTTTCCTCCATCGCTTGGGCGACTTCATTAGTTGCGGTCTCCCATAGCTTGATGAGTCCCGAATAGCGGTCTTCCTCGGTGATAGCACCCAGGTCGTAGTCGGATTGAATATCGGCCGCCATGTTCTCGTACTTTTCCAAGATTTCCGGCTTCGCGGACGGCGGCACGATATCCGTGAAGGAAATCGTAATCCCCGACCACGTCGACCAGTGGAAACCAAAGGACTTCAACGCGTCCAAGGAAACCTCGATTTCAGCTTTGGTGTAAAGCTCGGCCAGGTCGTTGACGATTTTACCCAGTTCTTTCTTGGCCACCACGTAGTTTACGAAAGGATATTCGCGGGGCAGGGCATCGTTGAAAATCACGCGCCCCAGCGAGGTTTCCAGTTGGAATCGATCCCCGGGCTGCCAGCCTTCGGGCATCTCCATGCCTTCGGGGGGGACATCGCCGGGTTCCATACGAATGACACAGGTTTCTTGCAGCGCCAAATCGTCGTTGTCATAGGCTTGACGGGCTTCGGCGGGGGAAGTGTAGTACTTCAACACCCGGTTGCCGTCCGCGTCGAACTTCGGGTTATGCACCATCGTCGGGTCTTCATCCGAGGTCAGGTGATAGATACCAATAATCATGTCCTGGGAAGGCATGGTCACGGGTCGTCCGTCGGAAGGCTTCAAGATGTTGTTCGAAGACAACATCAACACCCGGGCTTCGGCTTGGGCTTCAGCTGACAGGGGCACGTGCACCGCCATCTGATCCCCGTCGAAGTCCGCGTTGAACGCGCCACACACCAGGGGATGCAGCTGAATCGCACGGCCTTCCACCAACAGCGGCTCGAAAGCCTGGATGCCCAAGCGGTGCAGGGTAGGGGCACGGTTCAGCAACACCGGGTGGTTGGTAATCGCCTGATCCAACACATCCCAGACCTCGCTGGATCCGCGTTCCACCATACGCTTGGCGGCCTTCACATTCTGGGCGGTGCCGTTCTTGACCAGCACCTTCATCACAAAGGGCTTGAACAGTTCCAACGCCATTTCCTTGGGCAGACCACACTGGTGCAACTTCAACTGCGGCCCAACCACGATTACGGAACGCCCGGAATAATCCACGCGCTTCCCCAACAGGTTTTGGCGGAAACGCCCCTGCTTACCTTTGAGCATGTCAGACAGGGACTTCAGGGCACGGTTGCCCGGCCCGGTAACGGGACGCCCGCGACGCCCATTATCAAACAGGGCATCAACGGATTCTTGCAACATGCGTTTTTCGTTGTTGACAATAATGTCCGGGGCGCTGAGGTCTTGCAATCGCCGCAAACGGTTGTTGCGGTTGATAACCCGGCGGTACAGGTCATTCAAATCAGAGGTGGCGAAACGCCCGCCATCCAGCTGTACCATGGGACGCAAATCCGGGGGGATAACCGGAATCGAATCTAACACCATCGCGGAGGCCGGCTTCCCGGTCTTCAAGAAAGCATTAATCACTTTCAAACGCTTCAAAGCGCGGGTTTTTTGCTGGCCAGTCTTGGATTCCACGATTTCTTTCAGATACTGGGCTTCGCCTTCCAAGTCAAAGGCTTCCAGACGGTCTTTCACGGCCTGGGCGCCCATCCCGCCCTTGAAATACGTGCCGTAAAGCGCGTACATCTCGCGATAGACCACCTCGTTACCTTCCAAGTCCCCGACCTTCAGGGTCTTGAAACGCTCCCAGACTTCGTCATGGAGTTTCAAATCGGTTTCCGCCTGGTGGCGAATCGCGCGCATCTCTTTTTCCCCAGCACGCTTGACCTTGTCGATATCAGATTTCTCGGCGCCTTCTTTCTCTAAGGCCGCCATGTCTTCTTCCATCTTCTGGGCACGTTTTTCGATGTCAATGTCGCGGTTCTTTTCAATCTGTGAACGTGCCAAATCGGATTCTTTTTGCATATCTGCCAAATCCTTATGGCGGCGTTCCTCGTCCACCCAGGTAATCATGTAAGCGGCAAAGTAAATCACCTTTTCCAAGTCCTTGGGTGCCAGGTTCAGCAAATATCCCAACCGTGACGGTACCCCTTTGAAATACCAAATATGGGTAACCGGAGCCGCCAAACGAATATGCCCCATCCGTTCACGGCGCACTTTGGAGCGGGTTACCTCTACCCCACACTCGGGACAAACGGTGTCCTTGTAGCGGACGTGTTTGTTCTTGCCACACGCGCATTCCCAGTCCTTGGTGGGACCGAAAATTCGTTCGTCGAACAAGCCATCTTTCTCGGGTTTCAAGGTGCGGTAGTTGATGGTCTCGGGTTTTTGTACTTCGCCGTGAGACCAGCTGTTGATGTCTTCTTCGGTAGCCAGACCGATGTGCAGGGCTGCAAATTTATTCGCGTCTATCATTGTTTTTCTTCCTTCTATCGGTCGTCCTTAGATTTCTTCCATGCTCAACACCATGCCGGGTGCGTTGGGGCGTTTCGACAGGTCGAAGCCCAGTTTCGCGGCTCCACGAGAGGCTTCATCAGCATCGTCGCGCATATCCAAGGGGTGCCCGTCAAAGTCCAAAACCTCGACATTCAAACACAGCGAGCGCATTTCTTGCATCAACACGCGGAAAGACTCGGGGATGCCGGGCTGCGGCAAATCCTCGCCACGTACGATGGCCTCGTAAACCTTCACGCGGCCTTGCACATCGTCGGACTTGACAGTCAAGATTTCCTGCAAAGCATAGGCAGCTCCGTAAGCTTCTAGTGCCCACACCTCCATCTCGCCGAAACGCTGGCCACCGAACTGGGCTTTACCACCCAAAGGCTGCTGGGTAATCATCGAGTACGGACCGGTGGAACGGGCGTGAATCTTGTCGTCTACCAAGTGGTGAAGCTTCAGCATGTACTTGTAGCCCACCGCGATACGGTACGGGAAGGGTTCGCCGGAACGTCCGTCAAACAACTGTGCTTTGCCGTTTTCGTCAATCAGCTGGTGGTCAAATTTATCGCGCACCCGCGTGCTTTGCAGCATCCCAGTAATCACGTCGGCCTCGGCTCCGTCAAACACAGGGGTGGCGACATGCTGGCCAGGCTCGGCGGTGGGCAGCGGCACATGCTTGGCCCACTGCTCGCCAGATTCCAGCGCTTTCGTAATGTCCCAGCCTTCGTGGGCAATCCAGCCCAGGTGGAACTCCAGTACCTGGCCGATATTCATACGTCCAGGCACACCCATCGGGTTCAAAATAATATCCACCGGGGTGCCGTCCTCGAGGAATGGCATGTCTTCGACCGGCAGAATCTTCGAGATACATCCCTTGTTGCCGTGACGACCCGACATCTTGTCGCCTACGGTTATCTTGCGGCGCTGGGCGACATAGACGCGCACCATATGGTTGACCCCGGGTGCCAACTCGGAATCTTCGTCTTCGTCGGTGAACTCTTTGACGGCAATCACAATCCCGGATTCACCGTGGGGCACCCGCAGCGAAGTGTCGCGGGCTTCCTTGGCTTTTTCGCCCAGAATCGCACGCAACAGGCGTTCCTCACTGGTCAGTTCGGTTTCGCCCTTCGGGGTAATCTTGCCCACCAGAATGTCCCCGGCGTGAACCTCGGCTCCCACGCGAATAATTCCCCGGTCGTCCAAGTCTTTACGGGCGGCTTCGGACACATTGGGAATGTCGCGGGTGATTTCCTCGGGTCCTAGCTTCGTGTCACGGGCATCAATCTCGTGTTCTTCGATGTGAATCGAAGTCAGCAAGTCTTCGGATACCACCCGCTGGGACAAGATGATCGCGTCCTCGTAGTTCAAGCCTTCCCAGGACATGTAGGCTACCAACAGGTTCTTGCCTAAAGCCATCTCGCCTTGGTCGGTGGCCGGCCCGTCAGCAATCACGTCGCCAACTTCCAGGCGCTGGCCTTCATCAACCAAAACCTGCTGGTTGTAACAGTTACCCTGGTTGGAACGCTGGAATTTCTCCAGCTTATAATTATCCACTCGACCGGCATCGGTTTGTATCTTGACCAAATCGGCGCTGACCTCGGTGACAACCCCGGCGTTCTTGGCTACAACCACGTCGCCGGCATCAACCGCCGCGCGTTTTTCAATGCCGGTTCCCACCAAGGGAGCCTCCGTACGCAGCAAAGGCACGGCCTGGCGCTGCATGTTCGCCCCCATCAGAGCGCGGTTGGCATCGTCGTGTTCCAGGAAGGGAATCATGGCGGTCGCAACCGACACCATCTGGCGGGCGGACACGTCCATCAAGTCCACTTCTTCCGGGCTGACCAACACCGGATCCCCACCGGTAGAGCGACACAGGACTTCCTTTTCCACAAAGTGGTTATCATCGGTCAAAGTGGCCGAGGCCTGGGCGATATTCAAGCCTTCCTCGTCGTCGGCGGTGATGTAGTGAATCTCGTCGGTGACCACGCCATCGCGCACCACGCGATACGGGGTTTCCACGAAGCCAAAGGGGTTAATCCGCGCGAATGTCGCCAGCGATCCAATCAGACCAATGTTGGGACCTTCCGGGGTTTCCACGGGGCACATGCGTCCGTAGTGTGAGGGGTGCACGTCACGGACTTCCATGCCGGCTCGGTCACGGGACAAGCCACCCGGCCCCAGGGCGGACAGGCGTCGCTTGTGGGTCAAACCGGCCAGGGGGTTGTTCTGATCCATGAACTGGGAAAGCTGCGAGGTACCGAAGAATTCCTTTATCGCCGCCACTACGGGGCGGATGTTAATCAAGGATTTCGGCACAATGGCTTCCATGTCCTGGGTAGACATGCGTTCGCGCACCACCCGTTCCATCCGGGACATGCCGGTACGGAACTGGAGTTGAATCAGTTCGCCCACGGCGCGCACCCGGCGGTTGCCAAAGTGGTCGATATCGTCGGTTTTCACCTTAACATCGAGTGCCTCACCCGCCGCGCCTTTAATGGACACCACGTCCATGCCTTCACGCAAAGCCAACAGGTAGCGGAAGGCCGCCACCATGTCGGTCAGGCTCAAGGTGCGTTGATCCATCTCGTGGGCGACCCCAAGTTTCTTGTTAATCTTGTAGCGTCCCACTTCGGCCAGGTCGTAGCGCTTGGGGTTGGTATAGAAGTTATGCAGCAATGCCCGTCCAGCTTCGGCGCTAGGGGGCTCACCGGGACGAATTTTGCGGTAAATATCTTCCAGGGCTTGTTCCTGGGTTTCAATCGGCCCGTCTTTTTCTAGGGTTTCCAGCATCATCGGGAAATCCGCGAAGGCTTCGCGAATCTCGGCGGTGCTCATCCCCATGGCTTTCAAGAAAATCGTGGCGGATTGTTTACGTTTGCGGTCAATACGCACCCCGACGGAATCACGCTTGTCGATTTCGAATTCCAGCCACGCCCCGCGCGAGGGAATCACCTTGCCCAGGTAAATATCGCGATCCGAGGTCTTGTCGGCGGTTTTCTCGAAGTACACCCCGGGGGAGCGCACCAGCTGGGACACGACCACCCGCTCGGTGCCGTTGATAATGAACGTACCGCGCGGGGTCATCAGGGGGAAGTTCCCCAGGAACACGGTTTGGTTCTTAATCTCGCCGGTTTCGTTCATGATGAACTCGGCTTCGACGCACAGCGGCGCGTCATAGGTCAAGTCCTTGTCGCGGCATTCGTCGATGGTATAGGGCGCGTCTTCCAGTGTGTAGCTGTTAAAAGACAGGCTCATGGTGCCGCCGGCATCCTCGATGGGCGACATCTCATTCAGGACTTCTTGCAGCCCCGAGACGGTGGGAACGTGCTTCCCTTCCCCGCTGGCAGCGGCTTCAACACGTTGTTTCCACGCGTCGTTGCCCAGGAACCAGTCGAAGGATTCGGTTTGTAGCGCCAACAAGTTCGGCGCGGTCATGGGTTCTTTGATTTGAGCGAATGAAACCCTAAATGGGGTTTCGACAGTTTTAGGCGAGCTGGCCAAGGTTTCCTCTTCCCTTTTTCTTGAATTGGGCGCGCACCGGCGTTAACTCGCTGGCCCCTCGTCGTCGCACTGGCGGGGTAAACCTTGCGCATTACCGGTAAAACCCCAGGTCACAGGCCGCATCGGACACAGCAAACGCAAACACTCAAGCTATCACAAAGTTGCGGGGTTGCGCAAGTCGCCCAGCTCACGCTGTTTTGCACGGGTTATTGAGTTTTGCGCTCCGCGATTCAATACGTGGCGTTGCTGTTACCGATTCCACCATTGCAGTATCGGGATTGACGGAAATCGTCAATTGAAAAGCGTCAGGATTGTTAATGTGCCTCACGACGAGGTCTTTTTCAGCCACACTGACATTGGCATAGGACGGACTGCGATAGGGGTCTGCCAGGATTTTCAGTTCTCGAAGACTCAAATCTTTTCCGCTTCGAGCCTTTTCTCGAATTTGGTTAAATTCGGGGTCTCCAGAAGCTGGCGATGCCACCTCGAGAGCCGTAGTGAATCCGAGAGTAAACAAGCAGGCTGCCAGGATGCCTATTATCGCCACCAGACCCCGTCGTTTACTGGTACTTGTAATCATTTTCATATCCTTCGATAGTAACTTTGTCCAAGCAATCGCAGTTAACTCCAAATTGCCAACCGTCATTTCGTAACACCGTACCATGACCAGCTTTCAATCCAATCGGTTTTATCCAGTAATGGACGGATAATTACCCTGCTAACGTATTCAACCTGGCAAAGCTCCTGTTCAGAAACTTGCTAGATTTCATCAACAACGCGCGAATTTGCCAGAATGTACTTACAATTATCTGCGGACATCCAACCGTGCGCTACCTCCCGACTTCGCTACGCGTCTATTTAATACTCCCGGCCGTGAGTCCCCCAATCAAGCGTTTCTCTATCAAGGCAAACATAATAATCACCGGGACAATCGCGATCACCGAGGTGGTGAACATGAACTGCCATTCGCGCACATACAATCCCAGGAACCGCGGCATCGCCACGGTCAAGGACTGCAACTCGGCTTTCTGCACCAAAACGAAGGCCGCCGCGTATTCATTCCAAGGATTGATGAATACGAAAACCACGGCCGTAACAATCCCGGGTCATAGCCGCTTAATGCTAGGGCTGCGATGGCCGCGAACGCGCCGATAGTAGTAATGCGTTTCACGAGCGTTCCTTTCGGTTGTGGGTTTTCAGCTCCGGGTTTCGCGGTGGTTCCCGCCCATTCCTTCCTTGGGTTGTTCGGGGGCACAGGGTTTGCTCGTGGGTAAACTGTCCGCCTCCGTTGGCCGTCTTCCGCCCTTCTTTGGGGTTTCATGAGGTGCCATCGAGGACCCGCCATCACCGGAATATGATTTTTTCTAATCAAATGTGGGGGTTTTAAACAGGATTTTGAATTTTGGGGTTTTCGTGGGAAGCTCATGAGGTGCCATAAATAATCCTGGTCTCCGGTGTGACCCACACCGGAGACCAGTGACCAATATTCTTGGTTATGGACACGCGAGCAGTCTGCTAGAATGTTAGACCGGACAAAACCCCAGCTCAGAGCTGGTTTGGGATTTTCGCCTTCGGTGAAAATCCCCTTATGTGTCCGTAATCTTGATTATGGACACATAAGCACCTTATTGAACATGATTGATATCGAGATAAGCCTGCGAACAGTGGCTTTACCAAGCCCCATATCCTAGCAAAGTGCTTATGTGTCCGTAACCTCTAGCGACCAAAGAAACTCGTAAAGAGGGATTGGGGTTTGCGCTTATCCTCGGGACAAGTACACCACTGGTCAGCCGGAACCCGGGCTTTCACCGCCTCGATATGCATCCCACACCCCGTCCAAGTAGTTTTCCCACAATTCGCACATTTCACTGGTGAGCACATTTTTCTTTCCTTTCGTTGTCACTACCCGGGTTACATTTCCAGCACTACCCCAGGGTTTAAGAAATGGTAGGCAAATACGGTATTCACCCCACCAGACAATACTTTAGCATTAATTCCGTTTTGGCTCAGAATCCGCGACGCCAGCCAAGCATTCACCCCCGTGTCATCGCATAAATACACGCAATCACCTAATGAACCCACCGCACTCAAACCGGCCGCCACACTTGGGGAACTCGCCCCCGGGTTGGCACCTAATGAACCCGAGGCACCCGCGAGCCAAACGCGAATCTCGTCGAGCCGCCCGCGCAACTGCGTCAACGGAACACAACGCGCCCCCACCAGGTGCCCGGCACGAAACTCCGGCTCTTGGCGCACATCAACCACCAGCGCCCCGCCCGACACCAGCGCCTCGGCCTCGGCGGCATACCACAACGCCAGCCGCCCCGACAACACGTTTTGCGCCACATACCCCAAGAAATTCACCGGATCCTTGGCCGAACCATAGGGCGGAGAATACGCCAAATCCAAGTCAATCAAATCCGCCGCGCTCAGCCCGGCTCGCAAAGCCGTCGCAATCACGTCAATCCGCTTGTCCACACCATTCCCGCCGATGCCCTGGGCACCCAAAATCCGCCCCGAACCGGCCTCGAAGTGCAGCAATAGCTGCATCGGCTGGGCGCCCGGCAGGAAAGTCCCGTGGTCGGTAGGATGGGTGTGAATCGTGTGGAAATCCACCCCGGCGGCCGCTAGGGCATCCCGGTTCGCCCCAGTCTGAGCCACGGTCATAGATCCGACTCGGAAAATCGAGGTCGCCAGTGGACGCGGCAACGGGCGGGCGGACTCGGGGTCGACGATGAAATCCGCAATCAGTCGCCCAGCGCGGTTGGTCGGCCCGGCCAGCGCGACGGGTCGAGTCGCGCCGGTGGGAGCCGTGACCTGGGTCGCGGCGTCGCCCAGGGCGAATACGTCGGGCAAATTGGTGCGGCCGTGCGCGTCGATTTGCAGGTATCCGCGCTGGTCAGCGGCCACTCCGGCCGCAACGAAGGCCTCGGTATTCGGGGTGACTCCGGCGGCAAGCACTACCAGGTCGGCCGGGATTTCCGCGCCGGTGGACAGCTTCACTTGGAGCGCCGCGCCGGGTTCTTCGCCGGGGTTTGCCCCACCTGTGGCATCCAGATTGGTCGCGCCGCCCGGGTTGGTCGCGCCGCCTGCTTCGTCCACACTGACCGCGCCGCCCGGGTTGCCGGAAGCGCCCGGGTTGGGTGTTTCGGTTGGGTCAGCGTTTTCATGAGGCGCTTGCCCTTCGGCTGGCGCCTCATGAACCTCACCCCTACCACCACCAGCGGTGACGGGCGAGATGGATTCCACGCGCGTGTCGGCGAAAACTGCGATGCCCAGCGACCCGAGCGCGCCGGTGACCATATTCGCGATTTCACGGTCCAGCAGCGGCATAACGTGGGCGGCGCCCTCCACAATGGTGGTCTGCAGGCCGCGCTGCGCCAAGGCTTCGGCGGCTTCGATGCCGATGAAGCCCCCGCCGATAACCACGGCGGATTTCGCGGGCACCCCACCGCCAGTGCCCCCAGCGCCGCTCCCTTCGACCAGTTCCACCAGGTGGGTCACATCGTCGACAGTACGCAAGGGGTGCACACGCGGGGAATCCAGGCCGGGAATCGGGGGGCGCGCGGCACGGGCTCCGGGGGACAACACCAGGAAGTCATAGGATTCTTGGAATTCACGTCCGCCCGGGTCGCGAACCGTGACGGTTTTCGCGCTCGCATCCAAGCCGGTGACCTCGTGGTTGAGGCGCACGTCGAGGTTTAGTTTCGCTCGCAGTGCCTCGGAGGTATTCAACAGCAGCATTTCGCGCGAGGGAATTTCGCCGCCTAGATGATAGGGCAGCCCGCAGTTGGAAAACGAGGGATAGGAGCCTTTTTCAAAGACCACAATTTCTGCGTTTTCATCCAGGCGTCGGGCGCGTGCCGCGCAGGACAGTCCGCCGGCTACCCCGCCGACCACAACCAGTTTCATCATTGTTTCCTTTCCTTTGTCCAGACATTCACACCACCATAGCATGTTTCGTATTTCTCTGCCCAGCAATCGCTTCGGCGCTAGGGGTGCGCACTTTCCGTTTTCATGAGGTGCCACCGAAATCTAGGCCTAAATCTCCCGGCCCGGATCCCGCTCCCTATTGCCGAAAAACTCAGCGCCGCGCGCCGGCACGGTTTGGCGCCACGCTGGTTTCAGTTCCCGTCCTAGATTGAGGAACAGCGACGCGGCACGTCGCGATACCGCGTTGGGCGCGCGCCGGCACGTCAGCGGCGGCGCGGGAAGGCTGCGTAGGGAGTGCGACGCTAAGAGAGGCTGAGGGGGAGCTCGAGCTGCGCGAGCAGCTCGAGCGGGGGAAACCTCCCCCTTTCGCCTCTCGTGCGCGCACCCCTAGCAGCCGACCGCACGCCGGGCGAACCGCCGCCGAACCGCGTCGCCCCATAGCGCACCAAAGCTAGACTTCAATAACTTCAACCCCGTGTTGTGCCAAAGCCGCGCGATCCTCGGCGCTGACTGAATCGGTAATAATCTCGTCTACGAGGGAAAAGTCCGAAATCCGCGCCACCCCAACCGCCGTAAATTTCGAGGAATCCGCCACGACGGTGACTCGCGCGGCGGCGGCAAGGAAATCGGCGTTTATTTCAGCTTCCAGCAAATCGTCATTGAACAATCCGCGAGCCGAGTCAATGCTGACAACCCCCAAAAAGACTCGGTTCATCGCCAGGTTTTCTAAAATCACCCCCGACAGGTTGCCGACAATCTCGTAGGAATTCGGCCGCACGACCCCGCCGACCACGATTACTTTGATTTGCGGGCGTACCACCAGCTCGTTGGCGATATTCACCGCGTTGGTGACCAAGGTCAGACTTTCATGCTCGAAGGCCGAATCGGTGCTGACACGCAGCGCGATTTCGCGGGCGACTTCGGTAGAGGTGGTTCCCCCATTGACCCCGATTATGTCCCCGGGTTGCACCAGTTTCGCGGCGGCGCGGGCGAGTCTTTGTTTAACCCGCCCGTGATTGGCTTGTCGGTAACGCAGCGGTAAATCTCCGGATAGCGGGTTCGCTACCGCCCCACCGCGTACTCGGGTCACGAGTTGCTGGTTGGCGAGCCGGTCTAAGTCACGCCGGATGGTGGCGGCAGAAACTCCCAAAGCAGCTTCGAGCTGCTCGACCTTCGCGGAGCCCTGTTCCAGCACCGTGTCAAGGATTTTTGTCAATCGCGCGGATTGGCTTGTCATCGCTCTCCTTTTCGCCGCAACTTTGACTTCAGCCGAAGCCAAATATTTTACTGTTTCCTCAAGTTTTAGCCCGAAAATACCCCTCGCCCATGCTTTAAAATGTGCATAACTATTAATTCCAATCATTTTCGCGCACAAATCGAGCTGCTTAGTGGTAATTTTATTACGTAATCTCACCCTAAACTTTACCAGGAAGGACAACTCACTATGAGCATTACCGCCACTGAAATCGCCACCCAACCCGCCACTTGGAAGCGTGCCATCGAGATGTCGCCCTCCCTTGACCCCGATTTCTTTCCGCGCGCCGGCCAAAGCGTGGCCATGATTGGCTGTGGCACCTCGTGGTTTATGGCTCAAGCCTACTGCCGCGCCCGCGAGACAGCCGGTCTGGGTGTCAGCGATGCCTACACCGCCACCGAATTCCCGCTCACCCGCAAATACGACCTGGTTATTACCTTGTCTCGCTCGGGCACGACAACCGAGATTATTGACATCCTCAAAGCCTTACACGGTAAAACTCCGACGCGCCTGATTACGGCGGTTGGCAACGGTCCGGCCACCCCCTACACCGACAAAGAAGTCGTGCTGGATTTCGCCGATGAACAATCCGTGGTGCAAACCCGTTTCGCCACGACTGCCTTGGCGCTTATGCGCGCCAGTCTGGGCGAAGACCTGACCCCAGCTATCCGCGACTGTGAAGCCGCCACCACCGCCGATATCCCCCAGGCTTTCGTCACCGCCGACCAGTTCACTTTCCTGGGCACAGCGTGGACCTATGGCTTGGCCAACGAAGCGGCGCTAAAGATGCGCGAGGCCTCGCAGTCCTGGACAGAAGCCTATCCGGCGATGGAGTACCGCCACGGCCCGATTTCTATCGCCCAGCCCGGGCGCATCACCTGGATTTTCGGCCCCATCCCAACGGGTATGAGCGCGCAAATCGAAGCCACCGGCGCGACTTTGGTGCATCACGACTGGGATCCGATGGCTTCGTTGGTGCTGTTGCAGCGCGTCGCGGTGGCGCGCGCGGAGCATCGCGGGCTCAATCCCGACACCCCGCGTCACCTGACTCGTTCCGTTATCCTGTCCTAACGCGAGGTTCCTATGTCCACCGATACTTCTCCCGCTGGTGGCGCTGGGGGCGCCGCTACGGTTGGGACTGCGGCTTCACGAGGTGCCAACCCCAATGAACCCACTCCCCCACGTTATGCCCTGGCCTTCGATGTGGGGGGCACGAATATCAAAATGGCGCTCGTCGCCCCGAATGCTTCGCTGGTGGAATTACCTAGCGTCAAAACCACCCAAGGTGGAGCCGAAGCCCTGGTGGCGCAGCTAAGCGAAGAATACGACCGCATCCAGGCGCAACTCGCCGAGGGTACCATCCTCACCCCCAGCACCGAGACCCTGACCAGCGAAAATATCTGTAAAGCGGTGGGAGTGGCAATCCCGGGCCTGGTGGATGAATCCACCGGGATGACTATCAAATCGGCGAACCTGGGGTGGGGGCGGTTCCCCATGCGCGATACCCTCGCCCAGGCGCTGGGGACACCGGTGCTACTCGGCCACGATTTGCGTTCCGGCGCCTTGGGGGAAGCCCGGTTTACGGGGCGACGCGACTGTATTTTCGTCGCTATCGGCACCGGGATAGCCGCCGGGATTGTCCTTGACGGCCAGGTTTTGAACCGGGGCGCCACCAGCGGGGAAATCGGACAAGTCCTGTTCCCGAACCCGGATCGGCAGTATCTATCGGAAAGCGAGAATTTAGGCTCGCACCTCATGAATCCGCCAGAAATGCTGCCGCTGGAACAGCTGGCTTCGGCGGCTTTCACCGGGCGGCGCTACGCGGCTTTAGCCGGGCTGGACACCCCGCCCGGCTCCAAGGCGGTTTTCGCGCGGGAACGCGAGGGCGACGCGGCCGCGCACCACGTCGTGGAAACCGGTACCGCCGCCCTTGCGCAAGCCCTGGCCGCGATGATAGCGACCCTCGGTGACCTAGAGGTCATTATCGGCGGGGGTCAATCCAAGGAAGGACCGGCGTACCTGGAACGGTTGCGGGCGGCGACAACTGCCAGGCTGGTAAACCTGCCGGAACCCCGATTTTCCTTGGCGCGCTTCGGGTCTCGGGCGCAACTGCTCGGCGCAGCCGCCCGGGTTTTCGACTACGAGGGAATCGCCACGCAAGTCGTGGCGGATTGTGACACGGTCAAATCCGCAAATGCGGCTGCCACCCCGGCTGGCACCTCATGAAGCGCGAAAGGACAGCCAGATGAGCGCCACCCCACCCCAAAGCACCGCTGCGGGCACCGCGCCAACATCGGTGCCGCTGGTAACCTTCACCCCGAACCCGGCCGTGGACATCACCTACCAAGTCGAGCAGGTCGTTTTCGGGACTTCCCACCGGGTAGAGCGGATTCACCGCCGCGCCGGGGGCAAGGGCTTGAACACCGCCTCGGTGCTGGCCTCGATGGGCTACCCGGTGGTGGCCACCGGCTTCTTCACCAGCCCCGATTACGTCGCTGACCTGCAACGACGCGAGGCCGAATCCCCGGGGCGGTTTCAGTGGCGGGCGCTAGAGATGCCCTGGCCGAACCGGCTGTCGGTGGCGGTGGTGGCCGAGGGCGACGCGACCCTGTTCAACGAGGCCGCGCCGAACTACGGCGAACTGACCGCTGCGGAAATCGCCGCGACCTGGGAAAACGTGTGGGAACGGGTGCTCGACTGCGACTGGGCGCCGCCCGGAGCTCTGGTCAGCATCAACGGGTCGTTTCCGCTGGGGACCCCGCTGGGGATGGTATCGCGCCTGGTCGCGGGGCTGCGCTCGCGCGGGTGCTGGGTGTTGGTGGACACCTCCGGGGAATACTTGGTCGAGGCCGCGCGCGCCGGGGCGGATTGTTTAAAGCCCAATGTCGCCGAGTTGCGTGCGGCCACCGGGATTCATGAGGTGCCAGCCGCCGCGCGAGCCTTGCTGGAACTTGGCGCCGGGTCTTTATTGGTGTCGGCCGGACGCGATGGCTTGGCGTATGTGTGCCGGGACGGCGGATCTGAAACTGGGGAAGCCCGCGAATCTGACAAAGGCGGGGATTTTGGCCAGCCCCTCATGAACGGCACAGAAAAACCCGAAACCAAGGCAAAACCGCAAGTGAAGGCTTTTTGGGCGCGCCCCGGGCGGGAACTATCCGGCAACCCGACCGGGGCGGGCGACGCGGCCGTAGCCGGTTTCCTGGCCGCCCGCGCGCAAAATTTGGGGCGACAAGCGGCGCTGGCGCAAGCCGTGGCGTGGTCGGCGGCGGCCGTACCCGCCGCCTATGCCGGGGTGATTGAAACCGAACTGGTCGGCGAGTTGCGTCGTGAAATTACCTATAAAACCGAAGATTGGAGTTAAAAATGTTGGCAGATATTCGTAAACTTGCGGGCGACGCGGCCGCGCGCCACGTCGGACTGGGAGCGTTCAACGTCGTGCTCTTGGAACACGGGGAAGCCCAAGTCGCGGCTGCCGAATCCTGCGGGCTGCCGGTGATTTTGCAACTTTCCCAAAACGCCGTGAAATACCACCACGGGCGGCTGCGCCCGATTGGCTCGGCGGTGTTGCGCCTCGCGGAAGAGGCTCGCGTCCCGGTCGTAGCGCATTTGGATCACGCCGAGGACATCGACTTGTGCAAGGCGGCAGTGGATTTGGGATTTACCTCTATCATGTATGACGGCTCGAAACTGCCGGACGCGGAAAACCGCCGGTCGACCGCCGAAATCACCCAATGGTGTCACGACCGGGGGGTTTCGGTCGAAGCCGAACTGGGCGAGGTCGGCGGCAAGAATGGGGTACACGATCCTTCGGCGCGCACCAATCCCGATGATGCCGCGCATTTTGTGACCGACACCGGGGTGGATTTGCTGGCCGTCGCGGTGGGGTCGTCACATGCCATGACTTCCCGCGATGCCGCCCTAGACAATGATTTGATTGCGCGAATCGCCGCCGCCGTGCCCGTGCCGCTGGTGTTGCACGGGTCGTCGGGGGTGTCGGACGCGGGGATGCGCGCCGCTATCCGTGCGGGCATGACCAAGATTAACGTCTCGACGCACCTTAACGTGGTCTATACCGAAATGGTGCGCCGCGACCTGGCGGCCGGACCGGAGTTGGTCGACCCGCGCAAGTATTCGCGCGGTGGCAACGCGGCGGTACAGGCCGAGGTCGAACGCCTGTTGCGGATGTATTCAACGCCTGTTGCGGCGGCTGTGGATTCATGAGGTGCTTGTTTTAATTTGTCGCTCGACTGCTAGGGGTACATGCCGCTCGACGCACGATTCGCCGGCGGCTCGAGCTGATGGGGACCCGCTCTGTTTCTCTTAGAAACTTCGTTTCTAAGAGAAACTACGAGCACTCATAGGCTCTTCGCCATCCGGCTTCCTCGCGCGTCTACGCTGCCTGACGTTTGCGTTGCGCCACTTCGCCTCCCGCTCCATCATGTACCGCGACACGACGGCGGTTGGGATAGGGGAATCCGGGCAGAGAGATTTAGGCGATTTGTCGGATGTCCACGGACATTTAGCCAGACGCGATTCACACTTATGCCGGCAATTCAAATGGCACCTCATGAAGCCGACTAACCCAAGGCAAAGAGCAACGCGAGCAACCCCCCCCCAAAGATACCAACGCAGATTATCCAAAGTTATACGAACAGCGGGGCTTGAGCGGGATTGTGCGCCACTCGCAGCTTCGGGTTGGCTAGAATCTCTAGCACTGCCAGCGAGGGTAAAACCAAGTCAGCATCACTGGTAAGCACCTCGCGTGAGCGGTACACCCGACCGGTTTCCTTCAGGAAAAGGGCAATCAACAGGGACGTGTCAAGGACGTAACAAGGCTTTTTACCAGGCATCACGCACTTCCCGAACCAGGTGAACCGAATCGGGGACGACTCCAGGAACTGTTTCCCAAGAACCAATGATGTCATCAATGGACAGTTCCGGGATGCTATCGGACATGGCCTCAATCCGTTGGGCATCAATAGTTTTCAAGGTCACCCCATCGTCACGCGTCCCCAAACCAAGTACCTCTACTTGTTTTTCAATCAGGCGAATGGCTGTATCCTCCAGAATATCGGGGACATTGACCCGCACGGCCGGGGTTCTGCCCTGTGGTTGAATCATGACGTAGCGCGAATCCTCGTTGGTTTTGTGGGAATATGCAAAGAGTCTGCCCCTAATGGTGGTGAGCGCCTGGGTGATTGGGATAGAGGCTTCCTGGATGTTTCTGGCAAGTTCTGTGTCAAGATGCGCGGTTTCATCCCCGATTGAAAGGCTCACCCCGGTGACCCCGTTGGAATGCTTATCCGTTCCGATGCGCCCCAAATAATCCAGTTCTCGCAAGGTTTTGCGGTGCCACCCAGGGGGAATCTCCGGGGTATTTCGCAATTGGGCGATACCTCGATTTACCCTGTCGGCAACAGCTTTTTCGGTGTCTAAGGTGGCCGAAACTGAACCCATAGCCAATCCAGTCACGGTTAGAGCCGTGTCCGCGCCTCCGTCCACTGAACGAATCAGCTTAATCAAATGTGACAGCGCCGCAGAAAAAGCCTCGGCGGTTATTTCGCCGGGGTCACCATTCAAAACCAGGTTGATTTCTGCCATTTCTGCCCCTGTGGATTTTTAGTGTGCGTCGGGTGTGTCAACGACATGGGTACAGGCTTAATTCTAGCCGGTTTCTCTTTGAATCGGTGATGTGTGGGGTTATTCTTCACACTTACGCCGGCAATTCAAATGGCACCTCATGAAGCCGACTAGCCCAAGGCAAAGAGCAACGCGAGCAAGGCACCGAAGGCGAGGGTCAGGAAACCCGTGTTGCGCAACGCCACAACCAGGTCGCGCCCCGTCGCCCCGCGCCGCACCGGGCGCATCGTTGCAGCCGCTCCACCCCAAATCACCAGCAAAACCGCGAAACCCGGCAACCACTGGCGCACCCCGCTGGAAAACACTGCCGGCCAGGGAATAAAAACCACCACGGCGGCCAAAACCAGCGCCGCGACCACCAGCCCGACATAAGCCCAGCGCGCCCCGCGATCCCCCAGTCGCACCGCCAAGGTACGCTTCCCCGACTGGGTATCGGTGGGAATATCGCGCAGATTATTGACCATCAACAGCGCACACGACAGCAACCCCAGCGCCGCTGCCAGCAGCCAAGCCTGCCACGGCAGGGTTTTGGCTTGCACCCACAGGGTTCCCAGCGTCGCCATTAAGCCGAAAAATACGAAAACCATCAGCTCGCTTACGCCCCACCCCGTATAACCGTAGGGGTGCTTGCCCCCGGTATAGAACCAGGCCGCGACCAGCGCTGCTGCCCCCGCTGCGACCAGCCACCAAGAAGCGCTGGCGATAACCACCGCGAGCCCGACCCCGGCCGCCAGCGCGAAGAACCCCAGCGCCGCCGCCAAGACCCGACGCGGGTTTTCGCCGCCACCCACCAGGCGCGGCGGCCCCAGCCGGTGTTCATCGGTGCCGCGTATCCCGTCAGAGTAATCATTGGCGAAGTTCACGCCGATTTGGATGGCCAAGGCCACCACCAGGCACCCCACCGCCAGCCAGGCATTGCCGCGTCCCAGGCCGAAGGCTATCCCAGTTCCCAATAGTACCGGTGCGGCGGAGGCCGGCAGGGTACGCAGCCGCGCGCCTTCTATCCAGGCGCTGATGGTGGCCATCGGGTTCCTTTCTCCAGGCGGGTAGCGGGCTAGCGAGTCGGTACTTCACGCAACGAAAGTGGGCGCGAGTGCCAGGCTGTCCCTTATCTTAGCTCGCTCCGCTAGTCGATTCTATCGCCCCTGTCTGCCCTGAAGAATCCGCGATAGCGACTGTTCTTCCCTTCGCGCTTCCCCATGTCCCGTTTCAGGGAATAGATATAAATCCCAAGGAAAAGTATGAAAAAGGAGCGACTTGTGAATAGTTCATAAACCGCGAAACCCGCAACAGTGGCGTAAAAAGCAATCAGGCCTTTGCTCATGAAGTCGTAGCCTCCCCTTTGCGGCGAAACGGATTCCGTCAATTTGCGGTCAACCGCGATAATTATATCAGACTTCTTGGTGAGGTCGGGTTCATGAGGCGCTATTCGGGGATTTTGGCGTTTTGCCGGGGAAAAGTCCCGGTGCGAGTTAGCGGATTTTTGGGGCTAGGGAGCGTGGGAAGATAGAGGCATGGCAAAATCGAAAACCGTGTATGTGTGTGGGTCTTGCGGCGAAGAATGGCCGAAGTGGGCTGGGCAGTGCCGCGCGTGCGGCGAGTGGGGCACCCTGGAGGAATCGGTGGTGGGTGCTTCGGGTTCCGGGTTCATGAGGGGCCAGCCCGCCGGGCGGGCGAGCCTGGGCAAGCCGGCTTCCCCGGCTCAGGCTATCGCGACATTCGAGACGCAAGCCACCGCGCGGATTCCCTCCGGGGTGGCGGAATTCGACCGGGTTTTGGCAGGCGGTGTAGTTCCCGGGGCGGTAATCCTCTTGGCCGGGGAACCGGGCATCGGCAAGTCGACGTTGCTGCTAGAGGTCGCGGCGGCGGTAGCCCGTGGCGACGAGTCTGGCGAGTTGAATAAGGCTACCGGCGAAACGGCGCAGGTGGTGAGCCTAAGCGGACGGCGGGGTGACAGCAAAGATTCTAGCGAAGGCCGGCGGGTACTGTATTTGACGGGCGAGGAAACCGCGCAACAGGTGTATTCGCGGGCCAGGCGCATCGGCGCGCTGGCCGATGAGCTGCTTTTGGCGGCGGAAACCTCGGTGGATCAGGCCTTGAGCCAGATAGAGGCCGCTGCCCCGGCGCTGACGATTGTGGATTCTATTCAGACCCTAACCGACCCGCTCCTAGACACGTCTATAGGCGGCCCGGCGCAAGTCCGTGAGGTCACCGCGAAACTGACCGCAGCCGCAAAATCCCGCAATATGGGCTTGCTTTTGGTGGGGCATGTCACCAAGGATGGTGCGGTGGCCGGTCCGCGAACCCTGGAACACCTGGTGGATGTGGTGTTGCAGTTCGAGGGCGAGCGCACCGGGGAGTTGCGCCTGTTGCGGGCGGTAAAGAACCGCTATGGGCCGACCGACGCGGTGGGATTTTTCCAGATGGCGGAATCCGGTATCGAGGGCATCGCTGACCCCAGCGGGCTGTTTTTATCCCAAACCGCCGAACCGGTGCCGGGATCGTGCGTGACCATGAGCCTGGAAGGTCGGCGGGCGTTGCCGATAGAGATTGAGGCGCTGGCCACCCCGATGGCCGCCGGCAGTCCCCGGCGCACCGTGTCCGGACTGGATTATTCGCGGGTTTCCATGATGCTGGCGGTGCTACAAGCCCGGATGAAACTGCCCTTGGGGACACTCGATGCCTATGTGTCCACGGTGGGCGGGGCGCGCGCGGTGGAACCGGCGGTAGATTTGGCGGTGGCGCTGGCGGCGGCCAGCGCGGTCACTGGTCAGGTAATTGACCATCGCTTAGTGGCTTTGGGGGAAGTGTCCCTGACCGGCGAAATCCGCAGTTGCACCGCGCTGTCGCGGCGCCTCGCGGAGGCCGCCCGCCTAGGTTTCACCACGGCGGTCGTCCCCGCCGCCGGGGCGGAAAAACTTTCCGCCCCGCGCGGGCTTAGCCTGAGAACCGCGAAAAACCTGCGCGAAGCCCTCGCCCTCGCCCTGCACCCCTCCCCCGACGCTTAACCAACCCAGGAACGCGGCTAGTCAGCAAACTCCATTTGCAACCCGTCCCGCCCGACGCACTCCACCCGTCCGGTCTGGGAATTGCGACGGAACAAAGCATTGGATACGCCAGACAAATCCGAGGCCAACAGGGTTTTCGGTTCCATAAAGAACCCGGTTTCCCCCGGAATCACCCCACCGGAAGGCATCACATAAACCTTCGTGTCGGCATTCAAATACAACCCCGGTTCAATCACACATTCATCCCCCAGGGGAATCGCCAACCCAGAGTTCGCTCCCAGGTGACAATTCCGCCCCAGAGACACGCGCTGGTGCACCCCAATCGCCATGGTTCCCGCCGTGGAAGCACCCCCCGCCAAGGTGGTGCCCTCGTCTACGGTCACCCCCTGGGACAAGCGCCCCTCGATATGTGCCGCCCCCAAGGTTCCCGCGTTATAGTTCACGAAACCGGTGTAACCAATCTCGGTACCGGGAGCCAAATACGCCCCTAAACGCACATTCGGGGAACTGGTGATACGCACGTCACTAGAGGAAACATAACTGGTCATTGGGGGAATCCGATCCAGGGACTGCACCGACACCCCCACCCCGAACTTCGCTTTCAACCGCAGCCGGGTTTCCTCGAAACCTACCGGGTCACACGCCCCGTGATTCGTCCACATCACCAGGTTCAACTGGTGAGATAAGCCCTCGAGGCACACCGTATTCGGTTTCGCTAAACGCTTCGACAAAACATGCAGTCGTAAAAACCCGTCGCGCGGATTCGTCACGTCACTCTCCAGGTCGGATTCCACAATCACAACCCGGTTATTGATTTCGCGGGCATCATCGCGACGCTCCAAACTAGCCAGACGAGCCGCGTATTCCCGCGCCTGGGCATCATTCAAAGACCCTTTGTGGACATAAGGAAACCACGTGTCCAGCATTTTCCCGCCGTAAGTCTCGGCGGTGACGCCCACTCCCCAGGCTTTCTTTATGATTTCATCAGGCATTATTTAACCCTCCTCTTCCCTCTCAAACTAGCACCTCATGAACCCGCCGATTCCTGGCGATAGTGACGTTCCGCCGCACCCACATAAACCTGGCGCGGTCGGGTAATTCGCGTCGACGGGTCGGTAATCATCTCGCGGTATTGCGCAATCCAACCCGGCAACCGCCCAATCGCGAACAGGGGCGTGAACATCTTCATGCGGAAGCCCATCGCGCGGTATATCAGGCCGGTATAGAAATCCACGTTTGGATAGAGATGCCGGGACACAAAGTAGTCGTCACTCAGGGCAACCTCCTCTAGCTCGAGGGCCAGATCAAGCAGCCGATCGGCTTTACCCAGGCGCGACAGGACATCATGAGCGGATTCCTTGACTATGGCCGCGCGCGGATCATAGGACTTATAGACACGATGCCCGAAGCCCATCAGTTTCACGCCCTCTGCCTTGGTCTTGACTTTTTCCACAAACTCGGCCACCGTCATGTCGGTGTCCTCCATCTGCATCAACATGCGCAACACGGCCTCGTTCGCGCCCCCGTGCAACGGCCCGGACAGCGCACCGATAGCCGAGGCCACCGAGGCATAGAGATTCGCGCGCGACGACCCCACGAAACGCGCGGTGGAAGTCGAACAGTTTTGTTCATGGTCGGCGTGCAGGATAAACAGGGTGTCCAGCGCGTGAATCAACACCGGGTCAATGTCGTAGGACTGGTAGGGCAACCCGAAGGTCATGCGGATGAAATCTTCGGTCAATTCCCGCGAAGAATCGGGGTAAAGCGTGGGCAGGCCTTCGGCGCGTTTCGCAATCATCGCCACCATGGTGGGTACTTTCCCCAACAGTTGGAAGGTCGCGGCCTCGAGTTGTTCGGGATCAAGGGGATTGAGGGTGTCTTCGTAATACGTTGCCAAGCCCGCCACCCCGGCTTGTAGCACGGACATGGGGTGCCCTTTCGAGGGGAAAGCCCCGAAAAAGGCTAGGAAATCCTCGGGCAAAAGTCGGTTGTGTTTAACCCGGTGGGTGAAAAGGTCTAGGGTCGCCCGGTCGGGCAATTCCCCGTAAATCAACAGATAGGCGACCTCTACGAAGCTTGATTCGCGGGCGAGTTCCTCGATGGGATAGCCTCGGTAGCGCAGAATCCCGTTCGCGCCGTCAATGTAGGTGATGCTGGATTCACAATTGGCCGTGTTGCCGAAGCCGTAGTCCAGGGCGACATCGCCAGTGGTGGCTAAAAGTTTATTGATTTCCAGGCCGTTGCAGCCCAGCGTGGCGGGATGCAACGGGGTGTCGAGCCTGGTGGAGCCGGCTTGGATATAGTATTCGTCGGCGGATTCGTCGCCCATCAGAACCTCCTTTGGGTGTTACAATGTATAGATTGTTACAATATATAATATTTTAGATTCTATAAGTTTAGCAAGTCGAAACGGGGTTGTCCCTTTACCTGGATTTTGCATCGAACTTAGGGTTGAGGGCAGGGTTGCGTTTACACCGATTCATGAGGTGCCAGCCCGGATGCCCAGCGTTATTGATTCATCGGAGGCAGCGCAGCAATCATCGGGTCGTCCTTGTCAACCGGACCGTAGGAGCTCGCCCCGCCAGGAGTGCCAATGTCGTCGAAAAAATCCCGATTGGCACGCAGATAATCTTCCCATTCTGCGGGCAGGTCGTCTTCATAGAAAATTGCTTCCGTGGGACAGACCGCTTCGCACGCCCCGCAATCCACGCACTCCAGCGGATTGATATACAAGGTTCGTGCGCCTTCATAAATGCAGTCAACCGGGCATTCGTCCACACACGCCCGATCTTTCACGTCCACACAGGGTTGGGCAATCACATAGGTCATACGATAAGTCTATGTCACAATAGGCTAAGGGTTTAATCCACGGCTTTCGGATTGGTCGAAGGCTTTGCGCCGGGGGCACCGCGCGACGTGGACTTGGCTTTCGCGTCCTTACCGTCCTTGTCATCCTTGCCATCCTTCGCGCATACAATCTGGTCGTCGGGCTGATAGGTATGCGTATAGGTCTTGGAATCATACTCCTTGCCATCCAACAGACGCACCCGCGTATTGGAAATCGTGAAACCGGATTGCCCCGAGCTACTGGGCACGCACCCCGACCAAGTGTTGACTTTCTTGCCGGGGGCACGCACCCCGCTGCGTTCGCTCTGGGTGGATTTCACCTCAAAATACTTGGTACCCCACATTTGCACATGCAGCCGCTCGGCTCCCACCCAGCCGCGCAACAGCACCGGCTTCGGATTGGGGTTGCGCCATCGCAAATCCAGCGAGCCCTCCCACAAGGTGCATTCGCGTCCTGCCGGGTAACGGGAAAACCACACGGAGTGTGGGTGAAATTCAATTAAATCCATACCCGCGAACCACGCCGCATTCAGCGTGGTGGCGCACAATTGTGACAATCCTCCGCCCACCGCCGTGGTGTGCACCCCGTTGTTAATAACCCCCGAGTCTGACCAGCCGTTTTCGGCGGTTATGGGGCCGAGCACCTTTTCCAGCGAGAATTCTTCACCCGGGCGCACCATCACTCCCGTGATTTTCGCCGCTCCTTGCCGCAGATTCCCGGTTCGCTTGGCCACGGCGGTGACCGGGGTGTCGAATTCACCAATGACTTCTTTGATACCGGCCTGGGTGGCATCCTCGGTAGTGAACTTCGGGGCTATTGGCTGTAAATCCACGCTGACCTCGCGGTTTTCCGGCGAGATCGCGCCGGCTTGGATTTTGGACGCGACTTCGGCCGCCTCCAGTTTCGTGCCGTTGATGCTGGGAACAACCTGGGGCGCGCCGTTGACAAATTCAAAGCGGGCATCGACGGGATTGGTTTCCAACCCGGACACGCGACTCATGACATAGTCACGCAACTTTGCGCCGTCCAAGGTGACCGCGAGTTTTTTGCCCCCCAGTTTCCACGAGGCGACCCGGCACAGTTCCCCGGTGGGTATCTCGAGGGTTTTACCGCCAACGTTGGCTTTAACGGGTCTACTCATCAGGGTTTTCGCGGGGCCAGCGGCGGCCTGGTCGAGTTGCGCGATGGTACTTTTCGGGGCGATGGTGGTGCCCGACAGGCTCAGTGGCTCGCCGCGCCACCACTTGGCCGCGATGCTGGCGCTGGCTGCAGCCAGGTTCAAGTCGTATCCCGGCTGGGGTTTCACGGGGTGCAGTTTCGCGTCGACGCACTGGAAGGTGGCTTCACGAGGTGCCATCCGCAGCAGCGGCGCCACCTTAGCGACGGCCTGGTCGAGTAACCGCTGGTCGACCTGCGTTTTCAAGGTTTGTTCCCCTACCCCGGTCAAACGAGACATGATTGTCAGCGGGTTCAAGGTAAAACGCGTCAGCTGGTTTATCGAAGCAGCGAAATCCGGGGTGAGTCCCGCCGCCACCGGGTCAAGCGGCGCGGTTTTTTCGCCCAGTTTCACCTTCAGTGGCGCTTTGAGCCTGGGTCCCAGTTCCGTTTCCAATTTCTTTATGGCCTGGTCAGTGGACATTCCCCCCACTGCGACTCCCGCAAAACTGGCTCCCTTTGGAACCGCACCGGACAGGGCGATACCCGTCCCGACATAGACTAAAACGACCAGTCCGATTATCAGCCCCAAGGTAGCGGGGAACCGACCGGTGCGTTTCTTGTCCTGGGCAAAACCGGCGAAGACCTCGGTGACGTTCGTGTCACGGGGTATCGGTTTCCGGGGTGCCGACTTCCCGGGCTCCAGTTTCCGGAGTGTCGGTTTCCGGGGCGCTTTGGTCATTGAACCCTCCTTTAACCCCTGATTTTATCATGGACACATAAGCGCTTTGCTACGATATCACCCCAGACAAACCCCCAGGTCACAGACTTATCTCGTTATCAAGTATTCTCAATAAGGGGCTTATGTGTCCATGACCGCAAAAACCGGGGTCACTGGCGTTTACTCTTATACCGGGCCTCGGCATTCAGGATAACCTTGCGAATACGAATCGCCTCCGGTGTGACCTCGACACACTCGTCATTGGACGCAAACTCCAGGCTCTCCTCCAGGGTCAAAACCCTGGGCGGAGTCAGGCCTTCAAAAGCCTCGGCGGTAGAAGAACGCATATTAGTCTGCTGTTTTTCCTTGGTAATATTGACAATCATGTCCTCGCCACGCGGGTTCTCGCCCACGACCTGACCCTCGTAAACGGGGGAAGCTGGCTGGACAATAAATGCCCCGCGCTCCTGTAACTTAATCATCGCATAGGGACTCGCCTTACCAGCCCGGTCGGCAACCAGCGACCCAGTAGCACGCGACTCGATATCCCCCTGCCACGGCGCGAATCCCGCCGCCACCGATGCCGAAATTCCCGTCCCGCGTGTCTCGGTCAAGAAACGCGACCGGAACCCAATCAGCCCGCGTGCCGGCACAGAAAACTCCAGACGCACCCACCCGGAACCGTGATTCGTCACGGTTTTCAGCTGTCCCTTGCGCGCCGCCAGCAACTGTGTCACCGTCCCCAGATATTCCTCGGGCACATCCACTGTCAAAGCCTCCATCGGCTCCAGCAGTTTCCCGTCGACCGTCTTTGTCACCACCTGGGGTTTCCCAGCGGTCAGTTCGTAGCCTTCGCGGCGCATCTGTTCCACCAGAATCGCCAGCGCCAACTCGCCGCGCCCTTGTACTTCCCAGGCATCAGGCCGACCGATGTCTTTAACGCGCAGCGACACATTGCCAACCAACTCGCGCATCAAACGATCTTTAACCTGGCGAGCGGTAACCTTAGCCCCCTTGACCTGCCCCGCGAAAGGCGAAGTATTAATCCCAATCGTCATCGCAATCGCCGGCTCATCCACCGTAATCAGCGGCAACGGATGCGGGTCATCCAAATCCACCAGGGATTCACCAATCGTAATATCGTCAATCCCGGCCACCGCCACAATGTCGCCGGCCGAGGCGGATTCAGTCGGCACCCGGTCGAGTCCATGAGTCGCCAAAAGTTGCGTAATCTTCACGGCCTCTACCATTCCGTCCGACCGCGCCCAGCCCACCGTTTGGCCTTGGCGCAAACTCCCGTTGTGAATCCGCAGCAACGCCAGACGCCCCAAGAAAGGCGAGGCATCCAGGTTCGTCACATGCGCCTGTAACGGGGCACCGGGGATATAGGTAGGACCGGGAATGTGCTTTAAAATCGCCTCGAACAGGCATTCCAGGTCGCCGTCTGGCACATTCCCGTCCCCCGGGTTCTTCAAGGATGCGCACCCCGCCTTCGCCGAAGCATAGATAATCGGCAAGTCCAGCAGCTGGTCGACATCCAGTTTGGGTCGCCCGGTGGTCGCGTTAGTTCCGACACTCGCGTTGCTTTCGGCTTCACGAGGTGCCATCGGGGATTCACCCGTCCCCGCTGCCTCCGGCTGGCCATCCATCAGCACTTCCTCGCTGGCTTCCAAATCAGACGCCAAAGTCAGCAAAAGGTCAGTGGTTTCGGATATCACCTCATGAATCCGGGCATCCGGGCGGTCAACCTTGTTGACGACCAAAACGACCGGCAGCGCCGCCGCCAGCGCCTTACGCAACACGAAGCGGGTCTGGGGCAAGGGGCCTTCCGAGGCGTCCACCAACAGCACCACCCCGTCAACCATGGACAGGCCGCGTTCAACCTCGCCGCCAAAATCGGCGTGACCAGGCGTGTCGATGACGTTGATGGTTACCCCGTCCTTCAGACCGTGGGCTTGGGCAGCCGGCCCGAAATATTTCACGGCCGTGTTCTTCGCCAGGATAGTGATGCCTTTTTCGCGCTCCAAATCCCCCGAGTCCATAACCCGCTCCGGGGTGTCAGCGCGCAGCCCCTCGGCCTTAGCCTGGCGCAACATCGCGTCCACCAGCGTGGTTTTGCCGTGATCCACATGTGCGACAATGGCGACGTTACGAAGGTCTTCTCTCTGTTTAGTTTGTGGGGTTTGTGCGGTCTGTGCCATAAGCGTTCTTTACTGTTTCCCTTGAATCGTTGTTTTTAACCTTCAGTATTTTAGCGCATTTGCGTTGTTGTGGTTCATGAGGCGCTAGGGGTGCTGTGGCGCTAGCGCCTCGACAGCTACGCGGTTTCGCCCCCGAGCGTCAAGCGCCACAGCGCCCCCGCGACCCACCAAGCAACTGGGGCGAACTAATCTTTAGTGATACGCCAGTATTGCGGAATTCCTTGCCAGTCAAGGTGAAGCCCCGCGACCTTCGTCGACCATCCGACGGCGGTTTTCTCGAACCACAGCGGAATTACCGGTAAATCACGCAACAAGATAGTCTCGGCATCGTGGTAAATATGCGAAGCCTGGTATTCGGAAACTGCAGCGCGAGCCTTGCCCAGCATATCCTCGAACCCGGGATTATGATAGCCCGAATCATTACCGATTCCAGCGGCGGAAAACAACGGCCACAGATACGCGTTCATACCCGGATACTTTGGCTCCCAGGAATCCGCGTAAACCAGATACGGGGTGAGCAGCGCGCCCGGCGGCGTGTTCAAAAAACCCGGCTGCCCCGGTTGACCCGGCTGGCCGCCTTGATTCGTTTTGTCTTGCCCAGAACCCGCAGCACTACCGGGGTTCTTCCCGCCGGATTTACCCGGCTGGCTCGGCTGGCTCGGCTGGCTCGGCTGAACCGGCTGGCCGAACCCGGGGCTAATCCCCTCTGTCGCGGCCTTGCGTAAAGCGGCGCGATCGGGGAAACTCACCACTCGGACGCTCACCCCCAGTGCCGTACGAATCTGGCTGGCCGCCCGCTCCACCCACTCGCTGGATTCGTTGTCCACCCGCGCCAAAACCAGTTCCCCTTCCCACGGCGACAGGGTATTGGCCTGCGTCCAGGCGGCTTTCGCCCGCGCCAAGTCAAAACGCAGCGCCTCGTTATCCGAACGGGTTTTGTCGTACCCCAAAACCACCGGGGACACAAAGTCAGTGGCGGGAATCACCATCAAAGAAAAATACTTCCGCGCTATTTCTGCTCGGTTCAGACTCAGTGAAATCGCCTGACGACGCCACCGTCCCTCGTCGGTAGTGGGCGAAAACCGCGCGACGCGCGGCAACACCAGGAAACTGGTTACCGACGAGACATGCTCTTTAGTTCGCGCCCCCAACTGGTCGCGATAGGTTTTCAACGCCGCCACCGGCAGCGCATCAACCACATCCAGCTCGTCGGTCTGTAAATCCCGGTACGAAGCGTCGCGGTCGCGATAAAATTTAAAGGAAATCCCCTCGTTTTTCGCCAAACGCGGCCCCAAATACCGCTCGTTTGGCACCAGGTTTAGCTGTACCCCGCGTTCCCACGCGCCTTCCCGCGACAGCATATACGGCCCGTAACCATAAGGGTTCTCGGTGAAGTTTGCCGAAATTTTGCCATTTTGGTCAAAGGCCGCATACGGCAGCGGCGCGAACACAGGGGTGGCGACCCGGCTGATAAAATCACAGGTTGACCGCTCTAAGTGAACCTTAAAATGCGTGTCGCTCATCACCTCTATCCCCTCCAGCTCCGGAGTTAAGGCCGGGACGCTCCCCCCCTCGGGATTAGTCGCCGCCCCGGGATTCGCCATCGTCCCGGATGGCACCTCATGACCCCGCGCAGTATCCGCATAACCCCGCACAGCCTTCAGCAACGTCGCTTCGCGGCGGGTGTCGGCGTTGCGCACAATATCGGACCAAGTGCGCGCGAAGTTCCCGGCCTTCACCAGCGTCCCATCAGAAAAATACAGGTCGGGACGGATTTCAATATCATAGATAGTACAGGTTTCATTCGGGATTATCGCGGTGGCGATATCATTTTTGACCTGGCCGCGTTCGTCGAGGAAGGCCAGGCCGGAAAATATCAGACGCGTGATTTTCGAGGTCGCCTTGTCCACGGCGGTCGAGGGCAGCAACCGGGTGTTCGGTTCGGTGGCGGCGACGGTCACGTAGTTTGTCAGCGGCTTGGCGCCCGGCGGCAGCCCGGGCAGGTTCGCGCCCGGGTGACTGCCGGGAAGGTCACTGTTGGCGCCGTTAGTGGCGTTAGTGGCATTGGTGGCGTTAGTGCCGGGTTCATGAGGTGCCATCGCGCATCCGGCAAGGCCAAGCACTCCCAGCATCCCTAAGACCAAGGTTTTAACCATTACTTGTTTGGATTTGCGCCACACGTGGTTGATTCTATCAACCACGGATTGTGTCCGGAGCCATCCCGGGTTCACACCCGGGATGGCTCACTCTTGGCGATTCGCCCAGCACCCCGGCTGGCACCTCATGAACCCGGCGTCCATCCCACCGGCCACCCGCGCAACCCCGCACCACGTCACCCGAAAACATCGGCAGCGGCGCGGGCATCTTTCGGCGTGATATGGCCATAAATATTTATCGTGGTTTGGATATCCTTATGGCCGACCCGCTTCTGGATTACCGGCAGGGGGATGCCAGCCTGGATAAGCCGGGAAACATGCGAGTGGCGCAAATCGTGGATTCGCGGCCGGGGATCCATGTTCTCGACGGCTTGTTTCCAGGCACAGTTACGAAAGGTCTTGTTACGCAAGGGACGATCAGGACGAGTTTTAGGGTGAAACAGGAACGGCGCGTCCTCGACCAACAGCGGTTTCAACAAGGCAATAACAGATTTAGAAACCAAAACTGTTCGCGTGGAAGTGTCTGTTTTCGGGGCGCCAAGGTAAAAGTCACTGCTTTTCTCCCCTTGTTTCCAGGCTTTAGAGACGGTAATAGTGCGGGTTTTCACATTCACATCGGCGGGGGTCAAAGCGGTGGCTTCCCCGAATCGCAAACCGGTGGCGTATAGGAACCGAACCAGAACCCCGTAATAGCCACAATTATCGGCGATTTTTTCGACTTGTTGCGGCGTGAGGAACACCGGCTGGGTGGGGATCGCGTCGTTGGGGATGCGGATGCCGCGCGCGGGGTTACTTTCCAGATTCCCGATTTCTATCTGGTAGTTAAACAGGGTAGAGAGGAAAGCCACAATCCTCTTTATTGTTCGAGGTTTCAGCGAGGTTCCGTATCGGCTGGGCTTGGCTCGAAGCCAGGTGACATAGTTTTCTATACTTTCCCGGGTGAGGGCACGAATGGGGGTTTGCGGCGGGATTTTGGGGAAAATGTAGCTGGCAGCCATGTTTCGGTAGCGGGCGATGGTGCCAGGGGTCGCATACGAGGCCGCATGCTCCAAATAGGATTGGTGGATACCGCCGAGAGTGAGGGTATCCGTATCGTCAGGGTTTTCCCGTGAATCTAGGATGTTGCGGGCGGCGGTGCCGCCGAATTGCTTCACTAAATCCCGGAAATAGGTAGCAGTTTCTATGTTACGAAAAGTTTCACTGGCGTTGGTTTTGCCGTCTCGGAATCGAACCCGGTAGACGACACGACCGTCTTTATGCCTGATTTCTGTTATTCCCTGCACGCCAGATATTGTAACATCGTCCTTGTTGGGGTCTGGGCGGTTTTCTTAGTCTTAGACTGGGGTTTTCTTGGTTTTCTTGGTTTTCTTGGTTTTCTTGGTTTTCTTGGTTTTCTTGGTTTTCTTGGTTTTCTTGGTTTTCTTGGTTTTCTTGGTTTTCTTGGTTTTGGGGCGGGGTTCAAGACTATTTTTCTGATTTTATGATTTTAGGCCGGAGTTTGCGGCGATTTTCCTAATTCTAGGCCAGGCCATGCGCCCCCTCAGCCTCAAGCCAGGCCATGCGCCCCCCTCAGTCTCAGGCCAGGCTATGCGCCCCCCTCAGCCTCAGGCCAGGCTATGCGCCACCCTCAGCCTCAGGCCAGGCTATGCGCCCCCATTAGTCTCACAAGTTTTGCGCCTGGTTGGTATTGGCGGCAAAACCAGATGAATTCGGGACACCAAAAAGCAGATTCACCACACAACTAGAAAAAACTGGACATTGTAGCCTATTTAACTCTTGATTGGGACGTTTTGCCCGATTTAATAACCTCAAGACATTAAATCTTGCCATCAGGGCAGAAAATGCCGCCAAATTTCGGTACTGTCGCAATTGATGCACCGGTAATAGTCTAAATTTCCCTCCAGACCTTGAGTATTAGTGTGCCGAAAACACGAATTAGATTTCTAGGATTGGCATAAGTTACGCGCTACATTCAAAAGGCTCCAAATGCTACGTTATTATGGAAGTTAGGTTCCACTAGCGATTAATAGGTTTGAAATGTGGTAAATTTTGCGCCAGAATTGCACTTTTTTGCGTAGCATTTGGGTTTCTACCTAGG
>NZ_GG668519.1:608542-656221 GCF_000160615.1 Mobiluncus mulieris ATCC 35243 | reverse complement strand
GGCTTAGTGGACAGAAAGTGTTGATTTTTTCTTGGTTTTTCGTTGGTGTTTCAAGGGAAGATGGGATAAAAGTCGTTTTGACTTGACTTTTTGGTTGGGCAATTAGTGTTGTTTTGTTGGTACAGGCAGGGAAAGTCAGGTTTCATGCAGGTGGGTACGAAAACGAATCAAAAGCTCGTCCCGAGTGCGCCGTTGTCGCCCAGAAATAGTTCGTGGCTTCGGCGTTATGTTGCCGGTAGCGTAGTGCCCCCACCCGCAGGCTAAGCCCCCAGCAAATCCGCCAACCGGGTCAAACATTCACTGGCCCCGCCTTCGATACGCAAATCGGCCATGTGGTCGTACTGGGTACGACCACGATTGATAATTACTAGTGGGGCACCGTAAATTAAGCCTGCCTGCATTACGAAAGAGGCAGTGCCTACCACCAGTGAGCTGCCCACCACTAGCACCACGTCAGCTTCCGCTGCGGCCGCGCGGGCGCGATTCATGGTTGTTTCAGGCAACAACTGACCAAAAAACACTACTGCCGGCTTCAACAAACCCCCACAAGTCTCGCAGGGCACTGTGTGAAAGTTGCAAGCCAACGCGGCCTCGCGATCGGCTTGAGCCAAAATCGCGACATGTGCCGGGTCAAGATCCAAAGGGTAGTCCGGATTCGCCGCTGTGAGTCGTTCGTGCAGGGGGGCTCGGTCAGTAACTGCTCCGCAATCCACGCACTCGACCTTCAAGAAGGTGCCGTGCATCTCGAAGACAGTTTTGCATCCGCCCTTGAAATCGAGACCGTCTACGTTTTGGGTCGCAATTCCGGTCAACAGACCCGCGCGTTCCAGACGTGCTTGAGCCAGATGCGCCGGGGCAGGGTCGAGTTTCAGCATGGTCTGCCAGGTCTGATGGTTGCGTGCCCACACCCAGCGCTGCCATACCGGGTCGGAGACGAACTGGTCATATTCCACTGAAGGAATCGTGGTGTTGCCCTGGCCGCGGTAGTCTGGGATTCCGGTGTCGGTGGACATACCCGCGCCGGTTACCAGCACGGTCTTGCGTCCACGCATCCATTCGGCGAGGGTTTCCAATTGGGTTTCGGTGTGCGCGTCCAAGGGCTCCATAGCTTCAGTTTAGCCCGAGTGCGTCTTGGCAGTGGCGATTTCGGTGGCTTCATGAGGTGCCATCTGGAATATGGTCATGAATCGTGTCGGCGAGTTATGTGAGTTTCGTAGAGCGCCTTGGCTCCAACTTTGAACCACTGCGAGAGTAGTTTTGCTCCATCCTTAGCACGCATGCCATTTTGTACCAGCTGGTCAAGTTTTTCGAGAATCTCGGGAGTGATTTCCGCGGTCTCATGTGCCGGCGCACCGGACACCACCAAAACGATTTCTCCCCGGATTTCATCCCTTGAAGCCAAATTAGCGTGGATTTCACCGAGGGTAGAACCCAATAGCTCCTCATGAATTTTGGTGAGCTCCCGGGCGAGCACAGCCGGGCGGTTCGCGCCGAAAATCTCTAGGAAAGCCACGAGAGTAGCGAGGACTCGGCGTGGAGATTCCAGAAAAATCAGGGTGGAAGTATCGGCGGATAGGGATTGTAACGTTTGGTACAAAGAAGTGATTTTACGAGGCAGAAACCCACAAAAACGAAAACTGTCGGTGGGGAGTCCCGAAGCTACTAAAGCCAGGAGCGGTGCCGAGGGGCCAGGTAGGACGGTGTAAGGCACGGCGGCTCTAGTGGCCGCGCGCGCAAGACAGAACCCGGGGTCGGAAATCCCCGGCATTCCCGCATCGGTTACCTGTAGTACTTTGGTTCCCTGGCGTGCTGCCGTCAGTAAATCCTCGGTAACTGCGACCTCATTGTGCTCGTGGTAGGCCAAAAGTTGCCCGGACAAGTTCAATTCTAAGCGCCTGGCTAAGTCCCGTAAGCGTCGAGTGTCTTCGCAGGCCAGAACCTCGGCTTCAAGCAGGGCTTGGACAAGACGCGGCGAAGCATCACCGAGATTACCAATCGGTGTAGCCGCTAAAACC
This sequence comes from Mobiluncus mulieris ATCC 35243, assembly GCF_000160615.1. Classification (GTDB taxonomy): domain Bacteria; phylum Actinomycetota; class Actinomycetes; order Actinomycetales; family Actinomycetaceae; genus Mobiluncus; species Mobiluncus mulieris. The sequence goes on along the minus strand of NZ_GG668519.1, from coordinate 654,206 downwards.
AAAGACACTGTTTCGAAAGGACTGGGAAAATTCATCATTTCATTTTCCACGAATTAGCATACTGCCCCAAATTTCTGACTAGACTTGAAGAGTGAAAATGAAGCACCCCCCGATGTTCCTGCGTGCTGAGTTTGGGGCGTTGCCTCTTCCGAAATCTCCGGCGGCACGGTGGGGGTGCTACGGACCGCTAGTAGTGATGCTGGTGGCGTTTGCGTCACGATTGTGGCGACTGGGTGCCATCAAGACCCTGGTTTTCGATGAAACCTATTATGTCAAGGATGCCTATGGGTTGATTAAACGCGGTTACGAAGTACAGTGGCCCAAAGAATACGACGATATTTTCATTAGTGGACATTTGACCCTGCCTACCGAAGGAGCCTTCGTAGTGCATCCCAGTGTCGGGAAATGGCTGATAGGCCTTGGAATTGAGCTGCTAGGAAATAATCCCTGGGGGTGGCGTCTGGCCGTGTGCCTGGCCGGTAGTATTTGCGTTTTCCTGGTAGGGCGTATTGTGTGGCATCTGTTTGGAAATGGGAAAATGGCCACCTTGGCTAGTGTGTTAATGGCATTGGATGGAGTCCAGATTGCCCTGTCTCGCACGGCCATACTGGATATATTGTTGGAGTTGTTCATCCTGTTGGGGGTCGTATTCCTGGTTCGAGACCAGCTGAGCTACCGGCCGAAACTGTTGACGGCGCTGCTGAGGGCTGATGAGACCCGCCGTACGCTGGGATTGCGGGCAAAGCGTCCGGATTTGCGGCTGGCACCTCATGAAATCGCACCAACCCAAGCCGCCAATCTGATGACATCGAATCAACCCGAGAAAGTACCGGCGGCTGCTAACCCGGCGCGGTACCGGTCGCCAGCTGTAGCAATCCCCCAAGAAACCAAAAAAACATGGTCTTTCTCGCCCTTACCTAGGTCTTTCAGGAAGTCCCCCCAAGAAACCGAAAAAACCCAAAGGAAGGGGAGCCTGCTTGGACCCGTATTTTGGTGGCGCCCGTGGCTATTCGCTGCTGGAATAGCCTGGGGATTGGCAACTTCTGTGAAATGGTCGGGACTCTACGTGGTGGCAGTATTCGGGATTTTCGTGTTCATCCGCGAGCTTTCCGCCCGCTGGGCCACAGAACCTTACTGGATTAGCTCCTCGGTTCTGACTGGGGGAATCCCGGCCTTTTTAAACCTGGTGCCAATCACAGCGGTAGTTTACGTGGGCTCGTGGTTGGGATGGTTCCTAAACCCTAACGGTTGGGGGCACACCGGGGGCAGCGGGTGGCGCGACTGGCTAGAATACCACCGCCAGATTCTGAATTTTCACACCACCTTGGTTTCGGATCACCCCTATAAGGCCAGCCCGTGGGGGTGGCTGTTGCAGCTGCGTCCGACTTCTTTTTACTACCAGAAAGTCGCGGGAAATTGTGGAAAAGACCAGTGTATCCAAACCGTGACCTCGCTGGGTAACCCGCTATTGTGGTGGTTTGGAGCCCTGGCCTTAGTGGTGGTGATAATGGGCAGCCTTGTGTTCCTGGATTGGCGCGCGGGGCTGGTATTGGCCGGATACTTCGCGACTTTCGGCCCGTGGATGATTTACTCCAACCGTACTATTTTCACTTTTTACACCGTGGTGATTTCCCCCTTCGTGGTGTTGGCGGTGATTTATACGCTGGGAGTCATGATGGGACAGTGGCGTATCTGCAGCGACAAGAATTGGGTTGGTCGGTACAATTTGGTGCCTCGTTCTTTCCCCGTGAACCAGGTACAGATTTATTTGGGATTGTTTATAGTGGCGCTGATTTTTCTGGTGGCAGTGTATTTCTTTCCCATCTGGACGGGGATGACCATGCCGCAACACCAGTTTTATTGGCGGATGTGGCTTAGTTCGTGGATTTAGGCATAGGATTGAGCTATGACACATATACTCTCAGCCGTGGCCTGGCCTTACGCTAATGGGCCGCGCCACATTGGACACGTAGCTGGTTTCGGAATTCCTTCGGATGTGTTTTCGCGCTACATGCGCATGAAAGGCCATGAGGTGTTGATGGTTTCCGGGACGGATGAGCACGGTACGCCTATTCTGGTCGAAGCGGAAAAAGAAGGCTTGACTCCGCGCCAACTTGCCGACAAAAACAACCGGCTGATTGTAGAAGACCTGGTGCAACTGGGGCTTTCCTATGATTTGTTTACCCGCACCACCACAGGTAATCACTACCAGACCGTGCGTGCCATGTTTGAGGTGGTACGCGACAATGGCTACATGTTGGTACAGACTACTCGGGCAGCGATATCACCTTCTACCGGACGAACCTTGCCCGATCGATATATCGAAGGTACCTGTCCGATTTGTGGAGCTGAAGGGGCGCGTGGCGATCAATGTGATGCCTGCGGCAATCAGCTCGATCCTACGGATTTGGTTAAGCCGCGTTCCAAAATCAACGGAGAAACCCCGAAATTCGTGGAAACCGAACATTACTTCTTGGATTTGCCGGCTTTGGCTGAAGCCTTGACTAAGTGGCTCGACGAGCGGGAAGCCACCGGAACCTGGCGACCCAATGTGATTAAGTTTTCGAAGAACTTCTTGAAGGAAATTAAGCCTCGCGCCATGACTCGCGATATTGACTGGGGGATTCCCATCCCCGGTTGGGAAGATCAACCCAAACGGCTTTATGTGTGGTTTGATGCCGTGGTCGGGTACCTGTCGGCCTCGATTGAATGGGCTCGCCGCAGCGGAGACCCCGAAGCATGGCGCAAGTGGTGGAACTCCCCCGAGGCGCTGTCTTACTATTTCATGGGTAAGGACAATATTGTGTTTCACTCCCAGATTTGGCCCGCCGAGCTGTTGGGATATAACGGAGAAGGCAGCCGAGGGGGAGACCCGGGGAACTTGGGGCATTTGAATCTGCCCACCGAAGTGGTGTCCTCGGAGTTCTTGACCATGGAAGGCAAGAAATTCGCTACCTCTAAGGGCATCGTGATTTACGTGCGCGACATGCTGGAACGCTACCAGGTCGACGCGTTGCGATATTTCATTTCGGCGGCTGGACCAGAAAATCAGGATGCAGATTTCACCTGGGCTGAGTTTGTGCGTCGCACTAATGGGGAATTGGTGGCCGCTTGGGGCAACCTGGTAAACCGCACTGCTGCGATGATATCCAAGCGATTCGGCGAGATTCCTCCCGCTGGGAAGTTAGAGGGCATTGACCAAGAATTATTGGATATGGTCGCCACTGGTTTTGACACAGTGGGTGGGCTGATAGAGGCGCACCACCAGAAAGCCGCCCTGGGTGAAGTAATGCGTTTGGTGGGCGAGGCGAACCGATACGTGGCACAGACCGAGCCTTTTAAGCTAAAAGACGAATCGCAGCGTAATCGTTTAGGGACAATTTTGCATGTCCTGGCTCAGGTAGTCACCGATTTGAATTGCATGATGTCTCCGTTCTTGCCAACTTCTTGCAATACCATCGACCGGGTGTTGGGTGGAGAGGGTAATATCGCTCCGATGCCCCGAATTGAAGAAGTCGTGGATTTGGATGTTTCGAACGACGACGGCTCGCCGCGCACCTATCCGATTATCACCGGAGATTACACGGACACCCCCACCTGGGAGCGTCACCCGGTAACGGTCGGTCAAAAAGTGGCGAAGCCGGTGCCGGTTTTCGAAAAGCTGGACGAATCCGTGGTGGACGAAGAAATCGTCCGCTACGCGGATTTGCTGGGCAAATAGACCGCTTGTGAGTAAACACAAGCCGCGTTTGTGGCCCCCGGTTCCCCGGCCAGAACTCGCCCCCGCTGAGGGGGGAACGTTTGGTCGGGCAGCGTTGGTCGACAACCACACCCATTTGCCACTCCTTCCGGGAGAGTTTATTTCGGATACCTCGGGAGTACGGCTTAGCGCCGAGGAGCAGGTTCGCCGTGCCCGCATGGCCGGGGTGGAGGCGATGGTGGTTTCGCAGTGTTCCCTGGTAGAGGTACAAACCCTGGACGAACAGCGCGAAAGATTCGCACTTCCGATTTTCGATTCGGTGTTCTTCGCGGTGGCGATACATCCCAATGAAGCGCCGCACCACGAGGGTATTCTCGAAACCGGGCCAGATAACGTCGCTCAAATCCGCGAGGCTTGGCAGGAAGTTCCCCTGGCAGATGCCTTGACTGCAGTGGAACAAGCCGCGCGTCGCATAGACAAAGTCGTGGCAATCGGTGAGACCGGCCTGGACTATTTCCGCACCGCTGAGGTTGGGAAAGATGCCCAAAAACAGTCCTTTGCGGCGCATATAGAGTTGGCCAAATCCCTGGATTTGCCCCTGCAGATTCACGACCGCGAGGCGCATGCGGACTGCGTGGAATTATTGCTCCGGGTGGGGGCTCCGCGCCGCACCGTGTTTCACTGTTTTTCGGGCGACCGGGAGTTGGCAGAAATTCTGTCTGCGAACGGGTGGTACGCCAGTTTCGCCGGCAATGTTACCTATCCTGCCAACCGTGACTTACAGGAGGCGGTCTTGGTGATGCCCCGCGAGCTATGTTTGGTGGAAACCGATGCGCCATATTTGACCCCGCAGCCCTACCGGGGCCGACCCAACGCGTCTTATTTAGTCGGGCACACAGCGGATTTCTTAGCGCAACTTGCGGGGGTGGATTCGGATACCCTGCGCTGTCAAATCTGTGAAAATGCCGGGGAAGTCTATGGAATTGGCTTAAAAAACTCCGAAAAGTGAGAAAGTAGTGACAGCTGTTAACTAATGTGGCAAAATAGATAACGATTTGGATAATTTTATAACGTTTTGGTAACATTTCACCGATGCGAAAGATGACTAAGTTGATACGTAAAATTACTCCCCGTGCTCCGCGCCACCTCTCTGCTGACGCGGTGGCATCGCGTTCCCAACATCTCTTGGTTGTGATGCTGGCGGCTTTGCTGATGATTGCGGTGGTCGCTGCCGGGATTGGCACCGCCTTTGCCCTCGCGCGTAAGTCAGTGAACCTGAACTTGGACGGGAAAACCAAGATTCTGTACTCGTGGGGTGCGACCGTGGCTGATGCCTTGAAGGAAAATAAGATTTCCCTTGACGAACAAGACAAAGTTGAGCCTAGCCGCGCTGCTGCCCTGAAAAACGGGATGACCATCAAGATTCAATCTTCCCGCGAGGTTACCGTGGATTTGAACGGGCAGGAAGCCAGTGCTGCCACCACTGAACTCAGCGCAGCGGCTGCAATTAAGGCCAATTGGCCTGATAAAGAGGTTGTGTTTAAGGCTACGGCGGGTAAAGACCATCACGGCAATCCCCTGCCTTTGTTCGCGCCGGGAGATAAACTGCAACTGGTTGCGGATGGAAACACCCAGGAGATTAGCGCACTTACCGGTGAAAATAGCGCGGATATTTTGCAGCGGGCAAAGCTTAACGTGGGGGAAAAAGATATCCTGACCGTCAAGTTCTCGCCCCAGAACCTGCCCTTGATTCAAGTCCAGCGGGTCACTGAGGAACAGGTTAGCCTCAAGGAGCCGATTCCCTTCCAGACCGAAACCACTAAGGACGACTCCAAATATCAGGGAGATAAAACCGTGACCCAAAAAGGCGAGAACGGAGAGAAAGAAATCGTGAAACTCGTGCGCTCTGTTGATGGCCAAGTGCAGTCGGAAACCGTGCAAAGCGAGAAAATCCTGGCGCAGCCTGTCAGCCAGAAAGTTACGGTGGGAACCAAAGAACGTCCCGCTGCCGCCGCGATTCCGGTGGGCGATGACGTGTGGTCCAAACTGGCTTTTTGTGAGTCCGGGGGACGTCCCGGCACTAATACTGGCAACGGTTTCTATGGCATGTACCAGTTCACTCTCTCTACCTGGCTTTCCGTGGGTGGCAGCGGTCTGCCCAGCGATGCCAGTGCCGAAGAACAAACCCATCGCGCCAAGATTCTCCAGGCTCGCTCCGGATGGGGACAATGGCCGGCTTGTACCCGAAAGCTCGGGTTACGCTAAGACCCAAGCTAAACTTGAGCTTGTGACTGAACTGCTGGGGACTCGAGACATTCGTGAGCTGTGCCTGGCGCTAGACATTAAACCCTCTAAGAAACGGGGACAAAACTTTGTGACCGACCCCGGCACGGTGCGCCGCATCGCTGCTGGGGCATCGCTAAGCTCCGCCGAGGTGGTGCTGGAAATCGGTCCTGGTCTGGGTTCCCTGACTCTGGCTTTGCTAGAGACTGGGGCACGGGTTATCGCGGTAGAGATAGATTCCCGTCTAGCTGCCGCTTTGCCCACCACTGTGCGGGTTCATGAGGGGCTAGTCGAAAATCTGTACGTAAGCTGTGCTGATGCGCTGCACCTGGATTCCACGTCGCGAGTAATGACAGATACTGGCTGGCCGCCACCGGTGGCCTTGGTAGCCAATCTGCCTTATAACGTGGCCACGCCTATACTGTTGCATATCCTAGAAGTTATGCCCGAAATTAACCGTGCCCAGGTGATGGTACAAGCCGAAGTAGCTGACCGCCTGGTCGCCAGAGTGGGGGATTCGGCATATGGGGCTCCCAGTGTGAAACTTGCCTGGTGGGGGTGCGCCCGACGTGCCTTTGGGGTGTCCCGGCAGGTATTCATGCCCATCCCCAATGTGGATTCCACCGTAGTGGAATTCCGCCGTGAGTCACCGCGTCTTTTCCCGGGTGTTGAATCCTTGAATGCCAGCGAGATGGAAGCCCTGCGGCAGCGTAGCTTTGAGTTCATTACGGCGGCCTTCGGGATGCGCCGCAAAACCCTGCGTCAATCCCTGGCGAGGCTCTGTGGTTCGCCAGATACGGCGGCCGGATTACTGGAAAAAGCCGGGATAGACCCGGGGCTTCGCGCCGAGAATCTGGGGGTGGCGGATTTTGCGTATTTAGCTCGGGTGGAATCCACGGAAACGGTGGGGAAATGAGCCAGCACCTCATGAAATCAAAACAAAACAACTGCACAGATAAGGTGCGAGGAGCACGAATTGTGGCGCAGGAACCCGACAGTGTTAGCGTGTTTTCTCCTGGTAAGGTGAATCTTTATTTGCGTGTCGGGTCGGTTATAGCCGATTCTGATGCCCCTCGCCACCAGCTGTTAACGGTGTTTCAGTGCTTGAGCCTGGGGGAGACCCTCACAATTCAGCCCCTTGGGATAAGTGGTACACAATCGGGAGGAAACACAATCCAAGATGAGGGAATTGATGCGGTAAAGACCCGGCTAGAGTCAGGGTTAGGCTCGGAAGAACATCTGGATGGGCCGGGGAACCTGGTGTATAAAACCCTGCGGTTACTGCGCGAAACCAGCGGGGTGGATTTTCCCCCCACCCAGGTTTTGGTTGACAAAAAGATTCCGATTGCCGGGGGATTGGCCGGGGGATCGGCGGATGCCGCCGGGACAATAGTAGGGGTGAACCGACTCTATCAACTAGGTTTGAGTCAGGAGCGCCAGCTAGAAGTGGCAGCGCGTCTTGGGGCAGATGTGCCCGCTTTGTTGCTGGGAGGCAACTCGGTGGGAACCCGCTTCGGGGACATCCTAGAGCCTTTACCGAACGGTACAAAACGGTTTTGGATTCTGGCGATTGCGAGTGCTGGGCTCTCTACCCCCCAAGTGTTTGGGGAACTTGACCGGCAGCGGGCTTTATCCGGAGCGAAGCTCCCCGTCCTGCCAGACTCATTGCCAAAGGAATTCTTAATGAAATTTGAAGCCCCAGCACGGGTGTTTGCCGCTGAACTGTACAATGAGCTGGAGGCGGCGGCGTTGCGCCTGCGCCCGGAACTGCAGGCTGTGAAAACGGCCGCTGTGCAAGCCGGAGCCTTGGCGGCAATCATTTCGGGGTCGGGACCCACGGTGGCCTGTCTGTGCGCGGATGCATTAGCAGCCGCGCAGGTTTACGCGGAACTTCAAGACAATCCCCTCGTGAAGACGGTGATAAAAACCACCGGACCAGATTATTGAGGATTGTCGAAAGAATACTGCAAACTCCGCAATAAATCAGCAAGCTGTGTTATGTCATCCTCTGACATATCTCCCAGCCAAGTCCGCTCAATCGCGAGCAACTCGGTAATCGCCGCGTCGGCAGACTGTTGACCAGCATCGGTTAGAGCCACCAAGACGGCACGGCGATCATCGGGATGGCGCAGGCGGGTAACCAGACCGCGTTCCTCGAGACGGTCAATTCGATTCGTCATTGTCCCCGAAGACACCAGGGAAAGCTGCATCAACGCTCCGGGAGTCAAGGCGAAAGGCTCGCCGGCTCGGCGTAGCGCTGAGAGCACATCGAAAGACCAAGGCTCTAGATTTACTCGGGAAAAAGCCGCCCGTCTGGCCACATCCAGGTGTCGTGAGAGGCGTGTTAAGCGCGAAAACACTGATAGAGGCGCTAAGTCGGCCTCGGGGATAAGATTCTTCCAGGCGCTGAGAATCTCGTCGACTTCATCGGAGTACGGTGCGTTTTTATCAACAGATTTCATAGTTAGTCGCTTTCAGGTAGCACTTTCCTCCCATGATATCTTGAGATAGAGATTCTTTAGTTCAAACTAGACTGTGGACTTGGGAATAAAACAGAAAAATGGCAAAATAGGAAGCCGTGGATGAAATCTAGGATTTCATCTCGCTTTCCGCCCTGGTGTAATGGCAGCACAGAGGTTTTTGGTACCTTTAGTCTGGGTTCGAATCCTGGGGGCGGAACTTTTTGTATCCCGAGTACAGTGTCGTCTCCAGAGGCGGTAGGATAGTTTTGTCCGAGCGCCGGGTCATACCCGGAGGCACCACAAGCTTTGAACGGAGGGCATTTTGACTCAAATCAGCACCATCGTTATCTTGGCGGCGGGTCAAGGAACTCGCATGAAATCAAAGAAAGCAAAGGTTTTACACTCTTTTGCGGGGCGAACCTTGTTGTCGCACGCCATACACACCGCTCAAGAAATTAAGCCAGAACGCATCGTGCTGGTAGTGCGACATCAACGTGACGCGGTAGCAGCCGAAGCGAAACAGGTCTGTCCCGATATAATTATTGCCGACCAAGACGAAATACCTGGTACCGGAAGAGCCGTGTGGTGTGCGCTGCAAAAACTCGAAGAAATCGGGCAAGGGCAGGAAGGCACCCTGGTGGTGACCTCGGCAGATGTGCCCCTAATGGAGTCCTCTACCGTACTATCGCTGGCGGAAACCTGTGAGGATGAGGGCTCGGCTCTGTGCTTGCTGACCACGAAGATAGCGAATCCTTTCGGCTACGGTCGGATTCAACGTATTGCCGGGCAAGTAGCGGGCATTGTCGAAGAAAAGGATGCTACTTATGCCCAGAAGCAGATTAAAGAAGTCAATGCGGGGATTTATGCTTTCGATACCGAATTCCTGGCGGAGGCTTTGCCGAAACTATCCGCTAGTAATAACCAGGGCGAGATTTACCTGACTGACACGCTGAAAGTAGCACGTGAGAACGGGAGAAGAGTCTCCTCTGTGGTGCTGGCTGACACAGCACAGGCTGAGGGGTGTAATGACCGGGCGCAGCTCGCACAACTGCGCGCCGAATACAATCGCCGCCGCACTAGGTATTGGATGTTGCACGGCGTGACGATTATTGATCCGGCCTCCACCTGGATAGACGCCGATGCCAGCATAGGGATGGATACGACGATTTACCCCAATACACAATTGCGGAAAAACACGGTTATTGGTGAGGATTGCCGAATTGGACCGGATTCCACCTTGATTGATGTGAGCGTGGGAGACGGGGCGGAAGTCTGTCGGGTACACGCGATTTCAGCTGAAATTGGGGATAGAGCCAATATTGGGCCTTTCACTTATCTACGGCCAGGTACCCGACTGGGACCGGAAACCAAAGTGGGCGGGTTTTGCGAAACCAAAAATATTGAAGTTGGACGTGGCACTAAGATTCCGCATCTGTCCTATGTGGGGGATGCTACTATCGGTGAAGCCACCAATATTGGGGCTGCCACGATTTTCGCCAATTACGATGGGGTAAACAAGCACCATTCCACGGTGGGCTCGTATTGTCGCACTGGGGCGGACAATGTTTTTATCGCTCCGGTGCATATCGGCGATGGTGTCTATACTGGTGGGGGGACTATTGTGCGTCACGATATTCCTGCCGGTGCCTTGGCGGTAAACCAGCTTGACATGCGGATTATTCCCGATTGGGTGGTTGAACATCGCCCCGATACGGATGCGGCTCGTGCTGTCACCGAAAAGATTGGAACAGTCGGTACAAATTCGCTCGAAGCTGAATCTACCGCCGAGAGTCTTGCCCCAGATTCTAATTCTGGGGACAAATAAATTACAACTACATCACAAGCAAGGATAAAGACAGGAATAGAGATGGCAGATTTGTTCGAAACGCCACGGAAACGACTGGTAATAGTCTCGGGACGTTCCCACCACCAACTGGCCGAGGACGTGGCGAAAGCCCTCGATACCGAGGTACTCCCCACCACCATCTATGACTTTGCTTCCGGGGAAATTTATGTGCGATATAACGAGTCCGTACGCGGTTGCGATGTGTTTTGCATCCAATCCATTTCCGGGGACGTGAATAAGTGGTTTATGGAACAACTGATTATGGTTGATGCTCTGAAACGAGCCTCAGCTAAACGCATCACCGTGGTGGCTCCGCTCTATCCCTATTCCCGGCAAGACAAGAAACACCAGGGGCGTGAACCAATCTCGGCGCGTCTTATGGCGGATTTGTATAAAACTGCGGGAGCCTCGCGTCTGATGAGCGTGGACATGCACGCCTCGCAGGAACAGGGTTTCTTTGTGGGCCCGGTGGATCATCTGATGGCCATGCCGGTGCTCATTGACTATGTGCGCACCCGGGTGGAGTTGAATAAAGTGACCGTGGTTTCCCCCGATGCCGGGCGTATCCGGGTGGCCGAAAAGTGGGCTAATCGACTGGGGGGCAATCCGCTGGCCTTTATCCACAAAACTCGAGATACCACCCGCCCCAATGTGGCGGTGGCCAACCGGGTCGTCGGTGAGGTCGAAGGACGCACCTGCGTGTTGGTAGACGATTTGATTGACACCGGTGGCACCATCGCGGAAGCCGTGGGGGTGCTCAAAGCGGCTGGGGCAAAGGATGTTTTGGTGGCTGCCACGCACGGAGTGCTGTCTGACCCGGCCACGAAGCGTTTGAGTGAATGCGGGGCGCGAGAGATTATCGTCACCGACACTGTGCCAATTCCCGCCGCGAAGCGTTTTCCACAGCTCGTAGTCTTGCCTATCGCCCCCCTGTTGGCGCGCGCCATCCGGCAAGTTTTTGAGGAAGGATCCGTTGCAGCGTTGTTTGAGTAGGACATCATGAGGTGCTAGTTCGGGTGAAAGCGTTAGCCCAGATGGAAACCCTGGGCGGCTAGCGCCGCCGTTAGTAGGGAATCCTTGTGGCTAAATTCCCCCATCTTTTTCACAATCTGGTTCGTGAAGGTGTCTTCACGTTGATTGGTCGAACGCAGGTCGTAGTATCGGTGCATTTCCTGGTCATAGGGGGCTAAAGCATCTATCCAGGAAACCGGAGCCTGGTAGGTATCGGTCATAACCCGTAAATCTTGGGGAATGCGAGGTTTGAGTTCGGGGCTCTGATTGGGGTAGCCCAAGACTAGACCCAAAACCGGGAAAGTGTATTGAGGTAGATTCAGGACAGCAATGGTTTCAGCCGGCTGATTCAGAATGCTGCCCAGCATGGTGGTTCCCAACCCCAGGGACTCTGCTGCGCTGGCCACGCTTTGGCACATCAGCACCGCATCGGTGAAGCCCTCACGGAAATAGTCCAGGCTGCCAGCCGTGGCCGGGTCATGACCAAGGTCTTGTAAAACCGCTGCAGCGCGGGCACAATCCGCAATAAACACCAGGTATTCCGGAGCTTTGGCCTGGTAAGGCTGGTCGCCAATTTCAGCTAAGCGTTGGCGTTTGGCTTGATCTTTTACCCGGATAATCGAGGCATTTTGGGTTGCCCGAGAGGTGGCGGTACGCATCGCCACCTCGAAAAGGGTGTGCATCAGATCTTCCGGAACAGGTTTGTTTTCAAACTTACGGATAGTACGGTGGCTAAGTAGAGTTTCAACGGTTTCATTCATAGGATGAGTATGGCATTTTGCGGGTGTTTGCGCCACATATTTTGAGGAAAATCCTCGCAACTGCTATATTTGTGGGGTTGCCTCGGCGAGGGGTTGGCTCCAAACAGATTGGAATCACACCCGTTATCGACGCGGCCCCTGGTTCAACTAGGGACGTCTCGCCCGCATTGACGGGTTTTTTTAATGCCCTCGGGCATGGGACGCTTTGGTTGCTTGACAGCGGTCCAGCCGGGAAAACACAGAAGTAAACCCCTAGAGGAGGACTAATGGCTGAAAAGCACATCTTGAAAGTAAGTGAACGCACCGAGTTTGGCAAGGGCTTCGCTCGTCGCGCTCGCATGAACGACCAGATTCCCGCCGTGGTTTATGGCCACGGGGCAGATCCGGTACATGTCGTTTTGCCATACCACGACACGTTTTTGCTGGTAAAGGACAACCCCAACGCGGTTATATCCTTGGAGGGCTTGAAGAAGCCGGCTATGGTTTTGGTTAAAGACATTCAGCGCCATCCCGTGAAGCGTAGCCTCATGCACCTCGACCTGCTGTTGGTGAAGGCCGACGAAAAAGTCAATGTGGAGGTTCCTGTGGTGATAGTCGGAGAACCCGCCGTGGGCACCGTAGCGAACCTGGATTTACTCCACGTCGAAGTCCTGGCACCAGTGGTAGATATCCCCGAAACCATCGAGGTGAATGTAGACGGCATGCAGGACGGCGAGGTATTGCTGGTCTCTGAGATGAAACTACCCGCCGGTGTCGAGGCAGTTACCGATGGCGAAACCGTGGTACTCTCGGTGGCTGTCCCACAAGAGGTTGCGGTTCCTGAATCCAGTGGAGAAGAAGCCGCTGGGGCTGAAGACGCCGCTGCAACTGAGGGAGCTGGGGAAGCCGAGTAGGGCGATACGCTTGGCTAAAACTGTACCAGTTGATACAAAATGAGCCCAAAACACGAGCCGCGTTTAGACCCTTCCCGTATGGAAGACGGGAAGGGCGCGTGGCTCGTGGTCGGATTGGGCAACCCTGGAATCGAATATGCCCAGACTCGCCACAACTGCGGATATATGGTCACTGACCGTTTCGTTGAAAGTGTCGGAGGAAAATATCGCAACCAGAGTCTGGGACGCGGGGGTGCCATGGCGAAAGTGGCCGATATTCGCCTGGGATACGGCATCGACGCGCCGCAAGTTATCGTGGCACATACCGGTACCTATATGAATACCTCCGGACCGGTGGTGGGGCAGCTGTTGAAGTTCTATCAGATAGACACGGCACATCTTGTGGTGGTACACGACGATATCGACCTCAACTTTCGTTGTGCCAAACTTAAAGTGGGGGGCTCGAACGGAGGGCATAACGGGCTGAAATCCATCCAGCAAACGCTGGGAACTAAAGACTTTGCGCGGCTGCGTATCGGGGTGGGGCGCCCCCCTAGCCGCGAGCTAGGCGGGGACGTGGTGAACTGGGTGTTGGGACGATTTCCGAAATCCGAAAAAGCTAACCTTGAGGAATTTTTTGACCGAGCGGTACAATGTATCAACGATGTTGCCGAAAGTGGCTTAGCTAAGGCACAAGCGCGGTTGCACCTAGGCAATCCCTGAAGAAATGCCCGGGATTACTTTAAGAAAAAATCGAAAACACAGTAGGGTGAAGCCATGAGTTTAAGGGGGCTATTAGACCTCATACCGAGCCAGGCATATCAAGCGGCTTCGGAAATAGTGGCACCCAGCGGGTTTTATGCCCCGCTTATAGCCGGACTACCTCCGCTTGCTTTAACTGTAATCTTGACACCTAGCGGACGAGGAGCCGAAGAATTAGCTCGGGATTTATCCTGTTGGACTCGGGGGGTAGAAGTTTTCCCAGATTGGGAAACCCTGCCCCATGAAAGACTCTCGCCCCGCACCGACACGATGGCACGTCGCATCTGGGCACTGCATCGACTCACCCACCCGGAAGCTTTTGGAACAGAAGGTACAAACTCGGAGGTGGGGGAAAGCGCCGAACACAATCCCATCAAATTCCTGGTGGTACCCATGCGCGCCGCGTTGGCTCCGGTCAACACAAAAATTCTTAGCTATCCACTGTTTAAAGCCCAGGTCGGAAAGGCTTACGGCCGCGACGAGATGTCTCGAGACCTCGCGGCTTTGGGCTATGAACGTACCGAATTAGTTGTGACTCGAGGTCAGTACTCTTTGCGTGGCGGAATCGTGGATGTGTTTTCTGCGGTTAGCCCTCACCCGGTGCGCATCGAACTTTTTGGGGATGAAATCGATTCCATCCGTCCCTTTGCGGTTTCCGATCAGCGCACTTTTAACCAAGAGTTCCAATCGGTCACTGCTCCAGCGTGTCGCGAGTTCCTCCTCGACGAAACCGCACGTGTTCACGCCGCCAGTCTAGCTGCACAACTGCCCCAGGCTGCCGAGATTCTTAACCTAGCGGCGCAAGGAATATACTCCGAAGGTTTAGAATCACTCGGTGCTTTACTGGGGGCCGAGATGAAGCCACTCTTCGAACTACTGCCACCCGGCGCGAGACTGGTCGCCACCGATTTACCCCGACTCGAGGCGCGCGCCGTGGAACTGGGCGAGACCACGGCGGAATTTTTAGCCGCTTCCTGGTCGGCCGCCGCTGATGGATCCGAGATTCCCCTTGAGATAAACACCGCCTCTTTCCTCGACTTGGATGCCCTGCGTGTATCCGAAGCCAAGGCAGGAATGAAAACCTTGCGAATATCCCCATTTGCGACTCATGAATCCGCCACTACCAGCGGAGCCGAAACCGTACCACTCCCCACCACCGGAGCAACTGGAATAATCAGTACAATCCGGGAACGAGCGCGAGAACACTGGACCGTGGTGATTGCCGCCACCAGCAACGGAATGGTGCAACGTCTCCACAGGCTGTTAGCAGAAAATGACATCCCCGCTCAAGTTAGCGCTGACCTTGATGCCGAACCCGAACGCAGTGGGAAAACCTGGGTCACCGTTGCGCCGATTACAGAAGGATTTGCGCTGGCAGAGGCGAAACTGCTGGTGATTAGCGAAGCCGAGGCCTTGGGGAAACGCCAAGCGCGCCACCACGAGCAGAAAGTAAAACTGCCCACGCGGCGGCGTAAAACCATCGATCCGCTCAGCCTCAGCCCCGGCGAATACGTGGTACACGCCCAACACGGTATCGGACGGTTCGTGAAACTGGAAAAACGCACTATCGGAAAAGGGAATAAAGCCACCTCGCGCGAATACGTGGTGTTGGAATATGCCCCTTCCCAACGCCAAGGATCCAAAGATTTACTGTGGGTTCCCACTGATTCCCTCGATATGCTGTCGAAATACGTGGGAGGGGAAACCCCGACGCTGTCCAAGATGGGGGGAACGGATTGGAACAAAGCCAAACAGAAAGCCCGGAAAGCCGTCAAAGATATCGCCCGGGAGCTGGTGCGACTTTATGCGGTGCGTCAATCCAGTAAAGGCCACGCATTTAGCCCCGACACACCCTGGCAGCGCGAGTTGGAGGATTCCTTTGAGTATGTCGAAACCCCCGACCAGTTGACCACCATCGATGAAGTCAAAGCCGATATGGAAAAACCGGTGCCCATGGATCGGCTGCTGTGCGGAGACGTGGGGTACGGGAAAACCGAAATCGCGGTGCGCGCAGCCTTTAAAGCCGTGCAAGACGGGAAACAAGTCGCGGTGCTTGCCCCGACCACACTGCTGGTCAGCCAGCATTTGGAGACATTTCAAAACCGCTTCGCTGCCTTCCCGATTACGGTGGCAGCACTATCACGCTTCACCACCGTCAAAGAAGCCACACGTATCAAAGCAGATTTGGCGGACGGGAAAATCGAGGTAGTTGTAGGCACCCACGCGCTTTTGTCGGGAAAAGTTCGCTTCAAAGACCTAGGTCTGGTGGTTATAGACGAAGAGCAACGCTTCGGAGTGGAGCACAAAGAAGCTTTGAAAGCGCTGCGCACCAATGTGGACGTGTTGGCTATGAGCGCCACGCCGATTCCACGCACCCTGGAGATGGCGATTACCGGGATTCGTGGCTTGTCCACTCTGACTACCCCACCCGAAGAACGTCACCCCGTTTTGACCTATGTGGGGGCGTATTCAGACCGACAAGTTGCGGCGGCCATTAGACGCGAAATGTTACGTGACGGTCAAGTGTTTTATGTTCACAACCGAGTACAAGACATTGCCCGGGTGGCCAAGCATTTGCAGTCACTGGTACCGGAGGCTCGCATTCGGGTAGGGCACGGCCAGATGCCCGAAACCCAGCTGGAACAAGTCATGATGGATTTCTGGAACCAAGAATTCGACGTGTTGGTGTCCACCACCATCGTGGAAAATGGACTGGACGTTACAAACGCGAATACGATTATTATCGACCGGGCGGAGCGGATGGGACTGTCGCAACTGCATCAGTTACGGGGACGCGTGGGACGCGGGCGAGAACGCGGCTATGCGTATTTCCTTTATCCTGGCGGAGATACCTTGAGCGAAACGGCTTTTGAGCGGTTGAAAACCATCGGCTCGAATACGAGCCTCGGGGCAGGAATGGCCATTGCCCAAAAAGACTTGGAGATTCGGGGGGCAGGCAATTTACTTGGCGGCGAACAATCCGGGCATATCGCCTCTATAGGATTCGACCTGTATGTGCGCATGGTTGGTGAAGCTGTCGCTGCCTATAACGGGGAAGAACCAGCCGAGGATACTGCTGTGAACCTGGAGATTCCCGTCGATGCCTATATTCCCGAAGATTATCTCGAAGCCCAATCGCTGCGCCTCGATGCCTATACCCGCCTGTCCAACGCCACCTTGGACGAAGAAATTGATCAGCTGCTCGACGAGATGGATGACCGCTACGGGCGGCCACCCAGTTCCGTACAGCGGTTAGGAGAGCTGGCTAAACTGCGAAATTTGGCGCGGAAATACGGGCTGCGCGAGATTGGGGTGCGGGGGAAGTTTATTCGTTTCACGCCAGTTGAACTGGCCGATTCCCAATTAGCTAGGCTGAAGCGATTGCATCCCGGAGCCATAATCAAACTGGCGACTCGTGAACTGTTCATCCCCAAACCAGTAAAACGCGAGGGGCTGTCGGAAACTCCCGTGGTAGATGTGGAACTGATGGATTGGGTTAGCGGGGTTATTTCGGCGATAATAAAGCCTTTTTGATAAAATTGGCCGAGATGTCAATAGCTAGAAACAAAGGTTAGAGGCAAGGAGACACAGTGAAACACAAACGGGTATTTCAAGCAGTAGCGACCGGGGTCGCGATAGCAGCATTAGGGATGACTCTGAGTGGCTGCGAGGCCAAACCGGGAGTGGCGGCC
This sequence comes from Mobiluncus mulieris ATCC 35243, assembly GCF_000160615.1. Classification (GTDB taxonomy): domain Bacteria; phylum Actinomycetota; class Actinomycetes; order Actinomycetales; family Actinomycetaceae; genus Mobiluncus; species Mobiluncus mulieris. Next base: position 636,817 of record NZ_GG668519.1, on the reverse strand, counting down.
GTGAGCCAGGCTGGAGAAATCACCGAAGCGGAGCTGGGGCAAGTCTCTGCCGAGCTGGCTCAGATTTCACTGGTGGATCGGGCCACCGTACTGCAGTCCCTGCTGGCCTTGAAACATGGGGGCAAAGAAGCTTTGAAACACTGCCCAACGTGGGAAGATATCCCGGTGAAAGACTTTGAAATACCGGCGGGAACCGAACTGTCCGTCCAGACCAAAAACGTGCTGACCCTGAGCCTATGCCAGGCGGCAGCCAATCCGGCAGTAGCCCAAAACCTGGGACTGCCCGTCACCAACCCGAAAACCGCTGCCTTTTTGAACACGATTTTCAACTCCTTAGGGAATCCCGGGGTGGAGCGCTCGGCTCGAGAACAATACGGACTGAGTATTCTAGAGCAACAGATTCAACAACGGCAGGCTCAGCCGCGCATGGAAACTCCCCAAGAGTAAAGCATCGATAAATCTTGGGACTTTCGGCCAAAAAAGGCTGGGCTGTGAGGAATATGGTGAGAAGTACGTGATTTTGATTGGTTACTGCTGGTCAAAACCGGAAAAATGCACGAGAATAGAACCGGGTCGGAGAAAATTCTGGCCTGTGAAGAATCCTGACAGCTAGGAGTTAAATTGGCAATCATTGAAAGCATCTATGGTCGTGAAATCCTCGATTCCCGTGGCAACCCCACGGTGGAAGTAGAAATGGAGTTGGAAGACGGCACCTTTGCCCGCGCCTCGGTTCCTTCCGGGGCTTCTACCGGACAATTCGAGGCGGTGGAACTGCGTGACGGGGATAAGTCTCGTTACCTTGGGAAAGGCGTACAAAAGGCTGTCGCCGCTGTGAACGAGACTATTGCGCCCGAAATCATTGGCATGGATTCCTTGGATCAACGTGCCATTGACCAGGCCATGATTAATCTCGACGGTACCCCCAACAAGGGCAAGCTCGGTGCCAACGCCATCCTGGGAGTATCGCTCGTGGCGGCTCATGCCAGCGCGGCCTCTCTCGACCAGCAGCTCTTCGCCTATCTGGGCGGTCCCAATGCGCATGTCCTGCCGGTTCCGATGATGAACATTTTGAATGGTGGTTCGCACGCGGATTCCAATGTGGACATCCAAGAATTCATGATTGCGCCTCTCGGAGCCGCTTCCTTCAAAGAAGCGCTGCGGATGGGCGCCGAGGTCTATCACGCCCTCAAAGGCGTGCTGAAAGACAAGGGCTTGGCGACTGGTCTGGGTGATGAAGGCGGTTTCGCCCCCAACCTCGATTCCAATGCCGAGGCTCTCGACTTGATTGTGGACGCTATCTCTAAGGCCGGCTACCAGCCCGGCAAAGATGTCGCTTTGGCACTAGACGTGGCCTCCTCTGAGTTCTTTAAGGACGGCAAGTACCAGTTCGAAGGTGAAGGCCGCGACACCGACTTTATGGTGAAATACTACGAGAAACTCATTGCCAAATACCCGATTGTTTCCATCGAGGATCCCCTCTCGGAAGAAGAATGGGAAGCATGGAAGCAACTGACCGCCGAAATTGGCGACAAGGTGCAGCTGGTGGGCGACGACCTGTTTGTCACCAACCCGGAGCGCCTCAAACGAGGTATCGACAACCACGTGGCCAATGCCCTGTTGGTGAAGGTAAACCAGATTGGTTCGCTGACTGAAACCCTGGACGCCGTAGAGATGGCGCACCGCGCCCGCTACCATTCCATGACCTCGCACCGTTCCGGTGAAACCGAAGACACCACCATTGCACACCTGGCAGTGGCTACCAACGCTGGGCAAATCAAAACCGGGGCTCCGGCTCGTACCGAGCGCGTCGCCAAGTACAATGAGCTGCTTCGCATCGAGGACTTCCTCGAAGAAGCCGCAGTTTATGCCGGTCGAGATGCCTTCCCGCGTTTCTCGGCCTAGATTGGTAGTTGTACGCAATCATAAAAATGAGCCGCCAGGATTACCTGGCGGTTCATTTTTGCCTAGTGGGTCACCGGGCGAGGTTTGAGGTCATAGATCACCGCCAAGTGATTAGAAACCGGTAGCCGCAGCGCCCGGGGTGCGGCTACCGGCACCCAGCCCGCCGCTAGCAACTGATTAAAAGTTTTTTGGGGAACCTTGACTGGAAAAGATTGGGTCGCTCCGTGCCAAGAGGGACGCATTGTCTGATCTAGAAGACCTAAAGCGGCTGCGGCATCATCCGCATACAAGTTGAAATCCCCCGTCAACACTCCTGAATGCCGCGATAATTCCAACACGGAACGCCAGGCTCGACGCAACTGACTTTGTGCCGTACCCCGATGGGTGTCTAGATGGGTGTTCCCCACTGCGATGGTACCGAAAGGCGTCAAAATCAGGGCGGCTTGCAAAACACGCATTTCACCGGGAATCAGGCGCACCCCAGGCATCGCCGCCGGTAGGGACTTCAAACCCGTCAGAAACCCCTTGGAAAATCCGCGCCAAAACCCCGAACCCCACTGTAAACTCCACCGGGCGCGTCCCAGACGTTTCACATGCCAAGATTTCACCGGCCAGCGCGAGAGCATTGCGATACCGTAGCCGTTCTCGCGGGTAATATTCGTATGCACCGGCCGACGGCGCAGTCCGGACATGGCACCCGCAAAAGCCGCTGTCATGCGCCAATATGGCATGCCTATCGCATTAGCCAGGAACTCGGCTTCCGGTAAGTAGCCGGAACGACGCTGTCCCTTGTCGACTTCTTGCAGACAAATAATATCCGGGCGTAGCTCTCGCAACACCGCTGCTGTGTCCTCTAAGGCGCCAGCCGCGTTTACGGCTCGCGCCGAAGCGGTGCTCGGTCCAAACATACTGGCCAGAAAGTGAGCCCACCACTGACGAGGGGTGCTGTGCTGCTTTGCAGGTGCCACCAACCCCCCTAAATCCGCATCTGGCCATCCACTCGGGGGCTTGCCGTGGTGCAGATTGAAAGTAACAATCCGTAGGTAATCCGTTGACGCTAGCGGGGTGGGAGTTACTTGTTCGGGTAGCGGGAACCGGCGCAGCTTCATGCGTAAAGCGGCGGGGAGCTTCTTGCGGTTTCCGGGGTTAGACTTTGGGTTAGTCACGGCGCGTCCTTGGATGAAGTTTCGGATTCATGAGACGCTAGTTCGGAATTCGACGTAGATTTAGAATCGCGACTTGCGCCGGTGAGTTTTTCGCGGCGCTTTTCGGCATCCGGGGAACCCGAATAAAAACGTTCCGTGGAAATCGTGGTGGTGGGGGAGAATACCTTCGTTTGCGCCAAGTCAGAGGCGTCAAAGGCGGCGGCACTATCATCGGTACATTCATCAGTCTCGGCTGTAGAGAGATCCAAATCCCGCGCTTTGGCGCGCCAAGAACGTCGCTTATCCAGCAATTTGCGAGCATACTGTTCGAGAATTGGCTCACCATAAGGATCCGTGGCATAAGCAGCTTCCTTGCGTGCCTCGGCGGCCTCTTCGCGACGACGTGCGTTTTGCGCGTGATTCTCGGCGATAACCGAGTATCGCAGCTGACGTTCCATCGCAATTTTATCCGCCGGTAAAGACACCGTTTCAACCTGCTGGGGTTCCAAACGCTGTCGTGGGAGCGCATAGGGAGCCTCCGCTTGAATCCAATCAATTAAGTGTTCACGCAGGTAACAACGCAAATCCCATAAGTCCCCCGAATTTGGGGCGCTGACCGCAACCCGAACCACCATGCCATCCGCCGAAGAATCTGTCACCTGGACGTTTGCAGTGCGGCCATCCCACAAATCAGTGTCATTCAAGAGACGATCTACCTCGTTACGTAAAGACGGCACTGGTAGACGCCAATCCGCGTGAATTTCGACCGTACCCAGTAGCTGGGCATCGCGTTTTGTCCAGTTCTCAAAGGCATCTTCGGTGAACTTTTTGGACGGCAAGATTAGGCGCCGCCCATCCCACATCAACACCACCACGTAGGTCAAGGTGATTTCCTCGATGGTGCCCGACTCGCCATGAACCACCACCAAATCACCGACTCGAATCGAGTCTGAAAAAGCAATCTGGACTCCGGCGAACATGTTCGCCAATAACCCCTGGGCGGCGATACCAGCAATCAGTGAGATAATCCCCGCCGAAGCCAAGACCGAGCCCATTGCAACGCGCGCCTGGGGGAAAGAAAGCGCGATTACGCTCGCCCCGGTCACCGCGAAAAAGGCCTGGAGTACCCGATGCAACACCTGGGCTTGGGTCAGGAGACGGCTGGGTTTTTTGTCATTCTCGCGATGCGTTCGGGTGAGGTCTTCGAGTACCGCGCACAGGCGCATTAACCACCAGGTAACTCCCAGAATTGTGATAATCAACAGGGTGTGACCCACCAAATCTATCCACGCGCCAGGAACCCCGTGCATCGACCACAACCAGCCCAGATGCACTCCCAGCAAGAAAGCCGCGATACTGCCCGAAATACGTGAACGGCGTTCGAAGTATTTGATGAAAGGATGTAGTCTACCCAGCCGTCGTAAGAAAAACCACGTTAATTGGGTGGATACCAGCATGATGAACGCCCCGGTTGAACAGGATATAAGTGCAGCCACCACGTCTATGGAGGCCTCGATTACCTGGTCAACTGGGGTGGTGGGGGTGGGATTTGGCTGTGGAGGTACTTTGGGAGTGTCTCCACTAGTAGTTAATCCTCCGGGAAACAATGGGGAAACGGGCCAAAAACACATACCTAAAACCTAGCAGTTTTCCGGGGGAAAAGGACTTTGAAAGCCCCGGGGCGCGCTGTGTAACGGGTGGGCTCTGGACTCGATTTTGCGTAAAAGGGATTTATGCCTTAAACTATTTCAAGTCCTAATCCGAAAGGTTAGGCGACGCTCCTATCGTCTAGCGGCCTAGGACTCCGCCCTTTCACGGCGGCAACACGGGTTCAAATCCCGTTGGGAGTACCGCAGTCTGTAAAGACTGCAAGCGTTAGGCCCTGTAGCGCAGTTGGTTAGCGCGCCGCCCTGTCACGGCGGAGGTCGCGGGTTCAAGTCCCGTCAGGGTCGCAGGTTTGAGTGTAAATCGCTCGAACTGCTGGCTCTGTAGCTCAGTTGGCAGAGCGAACGACTGAAAATCGTTAGGTCACCGGATCGACGCCGGTCGGAGCCACCAAAAGTCCCGCCTGGCGGGACTTTTTAGGTTAACCTGACGGTTTTTGGATGGCATCTAACCTGGGTTACAGGTTATTTCTGGAGCGGTTGGATTTCTGTAAAGGCCTCGTCGCTGGGGATTTGGTCAATACCGGCCGCGCGCATTTCCTCGCGGGCAGCCTGGCCGAGTTCCTCGGATACCGGGATTGTCAAATCAGAAAATACCCGGGTCGGCCACCCTAAATCAATGGCATCCAGAGCCGTGTCCTTGACACAGTGCGATTCCGCAATCCCCACGATGTCCACTTCGGTGATTTCGGCGGCGCGCAGAATTTCCTCCAAAGTGGCACCATCTTTGTTAATCCCTTCAAATCCGGAGTAAGCCGCCGCGTATTGGCCTTTTTTCACGGATTCATCGATTGGTAAGGCGGCGATGGCATCGTGAACTTCGGCCTCAGGGGTGCCCGCCACCCCGTGAGGAGGCCAGGAATCAACGAAATCTGGGTCATCGGAAAAGTGAGAACCCGGATTAATATGCCAATCTTGCGTGGTGACGAGCAAAACGTATTCATCTTGATTTTCGGTAACGAAATCTGCGATTCTCTCGGCTACGGCGTTGCCGCCTTTACAAGCGAGAGCTCCCCCTTCACAAAAAGTCGGCTGTACGTCCACAATCAGTAAAGCACGTTTCCTGGATTTCTCTTCCATTGGTATTCCTCCCGTTTCTCGCTCGCCACCATTATAGGTGTTTCGGGAAAAAGAATTGTAGGTTCAGACAAGGGAAACCGGGGACTTGCACACATTTCAGCATAACCGCAGGCTAAGTGTCGCTTATCTAGTTGTTCTTTAGGTTTGGGGTGTTTCCCCGTTTTCGTGACCTTGAAATGCTTTGACCTGTGATTTTATCCATTTAGTAGGCCCAGGGGGGCTCGAACCCCCGACCCACGGATTAAAAGTCCGCTGCTCTACCAACTGAGCTATAGGCCCGAAGAAAGATTATAGCGGAAAGTTTGGCGGAACAAAACTGGAGGCAAAATTTTGGGGGTAAAAAATGCAGGTTGAGATTTCTTGGGCAGCTAAAATCACCCATATCTGAGTAAAATCTCGCATAATTGAACCAGGCTTTAGACACAGGAGGAAAGACCTATGGAGACGAGAAAACCCCGCCGACCCGCAATCATTGACCCTGAGACCCTGGAATATTTGGAAGGTGAGGAAGACCCCGCCCTGTCTAGTGAATCCGCGCACACCTCTGCACGTATTTTGATTAAAGCACCCCGGGAAGAATGGTCTGACCCCGATGCGGAAACCCGCGAGCGCCTGTTGAGCTATCTGAAAACCCACGGGATTGACGACCTGGCGGAACTGTGGTCGCATTCCCCGGCGGAAACCTTGCCGGGTACCCTGTGGCGGCTACTGTTGATAGATGAATGGATAAAACGTTTTCCCCAAGGCGTGTCCAGGCGTTTCCAACAGGGCTTGACCAGCCCGAAACTCTCTCAATTCATTGATGTTCAGGGGGCGCGCACCTTGGATTTTCTGGGGTGGCACAAACGTCTGGGCACTATTATGACTGGAGATTTCACCGGTGATTTTGCAGATTTCTTGGAAGAATCCCAAGCCGTGTTACGAGTGTTGGCCGCCAGTGAAGAAGTGTGGATGAAAGAAGACCCCACCAATCCCCTGGCTAATCCCGTCACGATGCGAGACGACGCCCTGATGAACACCGCTCAGGAACTCTTTGACTCCGCCACCCTCTACCGGGAAGGACGTTTGCGCTAATGAGTGAAAATCACGACAATCCCGAAACGGAACTTGCCACCCCGCCCGGGCTGTCGGAAGCCCCGGCTGGTACCCGGGTCGAGGAGGAACGTAAATTCCCTTTCGAAGGTGCTAAGGCAGAAGAGATGTTCCCTAAAGATGCCTCTGTTTTTGCGGGATCCCAGGAATACGATGATGCCGATTTTGTGGAACCAGAACAAAACGAATCAGTAAAAAGTCCGCCCCAGTCTGTGGCAATAGCCAGCACGGATGCCTTGACCAGCAGTCGAGGGAACATTTCAACCAAAGTTCAAGACCATCCGCCCCTGCAGCTGCAAACTGAACCGGGACTGACCGCCAAAGGAATGCCGAGACTCCCCAAGGGACGTTTCGCTGATAGAGAGCTAAGCTGGTTGGCTTTCAATCAACGGGTTTTCGAACAAGCGCAAGACGAGCAGCTAAAGCTGTTGGAACGTGCTTGGTTTTTAACGATTTACTGTTCCAACCTCGACGAGTTCTATATGGTGCGAGTCGCCGGACTGAAACGTCGTATCGCCGCCGGATTTGCCACCGTGTCATCCTCGGGGTTAACCCCGAGGCAGCTAGAAGGCGAAATCAGCCGTCGTTCCCATGAGATGACCGGAAATGTGTATCACTACTTTCAAGAAACTATCCGTCCGGAACTCGATAAGGCCGGATTGGTGATTACCGACTGGGAGGCACTCAACGACACTCAGAAAAACGCCCTGCACCGGTATTTTCGCAACCAGGTGTTCCCGATTCTGTCGCCTCTGGCTATAGATCCGGCTCACCCTTTTCCTTTTATCTCCGGTTTGGCTCTGAACCTAGCGATTCTGGTGCGAAATCCTAGCTCCGGCAAGGATCACTTTGCTCGCCTGAAGGTACCAGCGCAGTTGCCGCGTTTTGTACCGTTAAGCGAACAGGGCGTGGAAAATGACCCGTCAGAGCGAATTCTGAGTGGAGAGGCTGTCAATTTTGTACCCATGGAGCAGATTATTGCTGCCCATCTTGACCACCTGTTCCCGGGGATGGAAATAGTGGAATCTCATCCTTTCAGGGTTACCCGCAACGAAGACTTGGAAGTAGAAGAAGACGATGCGGAAAACATCTTGACCGCGATGGAATCCGAACTGGCTAAACGTCGGTTTGGACCGGCGGTACGCCTGGAAGTAACCGAGAAAATGCCAGCCTATATCTTGGATTTCTTGACCGAAAATCTCGAGATAGGTGCCTCGGATGTGTTTCGTTTGGCCGGCCCGTTGGACTTACGTGGGCTCAACGATCTTCATAATTTGGATATTCCCGAACTGAAGTATCCCCCCTATGTTCCGGTGACTCCAGCGGGTTTGGCCGAGAAAGAATCCGCTAAATCCCAGGATTTGTTCGCGGCGATTCGTGAGCACGACGTACTGATTCACCTGCCCTATGACTCTTTTGCTACCTCGGTGCAACAGTTCGTGGTGCAAGCTGCCAATGACCCCAATGTGTTGGCTATCAAGCAAACCCTGTATCGAACCTCGGGGGATTCCCCAATTGTTCAGGCCCTAATTGATGCGGCGCGCGCCGGAAAACAGGTCGTGGCGATTGTGGAAATAAAAGCGCGTTTTGATGAGGCCGCGAACATTAGCTGGGCTCGCAAAATGGAACGCTACGGGGTACACGTGGTCTATGGCATGGTAGGGCTGAAAACCCACTGCAAACTGTGCCTGGTGGTGCGTCAAGAACCCGACGGTTTGAAACGTTACTGTCACGTGGGCACCGGTAACTATCATCCCAAAACCGCGCGTGGCTATGAAGATCTTGGTTTGTTGACAGTCAACCGCGATGTGGCCCAAGACTTGACCCGTTTATTCAACCAGCTCTCTGGCTATGCACCACGTTCGACTTTCCACCGTTTGCTGGTGGCGCCACGTTCCATCCGTGACGGGCTACTGGCCGGGATAGAACAAGAAATTGCCAACCACCAGGCTGGTAAACCCGCCTGGATTCTGTTCAAAGCGAATTCAATAGTGGATGAGCGCATGACCGATGCGCTCTATCGCGCCTCGCAGGCCGGGGTGCCAGTCGATGTCCAGGTTCGCGGGATTTGTTCGCTGAAACCGGGAATCCCGGGACTTTCCGAAAACATCCGCGTCGTGTCAATTTTGGGGCGTTTTCTGGAACACTCTCGGGTCTATGCCTTCGCTAATGATGGCAATCCGCAGGTGTGGATTGGTTCGGCGGATTTGATGCACCGCAACCTCGATCGTCGCGTGGAAGCCTTGGTACGTATAATCAACCCGGAGCAGGTCAAATACCTGATAGAAGTGGTGCGTAAAGGTGTGTCTGACCTGACATCTTCCTGGCGACTCATGCCCGACCAGCAGTGGGTGCGTGTTACTGCCGACGATGCCGGCAACCGCCTCGAAGACATTCAAGAAACCCTGATGGCACAGACTTCGTCACGCGTGGTAGGGAGAAACTGTCCATGACAGATTCGTCCCACCCCCGGTGTACACGCCGCTATGGAATTTACGCAGCCGGAGGGATTGTGTGGCGTCCGGCTCCCGAACCTGTAGGTTTCGAGATTCTGGTGGTGCACCGTCCGAAATACGACGATTGGTCCTTCCCGAAAGGCAAACTTGAATCCGATGAGATGCTTCCGGCTGCGGCCGTACGCGAGATAGCAGAAGAAACTGGCTATCAGGTGTGCCTGGGCTCGCGCCTGGCAGTGACTAACTATCCGGTGGACGGCATCGACAAGCAGGTTACCTACTGGCTGGCCGCTCCGCGTGACACGCCCGCTCTGCGGGCTCGTCCCCACGTCCATCCGGCTTCTAAAAAAGAAATCGACGAAGTGCGTTGGGTAGGAATTGACCAGGCCGCGCAGCTATTGACCCAAGAGTTTGATCGGGGTTTAGCTCGGCGCGCCGGGCAGTTGCTAGCTGCCGGGTGGGGCTGCAGTGCGCCGGTGGTACTGTTTCGTCACGCCAAGGCTAAGGCTCGCGAGGACTGGGCGGGCGATGACGCCCTGCGACCGTTGCGGAAAAAGGGATGCCGACAAGCTCGAGACATGGTGCCCGTGTTGGCGGCTTTCGGAGTGTCTCGGGTAGTGACCTCGCCATGGAAACGCGCCGCGCTTAGCGTGGAACCATACCTGGAGGCGACTGGAATCGCCGCTGAATATACGGCGGCACTTAGCGAGGCGGGCTTTGCGTCGCATCCGGAAACGGCGCAGGCTTTACTGTCAGCTTGTGTTTCCCAAGGGCTCATGAGTAGCGGGGTTGTGATTTGCAGTCACCGTCCCGTTTTAGAGTCTCTCGTAGCCCAAATACAACAGACAGCTGGCGAGAGCTTTCGGGGTAAAAGGGAAGCCAATTGGAGTCCACTGGGTTTGGCTGAAATCATGGTGTCGCACTTTGGGTACTCGCAGGCAGGCGAAGCAAAGTTACTGGGAATGGAACGGTATTTACCGCTAGCGCCTTTAGAACAAGAATTGTCAGGTTAAACCCCACAGTTTTTAATTTATTTTTCAAAGCACTGGCGAAACACTCCACAGTGGGGTATCTTTTAATCAAGACATCGGTGTCGCGAAAGCCCCGGGCTCCATTAACTGCCGCTACGAGCGGCCTTCGCGCCGACAGGCGCTTTGCGGTGCTGATGTCGCGCAGGCTCCAGGTAACTGGAGCCTGCGAAGTTTTTAGAACCGGCTCTCCAGCGTTTCGCCAAAGGTGAAACCCCAACGATTGTGTGAAATAATCTGAACATGAATGCTGCAACCCCGTTCCAACCGTCGGCCGTGCCCCGTCCGGATGCAACGGGGTATGACAATCAGCAAAGTTCTGAATCAGCGTCACGAAATGTGGTGAAACCAAGTCCACAAAGCCCAGCTATGACCGACACGGTGGTAATTAAACGGCGCGACCGACGCAGCGTTCACGCCCAGGCGCATCTGGAGAAGCTGCCGAAAGTTCCTGAGAGTCTCGTGGGTCGGGTGTTGTGTGCCCATCCTGAAATCGTCACTGCTGTGGCGTGCCTGTTATTGGCGGTACTGTTTTTGTTGCCCCGCGAAATCTTGACGGTAGCAACTGCCATTGGTGTGGTGAGTTTTGCTTTCGGGTGGGCTCGCCTGATTCGCCTGCCGGCTCCCACTGCTACGGCGGCTCTGGTTGGAGGGGTGGGAATCCTCGTGGTACTTGCCGCGAGAACTTTCGGGGATTTTTCGATAGTGACTGAAATAGTGGGGCTGGGGATAGTGGCGGCTTTTGGAGTTGAAATGTGGCGTTATCCCCGCCACGATTTGCTGTTATCTGTGTCGGGAAATGTGGCGGGTTTACTGGTGGTCTCTACCAGCGGGGCGTGGATTGTCCTGGAAAAGGATGCGATGTGGTTTTTCTTGCTGGTTCCTGCCGCTTTAACCTTGTTGGGCGGATGCGCCGGAATGGGGATTAGCGCCAACTGGAGTGTCAAAGCGCGTGCGGGAACCACCCTGGCATTTTCTATGCTCTTCGGAGCTATCGCTGGGATACTCATCATGGTTTGGTATAGTGTTATGCGTGAAAATCTTATGATTTTCACCGGGGAACACCTGTCTGCCTTGCCTGCAGCTATAGCCTCTGGGGTGGTACTGGGACTCGTAATCGGTTTGATGTTTGCGTCGCTGACGGTGATGTTTAGTGCCGACATGGCTCCGGCCACTATCAGTGCGGTTTTCTCGCAGGCATTAATCCCGGTTTTAGCGGCCGGGATTCCGGTGTATGTACTGGCTCGACTGCTGGTGGGGGAAGGCTCGGTTTTGCCTTGAAATCAGTAAATCGTCGGACAGAAACGGGAACTCTAGGAAACAAAGGGGAGAACAGGTGGAAATTTATCCGCAAGTAAACCGTGACTGGCCAGGGTTACCAGTGTCGGCGGGCTATCGTGGCGGCCATGAGCTCCTGACCGGTTCAGGTTTTGTGCGGGTACCCCTGGGAGTGATACGAGTCAGCGGTGATTCGAGGTTATCCTGGCTGGAAACCGTTACCACCCAGAAGCTGGCTGGGCTCGCCCCAGGGGTTGGTAGCGAAGCCCTGGTTCTAGATGTGCAAGGGCGCATTGAACTGGCTTTTTACCTGGTTGATGACGGTCATAATACCTGGATTTTAACGGAAGTACCCGAGGCTACCCGGGTTTTCCTGGACGCAATGCGGTTCCGAAGCAAGGTGGAAATTACTGATTGTAGCCAAGAATTTGTGGTGCTCGGGTTTCTGGGTTCCTCGCTAGGATTGCGCGACACTGGGGCGGTGGTGTTGGCGGGTTCATTAGGTGCCAGTCTGGGTGAACTCGCGAAGGTGGTGTGGATTGACCCCTGGCCGCGACCCGTAGGAGAGACCACGGTCTATACTCTTCCCGAAGCATCGCATCCCGGGCTGGCACCTCATGAACCCGAAAAAAGAATCCTCGCCGTGATACCCCCGGAAAACATCCCCACCTTCGAAGCTCAGGCTGCGGCAAACCACCTGGTAGAAGCGGATTTAGGGGTATGGGAAGCCGTGAGGATTGCCCGGTGGCGACCCCGACTGGGACGCGAAGGGATGCCTGGAATGCTGCCCCACGAACTCGATTGGCTGCGCAGCGCGGTGTCCTTGAATAAAGGCTGCTATACCGGCCAAGAAACCGTCGCGAAACTGGTGAACCGGGGGAGGCCACCCCGCCGGCTGGTGTTTCTGGATTTAGACGGGACAAGCGAGGAGTTGCCTCGGATAGGAACTGAGTTGCGACTCGCTATGACGGGAGAACCGGTGGGGAATTTGACCTCGGTGGCGTATCACCCCACTGACGGTCAGATTGCTCTGGGCGTGGTGAAACGGCAAACCGACCCCGAGGCGCTGCTGGAACTGATTGGGCCGGAGGGAAATCCCGTGCGCGCGGCGCAAACTATAATCGTGAACCCCAGCGGGGACAACCCGAAACGTTTCGATGCCACCAAGCTTGCCACCGGTCTAGGGATGCGGGCACATCGCGGGGGAAACGGACGGAAACTGGGTGGTTTAGGGAATTTCGGGAAAGGCACTACCCCGCAGGGCAAGCGGGGGATTGGTATCGGAATGAAAGGAAACAAGCAATGATAAGCCTGTTCGGAATCATCAACTATGTGCAAATGTGGCTGGTGTTTGCCTTGGTAGCGGTGGTGATGGTGCTGTCTGGCTATGCCTTGTATCACACGCTGACCACCCCGGAGCAAGCTTTTATTTCAGAAGGGAAACGAACCCGTAACTTTTGGGCCTTGCTGAATGGTTTGGCTGTAGTGATTTCTTTTCTGGCACTCACTCCCGCTGGTCCTGTGGGATTGTTTGGGGCTTTAACAGCGTTGATAATTCCGGGGGTGTACCTAGCCGATGTGCGTCCCGCCGTGACGTATTGGCGGCAAAACCGCCGAGGTGGGAGAGGCACGAATAATCGGCCTCCCACCCCCTGGTAAAGTGGATTGGGCGGGGAATCACTCGTTCGGATTGGGAATTAGTGCAGTACAGGAGGCAAGATGCGAGCGGTGGTGCAACGTGCCCAAGGCGCGAGTTGCAGTGTAGAAGGGAAGGTTTCTGGCAGTTTTGAAGGGCCAGGACTGGTGGTATTGGTGGGCGTCACCCCGACAGATACCCCGAAAGAGGCTCAGACCGTGGCACGTAAAGTAGCTAATTTGCGAATTTTTGATGGTCCGGGAGCCTATGACACGGATGTGGCCGGTTCGGAAAAACTGGCCGAGGCGCGCGGCAAAGAAGTTTCCGCCCTGGATTTGGGACTGCCAGTACTGGTCGTCAGTCAGTTTACGCTCTACGGAGATGCCCGCAAAGGTAACCGCCCCTCATGGGTTCGTGCCGCTCCAGGGGAAACCGCAGCCCCACTGGTAGAAGAGGTCTGCGTCGCGCTAGAAAGCATGGGGATGCGCGTGGAACGAGGTGTATTCGGGGCGGATATGCAGCTTAGCTTTACCAATGACGGTCCTTTTACCATACTGTTGGAGTTTTAGAGCGCTCCGCCAGTAGTGAACAAGGCCGGCAAAGCACCGCGCGGTGGCTTAGAGTGTAAGTGAGAGAAACGAGGGGAACCAATGTTTGAAAGATTTACGGATCGGGCGCGTCGCGTGGTGGTGTTGGCGCAAGACGAAGCCAGGCGCTTGAACCAAAACTATATTGGCACCGAACATTTACTGTTGGGCTTGATTCATGAGGGTGACGGGATAGCCGCGCGTGCCCTGGAAACCATGGGGATTTCCCTCGAGGCTGTGCGTGCCCAAGTTATTGAGATTATTGGGGAAGGCGAACAACCCACCACCGGGCACATTCCCTTTACTCCGAGGGCGCGAAAAGTTTTGGAATACTCGATGCGTGAAGCCTTACAGCTGGGGCACAACTATATTGGCACCGAACATATTCTGCTGGGTTTGCTGCGCGAGGGTGACGGGGTGGCCTCGCAGGTGTTGGTGAACCTGGGGGCGGATTTGAACACCGTGCGCCAAACTGTTATCGAATTGCTCAGTGGATTCCAGGGAGGAAATGCGCCGGGTAGTGACCGTGACGTGGTTGGCGTTGGCGGGGGTCGTGCCGACAACCCCCGGGGCGGCAACTCGGCGCTGCTGGATCAATTTGGGCGCAACTTGACCCAGGCAGCGCAAGAAAACAAACTTGACCCCGTTATTGGGCGCACCAAAGAGATGGAGCGGGTGATGCAGATTCTGTCGCGTCGCACCAAGAACAATCCGGTTTTGGTGGGTGAACCCGGGGTCGGTAAAACCGCTGTAGTTGAAGGTCTGGCCCAAAGTATTGTGCGTGGGGATGTACCCGAAACCCTGAAGGACAAGCAGCTTTATTCTTTGGACATGGGTTCATTAGTCGCGGGTTCGCGGTACCGCGGTGATTTCGAAGAACGGTTGAAAAAAGTTCTGAAAGAAATCCGTACTCGCGGTGACATTATCCTGTTTATTGACGAGATTCACACTTTGGTAGGTGCCGGCGCGGCTGAAGGTGCTATAGATGCGGCGTCCATCTTGAAACCGATTCTGGCGCGCGGGGAACTGCAAACCATCGGAGCAACCACCCTGGAAGAATACCGCAAGTACATTGAGAAAGACTCTGCTTTGGAACGGCGCTTTCAGCCTGTTAGAGTCGAGGAACCCAGCGTGGAAGAAACCGTGGCAATCTTGAAGGGGCTGCGCGACCGGTATGAATCCCACCACCGGGTGATGATTACCGACGCGGCAGTTGCTAGTGCCGCGCAGTTGGCCGACCGCTATATTTCCGACCGGTTCTTGCCGGACAAAGCTATCGATCTGATTGACGAGGCGGGGGCACGCCTGCGTATTCAGCGAATGACTGCCCCCCCGGAACTCAAAGAAGTAGACGAGAAAATTGCGAAAACCCGACGTGCGAAAGAGGCTGCTATCGATGCTCAGGACTTCGAGAAAGCCGCGAGCCTGCGCGACGAAGAAAAGAAGCTGGCTTCGGAACGCGCCGAAAAGGAAGAACAGTGGCGTTCGGGTGAAGATAAAACCAAGTTAGTGGTCGATGCGGAGCAGATTGCTGAAGTCTTGGCGATGGCCACCGGAATTCCCGTGTTTAAGCTGACCCAAGCGGAGTCATCGAAGCTGTTGCGCATGGAAGACGAACTGCATAAGCGGATTATTGGTCAAAACGAAGCGGTGAAAGCTGTGTCCCAGTCGATTCGCCGTACTCGTGCCGGTTTGAAAGACCCCAAGCGTCCCGGCGGTTCGTTTATATTCGCAGGCCCCACCGGGGTAGGTAAGACCGAGCTGGCCAAGGCGCTGGCAGAGTTCCTGTTCGGGGACGAAAATGCTTTGATTCAACTCGATATGTCTGAATTCTCCGAGAAGCACACCGCGTCACGTTTGTTTGGCTCCCCGCCTGGGTACGTAGGTTACGATGAAGGCGGGCAGCTGACAGAAAAGGTGCGCCGTAAACCCTTTAGCGTGGTGTTGTTTGACGAAGTAGAAAAGGCTCACCCCGATATTTTCAACTCGCTGCTGCAGGTGTTGGAGGAAGGCCACCTTACCGATTCCCAAGGGCGCTTGGTGGATTTCAAGAACACGATTATCATCATGACCACGAACTTGGGTACCCGCGACATCAACAAGGGGGTGTTGACCGGTTTCCAAGCTAGCGGGGAGCTGGCCACCGACTACCAGCGGATGAAAGGCAAAGTACAAGAAGAACTCAAACAGCATTTCCGCCCCGAATTCTTGAACCGTGTAGATGAAGTCGTAGTGTTCCCGCAGCTGCAAAAGGAGGAAATCCTCAAGATTGTCGATTTGATGATTAAGAAACTCGATGATCGGATGCTGGAACAAGGCATGGCTATCAAACTGACCCCGGAGGCTCGAGCTTTGCTGGCGTACAAGGGATTTGATAAGACTCTGGGGGCGCGCCCCTTGCGTCGGGCAGTGCAACGCGAAATCGAAGACGTGTTGTCCGAAAAAATCCTGTTCAACGAGCTGCACGAAGGACAGACGGTGCTTGCCGATGTGGATCCGAAGTTTATCAAACATGCTTCGGAGGACAAGGTAAACGGTATCGACTGGGAATTCGACGATGCCGCCACCTTCACTTTCACTGGTCAAGACGGCTTGCCCGAAGGGCGTGCCTCGAAGCGTCACCGACTTGAGGATGTAACTGCCGCCACCATTCGGGAAGCTGAACTCGCCGCGCAACAAGCTGAAGACTCTCAAGCGGTGACAGTGGGGAGTCCGGCGAGTCCCCAATCCCAGCCGGAAAACGCTGGGGACACCTCTGAGGACAATAGTGGTAGCGGTGGAATGCCGGGAAGTACTGGTGAACCAAGCTAGGCATCGGACTTGAGTGAACGCAGGCGCTCAATCGTTTGGAGAATCTAGCTCCAAACGATTGAGCAGCTAGGTCATAAAACGGTAAAATACCTAGAAATGTAGGTAGGCTTTGGATTTGAGCCTTTCGACCCCTGGTACCTGTTTACGGAGGATTTCTCTAGATGACCGCCGCGCATGATGAACAGTGGTTCGAGTCGGTATTCTCTGAACATGGTAAGGCCATAGTCAAATTCTTGTACCGGCGTGGTGCTTACGCGGAAGCCGAAGATTTAGCGGCAGAAACTTTTGTGGTGCTGTGGCGCAAAAGAGATGAAGTCCCTGACGGCGCAGAGCTGCCTTGGCTGTACAAGACCGCCGGGTTGACTCTATCCAACTGGTTTAGGAAAAAGAAATCTTTGCCGCTGGGGGATGCTACGGAGAGCCTGGACTCGGTGGATAGCAATGACCCAGCGAGCTTGGTGATGGAAAACCAGGGGATGCGCACCGTGCTGGCAGAACTCTCCGAGCGCGACCGAGAAATCATTCTCGCTGTTGCCTGGGAAGGGCTGACCGGACAAGCCCTGGCGGATTATCTGGGAGTGTCTCGAAACGCCGCTGATGTGGCACTGTCACGGGCGCGGAAACGACTGGAAGAGGCGATAGCACGGAATACTTAATCGCCTGTAAGAAACGCCGTGTTGCTTACAGATACTAATTGCAAGGCTTGAGAAACAGGAGAGCTGGGTACTAGAAGTTTTGAGCATATTACGGCTAGCACCTCATGAATCCGCCAACGCCCAAGCCGAACCGAGAAAACCTAGAGATAGCAAGAAAGGACAGGGACGTGGAACACCGCGAAAGCCACACCGAGGGACTTCATGCCCTAAGTGAGCTTGACCCTGCCCAGAATCTCGAAATTGATATAACGGCTTTGCGGGCGAAGATAGCTGCGAAAATGTCAGCACAAGGTTTAGAATTTACGCCAGCAGCGAACGCTGGGGTAGTTGAAGCTGAAACTGTTGCCTCCGATAATGTGGTGGCGCTACATCCGCGCGCCGGTGCCTCGAAACACTCGTGGTGGTGGGGGTTAAGTGCTGCAGCCACCGTTACCGCAGTGGGATTGACCGGCTGGGCAACACTCGGTCAAGGGGACACCACAGTTCCACACCCCGAGGATTCCGGACGACCAACCTACCAAAGTTCACCTCGCTTGGAAGCAGCGAAACTGCGTCCCGCGATTCCGGGAGCGGCCGAACGACTTTCCGAAGTCGGTGAAGTCGACTTTGTAGCGGCCGAAGATTTCTCGACCGCCACGACCAAGGCTCCGGTCTACCGGTTGAGCCAAGGCGCGGAGGTTTCCTCTGGGAAAATCCAGAAAGTAGCTGATTCTCTGGGAATTAAAGGTGCGGTTAAAAAGAACGAATCCGGATTCATCGTGAAAGACACCAGCGGAGCCGTTCTGACCGTGACCGTGGGTGAGTTAACCTCGTTAGACTTCAGTAATCCCGCCGCTTTGCGGATGGAGTGCGTGCCGGTAACCCCCGGGGATGGAAATGTGGAACTGGGCAGGCGCAACGAAAGTCCGAAACCCAGCTCTTCAACACAACCATCCGGGAATTCCGGGGGAAATACGTCGCCGTCGAATCGCCCGACCAACCCGAAAATACCTCCCAAGGGGGAACCGGTGCCACGCCCGGAACTGCCGGAAGTAAAACCGACTCCGAAGCAACCGCAGGTGACGCCAACAGAAACCCCCACCGAGGCCGTGCCCCCGGCAGTGCGTCCCGGTATGGCGAATCCTAACAGTACTGTCACTCACGGGACTTCCACTAATCCGGATAAACCGGGGAAAGAAACCGAGGCTCCTGGCGTGGCTTCTGGCGAGACCCAGGTTTACAACTATTACCCGGGTATAGCCCCGAGAGATGAAGCCGTTGAGATTGGTGAACTGCGGGTTTTGACCCGCCGGAATTCGGACACAGAACCGCCGAGCGAGCCAGCACCTCATGAAACCGCAGAAAACCTTACCACTCCAGACCAGACCGATATAGCGGAATCACAGGTGACCCAGTCGCCCTCTCCGAGTCCCGCCAACTGCGTGATGAAAGTGGCCGGGGAAGCCCCCTCCGCGCAACAGGCTGTGGAAGAAGTTAACAAGGTGGCCAAATCCTTAGGCGCTACCGTGGTGAGCACTCAGGTCGGGGCAGTCCAAAAAGACGGCCTGACCACTGTTGATGTGCCCGTTAAAATGCCGGGACAAACCCAGACTCAAACCTGGAGAGCCGTGGTTTCCTCCAAAGGACTGGCCTCGATTCGAGCCAATCTTGGTAGAGAAACCAAAGTAGGGGACTATCAGGTTATCTCTGAAAAACAAGCAGTGGAACGACTAAACGACCCGAAATTCGGTCCGATAGACGTATTCGACCCGCTGGGTAAAGCCCCAGCAAAAATTGTCGGCAAAATCGAATTGGTGGAAGCAAAGCTAGCTAATGCGCCTGTAAAGCAAAAAGACGGCAGTATCGTCTCCATGCCGGTTTATCACCTGGTTGACACTCAGGGGCGAGTGTGGACAGTGCTGGCCGTAACGAGTGTCGGAAAGCAAACACAGTAGGCAATCCGAGTCGGGCATAGAGGGGCTAACGGGATTCGTTAGAGCCAGACAGAACCACAAAGTAAAGATTGCGTAAAGAGCTTTTTGTATCGTATAGGCGAGAGCGCCAAAAATTGTTAGGATGGGAGCGGCGCGTTTGGCGCACAAAACACGACGATAATGGAGGCTTAATTTATGCCTAAATATGTTTACCGATTCGAGGAAGGCAATAAAGATCAGAAGGATCTTTTGGGTGGCAAGGGCGCAAACCTGGCCGAAATGAACAACCTGGGATTGCCAGTTCCTCCCGGATTCACCATCACCACTGATGCTTGCCGGGCATATTTGCGCGACGGTACGGTTCCCGAAGAGATGACCGTCCAAGTCACCAAGGCTTTACGGGAAGTTGAAGCAAATGTGGGACGGAGGCTGGGAGCCCCCGAGGATCCGCTGTTGGTTTCGGTACGTTCCGGGGCGAAATTCTCGATGCCTGGCATGATGGAAACCGTTTTGAATGTGGGATTGAACGATAAATCCGTGCTGGGATTGGCCGCTAAGTCCGGCAATGAACGCTTTGCTTGGGATTCGTACCGCCGTTTGATTCAAATGTTTGGTAAAACCGTGCAAGACATCGATGGGGATTTATTCTCGGACGCGCTCGACTCGATGAAGCATCAGCGCGGCACCAAGGCTGATACCGATTTGACCACTGAGGACTTGAAAGAACTGACCGAACAATTCAAAGCCATTGTCCAACGAGAAACCGGCACACCCTTCCCACAAGAGCCGCGCGTCCAGCTGGATATGGCCATCGAGGCCGTATTCCGCTCTTGGAATTCGGAACGCGCCCGGATTTACCGCCGGCGTGAACGCATCCCCCACGAACTGGGCACTGCCGTCAACATTGTGACCATGGTGTTTGGCAATATGGGTGAAGACTCCGGTACCGGGGTGTGCTTTACCCGCGACCCCTCCTCGGGACGCCCCGGGGTTTACGGCGACATCCTAATGAATGCCCAAGGCGAAGACGTGGTGGCGGGTATCCGCAACACTGAAGCCCTGACAGACCTGGAGAAACACGACAAAAAATCCTATGACGAACTACTCGGCATTATGCGTCGCCTGGAAACCCACTACCAGGACATGTGTGATATCGAATTCACTATCGAGCGTGGCAAACTGTGGATGCTGCAAGTCCGGGTTGGCAAACGCACCGCAGGGGCGGCTTTCCGTATCGCCTCGCAGCTGGTTGATGAAGGCCTGATTACCACCGATGAAGCTTTGACCCGTGTCACCGGCGAACAGTTACAAAACCTGATGTTCCCCATGTTCGATGCTTCGGCCAAACCGGCGGTATTCACCAAGGGCATGGCGGCTTCGCCCGGCGCTGCCTTTGGCAAAATTGTCTTCGATAATGACGCGGCCGAAGCCTCGGAAAAAGCTGGGGTTCCCTGTATTTTGGTGCGCCGGGAAACCAATCCCGATGACCTACGCGGCATGGTGGCAGCTAATGGCGTGTTGACCTCTCGGGGCGGGAAAACCTCACACGCAGCAGTGGTGGCGCGTGGCATGGGCAAAACCGCTGTGGTAGGTGCGGAAAACATTGCCGTGGACGCGGTGGAGAAGACCGCAACCGTGGGCGACAAGGTACTGCGTGAAGGCGACGAGATTTCCATCGACGGTTCTACCGGGGAAGTATTCCTCGGTAAAGTCCCAGTGATGGATTCCCCGGTTACCACCTATCTGTCCCACGGCCTAGAGGCCGCCTTGAAAATGGCAGCCGACGAGGATGACATCGACTTGATTAAAGCCGTAGATCGCGCCATGACCCACGCTGATCGGGTACGTAAACTGTTAGTGCGCACTAATGCTGACAACCCTCAAGACACCCGACGGGCGTTATCTTTCGGCGCGGAAGGCATTGGGCTGTGCCGCACCGAGCACATGTTCCTCGGCGATCGCCGCCCCTTGGTGGAACGACTAATCCTCTCGCCGGAAGGCTCGACGGAGCGCCAGGCAGCCTTGGACGCTTTGGAGCCCCTGCAGAAGGGTGACTTTAAAGAAATGCTGCAAATCATGGACGGCAAACACATGACGGTGCGTTTGATTGACCCGCCGCTGCACGAATTCCTGCCGGATTTGTTGGGTCTGGAAGTAAAGGAAGCCGTGGCACGTGCCCAAGGCCAGGAACTGCCCGAGGCCGATACGAAGATGCTGCAAGCGGTGCGCCGCATGCACGAAGCCAACCCGATGTTGGGCTTGCGCGGGGTACGTTTGGGTATCTACCTGCCGGGTCTGTTCCAGATGCAGATGCGCGCCCTGGTACAAGCGGCCTGCGAGCTGAAGAAGGAAGGCAAGAATCCGCATCCCGAGATTATGGTGCCGCTGATTGGTTCCACCCGCGAGCTCCAGATTGTGCGTGATGAGGCCGAAGAAGTCATCAAGTCGGTGCAGGCCGAATACGGAGTGCAATTCGAGGTTCCGGTCGGCTGCATGATTGAGCTGCCGCGCGCCGCGATGACCGCCGAAACCATAGCGAAAGAAGCCGATTTCTTTAGCTTCGGTACCAACGATTTGACCCAGACCACCTGGGGGTTCAGCCGTGATGACGTGGAAGGCGTGTTCTTCCCCCAGTATGTCGAGGCCGGAATCTTTGGAGTATCCCCCTTTGAATCCATCGACGTGCACGGGGTCGGCCGGGTTATCGCCGAAGGCGTGGCGCGGGGTCGCTCCACGAAGCCGGATTTGTCCATGGGTATCTGTGGGGAGCACGGCGGCGATCCGCTCTCGATTCAGTTCTTCCACCGGGTAGGCGTGAACTATGTGTCCTGCTCGCCTTTCCGGGTGCCGGTGGCTCGCCTCGAGGCAGGTCGCGCGGCGGTGGCCGAAAAAGCCGGGGGTGATTCCTCGACGGATGATTTCTTGAAGTCGGTTTAATCGGTTTCATGAGGAGTTAATTGGTTTCCCCGCCGGCACCGCCTGCGGGGAAACCAATTCTAAGCGAGGTGCCTAAGCCCCAGTAGCATGCCTTTTCCTTGTAGGCACAGCGCGCAAGCTTTCTTGCCGAAAAAGAGCCGATAAACTAAGTGGCACAAAAAGTTTAGAGTTGCGCAGACAGAACCGGTGAGATGCCGACAATTTTGGCTGGCACCTCATGAAGCCGAAAGGAAACCCGAAATCCGCCGGGAGCGGCGGTCGCGGCGCAGCTACCCAGTCAAGCCACCCCGACTGGTGCCCGAAACGCCACCCTTTGACGGGAAACCTCAGTCGAGGATACCGGAGGCGGCCAACCAATCCGAGATTCCCGCAAAGAACTGTGCCCGCTCCAGCGGCTGGGACAAAGTCAAATCGTGGTAACCCGACAGCAACCGGAACGTGAGGTTATCCCCGAACAATTCCCGGGCGCGTTGCCCAATCAGCTCCCCGTTCAAAACCGTGTCGGTGTGGCGTGCCGCCTCGGTCCAACCCACCAAAGCTGAGGCGTACGGCTGGCCGGAATCCACGCCGGGGACAGAACGCGCAGTGCGGAAGGGGTCTTGAAGCCAAGCGGCGTTATCCTGCCAGAAACGCCGCCACGGAGAGTCACCATGCTGGGTGCGTCGTAAATCACGACGCTGCTTCATGATAGCATCCACTCGCGTGACTTCGGCCTGGTAGCGGGAATCCAAGCGGTGATTCCCGCTGAGACACAACACCGGTTTATCCGGGAACGTAGCCTCGGTGACAAGCCAGCGATGGGCTTGGAACACCGCCGAAATCCAGCCCGTCACCATCGGGGCACCCGTCAAAATCCGCCACTTGGGGTTGATTATCCACCCCGCCACGCTCGGATCATTTTGGAAAGGCACCAAGCGACGCGGCAGCGGCGAGCCGATAGCCCGGTAGCCCACCAAGGAATCCGAATACACCATGTCGGGGCCTTGGGGCAAAGCAAAGCGTTTCGCCCGCCCATAATCCGCGAAAAGCCGCCGTAACTGCTCGCCGGCTGGGACACCACTGACATCGTGAACCAGCCACGGCGAGTTGAAAATAAGGCCATCGAAATCATTGTGGTGGCGCGCCGCCCAACCCGAAACCACCAGCCCACCCATAGAATGTCCCATGACCAGCAGCGGCAAACCGGGATGCTCCTCGCGGGCATGAGCCACCGCCCAATTTAGCTCCGGGTCGTAATTCGTGAAATCTTCGGTGTAACCATTCCACGGCTTGCCCTGCCACTGGGGCGTGTTACGCCCATAACGGTGCAGGTCAAGCGCGTAAAACGCCCCACCCAGGTGGTTGAACATCCGCGCCAGGTGTGATTGGTAGAAGTAATCATTCCAACCGTGGACATAAACCAGCACAAATTTCGGGTCGCTGGACGCCAGCTGCCATTTGGTGGCGGTGTGCAAATCCCGGCCGTCCAGTTCCCGGCTCAGGTATTCGCGGAGACATGCTGGGTCTTGCTGCTGGGCTTGCGTCAGGGGCTTGGCCAAGGGTGGCGGTAGCTCGCCCTTGCGAGTGCTGGACTCGTGATAGCAAGTGCCGGGTTCCCCGGGCTGTTGGGGGGAAGCCTCTGGTGGCAGGACTGTAAAAGAATCAGTGCTCGGGGCGCCCCCCACCACGAGATTGTCTGGCACGACCCGGTCTGGTAGTGCGGCCTTGGGGTCTTTGGCTGGCAGATATCGGGTCAGGGTGATACTACGCGTGGAAAACTGGTCTGGTTCCAAGTCTAGGCGGGCGGCCTCGAACCCAGCACCGAGAAAGTCAGGATGATATTGCACGCCCCTGATTTTACCGAATCCAGGGTGTGTTTTGGGGGAATAGCGGCTTTAAGATTCCCAAGGGGCGTGCCAGACGGGGGGTGGCGGGGGGCGGATTGGGTTTGAGCTCGGCGCATCTGGGACAGGGGAGGATACGTGTGGGCGGACGCGGGTATCTCTCCGTGTTCTTCGTCGGAACTTCGAAGTACACTCGTTTACATGCAGACATGGCGCATAATCTCTCTTATTGAAAATGACCTGACAAAATAAATACCAATAAAGCAAGGTCAGCCTTATTTCAATCTCAACATGCATAAAATACACATCGAAGCGTTGACAGTCACAACACCGTATGGTACATTTTATCCAACTTGTAGGCGGTCTTGCGTCGCGGGTGTCCAAGTCCCCTAACGATAACAACACGGAGGATAATTGGAATGATTTCGCTGAAGAAAACCGCTTTTGTGTCAACGTTGGTTCTGAGTCTTTGCTTTAGCCAAACATGTCCCATAAGTGCTCAAGCCTCCCCGCAGCTGCTATCAAAGTACAGTTCTAGTCAAGTTACCTCGAAAATTAATAATGCCGAGATAAGCAAACTGTTAGCTGTAGTTAAGCTGATAACAATGTCCATGGGAGAAGTGGCATATGCTGCCGCTGGCGGGAGCGGTGTGGTGATTGTGGCCGAATTTCTGCCTTCTTTCGGATCCAATGGCGGATACACGTATACGGTAAAGCCCCAATGAGAGAAAGGGTGTGAATGGCATGAGTAAGAAAAAAGATATTCTACAGCCTGGGGATCGGGAATTTCTGGATGGGTCTGCAGCAGGGTTTATAACTATCGTATCATTTGCTTTGCTGGTTTTGGCCTGTGCCCACGCGGATTTGGCGGGTCGTATTTTCGCGATTGTTGCAGGGTTCTTTATGTTCTTGGCTTATCTTTATACTGCTTGGCGAAAACAAGCCCTGTTGTTGCACCTTTCCCGAATTTCTTGGGGATTGTTCTTAGGTGTGATTGTAGTATGGGGCACAAGCCCTGCAACTATTACCTACGTTTATTATGCGGTTGGTTTTCTGATTATTTCCGTGGCGCTGGGAATAGCATATTTGATTTCAGCAAAGAAAATACAATCCTTATGAAGAATTCAGTATGAATTTCGAGGTGGTGCGGATTTTCCCCAGGTTTTAACCACGCCTAGCTCCCGACCTTGAAGTTCCTGGTCGAGATATTCGCGTCGGCAGGGCACCGGACTCTGGCAATACCCTGGAGGCAGCGCGGGTCGATGGTCTTTGACCTTGGGTTTTGTCGCTGATTTTATTGTTTTAGGGCTGTGGGGGTTTCCCAAGGGGCGTGCCAGACGGGGCGTGGCGGGGTTGGAGTGTTTGTTCCTGGCTTTGAGTCGGGTTCTGCGGCCGGGACAGCCGCCGGGGTCGTGTCCGGGGTGGAATTAGAGGTGGTGTCTGGGAGGGGGATTTTGCCGCGTTCCTCGCCAAAACCGCTGGCGATTAGCTTGGTTATGGCTGTCACGGCCGCCTCGGCTTGTTCCCCGTAGCCCAAAACCTGGACATTATCCCCGCAAGCCACCGCGAGAGTGGCGATACTGATGGGACTCTTAGCGTTGGCACGGCGCCCGGATTTATCCAGCATGACTTCACCAGGGAAAGTTTGCGCCAGGGAAGCCACAGCCGCAGCGGGGCGGGCGTGCAGCCCGTCCCGGTTCACCACTTGGACAAGCTGTTGGGCGTCAGGTGGGGTTTCATGAGGGGCTTCCGAATCGCTGGCGCCTAATGACGCCGCGCCTGGCAACGCTCCCGCAACCGGCGGCTCCGCTACCCCCAAGTGTTCCAACTTTGGAGCCAAGCTGTTTACCGCCTCGGACTCTATCGTGTCGAGGTCTGACCCGAGAGCCGCCCGAACCACGGCGGCGGTCAGCCCCTCGACAAAAGGCGCTGGCAACACGCGCACCTCGATTTCTTCTCCCATGTCCGCTAGCATTTCCAGAGCCATATCCGTGGAGGTCAACGCGGAACCCAAGTCGGTAAACACCGCGACCCCATCGCCTTGGTTAGCAGACATTATGGCCTCCATCACCGCCACCGCGTCTGTACCGAAACCACCATCATCCGTGCCAGCGGCGATTTCTAGCGGCGGTTTATCCCCGTGCACCATAATGAGAGCCAGCTCCACGGCGGCCTCGGCCAAGGCGCGGGAATGCGAGACAACCACCAGACCGACCTGAGTCATTATTCCTCCTTGCTAACAGTTATGATTTGGCGCTAAATACCGGGGTGCCCACCGGAACCACCAGCGGACACCCCGAAACGGTTCTGGTTTAGCTTACGACTTTCGCAAGCGTCTCGAAGAGATACGCGCTGGAAGTAGCCCCCGGATCTTGGTGTCCCACCGAGCGTTCACCCAGATAGGACGCACGCCCTTTGCGTGCCAGCAGTGGCGTGGTGGCCTCGGCACCAGCGCGGGCGGCTTTTCCGGCAGCGGTGGCGGCCGCCGTCAAGCCTGTGGCCGCCGCCGCATCGAAAGCCTCCAGGGCGGGGGTCATAGCATCGACCATGGTTTTGTCCTGTAGCTCGGCCTTGCCGCGATCCAACACCCCTTGCAATCCGGCGTGCAACACGCGCGACAAACCGGCAGCGTCCAGGCTTCCCGCATCCCCGGTTTCCTTGGCAGCCCGCATAAAGAATGTGCCATAGAGCGGACCAGCTGTGCCGCCGACCTTGGAAACCAAAGCCAGGCCGACCTTTTTGAATAAAGTAGCCAAATCCGGCTGGTCGAGATTCGCGGGTTCCACCGCCGCGTTCATGCCGCGTGCCATATTGGTGCCGTGATCCGCGTCCCCAATAGCCGAGTCCAACTCGGTGAGATATTCCTTGTTTTCTTCTAACACCTGGGCATAGGCCTGCATCCAGGCTTTCGCGGTGTCTATAGAGAAGCTACTCATGAACTTACATCCCCCAACGCAACCCGGCGGTGTCCACCGGAGCATCAAACAGTTCCAACAACTCCGTATCTGCCGACAGCAAAGTTACCGAGCAGCCCGCCATGTCCAGGCTGGTTATATAGTTACCCACCAACACGCGTGCCACTTCGATACCCTTCGTGTCCAACAGGGCTTTGACCTCGGCGTACATCAAATATAATTCTGACAGGGGCGTGCCGCCCATGCCGTTCATCAACACAATCACCGGGTCGCCGCTGAAATCGTAGTCCTCAAGAATCGGCTCTACCAGGCGTCGGGCAATCGACTTGGCATCCTCCAGCTTGACGCGTTCGCGTCCCGGCTCGCCGTGAATCCCGATGCCGATTTCCATCTCGTCAGCGGGCAGGTCAAAGGTCGGATGCCCCACAGCGGGAACCGTGCAACTGGTCAACGCCATACCCATGGAACGACCCCGGTCACAGACTTTCTGTGCCACCGCCAGGCAACCATCCAGGTCACGACCCGCTTCGGCGGCCGCGCCCACGATTTTTTCAACCAACACCGTCAGGCCAACTCCGCGCCTCCCGGCCGTGTAAAGCGAGTCTTGCACCGCCACATCATCGGCGACCACAATGGACTTCACCTTGATGTCCTCGGCGTCGGCCATTTCGGCAGCCATATCGAAGTTCATCACATCGCCGGTATAGTTCTTGACAATATGCAACACACCCGCGCCTTGGTCGGCCTTTTGGGTGGCCAGCAGGACTTGCTCCGGGGTGGGGGAAGTGAATACCTCACCGGCTGCGGCCGCGTCCAACATACCGTGTCCGACATAGCCCCCGTGCAGCGGCTCATGACCCGAACCGCCGCCGGACACCAGGCCGACCTTGCCGGACTTCATCGCCTTGCGATAGATGACCTTCAAGTCTGCGTCCACTTCAACACGCGGGTCGGCTGCGGCTACCCCACGTAAAGTATCCGTGATGACGTCTTCGACGCCGTTGATTAGTTTCTTCATTTGTCCCCCTTATTTAGAGTATCTTCGTTGATTCCTCTCCGGAACGGAGAGTGGGTCTTGCCCCTTCTTTAGATTAGCGGCAAAACGGGATTTTGTCTTGGGGTTTTGGTCTGCGGGAATTTTTTGGGGGTGCTGGTGGCTGGGGTGTACCGGAGTCGGGAGAATTTGCTTAAAAGCTCGGTTTTTTGGGCGTATTTTGTGCATTTTGTCCCGATTCCGGTACATCGGCCGGTGCGGCGGGGGTTTCTGGGGGTCATGAGGTGCTAGTCGTCAATTTAGCGTAAATCTAGTCGCCAATTTATTTGGATTCCAGTCGTCAGTTTGTCGGAATTCC